>JADKHH010000037.1 GCA_016721905.1 Candidatus Opimibacter skivensis | reverse complement strand
AAAAAATCCTTTCAACAATCTGTGCCGATGTAATCTGGTTTCGCCTGCTCAATACCTGCTTACCTCTCCCGTTCATATAATTATATGCATGGCGCTCTACATATGCCATGAGTGCGTTTAATTCTTCAGCCGTTAGAAATCCATTGACCGGATTGATGATGCCATCGAAATCCGTACCCAGCGCCATCGTGTCCCAGGCAAACAGCCGGTTATTGTTGAGCAACTCAGCGATGTATTGAATCTGGTTCCAGACCAGCTCAGCCCGCACGTACCCTGTTTCATTCAGGAAAAGCGGATTGCGCAGCGATTTTATTTTTTCCTTTGTAGCTAATCTGCGCTCGTCCAGTTGAAGCCCGATGATGCCGCCTGATTTTGTCATCCGGATGATTTCCTCATCATAGAAATTGATATCCTCCGGAAAAAATGTTTTAGCCAGTGCAGGATTGTCTTTATTCAGTACGCCATCAATCGTGCGTCCGGCTACCGCTCATGACTCGCAATCACGGTATGGCATCATTTTTAAATTTAGTATCCAACAGATCATAATACTGCAGCCTGGAAAGCAGGCTCATGTGTTTGACATCAATGAGAATGCGTTTTCCTACCGAACTGTCAAGCAACAGATCTATCACTTTCAGCCCGGTAGCATTTATTTTCTTGTTCATACCTTCCGACTGGTCTGCAGTTTTACCCACTAGCCCAAACAGGCTTTTGGCATGTCCACAGAGTTTATTATTGAAGTGATGCGCGACCGTTACAAAGAATGGAGCGTATTCCCATTCTTTAATCTTCTTCAGATTTTCCAGCACGGATGCCTCATTGAGTTCCCCATCAATATTATTGTCGAGACAGTGCAGCCCTTCGATGGAGAAGACAATAAATATAGTGCGAACTTCCGCTGGATTGTTTTGCTGGTGAGCCGCTATTTCCCTGTAGGAATGAACCAGTTTGTATAGGTAGGTTGTCCCGTTGATATTGATGGGTTGGTCATTGAGTTGCTGGTAATATTCGTACTCTCTGACCAGATCCTCATTATAGTTGGTCACATTCTGGACATAGTTGACCCGCTTGCGGCTGACACCAGATACAAAGGATCCCACCAGGTCACTGGCGAGACCTTCCCCAAATTTATTGCGGAAAAAACCGCGCTCAATTGGATACAGGGAAGCCACCACTACACGGCAATTTCCCCAGGCCAGTGTGCAAAGGTCAGCCTGCCGGAATTTGACGATCTCCGCCCAGGTCTGTAGCAGCCTTTCCGCGGCATTGGGAGAGTCATTGTACCAGATACTGTGTTCATCGTTTGGGTTGGAACTGTTTTTTCCAATAGGCGATTTCTTGAAGCTATGCCCGTACGGCTTGGTGGTCGGATGGCAATGCAGATCAACAATAAATGGAATGGGAGTAGTCGGCATGGTTAAAAGATTTAAAGGTGAGGAATGATTTTAATTAAACAATATGAATAGCCGTGATGAGCATGCCATGCCCGGCACATTAATTTTTACAATTACACGATGGAAAATGTGAATGCAGCCATCCCCGGAATCGTTCAAATCGGATGTATGAAAAAAAATAAAACAATAAATTGAAAGCAACCTAGAACACTACAGACGCAGAAGCAATTATAACTGACTTGTGAATTTAAAAATACTGGTAATCAACCTGGAAGTAAATTAATGATAGGTCTAATGTACAATAAAAAATTATTCAATGAATATTTTATAAAAAAAATATTTGCCTGGTTTTTTGAAATTAATCAGGGGCATAGAAAACTATTTTGTCAGGAGAATAGCAGTTAAAGGACGCCTCTAATAACCCAATGATAATTAATTATCCATTTTAATTGTCAGCCCATTATAATAGTTATTGCTCCCCTTATGATAGTTATTAGAAGCGCCCTAAAGTGGAGGGGAACCTATTTTGAAATCCCGGTTATGCCCAAACCTTACAACCTTCGGTACAGTTGGTGCAGATGTCAATTTTATCCCTGCCCTGTAATAATCTGGCGCGAAATTGCTGGTAGGAAGTGCCCTTCCAGATGGAGGTAAATGATTTTTCCCGAAGATCACCTAACCGGTAGGTAGCATCCTTATCAAAACAACAGGGAACGACCATTCCATCCCAGGTGATGACGCAGGCATGCCAGAGCTTCCAGCATTGATTGCGTAATTTGTTTTTGACATGCCACACGCCGGCATGGTCCTGATAATACCTACTATATTTTGAAATGGTAGGAATGAGTTCGTTACCCTCAACGAAATCATAGACCTGCGCAGTTTTCAGTTTCACTTCGTCCACACCGATCTCTTTTGCAAGAGCTTGCACCTCCCCGATCTGATGCTCGTTTGGTTTGACGACCAGCATCTGGAAAACGATATGAGGTGTTGATGAACCTGCCTCTTTTTTTGCTGCTACCAGATTACGCGCCCCTTCAAGGACGGTAGACAGATGGCCTTCCTTACGATACTGCTCATACACCTCTTGTGATGAACCATCGATGGAAATAAGAATGCGATCCAACCCTGATTCGACCGTCTTACGGGCATTTTCAGGGTGCAGAAAATGACCGTTGGTGGAAGTGATGGTATAGATCCCTTTCTGATGCGCGTATCGTACCATCTCCAGGAATTTGGGATTGATATACGGTTCGCCTTGAAAATAAAAGATGAGGTAGATCAGCTTCTGGTGCATTTCATCAATCACCTTTCGGAAAAAATCCTCTTTCATATTTCCGGTCTCCCGGGTGAAGGACCTGAGACCACTAGGGCATTCAGGACATCGGAGATTGCATGCCGTAGTGGGTTCAATGGAAATGGTCATGGGGGTACCCCATTGAATCGGTTTACCGGTCATTCGGGTCAACTGGTACGATATCCAGATGGAACCCAGATTGAATAATTTGGGTATTGTTAGTTTGGATAAAAACCGAAACGTGTCTGCGCGATAAAACATGCTATTCTTCAGCGGTCAGATAGCGTTCTTTTGCAACGTTGAAGTGGTGGATCACATGTCCCGCCATCATATGTGGAAATGCCAGTGCCTTGATCGGCAGATTATTGGCAGTGCCTACCTGCGCTGCCATATTTGCGTCAATGGTTCGTGACAGATACAGTGTCGCAGATCGTACTGCTCTCCATTCGTTGGCCAGGTCACCAGGGAATATGTCGTTGTAGATCGAGTTGGCCACATAAAGATCCTGGTCAAAACCTGGAATTTTGTTTTTATCCCCCCTGCTGATCGCCAACATGCGAAATGCAAATACACGTTCAGTGTCCAGTACATGTCCGATCATTTCTGCCAGCGTCCATTTGCCTGGCGCATAGCTGAAGGCCGCCTGTTCTATACTAAGGCTTTCAATCCAGTCACCATACCAATCACGCTGTGTGTGCAGATAAGTCAGAATGTCGACTTCCGGCACCAGATTGATATACCGAAAATAATATTCAGGACATTCGCCTTCTACAGGCCGGGGGAAGATGGGGGTTGATTTCATTTGCCAAAGATAGTAAGCTAAAGAGCAAAGAGCAAGGAGCAAGGGGCAAGGAGCAAGGGGACTGTCAGGATACGGATATTGCTTTCATTCAATACAAAATAGCCAATATCCAAGGAAAAGTAAGAAGTGAATCTGTAATGATTGTGGGAAATCAATTATGGATACTCACCTGAATTTTTTTGAACCAACAAAACTTGCCCTCATTCTTGAATCAGGGAGTCAAGTTGCCCCTGCCCTTGCACCTTGCGCTCTGCTCGGCATCTGTGAACCGTCATTGGCACTTTCAAGTGACAAATCAATTACTTTTGCGGAGTTATGAAATATCTCATCGCGGGACTGGGGAATATCGGAGACGAGTATGCTGAGACACGGCATAATATCGGCTTTAAAGTAGTAGAGGAGCTGGCAGCATCACTCGAAGGCACATGGAAGAATGCCACGCTGGGCAGCATTTGCGAAGTGAAGCATAAGGGTAGGATTCTCATCCTGCTTAAGCCTAACACGTATATGAACCTGAGTGGCAAGGCGGTGAACTATTGGCTTCAAAAGGAAAAAATAGCAGTTGAGAACCTGCTGGTCATCGTTGATGAGCTTCAGCTTGACCTCGGTACCATACGGTTGAGAGGTAAGGGCACAGATGGAGGCCACAATGGATTGAAAGATATCCAGGCCCAGCTGGGTACTACTGAATATGCAAGACTTCGAATTGGAGTTGGAAAGAATTTTCACCCGGGAGGACAGGTCAATTATGTTTTAGGCAATTGGAATAAAGAAGAAAGTCTCCTGCTGCCTGATGTGTATAAGGCCGGCGCTGATGCAATCAAGACATTTGTGTCTATTGGATTGAAGAGAGCGATGGATCAGGTCAATGCAGTCACTGCGCAGGTAAAGCCGGAAAAAAAATAAACTACCTGTTTGGTACTTCCACCATTTGCATCTCCGGATTTTGTTTTGTCAGATGCATTAACCGGTGCAGGTGATCCTCTATTACATTGTATGCACCATATCCAATTGGTTTGACAAGCCTGACATCCGCCAGAGCCTTTGGCAAATTCAGATTTTCCTGACGGGTATACACGCATTGGCCGAGATTATTGAGCCGGTCAGCGAGATAGACCTGTTCATATTGGCCGGGTGTAGGGCAAAGTATGGCCTTGTGTCCTGTTTTTGAAAGATCCATCAGTGTAGTATACCCGCTACGGGAAATCACAATTTCTGTTTCATTCAAGAGGGATGAAAGTTCGGCTCTTGTGGCATAAGGAATGATGGTCAGGTTACCTTCTTCTTTTACAGGATCATTGATATCGGGCTTACCTCTCACGATCGCAAATTTGCCGTCCATCGTGGACAGCTGCTTCATCACCATTTGTTCGAAATGCGTGCGCTGGGGTTCAGGGCCTGATATGACCACGACGGCGGCATATTTTCCTTTTGCCGGTGTTGATGTCAGTTCTGAGATAGCTCCGAGATAATATTTTGGAATCGGATCCGTATTGGTGCCTGACAGATCTCCGGTGATATTATTTGGTGGTGCCTGATCAGGAATCCAGATTTCAGCGAAATTTTTATACCATGATCTGATCTGGCGTCTGATATAAACATCCAGCAGTTTCTGGCCGGTAAAAACCTGAAGTTGATGTGTGATCAGTGCTGAAGGAATATCGTCATGATAACATCCATATCTGTTGTCCGATATGATGCAATCAATATGATGTCGCTTTACAATGGCGAGCGTCAGATCGTGCTCGGTGCGAAGTGTCCGTAACATACCCGGACCATGCTTGAGCATATTGATGGGCATAAAACGGCTGCCATACAGGATGCCATAACCAGGTAATTCGAGGACCATCAGTTCAGGCAGGTCTCGTCTCAGCATAGTGAGTGATTCACCATCAGAAGCGCAAATAACCTCATGACCGAGGTCAAGATAGTTTTTGATCAGGGGTAACGACCTGCTGGCATGACCAAGGCCCCAATTGAGTACAGGAAAAAATATCTTCACACCAGTTACATTAAACGAATATAAAGGAAATGCAATTCCGGGTGTAATATTGCTTTTGTAAGGTAAAAAGAAAATTAATAAACGATGAACTCGCTGATAAAAGGGATGAACCAGCGTTTACATCCTTAGGCAAACTTAGGCTTCCAGGTCATCACGATCAGGCTCGAGCGGTTCTTAGCGTCCTGGGCGACCAATCCGTGGAAATTTTCATCCACCGTCTCATGAAAGAGTTGTAACCAGCGCGTAAAATGTTCCTCCGTCAGCGGCACCATTTTATGCAGCTTCTGATGCACTTCCATCGGATTGCCCTTGTAGGTATCCATGCCCAGTAATAGAAATTCCCAAAAGGCATACATCCTGGGCAAATGCTTTGGCCAGTCCACCTGCGCGATTTCATTGAAGATATACCCGATAACTTCATCGGCTTTTACCTTGTGATAAAAGGCATCGATGAGGGTTTTGATGTCTTCTGAGGTGGTGATGTCTTTTTTCATTTTTGATTTTGCATTTTTAGCTGTCAGCTATCAGCTGTCAGTTTTCAGTGTTTTCTGAGAGGATTACGCCCTTATTTTTAAACCAACTCACTTTTCACTTACTTTCTTACTCATCTACCAGCTTCCAGAGGATTGCGGACGCCTTACGGCGTTTTTTTTAAACTCACAACTCACAATTCACATTAAAGTAGCGCGCAGAGACGCAGAGACGCAGTTTAATTCTAATACTCCCTTTGCTCCCCACTCACAAAAAAGTATCGCGCAACGCCGCAACGCCGCAACGAAGAATTTTAGTTCTAACTGAGCCCTTGCTCCCTTCATCCTTTTCTCCCAACTCCCAACTCTCAAATCTCAACTCACGCCTCACGCCTCACGCCTCACGTTTTCACTCACAACTCACAACTCACAACTCACTAGTAAAGCTTAATCTCATCATTGTTCTTATCATAGAACTTGTATTCATGGAGACTGAAATCGGTATTGGGAGTAACACCGATCCAACGCTGGTTCTTTAGCCACCATTTTTGCTGGAAGTTTGGGAAACCTTGTCTTAGGAATGCATTGACGTATGGGTGAACCTCTATGCGCAGGCTGGTTTTGGGTCTGCTTTGCTGGATGTATTCAATGTCGCGGACGATATCGTCAGTGATGAGGACCGTTGGATTGACTTTACCGGTGCCGTTGCAGGTGTAACACATTTCAGTGGTATCGATTTTAACTTCCTCGCGCACACGTTGACGGGTGATCTGCATCAGGCCAAACTTGCTCAAGGGCAGGATGGTATGCTGGGCGCTGTCGCGTTTCATCAGTTCCTTCATCTGCTTCATGAGCTCCGTTTTATTTTCGGGGCTTCGCATATCGATAAAGTCGATGACGATCAGTCCGCCGATATCACGGAGTCTGAGTTGGCGGGCGATTTCTTCAGCAGCTTCCAGGTTGACGGCGATAGCAGTGCTTTCCTGATCCTTGCGTTGCATCTTGGGGCCGGAGTTGACATCGATGACGTGCATGGCTTCTGTCGACTCGAGGACAAGATAGGCGCCACTTGGCAGGGTGGCTGTTTTACCAAAAGAAGTTTTGATCTGGCGATTGACGCCATATGCATCAAAGACAGGCTTCTTGCCTTTGTACAGGGACGTGATTTCTTTCTTGGCAGGAGCTATGTTTTCAAGATAGTCCTGGATGTTATCATAGATTTCCTTGTCATTGACGATGATGTTGGTAAAATCATCATTGAGCATATCGCGGAGGATCGAACTGGTCTTATCAAGTTCGCTCAGCAACTTGGCGGGTTGTTGTCTTTTATAGAGCTGCTTGTGGATCTGGCTCCACTTGTCGAGCAGATCTTTCAATTCTTCGTGCAGATCGGCTACCTTTTTTCCTTCTGCTGCGGTACGTACGATGATGCCGAAGTTCTTGGGACGGATTGATTCGACCAATAACTGCAGGCGCTTCCGTTCTTCCTGGCTGCTGACCTTTTTGGATACAGCGATGGTGTTGCTGAAGGGGGTGAGTACGATAAAGCGGCCTGGTATGGTGATTTCACAACTGAGCCTGGGGCCTTTGGTGGAGATGGGTTCTTTGAGGATCTGGATCAGGATGTTCTCATTCTTCTTGAGGACGGAGTCTACCTTACCTGTTTTGATGATCTCCGGCTCGAATTCAAAGCTGTCGAGCAGGGCGGTTTGTTGTTTGCCCTGGATACTATCCTCCGTATATTTCATGACGGTCCTCAGTTTCGGACCCATGTCAGTATAATGGAGGAAGGCATCCTTTCGGTGCCCGATATCCACAAAGACGGCATTGAGACTGGGCATGATCTTCTTGATCTTCCCCAGGAAGATGTCACCAACTGAAAAGTTGGTTTTGGTTTTCTGCTGATGCAGCTCTACCAGTTTCTGATCCTCCACCAGAGCGATTTCCACTCTGGTCGGAGTCCCCTGGACGATTAATTCTTTGTCCATAAACTACCCTATATGCTCAATGGCACATCAGCAGTCGAAGCCCTTAAAGGCAATGATCAAAACAACTTTCTTAACACTCCTGCACACGTACAGGGAGGATCAGACATTGATTGACGGCAATAGGGTATATCGTTAATAATGCAGCGATGATACACCGGAAGCATAGGATAATCACTCATCCTTCAGCACACAAAGAAAGTTAGAGGGCATTCAATGGCTCTGCTCAACCGGCGGCCCCCCTGCATCAGGAGGGCATATATCGTGGACATCGGACTGCGTTGATGCCGGTTAAATGAATGCTTATCTATTCTTCTTCTTGTGTCTGTTTTTTCTCAGACGCTTTTTTCGCTTGTGTGTAGCGATTTTATGTCTTTTTCTTTTCTTACCGCAAGGCATACGTAAAAAGTTATGTTTTTATAAAATATATGTCTAGTTCTGTCCGGTGCACTTGTCCGCCAGCTTTGCAGCTTCTTCGGGTTTGTTGAGCGCCGTATAAATGTCAATGGCCAGACAGGCTATTCTTGAATCTTCAGGATCAAGTTTAAGGGCCTGTTCTATCCGTGTCAATGCACGATCGTATTGTCCGGTTTTCACCGCTAGCCTCGCCAGTTGGAAAGGTGGAGCGGGGGATTCCGGATAGCTTGTCGCTAACCCTGCCAGCATCTGAATTCCTTTCATGGGCTGGCTTTCTTCGGGCATTTCAATGTAGCACAGCGCCTGGTTGATCCTATGGTCTACCACCTCGGGTTCGAGCGAAATGGCACTTTCAAATGCAGCCAGTGCCTGGTTTCTGAGAAAAAGCTTTTGCTTTTCTTCGAGATCCTGTTGCAATCCGGAGGCAAATGTGGTGCCGGCGATAGACCAGCTCGGCCCGGAATTCTCCTTTTCTGCCACTTCTCTGGCATAGAGGCCGGCCATGACCGGATTTCCAAGCTTGTACCAGTACCCTGAAAGTAGTTTCAGGGAATTGAGTCTGGAGGAGTCCTGACCCGCATGCTGTGCCTGTGCTTCAAGTGTTTCGAGGTATTTGATATCCTCTTCTTTCAGGCTTTTTTTAGCTTCAGCCTGATAGGAAGTAATATCGTATTCCTCTGTGTTAAGGGCTCTTGACTTTTCAAGTGCCTTATGGGTTGATGGGTTTATATCAAATCCAAAATAAAGTACGGCGAGTAAAACAATAGCGCCGAGGACATATAAGACCTGTTCCTTTTTCTTCACCCGAATGACTATTCCTCAGGTGGAACACCGTCTTTCACCTCATCCACAAATACCTTGGCGGGTTTGAAAGAAGGTATATAATGAGCCGGAATCTCAATAGATACGTTGTTTTTGATGTGTCGGCCCACTTTTTTAGCCCTTCTTTTGGTAATAAATGAGCCAAAACCGCGGATATAGACATTTTCATTTTTTGACAGAGATGCTTTTATCTCTGAAAAAAACGTCTCCATGGTTACAAGGACGTCCACTTTGGGTACGCCTGTTTTCTCGGCAATGATGTTGACTAAATCTGCTTTTCTCATTACTCTGATTTATAGTAAGTTATGCCTATGTTCCGGCAATTCGGGAGGGCAAAGTTCTAAAAATACTTTCGATAATATATCATAGGGTTACACATTTTTATTTTGCTCATGTATTTATAACGTGTTGTATCCCAATAAGAAAAGGGTTAAAAGGGCGGAAGGGCTAAAGAGGCAGAAGGGGCTGAAGAGGCTAAAAAGGCAGAAGGGCGGAAAGGCAGAAGGGCTGAGGAGGAAATGACCTCCCTGACCCCCTACCCCCTGAAAGGGGGACTTGATTGCTACTTAAACTCATCAAATATCATAGAATAATTAACTCCCCCTTTCAGGGGGTAGGGGGTCAGTAGGGCCTCTTAGGCCCCTTGGGCCCTTCAGCCTCTTTCGCCCCTTTAAAACATTATCTTTACCCCATGATTCAATCCATGACCGGGTATGGACGCGGAAGCGCCGCATACAACGATATGACCGTCCTTTCTGAGATCCGGTCACTCAACTCCAAAATCACCGATCTCCGGATCAAACTACCGGTCAGCCTCGGGGAAAAGGAAATCGACCTGCGTAATCTGGTCCTCCAGCGCACCCAGCGCGGCAAGATTGAAATGACCATCTCCTTCGAAGGCGACCTGGGCATAGATGATATAGATTATGACAAGGCACTCATCAAGAAACACTTTAAACAACTCAGCTCGATTGCGATCGAACTCGGAGTCAATCCTGACCAGATCCTCCACGAAGTACTCAAGCTCCCCAATATCCTGAAATCCGGGGCTACCTCCTCCATGGACGACGCGCTGTGGAATGCTATGCTGGAGGCGGTCAATAAATCAATTGACCAACTGATCGTCTTCAGGGAACATGAAGGCCGTAGTCTCTATAATGACCTCCACCAGTCCGCCACAGCGATCCATGATATGTGCAACCAGATCGAAGCACATGACAAGGAGCGATTTGCCTATGTACGCAACCGCATGAAGCAAAAACTGGAAGAGTACATGAATGGTGACCAGGTCGATCCTAACCGGTTTGAACAGGAAGTCATCTATTATCTTGATCGCCTGGACATCAATGAAGAAAAAGTAAGGCTTCAGCAGCACTGCACTTTCTTTATGGAAACCCTCAAGGGTGATTTGGAGATGAAATCCAAGCAACTCAATTTTATCTCACAGGAACTTGGTCGCGAGATCAACACACTCGGCGCAAAGGCACAATGGAGTCCGCTGCAGCATCTGGTCGTGGGGATGAAAAACGAATTGGAAAAGATCAAAGAACAACTGGCCAATATCGTATGAGTCATCAAGGCAAGCTCATTGTTTTTACGGCACCCAGTGGTTCCGGGAAGACAACGATTGTTAAGCACATCCTGAAAACATTTCCCGAAACAGCCTTTTCCGTATCGGGTACTACCCGAAAGCGCAGACCGCATGAGGTGCATGGAGTCGACTATTATTATTTGTCGGTTGAGACCTTTAAGCTCTGGATCGAAAATGATGCTTTTGGCGAATGGGAAGAAGTGTACCCGGGTCAGTTCTATGGAACACTCCGTTCTGAAATTTCACGGTTGCATCAGATGGGTAAACATGTAGTCTTTGATGTCGACGTCAAGGGTGCAATGAGTATCAAGCGCAATTATCCCGTCGATACGCTGACGATTTTTCTGAAAGTGCCTTCGATGGAAGTTTTGGAACAGCGTCTTCGTGCCAGGGGTACAGAAACGGAAGAAAACCTACAGAAGCGATTGGCGAAAGCAAAAGAGGAGCTGACCTACGAATCTCATTTTGATGTGGTGCTCATCAATGACGTACTGGAAGATACCTTGTGCCAGGCAGAGGACATTGTCAGGAATTTTTTACTTTAGCTGCATGCAGGCATTGACGACACATGGGATACGCATCGGAGTGGAAAGTGATTTCCGGCCCGGACAATCGTTTCCACACAGGTCACAATATCTGCACGTCTATACCATCCACATTAAAAACTATAATGAATATCCTGTGCAGCTGATCTCGCGCCACTGGGATATCACCGAGGGAGATGGCTCAAAGAAAGTGGTTGATGGTCCCGGCGTCGTCGGCGAACAACCCTTGATAGAACCAGAGGGCTTTCACTCCTACAGTAGTTTTTGCGTACTCGCTTTTCCCTTAGGAAGGATGTCAGGATATTATACGATGATCAGACTGGATACAGGCGAGGCCTTCAATGTAGATATACCGGCGTTTAATCTAGTGGTGCCGGATTTGTTAAACTGAGTCTTCAGTTGGCAGTCTTCAGTCGGCAGTTCAATGGCTACGTGTTCATGAGCGCAAAAACCTGGCTTTTCAAGCCAGGCAAATTGAATTGCCCCGACTTTCAAGTCGTGGGACGCTCATGATCAGTCGGCAGTCCACAGTCTCCAGTCCGCAGTCTCCAGTCTACAGTTAGCAGTCCTCAGTCGGCAGTCTTCATTATGAAGTTTGAAGGATTATGCAAATGGGAAAGTTTAGAATTATTAATTTCTACTATCCCTCTCACTCTCTCACTCTCTCTCTCTCTCTCACTCTCTCACTCTCTCTCTCTCTCTCACTCTCTCTCACGTTCTCACTCTCTCACGTTCTCACTCTCTCACGTTCTCACTCTCTCATTGTAAAATTTCAGTAAAGGCCTGAAAAATTTTAACATATTCGGAATATTCATGCTACAGGTAAATGTCAGAAATTGATATACCTTTAAGATGAATTCTTTCAAGAAATGATTATGTGGCCTCTCACATAACCTCTTGCTATAACTCAAAAACCAAATATCATCAATTAAAAAATTTAGTAGCAAATGAGATTTTATCTCTTTTTCTTCCTGTTAGGCTATAACCTACTTCAGGCTCAACCGACCATTCCTCCCCCTCCGCAGACCGATGAAATCATTATCGACAATGGCGCCACAGGCAAAGCAGATCCAAATGACCGCATCCGGTATAAGGTGACCATTCAGAATACAGGGACGACTGGCGCTACGGGAACGCAATTCAATATTGTACCGGATCCCAGGACTACTTTTGTGCCAGGTACATTCAGGTCTTCTCCATTGGCATTGCCGGATAGCTATACCAGTACAGGCAATGTGGGCATCACAGTACCACCCGCTTCGGGGTTGAAGGCTAATGATTTTGATGACAACATTCCAGGCTTAACAATTACAGCCGGCACCTTTGCTACTACACAGGGCGGCTCCATCATGATCAGCGCAGATGGCAGTTTTATGTATACGCCTCCGGCAGGATTTGTAGGAAATGATACTTACAACTATACACTCAATGATGCCAATGGCGTCGGTGGCGGAGTTCCGGCAACTGATTTAGGTCTTGTCACAATTACCGTTTCAAATTTGATTTGGTTTATTGACAATACCGGTGGTGGAAGTGGAGGCAATGGTACACTTGCCACTCCATTCAAAACTTTAGGGGATTTTAATACAGGCTTCTACTGCGGCGGGTGATGTGATCTATATCGAAGAAACCGGCACAAACTATAGCGGCGGCATTGCCCTGCAAAACAACGAACGACTTTTTGGTGAAGGCCATACTGGTGCAGCTAACCTTTCGGGTGTGTTGCCATTCACGATGGCGCCCAACAGCAATACCCTGCCAAACATCAACGGCGTGCGACCTGTTATCACCAACCCTGCGGGCGATGGCATTCAATTGGCCTCCGGAAATAATGTCCGCGGGTTAAACCTTGGGAATTGTTCCGACTTCGCTATCGACGACAACGGTACCGTAGGCACCTTGACTATTAGCGAAGTAAACATCAATACTACTGGCGGCGGTTTCCGTGCCGATAATGGTGGTGCGCTGACCGTTACATTGGGTCCATTGACCACAACAGGTGGCGCCAATGGGATCCATCTCGCCAGTACCAGCGGTTCTTTCACGGCGGGAGCGGTATCCATAACCAATCCGAGTAGTACGGGAATCATGATGCAAAGTGCTTCGAACACTTTAACACTTGGTGCTACAACCGTCAGTAAAAGCGGAGCCGGTACGGGGGTTTCGTTGGCGAGCAGTAGTGGAAATGTGACTTTCACCAGTCTCGGTATCACTACATCTAATGGTTCTGCTCTAATAGGAACAGAGCATACTGGAAGCATTAGTATAACGAATAACACAGGAAGCCTCAGTGCAACTGCTGGTGCAGCTATCGATCTGACGCGTACCACAGGCAACACAACAATCGACCTGAAATTTAATACGGTCACCACTGTCAATACTCCCGCCTATGGTATTCGATTGGACAATGTAGGTGGGACGGGTCTGACGATTAACGGAGCAACTAATCTAGGCATGGCTACCGGTTCTACAAATGGCATTTTAATGGAAAATGTGTCAGCAGGCACATACAACATTAGTACCGCAGGGGTTGTCAGTATAACAAGTCGCCGTAGTAATTGCCTTGTCATGAATAGTGTGACAAGTAGTACTGTGGCTTTTGGTAATACAACGATTGCTAATCCTAACAGCGTGACGGTACCTGCCATACGGAGTACTAGTTGTTCAGGAAGTATCTCGTTTGCCCAGGCCAATGTCAATATGAATAGCGCCGGCGGATTCGAGACCTTTACAAATGTTTCAACACCCGGCGACAACAATGGCGATGGTGATGCCATCTATATTTCTGCGTTTACGGGTACCGCATTTTCTATCAATGGTGGATTAATCGAGAATGCCGGCGACGACGGGATCGACATAAGAGGCTCCCGTAACTTCAACCTGAGTAATGTAATAATCGAGGACTGTGGTTTAAATCCATCCATCCAATCTACGGTAGATCACAACAGTTCCTGCGTACAAGCATTGAACCTCACCGGAACCAATAACATAACCGGCTCGACTTTCCAGAGGGGTGGATTACGAAATTTTTACATTACCCAGACATCGGGGAATACGACCGTGAATATCAGCAGTGCTTGCGTATTTGATGATACGCGTTCGTCCGGCTCTACGATAGCTACTGATAACCTGCAGATTTATCTGGATGGTAGTGCTATAGCCTCTTTCGACATTGAGAATTCCAGTTTTCTGCGATCCAGGACCCACCAGATCAATCCGGTTACCCTGGGCAATTCCCAATTGGCTAAATTGGATATAACAGGAATCACAATGGATAACCAGGGCGGCCCTAGTTCGGGAATCCACATCAGCTGCAATGGCGCATCGACCGGCAATTTTAATATTATGAACAACGTCAAATTGTATTCTCAGGATGAAAATGTGATCACAATAGCTGCTGGAGAGACCGCCCAGGTGCAAGGGCGCATCAAGGATAACCCGGATATGCGTTTCAGTACGGCTTCTCCCGGAGGATCTGTATTTAATTGTGTGCGGGTGCTTTCCGATGGCACCTCCTCTGTGGCTACCGTGCTGATCGAGAACAATTCCCTCATGTTGAACAACGGTACCGACGGGCTCAATATAAGTGTGCAAGGTGCGAGTGCTGCGCTCATCAATGCCACAATCAATAATAATATGATTAACGCTGCCGGTACGTCAGGTATACCCTTGGAAGGTATCAATGCTTTTGTAAATCCAACGCTGGGCGGGACCAAACTACTATGTCTGAATTTTAATAATAACACCGTAACAGGAATATGGGCACGTGCGGCACGAGTGCGTGCTTTTTAGCCCGACAGGGGTCAGAATTGTCAATTTTGTGACTGATGTAGTGACCACATGGACTAATAATGGGAACACAGGTTCACCCGTCGTTCAATTTGAAAATGCTGGTGGAACGATTCAAGGAATTGCTTCTTGTCCACTGCCGACTAATCCACTTCCGTAAATATTGAATAAGTTATGTATCGATTAAAACAGAAGCAATACAATGAATGCAGCGCGAGAGTCTGTATGGAGAGCATCGATGGCATATCGGTTGATTTTACCTTTCGGGTGAAAGGTGCTCCTTCGAGAAGAAAGGGAGCATTAATCAGATTAATCACTAATACATATGAGCAAACATCAACTAGCATCACAAGTTTTTTTCGGTAAGAACAAATTCGCTAATAAATTCTGATAACCATATTTAAATGAGAAAATATTGAATCAATAGCAGCCATTAATGAATAAAACAAATGCATCATCAATTTTTTAAAGAACCCATCTAAATGGAGCAAGACATGACAAATATATTTTCAACAAAAAGCCTATTGAAGGACACCGGGGTTTCGGACATATCTAAAAAAAGGTGGGTTAGTGCTATTGCTTTCGTAGTGGTCGTGGCCATGCCGTTGATCACTTCAGCCCAATATCTGGAAACCTTTTCAACACCGAACAAAGGCTACCTGCTCAATTGCGCCAATGATCTCAATTCTGTGAATTGGACATTGACGCCATGGGATCCCACCGGCACTTGCCAAATCAGCCCACCTAATCCAACTACGGATCTTCGTGATCCAATTGATTATTTCCAGACCACGGCCGCTGGAGTGATGGAGTCCGTTGACCTTGACCAGGAAGTTTGCTGGGAAAGTCCGCTCATGAATATCAGCGCAGCGGGAACAGTTTCGCTTGCTGTTGACTTAGTTTGGAATGGTTTTGACTCGGATGTTGCGGCCAATAACTGTTTAACCGATTACATCAGAGTGTCCTACAGTGTGAACGGCGGCGCATACACTATGGTGCCCAATCAGTTTGGAGGCAATGCTTGTGCAACAATATCCTATCCTTTCGGCAGCACTCCTCCGGCAACAGGCATGGGGACGGTAGCGCAAGGAGGTATATCGGGTACAACACTGAAAATCAGGGTATGTGTTTTTACGAACGCGAATCCCGAGCTTGTACACATAGACAATGTGAGTGTCCCACAAGCAGGTGTAACCATCGGATGTGCCGCCCCTGTACTGAGTACTTTGGTGACACAAGTAGGCTGCAGTAATCCCAATTCCGGTGCCATAAACCTTACCGTATCAGCCGGCACTCCGCCCTACACATATGACTGGAGCAATGATGGACCTGAAAATCCTGACAATGATCCGCAAGATTTAAGTGGCCTGGCTGTTGGTACCTACACCGTCACCGTGACGGATGCAGCAGGTTGCTCGGCTACCACAAGTGCAACAATTACGAATGCTCCTGCTCTATCGCTCTCCACTCAGGTATTGAACACAAGCTGTGGTGGTACCATGGATGGAGAAGTAGACCTGATCGTAAGTGGTGGCGTACCAGGCTATACGTACGATTGGAATAACGATGGCGCTGAATCTCCCGATAATGATGCGCAGGATTTGATCGGTGTCGGTGTTGGGAGCTATGTTGTGACCGTGACAGACGCAAGCGGTTGCTCAAGCACAACAAATGCAACCATAGGCACCCAACCATCTGTCGCTTATCTCGAGCAATTCAATGTAGACAATAAAGGTTACCTGCCAAATTTTGTTGACGATTTTTCTGCGGTCAATTGGACTATGAGTGCATGGGCTTCACAGCCTCCTGTGACATTCGGTCGTGATTCGGAGGATTTTTTCAGAACAAGTGGTGGTGTTTTAGTCGGTGAAGATTTTGACCAGGATGTTTGCTGGACAAGCCCTGTGATTGGTAGGAATACGGCGACACAATTTTCTGTAAACCTTGCCTGGACAGGTTTCGACGTCCAAGCTGACGAATATATCAACATCAAATACAGTATTGATGGTGGAAGCTATGTTACAATTCCCAATATCGTTGGCGGTGGAGCCGGTACCATTCAATACAACAGTGGATTGGATCAAAATGGGAGTCAGCTAGTCACCCAAACAGGCCTGACAGGCTCTTATCTCCAGATCCAGATATGCGGTCAATTCAATGCGAATAACGAATCTATGACCATTGACAATGTCAGTGTGCCAGGAAGTAATAGTTACTGCCCTTCTCCAACGATCATGCTGGCTCCTACCCATGTCACTTGTTCCGGAGGCAATAACGGAAGCATACTGGTGACAGCCAACAGCGGTACACCGGGATATAATGTAAGTTGGAGCGGACCTTCAAGCGGTAACCCAGCTGGTATTGAGATAGCAGCGCCAGGAGGCACGTATAATATCACCAACCTTACAGCAGGCTTATACACAGTCACGGTGACAGACGCAAATGGAATGACAGCAAGCAGTTCAACCACCATCAACACTATCAATCCTCCTGGAAACGCATCCTTCGCCTATGGAGATTCAGGCTATTGCAAAGCAGGTACAGATCCTACTCCGATCATCTATGGTAACCTGGGTGGAACATTTACGGCTCCGGTACAGGTCAGCATCAATGCTATGACAGGGACCATAGATGTGTCGGCAAGCACAGCAGGAGGACCCTATACCATAACCTATACCACGCCAGGCCCATGTCCTGTTTCCTCCACATTTGCCGTTTCCATAGTCAACTGCGCGCCTGGTGCTACCCTGGTGGATGCAATTGTTATTGACAATGGATCAACAGGAAAAGCCGACCCTAATGATCGCATCCGTTTGACGGCAACGATCAGCAATGCACAAGCAGCTGACTATGAGGGAACACAACTGACCCTCATCAACGATCCTCGCGTAACCTTTGTGAGCAATTCGTTTAAATCAACACCTGTAGCAGTCGATAATGCCTATACGGCTACCATGAATACACTACTGACTGTTCTCGTCGGCAGTGGCTTGTTGACAAACGACTTTGACGACAACATTCCAGGATTAAATGTCACAGCATTTGATCCGACAAGCACACAGGGTGGAACAGTCTCCGTCAATCCTAATGGAAGTTTTACCTATAATCCAATGACAGGTTTTACGGGTGACGACACCTTCAACTACACAATCACGGATACGGATATGCAAACAAATGCAGCCACCGTAAAAATCCATGTTCAATAATCTATCGACTACATAAAGTGAAATATCTATACCATCCTAACATTTTGAAAATAGGTTTTATGAAACTTACCCACACATCCGTTTCGCAAGTTCTCCTGATCCTGTGTTTGGCAGTCCTTACCCAATATCAATTGACCGCACAAACTTTTCCTTCCACCGGATTTACATTGCCAAATGGTAAAACAATCATCATCACCTATGAGGTCGATGTCAATGCCAATGCCTGCCCAACAGGAACGGTACCTGGTATAAATATTTCAAACCAGAGTAATGTCTCTGGAAGCAATTTTGCAACTGTCCAAACGGATGATCCGGATATTCTTGGAGCTTCCAATCCTACCTTGACTCCTTTTGGTGCACTGACCCTTGGTAACCTGGTATATAAGGACAACAACAGAAATGGGGTGTTTGATGCCGGAGACACAGGCATCAATGGAGTCACTGTTAACTTATATCTGGACAATGGAGATGGAATACTCACCGGAGCTGATGGTGCTGCAATTGCTAACACGACTACTGCAGGTGGTGGTTTGTATTCATTTGTAGTTTGTCCGGGCAATTATATCGTAGAGATGGCAACCTCCAACTTCAATATAGGAGGAGCCTTGTATGACAACGGACTCATGGCTGCACTTGTGAGCAGTCCGGTAGGCGGCGCACTGGATCCTGACAACGATGTCAACAATGATGACAATGGAGATCCAGTGTCTGGTTTTGGTGTAGCTGCTGCAGCGATTACTTTAGCGTATGGTGCTGAGCCTATCAATGATGGTGACACAGATGCCAGTACAAACCTTTCTTTAGATTTCGGTTTCAAAACGCCAACAAGCGTCACCATCAATGATGTCGCGATGAACGAAGGCACAGGTGGGTCCACCACATCTTTCAATTTTACGGTGACACGTAATGATAACTCAGAAGCGTTCAGTCTGGCCGTGAATACCGTAGACGGAACGGCAGTCAGCCCTTCTGATTTTGCCTCCATCAGTGGCGGTACAGTTTCTTTCACTGCAGGTGGTTCTCTTACAGCGACTGTGACAGTTTTAGTCAATCACGATAATACGGTTGAAGCAAATGAGAACTTCACTGTAGTCCTTTCAGGAGCACCAGGCGGTGTAACGCTTGCAGATGATACCGGACTCGGTACAATCACCAATGATGATGCAGCTGTTGTAACCCTTACAGGCACTGCCTCACAAACGGAGCAATCCCGTACAAGGAGGTTTTAATGTGGGGTATACCTCGAATAACGTCACTGCCACTACAGCGGATAATGATTATACGGACAATGACGGATCACTTGTATTTGCAGGAACAGCCGGTGAAAGCCATACCATCACCGTCAATACAACAACGGATATTAAAGTGGAACTCAATGAAACTTTTACGGTTGCGCTCGGTGCGATCACAGGCGCACCTGCGGGAGTAACTACTGCAGGCTCGCCACAAATCGGTACTATCCTCAATGATGATGCAGCCGTCGTTGCGATCGCAGCTGACATCAGCCAGGCTGAAAATATCACGCCACAGGTTTTCGCTGTCAACCTGAGCAATCCTGTTGATGTAAAGGTATCAGTTCAGTTTTTCAACCTCCGATGGAACAGCGACCACTTGCGGACAATGATTATACAGGAATCAACGACCAGGTATCACTTTACTGCAGGTACTACTACTATTGCCAGAAGGTAATAGTGGTAATACACCATTTATCTTCAATGCTACCCTTAACAATCCGGTACAAGGAGGTTTCATGGTGGCCTACACAACGAATGACGGTACCGCCACGTTGGCTAACAACGACTACACAGACAATGACGGTACATTGACCTTTGCCGGAACAGCAGGTGAAATCGAAACGATTACCGTACAGGGTGTCGGAGATTTGAGTATCGAATCTGACGAAACCTTTACAGTTGTATTAGGTGCAGTGACCGGAGCTCCTGCAGGCGTAACGACTGCAGGTTCACCACAGACCGGAACACTCTTGAATGATGAGCTTGATTTTGGAGATGCGCCTTCCGCTGCGCAGTCAGGCTTTGCAGGCACCTATCCGACTTTGAATGCTAATAATGGCGCACGACATACCTTGACCGTTGGTGGTCTCCGTCTTGGTGCTACAGTTGATGCAGAAAGTGATGGTCAACCAAATGCTACTTCTACCGGCGACGGAGCTGACGAAGACGGAGTGACATTACCCGCTTCTCTGATCACTAACCTATCCAATGACATCACAGTCAATGCCTCTGCTCCTGGATTATTGGACGCGTGGGTTGATTTTAACCGTGATGGTGATTGGTCCGATGCCGGCGAAAAAATATTTACATCAACGGCATTAGTTGCAGGCAACAATGCGCTGAGTTTTTCTGTCCCTGGTGGCGCATCATTAGGCACTTCTTTTGCACGTTTCAGGTTCAGCACCGCAGGTGCTTTGGGAATAACCGGTCTTGCCAACGATGGTGAAGTAGAAGATTATCAGGTCGTCATTTTGGACAGAGCCATATCTGTCAATGATGTGACAATAGCAGAAGGAAATGCAGGAACAACCATCTTCAATTTCACCGTAAGTCTCAATACACCCGCCGGACCCGGTGGAGTGACTTTTGATATTGCCACACAAGACAATACCGCTACAACGGGCAATAATGATTATGTAGCCAATTCACTGACTGGTCAGGTTATTCCAGAAGGTAGCACGATGTATATGTTTAGTGTAACCGTCAATGGTGACCTTACCGTGGAAGACAACGAAACGTTCTTTGTCAATCTCACCAATGTGGTTGGTGCTGGTGTGGCCGATGCCCAGGGGACCGGAACGATCAACAATGATGATTCAGCGACCCTTACCTAACCGGTGGATTAGCGCAAAATGAAGGCAATGCAGGAACGACAGTGTATGCATTTACCGCCACACTTTCAGGAAGCGTACAGGGAGGATTCCAGGTCAATTATTCAACCAACAATGGTACGGCCACAACGCTGGACAATGATTATGCTGATAATGATGGTGCACTGACTTTCACGGGAACGCAGGGGAGAATCTAAATCTATTACTGTGTTGGTCAAATGGTGATATTAAGGTTGAGTTAAATGAAACCTTTACGGTCAAACTCAATTCTGTCACCGACTTCTGCCGAGCAAATCGCTGCGATCACTAAGATGGTTCTCCTCAAACCGGAACGATCTCCAATGATGATGCCGCCATGGTAGCGATAGCCGCTAATGTAAGCCAGGCAGAAAATCTTCCACCCCAGAGGTCTTCTCAGTGACCTGAGCAATCCTGTAGATGTCCTGTGACCGTTCAGTTTTCGACATCAGATGGTACCGCCACGACTGGGGATAATGATTATACTGGGATCATGAATCAGTTAGTCACCTTCAGGCCTGGCACGACGACTGCCCAATCTGTAAACGTGACTATCACTAATGACAACAAAGTTGAAAACAGTGAAATTTATAATGCTAGCCTTAAATTCCTTAATGCCTCGGGCAGAAACGTGACCTTAGGCACCCTCCAGAGAACAGGAACCATCACCAATGATGATGCCGCCACGGTGACGTTGACGGGTACTCAATCCTTACCAGAGGGTAATAGTGGTAATACACCCTTTGTCTTCAATGCAACATTGAACAATCCCGTTCAAGGAGGCTTTAATGTTGCCTATACGACCAATGACGGAACAGCTACAACTGCTAATAATGATTATGTAGATAATGACGGCTCTCTTGCATTTACAGGAAATGCAGGTGAAGTCAAGATGATCACCGTCAATGTGATGGTGATTTCAATATTGAAACAGATGAAACCTTTACGGTAACACTTGGATCCATCACTGGTGCACCTGCCGGCGTGACAACAGCAGGTTCTCCGCAGACAGGTACACTCTTAAACGACGAACTTGATTGGGGCGATGCTCCGATTCCATATCCAACCTTTGCATGCCAATACGGTCCAGGGCATAAGCACAATTTGGCGTTTGCGTTTGGGCGCAACAGTAGATGCTGAAGTTGATGGACAGCCAAACGCAACCGCTAAAGGTGATGGTGCAGATGAGGATGGGGATGATGACGATGGTGTGTTAGTGCCAGTTTGGTCATCAATACGACGGCAAATATTACCGTCAATGCTTCCTGGGAGGCCTGCTAAATGCATGGGTTGATTTCAACCTTGATGGCGATTGGGAAGATGCTGGAGAACAGATCTTCACCAACCAGGCATTAGTGGCGGGAAATAATGCATTGAGTTTTGCAGTTCCCGGCGGAGCATCGCTTGGAAATTCTTTTGGTCGCTTCCGAATCAGCACAGCATCCGGTTTAACCTATACAGGTGACGCTACGAGGTGAAGTTGAGGACTATGCTATCAATATAGTCAACACTCAGTTTTCTATCGATGATCCAACCGTCCTGGAAGGAAATGCTGGTACCTCAAATCTTACCTTCACCGTTACACGCACAGTCAATGCCAATGCATGTTCCGTTGATTATGCTATCACCGGCGGAACCGCCACTACAGGTGATCTCGATTATCAACCCCTGGCTGCGGGCACCCTGAACTTTACCGCTGGGGGAGCATTTACACAGACGGTTTCTGTGCTGTCAATGGTGATGAGAAAGTGGAATTGAACGAAACAGTTGTGATGACCTTGTCAAATCCTGTCAATGCCTCCATCCTTGATGGCAGCGGTACAGGTACGATCATCAATGATGATTCTGCAATCATTACGATTTCTAGTCCTGTCATGGTCGAAGGCTGTACGGGAAGTTCCGCTAACCATGTCTTTGTAGTGACGATGACCAATCCGTCTGAGGCGATTGTTCTTTTCAACTTTAACACACAAGATGGAACAGCGACCTTGGCCGATGGAGATTACCAATTTATTAGCGGTATACAGCCAATTCCCCCTGGTCAGATAGATATCAATATTACCGTCCTCGCCAATGGTGACTGTTTTATAGAAGCCGATGAATATCTTTCCTCTTTTGACTGAGCAGCCTGATTACGGTTGGACGGGCTATCACCTTCAGTGGCGGTGGTGCCAGCCTGACGGGCAATGGAACGATCCTCAATGATGATAGCGTGCCACAAATCACTTGCCCTGGAAATGTCACCGTTCAGTGTGCTGCCCTTAGTGCCTCCTGCCAATACATGATCGGTGTCATCAACAGACAATTGCGGTAATCCGGCGACGATTACATTTGTGGGAGATGTGATTTCCAATCAGACTTGTCCTAACAGGTATACCATCACACGCACATATCTGGCCACAGATGCTTGCGATAATACATCTACTTGTACACAGATCATAACTGTATTTGATGATACGGCTCCGATCCTTACATGCCCTGCTGGTGTCACGGTGCAGTGTGCTGCTCTAGTACCTGCTCCGAATATTGCACTGGTGACCTCCACAGACAACTGTGCAGGAACCGCACAATTACGCATGTCAACGATGTGATTTCAAATCAGACATGCGCTAACAGATATACACTGACCAGGACCTATAGGGCTATGGACCTGTGCGGTAATCAGCCACTTGCAATCAGATCATCACTGTGTTTGACAACACACCACCGATGATGACCTGCCCTGCTCCTCACCGTACAATGTGCTTCCCTGGTGCCCGTACCAAATACAGCCCTTGTCACATCTACAGACAATTGCATTGGCACAGCCGTCATCACTTTGTCAGTGATGTGATCTCCAATCAGACATGCCCTAATCGTTATACATTGACACGCACTTACCGCGCTACTGACTTGTGCGGTAATTCGAGCACCTGTGCTCAGATCATCACCGTGTTTGACAACACAGCACCATCGATCACCTGTCCTGCCAATCTCACCGTACAATGTGCGAGCCTGGTGCCAGTGCCAGATCCAGGTAGTGTCATCACCTCAGACAATTGCGGTGGAACAACTACGGTGACGTTTGTCAGTGATGCAATTAGTAATCAGACCTGTGTCAATAGATTCATTGTAACCAGGACCTACCGGGCAACAGATGCGTGTGGTAATTCATCAACTTGTACACAAGTCATTACTGTATTTGACAATACACCTCCTGTGATCACTTTTGCTGATCCACTCCTGCAAGGTATTCCGAATGGAGGTACCGTTAAAGTTCAATGTCTCGGACAAGATCCTGCATGGGAAATCCCTGAATTGGGTGCCGGCAGTATCACCACTTCGGACAATTGCGCAGGCACTGTGACAGTAAGCTTTACAGACATGCTGCTCGATGAAGGTGACTGTGCAACCGATGGATACATCAACCGATATCGTCTCAACTGGACGGCCACCGATGCCTGTGGCAACAGCAGTACCGCATTTGTTTTCCTCGAACTGGTAGATGAAATACCTCCTGTCTTTGAAGGAATTCCTGCAGACACCGTTGTAAGCTGTGATGCTATCCCCGCACCCCCTGTAGTAACCGCTACAGATGAATGCTTGTGCGCATGCGATATCACCATGGTGGAGTCACAACCACTACCAGGCTGTCAGGATGGTCAGATCATCACACGCACCTGGACTACCTCTGACCTTTGCGGCAATGTATCCACCGCGGTTCAGTATATCACGTTGATAGATGAAAAGGGACCCGTGCTGATCCTGACACCACCTCAACTCGCTGGTATCAGTCAGAACACGACCTTTGAATACACCTGCAATGAAGGGGGTATACCTGCGTTTTTTGAATCCTTGAATGTAGGTTCAGTGATGAGTCCTCCTTCTTGTGGTAACACACCGACCATCACCTTCAAGGAGGCTACCATCATTGCCCGCAATTGTGAATTCAGCGGATATGCAGAGCTGCGCACTTATCAGTGGACAGGCACGGATGCATGTGGAAACACAACAGTCCTGAAGATTGAGGCTAAACTGATTGACGATGAAGAGCCGGTGATCATAGGGGTACCTGAAATAACCTGTGTTGGTGATCCTGCCCTTGATGAAATAGAAGTCATCGACAACTGCGGAAATGGTAATCTGAGATACTGGGATGTGCAAGTACCTAATCCATGTGGTACAGGTAATGCGATCAGACGCACCTATGAGGGTTTTGATCCATGTGGTAATATGGTAAGGGATACTGCTATTCTGTTGCCAGATGATAATATCGCACCTGAAATAGAATTTGTCAACCCTATCCTCGCTGCACTTCAACCAGGAGATGTCCTGACGATCGATTGCGGAACAAGTGAGGATCAGTATACACTATTTGGCGTGGACGATGTACATGCTGAAGATGCATGTAGTGAAGGACTTTCTGTCACCTTTAATGAAAAAGTCACTGCCAGTGGTGATTGTGCAAGTACCGGTATCATAGTTTCGCTGATACTGGAGTGGACGGCAACAGATATCTGCGGGAACAATAGCATGCTCACCGCCAGGATAAATATCGTGGATCAAACTCCGCCTACATTTCCAGGATTCAAACCTGAAGTAACGATTGGTTGTGATGAGACCTTGCCTGAAATCATGGTCACAGACAATTGCCAGCAACAGATCATCGTGACAACAGTGGACAGCATCATCGCAGGAGATTGTGAATTTGAATACGATGTCCGCCGTAGGATAAATGCTATTGATGCTTGTGGCAATTCAACTTCCGTAATCCAGCTGGTGCATGTTGGTGACGGTTCAGGTCCAATCATCGAGGGCGTCGTAGCCGAATTGTGCGATGATCTCAGTCTCCCTGTGGTAACTGCTTTTGATGATTGCGCCGGCAGATTCGTTCCCGTCACGATGGTGCAGGATACATTGGATACAGAATGCAGGGAAGGCCTGGTCATCAGACGTACCTGGTCAGCTAAAGACCTCTGTGGAAATGCCTCTACAGTACAACAGACAATCGTATTGAACGATACCGAAGCACCAGAAATCCTTATACCGACATGGTCTGTCATCAGGAGATATCTTGACAACCAGAATAACAAAGTCAGCCTATCCCAGACGGGTATCATGGACCAGCTCAATGCCTTAGATGATGGCAGTGTGTATGTGGAGGATGAATGTGATCTGCAGATCTTACCTGTATTTACACTGCAATCAACCTTGACAGATGATTGTGAAGCTGCAGGATATTATGAGCGACGGGTGTATACATGGGTAGCGACAGATGTGTGTGGCAATGCAACCGTGATCACCTTTAGTGTGGATGTGATAGATGATTTACCTCCGGTGATTTCAGGTGTTCCTGCGAATATGAACCTCACATGTGCTCCATTGCCTGCCGTACCTTCGGTTCTTGCAGAAGATACAGCGCAACCTGTTTCGATATCCTATACAGAGACCATACTTCCAGGCAATCAGCCTGGGCAGTTTATCGTGAGAAGGTTGTGGGTGGCTACTGATGCTTGTGGCAATTCATCCCAGGCAGAACAGCTTATCCGCTGGACACCGAATACGTTTGTTGAATGTGCGATCCTCCTACCTCCGCCAGTAGAGTGTAGCACGCATGGCGTGGTGATTTCATCGATCGTTACGGATGGTGTAGCACCTTACACGTATGTGTGGGCATTGGACGGAGATGATTACCTCTTGCAATCAGGTCAGGGTACACCGCAGATTACGATTTATATTGGATTTTCGCCTGTGGATATCAGTCTGACGGTGACCGATTCGTATGGATGTGAGACAGTGTGTACAGCAATCCTGGATTGTGAAGATCCACTGGGAGGCTTCGTATCCAATCCTTCGGAAATAATGGAGATAGAGACTAAGCCGTCGGAAGAGATACTACATTCTGAAAAGCTGGTGGACATCGAAAGTAACCTGCAAAAAGTTTCTTTCTGGCCTAATCCGGTAAGCGAAACTTTGAATCTTTCCTTTACAACCTCTAAGGATCAAGATGTGCATTTACGATTGGTCAATACCATGGGGCAAACTGTGAAATCTGCAGACATACATGGTATCACTGGTCGGAATGAATATGCCCTTGATGTAGCTAATCTCACAGAGGGCAGTTATGTCATCGAACTCCAGACGGACAAGGAAATTTATTCACGCGTGATCTTGTTGCTGCGAAATAAATAAAGGCAAACTTGTAAAATAAAAAAGGTCTTTAAAGAAGTAGAGACGCGATTAATCGCGTCTCTACTTCTTTTAAAGGCCTTTTTTCGTTTTGTCTTTCCGAATCAAAGACGCGATTAATCGCGTCTCTACTTCCGAATCGCTTTTCGTTTTATTTAAAAGAGAGATATGTACGTTGAGGTCTTAGTTGTGATCGAGGACACTCATCAGATCCGACTGCTTCATATACTGTCCGGGTGATTCGTGGCTGAGGAGCCATCTTTTCATTTCCAGACCGTAGACATATCCGGTGAGGCTGCCGTCTTTTCCGATGACGCGGTGACAAGGGACGACGATAGGAAGCGGATTGAGGCCATTAGCGTGGCCTACAGCTCTGACTGCATTGTGGTGGTCGATGATGTCTGCGATGTCTGTGTAGGTCCTGGTGCGGCCGTAGGGGATGAGTTTGACCATCTTCCAGACTTCGATATGGAACTCCGGAGCGTCGCCAAAATCCAGTTTCAGATCGAATTCCTTGAGTGTGCCCGTAAAATAAGCGGAAAGCTGGTCCGCGCAGTCCTGCAGACAGGCTGGGATTTCGCCTTGTTCGCCGTGGGTATCTTCCGGCCGGAAGCTGATGCGGCTGACGCCTTTGTCAGATCCTTCAATATAAATGGGGCCGATAGGGGATGGGATGATCGTATGCTGTATCATGGATCGTATGGGATAGGGTGAAATGAAGTCGAAATATAGGGAAAGTTCTAATATTAAAAATTTGTAATTTGAAGTTACAAACGAAATAAGGGGGTTACATTCCGCATTCCGCGCGTCCAACATGGAATAGCCAACAAGGAAGTAAAAGTAAAAAGTATGTTTCCTCTTGAAGTGGACAATAATGCATATTGATAAATGTGGTAATTTCAACTGCGTCTCTGCGTCTCTGCGCGCTATACTTATTTAATTAAAGCCAATGACTTAACTGGTTCGATCTTCAAATCCACAACCTCGTGCTACAAATCACTAAGCGTCCCACTCACAGACCTCGAGAAAGAATAAAACGATGTCCTTATTGATCAAAACAGATAACCTTTTCTTGCGTCCGATCAATGCATCGGACATCTATCCCGTATGGAAAGGCTTGTCCCATCCTGAAGTAACCAGATACTATGCTGTATCGTTTGCTACACTGGAAGAGACAAAGGCGCAAATGGAATGGTATGCCACCATCGAAAAAAATCGAACAGGTCAGTGGTGGGCGATATGCGATCCGGGAGATCAGCACTTTTATGGAGCCATCGGATTCAATGATATTCATCCAGTGCATCATCGCGCAGAGATTGGTTTTTGGTTATTGCCAGAGTATTGGGGCAAAGGGTATATACCTGAAGCGGCTTCGCACATCATCAAGTATGGATTTGAACAAATGGAACTGCACAGGATATATGCTTATGTAGAAACCAAAAATGATAATTCGAAAAAGGTGTTGCAAAAACTGGGTTTTGAATATGAAGGGACGATGAAGGAATGTGAGATCAAGAATGGGGAGTGGATTGATTTGGAGATTTATGCGATTACGCAATTTCACAGAGATTAAAGTATTGTCAGCATTTCTTATAGGATAGCTACTATACTTTCTTTCTAAACTTTTATTTCCCCATACCGTTATAGCCCTTTCTAAAACAATCTTTCAATGTCATTAAAGGCACTATTGATCCTGTGTTTGTTTTCTGTCGGGCTCGCCTCCGAGGCGCAAGTCACCAGGTTAAAAACCAGCGCCACAGATCAACTCAGGCCTTTAGACACAACCCAACACAAAATGCAAATCGAAATCTGGAGTGATATCATGTGCCCGTTTTGTTATATCGGCAAACGCAAATTTGAAGCAGCACTGGCACAGTTTGAACACAAGGATGATGTCCACATCACCTGGAAGAGTTATCAGCTCTCTCCGGATATGGTCACTGATCCCAAGAAAAATATTAACCAGTTCCTCGCCGAACACAAAGGCATCTCTGTGGAAGAGGCTAAGCGTATGAATGAGTACGTCACCGGCATGGCCGCCCAGGTAGGCCTGACGTATAATTTTGATAAAACGATTGTCGCTAATTCATTCAATGCCCATCGCTTCGCCCACTTCGCCAAACAATTTGGCAAACAGGATGAAGCTGAAGAAGCACTTTTCGCAGCCTATTTCAACGAAGGAAAAAATCTCGATGACTATGCTGTTCTGATAGAACTAGGAAAAGAAATCGGACTAGATCCTGCAGCACTTAAAACTGCGCTTGAATCAGGAGCCTATGCAGACGATGTCCGCACCGACATCCTCGAAGCAGAACAGCTCGGCTTGCGTGGTGTCCCTTTCTTTGTCTTTGACAGGAAGTATGGGGTTTCGGGAGCGCAGGATAGCAAGGTGTTTCTGGAGACGATGGAGAAATGTGTAAGAGAGTGAGAGACTGAGAGGTGAGAGAGTAAGATGCCAGACTCGCAGACGCCAGATGCCAGACTCGCAGACGCCAGACGTGTTATGCTCGTTTTTTGTGCAGGCCCCGCCTGCGGCTTGCGTCTGTTTTTTTTTATTAAAAAAACCAGACGTTGGTGGTAGACTCAGGCTGCCGACGGAAAAGACATAGATATTTTATTCTATTTTAGGAGCTGTAACAGTAGCCTCCAGGCTACAGGGGAAAATTATATTCCAATCTTCCTTGACGCAAGTTTAAACTTGCGGTCGCACAAGCGTAAGTAAAATTACGCTTAACATATGATCTTATGGATGGCTGCGCCATCCATACTAAATGCACAAGCGACTCCTTGCTCCTTGCTTTGGGTTTATAAAAAGTCGTATATTTGCAGGCTTGAAGAGATTTTTGTCCATATCGCTGCTTTCCATCTTCCTGGTATCCGCCACTGAATTGTATCAGCTGGTCAAGCTGCCATTGATGGTGGAGCATTTCAAGGAACACCGTCAGGAGGACAAAGACATGACCTTATGGGCCTTTCTTTGCATGCATTACGATTATGCCGCAAAACCGGATGAGGATTATGCCAAGGACATGACCCTTCCGTTTAAAGCAAACGACAGCATGATCAATGCGACGATTGCTGATTTTGTTCCTACTACTTTTTACATTTCTCCAGCGAAGAAAACTTACGCTTCATCCGTGCAGTTTGTCACATTTGATGAGCAGCATATCAGCTCTTCTTTCCTCTCCAATATCTGGCAGCCGCCGAAATCCTGTTAATTCAATTTTTGAAGTGATGATGGTCATCAACACGTGCTGTGTTGGTGCCTGTATGCATTTGTCCACTAATCAGATTTGAATCACAAGATTTTATTATGCTTACTAAAATCATTGAGTTTTCCATACGGAATAAACTCATCATCGGGCTATTTGTCATTGCCCTGATAGGCTATGGCAGTTACCAGGCCACCATGCTGCCCATCGATGCCGTACCGGACATCACCAACAATCAGGTACAGGTCATTACCGTGGCTCCTTCATTTGGCGCCACAGATATCGAGCGGTTAGTCACCTTTCCGATCGAGCAGGCCAACAGCAATATCAGTGGTATCGTAGAGATCAGGAGCTTCTCACGCTTCGGATTATCCCTCGTCACCATTGTTTTTGATGATGATACCGACATCTATTGGGCCCGTCAGCAAGTAGCCGAACGCCTGCAAAAAGTGCAAACGGAAATACCACCGGGAATAGGCACGCCAGAGCTAGGTCCGATCTCCACCGGACTGGGTGAAATCTATCAATATGTCGTAAGACCAAAGGAGGGATTCCAGGATCAATATGATGCCACTGAGCTCAGGACCATCCAGGACTGGATCGTCAGGCGGCAATTACTCGGCGTGGAAGGTGTGGCTGAAGTAAGCAGTTTCGGCGGCAAACTCAAACAATATGAAATATCCGTTCATCCGAGTAAACTGCAATCTTATAACATCACCATCAACGATGTTTTTACAGCCGTTGAAAAAAATAATCAAAACACAGGGGGCGCTTATATAGAAAAGGGACCATCGGTGCTCTTTATCCGGAGTGAAGGATTGATCGGCAGCAAGGAGGATATAGAGAATATCTTTATCAAGACCACCTCCAGCGGAACACCTTTGTTTATAAGGGATGTAGCGGAGATCAACATTGGCTTTGCCACGCGATACGGTGCCATGTGCTACAATGACCAGGGCGAAGTAGCAGGTGCTGTGGTGATGATGCTCAAGGGCGCCAACAGCAGCAAGGTGATCAAGAATGTCAAAGAGCGTATTGCACAGATTCAAAAGACATTGCCTGAAGGCGTCGTGATCGAACCATTTCTGGATCGCACCAAGATGGTCAACAACGCTATAGGCACAGTTGAAAAAAACCTGATGGAAGGGGCGTTGATCGTCGTCTTCATCCTGGTTATTTTTCTGGGTAGCCTGAGAGCCGGACTACTCGTAGCTTCAGTGATTCCACTGGCGATGCTTTTTGCCATCATCCTCATGAATACCTTTGGAGTCAGCGGTAACCTGATGAGTCTCGGAGCCCTCGATTTCGGGTTGATCGTAGATGGTGCAGTGATCATCGTCGAAGCAGTGATGCATCAACTGACGCATAGCAAGAAGTTCAGTCACATCGACCGTCTTTCCAAAAATGACATGGATCAGGAGGTTACTTTTTCGGCCAGTAAGATGATGAACAGTGCGGTATTCGGACAGATCATTATCCTGATTGTATATCTGCCGATTTTCACACTGGAAGGGATTGAAGGAAAAATGTTTAAGCCGATGGCACAAACTGTGGCCTTTGCATTATTGGGCGCCTTTGTTCTTTCCCTTACCTACATACCTATGATGAGTGCATTGGTGTTGAGCAGAAAAATTAAACACAAACCCAATCTCTCTGATCGTGTCATGTTTCAAATCGAAAGAGCATATCAACATGCGCTTTCCAGTGTTTTAAATTTTCCTAAAACGATCCTTGCCTTAGTGATAGCGATGTTTGCAGCGGCCATTTTTACACTTTCGATATTGGGTGGTGAATTTATCCCTGCACTCGAAGAGGGAGATTTTGCAGTTGATACCAGAGTATTGACAGGAAGTAATCTGACAGCTACCATTGAGAGCACGCAGAAGGCAGCACATATTTTGAAAACCCAATTTCCTGAAGTTGAAATGGTGGTGACGAAGATAGGTAGCGGTGAAGTCCCCACTGACCCTATGCCCATGGAGGCAAGCGATATGATGGTCATCTTGAAGAACAAGGAGGAATGGACATCGGCCAAAACTTTTGATGAGTTGGCAGAGAAAATGAGTCTCGCACTTGAAGATGTTCCTGGCATTACCGCTGGTTTTCAATATCCGGTACAAATGCGATTCAATGAATTGATGACCGGTGCCCGTCAGGATGTAGTCTGTAAAATATTCGGAGAAGACCTGGACACGCTGGCACACTACGCTGCTCAATTGGGCGCTATCGTAAATAGTGTTGAAGGAAGCGAAAATATTTTTGTGGAGCCGGTGACTGGCATGCCGCAGATCATCATCGATTACAATCGGGCGGCGATTGCGCAATACAATCTCAATATCGAAGATATCAACAGGGCTGTGAATACCGCTTTTGCGGGGCAGAGTTCAGGCTGGGTATTTGAAGGAGAGAAGCGATTTGATCTGGTGGTGCGCTTGCAGACTGATCAGCGAAAGAGCCTGGAGGATGTGCAAAACCTGCTGATTCCTACTCCACTCGGGACGCAGGTACCGCTCTACCAACTAGCAAATGTTGATATTCAAAACGGTCCGAATCAGGTGCAGCGCGAAGATGCCAAGCGAAGGATTGTCGTCGGATTCAATGTGAGTGGCAGGGATGTGCAGAGCATCGTCAATGAACTGCAGGAAAAAGTGAATGCGCAGATTACATTGCCTGTGGGTTATTACATGACCTATGGAGGTGCATTCGAAAACCTGATTGCTGCCAAACAGCGACTTGGCATTGCCGTCCCGGTTTCGTTGGTGATGATTTTTATCCTGCTGTTTTTCGCCTTCAATTCTATACGTCATGGTTTGTTGATCTATACAGCGATTCCGTTGTCTGCTATCGGAGGGATTTTCTTTCTGGCGATTCGGGGCATGCCTTTTAGCATCAGTGCGGGGGTAGGGTTTATCGCTTTGTTTGGTGTGGCTGTACTCAATGGTATTGTATTGATTGCGGAGTTTAACCGCCTGAAAAAAGAAGGTCTTACAGATCTGCATCGGATCGTCCTGATGGGTACTAAAGTGAGATTACGTCCCGTCATGATGACAGCGTTTGTGGCTTCACTAGGTTTTTTGCCGATGGCCTTGAGCCAGGGTGCGGGTGCTGAAGTGCAGAGGCCATTGGCGACCGTGGTGATAGGCGGGTTGCTGATCGCTACTTTTTTAACATTGTTTGTATTACCAGTATTGTATATCATGTTTGAAAAAACAGGTAAGGTCAAATTCACACCCACTGCCAGGCTGGGGATGATCCTCCTGCTATCTGTTTTTGCTTCACAGACATTTGCACAGGATACCATCTCGCTGAAGAGCGCGATTGCATTAGCCTTACAAAACAATCTGACGGTAAAGAATGAAAAACTCAGGTCAACATACCACGAGAAGCTATCGAATACGTCAGGTGTTATTCCTCAAACCAGTTTTACCGCTGAGATCGGACAGCTCAATAGTGCGTATACGGATACACGATTTGGCATTTCACAATCCATCAGTTTTCCAACGGTCTATTCCAAACAGCGCAAGGTCAATGAAGAGGAATGGAAGACGGCTGTGCTGAGTGTGAGCCTCAAGGAAGAGGAAATAAAAAGGGCTGTGACCCATTTCTTTTACACCATGCTCCTCCTGAAGGAAAAGGAGAAACTCTTGCTGGCTGTGGACAGCGCATATACAGTATGGGTTGAAAAAGCGGACAGGAGATACGCTTTGGGGGAGAGCAATGTCCTGGAAAAAACAACTGCAACCATCCAGCTTGGTGAAGTACAAAGACAATTGAGCAGCTTGCAACAGGAAATGGAAGTGGTCCGTATACAATTGCAACTTTTGATGAATGCACCATTACCACTGGAGCCCTATGCTGCTTCATTCAAAATGGAAGATGCCTTTCTGGCTGATAGTTCACTGCTCCTGCGACATCCACAAATTCAGCTTGCCATGCAGCAGAAAACTACAGCGGCAGCGATGACGGGTTTGGAGAAAGCTAAACGGCTTCCGGAGTTGAGTCTAGGCTATTTCAATACCAGTATGCAAGGGACCGGAGCTGATGATCTGTATTATTCATCATCGAAGCGATTCAGTGCAGCGCAGATAGGTGTGGGCATTCCGATCTTCCAACATGCACAGAAAGTCAAGGCAGAAGCCTTGCAGGTCAATGAGGTGATCGCAGGTAACAACTTAGAACAAGGAAAGAAGGAATTGAGTGCAGCCTATCGTCAGGCCCACCTGCAGTATCTCAACAACTTCCAGATTGTGGAATCATATGAAAGTTCGACCCTGCAGGATGCCAAACTGATCCGCGTCACGGCTGATCATCAGTTTGAACGCGGAGAAATTGGTTTCCTGGAATGGATCATGTTGATGTCCCAGGTGATTACGGTCCGCACGCAATACCTGGACGCTTGTGCTTCTCTCAATGATAGCATTATTGCCTTAAATTATTTAACCATCAATCAATAATAAAATGAAACATATCATCATCGGAATATTTCTAACCGCCATACTCTTTGCCTGTGGAAAGCAGGACAACACCTCATCAGCTAATACTGTTGAAACAGTTAATGAAAATGCTGTTAAGTTGACAGATGCACAGATTCAATCTGCCGGAGTGCAGGTTGGTAAATTGGAGAAAAAGGATATTTCCACTATTCTAAAAGTCAATGGAACGGTGGATGTGCCGCCACAAAGTCTGGTATCTGTCAGTATGCCGCTTGGTGGTTATCTCAAGTCGACGCATTTGTTGCCTGGCATGTATGTCAAGAAAGGGGAGGTCATCGCTACTATGGAAGACCAGCAGTACATTCAGTTGCAGGAAGATTACCTGGTGACCAAATCAAACCTGGAATATGCTGCCTCAGAATACAACAGGCAAAAGGAACTGTATGAAACAAAATCCAGTAGTGAGAAGGTATTTCAGCAGGCGCGAATGGAATATGACAACCAGAAAATTGCCTTGCGTGCTCTCGCCGAAAAGATGGAACTGATTCACTTAAACCCTGAGAAACTTACAGAAAACAATATCTCCAATACCGTTCAAATCTATGCACCGATCAGTGGCTTTGTCTCCGCGGTCAAAATGAACATCGGAAGATATGTTACCGGAACGGATGTACTATTTGAATTGATCAACCCTTTGGATATCCATCTCAACCTGAGGGTCTTTGAAAAGGATATTGAAAAACTTTCCATTGGACAGTCGGTGATGGCCTATACCCTGCATCAACCTGATAAAAAGTACCCATGTGAAATCATGCTGATCAGCCAGGCCCTTTCAGATGACAGAACGGCGGAAGTGCATTGCCATTTTGAAAAATATGACAAAATCCTTTTACCGGGGATGTACCTGAATGCAGAGATCGCCGTCAAAAACCATAATGCATGGGTGGTGCCTGAAGATGCTGTTGTTATTTTTGAAGGCAAGAGTTTTCTGTTTGTAGCCGTCTCCAAAAATGAATATAAAATGACCCTGGTAGAAACAGGGGTCATGGAAGCCGGAGCTATTGAAATAAAGAATGCGGAAGCATTGTCAGGAGCTGATATCGTGACGGCAGGTGCGTATACGATCCTGATGGAGATGAAGAATAGATCAGAAGAATGATCTCAGGGGGAAAATTTTATATCAGTAGAGCCGCGATTAATCGCGGCTCTACTGATATAAAAATTATTCTCCTTCTGGGTTCACCCTGTGGTTGGTGTTTATTGAAAGAAAGCATGGACTGTTTCCTGATAGTCCCTTCCTACTTCAACTTGGCTATTGGGTATTGGGTATTGAAATAGAGCAGGATCAACCTCCTGACAGCTCATTTCCTCCTTGCCCCTTGCTCCTTGCTCCTTGCCTACAAAGTCGTACCTTCGCCTCGTCATCAACATGACACGCACATGAAATTTATCATCTTACTCCTGGCGATATACCTGTTTTATCGTTACTTCTTGCGCCAGCCGAAGCCGCTACCGCCTCCGCAGGAACCAGACCTGTTTATTGATCATGAGGAGGTAAAAAGAGAAAATGAAAAGAATAAGTGAACTGATCCTCTATAAGGATCACCACCTCATTGCGCTCAACAAGCCTGCCGGGCTTCCCTCGCAGCAAGACCAGAGCGGTGAAAGCAATGCCCATGTCATGGCAATGGCCTATGCCCACCGTGACCTGTATGTGGTCCATCGCCTCGACAGGCGAGTGAGTGGAGTATTACTCTTTGCCAAGACTAAAAGATGCCGCCGCCGCCCTTTCCAAACAATGGGAAGAACACAAGGTGAAGAAAATCTACCTCGCCATTGTGCCTACTGCAGATATTCCGCCTGTCGGTCAGGTGAAGCACTATCTGACTTATGACAATAAGTTAAATATCACCTACACCAATGACGAACCAAAAGTAGGTGCAGATGAAGCAATCCTCGATTATCAGGTGCTCCAACAACTGGACAATTTTATGGTCTTGCGCATCGACCTCATCACCGGCAGGAAACATCAGATCCGTGCGCAGTTAGCAGCATTGGGTGTGCCAATCCGTGGAGATATCAAATACGGATCAAAGCGCACAAATCCTGACGGCGCTATTGATCTACATGCCTACAAATTGCATTTTCAACATCCCGCAAAACTGGAATACAAGAAGATCATTGCCCCGCTACCGGAAGAAAGTTTGTGGCAGCATGTTGATCATGAAGTGATCAAAGGGATTTAAGTTGGAATGTTCTGGTCTGAGTCGTCAGGCGTGAGACAGGAGGCGACGATAGATTCGAGACTTCTAAACCCCGGACTCAAGATTAAAACCATAACCTTCAACAGATCACCTTAAACCCATCAACAAATAAGCCCATAAGCATTATAAGCTTATAAGCGAACCTAGTAAAATCATCATCTTAACAACGCAATCAAATGAATACAGCAAAATCCCCAACATACAGACATCGGCCAGCTAGGCGAATTTGGCCTTATCGATCATCTCGCATCGAAGTTTACTTTACAGCGACGTGATACCTTAAAGGGGATAGGTGATGATGCAGCGGTGCTTGATTATGGAGGAGAGCCGGTGATTGTCACTACAGATTTGCTTGTGGAAGGAATACATTTCGACCTGATGTATCATCCGTTGAAACATCTGGGATACAAGGCGGTCATTGTCAACCTGTCTGACATCTGTGCGATGAATGCAATTCCAAAACATATCACCGTATCGATCGCGATCAGTAATCGTTTTTCGGTGGAGGCAGTGGATGAGTTGTATGAAGGGATACGCATCGCGTGTGAAGCGTATGAGGTGGATCTCGTAGGTGGTGATACGACTTCTTCACCACGTGGGTTGACGATTTCTGTGACAGCCGTTGGAAGTATTGCTGCAGATCGCATCACTTATCGCAGTGGTGCAAAGGCAGGAGATATCCTTTGTGTGACTGGAGATTTAGGGGCAGCTTATCTCGGACTGCAGATATTGGAAAGAGAAAAACAGGTATTTCTCGCAGCACCTGATATGCAACCACAACTCACTGAAAAAAAATATCTCGTTGGTCGTCAATTGAAGCCGGAAGCTAGACTTGAAGCCGTGCGTTATTTTGAAAAAAGTGGTTTGTTACCAACGGCTATGATTGATATATCAGATGGACTTGCATCTGATCTGATGCATATCTGTAAAGCTTCCGGTGTTGGTGCCTTTATCGAAGAAGCACAAGTCCCTATTCATGATGAAGCACGTATGCAGGCCATAGAGTTTCAGATGGATCCGATTACTTGTGCATTGAGTGGCGGTGAAGATTATGAATTGCTATTCACTGTTGATCCAAAAGATCTGGAAAAGATCCGTTTTATGGATAGCGTGTACATCATCGGTGAGATGGTGCCGAAGGAAGATGGGATTACATTGCATACGTCGGGTGGACAGATTCATCCGGTGACGGCGCAGGGGTGGAAACATTTTTAAGTGAAGAGTGAAGAGTGAAAAGTGAAGAGTGAAAAATGAAAAATGAAAAGTGAAAAACTCTTCGCCATGAGCAAAAAAACTGGCTATCAAGCCAGGAATTGAATTGCCACGGCTTTCAAGCCGTGAGGCTCATGGAAAAAGACGTAGTCTAAGAAGTGTTTTCTACCTGTAGCCAGGAGGCTACTACGACAATTCCGAAACAGAACATGTTCCTAGTGCTTTTATCCGTCGGCAGCCAGAGTCTACCAACAACGTTTGGTTTAAAAAAAAAACAAACTCAAGCTGCAGGCAGAGCCTGCCAAAAAAAACGAGCATCATGAGTCTGGCGTCTGCGAGTCTGGCATAGTTCGACTGCGCTCACTACAGGTCTGGCATCTTACGTCCCTCTTACTCTCTCACTCTCTTACCTCTTCTTACCTCTCACTCTCTTACACTATGGTAAACTGCACATACTTGATCGTCCTGCCTATCCCCAGATGCTTGATCTCGTAGTACGTCTTATGCTCCAGCTCCGGAAAATCAAGGGGAGCACTGTAGATATCAGGATTAGCATACAACACATGACAGCGCGGATCACTATGGATGACCTCGAGTGTAAATTCGTAAAGCAGAGGTGAATCTGTCTTGAGATGAATAATCCCACCAGGCTTGAGGATGCGGCGATAACGCTCCAGAAACGGAGCCGCCATCAATCGGCGGGTCACTTTGCCTTCGAAGGGATCAGGGAATGTGATCCAGATGGCAGAGGCCTCGCCTGGTGCAAAGAAGCGATCGATAAATTCAATCCGTGTCCTTAAAAAGGCCACATTATTCATCCCGGTCTCCAGCGCATGGCGCGCCCCTTTCCACATACGCGCCCCTTTGATGTCGACGCCGAGGTAATTGTTTTCCGGATGATCTTTTGCCAGTGCCACTGTATAATCGCCTTTACCACAGGCCAGTTCGAGGATCAGCGGGTGATCATTGTGATAATGTCCTGAAGCCCAATGGCCCCGCAGGTCACTGCTGTTGCCTTCCTGGTTGGTCAGAAAAGACTCCTGGGCTGGGTCTACCTCATAGACATTTGGAAATGTGGCTACATCCGCAAACCGTTTAAGCTTATTTTTTCTTCCCATGGGGCGCAAAACTACATATTAACCCTGTTTTGGATCAAATGTAGGGGCTCAAGATCTTGAGCCCCTACATTCAATCCAAAACCTTACGGTACCTCTTTTCGTTTTTTCATACTTTCACCGTTGATTAATACCTGTAGGGATCAAATGCCAAAAAAACCCGCCAAATCACAGAACGACAACATCTTTGAAAAGGAGCTCTTGCCTCATGTAGGAGCCTTGCAAACCTTTGCCTATCACCTGACCTACAACCAGGAAGATGCCGATGACCTGGTCCAGGAGACCTACCTCAAGGCATACCGGTTTATAGATAAGTACGAGAAAGGAACTAATGCGAAAGCATGGTTGTTTAAAATCCTCAAGAACGCCTATATAAACGAATATAGGAAGAAGGTCAAGCAGCCCACCAAGGTTGATTTTGAGGACATTGTTGCTTTCCATGATACCGATGATGACCGCGTATCCGGATATAGTGACCTGAGAGAGGAGATTTTCCTCCATATGATGGGTGATGAGGTGACCTCTGCGATCAACAGTCTCCCCCTCGATTTCAGGACCGTCATCCTGCTATGCGACATCGAAGGCTTTACCTACGAGGAGATAGCTGCTATCATTGATGTTCCCATCGGTACGGTGCGATCAAGACTGTTCAGAGCCAGGAACTTATTGAAAGAGAAACTGACAAAGTATGCCCAGCAGCACGGTTATACCGATTTCAGAGGGCAAAAGAAACTGAAGCGAGGCGACGCCGCCAAAACCGAGGATCACACAGAAGAAGAATAAAACCTGAGAAAACAAACGGATTGTAATTATTCATTTCTAAAATCTCCATTCCTCAGGAATAAGGAATATTAAACAGCGGAATTCATGAAGAACATTGACAAACAGGAAGAATTGCAAAAGCAAGTAGGCATGTATTTCGACCAGGCACTGGATCCGCAATCCAAGGATGAATTTCTTCAAAAAGTGAATTCAGATCCACAGTACCAGCAGGCTTTCCAGCATGAGCAACTGATGCGGGATCACATCAAGAAAATGATCCACCGTCCAGGGGATCCGTCGCAATTGATCCAGGCGATTAAAAACCAAATCGGAAAAGAAGGAGCATAGGGCATAGAGCATAGGGCATAGCGCGGATTCAAACTGAAATCCCCTTCAGGGATTTCGGGGCAAAACAGGTAATAGTGCATAGCACAAGTAAGATTATATAAGAGGGTCGCAATTTTGCGGCCTTTTTCATTTTACACCTCCGGTAAAATGATAAAGATCATCTCCCGGGACTATTAGCATTTCAGTTGTTTGTGTAGAGATTGCCTATTTTGGGGCCAAATTCAAGCAACATGAAAAAGACCTTGATGACTGTGGTTCTTGGCTTTGCGCTTGCAGGCGTGACAGACGCCCAGGTATACACCAACAAACCTGTAGGTGAAAAAAGTGAGCCACTCGTAGATAGTCTAAAAAGCACTCCTTATCCCTATGCCCTCCCGATCTGGGGAGATAAAGCGACTGCGCTTGGTTTTGATCTCCCTTATTCCGCTGGTCTGAGTGTCAACTACCTGACCCAGGAGTCGGAGCTGGTGATCAATAATATCATGGTTGGCTTCAATGGAGGGCCACAATATAACATTGATGAAATTATCCGAATTGACGAAGCCATCGCCAGTGCAAATGCCATCAATTTCAGGCCAGATATTTGGGTATTTCCCTTCCTAAATGTATACGGCCTCCTGGGCAAAGTCAGTACATCTACAAAAATCGGTGCGGGCGTTTTTCTGCCGGATTCATCCAATGTCTGGTCAGAAGTTGCATCCTTTGGGACAACCGCCAAATTTGATGGCACCGTGATGGGGATCGGCATCACCCCGACCATGGGCGTTGGTGGAGGATGGATTGCCCTGGATATGAATTTTGCCTGGACAGATATCAGTGCTTTAGATAAGCCGGTAAAGACCTTTGTCTTCGGTCCCAGGTTTGGCAAGTCTTTCAAGTTTAAAAAGCCACAAAGCCAACTTGCCATATGGGCAGGTGGTTTCAGGGTGAAATTTTCATCTGAAACCAGCGGAACACTTCCTTTGGTGGAATTATTTCCCGGCGCGGATCCTCAGGCCAAGGTTGACCAGGCTATCATCAATGTGGACACCAAGCAAATGAATGTGGATGATTGGTGGAGTGGACTTTCCACCATTGAACAGGCCAATCCGGTGAATAAAGCAAAATATGAAACAGCCAACAGAGCCCTCACGACGGCGGGTGAATTGTTGAACGCTGCTGATGCCGCTTTAAATGATGGTGAACAGGCTACCGTTCAATATTCACTGGATAAAGGCTTTGAAGATGCCTGGAATTTTATCATCGGCTCCCAATATCAATTAAATAAACACTGGATGATCCGTGCCGAATACGGATTTCTGGGGAGCCGTAAACAATTCCTCACCTCACTCCAATATCGTTTTGGTTTGTAAAACTTATGTTGATGAAGTACGTATATACGATGCTATTGGTATGCGCTGCATACATGGGACAATCCCAGGTCCTGATTTCTATCCTGCTGGGAGATAAACTCAATTCCGGAAAAATAGAATTCGGATTGGAAGGTGGATGGAGTATGTCAACCCTCCAGGGACTAGACCCCGTTAAAGGACACTCCAATTATAATCTTGGTTTCTATTTTGATTTTGCCATGAAAAACCCTTCGTGGTTTGTCAGCACAGGTGTGCGCGTCAAATCTACCATGGGAGCAGAAGGGATTTCCGTTTACTCCTTGAACAATGCTGACCTTGATGATGTATTTGCCACCGGAAGCGTGACCCGAAGATTAAATTATTTCAATGTGCCGGTGATGATGAAGTACATGTTTAAAAACCATCTCTACGCACAGGCCGGGATCCAACTTGGATTAAGGTATAAAGGCAGCGACGAATTTCTCAATACCATCACGGACAAAGAGGACTTGTCTTACAAAGTCGATATTAAGAATCAATACCACCCACTGGATGGAGGCTTATGTGCAGGTCTGGGCTACAGGCTGATCGGAGGCAATGGTATGAACATTGGTCTTCAATATTATTATGGCCTGGTCGATGTCAGGATATCAGATGCTTCTCCAGATGAATTCAACAGGACACTGTATGTGAATGTTGGAATTCCAATCGGAAAAGGAAAGGCAGCAGCGAAGGCAGCAGAGAATTGAAAACAAATAAAACGTTTCAGCTAAAACTGATCATCAGTATACTGCTCCTTCACTTTGGGGAGGTAACTATAGTTTGTGGGCAAGTAGATACACTCACTCAAAAACCTGTACAGGTAAATGCCGATGACCCGTCGCAATTCCTCACGCGTGTTGAAATCTTTAATGAGTTTCAACATTACGACCGTGCAGGAGGATTTAATCTCAACCAGACCGTCTTCAGAACCATTATTAAACTTGGAAAACGATTTACGACCCGGGTGGATGTTCCGCTTGTCAACAATTCATTTCCTTATCCGCAGGGGTATGCCTCCTATGGCTTAGGGGATATTTCGTTTCGTTTACTGGGTTATAGGATTCGCCAAACCAAGAGATCTGCTGTTACTGCATCACTGGAGATCAGCCTGAACACAGCTAGTACTCCCGCGCAGGGTGCCGGGAAAAATATGCTTATTCCGCTGATCACTTATAGCAGCTTGTTGAAAGACAATAAGACCATTGCCATCCTTACGTTTCAGCAAACGAATTCATTTTCAGGGGATGAAGCCAGGCCGGATTATTCATTTTCAAAGATCCAGGGTATTATACTCCATTACTGGTCAAGGAAAATGTGGTCAGTGGTTGCTCCTGAACTCTTTATTGATTACATCAACGGAGGTACCTCCATGATTTTAAAAGGCCGTATGACATTTGCTCCAATGCCCCGCATGAATATCTGGGTTCAGGCCAATGCAGGGTTGTATGGTGATTTTATAGCCCGCTACAATTGGGGTGCAGAGGCAGGAGCTCGTTATTTTATGGTAAGGGCAAAAGGTATCGGGAAAACTTCGAATTGAAAAATGGTACTTTTGATAGTGTATGCGGATCAACGCATTCTCTAAACCAGGAATAGGATGGATATAAATGGAATGCCTGTATTGCTGCTATTGATGACCACCATCTTCCTGGTGATCATGGCTATCGAGTTAGGATACAGGGTTGGTACGGTCATAAAGAAAAAGCGTGAAGTCGAAACAGAATCAACGGTCTCTTCCATTTCAGGATATGTCCTTGCACTCCTCGCCTTTATTATCGCCTTTACATTTGGGATCGTCACGGATCGATACCAGGCCCGTAAGGAGCTCGTTCGTGAAGAAGCTAACCTGCTTCGTACCGCCTGGAAGCGCGCAGAATTTTTACCGGATTCTGATCGGGTCATAGCAAAGGACCTGATCAAAACGTATACAAGCCTTCGGCTGGATGCTGTAAAGTCCTTTGATCCTGCAAGGATTAAGCTGGCCATGGTTGATTGCAGCAGGATAGAAGAGCAACTCTGGGATATGGCCGTCGTAAATGCGCGTAAGGATATGAATTCGGATGTCGCTGCTTTATACATTGAGTCACTCAATGATGTAGCCAATATCAATGCATCCAGGGTAGTCGTTGGTTTGCACACTCGTATTCCTGAAGGGATCTGGGAGGTCCTTCTCATTCTCACGCTGCTTGCTATGTTTTCCGTTGGATACCAGATAGCCATAGTGGGGTCAAAAAGGTCATGGGCCACGGTCATCATGGCCATTTCCTTTTCACTGGTTATCGTCATGATCGAAACCCTGGATCGTTCTCATACCACCTTGATACCGGTTTCGCAATTTCCAATGGAATATGTGTTGCAGAGCATGAAAGAAATAAAGTAATTTGCCCACCACATCAGCCAATTGCCGATTGAAACCCTTTAAGCATATTCTATTTCCGATGTTTTGCTTGATTTATTTCATGATGATGATCATCGTGGGATGTGGTCCGGTCGGAGAAGGTGAAAATACATTTTCAAAGGAAAGCACTTTTGTTGGTTCTGTCTCCTGCAAATCTTGTCATGAATCAGCATACCAGGACTGGCAAAAGTCTGATCATTTCCTGGCGATGCAACCCGCCAATGATTCAACAGTGCTGGGTGATTTTAATAATACATCCTTTACGGCAGATGGAGTCACCAATTCATTTTTTAAAAAGGATGGGAAGTTCTTTATCAATACCCAGGGTGATGACGGACGCAACCATGATTTTGAAGTGCTCTATGTTTTGGATATTTCCCATTACAGCAATATCTCATTGCTTTTCCAGGAGGGCGATTACAATCCACGAGGGTAAGCTGGGATACAAGGGACAAGAAATGGTTTCATCAATATGCAGGGCGAAAGGTACACCATGAGGATTGGTTGCATTGGACGGGGAACAGTCAGAACTGGAATACGATGTGCGCATCTTGTCACTCAACTGATCTGCAGAAGAACTATGATGAACAAGCTGACACATACAACACCACCTGGAAAGAAATCAATGTGAGTTGTGAGAGCTGTCATGGACCCGGCAGCAGCCATATTGAATACATCAATTCAAAGCAATATCAAAAAGGTAAGCGTATCGAAAACGCAGGACTGTATTACGGTCGTGATACCATTTCGCAATTGCAGTTGAACACCTGTGCGGCTTGTCATGCGCGCAAATCCGATGTCGCACCGGATTTGTTAAGGTCGGATGAGATCATGGATGACTTGATTCCACAAGTACTCAGCAACGAATTATATTTTGCAGACGGACAGATCATGGAGGAGGATTATGAATATGGTTCTTTCACCCAGAGTAAAATGTTTCATCAGAACGTTCGGTGCTCCAGTTGTCATAATCCTCATTCAGGAAAGCTCAGACTGTCCGGTAATAATCTGTGTTTGAGTTGCCATAAGCCTGAATACAATACAGCCACGCATCATTTTCATAAACCGGAAACTGAAGCTGCGCAATGTATCAATTGCCATATGGTGGCGCGAACCTACATGGGAGTAGATCACCGGCGGGATCATAGTTTCCGAATACCTCGACCGGATCAGTCTGAGCAATACGGAACTCCGAATGCATGCACGGGATGTCATACTGATCAATCGAACCAATGGGCAGCGGAGTCAGTCAAAAAGTGGTATGGGCCGCAGCGTAAGTATCACTTTTCTGACGACCTGATACCGGGTAGCCTGTTGAACGAACAAAGTGAAATACATCTGGTGAAATTATTGCGTGATACCACCCAGCCGGAGATCGCGCGTGCCACGGCAGCAAATTATCTTGGCAACATTCAGACCAACTCGGCTGCACAAGCGTTGCTTGACCTGCTGCAGGATCCAAAAGCATTGGTCAGATATCATGTGTTGAGATCACTTGAAAATTTTCCGCCGGAGCATTGGAGAATGAAGGTGTCCCCGTTGCTTACTGACAAGGTACGTGCTGTCCGTATTGCAGCAGCTGATCTGTATCATCGCTTACCAGCGGATGCTATTCCGGCAGATTCTAAAGAAGCATATGCGAAGGCAGATGCAGAAAACCTTGGATTTCTTCATTACCAGACAGACTTTGCAGTAGGTAATGTCATGATGGCTGACTATCAAATGCAGGGTAATGTGTATCCCGAAGCTATCCGGTATTATCAGCGGGCACTAAAGATGGACAGCCTGATGAATTATGCACGGGTGAACCTGGCGGCAGCCTACAATGTCGTTGGTCAGAATGAAGAAGCGCTGGAAGTATTGCAGAAAGCCGCTGCGATTGATGCCTTTAATGATCATATTTTTTATAGTCTCGGTTTACTCCAATATGAAATGGGGATGTTGCCGGCAGCCATGGAAAATTTTCAGAAGGCAGTCAACCTGGGATCTTCTAATCCGGGTTTGTATTATAACTATGGAATAGCCCTACAGATGCAAGGAAAATTGAAGGAATCTGAACAAATATTGCTCAAAGGGATTGTCTTGAATCCCCGGGCCGCCAATATCAATTATGGATTAGCTTATTTTATATATGCAGCAAAATCTACCTCAGCAGCCATGAAGTATGCAGAAGTACTCAAAGCTATTGAGCCTGGCAATCCTGAATACCAGGAGTTGTTTCGTAGTCTGGGGATATGAGAGATAACTCTGTAGAATTCTAACGATAACTTTTCATTTATGCCATCACCCCCCCCTCCCTCCCCCCCCCCCCCCCCCCCCCCCCCCCCCCCCCCCCCCCCCCCCTTCGGTCATATACTGCCTTCGCCTCAGCCTTCTCCTTTTCTCCAGCATAACTTCAAATATTAGCCCTATTTTTGAGACTGGTAAACCAAGCTATCATGAAAATGCATTCTTCTATTTCGCTGTTGTTGGCCTTCATCCTGATAGGGATATCCAACCTGGGTGCGCAGGATGATCTTAACATGCAGGAAAAGGTAAAAGAAGAAAGAGTCCGGAAGAACACCATCCGGCTTAACCTGACCAATCCAATCATATTTGGAGAAAGGTCACTCATCCTTGGGTATGAGCGCACCATAGGTCAGCACCAGAGTTTTTCAATAAATGCTGGGCTAGCCACCTTGCCCAAATTTAACCTGATCAGCATTGAAGATGACTCACTGATACAACTCAACAAATCTTCAAAGGATAAGGGTTTTAATATCACCGGAGATTATCGCTTTTACCTCGCATCTGAAAATAAACATCGCGCTCCACGAGGCATTTATATTGGGCCCTATGCGTCACATGTATTTATGGGGCGTGAAAACACCTGGAATCTCAATACGGAGAGTTTTCAGGGAGAAGTAAAAACAGATTTCAGGTTTAACATGACTGCCATTGGCGCACAGTTAGGATACCAGTTTATTATCTGGAAAAGAGTAGCCTTGGATTTTGTGTTGATCGGTCCGAGTGTGGCCTGGTACTCGCTCGAAGCTAAACTTGATACGAGCCTCGATCCCGATGATGAGTCCGCCTTATATGCCAAGATTGATGAAATCCTGCAGGAGCGTTTTCCGGGGTATACCTTTGTGTTGGATGATGTTGACTTCAAAACGAGCGGCACAACTAATACCCAGAGTTTTGGTTTCCGGTATACGATTCATCTTGGATACCATTTTTAATAACTTTCATTTTCGGATACATACTCCATGGCCAAACTTACCAGCGGAAAACCAGGCAATATTACTACTCCGCCTCGCCGGAAGTTAAAACGTGCACTCATCCTCACAAGTGTAAGTGCGTTGATCGTGGTGCTTGTGTTGTATACGATGTTCAGACAGGACCCGACAAATGTTTCTACTGATCCTGCAACCACAGCAAAACCCGACACCCCTTCCACTAAGGCACCAGAAATAAATCGACTTGTTGGCCGCTGGATGCGACCTGATGGAGGATATATCCTTGAAATACGGAGTGCATCTCCGGATGGCAAACTGGATGTGGGTTATTTCAATCCAAAGTCAATCCATGTAGGACGTGCCGAATGGGTGGAAAAAGATGGTAAGCTCTATGTCATGGCTGAATTGCAGGATGTGAATTACCCGGGTTCTATATACGGACTGGAATACCAGGTTTCTACAGATCATCTGGTAGGTACCTATTACCAGGCGGTGGAGAAGAATACGTATGATGTGGAGTTTGTGAGGGAGAAATAGGGGGCTTATGGGCTTATAAGTTTATAAGTTTATGAGTTGATGAGTTGATGGGTTGATGAGTTGATAGGTTGATGAGTTGATTGGAAATATTTAAAATAAATCATAACAAATGAAAAATGTACTTACCCTTTTTGCTTTTAGTTTGCTGTTAACTACCTCGGTGAATAGCCAGTCTTCCAAAGTGTATTACTCTGTCGCCGGAGAGATGATATTTTCCTGGGCTACGATTGAGGATCAGGGCAATGAAGCGAGTTCGCTGATGCGATGGTCACCGGTATTTAACCTGCAGTCATTTATCAATTCTGACCTGAGCCCCCATTTTGGTATTTTTTCAGGGTTGGCCATTCGGAATGTAGGATACATCTATGATGACTACCAGGATCCGGCAACACTCGTGATCAATAAGAAGAAATTTCGTTCCTACAATCTCGCGCTCCCCGTTGGGATCAAAGTGGGCAATTTGTCCAATTTGTTTTTCTATGGTGGTTATGAGGTTGAATTCCCTTTTCATTACAAGGAAAAGACCTTTGATGATGGCGATAAGATTGATAAGATCACCGGTTGGTTTAGTAACCGGCAGGAAAGTTTCCAACATGGATTCCTGGCAGGTATCCAGTTTCCACATGGTATCAACCTGAAGTTTAAATACTACCTGAGTGAGTTCCACAATCAGGATTTTACGGATAGTGCGGGCAATAAGCCTTATGCAGGTTTGAAATCAAATATCTTTTATCTCTCCCTCAGCTATGATATGTTCAAGGATGTGCGGACGGCATACGAGATGAATTAACTTGCCGATACCTAAAGGCACCTGTGATCTTAAATTAATTAAACCTAATGACATGGATCACCCCATGTGATGATCTGAATTTATTTCTTTCCCGCTTGTCATCACTACCTTGTTGGCTAAACCAGATTTCTGGTAACACCAAAGATATGTAGTATTAAAACTACATCGATTCTTTCTGCATCATTTGGAATGCATGAAATTGATAATTATCGTTGTAAAAAATTCAGTTATGAAAAGATTGATTTATTTCATTTTAGTGCTTAGCCTTTCGGTTGGATACCATTCCATTTCAGCGCAGCAGAAGAAAACCACAACTGCTCCAAAGGCTACGACAAACAGTCCTGCACCTGCTCAAGGGAATGCAGGTAAGCCCAATATTGTCATTATCTGGGGTGATGATATTGGTCAAACGAATATCAGCGCCTACTCTATGGGGATGATGGGCTACAGAACACCCAATATTGATCGAGTAGCAAAGGAAGGAGTGATTTTTACAGATTATTATGCAGAACAAAGCTGCACAGCAGGCCGCGCATCGTTTATTACAGGTCAATGTGGTTTGCGTACGGGTTTGACTAAGGTAGGATTACCTGGCGCTGCTTTAGGACTTCAAAAAGAAGACCCTACGATTGCAGAGTTGCTCAAAGGACAAGGCTATGCCACAGGGCAGTTTGGTAAAAATCATTTGGGGGATCGCGATGAGCATTTGCCTACCATGCACGGATTTGATGAATTCTATGGCAACCTTTATCACCTCAATGCAGAAGAAGAGCCGGAATTACCTGATTATCCTTCAGAGGCTGATTTTCCGGGATTCAGAGAGAAGTTTGGCCCTCGTGGGGTATTGCATTGCTATGCGAATCCTGACGGAACACAGAAAATTGAAAATACAGGCCCGCTCACCAAAAAACGAATGGAAACTATTGATGATGAGGTAGCCCAGATGAGTGCGGCATATCTTGAAAAGGAAGTAAAGGCCGGCAAGCCGGTCTTTCTCTGGGTAAACTTTACACATATGCATTTCCGCACGCATGTTAAACCCGGCAGCGAAGGCCAATCCGGCCGCTGGCAAAGTCCATATCATGATGCCATGATCGACCATGACAAAAATGTGGGAACAGTGCTCGATATGATTGACAAATTGGGAATTGGAGATAACACAATCGTCATGTATTCTACCGACAATGGTCCTCATCAAAATTCATGGCCCGATGCAGGGACTACTCCTTTCCGGAGTGAAAAAAATACAAATTGGGAAGGCGCTTATCGCGTGCCTGCTATTGTTCGATGGCCTGGCCATATTGCTGCCGGTTCTGTTTCAAACGAAATGATGGCACATCTTGATTGGATGCCTACATTATTGGCTGCCGCAGGTGTGCCTGATGTAAAGGAAAAATTACTGACCGGATATACTGCTGCGGGGAAAACATTTAAAGTCCATCTTGACGGATATAATATGTTGCCTTTGCTCACCGGACAAACCAAAAAGAACCCCCGCGAGTCATTTCTCTATTTTAATGATGATGCCCAATTGGTTTCTTTGCGATATGACAACTGGAAATTTGTGTTTATGGAGCAAAGGCAAAAGGGTACAATGCAGATATGGGCGGAACCATTTACCTCTCTTCGTGTCCCTAAGATGTTTAATCTGAGGACTGATCCGTATGAAGTGGCAGATGTTACCTCTAATACCTATTACGATTGGTTATTGGACCATGCATTTCTATTTGTACCGGCACAGACCTTTGTTGGAAACTTCATCACCTCCTTTAAGGATTTCCCTCCCCGACAGAAAGCGGCATCCTTTAACATGGATGAGGTCATGCAGAAACTGCAGGAGGGGCCTGGCAGTAAATAATGAACAATAATATATAGTGGCTACTCAAAAGGTAGCCACTGTTGTTTTATATCAAAGACCTGGATAGATTCCTCTTCAGATGCAGTAGTCATACAGGCATAGCATCATAGTTATTTTGTTTAATTTTAACGGATGAGCCAGGAGACCCGAAATTATAGTCTTGACAAAACGGTCTTTCAGGCCATGAAGGTTGAGGATGCAGATAACCATGTCGCTTATTGGAAAAAGAAGACCTTTAAGGAACGGCTTGATGCAGCCTGTTATCTGATACACCAGTTTTACGGCACGACACCTCAAACACCCATTGACAAGACCGTCTTTGCTAAACGTAAGCATGCTCATTAGAGCCAAAAGAGCTTCAGGTCGTTTTCGGGACCTCGATGATATCGAACAACTGACAAAAGAATAAATGCAACGCAAATTAAAATTTCCATTGCTGTTAATCATTGTGTTATCAGCATTTACCCAAAGTTGTAATACCCCTCCTCCCGCCACAGATACATCATCAAGGCAGGAAGTTTCTGCTGTAACAAAGGATCCACTTCCCTCCTGGAATGAAGGAGCGACTAAAAAATCTATTGTGGATTTTGTAACAAAAACCACGACTGCAGGTGCAATAGATTTCATTCCTGTCGCTGATCGTATTGCCTGCTTTGACAATGACGGCACCTTGTGGAGCGAACAGCCCATGTACTTCCAGATGGCCTTTGTCATGGATCGTGTCAAAGCGCTGGCGCCTCAGCATCCGGAATGGAAGGACACACAGCCTTTTAAAGCAGCGATCGAAGGGGATGTACAGACAGCCTTGTCAGGTGGTGAAAAGTCTATGGTGGATATGCTGATTGCCACCCATGCAGGCACCACCACGGAAGAATTCAACAAGATCGTAAAGGACTGGATCGCCACTTCCCGTCATCCAAAAACCAACCAACCTTATACAGAAATGGTCTACAAGCCTATGCTTGAATTGCTAGCGTATCTGCGATCAAATGGGTATAAGACATACATTGTTTCCGGAGGAGGTATCGATTTCATGCGACCATGGACGGAATCCGTTTATGGTATACCACCAGAGCAGGTGATCGGCAGTTCATTGAAATTGAAGTATGAAATGCGTGATGATGGACCAGTAGTGTATAGACTACCTGAAGTAAATTTTATCAATGATAAGGCAGGAAAGCCTGTCGGTATCGAACAGCATATCGGGCGCAGGCCTGTGTTTACTGCAGGCAATTCAGATGGTGATTATGAAATGCTTCAATGGACCTCTACTGCTACAGGCTATCCCAGGTTTGGAATGCTCGTGCATCACACCGATGAGGTCAGGGAATGGGCGTATGACAGAACCTCGCATATCGGCAAGCTGGACAAAGGCCTCAATGATGCGCCAAAATACAATTGGCTGATCGTGGACATGAAGCAGGACTGGAAGAAGTTGTATGGTTTTGAGTGAAAGGCTATACCCTTGCTCACCTGTTTCAATGCACGTTATCACGTAAACATGGTTTGTATCTATTGATCATCCTTTCAAGTATATTTACGGGAGTAAGACCGCCATCATTTACCTGTATTCTACTGTATGAATTCAAACCTGCTCCCAGACGAAAAATATTCACTCATCGAAGGTGGCCTTTTTCGGAAGGCGCAGATGAAGTTTGGGGTGCAAAATCATCAGGGCTTGCTGGCTCTTGCAGGGATTTGTATAGCCTGGATTCCGTTAGTCCTCCTGACAGCCATTGAAGGGACCTTGTACTCCGGGCCCGATATGCCTTTCCTTCATGATGTAGCTATGCATGCCCGTATCCTCGTAGCCTTACCGGTGTTGATCCTGATCAGAAGTGTCATCGATATCAAAACGACCGCTGTCCTGAAATATATGACATTGTCATTGCTCGATGATGAAGAGCAGCGAAAAATGATTTCGGTCACCCTACCCAGGATGCGAAAGCTGGCATGTTCATCGCTGACGGAGATAATACTCATCCTTCTGGTCGTGGGTTCTGCCTTCAGTCTTTCTCAAAGCGGAGCTTATACGGAACTACTTGGAGGGTCAACTTCCTGGAAGTTAGTCAATACACAGGACGGTGGCATGATCAGCCTGGCAGGTAAGTGGGCTGCTTTTATTTCAGTACCGTTTTTCCAATTTCTCTTACTCCAGTGGTTATGGCGATACATAGTCTGGATTATGCTGCTTTATCATTTTTCAAAAGCGCCATTGAAACTCTTATCAACCCATGCCGACCGGTCAGCTGGTTTAGGCATCATTATACTTGCTCAACGCAGCTTTAGTGCTATTTTTTTTGCCGGTAGTATGGTGATTTCCGGACAACTGATCGTATTGATTATGAATTCGCCAGATGATTTTCTTTTGATTCAACGTGTGGTTATTGGTTATATTATTCTCAGCCTGTTGTTGCTGCTGCTTCCACTGCTTTTCTTTATTGGAAAATTGGTTAGAACAAAACAAAAAGGACTGCTGCATTTGAGTAAATTAGGAACGGAGATGAGTCGAACTTTTGAAAAAGATTGGCTGACGGACATCCCTTTTGAAAAACGAATCGAAGACAGACAGGTAGATCCATCGATGGCATATGACTATTCAAGTATGTACGATGTTTTGCAACAGCTTCGCGTTGTGCCGGTGACGGTCAGGGACATCGTCAGTCTGGTGGTGAGCATTGCGATTCCGTTTCTGCCCATTCTATTTGTGTATTTCTCAGCAGCAGAGGTGCTGCAGAAAATAATCGGATTCCTGCTGTAACACCAAAGAAAAACCCTCATTGAACAAAATCAGGGAGTGATCGCATTGTATTTTATCATTCCCTTGACCAGGACTACAGCCCAATCGATAGCACCACTGGTGACACTTGAAGCATCCACTACTTCAGATTGCCCTGACCACACCAGCATCTCATCACTCACCCTGTAAAAATTGGATTCGAGATATAGTGTTGTTTGATTTTCATAATACCCCGGCTCCGTGACAGTGGTCTGAACGGTCTCGTAATAGGTGTAATAATTATTGTAATACTGATCATACCTGTCGCGATATCCCTCAGGATGATAGTTGTAGTTATTGCGATAATCCTGATTATAGACAGGATGATTTTGCACCGGCTCACTATAGACACCCTGGTTGATCGTTGAAGACTGAGTATACGTACTTCCTTCTACATAGACCTCCTCCACTTTTTTATCTAGCAGGCTCAGGACTAATAGCCCATCCACGTTTTGTTCTTTTAATTTTTGAGCGAGCTCTTCTTTTGAAATTTTGATTTGTTGCTCTGAGAAAGCTTTTTGAGAACCAGGAAATACACTCAGGGAGGATATTGCATGGATGCCTTGTTTTTTAAATTCATCAACAATAGCGCCTTCAACTGCCGCGCGGTTAGAAGTTTTGGAAGCTATAGCCAGCACCAATACTTTTTCAAACTTCTGTGGTGTATAGGTGTCATTGGTCCACGAAGAGGTCAGTACAGCCGTACGGCAAGAGGTCAATAGCAACAGGGGCAAAAGGAATGCGCAGAATTTTGTGAGATGGGTCATGTTGGAGATATTTTTTTTTGATTCAACACATGCAAAGTCAGGCGATAGAAATTACCAATTACCACTTAGCCATCAACAGGGTTTTCTTTTCATCAAACTCGGCTTGTGTGATGATATTAGCATCCAGCAACTCCTTCAGCTGTTTGAGTTCAGCCACCAGTTTCTCTTTATTTCCCTCCTCTTCCTGAAGTATGGTCATCATTTCCTTGAGGGCGACATTCTCTTTAGTCAGCAACGCGACACTATCGGCCATACTTTTAGAGGATGCAGAAAGTCCCGAAAACGTGGCATCCCTTCCTGCTTTGAGTGAATCAATGATCGTTCCCATTTCTGCAGGATCAAAATCACGCAGGACTACTTGCTCTTTAATAATGGTGTACATCTCTTTGAAACGAGTAAGATCCTTAGATACAGAATCCAATTCCATCGAAAGGGACGCAGCGGATTTTGTGGTCGAATCCAATTGGGTAGTCAGTATGGTTGTGACACTCGTCAGTGAATCAATCGTCACATCTTTTGGGTCCACCTTTCCTTTCTTTTGGCTATATCCCTCAACGGTTGAAAGGATAAGTATAACTGCGAGAAAAATTTTCATATGAAATCGGAATTATTAGGATGAGATTAAATTACTTTCTGCAATATTTTCTGATGGTTCAACTACCTTGATAGTGATCCTGTCGATGTAGCTGCTAAGATACGATTATGGGAGCTAAAATATTTTGAGGCCTCAATCCAGGATAAGATGCAGGTCAGGTAAAAGGTTGAATTTTCTCTTATTATTTTTCCCGTTTGTCAGTTTTAATTTCTGAATCCAGGTTGTATTGAAGCTCAAACATTTGGTACACTATTTTGCAATTCCATTCAAGCACCCATACCATCCGGTATATCCATGTATAACACCTTGTTACATGGAAGCAGACAAAATGCAATTATACGATGTGCCTGCTTGTATTGTAGAATTAATTCTACAATACCTCTTCCTCCGATGACATATTCAGTCGGGACAATGCAAGAGCAAAGGCTGTCTTTACAACAGTGCACCTGACTATCGATACTTCACGATATAAGGATTTCGTGAAGATATTGGATTCTAAAGTTGAATGGCTATTAATGAATCAAAAGGATAATGATCAAAATCCTAAGCCAGACATACTCCATTTCTTATATTTGAATCTTGCTTTCTTTGAATAGGCTACCTTGGTAGAAGATATCTGTGGCTGGATAGTCATCAGTGCTGAAAACAAGTCCTGCCAAAAGCGAAGATCAAACAAAAAGGATGAACATCAGCCTAGATCATTGCTCCATAACTCCCCGGATTTCATTTCCAATCCGACATGGGCTACCTGGATTATTATTGACCTTCATGCTGCTGGTTTCGAACGGTATCAGGGCACAGGATTCTCTTGCAATACTAGATCTGGATGCGGAGCAAATCGACATCGCCGATGTGATTCGTGACGCCCTGGGTAAAGAGCCAAAGGAAAAACCTTCAGATGCAGCGTCATTGATTCTTGTGCCCATCATCGGATCAAACCCGGCAACCGGATTTATGGTAGGGTTAGGTGGGCAGTATGCCTTTAAAATGAAGCAAAGCACCAGGTATTCTACACTTTCTGGCAGCGCACAGGTCACGACTAAAGGGCAACTCCTTTTCCTGGTCAAGAATAATGTGTATTCTAAATCTGACCGCATGTACTATAGTGGGGACTGGCGATTTCAGATTTATTCACAATCCACTTATGGATTAGGGACCGATGCTCCTGAAGGTGGTATACTGGATTATCAATTCAGCCTGGCTGGATGGGAAACTAATTCTGATTCCCTGACGCAACCCATGTCCTTTAATCTGATCAGGATCCATCAATCAGTTAATATTAAAATCAAGCCTTCTTTTTATCTCGGTGTAGGATACAACCTGGATGGCTTTGCAAAAATAGTGGATGAAAAACTTCGTCTTACCCCGGGGGATAGCCTGATCACGAGCCACTATGCTTACAATAGTTTCTATGGGTTTGATCAAAACGCTTATTATTCTTCTGCCCTGGCCATTAATCTGGTGTATGATAGCCGCGACAACATGATCAATCCTTACAAGGGCTATTATGCTTCTGCCAGCTGGCGGGGATCTATGGAGTTTCTGGGAAGTGATCGCACCGGCAACTTTTACCAATTGGAATGGAGGAGCTATCATGGCTTATCAAGAGTAAACCCAAGACACATGGTAGGGTTATGGTTGATGGGAAATTTTTCAGAGGAAGGCAATTTCCCATACCTCATCCTGCCCGCAACGGCCTACGATCAAAAAGGCAGGAGTGGCAGGGGATATACCCAAGGTCGGTTTCGAGGGACCAATTTTGTCTATGGTGAAGCAGAATACCGCTTTCCTATTTCGAAATACGGAGGGCTTCTTGGAGGTGTGCTTTTTGTCAATGCCACAACAGCCAATAATGAAGCACAATCACTGGCATTGTTTGAGTCCATCAAGCTTGGATATGGGCTTGGCCTGAGAATAATGATTGATAAACAAACCCGAACCAATCTGGCAATAGATTTGGCAATTGGTGAAAGATCAAGTGCCTTTTATCTGGGTGTGGCAGAAGCGTTTTAATGAAAGTCGGTTGAATAGGTAACGGAGTATTAATTGAAAATCCTTAAAGTATTGAATCATGAATAAGTTGGTAGTATTTTTCACGTTGTGTGTTTTTTTTACAGTGCTTATGCCGGGGCAATCCTATGCACAGGATGATTCTACTCAGAAGTGGCATTACCTGGGTGAATTGTATATGATGTTTCCAAACATGAAAGGAGAAACCACTGTACGTAATCTGCCTGAGGCTGAAGTGGATGCCAGTGTTGGTGACATACTGGGCCATCTGAAGATTGGAGCCATGCTCTATTTTGAAGCCACAGATGATGATTGGGCTATCACCACAGACCTATTGTTTATGAACCTGGGACAGGATGTAATACCAGGCGTGATTATCACTTCTGGAGAATTGACCATGAAACAATTGGCATGGGAGGTGGCCGGATTGAAAAAGATTACACCATGGCTTGATGCGGGTTTGGGAGGACGCCTTGTTAGTCTCAATGTTGCACTGGATCTCGAAACCATTAACGAGCCAAGGAGCGGAGAAGCTTCTAAGACCTGGTTCGACCCTATCATTATCGTTCGGTCCAATCATGTAATTAAAGAAAAATGGTTGGCACAATTGCGTGCGGATGTGGGCGGATTTGGGATTGGATCTGATTTTACCTGGCAACTACAAGCTAATGTCGGCTACCGGTTTTCAGAGTTGTTTCAGACCACGATTGGCTATCGATACATCGGGATTGATTATGACAAAGGTGAAGGTGTGGACAGGTTTCTATACGACATAGATACGTATGGCTGGGTGGTACGCCTTGGCTTTAATTTTTGATGGTTTCTTATATTTGTAATTAATCAACAGAATCTGCTATATCTGGACAAAACAATACAATGGATTATACCCTAATCGGTAAAGATGTAATTTTCACACCATTTTATTTTTGAATTTAAACCACCACCAAAATCATGAAGAAATTAATTTGCGCATTCATCTTTTTATCTTTCCTGGGCTGTAAGCCATCCGAGGAAAAAGAATCTACCAGCAGTACGGTTGATACTGGGCTTGATCGCACCGTTCTACCCATTAAAGAACCGACCTATCCAGCCGAATCAGAGTTGGATGCACGAAATGCAAAGGCCCCAGCCCGTTTTGAAGTAAAAGCTCCTGAAAAGGCTCCTAACGTAGTCATCGTACTGATTGATGATATTGGCTTCGGGCACTCAAGCGCTTTCGGAGGTCCCATCAACATGCCTACCCTGGAAAAACTTGCGGCAAATGGTCTAAAGTATAACAGGTTCCATACAACAGCGCTCTGTTCGCCGACACGTGTCGCCCTGTTGACAGGTAGGAATCACCATATCAATAATGCCGGGGCCATCATGGAGCTCGCAACAGGATTTCCTGGCAACACAGGTATCAGGCCAAACAGCGTAACTCCTCTGGCACAAATCCTCCGAATGAATGGTTATAGCACAGCTGCTTTTGGAAAATATCACGAGACACCACCATGGGAGGTTTCCGTTTCAGGTCCTTTTGATCGCTGGCCTACAGGCTCCGGCTTTGATAAGTTCTATGGATTTATCGGGGGAGAAACAAATCAATGGTCACCTGCGATCTATGATGGAGTGACACGTGTGGAACATGAGGCAGATCCCAATTATCATTTTACAGTGGATATGACGGACCATGCGGTCAACTGGATGCAAGCACAACAATCATTGACACCGGACAAACCATTCTATGTTTATTTCGCTACAGGTGCAACACATGCCCCTCATCATGCACCAAAGGAATGGGCTGATAAATACAAAGGAAAATTTGACGGCGGATGGGATAAGTTAAGAGAAGAAACCTATGCACGTCAGCAGCAAATGGGGATCATTCCTGCATCTGCTAAACTTACAGAGCGACCTAAAGAGATTCCTGCATGGGATGCCCAGTCTGCAGAGGCTAAAAAATTATTTAGCCGACAGATGGAAGTATTTGCCGGTTTTGCTGAGCACACGGATCATGAGGTAGGCAGGCTTGTAACAGCCCTTGAGAAAATGGGTGAATTGGACAACACCATATTCTTTTATATCGTTGGCGATAATGGTTCCAGCGCAGAAGGTGGTCCGCAAGGCACCTATAATGAAATGATGGCCTTAAACGGAATTCCAGGCGATGCCTCCCAGATGATGAATCATATTGAAGACTGGGGTAGTCCTAACACATTTCCACATTTCGCCATTGGATGGGCACATGCAGGGAATACGCCATTTCAATGGGCCAAGCAGGTTGCATCCCATTTTGGCGGGACGCGTAATGGAATGGTGCTCCATTGGCCAGATCGTTTCAAAGGAAATGGAGAAGTACGCTCACAGTTTCATCACGTGATTGATGTAGCTCCTACAGTGCTAGAGGCAGCCGGTCTGCCTGAGCCTAAAATGGTAAATGGAGTAACCCAATATCCGATGGATGGCGTCTCCATGCTTTACACAATAGATGATGCAACAGCTAAGGATCGCAGGACCACCCAGTACTTTGAAATGTTTGGAAACCGGGGTATTTATCATAATGGATGGGTGGCTTGCACACGTCACTCTATTCCCTGGATTTTGGGTTCAGCTCCTCCGCTCGAAGAAGATGTATGGGAGTTGTACAATATTGATGAAGATTTTTCAGAAGCGAATAATCTGGCTGAAACCAATCCGGAAAAATTAAAAGAATTGCAGGAAGTCTTTAAGCAGGAAGCGATTAAAAATCACGTCTTTCCAATTGACGATCGCAGATCCGAACGATTTAATCCAGCGATTGCAGGCAGACCGGATTTGTTGGGTCCACGCAAGACACTTACTGTATATGAAGGCATGGTGGGCATAGCCGAAAATGCATTCATCAATGTTAAAAACACCAACTATACAATCACCGCAGACGTAGAAATCCCCAAAGCCGGTGCCAATGGAGTGATAATCGCACAAGCTGGTAAGTTTGGCGGATGGACGTTGTATATGAAAAACGGTAAGTTGCAACATGAGTATAATTATTTCGGTGTAGAAAACACAAGAGTTACAAGCTCAACGGCGGTAAGTCCCGGTGCCCACATACTCAAGTATGAATTTGTCTTTGACGGAGGCAAGCCTGGCGCCGGTGGAACTTCAATCCTTTATGTAGATGATAAAAAGGTTGGTGAAGGAAAAATTCCAAAGACACAACCCTTTGTATTTTCAGCCGACGAGGGTGTGGATGTAGGTATGGATGGAGAGACCAATGTGTCAAATGACTACAAAGAAGGGGACAATGCCTTCACAGGTAAAATTCAGCAAGTGAAAGTGGAAGTCCCTCCCGGGAAATAAACGGACTAAAAACGAGGCCGTTGGTCATTGGTGTCCTCACCAATGACCAACGTAATACCCGCCGGAATGCCGTTGTTAGTGTCCTCACCAACGACCAACGGAAATCTCAATTTGGTTCTTTGGCCTGGTATCCGTATGCTGGTGGTGTGAACACCCGGCCAGCGGCACATGTGAGACCGTGAGAAGAAATATTTCGTTATTGCTTTATGTGCACAAAAGCGCGCAGCCGTTGTTGGTGTCCTCACCAACAACCAACAGATGGTCCTCTAGCCTTGGTACCCGTTCGCTGGTGGTGAGGACACCAAGCCAGCGGCATTTCGTTTGCTTACGCACGAAATGCGATTTCCTTACTGCAGCTTTTCGTATACTTACACACGAAACCGAAAATTGAAAAGATGAAAACACTACTCTCCATTACGGCTGTCTTTGAGTGTCTGACCGGGATAGCCCTGATTGCCATACCCTCCACAATCGTCCCGATGTTGTTAGGAATTCCATTTGATGATGACCGCCTGCATGTCATCAGTGGGATCACTGGTGCAGCCTTGATTTCAATAGGTATGGTCTGTTGGTTGCTCAGAAATAGTGGTGCATCCGCTTTGGCTATCGTAAAGTCTGTTTTATTCTATAATGTGGCAGGCACGCTGATTCTGCTTTATGCTATCCTGGGATTGCAGATGACCGCGATTGGCTTGTGGCCTGTTACTATCATACACTTCGTGATGGCCATGTGGTGTATGGCTGTTTTGGTAAAGAAATAAAGTTTTCATTTTTCCAGTGAGTTCAAATTAATATCTTGTTGTTCACTTATGCAGCGATTACTCCACATCTCCATCCTCCTCGTCGTATTTTTCACCTTCATCAATGCCATGGTCTTTTTCGGATTGGGCATTTATCATAGTGTATTGGCTTATATTGATATCGTGCATGGCCATTGGGAAAAACATCCGGGGATCATCCTGGTCGAATCCCTTGACCGGTTCTTGTTTGGTTTTGTCTTCATTATTTTTTCGGTAGGCTTATCCAGGTTGTTCTTGTCAGAATCCACTTTTTTAAAGAATTATGAGCTGCCTTGGTTAAAGATCACGGAGTTCCATCAATTGAAATCACTATTAGTATCCGCTATCCTCGTCGCGCTTTTTGTGGCATGGGCTCCTGCCGCAGTCACCATTTCACAGCAGGAAGTGCTTGACTGGACTACTTTGATATTTCCGGCATGCATTCTCATCCTTGCCGTCTCCGCTAAGTTTATTAAGGATTCTCATTAGTCATCAGGTATAAAAAGAAAAGGGCCAGGCATGGGTTCAATATTTTGAACCCATGCCTGGCCCTTTTCTTTTTATGAACTTTACTTCAACAGCAAAGATCAGTAAAGGCTTTGTGTTATTTGATACGGTAATTTAAACTACCTCCCAGGTTGAACTGCCAGATCGTAGATCCGGTAGAAACGCTTGCCCCGCTACCTCCTGTACCAAAATAAGCACCACCACCGATCCATTGCACCGGTGAAAGAATCTGTGCATGAATCCTAAGGCTCACCTTGTCATTCGGAGCTACTTTTAAACCAAGACGACCGCCGATGGCAAATTTTGTAACATTACTGGAATACAGGGTTTCCGCAATATTGGATGTAAATCCAACGCCCATATCGAATGTTCCGAATGCACTGACCGTTTCATTGACAGGTGCATACCGGGTAGCACCTAGCATGATATAATTGATGCCGATTTTACCACTCAGTTGCTGGCTGAAACTTTCATCGTAATAGGCTTCCGGATCTGAGCGGAGATATATCAATTCCATCGCGGCACCTGGCTGGATGCCAAACTCAAGACCTGCTCCCCACTGAAAGGCATCCTGGATCTTGCCATATCCATAATAGGTCTGAAACTTGTCGGCAAAGGTATACCCTGCAAAAGTTAACAGCGTAACAGATGATGTCTGTGCTGCTGCGCTTAAAGTGACTGCAAGGAATGCAGTACAAAGAAGAAATGATTTCATTTGGATTTCAGTTTAAGGATGTAAAGGTAAAGTTTATTTAGGTCAGAATAAACTTGAATATACGTTAAAAGGGGGTTTTGTTATCCCTGAGAATGACCTGCTGCCATTGCACTTATTATAGGCAGTCTAAGTTGTAGACAAATTACTACAGTCTTCGAGACCGGCTTCTGTCATCATTTATGTGAAGGAGGCTGAGCTTTTTTGATTATTGCACGCTCAACAAAGAGAGAGATGACCAAGCTGAATCCTTTTGGTCCCTCATCTCTGGCTGATGATAGTTCAAACACGTACCTCTGGCTCAAAAAAGTATCAGCATATATTAGTGTATCCTAAATAATACCGATAAATTGTGACTGAATTTCAAAACAAAAGCCGAAACCGGCTTAATCTTTAGTTTGCAAACCATAAATACAATACTCATGAAAAAATTTATTCTTCATCTTTTGATGTTGACTATTGCTGTGACCTCTTATGCTCAAAAAACCGCCCATGACCGGTACACGGTTTCCGGAGGCGTATTGGGTGCTATGAATTTCAGCAAGTTCAGGTTGGACGGACAAAACCCGGCAAATATCAGCTATGATGCTAAGGTCGGCTGGTCGGCAGGAGGTTGGGTAAACCTCCCTTTGGGCAAGTGTCTTTCCGTGGAGCCACAAGTCATGTACTCCTACTATACCTATCGGGCTGAATATCCAGCTGCATTGCTGGGCAATGGTAATATCAGTTATATCTCCATTCCCCTTTCCTTGAAACTACACCTTGGAAAAGCACTAGCTATCACAGCAGGACCACAGCTGGATCTGGTGATGGATGCTGAAGATAAAATCGGCACTACCGAAAGCGGTGATTTCACCAGTCCAAGTTTTGCTGTGAACGGAGGCATTGAAATATTCCCTCACGGTAGGGCAGTTATCTTCGGTCGCTACATGTATGGGCTGGATAACATGGACAATAGGGAAGTTCCGGATGCTGAGACTGAATTTAAGAATGATAACTTTCAGGTAGGTGTCAAACTCAGATTGTTTGGCAAGTTTATTCCGGCAGATACGGATGCAGATGGTATTCCAGATAAGAGTGACAGCTGCCCTGCAGAGGCTGGCTTTGAACGATATGCTGGTTGCCCGATCCCGGATACGGACCATGATGGATTTAACGACGAAGTGGATAAATGTGTGACGGTAGCTGGTTTAGCTAAATACGAAGGTTGCCCAATTCCTGATACTGATAATGACGGCATCAATGATGAGGTTGACAAATGTGTGAAGGTTGCGGGTTTAGCTAAATACAATGGATGCCCGATTCCGGACACAGATGGTGATGGTATCAACGATGAAGTGGATAAGTGTCCAAACCAGGCAGGTATAGCGAAATATAACGGCTGTGCCGATACAGATGGTGATGGTATCACAGATGACAACGACAAATGTCCTACACAAGCAGGTGTCGCCGCTTATAATGGCTGCCCGATTCCGGACAGAGATATGGATGGTGTACTCGATCCTGATGACAAGTGTCCGGATATCAAAGGCCCTGTTGATAATGGCGGATGTCCAAAGATTGAAAATGCGAAATTCAATACCCAACGCATTCAGTTTGTCACTGGAAGTGCTACGCTGACCGCTGCTTCAAAAACAATGATCAAGGAAGGAGCCAAACTGCTGAACAGCGAGGATTTCAAAAACCTTAAAGTGGAAGTTCGTGGCCACACAGATGATGTCGGAAAAGATGAATCTAACATGAAACTAAGTCAGAACAGAGCTAATGCAGTCATGGCTGAATTGGTGAAGAATGGTGTAGCCTCATCCCGTATCACGGCTGTAGGATTTGGAGAGACCATGCCGATGGCAGATAATAAAACTTCAGAAGGAAGAGCTCAGAATCGTAGGGTTGCTTTTGATGTAAGACAATAAAACAATATTCTTTTCATCCGAAAGGTGATTAAAGAATAAAGATCATTGAAAGCTCCACACCTGCAGATGGTGTGGAGCTTTTTTTATACGAATATTGGTTTCCAAAGAACTGATTAGAAATTTCGATTACAATAAGATGAGTCAGCTAATGATTGAGTTGATTATGAAAATGTTTTTCAAACACTGCATTCTGATAGCATTTGTATGCTTGTCATTTTTTGCCGCCAACGGACAGAAGGACTCCCTCGTCATGAACAACGGAGACATCATGGTCGGCGAAATAAAATCGATGGACAAAGGCATACTCTTTATAGAGACGCCATACTCCGACAAGGACTTTAATGTCAAGTGGATTGAAATCAAGGAAGTCTATTCCACAACCCGTTTTCTCGTCACGCTCCAGGATGGTCGACGGATTAACACAACTTTGCATACCAATGCCACAGGAGATATCGTCCTGCAATTGGAGGATGGTTTGACAACAACAACTTCCAGAGAAGAATTAGTAAATCTCATCGGCCTGGAGTCTGAGTTCTGGAGCAGGGTCAATGCCAGTATTGATCTTGGCTTCAGTTTTACAAGGGCTAATCACATACAACAAGGAACTGCCCAGATCGGGGCCGGATACCTTGGGGATACATGGTCTACGGATCTCTTTTTTAATGTCTTCCGGTCTGCACAGGATAGTATAGCTCCTACAAGACGTAATGAGGGCGGGATTAATTATAAATTCTACCTACAGCACGATTGGTATCTGATGACAGATATCAATTACCTATCCAACACCGAACAAGCGCTCAAAGCGCGTTACACTGGCAAACTTGGAGCAGGAAATTTCCTGATACATTCCAATCATTCCTATTGGGGAGTCGGTGGAGGTCTTTCGCTTAACAAAGAAAGTTTTACCAATGGAACGGCTTCTCGTAGCAGTGCGGAAGTATATGGTGGAACGGAGTTAAACCTATTTGATACAGGTGACCTCAGTCTCCTTTCAACGCTTTACCTCTATCCGAGTCTGACAGAGTCCGGTAGGTTTCGTTCAGATTTCAAAGTGGATACGCGGTATGAGTTTGTCAGTGATTTTTATGTCAAGTTTAACCTCACGCTCAACTATGACAACAGACCCGCGATCGCAGGAAATGAAATGGACTACGTGTATGGTATTTCCGTTGGTTGGAAATTATAGCGTAGCTACTAATTTTCTTTGGACGTGTTCCCAAAGGTAAACGTATAGCTCAGCATCAATTGAAAGCCCGTTGATTTGATTGTTCCTGTGGCAGTTTCACCGCGAAAAAAATTATCCTCCGATGGATCACTAAAGCTGATCGGTTGAGGATAATCATTACGTTTTGCATAATTATAGCGTAACCCCACGATCCATTCGCTCCAGCCAAAGTTCCTTTGTGTGCCAATGGTGAAATGATAATTGTCCCATTGCTTGATAGCCGGATTAAATCCATCCTGTTCAGGAATGAAATCACTGAAGTATTCATCCGTCCGGAAAGAAAAAAGAAGATGGTAGTCGTCCCGGATCGTCCAGTCAGCAGCTACTGACCAATTGATGACCGTTTGGTTCGTTGACCATAGTCTTAGCACTTTGTTGGTATACAAGACATTTTCATCGCTTGGTGGTTGCAGGAAAGCGGCATCCCCGGGTCCAGTATGTTGTAGGTCTTGATCTTGCCAAACCAGGAGACACTGCCGTACATGCGCACTTTTCCAAATGGACGTGAGATGCCGAAAGCCGCATTGACGGGGTATTTGTATTGCGCCTTGATCTTGTCAAATTCACCATTGGCCAGGTAATTTTTTCGTGGCACATTCAGGTCCTCATCGAGACGAATATTCGACAAGCTTAGATCTGCAAGGATATAACCTGTGCCCATGATCCCAAGCGTTGGTGTAGAGATGGCCAGGCCAAGATCCCATTCCTTCAGTTTAGTATGTAGGCCGATTTTGGTGTAGGTGATGAGTTTCGAATACCGGGTATAATAATCATAGTTGGTGCCTGTCAGATCCACACTTGCACCACTTCCCTTGTCAGGAATAGCATACGCCGAAAACTTTTGCGCATACTCTTGTGTGCGGTATAAAAAGTTCTGGGAAATACCTAGCGAGAGGTTGGGGGTAAGATTCCAACCAATACCGCCAATGATGGCAATCTCGTCCAGGTTGGTTGTAATGTTGTATTGCGCCAGATAATTTTCCTCACCGGGGCTTTCTGTTTCATTGATCAGATTAATCTTTGTCTCTACTCTGTCTGAAAAATTGAGCAGATCTGTATTGTTCGTATGCAATGCATACCCGATCACCAGGTTCTTTTCGCTTTTTTTTGGTTTGATCACCCCAGCTGCAAGTGAAGGGAGGATGGTCAGACTACTGTTCTTGATGGTAAAGCCCTCACCGAGGCCATTCTCAAATTTTATATTATTGAATCCCACAGCGTTGGTACTGAAATTAAAGCTGGATTGGGTTGCCTCAGAAAGGGTAGCGGGGTTGACGATGACAGCTGACTGATCTTCAAACTGACTGAGGTTGGCATTATTGAGGATCCCATTTCGTGATCCAAACTGCATCCAGGCATAATGATTATCCTGCGCCTCGACAGGAGATACAACCATTAAGGAAATGATAATAATGATAATGGTATTCCATAGAGTATTCATAATCGCGGGTTGAACTGCAAGATAATTATTGGATCAAATGGTTTTTGTGAAGTAGTAATTTAACTACATAGATCCGGTGAGATTAGAAAATAAAAAAAGCCATTCCGCGGGGAATGGCTTTTTCTGTTATATCAGGTAACAAAAGACTAATCCAATTCCCCGATAAATGGAATCTCCTCAAGTACAGTAGCGCGCATGTCGCTCAACAGGTAAGATTCAATCTGCACGAATTGAGCTGCAGCTTTTACACCAGCTTTCTTTTTCAGCTTGCCATAATACTTGGCGATCAGCTTATCATTGGTGATGGTGATGTCATTCATCTCCTTGATCAGGATGTCAGTAGCATCATCATTCAATGAACTGTAGAATTCAGCATACGTAGACAGGAGATTAACTCTTCTCTGTCCCAATACTTTGCGCTCCAGTTCATAGGCATCGTAAATTTCCCAGAAAGCATCTTTCTGAGGCCCCTCCAGCTTGATGAAATCAGCCACGATGTCTTTCTTCTGCATGCCATACAGGGACTGAAGTAAATCAACTTCCTCCTGTGAACTCTGTGCGAAACCCATGGTCGAAACAAACAGGGCCGCGATAACTAGTAAGTGTTTCATTTGAATGGTTTGTTGTTTATTGTTAAATGGTTAATGTTAAATGGTAATCAGTTGTGAGTTGTGAGTTGTGAGTATTTAATTTAAGTTTAGTAATCACTCTTCACTCTTCACTCTTCACTCTTCACTCTTCACTCTTCACTTTTCACTTTTCACTTTTCACTTTTCACTTCCTAGGGCTGTCTGAAGACAAAACCCACATTCAATGCCAGATACGATTGTGCTTCATCCAGTTCACCGGCTTTGAGTCCGTAGTAGTATTTCAGCATGATGGTGGTGGCAGAGCTGATATTGCTATTGAACTGTACACCGATCTCAGGACACAAGGTGAAATTCCACGCTTCTTCCTGAACGGTATAGAGGTTCATATCCGTATTTCTTCTGCTGTACATCACACCTGTACCGAGGCCAATAAAAGGGCTTACTTTTTCACCTGGGTTCAGGTAGTAGTCTGCGTTGAGCAACATAGGAATATGGTTGCTGTATCTGAATTGTCTGCCGCTCAATGATTCTGTTCCGCTGGTATAGGTGTCAAATGCTTTGTCTTCATAAAAGACATTCCATCCGAGATTGAAACCAACGCCAACATTGGGTTGTACCAGTTTACGGTAATCGATAGCGGCACCGCGGAAGCTGGTTTTGGAAATAAAATCGCCGAGGTCTCCCATTCCAAATCCCATGGAATAGGTCATGTAGGTATTGCTCTGCGCCTGTAGCATAGTGACAGCGCTGATCAGCAGTATAGCCAGGGTATATTGTATCTTTTTCATGGTCAGCTCTGGATTAATTGGTTTTTAAATAAGCAGATTGATCAAATGCCTGGTCTATGCCATTCAATACACGATTGATATCTCCTGAACCTGTCAGCAGTCCGTTCATGGCACCTATCCAGGCAGTCGGGGATTTATTGATCGGGCTGTCTATATTCGGATCAGCCATGGTCATCACCAGTGATCCGGTTGTGTAACTGCTTACGGTGTAGTAAGGTGGATAATACCAGCCCCAACCGCCATAATAGCCACCGTACCACCAGTCATACCAGTAGGAATAGAAATAGGTGGTAGAAGAAATGGCAGCAGGAGTAAGCAATACATCCGGATTACCACTGAGGTCCACCCTGGTCCATCCCAATGATGACATGTTGGCTTCAATCCTGCCCAGGATAGGGCCGGCATAGATGTCCTTCATGTACTCATACGTCGTATCACCATTGTTGGCGATATCCACGTCAACAACGATTTTGTCAGGCATGGCATATGTGCTCCGGCTCTGAAAATCAAATTCCGGGTCGAAGTTGGAATACACTACATCCAGATCTTCCGTAAAATCCGGACCCGCTGGATAGCATCCGCCCAACACCAATCCGGAAAGTGATGCGAAAACGAAAAATTTAAAAAATCGATTCATGATTAATTTGGTTTTTAGTAATGGTCAAATTAAACGGCAAAGTAACTAAGAATTAGCCAGTCTAAGGCTTGAAATCTGCCTAAATCGCTGCTTTTTGACGAAAATCATGGCAGAAAACGATTCATGCGATTTATTCAGTTACGAATGGTAAATATTGCTTTTGGTTGCACCTGCTTTTGTAGTAAAATAACTACAAACCCAATCAGTTTACAGAGGTTTAATAGCAGAATTATAAAGTCATAGACCAGACTTGATCCACACACGATAAAGACAGGCTGGCAAGGATAATGAAGTGAGCTTGTCGGCCCGGTTTACGTGGGTTACCCTAAAACCCTTTACCTTGCATGGGCTTATGCTGAAATTCTTCTTTTCCTTTATCCTTATCACGCTTTGTTCCACTATCACTGACGGTCAGGCATTGATCCTATCCGGGAAAGGCTATGATATGCACACCGAACTCAACTGGAACAGTGTATCCACTGCCGACAGATACCAGATATGGAGGAAAGCAGAAGATGATCCCGGGTATTCAGTATTAACAGAGACCAGAAAATTGCGCCTCCAGGATTGGACCGGAAGAGATCTGCAAGAGGACTTTAGTTATCAATATTATATCTATGCACTCTCAGTCACCGGAGTGGTTTTAGAGTCATCAGACACCATTGATGCAGTCGTTGCTCCATCTTCCGATGACCAGTTCCTCGACATGGTTCAGGAATATACCTTCCGCTACTTTTATGAATATGGTCATCCTACCAGTGGCATGGCACGCGAGCGGTTAGGCAGTGATGACATCGTGACGACCGGAGGCACAGGCTTTGGAATCATGGCGTTGATAGTGGGCGTACACAGAGGTTATATCACTAGAGAAGAAGGCGTCAACCGATTACTGAAAATCGTGAGTTTCCTTCAGTTTGCAGACCGATTCCACGGAGTCTTTCCACACTGGATGAATGGTAAGACAGGAGATGTGATTCCTTTCAGCACGTTTGACAATGGCGGCGATCTCGTAGAGACAGCTTTTTTGATGGAGGGCTTGTTGTCAGCCCGTCAATATTTCAATCAAAACCTGATCACCGAAAATACCCTTCGTGATGTGATTACATCACTCTGGGAAGATGTAGAATGGGATCACTACAGCCGCAATGATTCAGGGGTGCTCTACTGGCACTGGTCGCCAAACTTTGGATGGCAGATGAACTTTCCCCTCAGGGGCTATAATGAAGCACTTATCGTCTATCTCCTGGCGATAGCTTCACCTACCCATCCGGTTGACGCGGACTACTATCACAGTGGATGGGCCGGAGCCGGATATGTCAATGGCAATACCTGGTACGGCTATAAACTCTTTGTGGGTCCCCACCTTGGAGGGCCGCTCTTCTTTGCGCATTATTCCTTTATGGGCTTTGATCCGCGAAATATCAAGGATGCATATGCCAATTACTTTGATCAAAACCGCAATCACACGCTGATCAACAGGTCATGGTGCATCGATAACCCTTTCAACTACGAGGATATAGTGAAAACTGCTGGGGGTTGACGGCCAGTGATGACCCTTTTGGCTATCTGGCGCATGCACCTGGCCCAGGCACTGACAATGGCACCATCACGCCTGCGGCTGCCATTCCCTCCATGCCGTACACACCACAAGAGAGTCTGGGTGCCCTGAAGCATTTTTACCGCGAACATGGTCCGGATCTTTGGGGGGAGTATGGCTTTTATGATGCCTTCAACCTCAAGCAAGACTGGTTTGCGGATTCGTATCTGGCTATTGATCAGGGACCTATCATCAACATGATTGAAAACCACCGGTCAGGGTTGCTTTGGTCAAACTTTATGGCCAACCCTGAGATAACACCCGCGCTGACTGCTGCTGGCTTTGTGGAAGATCCTGTGTCCACAAAAGATGAACCCTTAATCGCCAGCGAATGGCAAGTCTATCCTACCTTCAGTAATGGAGAATTTTATCTTCAATTGAATCAAATATCAAACCACAGGATGCCCACCATTGCAATCTCTGATCTGATGGGCAGGAAGTTGGCTTTTGAATCCCAGGTCAAAGGTGACCAATTGATCCACATCAAACTGGCAGACAATAGCATCACCTCCGGATGGTTTTGGGTCACCTTATATGATCAAAATCATAACATGGGCAGTCATCCTGTGCTGGTCAAGTAATAAAAATTCCATATTCAATACGGTTTCAATCGCATTCAGCACATCTCATCATATGAGATTATAGTTGACGAAAGTTTCTAATCTATAGCATGCTCATAGCACTATATTTAGAAATAATATTTCAGTATTCTGCCATGTATCTGTCAGTTCGCATCAAAAATGTTGAAGCGACACTACGCCTTTCCGATTTGAATGGTTAATTTTAGAGTTCAATAATTTTCACAATCCAAAAATTCAGTTCCGATATGAAAAATGTACTTCTACTTTTTATTCTTTTCTTCACCGCACAACTTCTGCCTGCACAGATCCTATATGAGGATTTTGAAGGCGGTGCTGCCGATGTAGCATGGGTCGCTACAAATGGTCTTTATAATGGTGCGGTTACAAATCCTGCACCAGATGCAGTCAATGCAAGCGTTGACGTTGGTTCGTATACCAATGTTTCAACGTCAGATTTTTGTTATGCTTTAGGGACGTTAACAAATCCTGCAGATCTGACCAAGTTTAATCTGATCAAAATGAAAGTCTGGTCGCCTATTGCACCAAGTAAAGTGCTCTTCAAATTTGAAGGTGGTGGCAATCAGGTTGAGATGTTCAGGGATATTGTGGTCGCTAACCAATGGGTTGAGTACAGTTTTGAACTCAGTAATGGCGCTCCATTTACAGGCATGGATAAAATACTTGTGTCTTTTAATCCATTTCTACCAGGTGTAGACCAGACCTTTTATTTTGATGACATTGTAGGATACGAGGCCAAACAAGATCTTGAAACCTTTGAAAATGGCGCTGCGCTACCTTGGATAGGTATCAATGGAAATTACGCAGGTGTTGTACAGAACCCTGATCCAAATAGTGTGAATTCATCAGACAGCGTAGCGCTGTTTGTAAAGGATACATTTGAATACAGTTTTGTAGTGGCTGATCTGGGCGCACCGATGGACCTGAGCATATTGAATCAGTTTCAATTGCAGATTCGCGCAAATGCCCCTACACAGGTACTCCTCAAACTCGAAGGAGCAGGGGCACCAATAGAACGGTTTAAAAATATTGGTTTAACCAACGAATGGCAAGAATACACATTCGATTTCTCCGATGTAGCGGATGCGACACATCTTTCGAAAATTGTATTGTTTTTTGACCCGGCAGTGAAGACAAGTGTGGATACATACTACTTCGACAATCTCCGGGCTATTGCGCAGGGTGCATGTAAAAGTGTAACACCGGATCCAAACATGATCGATGATTTCGAATGCAATCGAAATGCTACCTATGTCAATGGCTGGGATAGCCTTTCAGTTGTCAATAATCCGGCACCAAATTCAGTTAACACCTCAGCTAAAGTAGGTCGCTATGGCGATCCTTCTACAGAGCAATGGGCGACGTTACTTCTCGACAATCAAAATCCGATTGACTTGAGTACACGCAACCAACTCAATATCAAAATATGGTCACCAAGAGTAGTGCCGATCCTGTTCAAACTGGAAGGTGGTTCATCCCCTGCCAAGGAAATATGGGTTGATGCTATTTCTGCAGGTAACTGGGAGCAATACTCCATTGATTTCAGCGGAGAAGCATTGTCCACACACAAGAAGATCGCGATCTTCTTTAACGGCGGACAAGATCCTCAGGCTGGTGATGTGTATTACATAGATGATATTAACTGGAATGAAGCTCCCAGTGCGGTTCTTGAAGATTTCGAACAAGGCGCATTCCTTCCATGGGCTCCACTCGATGACCAGGCATTACTGCATGGTGCATTCGCAGTGATTCCTAATCCGGATGCATCTGGTATTAATACGTCTACTCAGGTAGGTGAATACACCAAAGGCACCTCTGCGTTCAGTACACTTGCTGCTGTAGCTCCAGGCGTGATTGATATTACCGACCGTCCTCAATACAATATGGACGTATGGGCTAGTGCACCAGGTACGATGACGTTCCAACTGGAGAGTGTATCAGAAGGAAACAAAGAAGTGACACGTGACATCGAAACAGGTGGCGCATGGCAGACCATTTCATTTGATTTTTCTGAATTCCAGGCGGTGGATGATTGGGCGTCAATGCGATTGATTTTCAATCCAGGCGTTGCTGAAGAAGGAGCTATCTTCTACTTCGACAACCTCAATCAATCCGAAAGCACCGTTGATCCTTGTGAAGGCGTTGTTGCTATAGGCAACCTCATTGATGACTTCGAGTGCCAGCGCAACAATGTGCCTGGTTCAGGAAGTGAACATTTGACAGCGGTAGGCAATCCTCAAGTGGATGTAGCCAACAGCTCAACGTATGTTGGTTTGTATGAAGATCAACCAGGTCAGCCATGGTCTGCCCTTTGCTGGGAATTTCCTGATGGCATCGATCTGTCTGCATTTAATCAACTTTCTTTCCAGGTGATCGGAGACGCAGCCGTGCCCATCCTCATGAAACTGGAAGGTGGATCAAGCCCTGCTTCAGAAATCTGGACAGCCATTACCACACCTGGAGAATGGGAGACATTGAGTGTTGATTTCTCTAATCAGGTCGGACAAGATCACCGTCGCGTTTGCATCTTCTTCAATGCAGGTGTTGAGACAAATACATTTGATAATTATTACATTGACAACGTTCAACTTGCACATGCACCTTACACAGGTTGTATCGTCAACTATGAAGAGCCTGCTTTTGTATCTGATAGCTGGAGATATTTCCCTGCTGATGATTCAGGTGCATACGAAACTGTTGCCAATCCTGATCCAACAGGCATCAATACCAGCACTAAAGTTGGAAAGGCTACTGAGAAATCTACCAGCGGCCAACCATGGCAAGGGATGTACACTGATCTTGCTGCACCTATTCACTTTGGTGCCGATAAACTCATCAAGATGAAACTGTGGTCTCCACAAGTGGCATCTGTGACAATGAAGCTGGAACGTCCGCTGACACCAGGTGCTCCTACGTCAGGTGACCTTACTGTAGCTAATACAAAGGCTAATGAGTGGGAAGAACTGACATGGGACTTCTCTCAGACACCAATCACCGATGATGGTGAGTATGCCCGTATCACGCTGATATTTGATATCAACAACATACCTGCAGAAGATGTCATCTACTACTTTGATGATATCCAACTCAGTACAGGTGGTTGTGGTCCAACCAGCCTTTTTGGCGGGCCAGAGAAACCACGTGACCTGACAGTATCTCCTAATCCGGTGACAGATATATTGCGTATCGATGACCTAGGCAATGTTGCCAGACTTGATGTATACAATATGTATGGTCAGCGCGTTGCTACGGTATGGAGTGGATCTGCTACCACCACGACTATCGAGGTGAGCAATCTGACACAAGGCGCATATATCCTCAACGGCTATAGCGCTAAAGGTGAACTCAAAGCCATGACACGCTTTGTCAAACTTTAATTATCACAACGATTCAAATCGGGGAGGTCTTTGCCTCCCCGATTTGTTTTTTATGAGGTTCCTCCGAACCCCATTACTGGTTTTACTCCTGCTCACCGGATGCAAGACCTCCGTAAAAAATATCCAAAAGGATGTAGCTGTTCCTTACAGCGTTGAAGAGCTGCAAAAACGTACGTTCAATTATTTCTGGGAACTTGCTGATAGTACTAACTACCAGATTCCTGACAGATATCCCACCCTTACATTTTCATCTATTGCTGCGACCGGGTTTGGCCTGAGTGCATATATCGTCGGCGCAGAAAAAAAATATGTGACCAGGGAAGCCGCGGCTGACCGCACATTAAAGACATTGCAGGTACTGTGGAACCTGCAGCAAGGAACTGAAACATCTGGTGTATCCGGCTTCAAAGGCTTCTTCTATCATTTCCTTACACTTGATAAAGCCACGCGCTTTAAAGATGTTGAATTGTCTTCGATCGATACCGGATTGCTCATGGCCGGCATCCTGTCAGCGATGTCTTATTTTGACAAGAACAATGAGACAGAGAAGATGATACGTCAGACAGCTGATGCATTGTATCGCAGGGTAGAGTGGGACTGGATGATGAATGGCAACGAAACCATGTCGATGGGCTATCATCCGCAAGGGACGCCTGGTGCAAGTCCGAAACATGGATTTATTCCTGCGCAGTGGAAGGGATACAATGAGGCTATGGTGTTGGTGATCATGGCGATGGGATCTCCGACACATCCGATCGATTCAACAGCATGGACAAAATGGTGCTCAACGTATCCATGGGATTCATTCCAGGGTCAGGAGAATGTGCAGTTTGATCCGTTGTTCGGACATCAGTATAGTCATGTGTGGATTGATTTTAGAGGCATCCAGGATGCGTATATGCAAAGCAAAGGCATCGATTATTTTGAAAACAGCCGCAGAGCGACGATCTCAAATCGTAATTATTGCATAGCTAATCCACTGGGCGCAAAAGGCTATGGTGAATGGTGCTGGGGACTCACAGCTTGTGACGGTCCTGCCAGCACAAAGATGAACGTCGATGGAAAGCAATGGACCTTTTATGATTACAGAGCCAGAGGTGCAGCCAGTATCCAGACTGTTGATGATGGTACGATTGCCCCTACAGCAGCAGGAGGATCATATCCGTATGAACCTGGGATATGTGATAGCACCTTACAGTATATGTGGAATACCTACTATCAGGATCTCGTAGGTGAGTATGGCTTTAAAGATGCTTTCAACTTAACGTACGTGACAGATGAAACACCCAATGGTTGGTTTGATGTAGATTATCTAGGCATTGATCAGGGACCCATTCTCCTCATGATCGAAAATCATCAGTCTGAACTGATCTGGAATGTGATGAAGAAGAATCCGTATATCGTGGCGGGGTTGAAGAAAGCGGGGTTTAAAGGTGGTTGGTTAAGTGAAAAATGAAAGTGAAAAATGTGAGTTGTGAGATTGTGAGTTGTGAGATGTGAGATGTGAGATGTGAGATGTGAGATGTGAGATGTGAGATGTGAGATGTGAGATGTGAGATGTGAGTGATTTGGAAATGCAAAATTAATGCAACTATATAGGAATACTTGAAAACCCATCAACCCATCAACCCATCAACTCATCATAATAAACAGATAAACAATAAAACATGATCATGAGAATTTGGCCATTGTTGGCAGTAGTGCTTATTATAGCAAGTTGTAAAACCTCGGCTCAGAGTGTAAAAACTTCTGATCGGATAAGTACTCAGGTAGACAGCGTTCTCGCCCTGATGACCCTCCAGGAGAAGATCGGACAGATGACCATCTATACTACGGATTGGGAATCAACAGGGCCCACTATAAAGGCGGGGTATCAGAATGACATCCGAAGCGGAGATTGTGGCTCATTGTTCAATAGCCACACTGTCGCGTTCACACGCAAGCTGCAGGAGATCGCAGTCAACGAAAGCAGACTAGGTATACCACTCTTGTTCGGATATGATGTGATCCATGGGTATAAGACTATATTTCCTATACCGCTGGCAGAGTCCTGCAGTTGGGATATGGCCGCGATGGAGCAATCAGCCTCTATAGCTGCCGCTGAATCTGCTGCCGCCGGCCTCCATTGGACATTCGCACCGATGGTGGACATCTCACGCGAACCGCGCTGGGGTCGTGTCATGGAAGGAGCTGGGGAGGATCCTTACCTGGGATCACTGGTGGCCCGCGCGAGGGTGAAAGGATTTCAAGGGAATAATTTTAATGGAACAGACAAAGTGCTCGCTTGCATCAAGCACTTCGCCGGATATGGCGCACCGATAGCAGGACGCGACTACAACACGGTCGATATGAGTGAGCGCACCTTCAGGGACTTCTACTTTCCTCCCTACAAAGCAGGGATTGAGGCAGGAGCCAGGACAGTGATGACTTCCTTCAATGATTTGGATGGCATCCCATCGACAGGTAACAAGTGGCTGCTCAGTGATGTCCTGCGGAAAGAAAATGGCTTCACAGGTTTTATCGTCACTGATTATACCAGCATTAACGAGATGGTCAATCACGGATTTGCCGCTGATGAAAAACATGCAGGCGAACTCGCTGCCAATGCCGGTGTAGATATGGATATGCAGGGTGGAGTGTTTCAGCGCTATCTCAAGGAATCCATTGCCGCTGGTATCGTCTCCGAAAAAATGGTGGATGAAGCCGTCAGACGGATCCTGCGTATCAAGTTTGAATTGGGATTATTTAAAGATCCATTTAAGTATTGCAACGAACAACGTGAAAAGGCAGTCGTGTTTGCTCCTGCTCACCTCGATGCCGCGAGAGATATCGCACGCAAATCAATCGTGCTGCTAAAGAATAACAATAAAACCTTACCACTGACAAAAGGAAAATCTATCGCCCTTGTAGGCCCGCTAGCAGCCGACAGAGGTAATCTCATCGGCGCATGGAGTGGTGCTGGAGAAGGCGATAAATGTGTTAGCGTACTCGATGCATTCCAGGAGCGGGCAGCAAAGGATGGCTTCAAATTGATGCACTCGAAAGGATGTGCCATCGAAGGTACAGACACATCAGGTTTCGCAGAAGCTGTTCGAATCGGACGCGAAGCAGATATTATCATTGCCGTCATCGGTGAAAGTAAAGACATGAGTGGTGAAGCATCGTCAAGAGCTCATATTACGATACCCGGTGTGCAAGAGCAGTTTATTAAAGCATTGGTCGCAACCGGAAAACCAGTCGTGGTCGTATTGATGAATGGAAGACCACTTACATTCCCATGGATAGCGGAACATGCCTCGGCTATCGTAGAAGCATGGTGGCTTGGCTCACGCGGAGGCCCAGCCATCGGTGATGTGCTCTACGGTGATTACAACCCATCGGGTAAACTGACGATGACGTTTCCAAGAGATATAGGCCAGGTGCCGATTTATTATAATCTGAAAAACACCGGGCGTCCATATGATCCCAATACAAAATGGAATTCCAGATACCAGGATATCGTCAATTCGCCACAGTATCCATTTGGGTACGGATTGAGCTATACCACCTTCACCTACGATTCTATGATTGTCACACGTAAAGATTATACATTCAGCGATACCATTATCGCTACCGTCAATGTAAAAAATACCGGATCTGTAGCCGGTGAAGAGATCGTTCAGTTCTATGTACGCGACCTGGTTGGTAGTGTTACAAGGCCTTTGAAGGAACTCAAGGGCTTTGAGAAAAATAAAACTGGCGCCGGGCGAGAGTAAAAAGGTTACATTTAAACTGACCAGTAAAGATCTTGCCTTTTATACGGCCGATATGACCTTCAAAGCCGAACCAGGCGCCTTTTGGGTGATGGTCGGTCCGGATTCAGAGCGGTTGCAGAAAAAAGAAATCCGGCTGGTGCAGTAATCCCGATGACCAGGTTGTATGCCATGTTAGTTTCTAATCAGTAAAATGAACCAGATGCAAATGAAAACTTTACGAATCCTCCTCTATTCGCTGTTGTGGCTTCCTTTTACCTCCATCGCGCAGACCACGGTGACAGGATTGGTGCTCGATGCCAATTCCAACGAGCCGCTGATCGGTGTGACCATCCTGGAAGCACAGACAGATCATGGCACCCTCACGGACCTTGATGGCCGTTTTACCTTCGTGGTGAGCAGTGCTGATCCTACATTGATATTCAGGTATACAGGGTATTCCACTGTGGAAATAAAACTTGACGGGCGCGATCAACTCGAAGTCAAGATGGCTGAAGAAGCTACTTTATTTGACCAGATAGTCGTGGTAGGATATGGTACCCAGAAAAAAAGTGACCTGACTGGTGCCGTCTCATCTGTCAAAGGAAAAGATATTGCCCGGATTCCAACAGCTAACGTGGAGCAAGCGCTCCAGGGAAAAGTTTCCGGGGTATATGTTGCTCCTTCATCAGGCACACCAGGCGCAGGTGCGGTCATACGCATTCGTGGTACCGGGACACTCAACAATGCAAATCCGCTCTATGTGATAGACGGAATGATCACCTATGACGCTTCCAATGTCAATCCTGAAGATGTAGAAAGTATCGAGGTGCTGAAAGATGCATCAGCTGCTGCCATCTACGGAAGTCGCGGTGCGAATGGTGTCATATTGATCACCACCAAAGGTGGAAAAACCAGAGATAAGGCTAGCATTACTGCTTCAGGATATTATGGTGTGCAGCAAGTCACCAAACAAATAGACCTGCTCAATGCAGCAGAGTTTGCCTCGGCCTACAATGATTTACGCGGCCAACAATTTTTTCCAAATCCAGATTCACTAGGTGAGGGGACCAACTGGCAGGATGAAATATTCAGAATGGCACCAATCTCCAATGTCTCCCTTTCTGCCAATGGAGGCTCGGAACAATATCAGTTTAATTTCAGTGCCAACTATTTTTCGCAGGATGGCATCATTGAAAATTCACATTACGATCGCCTGACCTTTCGGATCAATGGCGAGTACAAGTTGAATTCATATATGACCATCGGGCACAACCTTTCCAATTCGAGCACAAGAGAGGACGTGGCACCCGGTGTAGTCAACACGGCATATCGCATGCCTCCGGTGTATGCCCCCAGGGATTCAACGGGTGATTTTTCAGACCCAACATTTTTTGGATTAGCTATTGCCAACCCTGCTGCCGATCTGTATTACAAAAGCGACAACCATACTACGGGTTCGAGACTGTTCGGCAATCTCTATGGTGAAATCAAGTTCCTGAAAAATTTCAAATTCAGGACCAATTTTGGAATTGATAAAATCAGCTGGCAGTCAGAATACTTTGAGCCTAAGTTTGAAGTCAGCGCATCACAACTCAATTTAAATGACCGGTTAAGTGTTTCGAACGGAACAGAAGGGAAACCGAACAGGAACGATTGGATCTGGGAACAAACACTGACCTATGACCATACCTGGAATGAGCACCACATCACGGCCTTGGGCGGTTATACAGCTGAAGAACGTAATGGATTTTGGCTCGGAGGCAGTCGCGAAAATTTTCCAGGCACTGCAGATGAGATACTCTATCTCTCCGCCGGCAATGATACCACGCAGATGAATTTTCAAGGTGCAAACGATGAAGCGCTCACATCTTTACTCTTTAGAGTCAACTATACTTTCAAAAATAAATACCTGCTCACGGTCAGCATGCGTAGCGATAAATCCAGTCGCTTTACTAAAGCCAACCGGACCGGCAATTTCCCATCTGCAAGTGTCGGATGGAACATGACAGATGAATCCTTTGTACAAGGCCTTAACTTCCTTGATCGGTTGAAGTTGAGAGCTAGCTACGGTGTGCTTGGTAACCAGGCATCTGCATCTGGCTATCCTTCAACAGGCGCAGTAAGCAGTGCCCTCTATGGAATTTTTGGACCTGATGAGAGCCTCAACCAGGGAGCTACACTACTATCACTTTCCAATGCTAACCTGCAGTGGGAGACATCAAGGCAAGCGGATATCGGTGTTGAGATGGGATTTTTTGATGGCAGGCTCGCGATGGAAGTCGATTGGTATAACCGGGAGACCTATGATATCATAGCTGCGGTACCTATTCCGGACTATGTGGGATCACAAGCTGATCCGGTAGTCAATACCGCGCAAGTCAACAACCAGGGCTGGGATATCAGTGCAAACTGGAGGCAAGGGGGAACAGTTGCTTACAATTTCGGAGTGATCGTTTCACCGGTGACTAACTCCGTTGAAAAACTCGCTGAAGGCCGCAGTGAAATCTTCGCTGCCTTCCTGCAGGGTGAGCCCGCGAGTCATACCATTGTTGGTCTTCCCATCGGTTCATTTTACGGTTATAAGGTGGGAGGCATCTTCCAGACCCAGGAAGAGATTGACGGCAGTCCGACCCTCGGGGGTGAAAAACCAGGTGATATCCGATATGAGGATACCAACCTGGACGGAATATTAAACGGTGATGACCGCGTGTATCTCGGCAGTCCGATCCCAAAGATCACATACAGCTTCACTGCAGGTGTCGAATGGAATGGCTTTGATTTCAATGCAGATATCCTCGGAGCGGGTGGTCATTATGTATTCAATGCGAAGGAAACCTTCAGGTTTAGCGTATACAATTGGGAGCAACATGTGGAAGATCGTTGGACGTTGGAAAACCCTTCTCAGACTGAACCACGTATAACGAATGGTGGACACAACTATAAGGTGAGCGATCGGTTTATTGAAAAGGGTGATTTCATCCGATTAAGAAGCCTCAGCCTTGGATATACGATACCGACAGGTGTTTCGTCAAAAGCGAAAATTGACCGTTTGAGAGTGTATGTGACAGGTACCAACATATGGACGAGCCAGGAATACAGTGGGTATTCACCTGAGTTTCCGAATGCCGGAAACACATACGAAGTGGGATTTGATTTTGGTGGCTACCCGATTGCAAAATCATGGCAGGCCGGCATTGAAATCCAGTTTTAATATCTAATCAGCAGATTAAAATCAGCGATCATGAAAAATATAACACGATCAACCGATATAAAAATGACAACAGGCTGGAGAATGATCATGGCACTCCTGGTGCTCACGGCTGTGAGTTGTAGTGAAGACTTCCTGGAAAGGAAGCCGAAGGGCCAGCTCACGTATGATACTTTTTTTGAAACACCAGATCATGCAGTATGGGCTACCAATGCTGTCTACCAGCAATACAGATCGTGGGAGATGTGCGCATTTCCATGGATCGGCATCACAGATATCATCAGTGATGATGCGGATAAAGGGAGTACACCAAATGACGCCCTCTATGTGCTGGAGCTGGATGAATTTACGTTTGACGGTACCAATGCCGCGATTACAGGCGCATGGTTGGGACATTATCAGGCGATCTTCCGCGCCAACCTGGCGATCGACAACATACCTGGTATTGAAATGGATTCCACCTTGCGTGCGCGCCTGATTGGTGAGTGTAGGTTTCTCAGGGCATATGCCTATTTCAGGTTGGTGCAGTGGTATGGTGATGTTCCATTGATCACCACGATCCTCAATGACGATCAATACTATAATCAGGAACGCACTTCGAAGGAGCTGGTCTATGATTTTATTGAAACTGATTTGCTCGCTGCGATTGAGGCACTTCCAGAAAAAGATGAATATGCTTCAGCAGACCTGGGGCGTGTTACCAAAGGCGCGGCCAGAGGTATACTTGCAAAGCTATATGCTGTACAGCATGATTTTCCAAAAGTGATAGAGCAATGTGATGCCATCATCAATTCTGGTGAATATTCCCTGCTGGCCCGTTATGCGGACAATTTTTTACCGGTAGGAGAGCATGGTGACGAGAGTATATTTGAAATCAGTGCTGTTGCTTCACAGGCAGCTATCGTCGGACCAGGGGCGACTCCCTTCAACATGATCCAGGGTGTGAGAGGAGTGCCCAACCTTGGCTGGGGTTTTAACAGACCAAGTGATGATCTGGTATCCGAATATGAAGCAGGTGATCCACGTCGCCAGGCTACGATCATCTATGTCGGAGAGGTACTTCCTGATGGATCTACCATCGTCGAAGACAATCCGGAGGTACTCAATGAGCGATACAACCAGAAAGCATGGGTGCCAGCGCATTCAGGTCTACAGGACAATGGGCCGGGCAATATTCGGATACTACGTTATTCCGACATTCTTTTACTTGGTGCCGAAGCCTATAATGAAGAAAACAATCCGGTCAAGGCACTTGAATATCTCAATATGGTGAGGACACGTGCACGAGGAAGCAATAATTTTATTCTACCTAATGTGACCACCGTGGATAAATCAGAACTGAGAGAAAGTATCTATCATGAGCGCAGGGTTGAGTTGGCGATGGAGCAAAATCGTTGGTTTGATCTCGCCCGCTGGGGACGATTAGCGGAAGTGATGTCTCTCGTACAGCCAAATTTTGTGGCTAGCAAACATGTGTTGTTGCCCTTGCCACAGTCAGAGGTTGATTTGACGGGAGGGACGCTGGTGCAAAATAATGGTTATTGATTTGACTGACCCCCTACCCCCTGAAAGGGGGACCAGAGGGTAAACGATGGTAATCAATGTCATCTATTGAGGCCGCAGGCCTCAAGAAAAAACAAAGTTGAGCTTAGGTTGTACCTAAGTGGTTGCTGCGGGGCAGGGGGGGGGAGAGGCAGGCAAGCACTCGCGTACGAAAGATCAAAATAAGCATCGTCCTGGAAAAAATCATGTAAGCCATCTTTTGATGGAAGGTAACATTCAAAATTTCCATTTCGGAATCCTCATTTATTGAGGCCGCAGGCCTCAATAAAAAAAAGCAAAGTTGAGCGTAGGTTGTACCTGCGCTCGCGTACGATGGATCAAAAGAAGCAATGTCCAGGCAAGGATCATGTAAGCCGTTTTTAACGGCAGGTAAGAATCAAAATCTTTTGATAAATTCGTTTCATGATCCCTGTCGATATAACATCTGTCATAACCATCCTCACGCGTACGCCGGCAACCATACGTGAGCTGGTCGCAAACCTGGAGGATAACTGGCTGCATGCCAATGAAGGACCTGATACATGGTCACCGCACGAAGTCGTAGCACACCTGATTTTTTGCGAACAGACGGATTGGATACCGCGAATGAGGATTATACTGGATGATGCATCAGATAAAAAATTCATTCCATTTGATCGTGCAGGACATTTTGCGATTGCAGCAGGACGATCAATTGATTCGTTACTGCATCAATTCGAACAACTTCGCTTAGAAAACATTCTGATCCTTGTAGCTGCCGACCTGACAGAAGAAGATCTCCGCAAAGAAGGTATTCATCCGGCATTTGGTCCGGTGACTCTCGGGCAGTTGCTTGCCTCATGGGTTGCGCATGACATGACGCACATCTCACAGATCGCGAGGATCATTGCAAAGCAGTATGAGGTGGAAGTTGGGCCGTGGAAAGCGTATATGAGAATACTGAATAACGAATAATGAATATCGAAGTAGAAGTAAGAAGTAGAAGTAAGAAGTAAAGGAACATCACTCTCCAGACAATTCCTTCAACTTTTCACTTTGCACATTTACTTCCCTGTTCGCTATTCATTATTCGTTATTCCATTTTCCGGCTCAGCCGGGACGAGGGCAAATGAGCAAGGAATAACGAATAATGAATACCGAATAAGGAATATCGAAGTAGGGAAGTGGCTACTTTCTGGTGATGAAAATCAGGTTGTGATAAAACGATATCGACCCTATCCCTTCATCCGGTAGCTCAGGATGTTGTTCATCTTGAAGCCACTCCTGCCGATTGACGGTATGTACCCGTTTGATAAAATAATTCATCGCCGAAGGAATGGAATGCATCTCTGCAGTGCTTCCTTCAAACTTAGGCCAATAAGAAGTCTGTGTATCCTCGATGACATAGATCCCCCCGCGATTCATTAAGGGAAAGAGTGTCTCAAAACTGGTGATGATGTGCGATTGTACATGACTGCCATCATCGATGATGATATCAAAGGGCCCTTCCGTATTTGTTAGTTCTTTCAGAAATATAGGATCCGTCTGATCGCCTTTCAAGATCTTTAGCCGGTTTTCTTGCAGGGCTGATTTGTCATAGATATCTATGCCGGTGATTTGGCCTTGAGGAAAATACCGCTTCCACATCCGAAGGGAATTTCCGCCCATTTGACTTTTAGCATAGCCCCCGACACCAATTTCCAATAAACGAATGGGTTTGTGTCGTAATGAACTGAACCATTGTTCATATACAGGCGTATAAAAGTGATAACCCCATTTATCTGTTTGGTAGACCTTGGCCAGGGATGTCATATCGCCATTAGAAGCAAAGGCACGAACCTCTTCACGAACACGCTTAAGGAACCAATAAGTTTTCCATGGCAAGACGGAACGAACCTTGTCTTTCCAGTTTCGTGGCTGGGTCATCGTTTATCCTCTTCTTCCTTGATCACAGATGAAAACCTGAAGTTTTCGCGATCATATTTATCGTAGAAGAGATGACGCTTTTTAATCAGATCCTTGTCCATCAGCAAGGCAACAGGCTTGAGGACGTCAAAGCCTTCTGCTACCAGCTTGATGATCGCCAGGATAGGTAACGCGAGGACGATGCCTCCAATGCCCATCAAGGTACCCATCACAATGGTGCCGAACAATGCAAAAAATGGATTGATGCGTACATGTCCACCGACAATTTTGGGGGTGATATAATTGGCCTCCACCTGGATGATGATCACATACATGATGATGACGAGATAGGGCTGCATAGGGTATTCGGCGGTCGTCAAGGTATAAAGGAAAGGGAGGAGACCACCAATCGTCGTTCCGATGTAAGGGATGATGACCAGGCATGCAGCCAGTACACCCCAGAGTATAGCATGCTCTACACCGATGAGCAGGAGACCAGTGCAATTGAGTACGGCCAGGATGATGATGACCGTGACCATGCCGACGAGATAGCGCTGGATCAGATGTGCAGATTGGGAAAGGACAGATTCTATCTCATCCCGTTTGTCTTTAGGAAACTGGATCATGATGAAATCCTTGAATGCTTCCTTGTAGATCAGCAGGAAAATCGTGTAGATGATGGTGGTGGCCATATTGAAGATAAGCCCTGCGCCATTGCTGATGCCCGCGCCTACAAAGTCAATCGGTGCTGCTATGACCTTACTGATCATCTCATTGATCTGAGCCTGGTCTTCCGGCATCTGCATATAAGGCACATGCTCGTCAAAAAACACGAATATCGCCTCTATACCGGATTCGATCTGGGCCTGGATGGAGGTCATTTCAGATACGATCTGGATGATCTGGTACCCAAAGACAAAAGCCAGGAAGCTGACAAAGCTTAATACCAGCAGGACACACCCTGTGATCGAGAATACCTTATTGTGGATAAGCCTGTGGAGCCTTTTCTCCAGTGGCATCAGCAGAAAGCTGAAGAAAATCGCGAAAAAGATCGGAAATAACAGCCCCCGGCCCTGCAGCAAGAGGAATCCGCCTCCCAGGATTACGATCAAGATATAGGCTGTGTTTCGAAGCCACTGCATAGTTTTACCTTTATAGGCTAATGAGTGTGAAATTTACGCATTATCTGATCACCCGTTTTAATGTGCCGGTAAAAAACTGGGACCGGGACAAAGCAGGCAAGCCCGTGCTGGATGATGCGTGGATGCTCAGCCGCCTGGAGTTATTCAGGCGCTATTGTGTCCCAGGCGTTGCCAACCAGACCATTAAAGATTTCACCTGGCTTATTTATTGCGACACCTTGACTTCTCCCGCGTTTCTGGAAGATATCCATCAGGCCATAAGCGATATCCCAATTGTAATGGTGAGACCTGTTCAGGATTTTGAAGCATTGATGACTGATATCAGGCAATTGCTTTCTACTGCACCTACACCTTTCGTGATCTCTTCAAGGGTAGATAATGATGATAGCCTGGGCCCTGCGTATATCCATGAAGTGCAAAAGCATTTTGTTGAACACGATAAACGCATCATTAATTTCCTGAGAGGGGTACTCTATGATGCGCATCGAGGCGTACTGACCGAAATCAGGAAAAGCCATCTTAATCACTACGGCAGTCTGATCGAAGAACGCAAGCCCGGCAAAGAACTGATCACGATCATGGGTTATCCACATGGCAGACCGCCTGAGGGAAGTACAGTGACAGATATCGATTTACGATTTGCCTGGCTCAAGATTATCCATCAACGAAACATGGCCAGTAAGACCAACGGTGTTCCGCTTTTTGACAATACGGTCATCACTCACTTTGGCTTACAACCTGATGATCTTCCCCGCTCATATTTATCGACATCCGTTTTTGTCTTACGTAGGGTACTCTCCCGTCTCAAGCGAAAAATCTTCAACACCTGAATGACTACTACGGAACTGCATCAGGGAATTGAAGTGTGTATCTGTACGCACAACAGGATAGACTATCTAAAGCGCTGCCTGGAAGCGCTGATGCCGCAGTTGGTGCCGGGTGTATCACTGCTTACCGTAGTCGACAATAACTCATCAGATGGTACACAGGAGTATGTCCTATCAATTGCCGGCGAAAATAAATTGATCAGGTATGTATGCGAATCCCAGCAAGGGCTAAGTCATGCACGGAATAGAGGATGGAAAGAAGCATCATACGAATGGGTCTTTTATCTCGATGATGATTGCCTGCCTCCTGCCGGAATCGTTGATACCGCACTGCAACTGATTGATGAGTACAAAACACTGGATGCTATAGGTGGTCCAATCACTCCTATATTTACGGACACCATTCCGGATTGGTTGCCGGCTGGTTTCGGGCACTTCAACATGCCATATCTGGAGGTGACAACGATAGATACCGGTTTTATTCGTGGAGGTTGTTTGATGGTCAAAAGGGCGGTGCTTAAAAAACTTGGCGGGTTTAACCCTGAACTGGGTGTGCGTGGAAAGGAACTTCACTATGGCGAAGAAATCGAATTACAGGTGCGAATGCGTAAGGCAGGATTTAGTATAGCTTACGCACCTTCGTTGCGTACAGATCATTTTGTGCGCACGGATAAACTCAGGTTAAGTTGGGTGCTGAGATCTGAGTATGCACGCCGAAGGGATAAGATGTCTTTTGATCCGGTACCTTTACCGATCGCATCCTTGCATCTTATAAAGACCATGGCGGGTCGTTTGTTATGGACACCCAGTGCATCTTATCACCTGCTTGTTTAATAAGTCTTATTCTTTTAAAAAGGCAGTCTACCAAATAACCCAACCGCTCGCATATAGCGCGGGTGAATGGGTTGGATCACTGAGGAGTTCATTGAGAAAGTGATGACGGAAATGAAATCGAAGGGTAATCTAAATAAACTTGCTTCAGCCATTGTCAGGTTCGTTTCTGGATTGGTAAGGTCAGTGTACCAACCGTCAAAATATGCGATTAAGCGAGGCTATATTCACCACGCAGTTGTAGTGCAGCATGATGACCGAGGCTTGAAAGATACTTTTCAAAAGGAAGTATATGAATATGCAGCTACGCTCATGGCCAAACATCAATGGCACACTATAGTGGATATGGGATGTGGGTCTGGCTATAAATCCGCACACTACCTTGGACATTATAAAATAACGGGTGTAGATTTTTCACCCGCGATAGATCAGGCAAGACTTGACTTTCCATCGTATGAATGGATCAACGCGGATGAATTTGTGCCTGCACATCATGCTGCAGATCTGATCATCTGCGCAGATGTCATCGAGCATGTCGAAGATCCGGATCAGTTTATGAAACACATGCTGGCCATTCGAGACTGGAAATGCCTCATGATCAGCACGCCGGAAAGAAACAAACGGAGGGGTAGATGGCATTATGGTCCACCGCCCAATCCTGCACATTACCGTGAATGGTCCATGGAGGAGTTAAAAAGATTTGTTGCCGGATACGCTCCTGTTTATTCGACCGAACTGATCAATCCGCTACAAGGAACGCAGTTAATTCTTTGTATGCGTGAATAGCAAGGTGGGGAAATATTTATTTCCAGTTGTACTCCACCAATAAACCTTTATGCGGAGGAGGTAATTTTCCCGTGCCATAAAACAAACCTGGCGCTACTTCAACATCAATGGCATTCAGGACTTCGTCCGACAATTGATTGCTGACATAGATGGCTGTGTTGATAAAGTAGGTGCCTGTATTCAGGGGAAATTTAGGTACAAGGCATTCCACTGCCTGCGAAGCATCTAATTTTGGTATCGAGTGATTACTCATGCTGTTGTTGGCAACAAAGCAAAGCTGCCCGTAGATATCAAGGAATTCTAATTGAATGACAACATCATAAGCGATGGCAACCTGCAGATCAAGTTGAAGACGGATGCTCACCGGGCTCCCTGCTGATAGGAGATGCAATGGATACCCATTTTGATCCAATATCTCTAATCCGGCCAGTTTGACTGCTCCTGTGCCACGTCGGTCTGATCTATCCCGGATACTGGTGCGTTTGGTTTCCTTATAATGATGGACATAGTGATTGATCGTATCATCAATGTTGCCCTGAAAGAGCACAGAGCCTGCATGCAGATATACACCGGTACGACATAGATCCTTCAGATACGACATCTGGTGGCTCACCATGATGATGGTGCGGCCCTGGTTGGAGACATCGAGCATTTTATCCATGCACTGCTTCCTGAATTCCTGGTCACCAACGGCAAGTACTTCATCGATGAGCAATATGTCGGGTTCAAGATGAGAGGCCACTGAAAAAGCCAACCGGACATACATGCCTGATGAGTAATGTTTGACAGGTGTATCGAGAAAATCCTCAAGTCCTGAAAAAGCGACAATGCTATCGAGCTTACGCGCTACTTCCTCTCGTTTCATTCCGATGATCGCTCCGTTGAGAAATATATTTTCTCTTCCGGTGAGTTCAGGATGAAATCCGGTACCGACCTCGAGCATAGATGAGAGGGTGCCATGGATCGTGATTCGTCCTTTTGAGGGGAAGGTAATGCGGGAAAGCAGTTTAAGCAGCGTTGATTTCCCTGCTCCATTCGGACCGATGATACCGACAACATCTCCTTGTTGAATCGTCAGATTAATATCTTTCAGCGCATCAAATTCTTCTTTTTCTTTGCCCATCCCTGACCACCACGAATTCATGCTGCTGCGGATATCACCTCGCCGCACTTTACCGCGCTGGTAGGTTTTGGAGACATGTTCTATGATGATGGCCGCTGTGTTCATACTTCCCATGGTTATATGATATCAGCGATATACTGATCCATGCGCAGGAAATACCATATGCCTCCGATCAGGATTATAAGAATCACCACCAACGAAATCCAAACTGAATTTATATCCAGTGGTGTATTGAAAAGTGCCCAACGAAATCCTTCGATGATGCCTGTGAGTGGGTTCAGGTTGAAAGCCCATTTGTAAGGTTGCGGGACCAGAGAAGCACCATAGGCTATCGGGCTCAGAAACATGCCTATGCGAAGGATCAAAGGTAGTATGTGCGTAAAGTCTCTGAACCGTATCGTCAATGCAGCGATCCAAACACCAAATGCAATTCCTGCCATAATCGCCATGAGCGTAAACGGGATGATCATGATAGCCTGCCACCTAAAAGGAATGTCATATGCGATCATCATGATGGCCAGCATCAGGATGACAATCAATAGATCAATCAATGCACTGATTGATTTTGACAAGGGAATAATCAGCCGGGGGAAATAAACTTTCTTGACAAGTGATTGTGCACCGATGACAGAGCTTCCAGCCTCGCCTACGACGCGTGAAAAATAATTCCATGAACAAAGACCTGCCATGGAAAACAAAAGGGGAGGCACACCCTGTGTGTCAACCTTGACCACAACACCAAAAACAAAATAGAGGAGTAAAACGGATATGATTGGATTGATGATAGCCCATGCCATGCCTAGAAACGTCTGGGCATACCTGACACGCACATCCCGGTAGCTCAGCATCCGGAGCATATCCCTGTACTGCCAGCACTCCCTGATCTTACGCCAATACTGGACGGGCGAACCAGCCTCGATGATCGTTGTCATAGCCATACTGATGAGCCCTAAGGTACATGTATTTAGGCCTAAAATAAGGGCCTGTTTATCTGACCAGGATCATTTTGCCCCATCCTTTAGGATTATAATCACTATCGCCATAAGGATCATATCGCTCATAATCCTTCATGTTTTCATCCCTGGCGACCAGGCGGTAGAGATAGATGCCCGCAGCGATTTCATTGCCATTTTGATCGGTTCCATCCCAGGTATAAGATGTCATGTGTGTTCCGGGAGCAAGAGGCCCTAATTCATCCTGGGTGATTTCACGCACCAGCACTCCGGTAATAGACAAGATTTCAATTTTATAGAAAGCTGGTGATCCAGGGCCTGTCAACGTATAGATAAATCGGGTTGAACCACTGAATGGATTCGGATAATTATAGATATAGGAAACTGCCTTGCCATTGATCACTTCAAATGAAACCATATAATCATTGTCACCGGCGACATTATCAGAAGCGTCACGCGCATTGACTTGCAACGTATATATCCCGTTTTCAAATAGATCAGGTCGGAGTTCAACAGAAGCGACATTTGGACCTGATGCAGGAGAAGGGACAAACGTTACCCACGGTTGTGAAAAATAAATGCGTTGACCATCGATATCTGAAGGGTATTCAAGGTGCATGATAAACGATGAGGTGTCATCCAGTCGAAGACTATTGTTTTCATCCATCAGCTGTATCATGATCAGCGGATTAGAGGCTACCAGGTCTCCGTCTTTGATGTGGTATCCGTCAAAAGTGACATCCAGTATTGGATTCGCCCTGTCAGACAGTACATGCATAGGTATGATACCTATGTTGTTATTGTAATTGATTTCAGGAAAGGTTCTGCCCGGATTGACTTCCATCAACACCTGGTAATCTCCCTCATAGGATGCAGTATTTTTTTCAAACTCCACCGGAGCCACACCATTACCGTTGAGTTGAGGCACGGTGATGGAAAGTAAGTCTGTTGTATTATCTGCGCTGATGATACGCAGTGATACGGGCAGGTTTTCAACAGAATAAGGACTTACATTTTCAATATTCGTCCAGAGTCGCATCGTCTCACCGCGGTTGAGGGTATCAGATTCAAATTCATATCCGAGGTCCGGTTGGATGACAAACTCGGGATACCCTTCATACAGGACCCTCCAGTATGTCAGGTCTGCAGGATCATAGGTGACACTATCCTGGGTAGTATAGTTCAGTTGGATATAAGGATACATTGCAGCATCTATATCTCCGATGACCGTATCCTGTGAAATTATGTTGGTGGAGATCACAAGAGTATCTGACAAGTCAGCTGTTAGGGCAATGGCAGAGAGAATGTTTATACCTGCAGTATCAATAGCATTCACCTTCGTTTCTGATTCGATGGAGTACCATTTGGAAGCAGGGCCCACAAGACGTGATACATGGGCACCACGGGTGCGTGATCCCTTGATGTCCAGGCTCATGGAGACCGCTTCTGAGGTGTCCTGTGCGATCAGTTCCTGGATGCCTCCTCTGTCTTTCTGGAAGAAAACGATGTAAGGTTTACTACCAGTCATCGCCAGCGTCCTGATGGCAGATGAAGGGTATTGGTTTTCGATCATCGAAAAAATACTCTTTCCATAGATAGCTTCGTCTGCTTCCCATTGTTCAGGGAAATAATCCGGATAGGCCGTTTGCTGATAGGTATAAAAGAATACATAGTATCCGGAAGGAATCACATTCTCTACAAAATCAATCAACGCCTGGCGACTCTCAGGCAGGTCAGTTCTGTACGGAAAGACTTTAGCATCGAAAGAAAGATGATTTGCTGAGCCGTAAAGGCCTGGGTTAGGATTATAGATATAATCACCGGTGAGCGAATCAATGGCTACGACAAATGCCTGTACATTACGATTACGAAAACCTGTGAAAAACTCAGCCTTGATCACACCGTCTTCTGTCACTCTCGGTATCAATCCCTGCGGCACATCATGGAATCGGTTGAGGATACTAAAATTGCGCGATGAGGATCCGAAGGTGAACGTGTGTTTTAAACTATCCGCCAGGAGATCATCCAGATCATTGGCAGTGAATTGATGAAAATGAGATTGGTTCCAGCCGGGTGCACTACCTGGTTTGTACAAGAATGATTTTGTGCTCCAGAGATAACCTTGTTCAGGAGAAATACTATCTGTACTTACTCTCCAGTAGTACACCTGGTCAGGGATCCAATTGATCGGTGGTGACCAGATAAGAGTTGAAGAGTGGTCAATAAATTTATCGCTGACCAGCGCAGGGCTATTAAACAGGGCGGTAGTATCTATTTCAAAGGCGATGTCCAGTGACTTACTGAATGCATTGCTACCGGTAGCGACCAACTCCGGAATAGCTTTGTTGACAATGCTGAAATCAGGTGGATAGACTGCAGTAATGAGATTGTCCACCACAAAAAATTCTATGCCTTCTATACCCAGGTTGTCGATCAATTCATTATTGGATTCAGCATCGGGAGCAGGCAGTTCTTCGACTGCATTATCTGGATCGATACTCACGAGCAACCTGAAGGAGCCGGATTTTCCACCTGTTTGTAACGGGATGCGGGCATTCACTATTGAATTAAAAACCTCAGCGGATACGGAATCATTTTTCACTAATAATCGCTGTCCGTCAGGTAACAGGATATGAATACGGTAATTTACTTTCTGGCGCAGGTTTCTCCCGATGTTGGCTACCGCAAAATTCAAATCAAAGGAGTCCAGTTTTGTATTGAGGACTTCTGGTGATATAGTGACTGAATTGCGATCGACAACATAATCAGGTCCCGGGAATGGGTGCATTTGTAATGCAGGATCCCCCTGGAAAGTTTGTTGCTCAAGGAGATACCGATAGGAATTGGAGCCTTCAGCATCCAGATTAATAAAATTGCGTAAAGCTTTCAGTCCAAATAATATCGATTCACCGAGTGTAGTGCCATAATCCAGGTTTCCAAAATAATTATACCACGGCCGTGCCCATGCCGTCAGTGCGTTTGCAAACTGTGACCCCGAACCTGAGATGAAAGCAATAGCACCTTCATCCTTGATGTGCGTATAGTTATCACTCAGACTTAAAGAAGGGCTATGAATCTGACCAGCACTACAACCCATAGCACTGAATATCGGATAGCGGCCTTTGTTATTCCATTCCGCCGGATCATTGATATTAAATTCAAACGTGCTCGTGGCGGAATGGCCCAGGTAGTTGATGATGCCACATCCTTCATTCAGTAGTTTGAGGATTTGTGCGGATTCAGTTTCCCCAATTTCATCTGTTGAATTTTTTTGGAAAAAACTTAAGTTGGCACCATAATCAGAAGTGGCAAGAATATCACCAAGGATGCCAAGGGTATGTTCAAAGTCATCTTGCTCAGATATTGTTTTACCACCCCCCAAATGCATCACATTCTTTATCCATGCTTTTTCAGCAAGCACCTGACTGGTATAGCGGGACAAGTCATGTTCCTTGACCTTATCCAGATAAAGAGTGATGTCTTGCGATTTAGTGATAGCTAATCTGCCGATAGGATATCTGGGGACAAGTTCCCAGAGCGTTGCTGCAAGTAAATTGTCACTACCTGGTCGTCCACATGTGGGCACAAAAAAAGCTGATTCCCAACTACCGGTAGCATAGCGTGAACGATTATATTCAATCCCTCTGCCTACGATGAAGATCATTTTGGCCGCTGGCCATTTGCGCTGCATAAACTCCACGAAATTGCGGATAGCCTGCGGATGCTTTTCTATGCCATAGCCAAATTCATCATAGATCTCCAGGATGGAATACGCTTTTGCACGATAGGCACCACCAGCGGCAGAGGTCCGGTATTGAACATACTCGCTCTCTATACCGATCTGCATCAGGTCCGGGTGCGTAATGATGACATATTCAGTATTGTCGCCAGTGTAATCCGTAAATATTTTTTCTGTCAGCGTTGAAATGGTATGCATTGAAGCCACTGGATTTATCAGGCGTAAGCTCGTTTCTTCTGAAACCTCCGGCCAAACAAAATGAACCTGGTTATTTCCATTGATATCCGCTACCATGCGTGATTGGCCATCCGTGGAATACAGTAATGGTTGATTACCATTGTGCATGAATCCATCAATCACAAAATATTGAGCTCCTGATTTTATGTTAGGATAGATGAGCGTTTCGAGAGCTCCACTTGCATCCGGTAGTCGGGGATACGCTAATTCCATCGTCACCAGGGAGTGCCGGCTCAGCGAATTTGTATTGCTGATATTGACCTGATTATTATCCTCTACAAGGCTGAGCGGAATGTTAAACGTGGTATCCTTGATCTGTATGCCTTTAGCAAAAATGGTGTCAAGTAACATCCCATTCCAATTAACAACAAAATTGTGGTTTCCATGATTGGTGCTGGTGAGACGGATACGTAATGTAGCATCCGGACCTGCTGCTCTGCTCGTTGTCACCATTTGAGTGGTACTGTTCGATTCAGCTGCTTTGCCAAACCCTTCTCCATGCAAATAGCTGGAGTAAGAGATGGCGCCACCACCGGAGATAGGCAGATAAGGATCATTTCCCGTGTCACTCCAATCCAGGATCTGTCTATGGTTATCATATGGCTCTGCTGCAGGTGGATTGGAGATATCATTGACGAGCGTATTAACTCTCAAAGGCTGCTCATCTCCTTCTGTGGTCAGATAGTAGACTCGCTGATCCGTGTACATGCTATGACCCGGATGTAGCAAATCGGTATCCGGGTGACGAAATAAATGCCAGTCTAATTCACTTTTATTTTTGAAGCCGTAGAATTCAATGAAATCGTTTGCTCCCAGGACTCCATCCGTGCTCACATACAAAGGCACTTGCTGGCCCATAGAGTAAATCCTGATTTCACTTCCAGTAGCACTTGAAGAAACACCTGCACTGGTCAGGGTAGATTGGGGGATCCGGTATACGCCATCAATGTCAATGGTAAATTTGAAATACTTCTGGCCATACGTGATCCATTCGTTACCTATGAGCGTATCCGCCCCCACGACCATCTGGCCGGAGAGATGCGAAAACCCAAATAAGCAAAAGAGGAGAAACAAGTAACGATGACCAGCCATATCTCAATAGTGTATGTGATAACTTCAAAAAGCATTCAAAGTTAAGGAATTATGAGGGTATAGCGCAAGAGGCCGGAGTGGCCGGAGATTATTTTAACATCTGATACTTAATCATTTAGAAAGGCAAGAACCGCTTTGGTAAACATTTCGGGCGCGTCGGCATGGACCCAATGGCCCGCCCCGCTAATAGTTACAAGACTCGAATTGGGGAAAAGGGTCTTGATCTGTGGGATGTCTTCATCCAGTATATACCTGGACTTTTCGCCTCGAATGAATAAGACCGGTCCGGAGAAGGGTTCCGTAGGTGATACATCTTCCATGAGATGATAGTAGGCGTCAATGATGACCGGCATATTGGGTTTCCATTCAAATCCGCCCTCCGGGAGCCGTGCAAGATTTTTCATGAGAAACTGGATTGTTGACTGGTCATTGCCGAGAAACCTGGCCAGAGCATTTTCTGCTTCCATTCTTTCAGTCAGTTGTTTCGGATCGATAGATTCAATGGCTTCGATGACAACATCATGATGGGGAGGATAGTATTTGGGAGCAATGTCTACTACGATGAGTTTCTCTACCAGGTCGGGATGAAGTAAAGAAAACTGCATCGCCACTTTACCGCCCATGGAATGTCCCAGGAGTGAAACTTTGTCCAGCTTGAGATCAGTCATCAATTCAAGGATATCATCTGCCATGACCTTGAAGTTCATCTCTGGATCGTGTGGAGACCGGCCGTGGTTGCGCATATCCACGACGATCGATTGGTAATGGGGTTCCATCATCCGGGCGATGGAACGCCAATTGTCTCCGCTGCCAAAGAGGCCATGCATGATGATGAGCGGTTGACCCGTGCCGTATATTTTGTGGATTAGTTTCACTTTTTATTTTCTGTTTTAAAGCCTATTCTCTTCCGTTCCTGCTGGTTTGTGGCCATTTGATCTTTTTGGAGCAGGAATTGAATAGCCGCTGAAATATCCTTGAATTTGCGTTTGTACCTGGCCTCAAGTTTACGAAGTTTATCGGTTAGGTCTTGATGGGACAGTGCATATTGCCGGATAAAGACGAAAGCGCGGACAATGGCGATATTGACCTCGATGGCCTTCGGGCTGTTGAGGATACTTGCCAGCATGGCCACACCTTGTTCAGTAAAAGCAAAAGGAGTATACTTACTGTACTTTCCTCTACCAGGTTCTAAGGTCACAATTTGTGACCTTAGAACCTGGTATTCTTCTTTAGTTAGTTCAAAAAGGAAGTCAGGTGGAAATCGCTGAATATTTCTGCGAACAGCCTGTTTCAACACCTTTGTTTCTGTCTCATATAGGTGGGCAAGGTCAAAATCAAGCATAACTTTTTGACCCCGGATCTCATAGATCTTGCTTTGAATCGTTTGAATTTCCATGTTTTCAACTTTGGCACATGGAAATTAGGGGTTTCACCAATATTAATCTTAGTGCTAATAAAAAAATCGCGTAGAGACGCAGATCGAAGATCCCGCCAAGTGACTTGACATTTGTGGCGGAGAGGCGCAGTTAAGATCACTCACTGTACCTCTCACTCTCTCACTCTCTCACTCTCTTCACTCTCTCACTCTCTCACGTTCTCACGCTCTCACGTTCTCACGCTCTCACGCTCTCACGTTCTCACTCTCTTTGATCAAACGACAATCCCTTACTCTCCATCCACTGCCAGATCAATTCCTCTTCAAACCCTCTGCTTGCTCCAAAACTGAGCAGCTTTTTCATCTGACTGGTCATGGCTTCCTTTTTGATGGATACTCTTTTTTTCTCAAGCAGGTTATGCAATACCGCAACATAACCATCCTGGTCAATCGTGTCGATAGCGTTTTGAATGAGCGTTTCTGATATACCTTTTTGAAAGAGCCCATTTCTTATTTTTACTTTCCCCCATTGATCAAGCCTCCATTTATCCGCTACGAAACTATTGGCATATCGTGTATCGTCCAGAAATTTTTCTTTGCGTAACGTTTCGAGGATGACTTCATATTCATCTTCGGGTGCTTCCCAGGTAACTAGTTTTTTCACAACATCCTGCGTGCAACGCTCCGCACCTGAGCAGTATCGCATACATCGGTTGAGAAAATCAGATTTATCTGGTGTCGACATGGGAAACGAGGACTAAAATTTGTGCAATTAAAAAATCCGGGTAAGTGAAGCCATACCTGTTGGTTGTTGAGATGCAGTTGTGATCACCTGAAAAAATCCTCCTCCACCAGCGCCACAGAACTTGACATACATCCCGGGAGTTTCTATGAGTTCATCCCACTGGTCTTTGATCGGATCAGGGATCAGCATGGAAAAATATTCACGCTGAAACTGGCTGATGATACTGATGCATTCTTCAAGCATGCCACCTGTACCTGACAAATAGAAATGAATGGCATGTTCGACAGCAGGGATCAGTTCGTGCTCAATTTTAAGTTTGAATTCACGGTCCTTGATGAGTTCTTTGTATATCTGCACCAGTGGGCCGGTCGATCTTTCAACTCCGCTATCAAGCAAATACACTTGAAAACCTTCAGGCCATCCCGGATCATTGACAGATTGAAAGGTGCCGGCTTCATCCTTGTATACCGCCTGCCCGGAAAAAGAAACCATCGGGTCCATTCCGGAACTTGCTCCATGGAAGTAACTTTCCATTTTGGAAAGCATCAATAAGTCTGAAGATGGATTGGATGAATTTTCTTTAGTGATATACCGGTCATACAGTGCAGCTACAAATGCTCCTGAACTGCCGAGACCATAGCCGATTGGAATATCGGCAACATATTTCCATCCTTCCTCAGCGTCATTGATCATATGCGCGGCTGAAGCAGCAGAAATATGATCATGTGATTTTAACCAATCAATATAAGTTAACAACGGTGAGTCCTCAGGCATGCTATTGCTTTCCTCCTGGATCCATTCTCCTTTCCAATGGGGCAAGGGCACTGCCAGTGCCTGTGATCCGCTGAGCACTGAATATTCGCCAAAGAGCAGGAGTTTAGAAGGATAGATGCGCGCCAATTCGGTTTTATTAATTGTTTTGCCTGGTATCGATAAATGGTTTCCAGTCCACATCCTGCACAGGTGTGAGATGCAGTACATCTTCGCAATAACTGACTAAAGGAGTCCAGACGGATGCGAGGTTTTGATTAAAGAGATCTGATCCGATGATATGTGTTCCCGCATCTGCATGTGCAACTTCTTTCTTCATGGCTGGTGGTGTACCCACCTGTTCAAACATTTCCTTCATGCGTATTACGGAGACTACATTGTCCTGATGGGCTTCATCCTTGTAGTAGTAAGAAAGATAGATCGGATCGTTGATCATCCGGAAATTGTCCTTTGTCATCGTTTCGTCAATGATAGCCTTTAACGTGATGATCCCTTCGATCCGATAGCGGGTGTACCAGTATTGTTCCGCATTAGCAGGAGCCTTCCAGCTATAATAATCAGAACCAAGAATCAATCTTGTTATTTGCAGGCCCCAGGGCCGTGACATCATAAATGACCTGGGATCAAAATAGTCTACATTAGGAGACAACATGATCTGTGCTTCCACCAGGTCCGGATATTTTGCAGCCAGATAGAGCGCGAATGTACTACCCGTAGAACATGAAACAAGAATAACTTTTTCACCAATAGTTTTGCCTATTGCGATAGCATCCAGTGCTGATTGCATCCATTGCATAGGATCGATATTCAACAAAGGACTATCACCTTTCAATCCATGGTCTTCAAGACGGGCCAGGTAAAGATTACATCCATAACGCTGGGCCAGTGCCTCATGGATCGGATCACCTTCTTCCTGGCTCGCGCCATTGCCATGAAGGTAGACCATGCTATAGGGTGTCTTCTGATACGGTATTGCCCAGACAATCCTCGCCTCATTATCAGCTTTGAGTTGAAGGGATGATTCTTTTACGGCTATGCTGTCTTCAAGCATTTTGAGATCACTGGTGCATTGCGGAATCACCAAACCCGAAAAATCGGGCTTTGCTGGTTTAGGGCCTAACAGGTAGATTACAACCAAAACCCCCAGCAGTGCCAAAACCATCCATGGCCACCTTCGCTTTTTCGTCATCGTCATATGGTGTAAGGTATAAAATGGTTCCTTAATAGAAATAGGTCCTGATGTATTCATAGATGCTATACCTGCTGCGGAAGATCAGGACCAGCGAGATCAGGAAAGCGAAAAGGACAATCAATCTGAAGTTACGCCCATGCCGCTGTAGCTTTTCGCGGCGGTTGTTATAGCGGACTCTTGAAGTATATGACATTTGTGAGTTGTGAGTTGTGAATTGTGAGTCGTGAGTCGTGAGTCGAGTTGTTTCGTTCTTTAGCCCTTTAGCCCTTTGGCCTCTTGTGCCTCTTCAGCCTCTTTCGCCTTTTGAGTATTCTAAGGTTTTCAATCCTCTAAATATTTCTCGCGCAGAGCCGAGCCAATTTTCCTTGTTCCCCTTTAGGCCCTTCAGCCTCTTTAGCCCTTTAAGCCTCTTCAGCCAATTGACTGTAATTACAGGTTTTTATGTCTCTCCCAATAATTAAGATCTTCTATCTCGGCCATGATCTGAAGGTAATGTTCATATCGTAAAGTTGAAATAGATCCCTCCTCCACTGCAGCTTTTACAGCACATCCCGGTTCGTTTCGATGTAGGCAGTTGGGAAAACGGCACGATGAAGAGACGACAAAAAATTCCCTGAAATTATGCGCGACATCCATTGGCTCCAGATTGTTGAATGACAACATCTTGATGCCGGGTGTATCAATGATATAGCCCCCCTGATCCAGTGAAAACATTTCAGCAAACGTAGTCGTATGCTGACCCTTGCCGGAATATTCGGAGATTTCATCTGTCTTTAATCCAAGCCCCGGCTGTATCGCATTGACAAGTGTTGATTTACCTACACCGGATTGCCCTGCCACGAGGGATATTTTATCTTTCAAAAGTCCTCTCAATTCATCAACACCTTCGCCAGTCTGCGCCGAGCAACTGATCACTCTGTACCCGATATCTTCGTACATGATTTTCAGGCCACCGAAAATTTCTTTTTCTTCTTCACCGAAGAGATCGTTTTTGTTGATGACGATGATGACCGGGATATTGTGCGGCTCAGTCATCAGCAGGAACCGGTCGATAAATCCCATCTTCAACATTGGACTCACGATCGTAGTCACCAATACTGCCTGGTCAACATTGGAAGCCAGTAGATGCAGGTCATGTTTTCTACGGGGAGATTGACGGACGATATAGTTACGCCGCGGCAGGACCTCAGTGATCACCCCTTTAAATTCATCACCTGCTTCATATTGCACTTCGACCTCATCACCTACACCCACAGGATTGGTTGTCTTGATGTCATCCATGCGGAGCTTGCCGATGATACGGGAGGGAAGTATGGTCCCGTCTTCGAGTCGTATGTCGTGCCAACTACCGGTCACCCGTGCCACAATACCTTTCATTTAGAATCGGATTGATGGAATGAAAAACTCAAATTGACCCGCACTACCTTCATAGCCTGAAAGTAATCGCGCATACCTGAATCCGAGTGTAATATCACCAAATTTGAAATCAACCAAAAGTTCTGCACCTGCACTTTTGAGCGTTTTACTGACAGCTTGTGGATCACTGGTATAAGCAATATCAAAAAACGGCTGTAACCTGATCCGCCTGATATATGCCACATTTCCGAATCCGACATCCGGATACAGGAGCGGAAATCCATATGTAAAACCAAGTCGGTAATTGCGGTCATCATCAGGAACATTAAATCCTCTTGGGCCTGCATATCTGCTGCTCAACTGAATGGAGCCAGGCTCCAGGTTTTGTATCAGCGACTCACCGATGATAAGGAAATAATGTGAAGGCTTGAACGATGGTAGTGCCAACTCAAGGTTTGTATACCACTGTGAAATCTTATGGCCAGTCACATTTTGTGAATAGGATATATCAAACCGTTGACCCCAGGAAGGTAGGGGCTGACGATGTGCTCTCCTGCGACTGTTGACCAGCAAGATCCGATGGTTGATATAATTGTAGTATTGACGCTCTATACCATCCTGCGGAGGTTTTTGTTTATTGACACCAGCATTGTAGGTGGAAGAGATATTGAGTACCTGCGAATAAACTCCCGGCGTAAAATTGAAAGGCAGCGCCAAACCGGCATAGACCTCTTCATAGATGTTAGTGAACGTTTGTTCATCAGTATCAGTCAACTGCTTTCTTAAGTTGCTATATCCAAAGATTATCTCCGGAAACCACATGCCAAGTCTTACATCGGCATAAGGTCCATGATACTTATTATTTCTATTGTATTCATACCCACCAGCAATGGCTACGGTATTCATGATATTATCTGACCGTAACTCAATACCCCACACAGGATCATCAGCGGTGACCAGCCAGCTATGAAAGTTGATTGCGTTGCTCCAGGGTGAATATTTCTTTACTTCAAATTTATTTTCCGCCAAAGGTTCTGCAAGCAGATTTCTTTCCTCCGCACCGGGTACATATTTGATTTCATCATCGAGGTTGACCATCCGCCATTGACGCGGCATGCCAGGCAACCGCACTAGTTTTTTTCCGGTGTTGGTGTATTCTGCAGTCACGACTCCATCCTGGACAGGATCCCATGTGGGTTCATAGTGCGCCCGGTGACCACTACTGACCAGGTAAAAAATTCCTTCGTGGATATCAACGGCATACACCTGGTCAATATCTCCTATACCACAGGTCAGGAATATCCATGGACCTGCCTGTATAGGCCGGCCGAGGACAGCATAGCTGTAATGGGTGATTTGCTTGATTTCACCCGAACTGATATTTTGCTGAATGATACACATGCGTCCTTCCTTGTTTCTCGCTGTAGCGATCACATGCAGGCCATCTTCGCTGAAACAGGGATAACCCAGATACAGGTTGTCCTTATTTGGGAGTGATTGGATCAGCGCGCCAGAGGATGCATCAAGTATATGAAGTGCATAATTTTCTTCGTCATCGGTGTGCAGGGCAACTATTCTTTTTGCAGCGGAATCCAACGAAGGCATAAAGTACCCCTTGATCGGTTGGATATCCATTTTTTTATGACTGACCTCATCATAGACGACAATCACATTCTTATCCATGCGGATCCACCTTGGATCAACACGACTTTCGGTATAGACAATTTTATCAGCGCTGTGATCAAAATAGGTATCTAATTGGCGTCCCAATGAAATGACATGATGTCTTTTTCCTTCAGGTTCTATCTTATAAATCGCTGAAGTCGAATCGAACGTCGTGATGACGCAATAGATACTTCCATCGCCTGCTACATCCGGATAGCCCATATCAAAGAAAGCATCCTGCTGATTCTTTTCTGTGATTGGAATAGCAGGATACACTATGTCAGGTACCTCGGATGCCTTTCGCTGTGAACCATGATATTTCAGCGCATCGAGATACAGATGCCGGTTGCCTTTACCAAAAAATCGTTTGACCGTACCTGAAAAAGGGTCATAGATGGGCTTCATGCGCGGAGCTTGTCTCCAGATGGTGTCCCAGGTGGCTTCGCCAAAAACATGATTGCCATATTGCAACATCAGGTAACCGAGCGGATAGTGGTCCGGATAATAGTGCTTGTATGAGCCATTGCGGAGCCGGTAATAACTCCAGGGTTTTTCCTCTTTTGAATTTTCGCGAAAGGGTAGTAAAAAACGGTTTAATCGCCCCCTTCCCTGAGGTGTCCATTTTGTTTCAGCATACACAGCATCACCCTCGCGAAACCAGTCGGCTGTAGCGAGGCCATACATTCCTGAGTAGGCGAGCTCACCAAAGATCACCTTGATGATATGACTAATGCCTGTATTGACTGCATTGACTTGCTGCACATGGCGGTACTCATGTATAGCCAGTAGATCAGCCCAGGGGAGAGATCCAAGTTCAAAAGGATTTTCGTTTGGCTGGAGGTAAAATTCAGATACATAGGGTGCGAGACCTACATAGCCATTGGAGATATTGGTATGAGGCTGAAGGATGACAGAGATCGGCTTGTATCGGCTATCTTTTGAAATAGGATCAACAGATGCAAACTTCAACATGAGGCCAGCTACGCGCCTTGCAGTTGCTTCACCTCCTTCCGGATAGATGATGCGTAGACTGTCATGACGGAGTTGCTGCCATTTTACTTTCGATGGAAGCAACCCAAGCTTCTGGGCATGCATATCCTCACCTAAGAAAATAATACTCAGCAGAACAACTAACCAGGTAGCTTTAGACATTCAAGGTCACATTGTGTGAGTGAATGGTCGCGGAGATATCGATCAGTAATGACGGGTCATGTTCAAATGCATTGCCCATCACAATCACATCAGCACCTGCATTGAGATTTTCCTGCACTTTTTCGGCGGACCTGATTCCGCCCCCCACAATCAATGGTATGGATACTGCACCGCTTACTGCTGCGATCATCTCAGCGGAAACGGGTCGTGAAGCACCGCTTCCAGCATCCATAAAGATCATCTTCAGGCCGAGCATTTCTGCAGCCATGGCGGTACACACTGCGATATCTGCTTTATTGGAAGGAATCGGAGATGTATTGCTCATGTATAGAACCGTAGTGCCTACTCCGCCATCGATCAGCATATAACCGGTCGGCAATACTTCCAGCGAACTCAATTTGAGATAAGGTGCCGCAATGACATGTTGTCCGATGAGGAGGTCAGGGTTTCTGCCCGATACGAGTGACAGGAAGAGGATAGCATCAGCTTTGTTGCTCACCTGATAGGTACTGCCCGGAAATAAAATCATCGGGATCTGGCATTGCTGGCGGATCATCTGGAGGCATTGGTCCAGTTGGCTGTTGACCAGGAGGCTACCGCCGATAAAGAAGTAATCCACATGGCATCTGACCGAGAGCTCTATGATCTGGTCCAGCTTACCGAGCCTCATTTTGTCCGGATCGATCAGCACGGCCATTTTTTTCTGCCCCAGCTGTTTGGCTTTGGTGAGCTCCGTGTATAGGTGTGTTCGGCTGGTATCCATTGTTCAAAGATAAATGTTAACGGGGAAACCGGATAAGTCTCCCACTCACAACTCACAGCTCACAACTCACAATTACGTAAAATGCTTCAGCAACCGCACTTCTTCCTTGGTCAGGGGTCTCCACATGCCGCGCGGGAGATTCTTTTTGGTGAGGCCGGCGTAGTAGGTACGGTCGAGCTTGACGACTTCGTAGCCGAAGTGTTCGAAGATGCGCCGGACGAGTCGGTTTCTGCCGGAATGAACTTCGATTTCTACTTCGCGCTTGGAGAGGCCTTCTATAAAATGGAGACTATCCGCCTTGATGGGGCCATCCTCGAGGGTGATACCATCACGGATTTGTTCCATGTCTTTCAGGGAGAGATTTTTGTCAAGGGTGACCAGGTAGACCTTGGGTACTTTGTAGCTGGGATGTGAAAGTTTCTTGGTGAGTTCACCATCATTGGTCAGCAGGATCAGGCCGGAAGTGTTGCGGTCGAGTCTGCCGACCGGATATATTCGCTCAGGAATTTTTTCTGACATGATGTCGATGACTGTACGCCGTCCGCGTTCATCACTTGAAGTCGTTAATACGTTTCTTGGTTTGTTGAGCAGATAGTACACTAGCTTATCAACGGTCTTGATAGGTTTGTCTTTGAAGGTCACCACATCCTTGGGTTGCACTTTATACCCCATCTCTTTGACGATCACCCCATTGACGGTGACGTGACCTTGCATGATGAGCGTATCAGCAGCGCGGCGGCTGGCGATACCGCTGTGGGCCAGGTATTTGTTGAGACGCATCTCTCCCTGTTCTTCCCGGGTTCCCTTATACGATGGTGGAGTTACTTTATCCGGAGTCTTATCTTTCTCAGATGCTTTCGGTCTTTCTGTGTAATCATCATCAGCCGGTTTATGGTCGAACTTGTTGTCGCGATATTCGCCAAACTTAGCGGTTGATTTAGCTGGACTCTTTACGAACTTCTTAAAAGCACCGGCACCTCCTTTTTCACGCTGCAGCCTGGCCTCTTTTTGAGTGCGGTTATGTGATGCGGCAGGATCCTTAGACTTTGTTTTTCTGGCAGGCCTGCTTTCACTTTTTCCCCTTGAAGGTGGTTTATCCCTGGTTACTGTTCGTTTGATGGCCACTTCTGTAGATGTAAGTTGAAGATATGTTGCAAGTTAAGCATTAAGATTTGCATGAGACTGAGGTTGTTGGAACGCATGGTTCGACTTCGCTCTCCACAAGGATTACGCAGATTCATTTTAAAAATGAATTACGCTAATTTGTTTTTATCGGTCCCTGAGCTTGTCGAAGGGTACAAAGCGAAGCACTCTCCCTATGCCGCTTCTTCGCTCGCGAAGAGGGCGGCGTGGGGAGGGGAAATGACTTTTTGAATTCCCTTCGACAAGCTCAGGGACCGGATAAGACAAAATTTAATTTGCGAAAATTATCCTTTCAATAATTCAACGGAATCCTTGTGGAGAGCGAAGTCGAACCATGCGATCGGCTCATCACATCTTTTTCTCTTATCCATGAGCATCCACGGCTTGAAAGCCGTGGCAATTCAATTTTCCTGGCGTGGGCGCCAGGTTTTATGCTCATGCAAATTTTCATTTTCACTTTTCATGCTTCGACTCCGCTCAGCACACCGCTTTTCATTTTTCGTTTAAAAAGGAATTGGTTCATCATCTTCATTAAGACGCGACGGACGAGTAATGACTGCATTATAATTATCGCCACCCGGTCCTTTGCCGGAGATGTCATTGAAGAAGTCATCACCGGGATCAGTAAACTTGGCATACTGGGCTATGAATTTTAAGCCGACGGTACCAAGGGCTCCATTTCTGTGCTTGGAGATCAGGATCTCTGCCGCATCTTTTGAAATAGTAGGATCGGATTCCATCTCATAATAATCCGGACGATAGATGAAGGTGACGATATCCGCATCCTGCTCGATAGCTCCCGAGTCCCGAAGGTCGGAGAGTTGTGGACGCTTGTTACCGCCTCGTGTTTCTACGGCGCGGCTCAACTGAGAGAGTGCGATGACGGGCACTTCAAGTTCCTTTGCCATTGTCTTCAGGGCGCGGGAGATGGTACTGATCTCCTGCTCACGAGTACCACCGCGTTTACCTTCCGGTCCTGCGGACATAAGTTGCAAGTAATCGACGATGACGAGTTGGATATCGTGGTGCATCTTGAGACGACGACATTTCGCACGAAGCTCGAAGATGTTGATAGCAGGTGTGTCATCGATAAAGATGGGCACTTCACTAAAGCGTTCTACAGCGCTGTTGAGTTGCTGCCATTCGTAGTCTTCCATCTGCGCGTTTCTCAGCTTAGAGCCCGGGATCTCAGCCACCATCGACATGAGACGATGGGTGAGCTGGAGGGCGGACATTTCAAGCGAGAAGAAAGCTACAGGTCGGTTGTAGTCAACTGCGGCATTTTTGGCCAGCGCAAGACAGAAGGCCGTCTTACCCATACCTGGGCGGGCAGCGACGATGACCAGGTCAGATTTTTGCCAGCCATTGGTGAGTTTATCGAGTTCGGTAAATCCTGATGGAACACCTGTCATTCCTATCTCTTTTTTAGAGAGGGACTCGAGTTCTTTTTGGGCTTTGACAGCCAGGTCACCGAGTTTGGAATAACTGCGGTTTAGGTTCTTCTGGGTGATGTCAAAGAGGTTTGATTCCGCCTCGTCGAGCATCTGGAAGACATCTTTGGTGTCTTCAAAAGCATCGCTGATCGTGGAGGTACTCACGCGGATGAGTTCGCGCTGGATATGCTTCTGCGCGATGATACGGGAGTGGAACTCGAGGTTGGCCGCGCTGGCTACTTTGTTGGTAAGTTCTACCAGAAACCCGACTCCGCCCACCATTTCGAGGCTGCCGGACTTTTTGAGGGCTTCGTGAACGGTTAGGATATCGACCGGTTGAGAGCGCTCGAAGAGGTGCATCATGGCTTCGTAGATGACGCCATGGGGTTTTTTATAGAAACTGTCTGGGGTCAGGATGTCCAGCACGATGGCCATGGCATCCTTGTCGAGCATCAGGGCTCCGAGTACAACTTCCTCTATCTGAGTGGCTTGCGGTTGGAGCTTGCCATAGACCAGGTTAGTGAGGTCATTGTCCGTGCGGATGGGTTTCAGCCTGCTGCCGGAGGTTTGAGGATTATATTGATTTGGCTCTGCCATTTTTCTGTGAGTTGTGAGTTGTCAGTTGTGAATGTTGCTTGTACTGAGCGGAGTCGAAGTATAAGTTGTGAATTGTGAGTTGTGAGTTGTGAGTTGTGAGTGTGTAAAAGGTTGTATGTAATATTTTATTTTTTTTAAAAAGCTGGTAGCTGGTAGCTGGTAGCTGACGGCTGACGGCTGATAGCTGATAGCTGATAGCTGATAGCTGATAGCTGATAGCTCAAAAGGGGTACAAAACTAAATCGGTGGCGACGGATTACCTAATGACATTTACTCAGCCTTTACAGAGGGATGTGGACAAGTGCCTAGGTAAATGTGGAAAAGAATGTTAGAAAGTAATTCGGTACGCGGGTTCATGCTAAAGTAACACATTATAACAATCCTGTATGTCAATTAGTGCCATCCGTGGGCACTGTTTTACAGGAGATTGCGGCCGAAAAAAATGATATATGAGGAATGTCGATGTGTAGGTCATTGAATGTGTTGGATTGAAGGAATAAAAGGCGGTATGGTTTAAAAGGGGTGATATGTGAGAAAATAGCATATAAATATTTTTCCATGTGTTGGAAGTGGCAGAAGAGGCAGAAGAGGCAGAACGGCGGAAGGGCAGAACGGTGGAATGGCTGAAGAGGTAAAAGAGGTTGAAGAGCAAAAACTTCTCTAATTTGAAAGGAGGGAGCCGTTGCAGGAGTTTGCTCCTGCGACCACCGAGATACCTACCGTAATACTCTAAAGAATCCTCTTTGGAATTTTCATGGTTGCAGGAGCAAATAGTTCGACTACGCTCACCACGACGCTCCTGCAACGGCCATGGCCTTTTGACCCATAGGATATTCTATTAATAAGTGAAATTCAAAATAGTGTGTAAACAGTAGGGCTTAAGTTTATAAGAAACGATACTTTCAATTTCCACCCATGCGTTTAAAATGGATGCGAAAAACCCTTCTCCTCATAAGTGTAATGCTCTTGTCTGGCTTGATGGACAAATTATCGGCAAGTCCTAATAGTCAGGACTCTTTCCCAGTCCATTATCCCCTATTGGATTCCATAGGTACTAATTTTAATCTTGAAAGAAATTTGTTGGTCTTAACGCAGACGGAATTACAAAATCCTTCATTGCCTTGGTGGGATCGGTCGGTGTTGTATTCGAATTATTTTCATTCGGTTTAAGCTTATGTATAACGTTGCCCTAAGAAACCTGATTGCATTTATTCTCTGCTGTCAATCAATCTGGATGTACTCCCAGAACCTTGTCCCCAATGGAGGTTTTGAAAATCACTCTCCCTTTGATTTTTCAGTTTATTTACCAAACGCTTCTGCTGCGCATATTTCTAACTGGAAGGAGCATAACGATTGGTCAGCCGCATATTGTCATAAGGATATTATTAAAAGATATGGCTACGAGGGAATGAACCGAGTAAGTTTTTACAAGTTTGATACAATGAATGTTTTGGATGGCCGGGCAATGGTTAAAATTAATTATGAAGAGAGTTGCCCTGTTGGTGATACAGGATGTACTTCTTATCTTAAAACTAAACTGCTTCAACCTCTTGAGTTGGGTGAGGTCTATGAAGTTTCTATGTGGGTCTATTACAAAGTAAATCCAGCAGCAGACACTGCTATGTATACAAGGATCGGGATGTACCTAACACGACAAGAAATCCCAAACCTGATCACGCAACAATGATTTCCACTGAGTATTTTTTTGCTGGCAGGGTCGTGCCGGGTCAATGGACAGAAATCAAATGGCATATCAGGGCATTATGTTCTCTGCAGTATCTGACTATTGGTATGTTTCGGGATTCCGCTTTTCAATCTTTGTACCGAGGGTTGTACAATCTCATGGATTATTATGTAGATAATGTTAGCGTGCAAAAAGTCAATGAAGATTCTCTTTCAGCAGACATTCATCCCACACCCTACTGCGAATATTTTGAAAAGGAAAACAAACAGAGAATCCTGAATTCTGTCACCTCCCTCGATCTACGATTTGAATCAAATTCATCAACACTTGATGCAAATGATCAGCTTGAATTGGATAGTTTTTATCAAGCTAACCTGGAGCGAAAGGATAAAATATTTGTCATCATAGGTCACACGGACACTGAGACAGCAGAAAATATCATCCTTTCTAAATCAAGGGCAGAAAGTGTAAGTAATTATCTCCATGAGAAGTATGAGATCAATAAACAAAGCATGCTCACTTTTGGACTTGGCAGCGCATATCCTATAGCAGACAATGCAACATCCACAGGAAGGTTGCAGAACAGGAGGACCACCATCCGTACCTCAGATATTTCTATTCCGCAGCTCTTTTATCGCAAGGGATTGGAATACCTGCAGTCCGACAGTCTTGGAAAAGCCAATATCCAGTTTATAAGATGGATTAAGATGGTGCCGATAGCCAAACGGGTGGAAATGCTCGTAGATCCTCGCTTGCTTAAGTTGAAGCGAAGTATGTATTGGAAGCCATTAGTAGCAGATGTGAAGAAAGGATATTCCTTATACCCTGATGCCAAGAGTGCCTTCTATCTGGATTCTTTGTATTTCGAAGATCAGAAATACCGAACGTATTCACCCTATTCTCTCAATGGATATATAGAGGAGATTGATACTGTAGTATTGCCAGAATTTAAACGCACAGAGCATCTTTTCAATCAGAAGGATTCACTCAATTTTCTCGCCATCCAAAAATATCTTGACCAGAACGGATATCCTGAGATTTCAAAAGTCGGCAGGAGACAATCAAGGGCAGTTGGGTACATCATCCTTCACCACTTTGACAGCCTGACATTTGAACGATACCTCCCAGTGGTCAAAAACTTGTGCATGGAGGGAGAAGCCGAGTGGGATGTGTTTGCCAAGATGACGGATAAGTTGTGCATCACCAAGGGTGAGCCACAGGTATATGGTACCCAATATGATCGTGATTCAAATGGCAGGACAATCCTGTACAAGATCGATGATATTGAAAAGGTCAATTACCGGAGGATGCGGATCGGGTTGGGGGCTACAACGGTGCCGGAGTGAGTGGCATACCAGGTAAATGTAATCCCTGGTCAAAAATGATTAAGGACACTATAATTTATCTCTGCCCAGCAGACGAGCAGAATGATATATCCTAAGGATATCTATTTGATGATCATTCTTGATCCTGTAGATAACCCTATAAGTTCCAACAATAAGTTCTCTAATAGTCTTTTCATTAATCTCAGGGACAACTCTGCCTATATATGGGCTGGCAGCGATTGACTCCACACGGTGATAAATTTTATCTACGGTAATGGTGGCGTAACGGTTAGAATCAGCTGCAATAAAGTCAAATATCTCCTTCAAATCCTCAATTGATATCTCCGTCCAGACTACGCTGACCATTTATCAATTATTTTTTTAACATCTTCATTAGAAATGACTTTCCCTTCAACAGATTGAGCCATCCCAGCTTCCACTTTTTCTATAAAGATTAGTTTGTCAATCAGTTCATCAATTGAGAAGGTATCTGGGAGATCTAATATTGTCTTATTCAGCTGCGCTTTGGTAAGCATAGGATTTATTTTGGATAAAGTTAATACGATTTGCAGGTCTAAAAACCGGGTTTCAGTACTTTTTGCGATCGTAATCGCTAAAAGTTATAACTATTTGCGATTATAATCGGAAAAAGTCATGTTTTGGGTCTGGATACCTAAATTCATTTTTGCAAATCTTCCCAATATTTCATACACCTGCGCAGCTGCAATGTCCCAGGAAAAATACTTGCTGCGTTCATGACCCAGGGTGATCAATTCTTTTCTCAACGATTCTTCTTCTACAATGGTCTTCATATGTTGTGCTAACTGACCAACGTCATTTGGTTCAAAGAGAAGAGCTGCATTGCCGGCCACTTCAGGGAGAGACGAGACGTTGCTGCAGATCACCGGGACACCGCACGCCATCGCTTCTACAAGCGGCAAACCAAAGCCTTCGTACAGGCTCGGATAGATCATGGCTTCAGCACTAGCCACCAGCGAAGTTGCATCAGCGGTAGCGATATATCCAGGAAGATGAATAGCGTCTTTCCATTTGCTTTCAGCGATGGCCTTAAATACTTCCTCTGTATGCCATGATGCACGACCTGCCAGTACCAATTGATGCTCGGAAGGATGTGATGATTTGAATTGTTCAAATGCCTTGACGAGCGTCAGTATATTTTTCCGCGGATGAATGGCGCCGAGATAAACAAAGTACGGACGGCCCTTGGTATAACGGTCTCTTGTTAATTTCTTTTGTTCTTCACTGACTGGTTTGTATGCGTCAGTGATACCATTGTACACCACTGATATTTTATCAGCAGGGATATTGTATCCGGCGATGATTTCGCTTTTGGAAAATTCGGATACCGTGATGATGTGATCTGTATACGCCAGATATCGCGGCATCCATTTATTATAAAACGATCTGATGCGTGGTTGCAAGTGTTCAGGATAACGGAGATACGCCACATCATGCACCATCGAAACCTTAGGGATGCCCATGCCCAATGGAATAAATCCATCGGGGCTGAAGAAGACATTTGCTTTTTGTTTTACGACATCTTTCCTCACCGGATGATCGAGCCAATAGCGGATCAGGATCGGCAGCCTCGTGACAGGATGTTTCGTATGCGGGGCCACATTGGTGCTGTGCACAAACCGCTGATCAAATTTGCGGTCGAAATAATAATCAAACTGATCCTCCGGATGTGATCTCGCCATGCGGCCCATGACTTCGTCGGTGACGATGCCTACGCCTTCGAGGCGATCTACCAGCATATGTCGTGCGTTCAGGGCGATTCTCATTGGGACAGGTTTGTGTTGGGACAAAGTAAACTAATAATTTTCACGCAAAGTCGCAAAGGCGCAAAGTTGGTTTCGCACGTCGTAGCGCAGCGCAGATCCCGTCATGCCTCAGGAATGTAGCGGGATAGAGCACGGGGAACATGGAGAATTAGCACAAAGTGTTATTGCCTTTTGGCCTCTTTGGCTTCTTAAGCCTCTTCAGCCCTTCTGCCGTTCTGCCATTCCGCCCTATATTTGATCCATGGGTGAAGCAAAAAAGACAGACGTCCTGATCCTCGGCTCCGGGATCGCCGGACTGACATGTGCGATCAAGATAGCCGAAGCAAGGCCGGATCTAAAGATCACCGTGCTGACCAAAGCGGTCGCAAATGAAAGCAACACCCGCTATGCACAAGGTGGAGTAGCGGCTGTATGGAATGAAAAAATCGATACGGATGCAAAACACATAGCTGACACACTAGACGCCGGAGATGGTTTGTGCAATGAGGAAGTCGTCAGGATGGTCGTGGAAGAAGGCCCTGTCAGGGTCCGCGAGTTGATCGAGTGGGGCACCCGGTTTGATAAAGAAAAGGGAGGAGAATATGACCTGGGGCGCGAAGGAGGTCACAGTGAAAACCGGATCCTGCATTATAAGGACATCACCGGATGGGAGATCCAACGCACCCTTGTTGAAAAATCAAACCAGCTGCCCAATATTCAAATTCTGGAAAATTGTTTTTCAATCGATTTCCTGACGCAACATCATTTGGGGTATAATATCACCCGGGTCCATCCGGATATAGAATGTTATGGGGTCTATGCCCTTGACAAAAACAATCTTGATGTTGAGACCCACCTGGCCAGGGTGACAGTGGTTGCTACTGGAGGGGCCGGGCAAATCTATCGCGCAACGACTAATCCAATCATTGCTACAGGGGATGGCATGGCTATGATGTATCGTGCAAAAGGCCGCATGAGCAATATGGAGTTTGTGCAATTTCATCCAACTGCATTGTACAACCCTGCGGTAGAAAGTCAGGCCTTCCTGATTTCCGAAGCTGTGCGCGGATACGGAGGTGTGCTACGCACGAGAGATGGAGCAGAATTTATGCACAAGTATGACGAGCGTAAAAGCCTTGCTCCCAGAGATATCGTAGCCCGCGCGATTGACAACGAAATGAAGATACGTGGGGATGAATATGTATATCTGGATTGTCGTCATCTGGAAATGGAAGGATTTAAGAAGCACTTTCCAAACATCTACGACAAATGCCTCGAAGAAGGCATTGATGTAGCTACTCAAATGATTCCGGTGGTGCCGGCTTGTCATTATTTCTGTGGAGGGATATTAGTTGACAAGATCGGTAAGACCTCTATCAACCGCCTCTATGCTGCAGGTGAATGCACAGCATCTGGATTACATTGAGCTAATCGCCTTGCCTCTAATTCTTTATTGGAGGGCCTGGTATACGCACATAATATTGCAGTGGATGTGATCGAGAGTATTGATCAATACACTTATAAAGAAGGAATTCCTGACTGGGATGCCATGGGTACCACGGATCCAAAGGAATGGTCCTCATCACGCAGAGCTGGAAGGAGTTGAAGGATATCATGAGCAGCTATGTAGGTATCGTACGGTCCAATGTCCGTTTGCAAAGAGCTCTTGACAGGTTGTGGCTGCTATACAGCGAAACCGAAAACCTATACAATACAACAACACTTTCTCCCCAGCTATGCGAGCTACGCAATCTCATTACGATTGCTTATCTCGTCACGCGCTCTGCATCTATGCGACATGAAAGCAGGGGGCTGCATTACACGACTGATTTTCCGGATTTGCTGGATCATCGGGAGGAAACGTTGATGTGAGTTGTGAGTTGTGAGACGTGGATCGTGAGGCGTGAATCGTGAGACGTGAGGTGGATTGTTAAATGCAGCCTGGAGGATGACTGTAGATGCTTTATGCTCAGTTACAGATTTAGATGACTTTTCACATCCTAGGCAAAGCCTACGACGAACGTTCTTTAAAAAAAAGAATGATGTGATACCCGTTCCATGAAAGACTAAATTCTTCAAAGAAAAAAGGTAGGGGTTCAAAATTTTGAACCCCTACCTTTTTTCTTTGAAGATTATCATGCCCTTTGCTCCTTGCTCCTTGCCCTTAGTTCCTGCCAGTGACATTCACTTTAATCCGCTCGTCACGGTTGGCGAGCTCCCAGGTGGTGTGGAAGGCTAGCCGGGCGATCGTCTCTGCTTTTTCGTACATGATTTTATCCGGGGTATCACTCGGGCGGTGATAGTCAGCATGCACGCCGGAGAAATAGAAGATGACCGGGATGTTATTTTTTGCAAAATTGTAATGATCTGAACGGTAATAAAAACGGTTTGGATCACTATCCATGTTGAAGGTGTAATCGAGGAATAGTTTGGTGTACTTTGAATTGACGGCTTCATTGATATCGTGAAGCTCCGTGCTCAGTCGGTCTGCCCCAATGACATAGGTGTAGTTTGAATCCGCATGTTGCTCATCTACTCTGCCGATCATATCGATGTTGACATCCGCCACCGTTTGTTCAAGTGAAAAAATGGGATGTTCTACATAATATTGAGAACCAAGTAATCCTTTTTCTTCGCCAGTCATCAGCATGCACAGCACACTTCTTTTGGGGCCTTGACCATTCGCTTTGGCTTGTGCAAAGGCTTGAGCTATTTCAAGTACGGCGCTGGTGCCGGAAGCATTGTCATCGGCACCGAAGTATATATCATTGCCCCGCATGCCGAGATGATCGAAGTGGGCGGAAACAATGACCACCTCATCTTTTAAATCAGGGTCTGAACCTTCTATATAACCGAGGACATTGACACTTGGTGTGGATTTGATTTGGTGTACTGCATTCAATTGTAGGTCGACAGGTATCGTCGTGTGCTGAGGCTTTCCTGTCTTTGTGATTTTATCACGCAGCCTGATGATCTTATTTACTTTTTTTCCTGCAAGCTTCTGACCTAGCGCTGGTGATATTGATACAAGTGGAAGGTAGGTATCTAGTTGTTCCGGTGTTTCCATGAGTGTGGCGCCTGTCAGCAATTCCCTCCTGGCGTACATCACCATTTGCCTGAAATCATTTTCAATAATCCAGAGTGATGCAGCGCCTGCTTTTTTAGCAGCTTCGATTTTATAGTATGGATCGTACGACCATTCGGAAATAGAATCAGATCCGGTCAACCTGAAATTGTCGTTTAAATCGCGCGGCTCACCTGCATAAACAAGCAGATGTTTTCCTCTGACATCTACACCTTCATAATCTGAATAAGCCTCATCGTCTATGCCATATCCAAGAAATACCATCGAGCTGATGCCGATAGGACCTGTCTGCACGGGAAAATGCTGGGGTATAGCTATGTATTCTTTCAGATGCTCAACAGCCTCACCGGACACGGAAAGTTGAATATTCTCCCATTTGAAGGTTGTAAAACTGACTTCCTGAAAGTGATCGGAATCACCGGATATAGGAGGGATGCCATAAGCAGTTAGTTGCCCTGCGATATAATCTGCTGCCTTAAAATTGCCCTCTTTACCTGTTTCTCTGCCCTGAAAGTCCTTTGATGCCAGCGTGTAGACATGCTCTTTCATCGACTTACTTTCAATACTCCGCGCCAGTTGTTCGCTGACATCGTTGTGCTGTGCAACCAATTGTTGAAGAGATGAAAAATAAGAGACCGAGAATGATTTTCATATTTATGAATCGATGAATCGTGAGTTGTGAGGTGAGTTGTGAGTAGGTTTGTAGGGGGAAGGGTTTTATATTTTCGCAAAGCAAAAAATATCAACCCTTCTAAACCTTTAACTGCTCACTTTTAACTGCTCGCTAATTCAAAGTCTTCAGGCGACAGTGGATTTTATCCACCCTCTTCTGATGCCGCCCTCCTTCAAAAGGAGTTTCGAGAAAAGTCTGGACCATCGACAAGGCCACAGCCTCGGGTACATAACGTGCAGGTATTGCGAGGATATTAGCATCATTGTGCTGCCTGGCTAATGATGCCAGTTCATTGTTCCAGCACAATGCCGCCCTGATCCCCTGGTGTTTATTTGCGGTCATAGCAGCGCCGTTTCCGGAACCGCAGAGGATGATACCGAGATATGCATCCCTTCACACCTCGCATCTGCTACCGGATGTACATGATCCGGATAGTCTGTAGATGCTTCACTATCAGGTCCGGCATCAATGATGTCATAGCCATTGCGGCTCAGCCAATGTGCTATAGCCGCTTTATAGACATGACCTGCATGGTCAGAACCTATCACAATCGTTTTATTTTCACCTTGCTCTTTCATGATGGTTTATTCCGGTAATGCATTCGTAGTTATAAGGACCGAGTAACGCTTCCATTTCCTGTGTGAAAGCATCATCATTCAACGTCTTTGATTTTTTAATATTTCAGGGACTGCATTGTTCGTGAGCCTGTAATCCATATTGAATCCTGATTTGAGGTCATCTTCATCAATCGAGTCGAAGAAGGCCATGTATTCAGCTGATTCTTTGGCAAGGATCCGATATGTTCTTTGCTTTGTCAAAAGCTCCTGCCCGGATATATACATTGATATGAGGCAAGGTCCTCGCGTCAGAGGTAAAGTTCATGTGGGAAGCCTTTAAAGAAAGCATCTGTGATATCAATGCTTCCTGGTTTTCCTTCAGCCACCATTTGTTCTGCAGCGCGCCAGATGATCATTTCTGAGCCTGCACGCTGGCACCGCTGTTGTCCAGCATAGAGGCGCTGCTTGTCAAAATTACCCCACTTCCATTTGTTGACTACCCGGTCATGGAGTTTCTCAGTATCCACCCGACCGCTTCCATAGATATAGAATTCTTTCTGGCTGGGTGCGAACAGAATAATCCGGGTCCGAGACCTTCCATCTGGTGTAGTCATTGAGATTCAAGTAAGCTTCGACTCCTGGCAGGTCACGGAGAAACACGGGACGGTCAGTCAAGCTACTCCGCAGATGACATCCAGCACCACGAAGTTGATCTTTGGTGATGTATTGCTTGTCAATAGAGATCGGAATTTTAGTCACGATTTCCCGGTTTCTGCTGCCGTGATCCAACCTGAACTTAGGCACGTGCCGGATCAACAGGAATATAAGTTATTGAAGGCAGATAAGTCTCCCGAGTTTAGTTCCCTGAATCGTTTGCGGATTATCTTTGAAAGGAATTGTAACGCCTGATCCAGCGGCATTTTCATTTGGAGAACTCTTTCAGGCGTTAGAAGAACAACTGATTGCGCGTTACCATTTTTTGATACGCATCTGTTGGAATCGTCAGTTTGATCGGTGCCGAATCATTATCTTTCGTCTCAACCCTTCGATATACCAATCCACCGCATCAGACTCAGGGTTGACGATTCGCACATCACGACGAATACCTTCCACTTCCTGCATACCACAATGGGTAGGTATCATTATCACCTGTAGGTAAACACGATGGCATGGATCAAGGGATTCCAGGAAATTGCTGGCGTAGTCTCTTGATGCATAATGGTGCATGCGGCTGGGATCATCAAAATTTTGAAGCCATGATGGCTGGTGCCAGCATGAGCTGTTGCCAGATAAGGGTGCCGCTGAGCCAATGAGGTCAGCCTTGTCTTGAGCATCTCGTAACTGCGAAACGCCAGGCCGATCCAGATACAGAAGGTAGGAAGGATCCAACTAAAACGGTAATCACTCTCGCGAGGCTCATTTGGTGGCTGATTGGAATAAAAGATAATACCAAGACCCGTTAACAGGAATAGCATCAGCATCGCGTTGAAATCTCTCTTCGTTTGCCAAACTGATAGATGAGACCAAAGACCAAAATTAAGGAAGGAAATAGTGTTTCTCGCCTGTGTTGTTCATCGATTCAGGCATTTTTTCCATGTTAAACAAGCGCGCGCTGTCGAGAGGAACTAATTCTGAAATCCAGTGACCGCTCTTTGGGTTCTCGGGGTTCGGTGGCCTGCACCATTTTCTCTTCCGACAAAATTCCACATGAAATATCCCAATACATCCAGTTGATCTGGTAGCGGGAGAGGAATTCGAGATTGAAGGCCATCGTTGGAGTGCCTTCTCATCGCCCATCCATCTCTTGTGGTAGCGCGGTCTGGCTGCCAATGCTATAGCGATACGCGGCAGGAGGATTTATCTTCTATCACGGTAGATGTCAGTCAGCTTGTGATCCACCACTTCGTAAACGTCACCTGCAATACCATATGGTCTTCTTTTTCAGTATCAATTCGGTCTGCTTCGAAATGAGACCTCTCAGCAATGGCTTTCACCGTATTGTTCACGGTTGAGGTGAAGGGAATGAGGCATTGCATCACTTGGCGCGTTCATGTTGATTGGAGTATTGGCATTAACTGATGATCACCACACCAATGGTTGAAACTAATCACGAGCAGTACCAGTGACACGATCAATCTTTCGGCCGAACCATTATTATTCTTACGTGCCTATCGGAGTCCGAAGAAAGACGCAGCGCCTAGTATCAATAAGGTTGGAAATATGCCGGAATGAATGAGCATACCGGTCCATTGACCATCAACAATTCCGTTTTTGGACCAAAGGAAGCACGCCGACGATGATCAGATTCTGCATTGGGATGATCATTGCGAGAATCATGGCCAGAAGCAATCACCTCCAAAATCAGGTTTTGTATTTCTTGAAATAGTAAGGTAAGCCCATCGCCAGGAAAACCAGCAAAACCAACAGAAGTGGACGCCTATAGAAAGACCAGCTACATAAATGGCCAATTGCAGTCACCTATCAGCATCAGGGTGTCTTCCATCCCATACCATTTTGCTGCCGCCCATAAGGTGGGGTAGTAAACATGGTCGACGTAGCATATACCTCGCCTTCAACGGCACTAA
>JADKHH010000036.1 GCA_016721905.1 Candidatus Opimibacter skivensis | reverse complement strand
GATGACCTGACCGTCAATGGCACATGAGCGTGGAGTAATGGCACGATCTCAATCCCGGAAATGTGTGATATCTTCTTCAGGGACAGCTAACCTCTCTTCTGCAATCCAAATATCCCCAGGCGCCAACCTTACTAATTACGGAACGATCAACTGGCGGATAAGCGTCATCAATTACTTTAATACGCCTACGCTCACCAATAAGCCGGTTGTGGACGATCACTTCAAATAGTCCAACGTCGTATGGTGATTCTTATGGAACAATTATCAACCGGGGACGATCACCAAGACGAGTGCAGGCATAACCGATTTTCTTTTGTAACCACGTTCAATAACCTCACCGGAGCCACCATCAATTTCAATGGCGGTGAACTGAGGCAGGGTCCACCACCTTTAATAATGAAGAGCGCCCTGGCGTTCAGCAGTGGTACGTTTAAACTCAACAGCGGGGTTACGTTTAATTACAAGACAGGATCCACCGTGAGTGGTACGGTACCTTCAATAATAACGCGCTCCTCAATCTCAGTCAAGTGTCGACTTCCTTCGACGATGAATGTCATCAACACCACTGCCATCACCGGTCGGTGACCTGACGATCAATAGTGATTTGATCCAGGGCGTGATCAGCGGCCCCGGTATACCGGGTCATCCATGCGAACACTACATGGATTGGTGAGCTCTGAACAGGCATTTTACCGTAGAGACCACGAGGACATGTACCATTAGTTCAGTAAACGATAAATACCTTCAGAAAAACCTTACAAATGACGGAACCTTAGACTGGCAGGCTGGTCTAATAGCATTCTATAGTAGCCCCACTTATCAACAATAAGCGTATGGACGATCACCGGAAACAATAATACTACCACCGGTGATTCCTATGGACATTAATAATTCGGGAACGGGAACCATTACCAAGACAAGTGTTGGAAACACAGATTTTCTCTATGTGACGAGTTTTAGTAACAGTGGCACAATGAATTTCAATGGTGGTAATCTAAGATTAGGCGGAGGACCTGCAACAACTTTTAACAATACAGGTGCATTGACTTTCAATGGTGGCTCGTTTACCAATCAGACTGGAACAACATTCCAATTTTAATCCATCCTCTACCATCATTGCGACAGCTGCAGGTACCTTCACCAACAGCGGTGTACTCAATCTCAGCATCAGCGCAGACTTTCGGCCTTAATCAATGTGGTCCGCACCAATACCATCAATGGAGCCGGTGATCTGACCCGTCAATAGTGATTTTACCATTCAGGGATCTATCAACGGCCCCGGTATACTGATCATCAATGCCAACAGTACGTGGCCCGGTGGTGTACTCAACAGGGCTTTAACCATGAGGTCCTTGAGGACGTTAACCATTCCTACGGCTGGCTTTAAGTCGTTATAAAAACCTGAAGAATAACGGAACGATCAACTGGCAGGATGGCACCATATCGTTCTATTCCAGTCCCACCATCACCAACAATGGCGTGTGGATGATCACCGGAAACAATGTCACATCCAATGGTGATTCCTATGGAACCATTATTAATTCGGGGAACAGGAACCGTTACCAAGACAAGTGTTGGAAACACAGATTTTCTCTATGTGACGAGTTTTAGTAACAATGGCACAATGAATTTCAATGGTGGTAATCTAAGAGTGGGCGGGACCTGCAACAACTTTTACAATACAGGCATTGGCCTTCAATGGTGGTGCGTTTACCTCTAATGCAGGAGTGACCTTTAAGTATAATTCAGGATCATCGGTGAGTGGCACAGGAAGCTTCACCAATAACTCACTCATTAACTAAATGTTAACGCTGTCATTCCTTCGGGCGTCTCCTTAAATAGTGGAGTACGATCACCGGCGTCGGTAATCTGACAGTCAATAGTGATTTTTGTTATTCAAGGCCAACTCTATGGCCCGGTATATTGACCGTCAATGCCAGCAACTTCTGGATCAATGGATATTTTGGCCGACTTTTACTGTAGATCCGGGCCTTGCCCATTGACTATCTACGTAAGCAGTGATAAGTATCACTGCAGACCAACCTGACCAATAACGGAACAATCAACTGGCAGAATGGGAATATATTTTTTGATGGTATTTCACGTACGATCACCAATAATGGATTGTGGTCTATCACCACTGATCGCAATACATCCGCGATCAATAGTTCGTATGGCATCATTAATAACACAGGTACGATTACCAAGACAAGCACCGGGTCCACTTTTTTAGTTATGTGGCAGCTTTACGAATAGTGGTACGATCAATTGCAATGCAGGCGCATTCAATTTTGGTGGTCCTGCCGCTACCACCTTTACGAATACCGGTACGATCAGTTTGGCCAGCGGTACATTCAATAGTATTAATACCGTGACCTTCAATCACAACGCCAATGCGATCATCAAGGGTAACGGTACCTTTGCGCATGCAGGAACGTTTAATAAAAATGGTATCATCGCTCCCGGTGCATCTCCAGGTACCCTCGCGATGAACGGGACGGAGCCTTTTTCTACCAATACCACGATTAATATAGAAGTATTAGATAATTCAGGACCGGGCACCGGGCACGATCAGATCACAAGACTCACCGGTGTGACCCTCGCAGGCACACTCAATGTGACACAAACAGGAAGTGTATCGCCAGGTACCTTTACGATCCTCACCGCAAGCTCGATTACAGGTACTGGCTTTACAGTAGAAAACCTTCCTGCTTGTTACTCTCGTCAGGTGTTAAGTAACGCTGTTCAGTTAACCAAGTCGGCTCCTCCTGTTGTCACTTGCCCAGCCAATTCAACTGTTTGTATCGCCACACCAGCATATGCCCTGAGCGGTGGTATGCCTACAGGTGGTGTATATACAGGCACAGGTGTCAGCGGTGGAAATTTTGATCCTGCTACGGCAGGTGCAGGCACGCATACGATCACCTATACAGTGACAGAAGGGAATATGTGTACAAATACGTGCACGTTTGATATCACCGTCGATGCCCAACCAGTAGCCAATGCCGGGGCGAATCAGACGCAGTGTAATACGGCAACATTTACAATGGCAGCTGTGCCAACAGTAGGTACAGGTGCATGGACATTTGTCGGACCATTCGGAACGGCAGTGATTACATCGCCAACTTCAGCAACAACAACAGTCACAACTGTTCCGACAGACATGGATATCACCTTGCGTTGGACGGAGACGAATGGCACTTGCAGTGATAATGATGATGTAGTGATCCGCAATGATGCACAGCCGGTAGCTGATGCAGGTGCGAATCAGACTTTATGCAATACAAACACATTTACAATGGCAGCAGTGCCAAGTGTTGGCACAGGTGCATGGACATTTGTCGGCCTATTTGGAACGACAGTGATCACATCACCAACTTCAGCCACAACTACAGTTATGACAGTTCAGCAAGACATGGATATCACCTTGCGTTGGACCGAGACGAATGGTACCTGCAGTGATGATGATGACGTGGTGATCCGTAATGATGCTCAGCCGGTTGCGGATGCAGGTGCGAATCAGACTTTATGCAATACAGCTACATTTACAATGGCAGCAGTGCCCAGTGTAGGCACAGGTGCATGGACATTTGTCGGCCTATTTGGAACGGCAGTGATCACATCACCAACTTCAGCGACAACTACAATTACTACAGTTCCAACAGATATGAATATCACCTTGCGTTGGACCGAGACGAATGGCACTTGCAGTGATGATGATGATGTAGTAATCGTAATGATGCACAGCCAGTTGCTGATGCAGGTGCGAAATCAGACTTTATGCAATACAAACACATTTACAATGGCAGCAGCACCAAGTGTAGGCACAGGTGCATGGACATTTGTCGGGCCATCCGGAACGGCAGTGATTACAACGCCAACTTCGGCCACAACAACAGTTACAACTGTTCCAACAGATATGAATATCACCTTGCGATGGACCGAGACGAATGGTACTTGTAGTGATGATGATGACGTGGTGATTCGCAATGATGCACAACCTGTTGCGGATGGAGGACCGGATCAGACTTTATGCAATACAAACGCATTTACAATGGCAGCAGCACCAAGTGTAGGCACAGGTGCATGGACATTTGTCGGACTATTTGGAACAGCAGTGATCACATCACCAACTTCAGCGACAACTACAATTACCACTGTTCCAACAGACATGGATATCACCTTGCGATGGACCGAGACGAATGGCACCTGCAGTGATGATGATGACATGGTGATCCGCAATGATGCACAGCCTGTTGTAAGTAATCAGCCAAACCAGGCTCAGTGCAATAACGGAAGCTTCACGATGACGCAGAGTGTGCCATCCGTAGGAACAGGCGTATGGACATTGGAGAGTGGAACTGCAACGATCACCGATGCAATGTCACCTACGACCACGGTCACAGGTGTTGTAGCGGGCACTAGTGCCACGGTAAGATGGACAGTGACCAACGGTAGCTGCAGTGCTTATGACGAAGTGACGGTAACCAATAATGCTTTGCCTGTTGTCACCTGTCCAGGAAATTCAACAGTATGCATTGGTGTCCCGGCATTTACGCTTACAGGTGCGACACCTGCCATGGGTACCTACAGTGGCGATGGCGTCAGCGGCGGCATGTTTGATCCAGCCAGCGCAGGCACCGGCACACATCCTATTTCATATTCATATACAGATGGTAATGGATGCACCAATTCATGCACCTTCACCATCACCGTCACGGACGCGAAATAAATGTACTTGGTCTTGGTAGTGATATCTATGATGGTGACATTTCCCGGGATATAGTCAACCTCACCTCTTTAGAAACTTTCTGCACAATACAGACGGCAATCGATGATGCAGAGACATTGAATGATGATATAATCGCTATCGCATCAGGTTCCTGTGCAGGGACCATGAATGCAACTGCTAAAGACCTTACGTTTGCGCCCGGCAACAGCCCCGGCTGTGTGGTTGTCGGTGGCGATATGACGCTCAACGGAGGTGATATACTCGCCATGGAAATAAATGGAACAACGGCTTGCACGCTCTACGATCAGTTTATTGTCAATGGTATGGTGACATTGGGAGGCTCAACACTCAGCCTCACACTTGGATACACACCGACCATCGGGGATATGATAAAGATCATTGACAATGATGGTGCAGGCGACGCCGTTACAGGACAATTTGCGCAAGGAACAGCGATCACCGTAGGTGGCTATACCTTTGATATCAATTATACCGGAGGGCGACGGCAATGATGTCGTCCTGACCAGATGCGCAGGCGGCGTAGTCAATACCAATACCACCGAAATATTCTGCGATCCAGGATGCTATCGATGACCCGCAGACCATGGGTGGACATACCATCACCGTGGCGGCCGGTACCTGTGTCGAACAAGTCAATATTACGAAAGCCATTACGTTGACAGGGGCCGGAGCCGGCACTACCTTTATTGATGAGTCCGGTAGTTCAACCGCCGGCGATGTGGTGACCATAGCTGGCCTGGTCGGTAATGTTACAATGAGTGGATTTACTATCAAGACCGGTACAGCAAGTACCACGGCATCAAGTGCCATTTCATTGAGCAATAATTCAGGCGGTACGATCAACATAAATAATTGTGTTTTGACTGCAGTGCAATCTCCATCCGGTACCGCGAATGCCAATTTTGGTTTGATCGCCGGGTATGGAAGTACATCCGCACTTGTATTTAACAATAACACGGTAAACGGCGGTGGTGACAATCCGATCTTACTTGAATTGTACAACGGGCCAACCTCTATTACCAACAATACGATCTACCGCGGTCCGGAAGATGCCTATTCGATGGATGCGATCTTCGTCATGAACTACGGAGCAACTGATATTACAACTCCTCAGATCATCAGTGGTAATATCATTGACCTCGGAGGCGGAACTGTATTTACAAACAGTACACGGAGTGCAGGGATCAGTGTGGTAGCCCAGTTTACGGGCGGTGCGGGACCTGGTGGTTTCACCAATGTGCAAATCACGGATAACATTATTCAGAACCTGAAGTCATTCAGACGAGGTATTTCCATTTGGGATAATTCGAATGGCGCAGGCGACATTATCGCCACCGTCACAGGCAATGAGATAAGTGCTGCGGTCGGATTTACTGGTCAGTTTGGTATCAGGCCCATAGGTAGTATAACCGGGACCATTGTTTCCAACAACAAGATATCAGGTGTCGACAATGCATTCCAGGGTGCCAACTGGCCCGCATCGGGCTCACCGTCAGGCGCAATGGTGAATAATAATTCATTGCTTGGAGCACTCTACGGAATTGATTGGTCAGGTGGATCAGGTTTACTTGATGCAACGTGTAACTGGTATGGAACAACAGTACCTGCAGGAGTAGCAGCAGGAATCAATGGTACTGTGAACTATATTCCATGGCTGATCAGTGGCGTGGATGGCTCCGGGGCTACAGGCTTCCAACCATCAGTCGCCTGTGCAGCATGTGTTGCGCTTACCATCAATACGACAACGACTACGGCTAACTGTCCTTTGCGAAATGACGGGACTGCTTCTGTTACCAGCGTAACAGGAGGTATATCACCATACACGTATCTATGGACCAATGCAGCCACCACATCATCCATCAGTGGATTAGTAGCCGGTATGTATACAGTAACTGTAACCGATATCAACGGTTGCACGACCTCTGCGACAGTTACTGTATCAAATGATGTTGGGCCGGTATTGAATAATAATACAGGATTAACTTATTGCACTATACAGGCCGCGATCAATGATCCGCTGACCTTAAATTTCCATACCATTATTGTTTCAGCAGGGACATATGCAGAGCATGTTATCGTCAACAAGAAGCTTGACATTCGTGGACCTAACTATGGCACCAGCGGTACAAGTATGTCGCGTGGTGCTGAAGCACTCATCGTTCCGGAATCAAATACCTTTTTACCCGCAGATCCATGGACGGAAGTAGTCTATATCAATTCGGATAATGTTTCCTTCGATGGCTTCAAGATAAGTGGGGATAACCCATCCTCAGTGGTGAGGCGTATGCAGGTATGGACCTTGAAAAAGGCCAGTGCGTATATTCAGAAGGAGATAATGTTACGTTCAGTAATAATATCGTGGAGAAAGCTATTACCATGGGCTTCTTTGCCGGAGGTGCACAAGTCGCTCCACATTATGCTGACCTGGTGGTATCAAACAACAAGTTTGAAAACATACACGACATCAACCAGCTAGGGTATGGTTTTGCAATGTACATTCAGGCAACGACCGGTTTAATCAGCAACAATACAGTAGAGAATAGCCGCACAGGTATTCAGGTTCAGCCATACGATGTCATCAGTGCAGTAACGCCTGTTGTCACAGGCAACACCTTTAATGTGTGGCGTTCAGGAATTTACTACAATTACGCAGAGAATGGTGCTACTGCATGGAATATCAATAGTAACCTCATCAATGCGATCAATCCTCCGGTGACACCGCTTGGACCAGTTCGCTGGCAGGGTATTTCAGCAGAGACTATTTATAACACTTCAATCGGAGGTACCATCAGCGGAAACATTGTCAATGGAAACAGTGTCAACAATCCATTATACTGGTGGACAACCGTTGGCCTACAGTACACGGGCGCATCTTCAAATTCGAATGCACTGGATTTCACAGGCAATACAGTGAGTGGCGTGAAGTATGGAATGGTGCATGATGCTCCTGCGGATATCACGTTTATGAACAACGACCTTACTGCAGCTACGATGGCTATTGCCGTCCAGCGCGCATACAGCAGTGCAGGAGTTCAGCAGCCCTTTGGAGGGACTGGTAATATGGATGCGACAGGAGGTAACACCATCAATGGTGTAGCTTCTGGAGCAGCGACGCTGCCCCAGCTGTATGACATTGAAGATGCTATCTATCATAAGGTAGACAGTTGCATATTTGGCCTTGTACGCGTGAGACCTAATCAGATCTATGTGACGGTCAATTCAAGCAGTGTACAGTGTGGTATTGATGCTGCCTCACCCACCGGGGACAAGGTCAATATCAAAGCAGGCAGTTATGCATCCTCAGGCATGAATGCCAGTGCCAGGGAAGTCGAACTCGCACCTGGATCAAGTCCTGGTTGTGTCACCCTGGGAGCAGACATGTTGCTGACCAGTGGAGATCAACTGGATATGGAACTCAATGGTACTGTAGCTTGCACAGGTTATGACCGTTTTATCGTAAATGGTACCGTCACCCTTGGTGGAGCTAATCTGAATATCATACTCGGATATGTGCCTTCCAACCTGGATAATTATACCATCATCACCAATGATCTGGCAGATCCGGTCTCCGGCACTTTTGCGCAAGGATCATCCATTGTGGTGGGTCCTCACACCTTTGTGATCAATTATGCCGGTGGCGATGGTAACGATGTGGTCCTTGAAATGTGTACTGGTGAAACCACCATCACAACACCGACTCTTGTGGTTCAGAATACGCCTATGTTGCCGGCTTCAGTGCCTGATGTCGGTGTCGGCTCTTATGTATGGTCCATCACGAATGGTACCATCACGAGCGGGCAGGGTACCTCAATCATTGGCTATACCTCCGGTGCTGCAGGTACGTTGACGATCTATGTAACCGTGACGGATGCAAACGGATGTGTAAGCACAGATAATCAGGTGGTGAATGTAATTACTGCCGGACCATCATCCATGGTATGGGTGCTGGATACGCCTGATAATGATAGCCAGTCACCTGGCAGTTGCCCTGATGCAACCAATTGCTGTCAGGATATCATTTGCTATGACCTGGTATATACCCCTGCGGTTTCAGGTAATCTGACTAGTTATACAACCGGTTTTGTTTCTAATTGCCTTGGGCCGGTCTATCCTCCTCCGATTGCACTTGATATGTTCATGATGCCACTTAACAACTCTTGTATCATGACTGACAACAGTTATGAAACTGATGACTGCACGAACAGTAATTCTTATCTGATCAATAGTTCAGGACAGAATGGCAATGTCACCGTTGTTGCTGGTGTGGCTATGACGATTCATAAAGTTTGTTTTAACATTAAAGCCGGCGAAGTCATCAATCTCATTGAAGACATGCCTACTAATCTGACGGCCAGTATTGACTTCCTGGATATTAATAATATGATCATCGGGCAGTATACAGACTACCCGGCATTTGCACCAGCATCGATCACTAAGCCGCTGCCGGTGATTCCTGCTAATGTAACTGTCACCGTATCCTGCGAATCAAATGCAGTACTGCCTGTACCACCCGTGGTATTGGATTATTGTGGCAATCCAGTCACGGTTGCATGGTCTACTACAGATGATAATCCAATGCCCGTGACCTGTGAAGGCACCAGAGTGTATAATTTTATCTACACGGATTGCGCCGGTACTACATATCCATGGTCATACACCTACATCATCGATGATAATGTCAACCCAACCGCAAGTAATCCCGCACCTGTCAGTGTGGAATGCTTCAGCGATATTCCAGCTTTTAATATAACGGTAGTGACCGATGAAGCAGACAACTGCGGTGGAACACCTGTTGTTTCTTGCATAGGTGATAATGTCAACAGCGCAGTTTGTGATGGCGCCACTGTAGTGGTGACCAGGACGTATCGGGTGACTGACTGTGCCAATAATTTCATCGATGTATTCCAGACCATCACTGTGGATGATGTAACGCCACCAAGCGCAAGCAACCCGCTACCGGTTACTGTAGAATGCTTTAGTGATCTTCCCGCGCCAAATGTGGCTGTAGTGACAGACGAAGCGGATAATTGTATTGGTACCCCGGTTGTAGCATTTGTGAGCGATAATGTTGCCAGTGTATTATGTGATGGCGCCACTGTAATCGTCACACGTACATACAGGGTAACAGATTGTTCAGGAAATACATTTGATGTATTCCAGACCATCACGGTGGATGATGTAACTAATCCTACTGCAAGCAATCCAATAACAACTGCTGTTCAGTGTTTCAGCGATATTCCATTGCCGAACATAGCCGTAGTGACGGATGAAGCAGATAATTGTGATGGTGCACCGATTGTAACACATGTTGGTGATGACATAATGAGCGTTATGTGCGACGGTGCAACGATATCAGTGATTCGGACATACCAGGTTGCAGATTGCAGCGGTAATTTTATTCAGGTGACACAGACATTCAATGTCGATGATGTGACTCCTCCTGCTGAAGTGGGCGGACCTGTGCCAACAAGTTCTACTGTAGGATGCCCGCTGGATGCTGTTGCTCCTCATTTGCCTGGAGCTCCGGCGATGCCTGTCGTCGAAGATATCTGTGGTAATGTCCTGGCGCCATCAACACCTGTGCAAGGGGGCACCTGGACAGGTGGATGTACAGGCACGATCACCTTTACGTACACATATACAAGCTGTTCAGGTCTCTTATATGCCTGGGTCTACACCTACACAGTTGATTGTGATCCACTGACCCTCAAAGTCCTACTACAAGGTCCATACATTCCTGGAACAGGTACCATGCAAAACGACCTCAATGACAATCACCTGCTTCCCGGTCAGAATAAATTGAATTCACCAAGTCTTGCTATCCAACTCGGCGCACCTTTTACACCATTTGGGCAGCCTTATAGTGGGGCACCATGGAATTACAATGGAAACAGCGGTTTAAATTTCGGTGAATCAAGTTCCCCAAATCCACCTCCGGGTATCATTGTTCCTTATCCTCCCGATGTGGTAGACTGGGTATTAGTGACTGTCCGTAAGAATGGTCTTCTGCCAGCTCATAATCATTGGACATGCGCCGGATGGGTACATCAGGATGGAGAAGTCACCTTCCCGGAATCGTGTGGTACCCTGGCCCTCAATGGCGCAGACAATTACTATGTGATGGTTCAGCACAGGAATCACCTGGGTATACTTTCTCCAGTGCCAGCGCTGGAACCATGCAGTGGTTACGTTATTGACTGGGATTTTACTGGAAGCAATTCATATCAACCGACATTCAGGTATGGACAGAAAATGGTCGATACGGGAATCTGGGCGATGCATGCTGCAAACGGTGAGCAAATATCCTCCATTTCTGCTATCAGTTCCTCTGACCGCACCACCTGGCGATTGTTGCAAGGGGTACTTGGGTATTCGCTTGGTGATTACGACATGAGCACAGTAGTCACACCGCCTGATGAGACGGTATGGAAAAACAATCAGAACAAAACATCCGGTGTTATCTTCTATTAATCTTTGAAAACCTTAATGCATATGAAATCTATGAAATATAATGTGAGCTGGATGTTCGCCCTGTGTATCACAACAGGTCTGCAAGCCCAGACGATGCGCTGGACACCAGTCAATACTCCTTCTAAGTTTGGCAATTGCTCCTTCATGGAGGACAAGGCAAATAGATCCCAATGCTATGTGTTGGAATACATCCCTGCAGTTTCAGGCGTGTTGACTAGCTATACAGCTGGATTCTTTGTGTCCTGCACCTCACTGGGATCTGCTATTTCTGAAAATCAATCCTGCGCTATGTCTTCCAATGTCCGTATGGTGAATGGTTGCAGTTCAGTCGGTCAGGTATTGATGAGCAGTTCAGGCAACACCGGATCAGCGATCAATAATAAGATTGAAGCCGGAGTGCCGGTAATACTCCATCAGGTATGTCTCACTATTCCGTTTGGAGAAACAGTGACCATCGAAGAAGATCCTGTGACTGACCTGAGCACCAGTGTTGATGTAGTTGGTGGAACGTATACCACCGAATATCCATCATTTGAAACAGCTACTTTCCGAAGGATTCGTTTTGATGAGGACCTGGTCGCTACGTTTCTGGATTTCCAGGGTAGGCCTGCCGGAGTGCGGATCGCTCAACTGGATTGGTCGGCTTCACCTGAAAGGGATATCACCTCCTTCAGCATCGAACGCTCTTTTGATGGAGAGATCTTCGAAGTGATCGGTGAGGTGCCCGCAGTGGATGAAGATCAACGCATAGGCATCTATCAGTTTTTTGACAGGGCCGCGCAGTTTGGTGATAATTTCTATCGCCTCCGCCAGATTGGCGGCCAGGGCCAGGAAACATTTTCCCCTGTCCGAAAAATCGTTTTCGAAGAGTATCCTTTTGCAGTGACAGCCTCGCCCAATCCTGTGAAGGAAAGATTGTCGGTCACGATCAACCATGCCACTGAAGCAGGTACGGTGGCCCTCATCGATGTCAGCGGTCAGGAAAGAGTGACTACAACATTTGAAATGCGACAGTCAGGAATCGAGATTGAAGTAGATAAATTGGAAGCAGGTATATATACACTCCGCGTCAGATCCGGAAAGGATGCCTACACCGAAAAGATTGCAGTGATCAAATAGGGATACGGTAAGCTATGCCTCAGCCTAACGGAGTCTAACCTTTTAAGAATCCGACCGCAGCCCGCTCGCAAATTTTCGCACGGAGTGCACAGAGTACACAGAGATTAATTGCGCTCAGAGCTACTTGTGAGCTGAGCCGTAGTATGCTCCTTGCTCCTTGCTCCTTGCTTTTCACTGAGCCATCTCCTCATGTTCCTGCTGGAGTTGATAGGTGCCGGTGATGCCGATACGCCCCACGATAGCATTCCCGATTTCTGAAAAGGAGGTGCATTCAAATTCATCCGTAAACAAAATATGCTCCACAGGAATACGCGGCAAGGAAATAGAACCATCAATATTGCGGGGATGAATATCACGTCTGCCGTCCTGCAGTTTTGCAGATACTTTAAAGTTTTGAACTTCAGCAGACCATGGTGGTAAATGAAAATCACCAAGCACCACAGTCGACCCCTCCAGACCATCCATATAGGAGGTGATGGAACGCAAGTGATCATCAATAGCCATAAAGGCAGCCTGGTTGACCGGAGGCACAACCTGGCAGCTTATAATCTGGCAACTACCTCTCTCTGACAGTCCTATGGTGCCAACCAGGTTAGGTATATCATTGTGATAGATGGTATCTATTTTTTGAAATGGAAGTTTAGAAAAGAACCCCATGCCATATTGGTCCAGCCTGGTCAAAGTCTGCACATATCGAAAAGTGGGTGACAACCGGTCCGTAAGATGTGTGTTCCAGTCAGGTGTCAGTTCCTGGAAACTCAGGAAATCCGCATCAATCCTCAGGAGGTAGTCAATGACCGAATCATAATCACTCTCCGCATTACCCAGGCTGACATGGGTGATGCGCAAAGATGGATTAGAAGTGACGGCAGCAAGTCTGAGTTGATTGTTGGAGGATTCTTTCAGGTAGAGATTAAGCCCACAGCAGCATAGCAGGCTCACCATCATCAGTCGGTTTTGGTTGAAGACAAAAAAAAGCAATCCCGCCCCGAGCAGCCCGAGCATGATATAAAGCGTGTAGGCCGCAAACTGCTTGAAAAAGATGGGTTCAGGCGTGAAAATACAAAGCAGGGTCACCAGGATCAGTAGTGATGCAGCACCATATTCTATAGCCGTGTTAAGCTTCATGGTGTTGGGTTGTCCCCGCATGTGTATTCTGTTTCATCCACTATCAATCTGCTACCGCTTGACGAGGGCACATGTCTCCTGGTATTCTCTGACATTGCCCTGCGCATCCCAAAGTTGAACAAAAATGACGTAAATACCCATTTCTGCCAGTTGCTGGTCATTGTTTCTGCCATCCCATTGTACTAAACCTGATGTGCCCAGGGATTCATTCGATATCAATTGGTTGATTTCACGACCTTCCAGATCATAGACCCAGACAGACGCGATCTCTTCCCCTGTGTCTGATAGAAAATTTAGTGCCAAAAAATCCTTGTATCCGTCCGCATTGGGTGAAAACGTTGGATTAGTGATCGTAAATGGATTCTCAGATGCCGTTTCGAGGTTCACATTTTGCGAATTGGTCCCCGTGGGTGTGCCGTAGCCACTGATCGAGGAAGCACTGTGCCAGGTAGATGGAGATATACTTGGAGCTCCGGCTGAGATTCGCTCGAGACTCACCCCATTCTGGTCAGCAATCACCGGCAGGTGCCAGGAAGAAAAATAGGTCACCGAATCAAGTACTTCTCCATTGTATAGTATTGAAACATTATCTGTTTCGTCATCCCAGCTGGGCAATGTCGATTCAAATAACCTGGAGGGTTGTGGAACCTGGTATCTGAAGAGGATGTCAGATGGTTCAGGACTAAACACAGCAAGCTGGTCCGGCCCGATCGTCTCATCAATGCCGGTAGGGTAGATAACATTTCCGGAGGACGAAATCCTGCCGATAGCAATAGAACTCAGGTTGATAAATTTCTGGCTCACATTCCTGATTTCTATAAATCTGCTGCCTCCGGAAGCCGGGTTAAACAGGATCTCATTAATGATGATGTCTCCTTTTTCAGGGGCAACCGTCAACCCAAATGAAAGTGTATCACCCACCGTCTCCAGGTTACCCAGGCAATCATAGGCATCAAAGGGAAGTAGGTTGTAGACAATGCCTGGTTCCAATGATTCAGCTAGTGTCAACTCAATCGTCAAGGGGTCCTGGAGTACTGCCGTGGCTATACTCACCGACGGGACGATCGTGTAAGCACCGGGATTTTCCATCAATAGCGGATCCAGTCTTTCATCAAAGCGCAAAATAATTTTATCAGCAGCAGAAGTAAAAAGTGATTGGAAAACAGGCCCCTTCTTGTCCTCACTCATTGACCATTGTGAATTTATTTTTCCGGGCGTTCCTCCGATCAGATTATTGGCTTCAGCCCAGTTGGACATATCACTACAGATGTGCAGGGGATTGATCATTTCCAGCGCCCATCCACCGCTTGCTTTCGCCGGATCAACATACCATGTGCTGGAGTAGGTGACTTCATGCAGGATGACATCATCATTATTTTTGAGCAGGAGGGTAGCACCTCCATTCGTCAGCGATGGGAAACTACTAATCGCTATTGTTCTACCTGCTCCACTGAAGAGAGGAGCTGTATCCTCATCACAGACGATTACATATTCATGACTCATGATCAATTCATCAGGAAATGATCGCTCACCAGATCCCACCACGAGTGTATAATCAGAAAGATTAAAGACATGGTCGCTTGCATTATATATTTCGATGTATTCAGCATCAGGCAAGGCGATGACCGGCGTTGGGTCCGCCATGATTTCAGTGATGAGCAATTCATACGGAAGCGCATCTTCGATGTTGATATACGTAAATGACTTCTGATCGGGTAACATCACATTGCCTGCTACATCCTTTACTTGCTGAATGGATAACGTATACTCTTGCAGGCTCACAAAAGGTGTATTCCAATGCAGGATAATATTCGGGTGCACATATTCGACAACATCTGGTGTCCTGTTGCCCGGATTGAGGACATAGTTTCCGGCCACAAGTGCTGTAGCAGCATCAAGCGGTTCATCGAAAAGTAGTTCAACAGAAGTAGCATCTGTTAGTGTCAATGCAACGCACGTGGGGGCAGTGATATCAGGCAGGATGGGTTGAATAGAGATGTCATCAAAAAAGAATTTATCTCTTCGGGTATCAGAGTATTTGCAACTAAATCCGAATGTTGATAATGAAGGTAGAGGAAGCAATGTATGTGTGGTCGTAAAAAGTAATTCAGGAATCGCTTCTCCGATCGAATAGCATTGCCACAGGCCACTTCCGTTTCTGGTGATGCGAAGTGTAAACTCAACAGGCTCTGTTCCGGCAATGCCTGGCGCTGAGGATGCAATACTTTCGCCAACACCATTATTCAGGTATTTAAATTCTATAGGATCCTGGTCACCGGTAGCGCCGATCTCAAGATAGTAGCCGGAAGCAGTAGCCAGATCGGCAGCAGTAACCCCAAGGTAGATTTTAAGTTGATTGCTGGTGGAAGGTCCAAACGCCAGTTTAAAGTAGATCTCCCAAACCATACTATCGATGTAGGTCACAGGCGTATAGATCCACGAATTTGTCGAGCCGCTCGGGGCATTGAGCTGCAGCTGCAGCTCAGGATTGACGATAAAGTTAGTCTTATCTCCTTGCCATGCATCCAGGCTTCCATCTGAAAAATCAGCAGAAAACTGGCCATATAACGGCATGACATACAACCCTAAACATAAAATAAACAGTGATCTGAATTTCATTTTTCGAAGGTACTCCAAAAATGAAAGAGGGTGGTAAGACAGGGCATAAAATCGCATAGCCGTTGTTGGTGTCCTCACCAACAACCACCAGAATGCTCGCTGGTGGTGGGGACACCAGACCAGCGGCATATACTCATTGGCGCAGCCGTTGTTGGTGTCCTCACCAACAACCACCAGAATACTCGCTGGTGGTGGGGACACCAGTCCAGCGGCACTGAATCTGAATCTGTGCCCAGACAGTCCCCATGCTCCTTGCTCCTTGCCCCTTGCTATTTCTGTATCCAGACAGTCCCTCTGCCCTCCCTGCCCTATGCTCTTTGCTCTCTGCGCACTACCTTTACCCCCGAAATCAATACCAAATCAAATGAAAGTAGCCGTCGTGGGCTCCACCGGCCTGGTGGGTCAGATCATGCTTAAAGTACTGGAAGAAAGGGCTTTTCCTGTCACCACATTATTGCCCGTAGCTTCCGAAAATTCGGTCGGCCGTAAAGTGATGTTCAATGGAAAGGAACACTCCGTAGTTTCCATGGAAGAAGCGGTCGCTGCCCGTCCGGATATAGCCTTGTTTTCAGCGGGCGCCAGCGTATCAAAGGAGTGGGCTCCAAAATTTGCCGCAACCGGCTGTACCGTCATTGACAATTCTTCAGCATGGCGGATGACAGAGGGAATTCCCCTCGTCGTACCCGAAGTCAATGGACACGTCCTGACCCCGGAGGATAAAATCATAGCCAACCCCAATTGCAGTACCATTCAATTAGTGGTGGCACTCAATCCTTTACATACCCGTTTTGGTATAGAACGCATCATCGTGTCCACCTATCAGGCGGTGACAGGCACCGGTATGAAAGCGGTGAAGCAATACAAGGAGGAGGCGAATGGCCAGGTGCCGGAGGCAATGGTATATCCGCACCCGATCTTTGCCAACTGTCTGCCCCATTGTGATGTTTTCCTCGACAATGACTACACCAAGGAGGAAATGAAGCTGGTACACGAAACCCGTAAGATTATGGGTGTCAGCAATATGCCTGTGACAGCCACTGCGGTGAGAGTGCCTGTGTTGGGAGGTCATAGTGAATCCGTCAATATAGAACTGGGGGCAGACACGGATATAGCAGAGATCAGGACCATACTGGCCCATGCTCCGGGTGTCAAGCTCTATGATGATCCTAAAGCCAATCAGTATCCGATGCCGATCCTTGCAGAAGGGCGCGATGCGGTCTGGGTGGGCAGGATTCGTAAAGATGAATCACGGGACAGGTGCTGGAATCTCTTTATCGTAGCAGATAACCTCAGAAAAGGTGCTGCCACCAACGCCGTCCAGATTGCTGAATATCTGGTCGAAAAGGGAATCATTAACGCAGAAAAACAGGGTTTTCTCGCATTTTCAGCACAATAAACCCTAACATTACATCATTGAACAAATGACACCAACTGAAAACTAATTACGTACCGGACGATGTTTATACAGCAGTCCAAAATGATTAGACGTTACTATAAGCAGTACTACTAAATTCAAACGCAATGAAGACGAGAATCGTAATGTGGGGAAGTAATGATAAGGACCAGAAAGTACTTATCGCCCTTGGCCTCCGGGCAGCGGATAATGTGGTGGATATATTCACCTTTCCCTTTGAATCCACGACAGAAGAGTTTTACAACCTGATGCTCAATGAATGGCGCGAAGCACATGAAGTGCCGTTTCCGGAGGGATTTACCCATATCATCAGGCCACTGACAGCTTCGGATAGTTTACTGCCACCTGAATTGAAAGTAGATCGTGCTGACATTATCCAAAGAGCCCAGACAGAATGGCATTTTGTGGTATTGTCAAATAAACTATATCAGTCCTTCCTAAACGAACTAAAGGAGATTAAGGAAAAACTGACGGGTTCGGACAACCATAAGAACCCGCTCTGGGAAGAGATGAAGGAAACGTGGGAAAAGATCCAGAAGAATATCTTCGATAAGACGCTCATGCGGGAGCACGGTCAGCAGTTGCGCGAGATGACCAATGAAATTTTTACGCAGATGAAGGATATGCGTAAAAACCTCGATACAGAGGTGGATCGTGTTTCCAGGGAGTTTGCTGATAAATTCAATAAGAAGCTGGATGAAGTAGAGGAGAAAATCAAAAGTGGTCTGGGACTCCAGCCGCTTTTCAATGATCTCAAGCGGATGCAGCAGGAATTCAAGGATGCGGATCTGTCAAGAGGTGACCGGGCGAAGATCTGGAAGCGTATTGACAATGCTTTTAAATCCGAGAAGGAGAAGAAGTTTGGAGAAAAGAGCACAAAGGATACATCAGCACTCGACCGCCTCAGCAGACGCTATGAAGGATTACTTTCTGCCATTGATAAAATGGAAAAATCAATACGCAGGGATGATAAGGATAAGCATTTCCAGGATGATCGTATCGCTAATACGGATGGTCAGCTGGAAGCACAGCTCCGGATGGCCAAGCTCAAGATGATAGATGAGCGCGTACATTCAAAGAATGAAAAACTCGCGGAAATGCTAAAGACGAAGATTGAACTGGAAGACCGGATCAATCGCGAGAAGAAATTCCTTGAAGACCAGAAAAAACAACAGGTACTCAAAGAAGAGTTGAAGGAAGCTAAGGAAACAGTGAAACAGAAAATAGCTGAAACTATTCATGCGCAAGCTGATCAGGTAGATGCAGAAGCACTGAATAAAGCAGCCGAAGCTATAGCCGAAGAAAAAGCACGGAAGGCCAAAGGCAAACCGAAGGAATCCTTCCTGGGCGCTATCAGTGAAACGCTCGGAGAATCCCTCACTGATCTGGGCGATAGCCTGGGTGCAGTAGCATCTGTCCTTGGAGATAAGATCGAAGAAACGTTTAGTGACCTGAAGGAAGGAGCAAAGGAAAAGGCAGATCAGGCTGAATCACTCTTTGATGATGTGAAAAAGGAAACAGGCGAAAAAGCAGAGGAAGTCAAGGAAGGTGCGAAGCATGTGGCAGAAGATGTAAAGGAAAAAGCACAACACATAGCTGAAGATGTGAAAGACTTTGCAGGCGACCTTAAAGACAAAGCAAAGGAACGCGCTGATAAAATGGGTGATTCCATCAATGAAATGAGCGATGATGCTAAAGAAAAATTTGCAGAGATAAAAGAGGATGCCAAAGTGAAACTGGATGATCTCCGTGAAGCAGCAAAGGAAAAGATTGATAAGATGGAAGATGCCGCCTCTGAATTGAGTGACGATGCTAAAGAAAAATTAGCACATCTCCAGGAAGAGGTGAAAGAGAAATACAATCAACTCAAAGACACTGCCAGCCATCTGACCGGAGAAGCAAAAGAAAAACTTGGCGATTTAGCCGGTGAGTTGAAAGACACCTTTAACGACATCGCTTCCTTCTTCGATGATGAGAAAGATGAGAAAAAAGAGGAGCCGGGTGTGGACGAAAAGAAAGAAGAGAACGTTTAAAAGTTAAAAGGCAGACCCACAAAAAAAGTAGAGACGCGATTAATCGCGTCTCTACTTTTTTACCCCGTGCCATATGCGTCTGATAGCTGATAGCTGACAGCTCTTGCCCGTCAACTATTTTGCCGCTTGCCACATTTATCCACAGCCAATTGTTTCGCACCTACGGCGCTAGGAATGATTTTCTTATTTCTTTGCTACAGACATTTAGCTCCTATGGAGCTTTGATATTTTTCCTTGCTCCTTGCTCCTTGCCCCTTGCTTTATTCCTTCACAAACTTCTCACTCCGCATGCCCTCACTCGTCTTCACCTGCACCACATACATACCTGATGCATACGCGGAAATATCAATGGTCTTTTGATTAGTACCCTCGGATAAGTTCCATGTTGAATGGCTGAGCATATGCCCTGTCAGATTATAAATCGAGACGATTGCGTTTTCACTTTTCGCTGAAGACATGATCACCCTGATCAAATCATCTGCTGGATTTGGCATGATATCAAATACAGCTCTTGAATGATCTTCCTCTGTTGCAGTTGGTATCTGGCTTTCCACAAACGTCCCCCGCTCCGGTGCAGAGGAACAGTACTGTTCAGTCTGATCGCTGATGCTACACACCTCGGAATTATAGAATAGGGCATCCGTGATTTCTGCATCATCCACGTACCATCCATCTCCTGAGATTTCTGGGTCTGTATAGAATCGGTAGCGAATTTTTACCTTTTCCCCTATGTATTCACTGAGGTCTATATACGTGGGTTTCATTTTTGTTCTCCTGAGAGCTTAGTCCTGTATATCCAAGTGGGTAGGATAAGCCCAAGCTGAAATATAAAAAGGCAAGGATAAGGAATTGTCGGGAAATTTCTCCTATCCAGTAGTTTCCAGTCTGGAGTCAGCTTCTGTTGAGATCTCGAGGAATCCGCCATCAAACTCTTTTTCGGTATTGTAATAGTGATAGAAACGGTAGACTGGGTTACTGCCTGAAACAATATAGTATTCAGTATTTTGGAGCAAATGCTCGGAATAGGATTCAATGTTCTCAACATGCCAGGCTGCTGATCCGCCATGCACAATCTGGTCTGTCGGAGTCCAAATATTGGAGAGATTACCCATGTGGTGGATATCCCACCTCAGTAAGGCATCGCCTTCAATATCATCATAGTAAAGTCGGACAGATTTTATTGCCAGGTCGGTTTTTAGCAAATACGTAATTGTGGTTTCTTCGCCTGGATCCATGGAATCAAAAGACCAGACCAATGTACTGCCGGCAGTTGGTTCAATATTAGCGGAGCCGGTCACGTACGTACATCCGACTGGAATGTGGTCTGTTATCGAAATATTTGTAACCTGAAATTCTTTGTAATTACCCACTTTGAGTGTGACTTCAATATGTTCTCCTGCAATCACTTCCGATGACATGGTCTTGGTAACCAGTAATTGATCAGAGCACTTCCGCGGGACGACATGCCCTGCCTCGCCATCAAACCAGGAATCCGGATCACCTTGCATTGCGTCTTCCCCAAGCCCTCTTCGTGCAAAAGTGCTCCATATCAGGCATTGATTGGCGCCACCATTATTGATCATATCTGCCGCAAGGATGGCATCACGACCATCAATGAATCCGGGATTGCAAGGCCCCATCTTCAATCCATCCATGACCAACTGGATGGCCATATTGTTTCCACCTGTCCCATGATAGAGGTCTGGATCCCATCCATATGCATCACTGAAAGCCCAGTATAAATCCCATAGCATAGACCCCCAGACACTTCCCCGAAATGGATCGTGCAGATAGAGTTCCAGTACACTGAAGGTATGAGTAATCATTATAATTAATGGCCAGATCCGTTGAATAGGGGATATACCTGAGACCAATGTCAGTGGAAGGTTCTCTATGGACATACGTTCCAATACCTCTGGCTTTTTCGCCTGTATCTCCGGGCTGAACAGTGGTGGCTAATGCAAAAAAATCGCTCCAGCCTTCGCCCATAGCCCAAGATTCTTCCGCGGCACCGATCATCATACCTGGACTGAGACAGCCTGTACCCGTCAACCGATTGGAGATGCCGTGTGCATATTCATGAGATATTATACTATTGTCCAGAGATCCGTCACGCTCGTTGGGACCATTGACTACGAGGGAAACAACGAGCCCGGTTCCTGCATGGATACGGATCCTTTCGCAATCATCTTTTTTAAGCATCACAGATGGAATTGTTACTTGTGATCCAAACGCCCCAGGATTCATTGTACCAACGCTGTTATCCGAATTACAGATGATGGCTCCGATAGCTCCGGCTTCCTGCGCCATTAAAACTTTTTTACTTATTTGACATCCCCCCCCCCGGTTCATAAGGGCTATTCTGCCCATTACTTCAGGTTGATTTCGAATAGTATCACATCCTGAAGTATCGCTTGGGACTCCGTTATTATCGTTAATTTCTATCACCTCACCTGTTACAGGTATGGTTGTAATGTCAGCACCAAAGTTAGCCATGCCTGTCAGAAGAAACCCTGCAAGGTCGGGTGGCGTGATAACATTCAATAAATAACTTGTCCTGGTATTATCCAGATCCCACGTGAACATGCGCATACGCCCATTCATGCCGTCCGGTGGAGTCGCAAAATCTGCATTATTGCCGCAGAGGATATTATTGTTAGTCTGTATACCACAATTGAGCGGGTCGAGCGCGCCAAACTGGGAGATGGCTTCTACATAATCTCCTCCTTCACCTTCATTTGTATAGTTATGTTGCTGAAAATTTCCAGCCGCTTCATCAAAGCCATATTGGAAAGCAAAATCATGCAGGATGTTGTTTCGAAAAAAAAGATTCGTCACCGATAGTTCCTGTTGATCGACAGGTTCTGCATACGCATCAAACGGAAAATCAAAGATGAGATCGGTGCCACCATCGACATCAAAGTCCGGCAGGTAATTGAAGTCGCGATCAGGAAACGCATGCACATTATTTCCGCGGGTATCAGTATGATCTGTGCCGGAGATACCATCTGAATCATGCCATCCAAGTGGTGAAGCATCTATATCATCTGCACCGGTCAACAAATCGAAATTGCCATGATTAGGACTTTCGACAGTCAAAGGCAAAGCATAATATTGACCACCTGTCATTGAAGATGGAGCCAAAGCAGGTTGGCTAGTTATCTCATTTGCACAAAAGTCTTCACCATGTGAAAGGTAGCCGTCTTCAAATCGACAATTCAAGGTCATGTCGTCATTGGCAATGGATTCACCATTGACAGCATCTATCCAGGATAGAAAGAGGGTGCCCTTTTCTGCTGATTCGATGTACATCGAATACACCAGCTTGTACTCACCGGTCTTAGTCTGCAGATAGCTGAGTTGTACCGGAATATCCTGCAAGCTGATATTTCCTTTTTCATACACAGGTATGCCTTTGTCCGTGTAGTCTTTTAATTCAGGCACTGACCGAGAGGGTTGTCCAAGAGACGTCGCCGCACGTGTGATTGCTTCTCCGGCAGAAAGCTTTGGTTGTTTCTCCGTTACCGGAAACTTGTCCAGCCTTTTAAGATGATGACCTACGCTGGAAACAGCACCATTTTGCTGAAAGGCAAGGTTGATGCTGGAGCCGGATATTTCGATACCCTTGTATGATTGCACGAGCTGCACATGCTCCACCTCGTTGTGCGCAGTTCGGTATTGTCTTATGACTTTCAACTCACCTAGAGTTTCTTTGTTCAAACCATATTTCTGCTCAATATGCAGATATGCTTTTTGAAGGATATCCACACCCTGCCCGAAGGAGGGAGCAAGGTTTGAAAAAGACAAGATGATCACTGTCTGAAGGATGAGTTTCATTTTCATAGTTGGGGTGAATAGCTAGTAATGGAGTCAATTTAAGGAATATTGCTCATTCCTTTAGCCCCTTCTATTTTAAAAAAAAAGAGCCGTAGAGCATAGGCAAAAAAGTAGAGACGCGATTAATCGCGTCTCTACTTTTTTTTACCAACGCCTAGTGTGCCTGGTAGCTGGTAGCTGGTAGCTGATAGCTGACAGCTGACAGCTTGTTTATTCCTTCACAAACTTCTCACTCCTCATCCCATCCTTCGTATTCACCTGGATCACATACATCCCGGAAGCAAATGCAGAAACCGATATTCTCTTTTGATTCTGACCCGCAGTGATGTTCCAGTTTTCAGAAATAAGCAAATGTCCTGTAAGGTCATAGATGCGCACGACCGCATCATTTTCTTTGAGTGAAGTCATGGCTACCTGGATCATATTGCTTGCTGGATTAGGCATGACCACAAAAGCCGCCTCGGATAGGTCATCTTCTGTACTGATACTTATCTGCGAATCAACGATGGTACCACGCTCAGGCGCCTCAGCACAAATCGGATCAGACTGATCGCTCGAGACACACGCTTCTGAATTGTACAATATAGCATCCATGATTTCGACATCATCAAAGTACCAGCCATCACCACCGTTTTCTTCACTGGTTCCAAAGCGATACCGGATCTTCACATCCTCACCGATATAGTCCCGAAGGTCAATGTAGGTGGGCTGCATTTTTAGTTCAGTCGAGCTCAATCCGGTATATGCATACAGGTTAGGAATGACAAAAGTATTGTAGCTTAGTTTGCGCGGATATTTACGCTTGAAAATATTTGATTCCAGCGATTCCCAGTTTTCACCATCATCTTTGGTGATTTCAAGGAACCCACCATCCACACCGGTCTCGGTATTGTAATACTGATAAAAACGGTACACCGGATAATTCCCTTGTATCGTGTATGCAGTGTCATTATAAATCCAATGCTCAGATTCCACGTCAATATCATGTACATACCAGGAGCCTACACCACTATTGACGATGCCGTCTTCCTGGGACCATAGGTTGGAAATTTCTTTAGAAGCATCATAGTCAATAAACCAGCGCAGGTAAGCATCACCTTCGATAGCATCATATTCCTGGCGTACAGAATGATTGCTCGGATCTGTTTGCAGCAGGTAAGTAATGGTCAATTCTTCATCTGGTTCCATCGCAGGAATAGACCACACAAGGCTGTTGCCTATAGAAGGCTCTATATTCGCAGAACCTGGAAGGTACGTACAACCTGCCGGCAGTGGGTCTTCAATGAAGACATTGGTCAGGGTTTCATCTTTATAATTTGTCATCTTTAAGGTGACGGTAATCGTCTGTCCGGCAATCACCTCATCGCTCATATCTTTTGAAAACACCACATCGCTGCGGCAGGAGATAGGAAGCTCAAATCCTTCATCTCCATCGGCCTGCAAGTCAGCGTCTCCTCCATCGGCATTGAACCCAAGCCCCCTCCTGGCAAAAACACTCCAGATCAGGCATTGGTTAGCACCCCCATTGTTGATCATATCAGCGGCAAGGATGGCGTTTCGTGCATCGATAAAGCCAGGATTGCAAGGTTGAAGTTTCATGCCATCTACTACAAGCTGGATGGCTATGTTATTACCACCATCACCATGATATACATCAGGATCCCATCCATACTCATCGGACAATGCCCAATACAGATCCCATAGCATGGTACACCAGACGGTGCCGATACCATGCTCACCAGGTTGTGTTTGTATGGAGTTATAGGTAAGTGGATTGACAGTCATATCCGTGCTGTAGGGATAATCACGGATACCCTTACCATTGGTTTCTTCCCGCTGGGCAAAGGTTCCTATTCCTCTTCGCTTAGGACCGGTGTCACCAGGTCTTGCTGTGAGGGTGAGCGCGACAAAATCACTCCAGCCTTCACCCATACCATTGGCTTCCTGGTTTTCATGGTCCATTGTTTCACTGAGACAGCCTACGGATGATGGTCCTCCCGTGAGACGGTTTGAAATACCATGAGTGTATTCGTGCGTGATGATACTATTGTCAAGTGATCCATCCCTGAAGACAGCTCCTGTCGTGACTGGTGCTACAAGGGATACGACAAGTCCGGAGCCTGCAAAAGCACGAATCCGGTCAGCATCTTGTTTTGTGATCAGTACAGAAGGAATAGTCACTTCTTCTGCAAAATCAGCAGGCCCCATCCCCAGGATGACATCTTCGAAATTGGCGACGATGACACCTACAGCTCCTGCCTCCTGTGCATAGTAGGCTTTCAAACTGAAATCGCAACCACCACGGTCAATCAACGCAATCTTACCTTCCATTTCAGGCTGGTTTGAAGGCTCACATCCTTGCGATCCATCAGAGGTGCCGTCATCGATGACCACCACCTCAGCTGTAATAGGAGTTGTAGTTAGGTCAGGACCAAAAGTCGCCAGACCAGTCTGGATTTTACCAGCGAGTTCTGTAGGCTCCAGGACGTCAAGATATTTGCTTGCATTATCCTGGTTCCACACATACATCACCATACGTCCATTAAAACCATCCGGCACCGGATTGAAAAATGCATTATTGATACAATCAGCCGCAGCGCCAGTAGCATTTCCACATAGTGCCGGATTGGCAGCACCATATTGGGCCTGGGCCACCACATAATCACCGTCGGCACCCTGGCCGCTATAATTAAAATTCTGAAAACTTCCGGCTTGTTCATTCATACCATACACATAGATATAGTCATGCATGATATTATTCCAGAAGAATAAGTTAGTGACAGATACGCCTGTATTATCAACTGGTTCTGCATTAGGATTATATGGATAATCAAAAATGAGATTAGCACCGCCATCAAATTCCTGATCAGCAGATTCATCATAGTTGCGGTCCAGGAATGCATACACATTGTTACCACGTGTATTTGTATAATCCGCTCCGGTGACACCATTTACATCGTGCCAGCCCATAGGAGACGCCTGGGGATCTTCTGCCCCTGAGATTAATTCGAAGCTACCGTGATTAGGGCTTTCTATTGTCAGTGGCAGGACCCTGTATTGACCGGCCACCCCGGTTGGAGCAGCAGGCGCATTTGCAATCGGAGTAATATCTTCTGTGCAGGAGTGCTCATGCTCCAGATAACCTGTTTCAAAAGAACATGAAAGGGTCAACTCATCATTAGCGATGTGCTTTCCACTGACAGCGTCTACATAGGATTGATAGAGGTGACCGTTTTGTGCAGATTCTATCAGTAGCTTCCATACCAAAGTATATTCTCCGGGTGTAGTTTGCAGGTACACCTGTTCTGCCTGGATATCCTGGAGTGCAATATCAACTTTTGAATATAGCGGAACGCCCTTATCCGTATACCGGCTGATGGAAGTAGTGGATCTTGATGAAATCCCAAGAGAAGCTGCCGCCGCCCGAATGGCTGACTCCGGTGCAATTTTAGCTTTAGCATCCGACAACTTGATCTGTTCGAGAGAAGTCAGGTGATGCCCTACGTTCATTATCCGACCATCGGGAAGAAACGCAAGGTTAATACTTGAGCTATTGATCTCAATGCCTTTATAGGTTTGAGCCAGGTGGATGTGTTCTACCCCGTTGTTTTCGCTCCGGTAATGGTCCTTGATTTTCAGATCCCCCAGAGATGCTTTGTCCAGGCCGTAGGTTGCTTCAATAAAGGCATAGGCCCTTGGAAGGTAATTCGAAGATTGGCAGAACGTATCGGTGATAAAGGGTGAGGACAGTAGACACACTGTCAATAACAGCAGAAGTTTTTTCATATTCAGATTTATAGGAATTGCGGGTCTAAAATTAAACAATCCCCCCTGATCTTTTGGTTCCCGACTATAATCTTATCTATCTTGGCAGTATATATGACAAAAAAAGGTAATTGGGTCATCATCGGCAGGCATACCGTGCTCGAAGCACTGGATGATGGCCAGACGATAGATAAAGTGCTGCTGGACAGGCTGGCTAGCTTCCCGGATGTGGTCGAAAAATGCAAAAAGCATGAGGTTCCAATCCAGAAAGTCCCCCGCGAAAAGTTGGACAAATTTGGCACCAACCACCAGGGTGTAGCCGCGTTCAGGTCACAGGTGGAGTACACCGATCTCGAAGATCTGGTGCCACATCTCTTCGAAACCGGCTCAGTTCCGGTCTTGATGATCCTCGATAGGGTCACCGATGTAGGTAATTTCGGATCCATCACTCGTTCTGCCGAGGTACTCGGAGCTGACGGCATTGTATTCCCCGTCAGGGAATCCGCTCAGATCAATGCTGACGCAGTCAAGCGATCAGCAGGGGCATTGTTGCGTATACCACTCTGCAGAGTTAGAGATCTGGTCACTGCTGCCCGTTTCCTCAAAGACAGTGGCTTTACGGTCATTGCTGCCGACGAAAAAGGCAGAACTCCACTAGGCGACGTCGATCTCAAGCAACCGGTAGCCATCATCATGGGCTCGGAAGGGGAGGGCGTTGCACCGGAATTGTTAAGGTTGGTAGATCACATCATCTTCATCCCCCAGGCCGGGCAGCTTGATTCGCTTAATGTCTCCGTCGCCGCGGGTATCATCCTGTATGAAATACAACGTCAGCGTGAAAGTTAGCAGTTAGAAACTAGCAACTAGCAGTCAAAAGTTAAGATAACAGAACTTCTAACTGCTAACAGCTAACTTCTCACTGCTAGTTGCTAGTTTTATTTCTCCGTGTACTCCGTGGCCTCCGTGCGAAAACATTCATTGTTCCTTTAATCCGATGAGCACTTCTTGCTTTTCCTTGGCTACTCGTACTGAGCGAAGTCGAAGTATTGGTTATTGGTTCTAAGTAGAATCTGGCTCCAGACTGTCCCTATGCTATGCTCTCTGCCGTGCGCCAAAACTCTTCCACTATTCCATTGTTAATCTCGTTACTTTTGCAGCCATCTTATTTAAAACCTATGTTTTATCAATTCAATTTAAGAGCAGGAAAATTGCTTTCTGTTTTTTCTCTGTCCTTCATTTCTATCCTGCTGCTGACTTCATGCAAAGGCCCAAAAGCCGCGACAGCAGAAGCAGACACTCTCCCCGATGCTCTGTTATGGAAAATCGAGCACAAGGACTTGAAAGCACCATCTTATCTCTTTGGGACCATCCACATGATTCCGGAAGAAGATTTTTTTCTGCCTGACGGACTGGAAGAAGCTTTTGAAAAAAGTGAAAGAGTCGTTTTCGAAATAGATATGGATGACATGTCTGACATGGGCTCCCTCATGGGCATGATGTCCGGATTGATGATGAAAGATGGTATGACATTGCAGAAACTGTTAACCCCTGCTGAATATCAGGAAGTATCAGAGTATTTCGAAGCCATGGGAATGCCTATGTTTTTATTGGGCAATGTGAAACCCATGTTTCTCTCCATGCTCGCGGAAGTAAACCTGGATCCCGACGCCATGCAATCGGATGATATCGTCTCGTATGAAATGGCCCTGTATGACAAAGCCAATGAAACCTCTAAACAAGTAGGAGGCCTCGAAACCATGGCTTACCAGATGTCCCTGTTTGATAGTATTCCTTACAAAGACCAGGCTGTGATGCTCCTCGACGCCGTGCGCGGCACCAATCAGGAGAGTGATATGTTTGAAGAAACAGTTGAGCTATACAAACTCCAAAAGATCGAAGCTATGGTTGCCATGGTCGGCGAATCAGATGAAAACGCTGATGGCAATTATGAGGATGTATTGCTCAACAACCGCAACCAAAACTGGATCCCCGCGATGAAAAAGAAGATGAGCAAAGCCTCCATCTTCTTCGCCGTCGGCGCCGGCCACCTCGGCGGTGAGCAAGGCGTCATACGCCTCCTCAGGAAAGAAGGATACACAGTGACACCTGTTTCTGTCTATAGACAGACAGCTCCGAAAAAAATATAACAGTTAGCAGTTTTCAGTCAGCAGTCATCAGTCGGCACTTTGCAGTCGGCACTTTGCAGTTGGCAGTGAGCAGTCGGCAGAACGCAGCTTACAGTGAAGAATTCTCTGGAAGCTGGAAGCTGGTAGCTATTAAGTGAAGAGTGAAGAGTGAAAAGTGAAGATTGTGCTGTGAGAGAAATACTCTGACAGTTGACAGCCAATAAACTGCTAACTTCTCACTGCTAACTTCTCACTTAAATATTGCCCCGTAACACTCTCCGCACACGCAGCCACCTGCTCCGGCGTACCCTGCACCACAAGCCGCCCACCTTCATCCCCACCTCCGGGCCCCAGGTCAATGACCCAATCCGCCGTCTTGATGACTTCAAGATTATGCTCGATGATGATCACCGAGTGTCCTTTTTCAACGAGCGCATTGATCGCCTTGAGCAGGATATTGATATCATGAAAATGTAATCCGGTGGTAGGTTCATCAAAGATGAACAACAGGTGCCGGTCATCTCTTTCCTTCCCCAGGAAAGAAGCCAGTTTGACGCGCTGTGCTTCACCTCCCGATAAAGTACTGGAAGCCTGGCCTAGTTTGATATACCCAAGACCCACATCGTGCAGAGGCTGCAGACGCTCCGCAATATCCTTTTCTTCTTCAAAAAAAGTGATGGCCTCATCCACACTCAGCTCGAGTATATCATAAATATTTTTCCCCTGATATTTGATATCAAGGATTGGTTTTTGAAAACGCTTGCCACCACATTCATCACACACCAGTTTAACATCGGCAAGGAATTGCATCTCTACGACGATCTCTCCATCACCTTTGCACGTCTCACATCGTCCGCCTTCCACATTAAATGAAAAATGCTTAGGCTTATATCCATTCACCTTCGATAAATGCTGATCGGTCATCAGCTTTCGGATCGAATCGTAGGCTTTGATATACGTGATCGGATTTGACCTCGAACTTCTGCCGAGTGCCTGTTGTCCGATGACCTCAATTCCCTCAATGCGCTGGTAATCACCTGTGATGGATTTCAAAACATTCGCATTCGAACCACTGGTGATGCCCAGGATGTTTGAAAGTGCTGGTTCAAGGATGTGACGCACCAATGTTGTTTTACCGGAACCACTGACACCAGTCACAACTGTCAGACAGAAGAGCGGAATTTGTATGTCGATGTTGCTCAGATTGTGTAATCGCGCACCCTTCAGGTTTATTTTATTAGATGATGTCCTGCGTTTGCGTGGGGTAGGGACTGTCTTCTGTCCCATCAGGTATTGTTGTGTCAGACTAGGGATGCCCGTCACTTTCTTAGTGATAAAATCATCATAGGTGCCAGCAAAGACAATCTCCCCGCCATGCACACCTGCCCCTGGTCCTACATCAATAATGTAATCCGCCTGGCGGATGATTTCTTCTTCATGTTCAACGACAACTACTGTATTGCCAAGGTCGCGCAATTCATGAAGCACTTTTAAAAGTTGCCCGGTATCTTTTGGATGCAACCCGATGCTGGGCTCATCAAGGATGTATAATGAACTGGTCAGATTGCTTCCCAGATTTCTGGTCAAGTGAATACGTTGTGTTTCACCGCCACTCAATGTCGATGATATTCTTTCAAGGTGAAGGTATCCGAGTCCGACATCACTCATCGTGCGAAGACGGTTTCTGATTTCGAGCAGGATTCTTGATGCAGTTTTTTCCTCGAGCGGCGAGAGTGTGAGTTCATCAAAAAATTTCCTAAGATCTCTGATGGACATATCAGCCAGTTCAGGTAATGATTTGCCGGCTACTTTTACATAGGTCGCTTCGGGCCTGAGGCGGCCTCCTCCACAATCCGTACAGGTGGTACGGCCACGATAACGCGCCAGCATCACCCTGTTTTGGATTTTATAGCTCGCCTGCTCCAGTTCATGAAAGAAAGTATGGATCCCTCTCAGATCCTGACTGCCATCCCAAAGCAATTTACGCTCTGCCTTCGTGAGGTCCACATATGGTCTGTGGATCGGAAAATCTTTTTTAGTGCCTTTCTTTATAAAATCCTGTTGCCATGCGCTAGATTTCTCGCCACTCCAGGGAGCCACAGCACCTTCATAAACACTAAGTGAGGGATCAGGTATGACTTTGTCTTCATCTATGCCTATGATCCGCCCGAAGCCTTCACATCGCGGACACGCTCCAACAGGATTGTTGTAGTTAAATAGTTTCGGCTCCGGTTCTATAAAGGTTAAACCATCCAGTTCGAAACGGTTGTTGAAATTTGTTTGTGTCCCATCCTCAGCCTCAACAAAACATTCGCCTTCTGCTTCATAGAAAGCAGTCTGCGCACTATCTGCCACACGCTTTTGGAAATCTTCATCCTGTGATACAGGAAACCGGTCGACCACCAGGCTCAGATCACCTTTCTTTAGATCGTGGGCTTTTTGTTTGACGATAGCCTTATGTCCGGTCAGGAAATCCTCAATTCTCATCGTTTCTCCTTTCCACTGGATACGGTTATATCCTTTTTGAAGGAGTAATTCGCATTCCTTCTGAATGGTCCGTTTTTCATCCCTGATCTGCAGGGGGGCTATGATCATGATCCGGGCACCTTCCTTGAAGCCGAATATGAAGTTGACCACATCCGTAACACTATGCTTCCGGACTTTTTCACCCGAAATAGGACTGATCGTCTGACCCACGCGGGCAAAAAGAAGCCGCATATAATCATAGATCTCAGTCATCGACCCCACGGTACTCCTGGCATTTCCCCCTGTCACCCTTTGTTCGATAGCGATAGCCGGACATATGCCCCGGATATGGTCCACATCCGGTTTTTTCATCCGGTTGAGAAATTGTCGGGCATAGGAGCTCAGGCTTTCCACATATCTGCGCTGGCCTTCTGCATATAAAGTATCCATGATCAGCGATGATTTGCCGGAGCCGGAAAGGCCGGTCACCACCACCAGTTGATTCTTAGGAATGGCTACAGATACATTTTTGAGGTTATTGCTACGGGCACCTATTATTTCTATTTGCCTGGCTTTCAGTGTAGTAGCGGGAATAGCGGGAGGTGCGGTTTTGGGCTTGACAGCCATAGATATGTTGTTTTGGCGCAGTTTTTGTTGTGATTATCTTACACTTAAATGGTAACACTGCAAGGCAGCATAACCATAGGTGTGGGCGTTAAGTTCTTGTTAAAGGGATACATCCACAAAAATAATTTGGTACAAAGAACGGAAATCCCTTAGCTTAGCGTCACAATTGCACATTAGTCAACACAAAATTCTTTCTATAGATACTACTCTACACTGTTTTTAAGACGAGGACCTGATGTCAGATCCGACTATTTCTTAACTGTCTAAACATGTGTAGTATGCAAGTGCAATCCCTTGATGACCATCAATTAATTGACACCTATCTGGCCGGAGACGAGGCCGCTTTTTCCACACTCCTTCATCGCCACAAGGCAAAGATCTACTCTTCGATCTATATGTTCACCAAAGATCGTGAGTTGGCAGATGACCTCTTTCAGGATGTGTTTATTAAGATCATCGACACGCTCCGCAAAGGCAAGTACAACCATGAAGGCAAGTTCCTTCAGTGGGCATTGAGGATTTCCTACAACATGTGTGTGGATCAGTTCAGAAGGTCCAAGCGCCGCACCAAAGTATCCGCCACCGAGACTTTCGATATTTTCGACGTCCTCGAAAGCGATGATCCAAACCGCGAAATGAGTATGATCAAGGATCAGACCTATGATCGCGTTCGCCATCTGGTCGACATGCTTCCTTCCGAACAACGTGAGGTCGTCATCCTGCGCCACTATGCCGATATGTCTTTCAAGGAAATAGCATGCCTCACCGATGTGAGCATCAATACAGCCCTAGGCCGCATGCGCTACGCGCTGATCAATATCCGCAAGCTCGTCGAAGAAAAACAACTTGTTATCTGAGCAAGGAGCAAGGAGCAAGGGGCAGGGAGCGAGAAGCATTTAAAAAAAAGGGGTCAACCAGTTGACCCCTTTCTTTTTTTTAAATGCAAATGTGGCTCCTTGCTCCTTGTCCTTGCCCCTTGCTCCTTGCCCCTCCTTGCTCCTTGCTCCTTGCTCTAAGGCGCCAGCCGATCCACACCCCAAAGCCCGCCCGGCTGTTGGGTATATCTGAATCTGTCGTGCAACCGATCCGGCCTGCCCTGCCAAAACTCATATTGCTGAGGCCTCACCAGATAACCTCCCCAATGCTCCGGAAGCGGGAGGGGATCTACTTCTGCATATTTCTCTTCTGTAATTTTGAGATTATTTTCAATCACTGATCTGTCAGGAATAACTTGCGTCTGCGGAGATGACCATGCACCGATCTGACTGCCACGAGGGTCGGGACTGAAAGTATTGTTCTGACCGCTCTTTAGTTACTTTTTCAACCAACCCTTCTATCCTGACCTGACGCTCCAGCTCCTTCCAAAAGAAAAGTAAAGCAACATGATTGTTGACTCCCATGTCTTTCGCCTTTTGGCTCTCATAGTTGGTGAAAAATTCAAACCCATCCTGATGAAGTCCTTTCAGTAAAACAATCCTGGCGGAAGGCTGCCCATGAAGGTTTACGGTGGCCAGGGTCATAGCATTGGCTTCGTCGATTTCGGCTTCAATGGCCTCATGCCACCAGCGCCTGAACATATCCAGTGGATCTGTGGTTAAGTCTTTTGTATCCAATGAACCCAAATGATACGATTTGCGGAGATCTTCTATGTTTTTCACGTTCTGACTGTTTTAGTTGGGTCAACAAATATTTTGCCTGACCCTCCTACAAAGATAGGGCTTGGAAGCCGCAGTCTTATGGCTGGTTTTGATGTTGGACTGGTATCCGTAATGAAGTATGTATCTTTAACCTGATGGTTTTGGCTCCAACATCAATAAGCAAAAGCAGATCTGCCGGATCCTTGTCCTTCAGGACAGGCGTGGTCATGCTACTGCTTTTCTATGTTGCGGCATTCGTTTATTCCCCGATTGGAGTTCCTCATATTCATCATGAAGATGAAATCCACAAAGGTGATGCCTGCCGTACGGATGCATGTCATATATCCGTTTATCATCCGGGCCTTAAAGGCGGATGTAACCATAAATCGCACATCACCCGGGCGATGGATGAATGTGACTTATGTAATGTCATCCTTCCACGACAAGTCATTTCAAGCACATTAATTCAGTTAGATTTTAACGTTGAATTTGCTTTTAACCCAGGTTTCATTTTCAATGAAACACCATCGATTGAAGTTTGTCAACACGCAGACCGCGGTCCGCCTTCAGTCATCAGCTGAAATCAATTCACTTCACAACACTTTTTAATTTTTCTGCCGCGACATGGCTGTCGGGTAGTATTTGTTGATTCTATAAAACGCTTGACTGATGAAATCTTTCAAATATCTATATATACCCCTTTTATCCCTTTTTATTGCATTAAGTTCATGTGAAAAAGACCCGCAGATTCCAAATGAGGAAGAACTGATCACTACGGTGACCTATACGTTGACGCCGGTGACAGGTGGAGATCCGGTTATTTTTTCCTTCAGGGATCTGGACGGTGACGGTGGACAGAACCCGGTCATTATTGAAGGTCGTCCAAAGGCCAATACAGTTTACAACGCTGTGGTAGGATTGTACAATGAATCCGTTTCACCCGTTGATACGATTACCAATGAAGTTTCAGAAGAAGCACTCGAACATCAGTTCTTTTATACTTTTTCCGACATGAACGCTTCCTATATCTATACTGATCTGGATACCGAAAATCATCCCATCGGCATTATGACAAGAGTGACCACCGGTGAGCCCAGTGAAGGGTTGGTGACCATCATCCTGAGGCATCTACCGGATAAATTTGCCTCCGGTGTCAGCGATGGTGATATCTCTAACGCAGGAGGAGAAACGGATATAGAAGTTTCTTTCCTGGTCATTATCGAATAGTCTTGAAAACTATATTGACCAGCATGCTTGTCATGCTCCTGGCCCATTTTGTTATTGGCCAGGATTGCACCATTCGTATTTCAGGGCAAGTGTTGACAGGGCCACGCGTGAGCCTCTGGAATATACTACAGTTTCCATTCAGGAGACAAACCAGTCTGTCCTTGCAGACAGTGCAGGAGCATATGTCCTGGAAGGATTATGTTCAGGTGATTATCATCTCCGCGTATTTCATCTCGGATGCCCACCCGGTGAGTATTTTCTATCCCTTCGGAAGGATACGATGCTGACTATTTTGCTGGATCATCATGGTGAACTCTTGCGAGAGGTTGTCGTTGAAGGAAAACCAAATTCATTTCAGGAGTCCCAAAACCAACAGACGATCACTTCGTCAATGATCCGGGATCAGGCAGGTCAATCACTTGCAGATATGACCGAAAATATCGCAGGGGTCAGAACCATTAGGAATGGATCCGGGATCACAAAGCCAGTGATTCATGGCTTGTACGGTAATAGAGTCGCCATCATTAATAACGGTCTGTTGCAAGCGGGGCAGCAATGGGGTGCTGATCATGCGCCGGAAATTGATCCTAATTCAGTCACTGTCATCACCGTTGTCAAGGGATCGGATGCAATTGAATATGGTTCGCAGGCTTTGGGGGGTGCACTATTGGTGGAAGCAGGTCCTATCAAGAGAGATCCACATCTGCACGGGACTTTCGGTTACGCCTATGAAACGAATGGTCGTGGACACACACTCACCGGGATGGCCAACAGATCCTACAAAACCATTGACTGGCGATTGACGGGCACCTGGAAGAAAGCAGGTGATCATCATACGCCGGATTATTTTCTGACAAATACCGGTGCTTCAGAACTCAACGGTTCCTTGCAATTGGTTTTTCGTCCGACAGAGAAAGTGCAGCACCAGGTTTATTATAGTCTCTTCACTTCCACACTTGGCATTTTTGCAGGCTCGCACATCAGTAATCTCACAGACCTGGAAGAAGCCATCGGGAGAGAAGAGCCGTTCAATATCAACGATTATTTTTCTTATGACATTAATCCGCCGAAGCAGGAAATCAGCCATCATTTACTCAAGTACTCAGGTAAAAAATTTGTAGACGAAAATATTTTCCTGGAGTGGACCTATGGGCTGCAGGCAGATCACCGACAGGAGTTTGATGTGCGCCGCGGCAATCGTTCTGATATCCCGGCTTTGGACCTTCAGTTGTGGTCTAACAATTTTCAGCTTAAATATATCAACGACAAATCACGCGTCAGGTACAAGGCAGGTGTCCAGGCAACGATCACAGACAACAGCAATGATTATGATACAGGGATTCTTCCTTTGATACCTGATTACCTTGAGAGTGTCACCGGGCTATATTCATTATTTCAGTATCCGGTCGGAAAGCTTGTGTTGGAAGCAGGCGCCAGATATGATCTACAGCTACTCAAGGCCTGGCCCATCACCCTTACGCTGCCCAGGGAAATAGTAGTCATGGAACATGTATTTAATGATTATGCATTTTCGGCGGGTGCAGTTTTCAAGGCGACCAACGATGACGAAACCCGATTGCAGCTGGTGGTAGCACGCAGGTCGCCAGAGTCCAACGAACTGTATAGCAATGGTCTTCATCAGGGAGTGGCAGGCATTGAGGAAGGTAATTGGCTGCTACAGCCTGAGGTTTCTTTTAAATCAATCATGACACAGGCATTAGCCTTCACGGATTTGCTGCACGTGGAGTTGAGTTTATATTCCCATCTGGTGTATGACTACATTTATTTGAAGCCGGATGATGAACTCAGGTTGACGATTCGTGGTGCGTTTCCGGTGTACAAGTATACCCAGCAGGATGCCTGGATACGTGGAGCTGATATTGTATTGATATCTGATTTTTCACATCACCTCGAATGGAATGCTAAATTCTCATGGGTGAGAGGCACGACGTTAGAGGATGGTAAAGACTTGAGCCTGATGCCACCGGCATATGTTTCATCTTCATTGGCATGGGCATTTCATGATAGCCCTGTATGGAAAGGGAGCCGGATTGCAGTGGGCGCTGAATACACGACTATGCAGGAACACTGGGATCCTGAAAGCGAATTGTTAGCACCACCTTCCGATTATTTTCTGCTGGGCATCCGGTTCAATACCGGTATCAAACTTGGAAGCAGGATTTTTTATGCGGGTATTGCCGTTGAGAATCTCTTGAATATCCGGTATCGGGATTATCTCAACAGGCTCCGTTATTATGCGGATGAACAAGGTATCAATGCGAGGTTTAATCTTCGTTACGAATTCTGATGGTAAGATGTAGTTTATGCAGTTCCGGTATGCGCAGCTGGAAATGTAAAACGGTCGAAAAGATACAGGGCTGGGTCAACCAAATTTGATTAATTTTGGGAATAGTAGTCAGCACCATTACTGTTTTGTCCGGGGAGCCCTATCCAATAGATGTTTCCGGATCAATGACAGCCCTCAATCGTTGGCGATGCATATCCAGGAATGTACAATTGTGCATAGCAGCACCCAATGCCGATATTCAAATGATTGAACGCATCTTTAGCCGAATACGACCCTACCTGAATGGAATACTTCCTGTATTCGCCTGTATTCTTCCTTTTGTCGTTTCAGGACAGACCTTTAATGGACAAGGCGGATTACTGATACCTCCCGGTGCACCAGGCCAAACGGTTGGGATCACGATCTCACCGGTCACTGTCACGGGCATCGGAATTCTTGGGGAAGGCTGTACTTTTATTGAGAATGTCACGATGGATGTTCTTCATACTTGGACAGGAGATATTGCACTCTTTTTAATTTCTCCTGCGGGTCAGGTACTTGAACTATCCTCGGGTAACGGAGGGGCCAGTGATAATTTTTCAATCACGGTATTCACCGACTTTGCTCCGCAGTTTATCACAGAGGGTATGGCACCCTTCAATGGCTCTTTCAGACCGGAAGGCCGCCAGCAAAACACTGCACCCCCTTTCTTCAATACGAATCCATTGGGAACATTCACTTTCCAGAATACATTTGATGGTATCGACGCTGATGGTGAGTGGCAGTTGTATATAAATGATTTTGTGCCTGCCGATGTCGGGATCATCAATAGCTGGTCGATTACATTTTCATCAGGTGGTGGGCCGGCTCCGGAAGTTTCACTTGGCCCGGATATTACTATTTGCCCAGGGCAGGTATCAACATTGACTGCAGAGGTAGATCCTTCAGCAGATGGATATCTCTGGAGCACAGGAGAATCCACACCTTCAATTGAAGTGTCCCCTTCTGTTTCGACTACCTACAGTGTGACCGTGACATATAATGGATGTATCGAAAGGGATACCATTGAAGTCATTATAGATCCTAACGGTGTAATAGCCGATGCGGGTCCGGATGTGGATATATGTCAGGATGAGTCAACAACACTTTCAGGATCCGGCGGGGGTTCTGGTGCAAATTATACATGGAGTACCGGCCAAACCGGTGAAACCATATTCAGTCAGTCCTTCTGACCACCACGTATACGTTGACAGTATGTGAGGGCTGTATGCTCTGCAACTGATGAGGTGATCGTCAAAGTGTTGCCCTGAGCCAGTAGCTGATGCAGGTCCGGATATTGAAATTTGTGATGGAGTATCGACATTGAGCTGGAAGCAAGTGGGGGCATTCAGAATAATGATTACAGCTGGAGCACAGGCCAGTCAGGTTCAACTATCACCGTTATTCCGTCAGAAACAACAGAGTACACAGTGACGGTTGATGTCAATGGCTGTATGGATAAGGATGATGTAATGGTCACTGTCTTTGACGCACCAACAGTGGATGCCGGACCGGATGAGGAAATCTGTTTCGGGGACGACATAACATTGATAGCCTTTGGTAGTGGAGGTAGTTACGAGTGGAGCAATGGCCAGACCGTAGATGAGATTACAGTAAGTCCGACAAGCACCACAACCTATACGGTTACGCTTACGGATAATGGATGCGAAGCAACAGATGAAGTGGAGGTGGATGTGATCACTGTCCAGGCAAGTGCAGGACCGAATCAGTTTTTATGTGAAGGAGAATCTGTCACCCTGACTGCTTCAGGAGGTTCGTTTTATGAATGGAGTACAGGCCAAACACAACAGTCAATTTCAGTTTCTCCTTCGAATACCACCACTTATTTTGTTACGGTGTCCGAAGGAGTTTGTTTTGAAATAGCTTCGGTTGAAGTAGAAGTGGGACCAGGGGTTACCGCAACTGTGTCTACTGATCAGGAGATATGTGCTGGTGAAATGGTAAGCCTCACAGCAAGCGGTGGGACTGATTATGTTTGGTCTACGGGAGAAACTACACCTGATATTATTGTAAATCCTGGCGCTACTACAACATACACAGTTACCGTATATAATCAGGGTTGTTTTGCAACTGCTGAAACAACAGTTTCTGTAAATCCAATTCCAGCCACATCAGCAGGGCCAGATCAACAGATCTGCGAAGGAGAATCCGCCCAGTTGCTAGCGACAGGTTTGTCAGGGTCAGGAACGTATGAGTGGAGTACTGGTGAGACAAGTGATCTGATAATAGTCAGTCCTTTGATCACCACCTTGTATACAGTCACTGCCACCAATGAATTTGATTGCGCTGCATCGGATCAGGTGGTTGTAAGTGTTGGTCCGGTACCTTTTGCTGATGCAGGTCCAAACCAGTTTATAGTTTCAGGTGGAAATGCAGGGCTCACAGCTTCCGGCGGAAACTCTTATGTATGGAGTACTGGAGCAAACACACCGCAAATCACAGTCTCTCCGACAGTCACTACGACTTATAGCGTTACCGTTACGATTGGTTGGTGCAGTACCGTTGATGAAGTGATTGTTTTTGTTGATGAAGTTCCAACGGTGGACCTTGGACCTGATTTTGAAATATGTGATGGTGAGACCATTTCATTAGACGCATATATTTCAGGTCCATTCGCATTGACATACGCCTGGAGCACAGGTCAAACAGATAGTTTGATTCAAGTCTCTCCTGGTGTGGATACAAGCTATAGTGTGACGGTCACCAATGTTCAATCTGGTTTGTCAAGTGTGGATACGATTTACATCACTGTCAATCATCCTCCGATTGGCGCACCTGTGATCTCAGGGTCAGGTGCGGTTTGCGCAGGAGGTAATATCACCTATTTTGCTTTGGCGGTTTCAGATGTAACGCTATATCAATGGAGTGCTTTGCCTGATGGTACGATTCTTTCCGGCCAAGGGACACAACAGATTGAAGTAATGTGGCCATCAGCAGGAACTGGACAAGTACAATTAATCGTTTCCAATGATTGCGGGGCCTTGCCAGCTATATTGCTTGATCAGCCAATTGATAGCCAACCAGTCATAGTAGGTCCAATGACAGGGGAATCCAATCCATGTGCTGCAGGAATTTATAATTATAATATTCCTTCTATCAACAATGCCACCACTTATCAATGGACCTTAACAGGCGGAGGGACTATTCAATCAGGGCAGGGAACAAATGCTGTTGTGATCAACTGGAACAACACAGCGGGAGGAGATTTGTGTGTGGTGGCATCTAATAATTGCGGTACATCTGCATCCTTGTGTCTTGCCATACAAACGGTTGCAACTCCTGTGTTAAGTGCAGGACCAGACCTGACAGGTTGTGGGCAGAGTGTCATGCTTGAAGGATCAGGGGTTGGTGTATGGACTTTGGTTTCAGGACCAGGAACAGCAGTATTTAGTTTGCCTGGTGATCCGACGAGTTTAGTTACTGTTGATCAGCCCGGTGATTACATCTTTAATTATTCATTTGACCAGAACGGATGTTTTGCTGAGGATGAAACGCAGGTTAGCTTTTTTGATATTCCTACTGTAACGGATATTGAAGAGTTGTGCGCAGGTGCCCTTTCAGATTATACTGTGAGTTTTGAAATAGAAAGTGGACAAAGCCCTTATGCAGTCAACGGACAAATCATCAGTGGCACAGCGTTTCAATCTGCTTCCATACCAGCAGGAACTCCCTATTCGTTTCAAGTCACGGATGCCAATGGATGTACGTCTCAGATAGTTGCAGGTTTGCAAGAGTGTAATTGCATTTCAGATGCAGGTACGATGCCTTCAGCACAAACAGGTGCTTGTGTCGGAGAAAAAATAATAATACAGTATCTAGGTGGAGGAGCGTATGATATGGATGATACGTTGGCCTTTATCCTTCATGATGGCAATTTGCCTGGTGGCATCATTTACTGGAATTCAATTCCTGACTTTGAGTTTGTCACGGGTATGATCGCTGACCAGATCTATTATATTTCTGCTGTTGTTGGTAACAAGGGCGTAAATGGACTTCCCGATATTGGCGATCCATGTCTTTCCATTTCTAATGCTACACCTATTGTGTTTTATAGCTTACCGGTTGCGATGACCATTGGTTCAGCCTTGCTTGGGTGTGATCCGCAAAGTGTGATTCTGGATATAGGCCAGTCTGAAACAGGTGTTGCAATTCGTTATTTCTGGTCTGCGTTTGATGGGGGCACTATAATCGGCTCTGTTGATGTAGCTAGTATAACAGCAGGATCACCAGGAAGCTATGTGTTGATGGTTGAAAACGAGATGACAGGTTGTATTTCATCGGACACGGTTAGTGTCATACCTTCCACGCTTTCGATTGAAGAATTAAAATTTAACATCACACCACCGTCATGTCCGGGAGAATGCAATGGTTTGGTGAGCCTTGATGATTTTAATGAAACATGGCTATTTGATTTTGGTAATGGAGTCTACACGCCGGACACAGCATCTGCAATGATCTGCGCCGGACAGTTTGTGTTATCCGTTAAAGACACGCTCGGATGCATTGCAGATACGCTGGTCCTGGTGGAGGAGCCAAGCGGTGTGTTGGTAGATTTGGGTCCGGATCAGACAATCAAGCCTGGCGACCCAATAGAATTAACAGCAACCTCCATCTCTGCGATATCCCGGTACAATTGGTTTGGAGCTGATACGTGTACAAGTTGTATGTCGATTGTTGTGAACCCATTGATCACTACTATCTACACCATTGAAGTGCTGGATGAAAATGGGTGCAGCGCGGAAGATCAGGTGACCATTACAGTTTTAGGTACCAAAGATTTCGTGATTCCTAATATATTTAGTCCGAATGGAGATCAGATCAATGACATCCTCTATATTGGAGAAAATTCACGGATAAAGTCCGTTCAGCTATTTGAAATATTTGACAGATGGGGCACGCTGGTATGGCGAAGAGAAGATGTGACTGCGGGAAATCTATCCGAAGGTTGGGATGGAACTTTCAATGGCGAGCCACTCAATCCGGGTGTTTATACCATGAGGATCATTGTACAGTTTTATGATGATGATATCATCCACAAAACAGGAGATGTGACCCTGATCAGATGATTCAGGTGGAAGGCTCATCCGCTTATAGCTGAATTTTTATTTTATATAAATGATGACATCGGGTTTTACAGTTGTCATGCTTTCTAATTGAATGACATATGGCAGCCTGGATGTACAAGACGTATCACCCTGAAATATTTCAGGGCCACACTTCAAAGCAGAAATACTTTGAGGGATATTACTACAAGCTGGTCTCTGCTGATGAACAACATGCGATTGCTGTCATCCCGGGCATTGCCATTTATGATAAAGCAGACCGGCATGCTTTTATCCAGTTGATTGATGGTGTTGGGCAAGTGACCAGTTATCATAGGTTTCCCCTCGATCAGTTTTCAGCTGATGACCGTGTGCTCAACATTCAGATTGGCGGTAACCATTTTTCAAAGAGCAAGATAACGCTTGACTTACCTGAGCTCAAAGGGGATATTCAAATCACGGATACAGTGCCTCTGGTTTCGTCCTTGTTCAACCCAGGTATTATGGGTTGGTATTCCTTTATGCCCAGCATGCAATGTTACCATGGCATCGTAAGCCTGCATCACCGGCTGGAAGGTATCACCAGGGGGACCATGGGAGATATTGATTGGGATAAAGGAATAGGGTATATCGAAAAAGATTGGGGCACCTCTTTTCCCAAATGCTGGATATGGTTGCACAGCAATCACTTTCAACAAACTGCTCCGGCATCCTTAATGGCTTCAGTGGCGCATATTCCCTGGCTCGGAAGATATTTTCCAGGCTTCATCGTCGTGTTATTGGCCGACGGCATAGAATATAGGTTTGCCACCTATAATGGCTCAAGAATGAAATGTAGTGTCCAGGAAGACAGGGTGGTGATGGAATTCAGAAGAAAGGACCTCCATTTGTCCTTGCATGCCTTCAGGGGGCCTACTGCAGTCCTGAGGTCTCCGATCACCGGACAGATGACAGGAAAAGTAAATGAAAGCCTTCAGGCAAGGGTAGAAGTGGTGCTGTCAAGGTCAGGAACCACTATCTGGACTTCCACAGGCAGCACTGCAGGTCTTGAAGTTGCCGGTGATACCACCATTCTTGAAAGCGAAAGTTGGAGAAGGTAGTTGAATTGAAATGAGGAGGCTACCTTTGCGCCCATGATCCGCATCCTGGGAATAGCCATTTTCATTGCTTATACCTCTGTCCTTTGGGGCCAGTCCACCGGGAATCCGTTTGACCTCAAATACCGGCCAGCAAAGTCCAATGTCCCGGCTTCACCCAAGCCCACCCTGACTCCAGCGGACACCCTTCCAAAACCAGGCTTACCTGATCGCAATTTAAATACCACTCCCGACACCAGCTTAAAGTTGAAGGATAGCTCAGATATGCCCGGGTCAGTCCTCTCCCGTGATACTTTCTTACCTGGAACCAATTCGAATCCCTTCGAAAGGTCTGAAGATAAGGACAGCATGACAGGGACAGCCATCACTAAAGTTGATTCTGCTACAAATAGCCAGGCCATCAAAAAACTCCCCATCCCTGCTTTAAAGTCAAAAGCTTCAAGGGGCTTTCAGATCTTTTTCCTGCTTCTCAGTTTGCTTTTCCTGATTTTCATTGTCAATGTGGAGCGAAGCTTTGTACGGGATCTCTGGCGGGTAATCTCTAATGAAAATTACAGCTCCCTGCATCACCGCAATCAGCGCAATACGATGAGGCAAATCCTTCTGATGATGGGATATACCGTCTTCATCATCCAGGCAGGCCTGTTTATCTACAATGCCATGCGGGTTTTTAACTATTCAGGAACCATCCTGGACAATGTCTGGACATCCATAGCCCTCGTGCTCTGTATTTATCTGACCCGTCATGGAGTCATCAATTATTTGCGCTGGTTATTCAACAACGAAAAGGAATTAACCCTCTATGGGTTTGATATCAGCATCTTTAATACCATGGTTGGCCTCGTCCTGGTACCGATCAATGTATTGCTCATTTTCGGCCCTGAAAACATATATAAACCATTGGTTATCATAGGTGTTATAGCCATCGCATTGGCATATATGACCAGGCAGCTGAGATGGGTGCTGACCGCACGTCAACTTATAGCGAATAGTCTATTTCTCTTTTTTGTTTATCTTTGTGCCGTCGAAATACTCCCCTTGTGGGCGATTTCGAAAATTTTCTGGTGAGTGATTGATCCATTAAAACCTGTCGAATGGGTACAAACAGTATCAAAGCAAGTTCAACATCAAGTCCAAAACGCACAGTGAAGACGATTTTAGTCTCACAGCCTAAGCCAGAACGATCACCATACTATGACATTGAGAAGAAATATGCCATCCAGATAGATTGGAGGCCTTTTAATCATGTCGAGCCGGTCACGGAAAAGGAATTCCGCAAATACCGGATCCGCCCCGATGAGTTCCAGGCAGTGGTGATGACGAGTAAAAATAGCATTGACCACTTCTTCCGCCTCTGCGAAGAAATGCGCGTCAAGGTTTCCCAGGACATGAAGTATTTCTGTACCTCCGAGACCGTAGCCCATTATCTGCAGAAGTTTATCCAATACCGCAAGCGCAAGGTTTTTGTAGGCGAACGCTCCATACAAGATCTGTCAAGTGCACTCCAGAAACATAAGACAACAACAAGGTTCCTGGTCCCTTGCTCCAATCTCGGAAAGGAAGATGTGATCGATTATCTGAAACAAAAGGAAGTCAATTTTGAATCCGCTGTCATGTACAAATCGGTTTCAAGTGATCTCTCTGATCTCCGCGATATCTTCTATGACATGCTGATCTTCTTTTCCCCACAGGGAATTGAATCATTGTTTGAAAACTTTCCTGATTTCCAGCAAAACAATACACGTATTGCCGTCTTTGGAAATATTACCGCTAAGGCTGCCGAGGAACACCATCTCAATATTGATGTGGTAGCGCCTGCTCCCGGTATTCCTTCGATGTCAATGGCACTGGATAAGTACCTGCAGGAATCCAACAAGTAAAGGAGATTTCTTTTCCAACAGCAGCAACATAAGTTTTCTTCAAATTGTTGATGGTGACATGATTGCAACATCAAGGCCTCCGCTGATCGAAACATTGCAGCATAAACTGTTGCATCACCCATTGCCGGGCCCTGCTTCACATTCAAGAATGGCCCACGCGGTCCGAAGAGTTGATCCTGTTCAGGATATAGCCACCACCAGGGATGCAGCGGTGTTACTGACCCTTTTCGAAAAAGACCCCGGTGACTGGCACCTGATTTTTATCAGACGTACTTCATCCCATCAGCAGGATAAACATGCCGGACAGGTTGGCTTCCCTGGAGGTAAGAGAGAGGAATCTGATCCTGATCTTATGTATACAGCCCTCAGGGAGGCGGAAGAGGAGATTGCTATAGACCTCTCCGGAATCGATGTCCTGGGGCCGCTCAGTCCACTTTATATCACCGTCAGTAAATTTCTCGTTCACCCTTTTCTGGCCTATTCCTGGAAAACACCGCAATTGATCCGCCAGGAAAGTGAAGTCGAAGAGATACTTGAGATCCCATTGGCTTCTTTCCTTCAGCCAGATTCGAGGAAGGAGACCCGAATCAACCTTACTTCCGGCATTATCCTCAATCATGTGCCCTCTTTCCAGGTCAACGGACAAGTTATCTGGGGCGCTACCGCCATGATGCTGAGCGAATTCCTTGATATCCTCCCGGGTGAAATACCCTGAGGAGAGCACATTTCCGTATTTTGTGACCCTTCATGGAACAGATACAACCTATCACCGCATACCAGCCTAAACACCATATTCGGATCGTTACGGCAGCCTCCCTTTTCGACGGCCACGATGCCGCTATCAACATCATGCGCAGGATCATGCAGCGTTCGGGAGCGGAGATCATCCATCTCGGTCACAACCGCAGCGCAAAGGAAATCGTCGACACCGCCATCCAGGAAGATGCACAGGGTATCGCGCTGACATCCTATCAGGGTGGTCACAATGAGTACTTCAAATACATCTTTGATATGCTCAAGGAAAGAGGTGCTGGTCATGTGAAGATTTTTGGCGGCGGCGGCGGCACCATCTTGCCCGAGGAAATAGAAGCATTGCAATCGTACGGCATTACCAGGATTTATTCACCTGATGACGGTCGCCATATGGGGCTGCAGGGCATGATCAATGATGTGCTCCAGCAATGTGATTTTCCGCTGGGTCAGCATGTCAATGGGGAATTGAAGAAAATCTCAAAGAAGGATCACCTTTCTATTTCCAGGCTGATCACCGCTGTGGAAAATTATCCTGAAGAAAATAAACACTGGATCGCGGAGATCACTTCCAAAGCGAAAGATTCTAAAGTGCCTGTATTAGGTATTACGGGAACAGGTGGAGCCGGTAAATCAAGTATGATCGATGAAATCATCCGAAGGTATCTCCTTGATTTTCCTGAAAAAGACCTCGCTGTTGTTTCTGTTGACCCTAGTAAACGCAAAACAGGCGGAGCTTTGTTGGGAGACCGCATCAGGATGAATGCATTGATCTCTTCCCGCGTATACATGCGCTCCCTCGCGACACGCCAATCCAACCTTGCGCTGTCAAAGCATATCAAGCAGGCCGTGGATATCCTGAAAGCTGCAGATTTTGACTTGATTATTCTGGAGACCTCAGGGATCGGACAGTCAGACACCGAGATCGTTGATCATGCGGATATGTCGCTGTATATCATGACACCGGAGTTTGGTGCAGCATCGCAGTTGGAGAAAATCGATATGCTCGACTTTGCGGATGTGATCGCTATTAATAAGTTTGACAAACGGGGTGCACAGGATGCCTTGCGTGATGTCCGTAAGCAATACAAACGCAATCATGAATTATGGGATACACCCGATGAGCAAATCCCTGTATTTGGTACGATAGCTTCCCAGTTTAATGATCCAGGAACCAATGCGCTGTATAAAAAAATCATACAGGTGCTCGAAACCAAGACAAGTATAGCCTTTAAGAGCACCGTTCAGTTTAAGACTGGAGAAAGTGAGAAAATCTATATCATCCCCCCACATCGTGTCAGGTACCTTTCTGAAATAGCAGACAGCAATCGCAAATATGATACCTGGGCAAAAGAGGAAGCTGATAAAGCAGCGCTGCTATATGCCTTGAAAGAATCAGGTGCTCATTTTGAAAGCAAGGGTTCTGCAGAAATGACGGAGAGCCTGAATAAAGAATTTGAAAGACTAAAGCAAGATGTACACGGTGATGTATGGCGATGGCTCGAAGAATGGCCGGAGATCCGGCATCAGTATGTAGATGATGATTATTCCTACAAGGTCAGGGATAAGGTGATCAAAGTGGATACATATGTGCGTTCACTATCAGGTACACGCATACCTGTTGTGGCACTCCCTACCGCAAAGGACTGGGGTACGTTGGTCAATTGGGTTACACAGGAAAATCTTCCGGGCCGTTTTCCATATACAGCAGGTATCTATCCTTTCAAGCGAAAGGGAGAAGATCCAACGAGGATGTTCGCTGGCGAAGGTGGGCCGGAGCGTACCAACAAACGTTTTCACTATGTATCAAAAGGGATGCCTGCGATCAGGTTGTCTACTGCATTTGACAGTGTAACATTGTATGGTGAAGATCCTGATCATCGTCCGGATATCTATGGTAAAATCGGAAATGCCGGTGTAAGTATTTGTTCGCTGGACGATGCCAAGCGTTTATACTCCGGTTTTGATCTTTGCGATCCAAAGACATCTGTCTCCATGACGATCAATGGCCCCGCAGCAACGATGTGTGCATTCTTTATGAATGCTGCGATTGATCAGCAATGCGAACTCTACATCAAAGAGCATAAACTGGAAGCTGAAGTCGAAAAGGCTTTCCAACGTAAGTATGATCAGCAAGGCTTTCCTCGTCCTAAATACGACCAGGAAATTCCGGAAGGAAATAATGGATTGGGATTGATGTTGCTCGGGTTGACTGGCGATGAAGTTTTAGAACCCGCGATCTATAATCAGTTGAAGGCAAAAGCACTTCAATCCGTTCGAGGTACGGTACAGGCCGATATTCTCAAGGAGGACCAGGCCCAGAATACATGCATTTTCTCTACAGAATTTTCGTTGCGCTTGATGGGTGACATGCAGGCCTATTTTATTGATGAGAATATTCGCAACTTTTACTCTGTATCCATTTCAGGGTATCACATAGCGGAAGCAGGAGCTAATCCGATTACACAGTTAGCGTTTACGCTTTCCAACGGCTTCACTTTTGTTGAATACTATTTGTCAAGAGGATTAGCCATTGATGATTTTGCACCAAACCTTTCCTTCTTCTTCTCCAACGGAGTTGATCCGGAGTATGCCGTCATCGGCAGGGTAGCGCGACGCATCTGGTCTAAGGCGATGAAGTATAAATACAATGGAAATGATCGCTCACAAAAACTAAAGTATCATATCCAGACCAGTGGCCGCTCGTTGCACGCACAGGAGATTTCATTCAATGACATCAGGACCACCTTGCAGGCGCTGTATGCGATCTATGACAATTGCAATAGCCTCCACACCAATGCTTATGACGAAGCCATCACGACGCCTACAGAAGAAAGTGTGCGCAGGGCCATGGCGATCCAGTTGATCATCAACCATGAACTAGGCCTTGCTAAAAATGAAAACCCATTGCAAGGCGCGTTTATCATCGAAGAGTTGACCGACCTGGTTGAGGAAGCAGTGCTTGCTGAATTTGACCGTATCACCGAACGTGGTGGGGTGCTGGGTGCGATGGAAACCATGTACCAACGTAGTAAAATTCAAGAAGAAAGCTTGCATTATGAAACCCTAAAGCACTCCGGTGAATTTCCGATTATTGGGGTCAATACATTCCTCTCCAAAGATGGTTCACCGACAGTCCTTCCAAAAGAAGTCATCAGGTCTAATGAACAGGAAAAGGAAAACCAGATCATTCGCCTTAACCAGCTCCATACTGCAAATACAAGTCATTCAGCTGATGCCCTGAAGAAGTTGCAGGAAGTAGCCATTGAAAATGCAAATACGTTTGCAGCCTTGATGGAAGTAGCTAAGAAATGTTCACTAGGCCAGGTGACGCACGCTCTATATGAAGTGGGTGGACAGTACAGGAGGAATATGTAGTAGAGACGCGATTTATCGCGCCTCCGGAGTGTGCAAAATGAGACGCGATAAATCGCGTTTGTACGGCCGAAGAATGTTGATATTCTAGATGGTCGTAGAGACGCGATTTATCGCGTCTTGTTTCCAGAGATCATAGATGGTCGTAGAGACGCGATTTATCGCGTCTTGATATTCGTGTGGATGGTCGTAGAGACGCGATTTATCGCGTCTCCGGGGCATACAAGAATGAGACGCGATAAATCGCGTCTGCACGGCCGAAGAATGAGAGGGATAAATCGCGTCTGTACAACCATTTTCAATTTTGCATGGTTTTCAAGGGATAGATTCGTTATATTCATCCTCCTTCCAATTCGAAGGATTGTTCCGGATATATCGTTCCTTTATTCTATATTCTTCCGGATCTCTTATGATGCGATCATGAAATCTTTTGTGCCAACCAAAATCCGGATTGATTTTATGGGCCTCATAGCTAACCCTTCCCGTATACCATCGGAGCATAGTGGATAAATTTTGATTCAACATCGGATTGTGAATTCCTGTGATACCTCCACGAGATGGTTTCCAATTATTTTCCAGATATTCAATTTTATTGCGAAAATCTATTGGGTTTGTTTCCAGATCCAATGATTCATGATGTGAGCCTTCAATGTTGATGATTCCGTGCATGTGATTGGGCATGAATATATACGCACCCAATCGTGCATGTACAAAACGGCCTGGAATTTCCTTCCAATGGGTTTCCGCGATTTCTCCAACCTGCGATTTTTGCATTACTGCATCGATTATTTCACCAAAGAAATGAAGGCGATTCCTTGTACAGATAGTGACAAAATAGGATCCATTTCCATAATCCCACCATGGAGCGCGCGAGGTTGTTATCCGATACCGATTACGGAATTTGTCAGTCATGTTTTCAACTGGTTGATATTGTAAATATAAGAGTTGGCGGTACGCACTATGTGATTTTTTTTGCGTCCTTATGGCCAAAATGATGCAAATCGATTTATAGCCTCTAGATGGTCGTAGAGACGCGATTTATCGCGTCTCCGGGGCGTACAAAATGAGACGCGATAAATCGCGTCTGTACGACCGAAGAATGAGAGGGATAAATCACGTCTGTGCGACCGAAAAAAGATCAGCCCTCCGAAAATTTCTTCTATAGTTTTGGAAATTTGGTTTTCTGGTTATCACCTACTTCATGCCAGTCAATAACATGCCTACCTTAGCCTTGCCTCTGTCTTAGCCTCCGCTTTAGCCTTCGCCTTTTATTTATTTATCTATAGTCCGCAGCCACTCCCTGATGACGGCCTGCAAAACCTTCTTTTTAGCTTTTGCATCTTTCATATCTGCAATGATCGCGATCCGCCTGCCATCTTTGTATTCTCCGGTGAGAAAGCCGGTGGCGTCATTGACCCGGGCCCCGCTGGGAAAAACCATCATGATGCGTCCTTTGTACATATTGAAGACGACAATCTCGCGCTTATATTCCTTGGGGTTGAACGGTTTCATTTCCCCGGTGTAATAATAACATGGGTTGTTCCACTTGATATGTTCGCCGATTGATTTATCTGTACTGAGGATCATCTGGCGCAAAGTTTCTACAATCGGACTTATAGCCGGATCCAGCTTGCTGATATGCTCGGTGACTTGCTCCTGGTCTGTTAACGTGGATTTTGCCATGGGATTTATTTTGCTTTTGCAGATTTTAATTCAAGGCCTAAGGTACAGGCTTCGATCTATTTCTTTTCCACAAACTTCAATTCCCTACCTGTTGCCTTAGCAATAGATGTGATGAGCTGGCTTGTTTTAAATGGCTTTGGTACATAATCATCCATTCCAGCCTCGCGACATTTGTCCAGGTCACTACGGATCACACTTGCCGTCAAGGCAATAACAGGTATATGATGATTGCGCACCGATGAGTGCGGATCACGAATATGCCTGGTGGCTTCGTACCCATCCATCTCCGGCATCTGCACATCCATCAGGACTATATCAAAATCATGTTCATGGAGTAAGGCCAATGCTTCCTTGCCATTGTTGGCCAGCGTTATTGACACATCTGCTTTTACCATCAACGAATCATGGGCTACAATTCGGTTAAATTCATTGTCATCCACAATCAGTATTCTCAGTCCATTGAGTATCGAGCCATCTATTTGTCCTGATGATTTAAACCCGTTCAATCTTTCCCGTGACCCTTCAGCCAATGCAATCGTAAATGAAAAGATTGTTCCAACACCTACTTCACTCTCGATGCTGATGGCTCCACCCATCAATTCCACCAACTGCTTGCTGATCGAAAGCCCCAATCCCGTGCCCCCGAATTTTCTCGCATCCGATACATGCGCCTGCGAAAAACTTTCAAACACCGCCTCCAGTTTATCCTTTGGTATCCCTATCCCGGTATCAATCACTTTGAATGTGATACTTCGAACTGCCGACTGTTGACTGCCCATTGCCAACTGCGGACTGCTAACTGCCAACTCCCCACTGCTCACTTCTAACTGCTCACTGCTAACTTTCAAAGAAACGCTACCTTTTTCCGTAAACTTAATCGCATTCCCAGCAAGATTGATGAGCACCTGTTTTAACCGGTTAGGGTCACCGACCATTATTTCGGGTATGCTTTTATCAATTTCAGTTATCAGATGAAGGCCCTTTTCTTCTGCTTTGTAATTTAAGGTCTGCCTGACCTGATCGACCAGGTTATGGATGGAAAAATCAATTTGCTCCAACTCCATTTTGCCTTCTTCAATCTTACTGAGATCGAGGATGTCATTGATGATGTGTAGCAAAGTATCTGATGATTTCTGGATGCCGTCCAGATATTCATGCTGATCAGGGCGCGGTGATTTGTCAATCAGCAGATTGGTCATACCCAGCACCGCATTCATCGGTGTCCGGATCTCATGGCTCATATTGGCCAGGAACTGTTGCTTGAATTTTTCGCTTTGTTCGGCACGAATACGTTGTTGCTCCGCTAGTTCTTTTTCTTTAAGGATAAGCTTGTTGGCATTTTTTATCCGGTTACGCTGCGCAAAAAATACGCCTGCAAAAAGCAAAACAACGCCAAATCCACCCATGAATCCATTGCGTACATACTTTTGAGTCTGCAGTTGCTTTGCAGTGATCGCATCTTTTAGTTCTTGTTCAGCTCTTGCGGATGCCTCCTTTTTGTCGAATTCATATTGCATCTGCTGCTGAAGTATTTTTTTCGAGTTTTCGGCATTCATCATACTATCCCTTGCAGCTAAGTATAGTTTGTAATGCATAAGGGCGCTGGCAAAATCGCCCTGAGCACTATCTACAGCGGTCAGGCCTCTATAGCTATCCATGATCCTTTGCAGACTCCCAATTTCTTTGGAGACTGTTAGGCCTTTCTTCAAGTAAGTTTCAGCATCGTTGTATTTATTTTGCTTTGAGTAGGCTGCTCCAATGTAGTTGTAGGCATCCGCCATCGCGGGCATTTCTCCGATTTCTGCTGATACGCTTAAACTTGTCAAAAACGTTTTCAAGACCTCTGGATAATTGCCTTGCTTGTAGTGTGCTTTTCCCTCCAGGGTCAGAATGTCTGCTTCCATGCCTGCTTTTCCAAGAGTTCAAGAAAGCGCTCTCGCTGTATGGAGCTGATCAAGGGCTTCTGTAAAATCACCTTTCAGGAGATACATTTCAGCAAGATTAATCCTTGCCCATGCAATGGATTCGTTATCGCCGATTTCTTCCCTGAGTTCAATGCATTTGAGATGATACTTTATGGCTTCAGGATAGTTGTGTATATCGGTATAAACAATGGCAAGGCCACCGTAATTATCGGCTTGTAGCTCTTTATCTCCATCCTCTTCATTGATTTTTAATGCTTCCAGATAATATTTCAATGCTTCAGCATAATTGCTCATGCTATAATATGCGGATGCAATGTTGTTGATGGTAATCACAATATCCCTTTGATCGCCTATCTCTTTTCGTATCTCTAGTGCTTTTGTCAGATATTCAAGTGCGGGCACACAGTCACCTTTATAAATATGGATAATCCCCATTAAGTTATAGGCCGTGCCAATGCCCTTTTTATAACCTATTTTTTCAGACAGCATCAGGCATTGTTTGGCGTAGTCAGTGGCTTTGTCATAGTCACTAAACCAATAGGCCACGGAAAGCTCCTTCAGGATATTTGCCGCCGCAGTATCATACAAAGCTGGCAATTCAGATCCAGCGGATAGTTTTTGTGAATGGTGGTTTTTGAGTTGGAGGAGGAGGGAGTCAACAAGTTGTTGATCCTGAGCGAAAGAATGGTTTAGGAAAAAAAGCGCCAGTAAAGCCAGCCAGTGTGGTTTTTTCATGTTTAACTTTTTTCCAGCGAGTCAGATGGAGTTTATTCATTCTTGAGCACTAAATATACAGAATACACTCAATCATTACATCCAAATGCCTTATTGTCCATCTGCAATGAAAAATCCCTCTTAAGATTCCATCTTTGCAGCAGAAATCCCGATTCCGATGAGTGATGATGCCTTAAACCGTTTTGACCGTATTGTAGCCATGTTTATACATCTGCAATCAAGCCGCGTTGTCAAGGCCCAGGAATTGGCAGACAGGTTTGATGTAAGCCTTCGTACGGTCTATAGGGATATTCGCTCACTTGAAGCAGCCGGAGTGCCTGTGGCCGGAGAAGCAGGGATCGGCTATTCCATCATCGAAGGCTATCGGCTCCCCCCGGTCATGTTTACCCGCGAAGAAGCTTCAAGTTTTATAGCCGCCGAAAAACTCATGCAAAAGTTTACAGACAAGAAGCTCGGCAGTCATTTTGAATCTGCGATGTACAAGATCAAATCTGTATTGAGGGGCCACGCCAAAGACCATGTGGCCGCACTGGAATCCCAGATATGGATCAACACCACACAACAACTTTTTAATGAAAACACCCCGGACGCTTTAGAAGTCCTGATAGAAAGCATCGCAGAGAAAAAACAAGTCAGACTGGTCTATCGCGCATATGAAGGGGAGGAAGCGATCGAGCGCATGATCGAACCGGCAGGGTTGTTTCATGAGCACAATCACTGGTATGTGATAGGCTATTGTCACCTTCGAAAGGATTATCGCCAGTTCCGCACCGATAGGATGTTGGAGATAAATCGGACTTCTTTGCCGTTTACAGGCGAACCAATTGATGTCGACGAATTCAGGAACCTGGAGGATACTTCAGAAAAAACAAAGGTCGTCATCCGGGTGAAGAAGGATGTCATTAGGTATATGCGCAGTGGACGAAAATATTATGGTTTTGTCTCTGAAGTGGAAAGTGATGGCCAGGTCGAGATGACGTTTATGGCAAGGGATCTTGCTCATGGCCTCGCACGATGGTATTTAATGTTTGGCGATTGTGCAGAAATTGTAGAGCCGGAAAGTTTCAAGACCATTGTAAAAGATATGGTCGAAAAAACCAGAGGGAATCTGTCAATGAGTTAATACCTGCACAAAATCTTTGCGATCATCGTTTGTTCAGGCTCAATAGAACGTATAATGTGTAAAGGAAGTGGATGAAGATCTTCAAGTTCCTCACACCAATAGCCTGCATTTTCAAGTTCATAAATGATAGTCGATGCAGCTAGTGACCAGGTTTCGACCCGGAGGATGTGATCACAATCCTCCAGATCGAAATTCCATTTTTCATCGGTCTGTATAAGTCTGTCCAGTAACGGCTTTAACCTGTGTATGTCCATTCTCGTGGACACACTTGTTCGGAAGACCCATATGGTTTTTGATCCTGTCATCAGGTCCTGACTATCGCTCGTAAAAGAAAGGTGGTTCGATGCCCAACGCGCGCAGGTACACATACACTTGTGCCCTGTGATGAATTTCATTGTCATGGAAGTACATGATGGTGGACCATACAGAACCGGGATACATACCGAAAGCCACAATTTCTTCATGAAATCTCTCCATGGGTAGCATGGCCCAGTAATGGTTGATTTGTTCAGTGCCTTCGTCCCATAGTTTTAGTACATGAGCCTTGCTGTTCTTCAGATCTGGTGTATGGTCCTGCGCTGCATTTTCACCTGTAGCAATCTGCCGCATACCCGGCCCGGCGATAGAAATCAATTCCTGTATCAGACCTGCGGCAGTACGCATACCCCCAATCGAGAATTCAAAGAACTCCTTTTCAGGGAAAGCCTCGATCACCCTGCGGGTCAGGTTTCTGTGGCCTTGCCAATGATGGAGCAATTCTGCTGAAGTGATGACAGATTTGAGCTGTGTTGCTTCTGAGGTATTATTCATAATCGTGGTTAAGTTTTGTGAATGCTTATTGTATCACAACAAAAGTATTCGCGACCAGTGACAACGGTTTGTCAGCAGGGATTCAACAACTTCTGGTTTTCTGAAATATTTCGATAATTGGTGATTTATCGGGCTTGTGTTGTCTTTTAGGTTTCTTACCTCGGTAAATTGTTAATTTTCGTCTTATGAAATGGTTGCTGTACCTTTTGCTGATTGGATTTACGATCCTGGTTGCCTGCATCGGGTATAGGCCTGCGTCGGGTCAAACATATGATACAGAGCGTGTTGCTTATTATCCTTCGTCCAAACCCTGCACCCGGTGGTGGTGGTTTGCAACCGAAATCAGGAAGCCGGATATCCGGTATCAGTTGGACTGGGCGAAAGAAATGAATTTTGGCGGGGTTGAAATCGCGTGGATTTATCCATTGTATCGATACCAGGACATGTATGCCAGGAAGTATAACCGCCATTACCCTAAAGATACCACAGCACAGAAATGGTTGAGTCCGGAATGGTCTGAAATGGTTGCTTATACCAAGATGTATGCTGATTCCATCGGCTTATCGTGCGACTTTACTTTTGGGAGTGCCTGGCCTGTTGCAGGAAGTAATATTGCAAAAGAGAACAGAACACAGATTTATGGAGACCCGGCTTTTCGCCAGGCGCTCACTTTTGCATGGACCTACCCTGACACTCAGTGGGTCATCAATCACCTCGATAGTAAGGCATTTGATCAATTCGCGGATCCTGTAGGTCAGGCACTGCAACCGGCACTGGAAGGAAGTAAATCAGCCTTGTTTACGGATTCATGGGAAATCAAGCTCAATGCAACCAATAAAATATGGACGCCAGGTTTTGATCTTACGTTTGCATCCACATTTGGGTACGATATCATTCCATTTATGGAAGCAGGACTTGATTCTTTTCCGGATGTTCGCTACGATTATATGCTTCACATGGATGAGTATGTGACCAATGGTTTTTATAAACCGTATGTTCAGAAATGTAAGGAACTTGGAGCATGGTCACGTGTTCAATGTTTATCAGCACCAGCAGATGTGATGACACTCTATTCCCTGGTCGACATCCCTGAGACGGAAGCGATGTTGAACAATCCAAATTTTTCCAGAATCGTCAGTTCTTCAGCTTGCCTCTCTTCTAAATATTTGGTCTCCAGCGAAACATTTACCTGTATGTATGGATTTCCAGCCACTTACCTGCGACAGGAGCAGACAGCTGATCTCAAGCTGGTAGCAGATGCATTGTTTGCTCAAGGCGTTAATCAACACTTTTACCATGGCATGCCTTATCAGCCAAAGGGCGCTGACTCCATAGATTTTTTTGCAACCACTTATTTTGGTCCAGGAGGAAGCCTCACGCCTGAGTTGCCAGCCTTCAATGCATATATGGAGAAAGTCTCTGGCCTTATGCAGCGAGGAAAGTCCTATAGCGATGTCGCTGTGTACATTCCTTATGAAGATGGTGTGATGAAAGGAGCGTATCCACCCGAAAAACAAAGAGTATGGGTGTGGGGAGAATATGAATTGAGGTATATCCATCCGCCGGAGGAAATAGCGGGTTATCACCCATTGTGGATCAACAGACATTTTTTAATGCAGGCGGAATTTAAAAACGGAAAGCTGGTCGTCGGTGATGCAGCATTCTCCACCCTTTATATCGATGTGGAATATATGGATGTCAGGACGCTCATGCGCATTTTGGAATTAGCGAAGGAAGGGCTCCCGGTGTGTTTGAAGAGACGACCGAAACAACCTGGACATCTAAAAGCAGAAACATATGATCATTTGATCACTGAGCTGTTAGCGCTCCGCAATGTATCTGGTAATTTCAATGCGGTCACAGATCATCCCCCATTGATACAGGGGGATAGTTTGCCCGGATACTGGTGCAGGGTAGAGGAGGATGGAACACATTTGCTTTTTCTTGCACAACCCCTTAGCACTGATCTGACCTATCCCCTATACTCAGGGCAGTCCTTAATGAAGCAGTCTGTCTATCGAAAGCTGAAGTTTACGATCGCTGGTAAGACAATCACACAAAATGTCGAGTTCAAACCATATCAATCTGTTGCTCTCAAGATTGCAGCTAATGGTAAAGTAGAGCAGATCGATATCACATTTATACCCAGAGAACCCGTTGTCCGCCCAAGAGAGGCTCAGAAAATGTATTTTTAATGAGGAATGAACAGGTCGTAGTTAATGACCTATTAATATGAAGTAATGCGGCAGATTTTGTTTTCACTTTTTTTCATTGGTTGCCAGTGCCTCCTGTACGCACAGGAGTTTAATATATTGGACTATGGTGCTGTGCCGGATGGTAAAACGCTTTGCACCTCTGGTATTCAGGCAGCCATAGAAGCAGCGCATTTATATGGGAATGGTAGGGTAGTCTTTCCAGCTGGATCATTTCTTTCAGGCAGTCTGGTGATCAAATCCGGTGTCGAATTGCATTTGCTCCAGGATGCAGTATTGCTCGGTAGTACAAACCCGGATCACTATATCAAATTGAACAGATGGAAGGCCCTGGTGATAGCAGATGGGGAGAGTGATATCATGATTACGGGTCCGGGTACGATAGACGGGCAGGGGCGCCAGCTGGCTTTGCATATCGATAGCTTATTTTACGCAGGCAAGCTCGATAGTGCTGACTACAATTTTGTCGAAATGCGCCCTATGCATTACATAAGGCCACAGCTCATCGAATTTGTCAATTGCAAGAATATTAAACTCACCAATGTGACGCTGAGGAACGCCGCATGCTGGGTGCAGACATACGACCTGTGTGATAATATTATTCTGGATCATGTTCAGGTAGACAGCGATGCCTACTGGAACAATGATGGTATAGACATCCAGGACTGTAAGAAGGTCCGGATCACCAATTGTTATATCAATGCTGCGGATGATGGCATCTGCCTCAAATCCCAATCACGTGATCATTTTTGTGATAGTATATACATCGCACATTGCACAGTTCGCTCTAGTGCCAGTGCTGTCAAGTTTGGAACCGTATCCCACGGTGGATTTAAAAACGTGACGATTGAGCACATAAAAGTTTTTGACACTTTTCGTTCAGCCCTCGCTATCGAATGCGTGGATGGAGGTACGCTTGAAAATATTCTTATCGAAAATATTGATGCAGTCAATACCGGAAATGCCATTTTTATAAGGCTGGGGGACAGAAGTAAAACACGGGAGCCAGGATTGTTGAGAAATGTCACCTTGCGCAATATCAAAGTGGAAGTAGCCTTTGAGCGACCTGACTACGCTTATGAAATACGGGGACCGGAGCTCCCATTTTTTCACAATACCTTTCCTTCCTCGATAACAGGTCTTCCCGGCCACCCGGTAGAAAATCTAACACTTGAGAATATAGAAATCATTTATCCGGGCAGAGGTAATAATGGCCTGGCGAATATGCCGGTTTCACGGTTAACGGAAGTGCCGGAACGCGAAGCACTCTACCCTGAGTTTTCGATGTTTGGAGAGCTGCCATCGTGGGGGTTTTATGTAAGACATGTGGAGGGGCTCACCATGAAGAATGTAAAGATCAGCATTGCAGCCCCTGACTATCGGCCTGCTATGATTTTTGATGATGTACACCTTCTTCAATTGAAAGCCATTGCAGTGCATGGCGATATCAAACTAAAGCCAATCATTTTGCATAACTCGTCAGATATCAAAACGGACGATGAACAATCAATCCTGAGAATGTAAAGTATAGTCCATGAATCTTCTCCGGTGTTTTGTTCTTTTCGTATGCATAGCTTTCAGTGGGTGCAAACAATCACGGCAACCTGATGCAACAGCCCTTGATAAGCACGAGGTAGTTGTTGATTCTTTAAACACTCCTGATTCCCCGTATTATTTTGGAGGTGAAGCATTGCTTTTGACAAGATTTACATCCCTGGATCAATTCAGGCAGGTAGTCGATGTTAAATATCTTCATGACCTTGTTGACACGAATGCAAGTAAGTCTGGTAAGGAGCAGGTCCGCCTCACCTATCGCAGTGGAGACCGGCAAGTGATCAGTATATTAGAATCGGGCATCAGCCAGGCAGATTTTATAAAGGCCAGGAAGGGTAATTTTTGGAACAAGATGGCGCTGGGAATTAAATCGCCTTTCGCTATCCGGCACAGAAAGGACCTCGGATGTATTGAAAACCTGGGTAGAAGAAAGCCTGAAGTATATGGCATTGGTGATGCTGCCTTCTATGATCTTGCAGAGATCATGGTGCAGCATATAGTAAAAGACGATCTGCCGCGTCTCTCCGAGCAGGACCTTGGTGAAAAAGGATACCTCAACACATTTAATCATATCACCGCGCAGGCGTTCATGACTTCTGTCTTCTCTGAAGAAGTAGCCGATTTCGTGGCGGATGTACATGAACTCTATAATATGCCGGAATTGATCACAGGTAATTTTACTGTTGAACAAATTGAAGATTTTGAAAATGGACCGGTGGATAATTATGTGGATATGATCAATAACGAATGGGGACAGGAACAGGGTAAGATGCTTGCTGAAAAGTATAAGATAACCAGGGAAACGGTTTGGACACCTGCCTTATTGAGAGACTATCTGAATGACATACAAAGCTATCATAGCTGGACTTTTCAAATAGGGTTCGAACCATTCAGAACCACTGACGAAAAGATCATTCGATTTGTGGGAAAAATTAACCAGGTCCTTGAAGTGGATTGAACCTGCTTGTGATTAAAATGCTGTTAAGCTAAAGAACTGAAATCAATCCTTTACTATTTTAAGTCGATAGATTGGTTTGCCATTAAAGGCTTCCTCTTCCAGTTTGTAATCAAGTTGTATTTCGTTTGCACTTGTTACTTGCCATTCCGCAAGGAGTGTTAGCCAGTTTTTATTGGAGACAACTGCATCATGGAGGGTAGTGCCTGTGAGGTCGGCGTTGATCAAGTTGGCCTCCATCATGTTCGTCAGGCTCATATTGGCTGCATTTAAAATGGTGCCTGTCATTTGAGTCCTGACGAGATTGGATCTGAACATATCTGCACCTGTCAGATCTGCTTCAATTAAAAATGCGCCATTCAAATCAGCCCATTTGAGAATGGCCCCACGCAAATTTGTTTTTCTAAGTTGCGCTGAGGCGAGATCAGCCTCCTTGAGATCTGATTTTTCAAGATCCGCTTCATTCAGGTTGGACCAGCGCAGATCAGCCCTTTTCAAATTGGTTCCATTCAGGTGTGCCTGATGCAGATTTGCACCCCACAAATTTACAAAGCTCAGGTTCGCACTATCCAGGTTCGCACCTTGTAAATTTGCATCCTGCAAATCAGCTCCTTGCAAATCCACGCCGGCGAGATTTGTTCCCTCCAGGTCAGCCTCCCGCAAGAGCGCACCGGCAAAGGAAGTCTTAGTCATTATTTTATGCAGACTGCCTGAATCAATATGCATCGTGGTGAGCAGGAGAAGTAATTGTCCTCTTTCCGGACTTCGCTTATTAGCTGGTATTCCATCGCTTTCCAGATACACATGCGAATTGAATGAATAACTCAAGGCCGCAATCTGTTCTATCGTTTCATCACTCAGCTTCCTCGCTGTCGTTTTTCCTAATTCTTCATTTACATTTGCCAGGACGATATTCATCATGTTGAGCATACTGATATGTCTTCCTGAATCTATCGTCGCAGCTTGTTGGTCAATTCGGCTTTGCTGAAGTTCTATCTGAGCTGTATACTTTTGCTGCATCAAATCAGATAGGTAAAAATAACCAGCTGCACCTGCAATACAGATGCCGAGAAGCATGCCAAAGAGAAATTTCCTGTTTTGTTTCATTTATTATCAACTTCTATAGATGGAGCCTGCCATCACTCAAATTCATTACGTGCATCTACACTGCAACTCAACATGTGAATACGGTTGGTTATTAGCCCAACAACGGCAGCCTTTTCTCTACTTCCCATCCATTTTCGGTGTGATTTAAAATGCAAAAGTGGTCAGCCGTGAAGGCAGCCCTGTATTTTTTATTGACATAGTATCTCCAGATACGGTCAAATTGTTGGGTGGATACATCTTTATGCGCTAAGGTCAGGTGAGGATGATACGGTCTGTCGGGGTATTTGTCCAGTACATGCGGCATTTTAGAAAGCAAAGCCTGGTGCCACAAGTCATACATTTCATGCAATTCCCGATTGATGATGGTATTGATAAAGATCACCCGAGGCTTGAATGAGCCATAATCATGCAATTCCATTTTGAAAGAGGGTAGGGATCCTGACAGGGCTCCTGCCATTCCAAACAACCAACCTACCTCGCTGGAGCTTAAGGAGACCGGAGGTACGATAGTGATATGCGGAGGCGTCCGTAAGGCATGCACCGGTCCCCAGGTTGTAGCAATGTACTCCTGTTCTTTTCGGATTTCCGAAAAGTAAGGTTCCGCAGGCAGGATAGCGATGAGTTTCAGATTTTTCTCCATGATAGTCTAAGGGCATGAAATTAGAGATTTCCGTCCATTGTGAGAGAGTGAGAGAGTAAGAGAGTGAGACTTGTAAGAAAGTAAGAGAGTAAGAGAGTGAGAAGAATTTCCAGCTTACCATTGAGACATTCTTTAGAATAGCCGGAATTCACTGGCGCATACTGACTGATACCTGGTAGCTGGAAGCTGACACTTAGTTCTGATAGCTGATAGCTTACGGCTGATAGCTGATAGCTTTTAGCTGTGAACTGAGCGTTTTGTACTTTGCGGCTATGAAACACCATTCGATAATGATTTTTTCACTCCTACTTTCATTGATGTTTGTTGGGTGCAACGCTTCCACACCAGCAGCAAAAGGTACAGCAAAGACAGTGGCAGACACAACGGCACCAGGTCAGGCAGGATTGTTGCCCCTGAACAAGATCAAATTACCTCCAGGGTTTAAAATTGAAGTCTATGCTGATAAATTGTCAAATGCAAGGTCAATGGATCTTAGCCCTTCTGGCGTGTTGTTTGTTGGTACAAGGGATGTAGGCAATGTCTATGCAGTGAAAGATGAAAACGGCGATTTTAGAACTGATAAAACATGGACCATTGCTTCCGGACTAAAAATGCCCAACGGGGTGGCCCTAAAAGACGGAGACCTCTACGTAGCCGAAGTGCACCGGATATTGAAGTATCCGGCGATTGAAAGCAATCTTGATAAACCTAAGAAGGAAGTATTCGTAGATAATTATCCGGACAAGGAACATCACGGCTGGAAGTATATCGACTTCGGACCTGATGGAAATCTATATGTTCCGGTAGGAGCCCCTTGTAATATCTGTGAGCCGGACGATGAAATATTTGCCACCATCACCAGGATCAATATGACCACCAGGGCTCGTGAGATCGTCCAGCGCGGGATTCGCAACACAGTTGGACTGGCATGGCATCCGGAGACAAAGGAATTGTGGTTTACAGACAATGGAGGTGATTGGCTCGGCGAAGACATGCCTTCCTGTGAGCTCAATTTTGCACCAAAGGATAGTATGAATTTCGGATTTCCTTATTGCCATCAGGGTGATTATCCGGATCCGAAACTTGGCAAGAAACATAGCTGTTCCGATTTTACTCCTCCGGCCGAAAAACTCGGAGCCCATGTGGCCCCACTTGGTCTTGAATTCTATTCCGGCACTATGTTCCCTGAAGAATATCGCAACCAACTCTTCATCGCCGAGCATGGATCATGGAACAAGACAAAACCATCCGGATACAGGATAGTCCTTGTAAAGATTGAGGATAATATGGTCGCATCCCACACTGTCTTTGCCGAAGGATGGCTCGATGGCGGCGCAGCCTGGGGCCGACCTGTAGATATTGAATTTTTACCCGATGGCTCCATGCTGGTCTCTGATGATTACGCTAATGTCATCTACCGCATCTCCTATTCAAAATAATCTCTCACTCTCTCACGTTCTCACTCTCTCACAAGTCTCCCAGCTGCGGTCGGATAATAATTTCCTCCACTACCGATGAAGATCCCATGCGTGTACACGCAACCACAGCTTCCGCCACATCCGCAGCAGGCATGAGTCTGTCAAGGGCAAAGGGAGCCTCACCCCAGGATGCTGACCACGTAGCACCAGGCATGATAGAGGTTACTTTTATTCCATATGGCTTCATTTCTTCCCTAAGCACTTTGCTGAGTCCAAGTAAAGCAAACTTGCTGATCGTATAGGAACCACCATTAGGGTAGGACATGAAACTTGCAATAGAACACATATTGATGATATGACCTGTTTTCCGTTTCATCATACCCGGGAGCAAAGCCCTCGTGAGGTAGTAAGGACTATAGAGGTTCAAGGCCATGGTAGATTCCAATGAGCCATCTCCTTCGCCATGGACTGATCCGGGAAGGAAAACGCCCACATTATTCACCAGAAGGTCGATTTCAGGCCAGATAGCCTGGATGTCCTTTCCATAGGTAATGGTCTCTTCCTTTTCCGCAAAGTCAACCCAGTGGATAAGGCATTCCTGCTGAGGGAAAGCCTCCTTCACTTCAGCCTGAAGCGCTTCAAGGTCTTCCAGGTTTCGGCTCGTAGCCGCAACATTCCACCCTTCTTTGGCCAATGCCATCAATACAGCCCGACCTATTCCTTTTGTTGATCCTGTTATAACTGCATTCATTTTCTTTATAATCTTTTGGTCCAGTAAATATCAAAATTGCTCATTCTGATGCTCTATTCCCTGAAAGGGAGACTTGATTTATGTGCCATTGTACATAATGCTCTTTTTTTCTTCATTTCCCCCTTTCAGGTCGCCGCGGAGGAAAACCCCCCCCCCTAAGGGGCCGGGGGGGGCGGGGGTCATTAAATCATCTCACGCTCTCACGCTCTCTCACTCTCTTACCCTCTCACTCTCTTACAAAGTTATCCCAAACCCAGGAACATAGATCGCCTTTGGCTTGGAAGGAGTACTTTTACAACAGATATGACGCGATTAGATGAATATTAAGTTTATAGAGCATTTTGGTAAGTTTCTCATATGGATGAGACTCGTTTTCTCCAAACCGGAGAAAATGTCCATGTATTGGAAGGAAACCATGCGGCAGATGAATGATATCGGGATCGGCTCTCTGATTATTGTGATGCTGATATCCACCTTCATGGGGGCCGTCATGGCGGTTCAGATCAGCTATCAGCTTGGTGGTCAGCTTATTCCAAGATATTACGTTGGTTATCTCGTCCGGGATATCACGATTATTGAATTAGCTCCGACGATCACTTGCCTGGTTCTCGCCGGTAAAGTAGGCTCAAATATGGCCGCTGAAATAGGCGGAATGCGTCAAAAAGAACATATCGATGCCATGGAAATCATGGGGGTCAACACCTCCGCTTTCCTGGTCATGCCTAAGATCATAGCGGCCGTGTTCGTAGTTCCACTCCTGGTATCTGTTGCCGCTATCGTGAGTATCATGGGTGCGTATATAGCAGCGGTGCCAACCGGACTTTTCAGCGGTGCAGAATATATCCAGGGTATCCGTTCTTATCTCGAGACCTGGAATATCTTTATTATGTACGTCAAGGCAGTCGTCTTTGGGTTTATCCTGGCAGCCATTTCATGCTACCAGGGGTATTTTGTCCAAGGCGGCAGCATAGAACTTGGAAAAGCAAGCACGGCTGCGGTCGTCATGAGCAATATTGCCATCCTCATCGCCGATTATCTCATCGCAGTACTCCTTACCTCATGATCAGGGCAGAGAAAATATTCAAATCTTTTGGTGAACAGGAGGTCCTCAAGGATATCAACCTCACCTTCGAAGCAGGGAAGACAAACCTGATCATCGGCCGGAGCGGCGCAGGAAAAACCGTCCTGCTCAAGATCCTGGTAGGGTTGTACGGCCCTACAAGCGGCATTGTTTGGTACGACGACGTCAATTTCACTTCACTCGACAAGAAAAAGGTCAGGGATATCCGGATGTCGGTGGGTATGCTTTTCCAGGGCACCGCCCTGTTTGATTCCATGACAGTCGAAGAGAATATCCGGTTCCCAATGGATATGTTTACCAATAAAACACACAAGGAAAAACTTGACCGGGTCAATTATTGCCTTGAGAGGGTCAATCTCACTGGGGTTAACCAAAAATATCCATCGCAATTGAGCGGCGGTATGCAGAAACGTGCAGGTATTGCCCGTGCTATTGTCCTGCAGCCCACCTACCTGTTTTGTGATGAACCCAATTCAGGGCTGGATCCAAAGACCAGCCTTGTGATTGATGAACTGATCCATGACATCACCCAGGAAAACAATATCACCACGATCATCAATACCCACGATATGAACTCTGTCATGGAAATAGGCGACAACATAGCCCTCCTGCACGATGGTTATCTGGCCTGGGAAGGCAACAAGGAAGAAGTGCTGACCTCCAATAATGAAATCCTCCAGGATTTTGTCTTTGCTTCCCCTTTCCTCCAGAAGGTAAGAGACCTCCACAGCTAGAAATAAAAAAAGCCGGCTATTGCCGGCTTAATCTTTTCACTCTTCACTTCACCTTCCTTTTTCGGTTGGTGAGCGTAGTCGAACCATAACTCTTCACTTTTCACTCTTCACTCTTCACTTTAAGAGTGCCCGGGGAGGGACTCGAACCCTCACATCCTAACGGACACATGCCCCTCAAACATGCCTGTCTACCAATTTCAGCACCCGGGCGGGTAACGAATGGGACGCGAATATAAGTGAAAAATGAAGAGTGAAAAACGAAAAATAAAGTGGGAGGTGGAAATTAGCCATTTTTGCACTCCATATTGTGGGGTAATAATTTTATTAAAGTATTGAATATTAGTATTTATTACATTAAAATAATATGTTATATTGAGTAGTTAGTTCGCGTATCCATAGCAGGCTAAATCAGCCCTGCAATCATATGTTAATAAAAACTATCGCTTGTGTTGGGGATTTATTCAGGGATAAGTTACCTTTATGACCATCAGGGAAGAAGTTTCTGGCATAAAAAGTTTTTTATATATGATATAAACTTTTGCCGTCCCACCTACGTTAAGTTGATATTCAATGACACCGATCCGCAGGATTCGCCTGCTAATCATAAAGATGTAGTTTTCTTATTTTGAGACCTTAGTCGAAAAAGCCCGGAGCAAATGTGCATACGGGCTTTTCGACGTTTTTGCTCCGCAAAAACCCGTCGAAAAGCCTATGCACAAAGTGAAGAGTGAAAAGTGAAGAGTGAAAAGTATTCGGCTCAATACACCTTCTTTTTAATACTTGATTTCGCAGTCCGGAGTGAGGAAATTAGCATAGCTTTAATTTCGCCACAATCACTAGCAAGATCTCTAAACTCATCATTTTCAATGTAGTCGGTCGCATGAAGCAACTCCAGAAAGAACTTGGATTCATTTGCCTCTTTTAACGAAATACTTAGTTTGCTGATAAAGTCATCTTTGCTTTGTGCAAACTCAGCCTCACTGTCATTGGCTCCAACGGAGGTTCCGCATTTCAAAAGTTGGTGGCTCATTACAAATTCTTTTTTCTCAGATTGTAACCGCTGAACCAAGCGGACAATCTTTACAGCAAATGCAAAGGTTTTTTGCCTTAGGATTGAAGTTTTCATAACTGGTTAATTTTCAATGGTGAACTAGAAAATTAGGGCGAATTGACATTCAAATGCAACTTATTTTTCTTTGTAATACGTTTTAGTTTTTCACTTCTCATTTTCCCGTTCCACTTTTCACTCTTCACTCTTCACTTTTCACTTATTTTGCACCATGCCTGAATTCGTCCACCTCCACTGCCACACACACTATTCCCTGCTGGATGGTGCTTCCCATATTCCTGAACTGATGAACAAGGCTGTCGCGGATGGCCAGAAGGGAATAGCGATCACGGACCATGGCAATATGTTCGGCGCTTTTGAATTTGTATCCGAAGCTAAAAAGCGAAATCTCAAGGCACTCGTGGGTTGTGAATTTTACCTGGTACACGATCGGCACAAGAGACAGTTTCAAACTTCAAAAGGAGAAAAAGATCAACGCTATCATCAACTCCTGCTCGCAAAAGATCAGGATGGCTACCAGAATCTCTCAAAACTTTGTTCACTCGGTTTTATCGAAGGTACCTACAGCGGATTTCCACGAATTGATAAGGAATTATTGTTGCAATATCACAAGGGCCTGATCGCTACCAGTTGTTGCATCGGTGCTGAGATCCCACAGACCATCCTGACCGGCGATCTGGAAAAAGCAGAGAAAGCACTACAGTGGTGGCTTGATCTTTTTGGTGAAGATTTCTATATCGAATTGCAACGCCAACGCGGACTCGATACGATTGATGATACAGGGATGAGCCAGGAAAAGGTGAACCAGATCCTGTTGGGTTTTGCAAAAAAGTATAACATCAAGGTCATCGCCACCAACGATGCACACTACATCAATGAGGAAGATGCAAAAGCGCATGATATCATCCTATGCGTCAATACCGGCAAGAAAATGTCAGATGCCGGAAGGTTCCAGTTTCCAAGCACTGATTTTTATTTCAAGACGCAGCAGGAAATGAACCTGATCTTCCATGATATCCCGGAAGCGATCGACAACACCAATGAGATTTTTGATAAGATTACATCCCCCATATTGACGCGTGATGTTTTGTTGCCAAATTTTCCGGTACCACAAGGCTTCAAGGATCAGTCTGCGTACCTGAGACATCTGGTATATGAAGGTGCGCTTCTTCGGTATGGAACCATCCTGCCGGAGATCAAGGAGCGGCTTGATTGGGAGCTTAGTGTCATCGATAAGATGAACTTCGGCGGATACTTCCTCATCGTCCAGGATTTTATCAGGGCAGCACGGCGCATGGACGTCAGTGTTGGACCAGGAAGAGGATCAGGCGCAGGTTCTGCAGTCGCCTATTGCCTCACCATCACTAACATTGATCCACTCAAGTACAATTTGCTCTTCGAACGATTCCTCAATCCGGAGCGTGTGTCCATGCCGGATTTTGATATTGACTTTGATGATGAAGGCAGGCAGCGCGTCATAGACTATGTTGTAGATAAATATGGGCGAAATCAGGTAGCCCAGATTGTTACATTCGGTACTATGGCTGCTAAATCATCTATCCGCGATGTAGGACGAGTGCTCGAGTTGCCGCTATCAGATACAGACCGTCTGGCTAAGATGATTCCGATAACGCCAGGGACAACACTCGCTAAAATATTTAAACCAGGTAAGGAAGCGGAAGATGATGCACAATCCCGTGATCTTGAAAATATCCGCAAGCTTCGGGATATAGAAAAGCTGGATAACGCTGAAGGAGAAATCCTTCGTCTTGCACAACAGGTAGAAGGTACTGTGCGTAATACAGGCATTCATGCCGCTGGTGTCATTATAGCACCGGGTGATATCATGCAGTACATTCCGGTATGTACTTCAACTGAAACGGATTTGCTCGTCACACAATTTGAAGGTGGTGTAGTCGAATCAGCAGGCATGTTGAAAATGGACTTTCTTGGACTGAAGACATTATCTATCGTCAAGGACTCCATAAAAATTATTGCTGAACGACAGGGGACCACGGAACTTATTGATCCGGATCAAATTCCACTGGATGATGCTGCTACGTTTACACTGTTTCAGAAAGGAGAGACGATCGGGATATTCCAGTTTGAATCTCCGGGTATGCAGAAATACTTACGCGAACTCGTACCCAACAATATTGAAGACCTCATCGCCATGAACGCGCTCTATCGCCCGGGGCCGATGAGTTATATACCTATGTTCGTCAATCGAAAGCACGGACGAGAACCTGTGGATTATCCGCATGAATGGCTTACTGATCTGCTCAAGCCAACGTATGGTATCATGGTCTACCAGGAGCAGATCATGCAAGGTGCCCAGATCATGGCAGGCTATAGTCTCGGTGCTGCAGATATGCTTCGCCGGGCAATGGGTAAGAAGAAGGCAGATGAAATGGAAAAGCACCGCCAGATTTTTGTGGAAGGGGCTACGAAGAAAGGAGTGCCATCTGTCAAGGCAGATGAGATATTTGAAATTATGTCCAAGTTTGCGAGTTACGGTTTCAACCGCTCGCACAGTGCTGCATATACCGTTCTTTCTGTGCAGACAGCATGGCTTAAGACCCATTTCCCTGCAGAGTTTATGGCCGCAGTACTCACACACAATAAAAACGATATCACAAAACTCAATTTTTTCCTTCGTGAATGTAAGCGGATGAATATTCCGGTGTTGCCTCCGGATGTAAATGAAAGTAATATCAATTTTACCGTTAACTCAAAAGGAGCAATCCGGTTTGGACTTTCTGCATTAAAGAATATGGGAGAAGGTTCGGGCGATGATATCATCAATGAACGTAAGGCAAATGGTCCCTTTGCGAGCATCTTTGATCTCACGTCCAGAGTCAATCTGAAGGCAGTCAATAAGAAGGCATTAGAGGCACTGGTGATGGGAGGTGGTATGGATTGTTTTGAAGGCACGCACCGGGCTCAGTATTTTGCTCCAACGGATAGGTACGAATCACTAATTGAACATGCGATTCGATATGGGCAGTCAGTGCAGGCCCAGGCCAGCCAAACCCAACTCACCTTGTTTGGTGATTCGTCAACCAACATGTTTCAGGAACCTTCATTGCCGCAGGTGCCTCATTGGTCCCTGATAGAAAAACTCACCAGAGAGAAAGAGATCACCGGGATCTATATGTCAGGTCATCCCCTCGATGACTATAGGCTTGAAATCGAACATTTCACCAATTGCCCGCTGGATATGGTGATGGTGCATAAAGACAAACACCTTAAACTGGCTGGAATGGTCACCAATGCAGATCACCGCATCACCAAGAAGGGAACCGGGTGGGGGATTTTTACGCTACAGGATTTCAGGGGTTCATTAGATATCAGGCTTTTCAACGAGGACTACAAAAAATACAAGGACATCATGACCGTCGGCGAAGCTTTGTTTGTCGAAGGCCATTACCAGTTAAGTTGGAATGGGCAAGAGCACGAGTTCAGAATCACCTCAGCGCGGATGCTGGCCAGCATAGGAGAAGAGCTGACTAAGTCTATCACCGTAAAAATATCGATTGACCAGCTGGATCAGTTTCTCCTGGATAGCCTGGACAAGATTTGTGAAACGCACAAGGGCAGGCATAAGCTGAAGCTACAGGTCTACGATCGCGAGGATGATTTTATCCTCGGGCTGATCTCCAAATCCAATAAGGTGAAGGCCGCCAGTGCCTTGATTGAGGATCTGGATGCCCTGGGTATCAAGTACAAACTAAATTAAGGCGTAGGCTAAGGCTAGGCTAAGGTTCGATTAGAAATCATGCTGTAGAGACGCGATTAATCGCGTCTCTACAGCATGATTTCTAATCGCCTGTCAAAATCCATTTTCTGGAAGCTGGCAGCTGGAAACTGGTAGCTAGTATTAGCATCTAGCACTGATAGCTGATAGCTGACTGACGGCTGATAGCTGATAGCTCTCACAACCGAAACGTTAAAATATTGTTATAGAGCTATCCGTTAACAGCTATAGCCTCCCCCGGATAGTTATCCTTAGGATATGATCTATTGGCTTTTCAGCATATTGATTCAGGGGACTTTTCCGAAAGTGGAAGAGCATTCTTTGTGGATTACACCATCGTCAGATACATTGATGGTCCAGGTGATCAATTATGACCAGTTGAAGCCACTATTGCACAGTAAATCTGACACCACCTATGTGGTCAATTTCTGGGCAACATGGTGCGCTCCCTGTGTGCAGGAATTGCCATTTTTCCTGGAGATGGACTCTGTGTACCACAATCAGCCTTTTAAATTGCTCCTGGTGAGTCTTGATTTCAAAAAGGATTATATTCGTAAACTTGAGCCGTTTGTCAGGGAGAGGAAGATTGAAGATCATGTGGTGGTGCTTGAAGATAACCGGGCCAATTTCTGGATCGGAGATATTGACCCTGAATGGTCCGGTGCCATTCCGGCCACCCTGGTTTACCGGGGAGAAAAACGGGCCTTTTTTGAAAGAACTTTTCATCATGCAGATGAGTTACATGATATAGTAAAACCTTTTTTAAACTTATGACTATGAAATCACAGATCGGTAAATTGCTCCTCGCCCTTTTTACATTCACATTGATTAGTGCTGTCGCCCCAGTGGTCGACGCCTATAAAGTTGGCGAGCAGGCTGCCGATTTCTCATTGAAGAATGTGGATGGCAGTATGGTATCCCTTGCGGATTACAAAGGAGTCAATGGGTATATTGTTGTATTTACATGCAACACATGCCCATACGCAGAGATGTACGAAGACAGGATTATTGCGTTGCATAATAAGTATGCTTCACAAGGTTACCCGGTTGTAGCCATCAATCCAAACGATCCATCCGTAAAACCAGGTGACGACTTTGCTTCCATGCAGACCAGGTCGAAAGAGAAGAAGTTCCCTTTCAAATACCTGTTTGATGACGGACAGAAAGTGTATCCTGCTTTTGGAGCTACGCGTACACCCCATGTCTTTTTGCTGGATGCCAACAGGTATATCCGATATATAGGCGCTATCGATGACAATGCACAGGATGCATCCCTCGTAAGCGTTAAGTACCTTGAGAATGCTATTGCTTCCCTCAAAGCTGGAAACAATCCTGATCCTTCAGAGACCAAGGCAATAGGCTGCACTATTAAAGTGAAAAGCTAAAAGCGAAGAGTGAAAAGTGAAGAATGCACAAATAAAAAGGCGTCCCTCGGACGCCTTTTTCTATGTACTGAATACTGCCAACTGCTTACTGCTAACTGAATCTGCTAACTGCTCACTTCTCACTCTCCTTCGGAGGTTCCTCTTTTAAACCCTTCGGCTGAATCCCCCGATACCGCCCATTGAGTTTCAACTGATGAGTCAGTATCCATTCGATTTGCCCATTGGCACTCCGAAATTCGTCCGCCGCCCACTTCTCGAGTGCGTTGTAGACATCTTCATCTAAGCGGAGGACAAATTTCTTTTTCATAATAGCATTTAATCAAGTCCCCTTTAGGGGATTTAGGGGCAAAATGGATTCAGATACAATACTATTGATATAAGGTTCCTGTATTGACGACCGGTGTAACCTCCTTGTCACTGCAGAGCACGACCATCAGGTTGCTGACCATCGTGGCTTTCTTGTCATCATCAAAATGAACGATATTCTTTCCGGATAGATCGTTTAGCGCCATTTCTACCATACTGACCGCACCTTCGACTATCTTATGTCGGGCAGCTACGATTGCTTCAGCTTGCTGACGCTTGAGCATTGCGCTTGCAATTTCCTCAGCATACGCGAGGTAGCCTATCCTTGATTCCATTACTTCTATGCCGGCTATCGCAAGCCTTTCGGATAGAGCATCCTCAAGGGCATGATTGATTTCCTGTAATCCGGAGCGCAGGGTGATTTCTGTCTGGTGGTCATCAAAATTATCATAAGAGTATTGTCCGACCAGACTCCTTACAGCTGCATCACTCTGGAGTTTGACAAAACTGGCATAATCATCCACCTCAAAGGCTGCTTTATAGGCATCACGGACGCGCCATACGGTGATCACGCTGATCAGGATCGGATTTCCCCGCTTGTCATTGACCTTGACACGCTCACTTTCAAAATTGCGGGCACGAAGGGAAATCCCTTTCTTAGTAAAGAATGGGTTTGCCCAGAAAAACCCATTTTCCTTGGTAGTCCCCTTATATTTTCCAAACAGGGTGATGACCCTGGAACTGTTGGGGTTAATGAAAAAGAAACCGGCGGACATCAATAAAGCCGTTATTAAAGCCAGGCCCGGAATGGCCGGATGCCAAACGTTGACAATGCCCACTATTCCAAGTGCCAATAGCACAAAAAAGATTAAGAGGAAGAGGTAGCCTGAAAAGGGTGTGAATGATTTTTCCATGATTTTTCTATTTTGATATTAAAATGATATCACAAATATATCATCGATTATATTCCCTGTCAAGAGCTAACCATAAATAATCGATTGAAATCTCTTAAAACAGGACAAAAATCCAGTTTCAGGATTTAAATACCTTTGACATAATGAAAAATGCCCTGCTTATCGCCTGTCTGGCCCTGGGATTCCTACCCTCCTGCCGAAAGGACAGCGTAAACATGCAAAGCCTTGATCTTCAGCCACATGGGATTCCTGTCACCATCATGGCTCCGGATAGTGCTGTCATACAGGAGAAGGACTATAACTTCATGCGCGACATCACGGTGAAAAAGGGAGACCAGTTCTTTATCCAAATCTTTGAGTTTGCAGCCCCAAAACAAGATGCTGCTGGAGAAAAGCTCCGTCAACTGACGGCAGTCCAGGAGGATCCTTTTTTCCGCGAGGTGATAAAGGAAGAAGACCAGGGTTTTATTTTCAGCAAAATGGCAGATAGCACCACCCTCGATTATGACTTTAGGTATGTCCGGATACTTGGCGAAAAGGAACTCATCTTCCAAACAGGCCTCGTTGGCAGCTTTTCACTCGAGGATGTCAAGCTCATGTACAATGCTGTTAAGTGAGTTGTGAGTTGTGAGAAAGTCGTGAGTCGTGAGAGGTGAATTGTGAGTTGTGAGTTGTGAGTATGTCGTGAGCAGTAACTTATAATACTCTGGCAGCTGAAAGCTGGCAGCTATTGAGTGAAGAGTGAAGAGTGAAGAGTGAAGAGTGAAAAGTGAAGGGTGAGTCGTGAGTTGTGAGTTGTGAGTATGTCGTGAGAGTATGTCGTGAGAGTACTTGAAAATACTCTGGTAGCTGGCAGCTGGTAGCTCAACCCTGATAGCTGATAGCTGACAGCTGACAGCTCAATCTATCTTCATCTGCCTGTAAGCAAACAAAAGCATATTCACCTGCCGGAACAAATGTCCATGCTGGGCTTCCACATTGATATAGGGGATGCCAAGTCTTCCGCAGTATACAGATAAACTGCCATCATCCGTCATCCGAGAATTGGATTGCATGACTGCATGATATTGTCCTACACATAACTGGTCGAGGATCGGGTATTCGGTCACAAAGTAAAAATCATCCTTGTCACGCACACATCCTTTGCAGACAGCCTCGGCCTCATCCGCATATTCTCCATCAGGCATATAACTTTTGAATCCGTAATTCTGATTGGTATTGTTATGCAGCGCGATCACCAGCGTTCTTTCTCCAATCCGCAGCACATTCAACAAGCTGTCCTTCCAGGCTGAAATCAATTGATGCGCCAGGGTGTCTGTGATTTTATTCCTGGCCAATTGTTGCCATATCCCTGTATCAGTATAGATTCTGTTGGGGTCAATATGGATAGAATCTTCCCCGAAAAGAAAGGAGATGTTCCGTTTGCCATTGTGCATGAGTTCGTAATAACGTCCCCCTTTGTTGGTGGAAAGGATCCGCCCTGCCATGGCTGAACTGTTTTCGTTGTCATGCATATTGTATAATAGTACAGAAGAACTATCCTCTCCAAACGATACCAGATGAACCATCGTGCCGGACAATGGCATGCGTAATGTATCCTGACCATTAAGCCATGAAAAGGAAAAAAAGAAAAGGCAGGAAATATATCCCTTCATGGGGCGAAGATAAGCATTGGACTAAGGTATCTTTGAACGCTATGAAAAGATACCGATGGGTGCTCTTTGATGCAGATCACACGCTGTTTGATTTTGACAAGGCCAGTGAAGAGGCACTTTCAGAAGTACTTGTCCAGCACGGGGATGATTGGACAGAAGGCATGTATGCAGATTATAAGCGTATTAACGTGCAATGCTGGACGGAGCATGAACAAGGCCTGATGGACCGCGACACCCTTGTCTACGAACGCTTCAAAAGGTACTTTGCATTCAGGCAACTTGATCTGGATCCGGTAGCTACGCAACAACAATATCTCCGCAGGTTAGGAGCCAAACCTTACCTGATGCCAGGTGCAGAAGAAATCATGACCCTGCTGGAAGGAAAAGTCGGACTAGGTTACGTGACCAATGGAATGAGGGAAGTTCAACGTCCCAGGCTCGAGTTGATCGGGTGGCATAAGCGGTTTGATGTCATCGTGATTGCCGGCGAGATTGGTGTTTCTAAACCTAATGCTGCTTATTTTCAGCATGTACATGAGCAGATCGGGTCACCCGATCATGCAGATGTCCTGGTGGTAGGAGATAGCCTGACTGCGGACATAGCAGGTGCGGCTTCCTTTGGTTATCATACCTGCTGGTACAACCCAATGAAAGAAACCTGCCATCTTGAGCAAAGTCCTGATTTTACAATCTTACATCTCGCTGAACTCAGGGAAATACTCCTCGCTAAGCCTTCCTCAATGTGATTGAGGCCGGGAAACGTATTCACTGCCAATACATAACAGTATCAGTACTAAAAACAGTAATGGTATCATGGGCATTATAATTGGTGACAAACATATTAAATATATTTTTAATATGTCAAAAAATGTACCAATCTTGTTTTAAACAAAAGCCCCACCATTACATTTGTACTATATCGCCCTTGTTCAGGAAGAGCGAAACAGCCTATTAAACTTCAGGAAACTAAAACAGGAATCGAATGAATTACTTGCGTACACTACTAAAAGCTACGACATATGGATCAGCAGCAGATGCTGGATTGCTCATTTTAAGGATGGGCGCAGGTCTTTTAATGGCTACGCATGGCTGGTCAAAGCTTATGGGATTCTCAGAGAAATCAGGTGATTTTTACAATTTTATGGGTCTCGGAGATGAGATTTCCCTGGCCCTGACCGTTTTTGCAGAATTCTTTTGTTCGATGTTTCTTGCGCTGGGCATTGGCACCAGGCTCTTCCTGGTTCCACTGATCATCGTAGCGGTGGTCATCGTATTTGTAGTCCATGGGCCTGATCCGCTCGGCGATAAGGAACACGGCATTTTGTTCCTTGTACCTTACATCACCTTGATGTTAACAGGTCCTGGCAAATATTCAATCGATTACCTGGTGCAGCCTCGCACTGTGAAATAAAAGGGACTATAGTAGCCTGCGACTATTTCTTAGGTGTAAAGTTGATGGTATAGCCGGGTACTTTCCCCTTCTTGAGGGCCTCCATAAAGCTATATTCGATGATGACCTTATTGTCCTTGGTCAGGATAGCATCCTTGTTAGAGCAGGATATGACTTCGCCAGGCACATGGATCACAGATTTGATTTTACTGTTGCCAAACATCATCTCCATCATCCCCATGTCCTCACTGCTCATCGTATTCGTACTGTCGCCTGACATACCCATTTCAGGGGCCATTCCACTGTAATCTATTGAATCAACTCTGATCCAACCTGCTTTCATATCTGCGTCAAAGACCAGGAAGGTCTCAGACTGCATTCCACCGCCACCCATGCCTGGCAACATACCTGTACTGGAAGAATTATCCATGGTTTCAATATACTTGACCAACTCATCGAGTTGAGCCTTGTTGTCAAAATTCATGACCACCCCCATGATGAGCGATGTACTATTGGCTGGTGAGCGCATGCGTAGGTTTATTTTACTGACCAGGTCCATCCGGGTTTCTTTTTGCTTTACGCTATCCGGCATGATACTGATAAAGGAAATCAAGGTGTCAAAATCACGGCTGTACGCGGGATCTGTCACTTTCTCAATAATCAATTCCATAGGATCTTTAGGTTCCTCTGTAACGGTGAGTGTTGAATCTGCTGGCTCACCAGATGAAATGGTTACATCGTCATTTTGTAAGTCCCCCATTTCACCCATCCCTTTCATCATACCCATCATCTCCCCTACATCAAAAGAGGTTTCAAGGGTGCCCGACCCGTTGGCATTGAGGACAAGGTTCTGCTCTATGTCACCACAACTGGACAGGAGTGTCATGGTCAGGAAGCCCATGGTGACCAGCGATAGAAACGATTGACGAGTATTCATAAGCACGATTTAAAGTGGTTTTCAGAGATTGAAAAGTACATCAATTCCGATCAGGAAATACTCCCTGATTTTCAAAGGTAAAGATAGTCCTTAAGTTTGTGGTCCGGTCCCTTAGGAAATGTAAACCTTTTAGGAATTTTCCGGTTCATGTTGTATCATTACAAAATCATTTTTTAATCAGAAAACACAACAAACCATGGCTTTTCAACTCCCAGCGCTTCCTTATAGCACAAATGCACTTGAGCCTCATATTGATGCCAAGACAATGGAAATTCACCACGGCAAGCATCATGCAGCCTATACTAACAACCTGAATGCCGCCATAGAGGGCACAGCCCTTGAAGGAAAATCGATTGAAGAAATTCTTGGTCAGGTTTCCAGGCAAAGCCCGGCAATCCGTAATAACGGTGGAGGCTATTACAATCATAATCTGTTTTGGGAGGTTATGTCCCCAAATGGTGGAGGTGAACCGTCAGGTGCATTAGCTGACGACATCGTGACCCGCTTCGGTAGTTTCAATGAATTTAAAGAAGCCTTTGGTAAAGCCGCTACGACTCAGTTCGGTTCAGGCTGGGCCTGGCTGATGGTCGATGCAGCCGGTGCTCTTGCAGTCATCAATACTCCAAATCAGGACAACCCATTAATGGATGTCAGCGCCCTCCGGGGTACACCCATTCTCGGCCTTGATGTGTGGGAACATGCCTACTATCTCAATTACCAGAACCGCCGCCCTGACTATGTCGCCGCCTTCTGGAATGTCGTCAACTGGGATGAAGTAGCACGCAGATACACTGCCGCTAAATAAATTCTTTAAAAAAAATATTGCTTGTAGAGACGCGATTAATCGCGTCTCTACAAGCAATATTTTTTTTTTATAAAGACTCACAACTCACAACTCACAATTCACAACTTCAATCGCTCATAGAGATCGACAAACCTTTCCACGGTCTGATCAATATGAAAATGCGTACGCATATATTCAGTCGCAGCCACTCCTCTTCTTTCCCGCTCTGCTTTATCTGAAGCCATCTCTGTAAGTGCTTGTGCAATTGATGTTGGATCTTTTGCAGGGACCATCCACCCGGATTCACCATCCTTCATCAGGTCCCGGTTACCAGGTATATTTGTGATGATCGGTGCAATGCCGAGGAACATAGATTCCACTACAGATTTTGACAAACCTTCTCCATGGGTAGAAGTTTGTACCAAACAGTCACAGGCAGCGAGCACTTCACGCGCATCGCTCCTGAAGCCAAGCAAATGAAATTTTTCTTTAAATGGACTGCCATCCATTTCTTGTCTTATCGAAGGCTCATCATACCCATGACCGATAAAGAGAAAATGAATGGGTAAGCCGGCAGGTATCAAATGCGTGGCTTTCAATAAGTAGGGGAGACCTTTAAAAGGTCTCACATTGGCCAGGAAACAAACAAGTATTTCATGTTCTGTGAACCCCAGTGTTTTTCTTTCAACAGGAATAATGCTCTTGTACCATGCAGGATCGTGACCTTTTGGGATTGTAGTGAGTTTCTTTCGTCCACCGATCATATTCTTTGACAGGATGTCTTCAATGTCCTGACTGACACAGATAATATGGTCAACCCTTGGATGGAAATATTTAAGGTACATCATAGGGTCATACCAATGGGTTTGTCCTGCATAACCCCGGTAAGCGATCAGTTTTGCTTTATTGCCGGCCAGGGCCCACACCGCATTGGTCAACCCTTTACTGTTGAAAGCATGCACAAAATCATACGTGTGCTCTTTGAGAAGACTTTTTAGGAAACGGATATAAGAGAATGAGATTTTTTTTGAAGGTGGGTTTTCAAACACGGAGATCCCATGCTCCCGAAATCGCTGATTGTAATAATGGGCATCCGCATGAGTGATGACGTGAAGCTGATGTCCCAATTGTGCCAACCGGATAAAAATTTCTGCCTCCGGTCTTGAAGAGCCTACGGAACGGTAATCACTGATCACCAGGATTTTGAAGTGGTTTTTGTCTGTTGCCATTTTCGCTGGGGTAAGATAGGTGAAATGTGTTTTCTGAAGCAGCAGTGAAAAGGCCGTTGTAGCAGAAATCGTTAAAATGAACTTAAACCTGTAACAATACAGCACCTGACTGAGTCTAGGGATGATATCTTTAAACCATGAAATCACAACGCCAACTATCATTCTCTGGGAATCTCCTTGGTCTTCTTGTCTTTTTGCTAGCATCCTATAGCCTTCAGGCTCAAGGCATTAAAGGCAAAGTGGTGGATATTAGCGGAGAGCCATTACCATTTGCAAGTATCGGCGTGATGGGTACAAGCCAGGGAGTAGCATCCAATGTTGAGGGCGAATACATACTGGCACTCGCACCTGGCAAATACAAAGTCAGATTTCAATATCTAGGCTATACCCCAATCGATACCACCTTCACTATAGGTTCCTCCTACACTTCATTCAGGGCTGTCATGCGACCAGAAGTAGTAGCCCTGCCCGAAGCCGTCGTTTCCGGCAATGGAGAAGATCCTGCATACACCATCATGCGCCGGGCCATCGCAAAGGCAAAATATCATTCATTACAGGTAGATGAGTATAATGCCATGGTCTATATCAAAGGAAGTGGCCGCTTATTAAAAACCCCATGGCTGCTTCGGAAACAAATCAATAAAGCCTTAGCCGAAGAAGGTATAGATTCAACTGTAGCCTTTACGCAGGAATCGGTCAGCAAACTTCACTACATCCGCCCGGATCAGTACAGGGATACCGTGATTTCCATCCGGACAACCGGCGATGACAATAATACAAGCCCGAGCAGTTTTATATACAGCAGTTTTTATGAACCTCAGGTAGTGAATGGTATATCTCCACTGGCACCTGATGCTTTTGGACATTATCGTTTCGAATACATGGGTTTTATCCAGGACGGAGGCAATGTGATCAATAAAATAAAAGTGACACCGAGGGCCAAAGGCGATTCTGTGTTTGAAGGATTTATTTACATCGTCGACAATGTTTGGAGTATTCATAGCCTCGATTTAGCTACCTATATCTGGGGTATACGTTTTGACATACAGCAACAGTTTGAACCGATCCTTCCAGATGTTTGGCTTCCTGTTCATGAGATATATGATGTGGGCGGGAGTGTGTTCGGATTCGCATTCGAGTACAGGTATTTCGCCAAGCTCAATGATTATAAAATCAAGCTGAATCCTGATCTTGAAGTACCCGTCACCGTGTTGGATGTAAAAGTGGAGACGGAAGATGCAAAGGCATCTGATGCAAAAATGAAAAACCGTTCATTCGATGAAGGCTTGCTGAGCCTTGACAGCGGTGAAGAACTGAGTGCAAAACAATTGCGCAAGATGATGCGTGAGTATGAGCAACAAGAGATTGAAGCGCTGCCGGATGTGGATACTGTTGATTTACCGAATTTATCAACACAGGTTATTGATAGTACTGCGTACAAGCGTGATTCCGCTTATTGGCAGACGATGCGGCCATTGCCATTGACAGATTATGAGGTGAAGGGTTATCAGCGCCTGGATAGTATTGCAGCCATCCCTGCTCCTCCGGAAGATGAAACAGAAGAAGGTCAGGACTCCGTGACGGTGATGTTGGGAGAAGATGGATTTTCAGCAAATGTGAAACGAAGGACTGATTTCAAACTAATGCATCTGATCACTGGAGGGAGATACAGTCTGAATGACAAGACCTATCTGCAGTTGAAAGCAATTCTGCAATCCATCAATTTCAATACTGTAGATGGTTTTCATTTCGGATATGAATTGGAGTTTGGTAATAGTGGCAATAAGCCTTTAAACTGGACAGCCGGTGCATTGGGTAGATATGCTATCTCCAGGGAGGCGATTAATTATGAGGCCAAATTCAAACTCTTCGGTAAAGGTTGGAGTGTATCGATGCAAGGTGGAAATCAAACAAGGCAGTATGGATATGATCATCCGATCTATGCATGGGCTAACTCGTTGTATACCTTGTTCGTCAATCGAAACTACATGAAAATCTATGAGCAGCAATTTGGAAGGATCACGTACAAGCAGAATATTTCCAAAGCTGTAGGTTTTGATGTTACTGGAGAATATGCAGATCGCAAGAGATTAGTGAATACCACAGACCTTGTCTTTTTTGATGACAAGAGTTTATTGTATACAGACAATGATCCAATGCATCTCGCCGGTAACGACGATGTGTTTAATGACCACAAAGCAATCATCACTGAAGGATCTGTTTGGGTAAAGCCCTTCTGGAAGTATAAGGTGGAAAGAGGGGCCAAGCGCAAGGATTATAGTGATTCCCCAATGCTTACGTTGATGTACAGAAAGGGATGGGGTGAAGATTATGATCCATTTGATCTGGCGACTGCCCAGTTTGATGCCAAAGTAGCTGTGGGTGCAGGCAGTCAGTTGAGTATGCGCATTGCAGGCGGTATGTTTTTGGGTGACGATAAGCCAAAGTATTTCCACGATTTCGCCCATTTCCCTGGTAGCCGTATGATCGGCTCACCGGCCAATCCTGTCAGTGCATTCAGGATGCTGGACTACTATCTGTACAGTACAGATGATCAGTATGCCTATGGACTTTTCAATTACCAGTTCAGACGTTTTGCGTTGACACAGTTTGATTATTTCAGACGCCAGGGTATCCGCGAAAATGTGATATTCAATACACTGGTCAGTCCTCAATCAAATCAATACGCTGAAATCGGCTATGGAATCAACTATATCCTTCGCGTCTTACGTGTGGAATTCGTAACCTCATGGCAGGATTATACCTATCAGGACTTTGCTATCCGGATAGGCGTGGCCACAGATTTTGATTCAATATTTGGAGGCTTCTAATCAGCAGACCATTCCAAAGAAATGGATGGTGATTAAACGATTTTAGACTCGCGAATTGCTTTCTGGGAAGCTTCAGTGATGACAAGTCGTCCGCTGATGCCTGCGCGTTCTTCGAGGAGCTGATCCCAGTGCTGGGTATCATGCCACAACGCTTGCTTTAACGCTAGTAAGGCAGATGAGCTGGTGGCAGCAAGTCGTTGGGATAGTTCATCCACATAGGCATCCAGTTGTTCGATGCTGTCAAAGACTTCGTGATACAGTCCTTTTTCTTTTGCCCAGATAGCTGTCTGCCATTCGGTAGCATTGAGGGCTAACTGACTAAATGCACTGAGACCTATCTTCCGTTCAACTGCAGGCCCGATGACAAAAGGGCCGATGCCAAGAGCGAGTTCGCTCAGCTTGATTGTTCCATAATTGGTAGCCATACAATAGTCTGCAGCGGCTGCAATACCAACACCTCCACCAATAGCCTTGCCATGTACACGGCAGATGATGATTTTAGGGCATTTACGCATGGCATTGATGACATGCGCAAATCCAAGGAAGAATTTTTTTCCGTCTTCTGAATTGGTGATCGTAATCAATTCATCAAAACTAGCCCCTGCACAAAAAGTCCGATCCCCGCCTGAGCTCAACACGATCACATGGACATCCGGATTTTCGCCAGCCTTTTTTATATGGGCGGCCAGGTCAGATAGGAGATACCCCGGCATGGAATTGTGTACCGGGTGTGAAAAGGTAATGACGGCAATATGCTTATCAATCGAGAGGGTGATGGATCCTTCCATAAGTTGGCTATTCAATAAAGTGGTTATTCAAATGTAAGTTAAGTGCGCAAATATATCAAAGGAACGAAAGTAATGCTTTAACTTCATGGAAATAAACAGCAATTCTTTATGAAACCAGATAAACTGTATTTGTTCAAAAGCGCATTGAGATACTTTTTATTCAGTACCATCATGTTTTTTGGATTGGGTACACTGCTAAAGCATTATCTGTTCCATCATCCAATTAATCATGAAACAATCACAGAAAACCTAATTACAGGCCTTTTCATGGCTATCGTATTCACCATCGTATTCCGGGCACAATGGAACGGTCAGGATAAGAGTTCCATTTTTAATATGCCCGACGATAAAACGGATTCCTGAAAAACAGCTCTTGATAACATGCAACTGCCAACTGGTCACTGCCGACTGTTAACTGCCGACTGAGGACTGCTAACTGCTCACTCTTTTCTGTACCATCGTCAAGATCGTAGCGATCGCCACCGTTTCCCCTGTTTCATCAAACACATCCACTAGGAATTTTACGATTCCCTTGTGGATCACATCTTCTTCTTTCGGATCTACGGGTAGTTTTTCTTTGACCGTCAACCTGACCCCCAGCGTCATGCCTGCATACACAGGCTTGGTAAACCGACATTCTTCAAGTCCATAATTGAGTAATACGGGCCCTTTTCCCGGATCAACAAATAATCCGGCCGCCATTGACAATACAAAATATCCGTGGGCAACACGTTGTGTAAATGTCGTTCCTTCGAGGGATGTCACATCCGTATGCGCATAGAAATGATCCCAGCTGATATTTGCAAATGCAACAATATCAGATTCAGTGATGGTCCGCTTATGCGTGATGACGGTGTCACCGACTGTCAGCTCTTCAAAATATTTTCTGAACGGATGTACACCCGGATCTTTGTATTGACCACCATACTGATAGATAGAAGTGATTTCAGTGAGTGTTGTTGGTGAACCTTGTATGGCACAGCGTTGCAGATAATGCAATACACCGCGCATACCACCCATCTCTTCACCACCACCTGCGCGACCCGGTCCACCATGTGTCAAGAGTGGCAGGGGAGAGCCATGCCCTGTATTTTCCTTAGCACATTCACGATTCAATACGAGGATGCGTCCATGATGTGATGCAGCACCTACGACAAATTGTTTTGCAATTTCATTGTCATAGGTCACTATCGAAGAACAAAGTGATCCTTTGCCCATCTTGGCTATTTCAATAGCCTCATCAAGATTTGCGTATGGCATCAATGTGCATACCGGGCCAAAGGCCTCAACTTCATGCACAAGCGTTGAAGACAACGGATGCTCATTGACGAGGAGCATAGGAGAAAGAAATGCACCTTGTTCTGCGTTGGCACCAATGAGTGTGACTTCATTCAAATTGCCATACACCATATTGGTTTCCTTCAGCAATTTTTCCACCTGGCTCCTGACTTCTGCGACCTGTGTTTTACCCGCTAGTGCGCCCATACGCACGCCTTCCACTTGAGGATCACCAATGGTTGTCTGCGCAAGTGCTTTGCTGAGTGCTATCTGCACATCTTCCAGTAGATGCGCGGGAACAATTGCTCTACGTATACCTGTACATCGCTGCCCGCATTTCAGCGTCATTTCTTTGCGGACCTCTTTGATAAACAGGTCAAATTCTTCTGTGCCCGGCTTTGCATCTTCTCCCAGGATGCTGCAGTTAAGTGAATCTGCTTCAAGATTAAAAGGCACTGCTTCAGAGATAATTCTTGGATGAGCTTTTAGCTGTTGACCTGTAGAGGCTGAGCCTGTGAAAGTCACCACGTCCTGTGATTGTACGTGATCAAGTATGCCATGTGCTGAACCGACTAATAGCTGGACTGCCCCGACAGGCAAAATACCTGATGCAATAATGTCACGGAATATAGCTTCGGTCACATAGGAAGAAACCGTAGCTGGTTTGACGAGAGCAGGAACACCGGCGAGGAGGTTGACGGCTATTTTTTCAAGCATCCCCCAGATCGGAAAATTAAAGGCATTGATGTGAATAGCAATTCCCTGTTTAGGGACCATGATATGATGGCCTATAAACTTGCCATTCTTTGAACTCGCGATTGCTTCTCCTTCCACATGATAGGGTAGGTCCGGGAACCGTCTCCGCAGGCTTGCATTCGCAAAGAGATTTCCAATGCCCCCTTCGATATCCACCCAACTGTCTGCCTTGGTGGCACCTGTCTGATAACTGATCGGATAATATTTGTCTTTGCGGTCATGCAGGAATAAAGCAAGTGCTTTGATCATCCGGCCCCGCTCATGGAAAGTCATCTTTCGCAGTGCAGGTCCACCTGTCTTGCGACCGTATTCCAGTATAGCATTGAAATCTACTCCTCCTGATCGGGAGTAGGCCACAGGATTGCCGTGTACAGCATTGACCAAGGTCGTTTCTTTGCCTTCTCCCGGCATCCAACGACCGCCTACATAATTTTCAAGTAATTGCATCCCGCGAAGATACGACCTCTGGTTTGCCTCTTAATCTCCTGAAGGCCGTTGGATGGAGTTTTCTCCGCCAACCACCGCGCTACCAACCGTAATTCCATAGAAAATCCTCTATGGAATCTTGCTGGCTGGCGGCGAGAACGCCATCCAGCGGCGATTAACTCATGACATTCCTTCCACATCGATCAGAAAGTCGAGGCTATTCAATAAATCGTGCTATCAAAAAGCGAAAACTGTTTTGCAAGCTGCTTTTTAGTTACTGATTACTGAAACCTGCCAATCTGCTCTTACCGCCTAACTGAATGCCTGCTTACTTTAACACAGAAACCTTCTCAATCCCACTCACTCCATCCGTAGTCATCCACTGAATGAAATACAATCCTCCTTCCAGTTGATGGTCGATGGCAATTATTTTATTACCAGGTTGTACATTCTGCCTGGAGACTAAACGGCCCTGGATATCATACATATGAATGGACGTGACATCTTTTTCAAATCCTTCGCTTTGCTTCAGGTAGATAGTCTCGCCATTTGAAGGATTAGGATAGACAACAAAATATTTTCCTACAGGATATGGATCTTTAGTCGACAAGCCACTTTGGGAAAGTTTGAAATTGTCAAAATGTACTTTCAGGATGTAATCACTTTGACCTGATGTGGTATCCGTAGCACTGATCATCAGCCTTACCTGATTGATCGGTCCCGTTAGCTCCAGGTTAGGATAAGATTTGGATTGCCATGATCCGGTGATAGTATCATTTCTCAGCTCTTCCAGCAGGGTTGTATCTACATCATTCGTAAGCCAGACACTAAGCCCGGTATATTGATTTGGTGGAAATTCACAAAGCCAGTAATCAAAGCTGATTTTAGGTTCAATTGCTTCTGTAAGATCCATAGGTGGTGAAATAAGCCAGGTAGTGCCTCCACTGACTTCGTTGTCCAATACATTATTTGAAGTAGGAAGACCTGTGGTGTATGCTAATCCTCCAGAATCATTTGGTGAATCACCTGCCGAGCTGCAAACCCAGGTATTTGATAATAATTGAAGGGCAGGGGTGCCTCGCTCCCATATGCCGTTGATGGCATTTCCGGAAACAGTCCATCCCAGGTCAAGATCAAAATTATCTTTGTAACCCTCACTGAGTGTTATATTCAATTGCATGGGTTCATCAATGACAACAATCGATTCATAGGTATGCCCCCATATGCCGGATTCCAGTTCATAGGTGTCGTTATAAATGGCAGGAAAGAAAAAATCGCCGTTTTTATCACTTGTTAATTCATACCCATCAATTGACCCGATTAATTTCACCTTCGCAAATGGTACCTCTCCGCCTTCGCTGAAAAGGACCTTACCCATTATAGGATATTTAGGAACTGGCGACAATTCAACAACCGGTGTTAATACCTCACCATTCATAAATTCAGCTGATAACGTCTTTGAATAGTAACCTTTCTTTTTTATTGTATAACTAAACTGACCGGGGATAGCTTTGCCCATTTTAAATACACCATCAAAACGTGTAGGCTGCGGCAAAATGATCTCGTCACTTTCGATCGTCACTATCGCATTATCAACAGGTAGCCCTGTGATCGAATCCACTACTGTACCTTCAAGAAAACAGGCGCGGACATAATTAGGTTCAAACACGTATAAGCCAGAATTTCGATCAGAGCTGAGTATTTTTCCAGAGGGTAACCAGGGATAAGTACCCCAAACTCCTGGATAGTTTCCATCAGGGCCCTGGAAGGAATCAAAATTTCCTACTTCAACAAGATTGTCAGGACGTGATCCATCTACAATGACGGTACCATTGGCGTAGTATGCTACAAGCAACCAGTCTTGTTCCCATACATACACGTTGTGCACTACATTTCCTAAACCTTCAGTGGCTGCTTGTCTCCAACGATCCAGTTCGATGATGTTTCCCGGATCGGTAATATCATAAGAGGCGACGTACGAATCTGGTCTTTCGTCGGTAGTAAACATGTATTTACTGTTGTCTGAAAGCCATGCATTGTGTGTGAATTCATTCGGAGTCCTTACCTGACCAAGCATCGTAATATTTTGCGGATCATGTGCATCGTAGATAGACAGATTGCCGGAATAGATCTCAGCACTGTAGATGATACTGTCTCTTGTATAGCAGTCATGTGAATATATCGATGGAGCATATCCCAGGAACACTGGATCAGTCGGACTGGAAGCAACATCAAGCATAATCACCCCTCCGTTATTAAGGTTGCTTCCATTGAGATAGAGGATGCCGTGCTCATCTGTCCAGAGCGTATGAGCCCGGGTCAAGGGGCGCGGTCCCTCAGCCGTTGGCAAGGAATCCTGCCAGATGTAAGTTTCAACAGAATCGGGGAGATATTGCAGGTCGATGATCAGGATGCCTACGTTTGCTTCTGCCGACACATAGGCATAATGCCCATAGGTGTTGATATCTTTCCATTGATTGTTGAAAGTAGGGACAAAGGCAACCTCCTTTAGGGGAGTACTATCAACATCTACAATCGCTACCCCCGAATGGAGGCCGACCAGTGCGTACTCTTTGCCATCCGGCGCAGCCCATCCACAAATATCATTGACCCCGGACGTGTAGGTCACGCTATCCTGTAAGGTCATGTTTAGCTGGGAAAAGGAAAATATGGGGGAAAGCAATAAGAGGAGAGCCGTCAGGCCCCGGAGGAAGGTAATTCTCATAAAAAGTTACTGGTTCATTTGAAAAAGGACTGCAAAATAAGGATTTCAACCAAGGCAGGAAGTCGGCATCAAGACTTTAGCGATTTGAACCTGGTTTCCAGGGCGAATATTGATCACCGCTTGATTCTTCAAGAAAATCATCCGGAACGACTGTTAGAGGTAGGACAGGCCGTAGGCCGTTGAAGCATCTGGAGGGCAATGCCTGGTAAAGCCCGGTGCCTTCTGTTTTCCAGTTGATCATCTCGTCAGATACTTCTTTGATAATTCTGGCGGGATTACCAGCCACAAGGCTACGTCTGGGTATTTTTTCACCTGCCTTGACAAACGTGAGTGCCCCGACAATACACTCTTCCCCCAATTCAACTTCATCCATAATCACCGAATTCATACCGACCAGGCAATTTCTGCCGATAATGGCACCATGGATCACAGCTCCATGTCCTATATGAGCACCCTCCAGCAATCGGACGGTAATCCCCGGAAACATATGAATAGTGCAGTTTTCCTGGACATTACACCCATCTTCGATCACGATACCTCCCCAATCTCCCCTGATGGCCGCCCCTGGCCCGACATATACGTTTTTACCAATGATCACCTTACCGGTCACGGTGGCCATCGGATGCACAAAAGAGGACGGATCGACGACAGGGATATGGTCTTCAAAACGGTATATCATGATTTTCAAGCCTTTAGCAGCCCAAAATTAACCAATCAATCGGTCCCTGAGCTTGCCGAAGGACATAATTAGATAACTGATTTGAGGTAGCCCCTTGCTCCCTGCTCCTTGCCCCTTGCCCTTTGCCCATTTATTGCTATTTTTACCCATTCATAAACTATTGAGTTGGTGGCATCGATCCACAATATCAGCATCGGGGGCATCAATGGAAAGGAAATTAGGTTAGATCAATTCAAGGGTAAAAAAATGCTGATCGTCAATGTTGCGTCAGCATGCGGATTTACCCCGCAATATGAGCAGTTAGAAGAATTGCACAGGCATTATAGCGAGAGATTAGTGGTTTTAGGATGCCCATGCAATGATTTTGGCAGGCAGGAACCTGGTGAAGAAGAGGAGATTCAGTCCTTTTGCAAGACCATGTTTGATGTGACCTTTCCATTGAGTAAAAAAATAAATATCCGGTCCGCACCGGTTCATCCATTATACGAATGGCTGACCCGCAAGACCAACAACGGGGTATCTGACAGTGAGGTAACCTGGAATTTTCAAAAGTATGCCATAGGCCCGCAAGGGGAATGGCAACATGTTTTCACTGCAGAGACTTCGCCCCTCGATGACCAGATCATAAAATGGATTGAAGCTACCTGAGTTATCAGGTATGGCACTATTAGATCATTTTGGCCAGCCGGCAGTCCGGCAACAATTGGACACCATCCTCTCCGGGGGAAGGTTGCCACACGCTATCTTGATGTATGGTGAACCCGGATCAGGGATTCTGCCTGGAGCCATTTCACTTGCCAATGATATCCTCTGTACCTCTCCCCAACAGGGTAAAGCATGCCGAAACTGCCCGTCATGCAACAGGGCAGCAAAGAATATTCATCCCGACCTTCACTTCCTGTTACCGCTCGCCGGAGCAAAATCTTTGACTGAAGAATTTTTAGGGCCATGGCGTGAAGCGATATCAACGAATCCATGGTTAGATGTTTTCCAGTGGACCCAGTTTTGCGAAGTTGAAGGCAAACAGGTGGATATACACAAGGAGGATATTCAACATGTTACGGCTGATCTCAGCCTTCAGGCTTTTGAAGGAGGAAACAAAGTCCTGGTGATCTGGATGGCTCAGTTTCTCGCAAGGGAAGGTAACCGGTTGCTCAAGATGATCGAAGAACCACCAGAGCAAACGTACTTTATACTGGTGACCAACCAACGCGAGCAGGTATTGCCCACCATCAGGTCTCGTTGCATGCAACTTTATTTTCCGCCGATGGAGCAAGATGAGATACTTCGTCTCCTGGTAGAAGAATACAAAGTTGACAGAAATGCAGCTCCTTTGATTGCACGTCAATCTGTCAATAATATGGGCAGGGCCTTTTCCCTTGCGCACAATACCATGATGAATTTCAAGGATGAAATGGCATCCTGGTTCAGGGCGATTATTGCACGCAAAGGACATGAACTGGGGAGCTGGTCTACTAAAATGGGCAGCCAGGAAAAAGAAGAACAAAAACAGTTCGCATTGTATTCCATTGCGTTTGTCAGGAATATTCTCTGGGCATTGTCCGCAAGGGATCATGCTGATTTTCCAGTGGAAGGGAACGAGATGATCAAGTATTTACATCAACATTACGATCCACAAGCATGGCACCCGGTCATCCAGTGCCTGCAATCCGGATATGAAAAAATCAGCAGGAATGCCAATACCAAATTGCTTTGGCTGGCGATGTCTGTTTCTATTAAAAATCAATTAGCGGCGTATCGCCTTCAACATATAAACTCGTAAACTATGGCTTGTGCAACTTGCCAAAGCGGATCCCCAAACGGCTGTCAGAATAATGGTCACTGCGCAACAGGCGGCTGTAATAAAATGAATACCTATGACTGGCTGGCGGTCTATGATTATGAAGATCCAACCGGTACCGATATCGTAGAGATCAGTTTTAAGAAAGGCGCCCGGAAAGAATTTTTTCGGAATCACCAGTTTAATCCTGCACAGACCCGCGACATGGTCGTGGTCGATACAGGCACTGGCTTCGATGTGGGTGTCATCTCCCTGACGGGTGAGTTGGTGCGACTGCAGATGAAGAAGAAACGTGTAAAAGAAGCAACCATCACCAATCCGGTAGTCCGAATCGCCAACGACAGAGATATCGAACGCCTCAATGAATACCGGGCCCTCGAAAAGCAGGCAATGGTGAGAGGCAGGGCGATCACAGTTTCCCTGGGACTGGATATGAAGATATGTGATGTGGAATACAGAGGAGATGGAAGGAAAGCCACGTTTTATTATACAGCTGAAGGCCGTATCGATTTTCGCGAATTGGTCAGATTATACGCTAAGGAATTTCAGGTCAAAGTTGAAATGCGACAGATCGGTGCCAGGCAAGAATCCTCCAGGATCGGAGGTATCGGCACATGCGGCCGTGAACTGTGCTGCTCCACCTGGCTGACAGATTTCAAATCCGTCAATACACATGCAGCTCGCTATCAAAACCTTTCCATCAACCAGGCAAAGCTCTCCGGCCAATGCGGCAGGTTAAAATGTTGCCTCAACTATGAACTCGACACCTACATGGAAGCTATTGATGAGTTTCCACAGGATGTAGAAATATTGAGATACCAGGGAGGATCCTCCTCACTGATCAAGATGGATATTTTTAAACGCTTGCTCTATTATAGTGTTGAAATAGAGAGAGGCCGTAATACAGTGATGGCCTTGTCACTCGAACGTGTCAAGCTGATCAAGCAAATGAACCTGAAAGGAGAATTGCCTGATCAACTGCAGGATCCTAATCTCGTGGTGGAGGAAGAGCAACTCGACTATGATGATGCAGGTGGCGAAATCGATTTGCCGGATTATAAAAAGAAGAAGAACAAGAAAAAGAAAAAACCAGGGCAGCGTCCGGATGGACAAGGTGCTGGTGGACAACAGCAACCTCAACAAAGGAGAGAACAGGGCGACAAGCCAGGTCAGCCAAAGCGTGACAATCAGCAACGCAGGAATGACCAGTCCCCACGACCACCACGCGATCCGAATGCACCAAGAGGCGAACAAAAACCACGTGAGCCTCGTGATCCAAACGCTCCAAGACATGAGCATAAACAAAGGCCACCACGTGATCCAAATGCCCCAAGAGGTGAGCAAAAGCAACGTGAACCAAGACCGCCTCGCGATCCGAATGCACCTCGTAGTGAACAACAGCCACGTGAGCCAAGGCCACCGCGTGATCCGAATGCACCTCGTAGTGAACAACAGCCACGTGAGCCAAGGCCACCACGCGATCCGAATGCACCACGTAGTGAACAACAGCCACGTGAGCCAAGGCCACCACGCGATCCGAATGCACCCCGAAGTGAACAACAACCTCGTGAGCCAAGACCACCGCGCGATCCGAATGCACCAGGGAGCGAGGAAAACAGAAATCAACAAGGGGGTGGACAGAATCGCAACCGGAATAGAAACCGAAATCGTAATAAGGGGCCACGTCCTGAAGGCGGTGAACGACCTCCACAAAATAATCCATCAGAATGATATATGATCTTGTCATCATAGGTTCAGGTCCCGGAGGATATGTAGCTGCCATCAGGGCAGGACAACTCGGGATGAAAACCGCGATCATTGAAAAGTACAATACACTTGGAGGTACCTGCCTCAATGTCGGATGTATTCCATCCAAGGCATTGCTTGATTCATCAGAGCACTATCATCAGTTGAATCATACGTTTGCCGAGCATGGCATCAGTGCACAGAAAGTGTCACTTGATATGCCACAGATGATCGAACGCAAAAATCAGGTAGTGTCCCAGACCTGCGATGGCGTGAAGTTCCTGATGAAGAAAAACAAGGTGGATGTTTATTACGGCCATGGATCATTTTTGGATGCAACCCATGTCAAGGTAATTGCCGCTGATAAAACTGAAACTATTTTAACCGCAGGAACGGTGATTATTGCCACTGGATCAAAACCGGTGACTCCCCCAGCCATGGGTTATGATAAAAACAGAGTAATCACCTCCACTGAAACACTAAACATCACTTCGCTGCCAAAGCATATGGTGATCATCGGGGCAGGCGTGATCGGTCTGGAATTGGGTTCTGTATTTGCCAGGCTTGGTACTAAAGTTGAAGTGGTAGAATACCTTGACAGGATACTGCCTGGTATGGATACCGATGCCGCCAAAGAGTTGATGCGATCACTCAAAAAACTTGGTATCACTTTTCATCTCAGCCATGAGGTGATTTCTGTCAAGGGATCAAAGACCAAGGCAAAGGTGGAGATGAAACCAAGGGCAGGTGGTGATGCCATAACGCTGGACACTGATTATTGCCTTATTGCCATTGGCCGTCGCCCTTACACGGAGGGACTTGGTTTGGAAAATACAGGGGTGAAGCTCGATGAAAAAGGAAAGATCATAGTCGGTGAGCATCTCCGTACAGATGAGCCCAACATTTATGCTATCGGAGATGTCATCAAAGGAGCTATGCTTGCACACAAGGCTGAGGAAGAGGGCATCTATGTAGTGGAGACGATCGCAGGACAAAAACCGCACATAGACTACAATCTTATTCCTGGCGTTGTCTACACCTGGCCGGAAATAGCTTCTGTTGGAAAAACAGAAGAAACCTTGAAGGCAGAAGGAGTGGAATTCAAAGTAGGGAAGTTTCCAATGAAAGCGCTGGGCCGTTCAAGAGCAAGCGGAGATACAGAAGGATTTGTGAAAGTGATTGCCCAAAAGGACACAGACGAAATTCTTGGCGTACACATGTTTGCCGCACGTGCTGCTGATCTGATCATGGAAGGCGTGGCGCTGATGGAATTCAGGGCCTCAGCGGAAGATATGGCTAGGATATCACATCCTCATCCTACTTTCTCCGAAGCGATCAAGGAAGCTGCCTTAGATGCTACTGAAAAGCGAGCACTGCATTTCTAGTACCTTATTTCTTTGCAGCATATTGCCCGCTGACCCAACCAATGTTGCCATCGTAACATACCTTATACCATTTCTGGCCATCCACATTCTTGTCGTCAAGATGGATGACCTCATAGCCCTTATGCACCTGGAATAGTATGTTTTGTTTGGTTACATCCGGTTCATTGCGCACCCTGACGTTATTGCCACTGATGACCAGCACATCGCCTTTAGCACAATTAGTGGAGGTTGCGGATGGCTCAGCTTCTGCTGATTTTATTTCTTCAGTAGCTGTTTCAGTGGAGTCTTTATCTTCTGCTTTTTCAGCGACAGCACCTGAAGCTTTTTCAAATTCATCATCCAGCCCAACGATATGTTTTACGGAAGCATTGTAGACTAATTGAATGGTATCTCCTTTTCCATTATCAAATTCCAGCGCATGGGCCTTTGCATTATAGGTGCCGGGTATTCCCTGGAGATCGGTTTTTATATTCCTGGTTTCAAAAGAATAGGTTTTGCCGGAGCTGGTGAAAATGATCTGCCTGGAAGGATCATTGACAGACTGCCATTCACCGGAAAAATTATCGGCATCGCTTGAGCAGGCGGTGAGTGTAACAACAAGCGCTGATAAAAGGAGATAGGATAGTTTCATATCGCAGAGGAAATTTTCTGCGAATATATGATAGATTTTTGATATATGTATCTAAGGACTTTTATTCGTCCTCGCCATCCTCCTGGCTATGCTTGCCAGACCCTTCGGCAGAAATAATTACAACCATCTCTCCCTTGACTTTTTCAGGATGTTTTTCAAACCAGGCACGTAAGTCACTGGCTGAACCAAAGTGGTATTGTTCGTGGATCTTTGAGATTTCCCTGACCACGCAGACTTTCCGTACTTCGCCAATAAAGGTTTTAATTTCTTCCAGGCATTTGATAAGCCTGTATGGGGATTCATACAACACAAGCGTATGCGGTATGGTAGCCAGATATTTCCAGCGGGTCTGTCTTCCTTTTTTGTGTGGCAGGAAACCTTCGAAGAAAAAACGGTCACAGGGAAATCCGGATCCGACTAATGCAGGCACAAAGGCTGTGGGTCCTGGTAACACTACGACCTCCTGTTCAGCTTCCCTGCATGCCCTCACCAGCATAAAACCTGGGTCCGAAATACCGGGGGTGCCGGCATCCGAAACAAGAGCAATTGTTTTGCCTTCTGTCAGTAACTGAATGACATTAGCTGTTGTCTGATGTTCATTATGTGCATGGTAAGGCCGAAGGGGGGTATGGATTTCATACTTAGCCAGCAGTCGTTGGGTGACTCGCGTGTCTTCAGCCAGAATCAGATCAACTGTCGAAAGCACCTCCTGCGCCCGGTGCGTGATGTCGCCCAGGTTTCCGATAGGGGTGGGGACGATATAAAGCACAGTTAGACTGCCTTGATCTCGAAGGAGTAGTTTTCCATGATCATGTTTGCCAGGAATTTCTGGCAGGCCTGATCGACCAATGCACGTGCGGCGTTTTCATCGGCTGCTTCGAGGGCGATTTCTATCCGCTTGCCTATCCGTACATCCTGAACACCGGTAATGCCTACGTGATCCATATTGCGTGCCACCGTCTTGCCCTGTGGGTCGAGCAATTCCTTGTGTGGCATGACGTTGATTTCAGCTTTGAATTTCATAGCGCAAAGGTAAAAAGGAAATAGGAGATAGGAAGCAGGAGATAGAAAACAGGGTTTAGAGAAATGGAATAAGTGCGCTGAGTCACTATCTCCTGCCCCCTGTTTCCTGCCTCCTTTTATTCAATACCATTTCAACAGAATGTTGAATAAACCCACAAATACATACGCCACAATCCCTGCCGGCACCGCAATCGGACCCAGCGTGACTATTCCCAAAAGGGTAAGCGCTGCAAGACCAATGGCTGTGATGATACCAGCTTTAGGTGACTTCAGTCCCGGAAGCTTAAGTGGTATCTGGTAAGCTATCATCAGGAAAACAGGAACCACAACACCTAGCCACGGCATATCAGCTACGCCGAATCCATAATCACGTCCTGTGTGCTGAGCCCACAACCATCCGGCCACAAGGATACCACCGGCAGGAGTGGCAAGACCCCAGAAATATTCCCTGGGACGTACGTCTATGTTAAATCTCCCCAATCTCAATCCTGCCGAAACCGCTGACAAGGAAGCGAATATGGCAATCATTTCCTGCCCGGGAGTACCTCCCCCATACCTGGCCCCACAATAAAAAATCATCATGGCAGGTAAAACACCAAACGTAACCATGTCCGCGAGAGAATCTAACTGAATGCCAAGTCCATCAGCAATGCCGAGTTTCCGGGCGATAGCACCATCGAAGACATCGGCTACTAAACTTCCTGCCATCAACAACATCGCAGTGCCCACTAACGCATTCGTTAGCGCTATAATGGCCATCGTGCCCAGGAGCAAATTGGTGAGGGTCAGCGCATTAGGTATTTGGCGTACAAGTTTCATTAAAACGAAGGTACAGGACATCCTCCGATATCATCACGATTTTCAATTGACGGCTTCTTGCTGAATACCCACTATCTACCGTGCTCTCCCCAACCCTTTGGACAACACAATCCGTCCTATCAATCGTTAAAGTACTGTTACATTTTGCCTTAGGCGGCATTTAGTTCACAACCTGCACACTACAGAATTGTTAATTTCGTATCTTATTATCAGAACAATACCCAATACCGAGATGAGGATCAGTTACCTGGTGGTTTTATTTGCTCTTTTTAGCATCAGTCTCCATGCACAACCCGTAAACGATGATTGCAATACTGCCATTCACCTGTCTAATTCAGATACATGGTGCAGTGCCCCAGCCGCATATACCAATGTAAATGCCAGCCCGTATGCCGGTCCACCTCCGGATGATGATTGTTTCCTTCAACTTCAAAATGATGTCTGGTTTACGTTTACACCTCAGACACCTGCATTGTACATCAGGGTTACAGGTGCGGTAAACGGTCTTGGTACACTCCGAAATCCCGGAATCGGTGTTTTTAACGGCCCTTGTGGCAACCTCACCAGGGTAGGATGCAATATCACTTCAGCGAGTACCAACCAGGTCGAACTTTCGATCGAAAGCCTGGTCATCGGCAGGGTCTATTATCTCGTTGTCGAAGGACAAAATGATCAGACTGGAACTTTTCAGATCTGCCTCGAAGGGTTTATTCCCCCACCAAATCCACAATCCGATTGTTCAAATGCAGTGATCCTCTGTGATAAATCTGAATTTGTCGTCGACACGCTGTTGGGTGTTGGCAGTGAGGATCCGGGCGTTGACAATACGTGTATAGGCCAGGAATTCAGTTCGGCGTGGTACAAATGGACCTGTGATGTTTCAGGAACCTTAACTTTTACGCTTACTCCAAACAACTACCTGCAGGGGTTTGAATCTGATGATATTGACTTTGTAGTCTATGAGCTACCCAATGGGATTGACGATTGCTCCAATAAAATGGAACGAAGATGTATGGCCGCGGGAGCAAATACTGGCCAATCATTCCAGACATGGGCCAGATGCAATGGTCCCACAGGTCTCAGGGATGGTGACCCGGATAGTACAGAGCCAGCTGGTTGTACAGGAGCCGGACAAAATAATTTCGTTGATGCGTTGGATATGATCGCGGGCAGGAGTTATGCATTGTTGGTTAACAACTTCAGTCAGTCAGGTTTAGGCTTTTCAATTGAATGGGGAGGAACCGGAACATTTCAAGGTCCTGAACCGGCGTTTGATGTCTCTGCTGTGCAGGCTTTCGAATGCGACAAGACCATTATTTTTAGTAATGAGTCTCTGGCTCCAACAGACAGTATAGTTCATTATCTATGGAACTTTGGTGCAGGAGCCAATCCAACATTTGATACTACAAAAGGCCCTATTGCTGTGATCTATGAATCTTTTGGGGCTAAGAAGGTGGCACTCACAGTCACTAGTTCTAAAGGTTGTGTAGTCACGGAGATACTTGATTTTTATGTCGAGCCTTGTTGCCAGGATACATCCACACTTTCGGTGGTCGCCAATATTCAGGATCAGATATGTCCAGGGACGGCCACAGGGGTTATTCAGGGCGTTGGTGTTAGTGGCAGTCCTGATTACCAGTATAGCCTAGATTGCGTTACTTACCAACCGGCCAGTGTGTTTCCATTTCTTGAGCCTGGGTCTTATACATTATGCGTGCAGGACCAGAAGGGTTGTGAAAGCCAGATCGATGTGACCGTGCTGCCATCTAATGGATTTTCAGTCGAGGCTGGTGATACAATGTACGTTCAGCTCGGTGGCACTGTCGAACTCAATGCAATTCCTTTCCCCTCGCTGCCATCAACAGTGACATGGAATCTATTGCAAACACTTTCATTCGATGGTGAGGATGTCTCCAGCCTTCTCAACCCGACCGCATTGCCGCAGAGAACAGGTTGGTATGTTGTGACGATTACAAATGATGCAGGTTGTGTGACTTCTGATTCTGTTTTAATCATCGTGGATCCATACAAACCGATTTATATTCCAAATGTCATTTCTGCAAATGGGGATGATGTCAATGACAGAGTTACTGTGTATGGTAATCAAGCTGCAAAACCTTTTGGCGTCCGCTCATTCCAGATTTATGATCGCTGGGGGGGGCTATTATGGGAAAGATTGGATTTTGAATTAAATGATCCTTCCCTGGGTTGGGATGGTACGCAGAAAGATGGAAAGGCGGTTAATCCCGGCGTCTATACCTACGTCGCCATTGTAGATTTTATCGATGAAATACCGCTGACATTTCATGGCACAGTTACTGTATTGAGATAATCTGCTCCACTGCTCCGGAAATGAAACAAGTATTTTTTCTTCTCCTATTATTGTCATTCGCACAATCCTGTGTTGTGGATCAGGCTGATTTGTCCAGATACCTTACATCTGGTATTGAAAATGTGGAGGAAGCAAAGAATATCGAGGTCATCTACACAGATAGTAGCTATACCGTCTTCATTCTTAAGGCTCCTGTGTCACGACGTGTATACCAGCGACAATCGGTAGTGGAAGAATTTCCTGAAGGAATCGATGTGGCTTTTTATGATAAATCGCGTACCCCCAGGAGTTGGCTTACCTCAGATTTTGCTGTCAGGGACCAGGCCAACCGTAAGATCACTGTGCAGAAAAACGTAGTCCTCCGCAATGATAATGGCGAACGGCTCGATGGCCCCGAGCTCATCTGGGATGAAAAGTCCAAAGAAATCTATACAGATCGTTTTGTCAGGATTACCAGGGCTGATGGCAGTGTAGTATACAGTTATGGCTTTAAATCTAATGAAGGATTTACTCGTTACGAATTGAATGCAGTTTCAGGTGATATGAATGTCGACGAAGTCTCAGGCAAACCAGCTGATTCGCTACATCAGGAGCCACAGAAAATTCAACCTAAACCAATTCCTGCTAAACCTACACCTGTTACCATCCAAGAGAGAAAAGATAAAGTGAAAGGTGAATTGTGAATTGTGAAAGTTGCTTGTGCTGAGCGGAGTCGAAGTATGAGTCGTGAGACGTGAAACGTGAGTCGTGAGTGTGTTTAAAAATTCGCGAAGCGAATATTTAAATTGCTAACTGAAGGCTGCCAACTGAAGACTGCCAACTGCCAACTGCTGACTGAAGACTGCCCACTGCCAACTGAGGACTGCCAACTGAATACTGCCCACTGCTAGCTAGTTTCTCACTTCTAACTGCTAACTTTGATCCCAACATGGTTACTCTGATTCTGGTTATAATTTTCACACTACTCTTGTCTGCTTTTTTCTCAGGCACCGAGATTGCTTTTATTACAGCCAATAAACTGGGTGTGGAGATAGAGCGTGATAAGGGCACCCGTCGCAGCAAATTGATTTCCGGATTTTATAATCAACCCAAGCAATTTCTCAGCACCATACTCGTAGGGAATAATATCGTACTGGTCATCTATACGTATTGCATGACGCTGTTGATAGAGCCGGTGATTGTAACATTTATTCCTTCAGAAATCCTCCGGTTGATTATCGTTATTTTGGTTTCTTCACTGATCATCCTGATGGTTGGCGAGTACTTTCCAAAGATCATATTCCGCACCTTTGCCAACAGGACACTCATGCTGGTATCATACCCGGTTGTCTTTTTTCAGTGGATACTGAAGTTGCCGGTTTGGGTGATGATGTCAGTTTCCAACCTGCTGATGAAATATGTTTTCAGGGTGCCTATCAATCACGTCGAGGATGTATTTACCAGGCTTGATTTGCAGGATTATGTGGAAGGTTCACTCACCGGAGATCAGGATGAGTTAGAGGCCGATATGTTTAAGAATGCGCTGCAGCTCAAGAACCTCAAAGCACGCGAATGTATGGTGCCCAGGACCGAAATAGTCCATGTGGATCTGGAGGACGGGATAGACGAAGTGAAAAAGGTTTTTATTGAAACACGCCATTCCCGTATCCTCGTATCAAAAGGCGATATTGACAATATACTCGGCTATATACACCATCAGAATTTGTTGCAGGATCAGGTGAGTATTGAGAAGATGATCATTCCAATCCAACATATTCCTGAAGTCACCAGTGTGCTGGATATCATGACCATGTTTACCCGCCAGAAAAACAATATTGCTGTAGTGGTTGATGAGTTCGGAGGGACAGCAGGTATCATCACCCTGGAGGATATCACAGAAGAGATCTTTGGCGAGATAGAAGACGAACATGACCAGGAAGATTATCTCGAAGAAAAGATCAGTGAAACGGAATATCTTTTTTCGGCAAGACTCGAAATTGATTATCTCAATACAAAGTATCCCGCCCTTAAATTTCCGGTAGGAGAGTACGAAACCCTTTCCGGATACATCGTCATGACATCAGGCGAAATCCCTGAACTGGATAAGGATTTTGAGCTCGACGATTACCGTTTTGTCATCGAGAAAGTCACCAACAAGAAGATTGAAGAGGTCAGGGTCTTTCTGATTAATACCCAGGACTAAATGTCAAACACAACGATAGGCAGATGAATGGCCTATTTACTCTACTTTTGATAGATGCAGTTTGAGGGACGTCTTTCAATCCGGTTAGGTAAGTGCCTGGTGGCCATGGGAATGGTGCTCGGGTCGTTTGTTCTGACAGGACAGCATGACTCTACTTTAGTACTGGAAGAAATCGAAGTCACCGCCCAGCGGATTAATCTGACAGAGATAGGCAAGCACACGGATGATCTCGATAGTCAGGCACTGGCCATGAGGCAATACAATAACCTCGCCACAGTATTAGCCTTTCAGACCCCCCTCTATGTCCGTAGTTATGGAAGTGGTACACTTGCCACATTGGGTATCAGAGGTGGTAGTGCATCCCATACCCAGTTGCTTTGGAATGGCATTCCCATACGTAACCCTATGTTGGGTTTGGTCGATCTTGCGCTGGTACCTTCGTTTTTCACAGATGATGTAGCCATTCACTACGGTGGTCATGGTGCTGCATTTGGTTCGGGAGCAGTCGGAGGTCTCATCTCTCTTTCTAATGAAACTTTGAGTGCCGATGATAATATCCATCTTCATCTTGCGGCAGGCAGTTGGAAGACACTGTTGGGAGAACTCAAAGCAAATTACGGCTGGAAGAAATTCAGGTTTTCTACCCGGGTTTTTGCCCAGGGCGCAGAGAATAATTACCGGTACAGGATTGCCGATGGTTTTCCTGAAACCAATCAAGTCCACAATGAGCTCATGAATATGGGTCTGATGCAGGAATTCCTGTGGTCAATGAATGAACGTGAACATCTCACAGCAAGATTGTGGTACCAGGAGACTGACAGACAAATACCACCTACCTCCACACAGACGACCAGTAAATCCGCACAGCAGGATCAAAGTCTCCGCATGTCTCTCCAATGGACAAGACGCGGTGATAAATTTAACTGGCAGGTGAAGACAGCTTGGCTTGATGAGGATATCGATTATCAGGATTCCTTGATTCTTCTATACACACACAATCAATTCCGTACATGGTTAGCAGAAGCTGAGACTTCAGTTCGCCTTGCTCCAGGATTAAACCTTGCAGGCGGCGTTTATACCGAAATCGTGGAGGCACAGTCTGCAAATTATGAAGAAGGCACCTCAAGGCATCAGTATGCAGCATTTGCCTCTCTCGGCTACCTTCGCGGGGATTGGGTTTGGAGATTCCAGATGCGTGAAGAATTGACAGATGGGAGCTGGTCCCCACTGCTCTTAGACTTATCAGCAGAATGGTCAGGAATCCGGCATTTCACACTTAAAACAAGCGTCTCCAGGAATTACAGAATTCCCACCCTCAACGATCTCTATTGGAGACCAGGTGGTAATCCAGATCTCCTACCTGAAGAAGGCTGGACAGTTGAAGCAGGGATTCACTATACAGGAAGCGGTCAAAAAACAATACTGACCTCATCGCTTACTGCTTTCACGCGTAACATTGATCAATGGATCCTTTGGATGCCTCCTATCAAGGATATACGCAACTATTGGTCACCCATCAACATTGCCGAAGTAAATAGCCATGGGCTGGAGGCGCGTGGTAATGTGGAAATCACTGCGATGGACGACTGGCATTTTAATTTCAATGCGGGCCTTGATCTGACCTGGTCAAAATTTGGTGGCCCACTACCGGAGTTTATGATCGAAGAAGGCGACCAACTCTTTTACGTGCCTGTTGAAAACCTCCTGGCAGGTATCCGTATTGATTATGCCCAATGGTCCGGGTATTACTATCATCATTGGTTCGGCTCCTCTACTGGCATAAACGAAGATGTCAAGGCAGGCAATATTGGGTCGGCAGGCCTTAATTTCAACTTTTTACAACACAAACTCAAATGGTCGTTGTATCTTCAAGCCGATAATGTATGGAATGTGCCTTACAGGATCATTGAACGAAGACCGATGCCCGGAAGAAGTTTTATGGGAGGTGTGAGGTTTTCGTTTTCATAACCTTTGAAAAATCAACACTTTTTAGCCCGGTAAATCTCCTTGGCCGTGGAAAGTTTTTTTGTCACAAGGCTTAGCGTTAAGATCATGATCAAGACTTTCATCAATACATTTTTTGCTTTGCTCTCCGTAGTGATTTGCAGCCCTTCAGGCTATGCGCAGACCATGGCAGGATTTGAAAACTTCGGGCTCAAACCAGGAGAGCATTTAAATAACGCTTCCCCGGAAAAAGGTTTTCGCAGCGGCTCCATTGAATTACCCAATTTTTATGATACAGCATTTAATTTCTGGTCAGGATGGGCGGTGTCGGCTGATACCGATACATCCACTCCGGGATTCCTCAACCAATATAGTTCAATAGCAGGCGAAGGTGCACTTGGCACTTCCACCTATTGTATCGGGTACATCTATGATCCGATCATCGTGAGGTTGCAACCCAATGCCGTTGGCAAGCCAATGATCGGGATGTATGTCAACAACAGCACCTATACATATCTCAGCGTCAGGGATGGAGATTCTTTTGCTAAAAAATTTGGAGGCGAAACCGGTCTTGATCCTGATTTCTTATTGCTGACGATCAAGAAATATTCAGGTGGTGCGATGGATGATGATAGTATCAATATCTATCTTGCCGATTATCGTTTTCCGCAATCTAAAAAGGATTACATCCTTTCCGATTGGACCTATGTTGATCTCTCTAAACTCGGTGGAGTGGATTCACTTGAACTCAGGATGACTTCCAGTGATGTAGGCATTTTTGGAATGAATACACCCGCTTATGTGTGTATCGATCAGGTCAGCACAGACAATTTACTTTCAGCTTCATCCCTGGATCGCAGAGGCCTGGAATTGGTGATTAGCCCCAACCCTGTAAGTGAAACCTTGTACATCGACGTTCCTGTCAAAGGGGTATGCACCATTTCTTCTATGCAGGGCGTACAACAATGGTCACGTAAACTAGAAGTGGGACACCATCAGGTAGAGGTCACCGGCTGGCCAAAAGGGATGTATGTGATGACGCTGAACGGCGGTCATACCACCAAGATCATTGTGGAGTAACCCATCACTGACTGCTCACTCCTATTTTCTTATTTAAGGCTGGATTGTCTGATAGCCAGTATGCCAGGATTGGTGAAAACCTCAATGAATTCCCAACGGATGCTCCCACGCAATGCCATGTTTTATTATCCGTTATCCTGACCAGGCGCTTCAAGGGAAGGAAAGGGCAAATCGGTTCATCCCTGATTTTAGCCCGTTCGTCCTTGTTTTCATTTTGCTCTGTGACAACAGCAAGGTCAGCCGGGCAATTTTGCTTTTATTTTGCAGCCAATGGTTAAGAAACTAAAAATCTTCATTTTTTGTGTTTGTTTCAGTCTTACTGCCTGGACGCATGCCCAGCAAGGACTTTTAATGGGCGAACATGGGAAAGCCAGTATCAAATCCGAAGCACCGCTGGAATTGATTAAAGCAGAAAGCAATACCCTGCGTGGGGCTATTGATCCTGCTTCAAAATCATTTGCCTTTACGATCCGTATCAATAGTTTTGAAGGATTTAATAGTGAAATACAACAAACCCATTTCCTGGAAAATTATCTGGAACAGAAAAAGTATCCGCAAGCCACTTTTAAGGGTAAATTTATAGAGGATATCCCTTTTGATACACCTGGCACATACTCCGTCAGGGCAAAAGGGAATCTGGAAATACATGGTATTGCGAAAGAAAGAATCATCAGGGGTACTTTAACCCTCAGTCAGGGTTCTGCCAGGATCCAGACCCATTTTCTGGTGCCGGTCGCAGATCATGGCATCATCATTCCAAAAATTGTTATGCAGAAAATTGCGGAAGAGATAGACGTTGATATTGATATCGAATTCATGGAAGGCAAGGCCCAATGAACCGGATCAGGCTATCAATGTGGCTTGTCTTTTTTGCATGTTCCGGTATTGCACAGGAACCCAGGTTTATTCAACATGACATCGGGGATGAAAACGCCGGCCTGGCCATCCACACCATTATCCAGGACAATCAATGCATGATCTGGTTAGGTACCGCCAGAGGTTTGGCACGTTATGATGGCAATGCCTGGCATCCCGTTCAACTAGGTCATCCAGATTCTGCCTATCAGGTGAGTGCTTTGTTTGAAGATGCTTCACAGCGTATCTGGATCGGTACCTCTTCAGGTAAAATTTTCTACCTTGATAGATTCAGGAAAATGCATCCATTTGATGTGGATGAAGGCTGCCCTCAAAAATCAATTTCCGCTATCGTCCAGGATCCACAGGGTAATATCTGGTTTTCAACCTACGGCGAAGGAGCCTATGTTTATACAGGCTCACGCTTGTTTAACTTTGACAGCGAGGATGGACTGAGCGGAGAGGATATCTACACGATGATCTGTACGCCAGATGGTGAGGTTTGGCTGGGCACGGATGATGGAATCACCATTTGCACTTTCGAAAAGGAAACAAAAAGGATCAGGCAATTAGGGCTCAAGGATGGCCTGCCTGACCAGATTATCACTGCCCTGAAAGCGGATCAGAAAGGCAATGTCTGGATTGGGACATTCGAATTTGGTGTCGTTTTTTTTGATGCATCAACACGAAGGATCAGCAGGCCATTTGAAACCAACCAAATGGATAAAATCACCTCCTTTGCCATTTTTGATGAACACGAAATCTGGATCGGTACCAATGCACAGGGTGTCTGGCGTCATAGCATTGAAGATGCGTTCGCAAAACAATTGGTTGGCCTACAGAATTTTAAACAAGGCCAGGTGAGCGGATTGCTCTCCGATGTGGAAGGAAATATTTGGATTGTGATGTTGGAAGGGGTGCTGATTTCTGGATTTCGACCATTCGAATCCTTGACTGTCGATGTGCCGGAAATTCAAACGATTTATACGGATCAAAAAGATCAGTTATGGATCGGTACCAAAAGCGGACTTTTTCGTGTTCAGGAAAATCCAACGGAACAATCAAAACCGATCAGGGTTCTTTCCCACATCCCATTGAATATTACAGACATGCTGGAGGATCGTTTTCATCACCTCTGGATTGGAACTATAGATAAAGGACTATATGTGTTTGATCCTGTCACCTCCAATGTGAAGCACCTTGGATCGATCATTGAAAAGGGAGGTTTTACAATTATGTCCATGGCGGCTACATCCAGGGAAATCTGGGTTACCACACTTGAAGGAGTGGTTTCGTATCCGGCGGATCAGGATATTTTTAAGGAGTCCAGCCCGGAATTCCAATTGTTGAGTGATCCCTGGCAGTCTAATTTACATTTTGTGTTTCAGGTGTATGTTGACAGTCGAGACAGGGCCTGGTTTGCAACAGATGGAAAAGGTGTTTTCTGTATAGATGGGGATCAGGTCACCCAACATGTAGGAAATGACAGCTTTGAGATTAAGACCGTCTATTCTGTTTGTGAAGATCACAAGGGACATCTTTGGTTTAATACAGCGGATCAAGGTTTGGTTGAATTCGACGGGATGACCTATAAGCCTCTCGGTGTGAAAGAGGGGCTAGGGAATCTGAACATGGCTTCCATCAATACATGCAGTACGGGGGATATCCTGATCACCCACGGCAAAGGTATTGACATCATGGAACCAGCCAGGAGACATTTTATGTACTACAATGAAGAAATCGGAATCGAGGATCTTGCTCCAGGCCTTAATGCAAGTGCTGTCAATTCAAAGGGTCATGTTTATACCAGCGGGCAAAACAAGATATTTAAATATTATTCTCCGAAAAACAAGCTGAGTATTCATCCGAGAACTCAGCTGACGGCCGTAAGTGTGTTCGACAAGGAAGTTGATTTCTCGACGGAAAATCATTTTTCACACGGACAGAATTATATCTCCTTCAGTTATGTCGGCTTGTGGTACACATCACCTTCGTCTGTTAAGTATCTCTACAAACTCGATGGTTATGATCTCCAGTGGAAGGAGTCAAAGGATAATACGGCATCCTATTCCAATCTGGCACCAGGGGACTATACGTTTTCAGTCAAAGCGTCTGAGAATAATTTTTTCCTGGATGAACCCATTGCATCCTATTCCTTTTCAATTGCCAAACCATTCTGGCGGAAGTTCTGGTTTATCGGATTGATGACCTTTTTTTCAATTGCGGCATTGTATTGGCTTATCAAATCACGTGAACGAAGATCAGGCCGACAGGCGTTGCTGAAGAAAGATATGATCGAATCACAATTATCAGCACTCAAAGCACAGATCAATCCGCATTTCCTGTTCAATAGCTTTAATACGCTGATTACGATTATTGATGAAAATCCAATGAAGCCCGAAGTTGGGGTGGAATACGTGGAGAAGTTGTCTGATTTCTACAGGAGTATTCTCCAGTATAGGGAACAGGAATATATTTCACTGGAGGAGGAGTGGGAGCTGGTCCAGAATTTTACCTATCTCCTTGAAAAGAGGTATGGAAATAATCTGCGGCTGCATATGGACCCGCCTCAAAAGGAAGGTTTTATCCTCCCGATGACGTTACAGATGTTAGTGGAGAATGCGGTGAAGCATAACATCATTTCTGAAAAGTATCCGCTTGATCTGTTTATCACCTGCGACGAGGATGGATATGTAACCGTAAAAAACAGCCTGCAACCAAAATCAAAGCCGGAGCCGTCTACACAATTTGGACTCCAGAGTATTATCAGACGGTATCAGTTACTGAGTGACAGGAAAGTAATTATTGAAAAAAATGATTCCTCTTTTATAGTACGCATACCCATCATTAAAAAATCAAACACATGAAAGTATTAATCGTTGAAGACGAATCAGCTGCCGTACGCAGACTGCAGAAATTACTCGGGGATATAGATCCAGGGATAGAAATATTGGGTGCGGTGAGTAGTATCGAATCTGCGGTAGAATGGTTGATGGCTCATCCGGCACCTGATGTCATCCTGATGGATATCCATCTCGCGGATGGTTCCAGCTTTGATATTTTTCAAAAGGTGGATATAACGTCTCCGGTCATTTTTGCTACCGCCTATGATGAGTATGCCCTGAAAGCTTTTAAAGTGAATGCAATCGATTATCTGCTCAAACCGATCAAGCAAAATGAACTGGAGCAGGCATTGCATAAAATAACAAAGGATAAGCCGAAAGACAATGAAGGTGAAGACCTCATCCATAAACTCGCGGAGGCTGGATTTATTAAGAAAAGTAAACGCATCCTGGTCAAGATGGGCCAGGCGATTAAATTGATCGATCTGGACAACGTGGCTTATTTTTATTCAAGGGATAAAATCAGTTTTGCCGTTTTGCCAGGCAATAAGCGATATCCGCTGGATCAGAGTCTGGACCAGATTGAAGGCATGGTGGATCCTACCCATTTCTTCAGGATCAACCGGCAGTTTATTGTCAAGATGGATGCCATTGATGAAATGATCGCCTATTCTAAGTCAAGGGTTAAGTTAAAAATGAATCCACCGACCGAAGAAGATGCGATCGTCAGCAAAGAACGATCCCCCGAGTTTAAGAAATGGCTGATCGGAGGTGAGAGTTAGAAAGACTCGACACCACTTTAAAAAAAATGACCCCGGCCTTTTAAGTATGGCCAGGGTCTGGTGATTTGTGATGCTTGTATAGGTTGAGGATTAGCAGGATATTCTCAAAAATCTGTTCTGTGTATAGTTCATAGTGATGTTCATACCCGCATTGAGCACAGTTACTTTACAAGGATCTTTTGTATTTCATTTTGACCATTCTTACACACACAGATGTAATACATGCCCTGCGCCAGGGACAAAACATCGATTGTGTAATCTGTTTGTCCTTCTGTGAGTGAGATGCGCGTTATGATTTTGCCCGTTGCATCTAATAGTAGAAGTATTCCATCATCAGCAGTTGAATTAAAATGTACGTTTACTGCATCATGCACAGGATTCGGAAATGCTGACCATTCTGCATCACGCTCCAGCCCGGTTATAGCGGTGAGATCAACCTGGAATTCATAAGGCCCAATGTCCACGATGCCTGCACCTCCGGAGGTTGCATTCACAAATCTTGGGAGTTGATCCAGATCTGTAGTGATGGTGATTGGAAGTGAGGCATTAATGCCTGCATCAAATGCAGGTGATCCCGGGAGTAGATGGAGATCGCCTTGAATATGCGAGGTATCCAATAATGGGGGCTGACTCACGTACATTGGATCGAGCCCAATGTTACCTTCTCCGGGGAAGCCGAATGGTATGACACTATGCGAAGCATCTACTAAGTATCCAGTGGTTGAGGGCGCTTGCGCACCACCATTTCCCCAGATGATGCTGTTTCTGATGGTCACAGTCGAAGTCTGTGCACCAAAATCTACTAAGCGCATCGAACCCCCCGTATTACCTGAAAAGGCTGAATTAATTATTTCAATGTTAGAAATACCGGTACCAGTGACAATGGATGCCAATGCACCTGATGTCGGTGAATGATTCCCAGTGACAATACAATTGATCAACTTTGGAGAACAGATACTACTGTGTGCAATCAATTGGATACCGCCCCCGCCTGCTGTTGGTCCTGAATTGCCCATAAACTTGCAGCCTATCATTTCTGGATTAGCCTCACCATCTGTATCAGTGTAAATATTTAAACCACCTCCTCCACTGGCAAGATTGCTGATGAAAGAACAATTGATTAAGACAGGCGACGCTATCCCTCCATTCTCAGCCTGGTTGGTCATACCACCTCCGGCTTCCTGAGCCCGGTTATCCCTGATGATGCAATTGGAAATAGTAGGATTTGACCTTCCGCCATCACCATTGTTATATATGCCTGCACCGTATGCTTCAAACCCGACTCCTCCAACACCATTCCCATGCGTAATTGTAAAGCCGTCAATACGGGTCGTATCTGAGACATGATCCAGATAAACGACATGAAATGCATTGTCTGAATCAACTATGGGTAATCCAAGATCTCCTGAAAGTACTGTAAGGTTTGTCGTTACATTGTGTTCTGTAAAACCTCCCTCCGTACCGGGTTTGCCGGAAAATCCACCGTAAAGTTGGATCGACTTGTTTATGTAAAAGGTACTATGTCTTCCGGAGTCACCAAGATGTGTGTGGGTTGGAAGATAAATACCGGCAGCCACAAAGATAGAGTCACCTGCGGACGCAACATCAATAGCACTTTGTATATCGGTATATGCATCAGTCCAGGAACTACCGTTCAATAATCCTGCTGCAGCATGGTTGACGTAATGAATCTGGCCCTGAATCACTGCTATAGAACCAAAAAGGAAGTAAATGGAAACAGTCCACCTTATACAGATTTGTACATAAGATTTCATAGATCGGGATTTAAATTTTAAATTGATGAGGCAAAACTATCCCTCTATCTCCCCGGTCACAATCCCTCAATTCGGGGATATTTTACCAGGAGATGAACTTAGTCAGCGTCAATTGGCAAAGCATTTGCTTGATACCAGGTTGATGGAGAGATTAGAATATTATAAGAAATCAGCATTTGTCAGCTGCATAACATAATTTTGCATTTAATACTGAATCTATACCCACCACATTTACAATAACAAGTTCATGAAGAATATATTACACATTAGTATTTTAGCATATTTATTGGCTTTGACCCTTCCGGACGAAGTTTTGGCACAAACTCCATCCGACGGACTGATGATGGACAGAGGTCAAATCTGCTTTGCAGCCCTCTATACCCATGATACCTGGGATGAATACTGGGAAGGCACCCTGAAGCGTACCAATGGAAATATCGGGACCTTGACCCGTCAGACCGTGATGCCAATGTTTGCCTTCGGATTGACTGATCGCCTAAATGTCATCGCATCTTTACCCTGGGTCAGAACACAGGCGAGCGGCGGACAGATGAGAGGCGTGTCAGGCTTTCAGGACATAGGTCTTTGGGTGAAAGGAACAGCCTACAATAACACGTTAGGCTCCGGCACTTTATCCTTGTTTGGAGTCCTTGGCATGACCTTACCCACTTCAGATTATCTCGAAGACTATGCACCTTTTAGTCTTGGACTGGGATGTCCGGATTTTTCAATCAGGGCTACGCCGCAGTATCAGTTGGATATGGGTCTTTATGTCCGCGGAACTGCAGCATACATGATCCGGGGCAATGCAACGATCGAAAGAGATTATTACTATACCACACATGGTGTATATTCAGACCAGGTAGATATGCCTAATGCCATGTCCTACGGAGCTACCCTTGGGTATTGGTTGTTTGATTATACGCTTCAGGTTGAAGCATCGTATGATGGTTTGAATTCCTATGGTGGCCATGATATTCGTCGCCAGGATGCGGGATTTCCTTCCAATAAAATGGATTTTACAAGAGCGGGTCTTTTCATGCATTATTTCCCATCGTTTTTCCCGGGTTTTGGGATAGTAGGCCAGTATAATCAGATATTAACAGGCCGGAATGTTGGGCAATCAACTGCTTTCACTGCAGGTATTACCTATCAGTTTGGACTGTGGGGTGCAGGTGAGACTGTTAATACTGTAAACTGATTGAGCCAATCCCTTCTTATCACACCACAATTCCACTAAAATGAAAAAAATAACCATACTACCTGCGATCCTTCTGGCTTTCGCAACTATCCTTTTATTCCAGGCTTGCGATGAAGACCTGCCAACTAATTACTCCTTTGATCCTTATGAGTTTTCATCCCTTGATGAAAACGGAGGTCAATGGGTACCAAATCTTTTAACCAGCTCTTCACAAATCGGAATTCCAGCACCTACAGATGCAGGCTCAGCAGAATTCCAGGCAGAATTAGCTGCACTAAAAACACTCTCTGCCCAATTGACCGGTGAGCAACAAGCAGCCGTTGATTATTGGGGTGGAGATGGATTGATCCGCTGGAATGAAATCGCAAGGGAGCTCTCTGCAAAGTATAATTTAGCACCTGCGCCAAATGCAGATGGATCTTATCCAGCTCCTGATCCTGCTAATCCGGCTAATTACCCACTATTTCCATTTGCACATCCGCCATATTCAGCCAGGGCATTCGCGTATTGGGCTGCCGCGCAATATGACGCCTTGATTACGACATGGCATTATAAGTATCAGTTTAATCGTCCGGCAGCTTTCAATGCGGATGGATCGATTAAAACACATCTTCCACTCAATGACCTTCCGGGATATCCATCAGAAGGTGCTGTGATTGCTGCTGTATCAAAAGATATTCTTTCCGCTATGTATCCCCTTGAAAAAGATTACATCGCTCAGAAAGCAACAGAACACCAGAACAGTCTGATGTGGGCAGGGATGAGTGTAGCCAGCGACATCACAGGTGGTGATTCACTTGGAAGAGCAGTAGGAAAAGTATTCCGCATGCGTGCAGCTTCTGATGGGATGAAATTTGCGCAAACGCCGAAGCCTGTTTCTGATTCTATCCGTGACGATGCTCAAGCAAGATTAGGGTGGCATTGGGTAAACCAGGAAACACCACCAAGGCCAGTTGGCATTACTCCATTGTATAGCAAAGTCAAACTCTGGTGTGTTCCTAATGTAGAATCCGTAAGACCTGTTGGTCCTCCCGCTCCAAATTCCCCTGATTTCCAAACCGCGGCTAATGAACTCAATGATGTACTTGATAACCTGACAAATGACCAACGCAAAATCGCCAACTTCTGGTCTGATGGCCTAGGCACATACACACCTCCGGGACATTGGAACAGATTCGCCTGCGAATCAATAGTAAAGAATCGGTATAATCCATTGAGAGCTGCTCGTGTCCTTGCATATCTCAACATGGCCATGCAGGATGCAGGTATTGCCTGCTGGGATGCTAAATACTATTTCCATTATCCAAGACCTATCCAGGCGATGCCAGGATTTAAGACCATCCTGGGTACACCTAATTTCCCAAGTTATACCTCAGGTCATTCGATGTTCTCTGCCGCCGGTGCAGAAGTCCTCTCCTACATCTTTCCGGCGGATGCAGCCACATTTCAAAATTATTCCGAAGAAGCAGCATTGTCCAGACTTTATGGGGGAATCCATTACCGGTTTGACATTGCGGACGGCAATACCAGTGGTAAGGCAGTTGGACAATATACTATCGACCGAATGAAAGTAGACGGGGGAGAATAATCCGTATTCAAGAAAAAATATTCAAAGGTGTGTGCCAGTCCGTACACACCTTTTTTTATGCCTGTTCTTTTAAGGTAAAACGAAAGTGAATCTCATCGCAATAGCACGGGCTGTCTGTATTTATTATTTCCGGACGGTATACTTTATAAAATGAACCAGGCATTGATTAATGATAAATCAGATGCCTTCCATCTCTGCAGACAATCTATCAAGTTTATGTTCGCTCATGGATAAGGTCATCTTTAAGTTTGCATTTTCATCACGGGCACGTATGATGAGTTGAATCTTTGCCCGCTCGAAAAGGCGCGTATGGTTGAATCAGGATTGACATCCCCATGGAGCATTGAAAATAGTTCTTGCAATCGCTCCTTACCGTTTCGTTCCAGCATACCAGATGAAATGTGGGCTGCGATAAAGGCATCCGCTTTTTCAATGGTGTATGATTTTATCAAATGGATAAATGCATCGGCAGTGTATTGATTACTATCTATGGGAAAATCGGACGCAGAAATTTCTTTCCAGTGATCCTGCTCCGGAAGTTCACCGGTTTTCAGGATTTGGATGATTTCATCATTTAACCGGAATAGCCGGACATTTGCATCATTGGTGGCAGCAAACAGAAAGAAATCCGTTTTTGGAAACCATCGGAAATCAGCTTTGAAAATGCCATTGCTCCCATTATGCTGCACGCAGTCACCTTGTTGGTCTACAGCATAGCCATATCCATAGAATGATCCACCACCCTCATCTGTATAGGGTGTTGTTTGCATCTTTAGTAATTCTGGAGTGAGAATAGTATTGCCTCTTAATGCGAGATACCAATGATACATATCCATCGCTGACATGATGATCCCACCATTAGCTTTCAGGTTCCAGTATGGCTCCTCTTTATCCCATTGTTTATCATGGGAGGTACCCCAATCCGATCCGTCAGGATTATATCCATGGCAAAGTAAGCGGTAGTCTGCGGCATTATTCCTGTAACCCGCTGTCCTCATTCCTGCTGGTTGGAAAATGTTTTCCTGGAGAAATTGACTATAGGATTGACCGCTAACAATCTCGATGATCATGCCCAGGAGTGAATAACCCACGTTTGAGTATTCATAGCCACCACCTGGGGTAAAGAGCAAGGGCTGTTCCCATGCACGTGCCTGAAATTTTTCTGCATCCAGCTTTTCATAATCATCGCCTATAGCACCAGGTAATCCGGAAGAATGGGTTAGCAGATGATGGATGGTAATGTCCTGCTTGTCCTTGGGCACATTTTTAAAGTAGGTAGTGAGTTTATCGGTAAGACCTAGCGTTCCTTGTTCCAGTAATAACAGAATGGAGGTCGCTGTTATCGGTTTAGTAATACTTCCGATAGTGTACAAGCTGGAGTCAGTAAATGGGATCTCCATGGAGCGATCTGCATAGCCCAACCCAGTGTTGATTTTGATTTTTCCTTCAGCGCCCAGTAGCAGGATACCGGAAAAATCCTTTTGTTGAGTTACATAATCCTGTACCAGTTGCCAGTTCCTCTCCGGAATGGGGCCAGATTGTCCGAAAGTTGATAAAGTGATCAATAGTGCGGGAAGGAGGGTAGCGATTCTTTTCATTATACGAATGGTTTCGTACAAATGTAAACCTTTGGGGATAGGGCTTATCCTAATTTAGGTTAATTATCCTAAAAGGAGCGTTTTACTTCATGCTGGAAGGCGTGTAGTAAGAATCTGACACAAGTGGGCAGGGCATACTTTTTACCGTTTCCCATTCTGGTGTTATATATATTTGTCCCCTTTATGAGCAAATAGCATCAGCAAGGCCTCTTTTCAAGCCTTTTATGTTTATATGAATTGCTCCTTGTGATCTAACTATAGCGATCAACAACATGAAATCAGAACATACTAAAGTCACGGGAGCAGCGCTTCTTATTACCCTGGGAATTGTATTTGGGGATATTGGTACTTCCCCTTTATACGTAATGGCAGCTATATTGGGTAAGAACCCCATTACCCCCGAGCTTGTATTAGGCGGGTTGTCCTGTATATTCTGGACCATTACCATCCTGGCAACCTTTAAATATATCATGCTCACCTTGAGAGCAGATAACCACGGTGAAGGTGGTGTGCTTTCATTGTTTTCCCTTATAAAACGTGGCGCGCCAAAGTGGACGATTTATATTGCCATGTTGGGATGTTCGGCACTGCTTGCTGATGGTATGATTACGCCGGCGATTTCCCTCACCGCGTCGGTAGAAGGTCTTAAGTCGCTTAATGACAATGTTCCGGTCATTCCGATTGTTATCGTCATTCTGGTTGGATTATTCACCTTCCAGCAATTCGGTACAGATAAGATTGGCAAGTCATTTGGTCCGATCATGCTTGTATGGTTTTCAATGTTGATATTCTGGGGATTGATCGCATTGGTTAAGAATCTTGAAGTCCTTAAGGCACTCAATCCTTACTATGCATTCAATATTCTGACCTCTCATCCTGGCGCCTGGGTCATTGTCGGTGCCGTTTTCCTTTGCGTGACCGGTGCTGAGGCTATGTATTCCGATCTTGGCCACGTAGGGAAAACGAATATCCGGATCACCTGGGTTTTTGTCAAGACAGCATTATTGATCAATTATTTTGGGCAGGGTGCGTGGGCATTAGATGCCTTGCAAGGTCAGACTCTAAGTGGTTTGAATCCATTTTTTGAGCTTATGCCCAGATGGTTTGTTGGAACAGGTGTAGTCATTGCTGCACTTGCATCGGTTGTTGCAAGCCAGGCGTTGATCAGTGGGTCGTTTTCACTGATCAGTGAAGCAGTAAAATTGGATACCTGGTTTAGGGTGCAGATACTATATCCAAGTAAGCACAGGCAACAGCTCTTTATTCCGATGATCAACCATATTTTGTTTCTGGGAGCTGTCTTCATAGTACTCTATTTCCAGACGAGTCTTGCCATGGAGGCGGTATATGGTGTTGCGATCACGATTACGATGTTGACGACAACGATATTACTGGTCTTTTTCTTTAGAAAAAAACTGCATTGGGATTGGATTCGTGTCGGTGCTATTACAGCGCTTTTTGTTACGGTTGAATTATTTTTCTTTTCAGCTAATCTCCATAAGCTCGCCCATGGCGCAGGATTCACCATTATTCTAATGGCTTTGTTCACCTTGGTGATGATGATACACTATCAAGCCAAGCACGTATTACTGCGTAAGAAGAAATTTGTGGATGTGCACCTGCATGAAGATATCATTGTGGACGTAAGTAATGATAAGGACATTCCAAAGTATGCTACCAATATTGTCTATCTCACCAGTGCCTATTCCATCCACAGGATGGAAAAGCAGATTCTGAAGTCTATCTATCAGAAACAACCGAAGAGGGCAGATGCATACTGGTTGCTTCATTTTAATGAGACGGAAGTACCCTTCCAGCAGGAATATGAATTTCACGAGATTGTCCCGGGCAAATTATTCCGTTTGGATTTTAACCTTGGCTACAAGGTCAAGCCAAACGTTCGTGAAATGTTTGTCAATGCTATCGAAGAACTTTGTAAGAAGGGTGTTATTGATCTTGAAAACAGGTATGAAAGCCTGAGGAAGCATAACATCAGCGCCGATTTTCTCTTTATCGTGATGCGCAATACCTTTAATCTTGATTCCGATAGCCCGATCAGTGAGGTTTTTCTCCTCAATGCGTATAGTCTGCTTCAAAAGATTGAGGAACCACCAGAACAATACCTGGGTATTGACCGCAATTCATTGCTGGTAGAATTTATCGCACTCAGATAAGTGTTGTCAACTGAGATGAATCGATTCAATATAATGGGATCTTGGTTTCGACAGCACCCAGTGTTTCGAGATATATTTTGACCTCTTCAGCTTCCTGTCCTCCCTGGATGGCGTGATGCAATAACGTAAATCCGTGTGGCCCTTTCGCATGAAGGGTCTTTGGAAATCGCTCCAGCGTGAGCTTTACGATATCGATTTGTCCGAAGAGGCAGGCAGTAAAAATATTGGTTTGGGCACCCTTGTCTACCAAATCAGTAACCAACTCCAAATATCCAACGTGAGAAGCAGCACCCAGGGCTGTTTCAAAATCTCCACTTCCCCAGTCATGGGCAGCATTGAGCAGGTTTGGTGTTTCCTCCAGGAGAGCCATCACTTTGGTTTTGTCGCGGTGCGCTGCACCAACAAATTCCTCCACCAACGTTTTGTCCAGTGGTTGTTTTGGATCAAAATTGAATCTTGGGATGGTCGTTGGTATAAGGTATGCTCCCAGCCAGGCCGTTTTGATAAAATCATTCCTCTTCATGTATATCAATTAATGACGCATCCTAAGTTACCTGTTCAAAAGGATCTCTGCAGGAATAAAGAGAGAAGCATGTCACTGATCGACCAACAGCCAGAGATTTGCCGTTGCAGGAGTTTGCTCCTGCAACCACGAGAATACCAATGTAGACTCTCAATAGGAATTTCGTTAGGTATTCAGGGGGACGCAGGAGGAAACAGTTCGACTCCGCTCACCGCACCGCTCCTGCAAAGGCATCCTGGTTGGGATTCCGGAGGGTATCTCGGTTGTTGGCGGCGAGAACGCCATCCAACGGCCTTCTCGGCTGGAATCCCGGTGGTCGCAGGAGCAAACAGTTCGACTCCCTTTAGACTTGCATTCGCAAGCAAAAAGATCATATGATCATAATCATCATACGTTTTCTTTTTTGGCTACCTTTTTTCTTTTGTGGATTACACACGAATTTTGTGGATAACTAAAGTTGAAGCCGGGAGTGGCACTAAAGTTCGACGTTGAGGTTAGAAACCTATTGAGCGTTTTATTCCATTCCCGGCCTTCTAAGGAAACATCAAATAGAAAATTGGGACTCCAAGCCCGTTAGTAAGGTATTGATTGTCCTTAGAGTTTCAACTCTAGCTTTTAATTAACTTCTTAATTCAAAGTTATGAAACTAAACTATTTATGGGATGTGACATTGCCCAAGACACGTTTGCCTTTTGCCTACGTGACCAATCAAAAGTTGTTTGCCAAGGAGAGGTTAGCAATTCGAAGAGGCCATCCAGGCATGGCTTAAAGAACTTAAGCAGATTTATCATGTGGATTTATCCAGTGTCATTTTTGCCTGGAGCATACCGGGATCTATGGGATGATTCTGATGCGCACGCTTTATACCCGATCATTGATTGTGTGTTGAAGGTGCCTCAAATATCAAATTATCACTTGGTTTGCAGCGAGGGAAGAATGATCGGGTGGACGCTCGACGGATTGCTGAATATGCTATGCGCTATACCGATCGGCTTAAACAATGGAAACCAAAGCGGGAGGTTTTGGAAAGATTGCAGCTCCTCAATGGGATGCGCTCCAGATTGGTAAAAGCCCTCAAGGTGTTAATAGTCACACCAAGGAAGCTGGAAGGTTCCTCGGCAAGAATGATATGCTGCTTAAAAAGGGACCCAGGATTCATAAACGCTATAGAGTCAAATATTAAAAAGGCAGACAAGAGTATTGAAGCTTTGATAAAGAGTGATGAAAACCTTAAAAGACTAAGTGATTTGGTCACTTCTAGCTAGTATTGGCATGGTCACTTGTGCCGCAATATTGGTCAAAACAAATGAATTTCAAGACTTTAGAGAAGCTAAGAAGTTCGCTTGTACCTCGGGACTGGCCCCGTTCGAGCATACCTCAGGCAAAAGTGTGAGAGGTAAAACACGAGTTAGCCATCGGGCTCACAAGGACTTAAAAACTCTTCTGCATATGTGCGCGCTGGGAGCCATCAGCAGAAAAGGTGAGTTGCAAGATTTCTACCAGAGAAAGGTGGGTCAGGGAAAGAATAAAATGTCAGTCATAAATGCAGTCAGAAACAAGCTGATTCACCGGGTCTTTGCAGTGGTCCGAGATGGGGTTATGTATCAAAAAAATTATCAATACAATTTGGTTATGTCATAGAAAACGCTCACCGCACCGCTCCTGCAACGGCAGAGCTGTCTATTGATGGATCGTAGTATCCCGTTTGATTGGCTCGCCCTTGACTTCTACCAGCGTATCATTGCTATATTTAGCTTCATAGATTATCGTGCCGTCGGGAGCCCATTTCCGAAGGTATCCATCCAGAATCCCTTTGGTATAGGTGCGGAGGAACTCAGGTTCCCCTGTTTCATAGAAGAGTGTGTCTCCGCCGGTTATTTTACCATCTTCATAGTATTGGACTTCTTTAACCTTTCCACTTGGATAGTAGAATGTGGATTTTCCAATTTGTATGTCATTCTTAAAAAGACGGTCACCCTTTATCTTTCCATCCTTATAATATTCAGTCATCACGCCTTCCTTTTTTCCATTGACTTCTGTATGTCTTTGTGATATTTCTCCTGTAGGGTAAGTAAGTATTACTTCTTCAGTATTGGAGCTGCAACTTAAAAGTATCAGACTGCAAAAGGATACTGGTAATATCAGGCGCATTAGGTGTTTGGTTCGAAATGAATGGATCATAATAAGTGAGAGTTTGAAGCTTTTTTTATGGGAAGGCAAAGATGATGTTCAAGATGAAACGGACAAGTCAATTGAAAACGGGTGATCTGCTGAACAGCTAAAATAAAAAGAGACTGCAGATTGACGGCAGTCTCTTTTTACAAAGTGGTTGATGTGGTTTTTATTTCTTCCAGGGAAGTGCAGTGACTTTACGTGCAATATCGGTTCCAAAACGAACGCCTTCCACACAATCCATATACCAGTGTGTGCCGAGAAGTACACGTGACCATGCATTTTCATCTGCCATTTCCTTGAAACTGGAGAAGGTACGCGGTACACCTACAAAATCTGTACGACCCAGATGGCAATTGTCAGTCATGCCATAGGAATAACCATAAACACTGGCTAAAGCCTCAGCACCTGCACCACCCATAGTAGAGTGACCTGAAGGGAAGGCAGGGAAAGGAGGAACAAATCCAATATCACCGGTGATTGGATTGTTCAGGTTTGACTTATAAGTAGGATCTATAACTTTAGTTATATAAGTGATAGGACGTTCTACATTATAGTGATATTTTGAAGCCCAGGCTCCTACAGCAGCATCATTGAGCGACATGCCTACTTTAGCATACATTTCAAGTGCAGTCTCCAGGTTGGAATTTTCATTCTCTATCACTTGATTGCCGATGGCCACCCAGCGTGGGCCAGGACTGAAAGTCAGGTTTAACAGGTCATCACTCCAGAATTCGCCGATCCATTTAACTGTATAATCAGTTTGAGCATTTTTTGTATAAGCTTGCAATGCTTGGGCATAATATTCAGAGTGTGGATCCTCACTATACTCCATATAATAGTGTGATGGAGGCAAACAAACCTTTTGGGATTCTTTGAGGGCAAAAGCGCGGGCTTTTCCAAAATATGGCCCCATTGGACTTGTTGGTCCGGGAACGGTTGGTGCCCAATCACCAGGACCATCATAATGATCCTCCCAATTGTAGGATTCATTGGTTGTCCAGTTGCCAAATGGGTTTTTGTAAGCATCGTGACCATATGGGTCAGTAGTTGACCATTCCCATACAGCCAAACCAACTGCTTCTCCATAAGTCTTTGAGCGGTTGAATACTTCCTGACCTGCTTCTGCCAGGTATTTTTGATTGAGACTGTTTTTCAGCACCTCCCATTGGTTCCTTACATCAGCCGGTGGCTCTTGTGTAAAGAAATTTGGGAACATGATTGAATAAACACCGTGTACGACTGAAGGCCAGTGGTACTCTTTGCCGGCTTCTATGTTTGGTATATTCAGGCCATTGAATTGATTCTCGAGTGAATTATAATCTGGCATACCGGTCACGCAAGCCTCGTAGGCAGCCAGTCCCATATGACCCAAAGCCCGGGGAGCAGGACCAGGCCTGTATCCGGTAGCATAACGTTCGATTTCAAGGAATAGCTTATTCCATTCCAGCGCGGCTTCTGCACCGTATCCGGCTACTAGTTTCTGATCAGAAATCTGATCATCTTCCTCCTTGCAGGAAACCACAAAAAGGGATGAGATAAGCAGGAATGCAGCACAGAGTTGTAAAAGTGTGCGATTGTTCATAGATAATTTGTTGAGGTGTGAGATTATATTCTGTTTAAGCGGATCAAAGTTAGCACCATCTTTGCTGTCTATGTGCTTGATTTCCATTAGAATTTCCTTAGAAATGCCATTTACAAGGGAGAAAATACCACTTTTGACAGAATTTCAGAATACATACCATGAAGGTTTTGCTCATTGAGGACGAAAAAAAGGCTGTTCAATCCCTGACCAAGGGGTTGAAAGAACACCAGATTGAGGTGGATTTTGCTCTGGATGGGACCACCGGCACTGAGCTCGCGCTCAAGAATGAATATGATGTGATTATTTCGGACATTATTGTCCCTGGAATGAATGGCTTTGACCTGACCCAGTACCTCCGGTCTCAAGGCATCAACACGCCCGTTTTACTCTTGACTGCGCTCAGCTCAACCGACGATAAAGTGTTGGGACTGGAAGCAGGCGCTGACGATTATCTGACCAAACCATATGATTTTAAAGAACTCCTGGCCAGGATAAAAGCACTTTCCAGACGGGGCAAGGATACCAATGCCCCAAAATCTGTACTGGTTTTTGCAGATATTGAAATGAATCTATTAGCCAAGGAGATATATAGAGGCGGAGTGAAAATTGAACTCACACCCAAGGAGTTTGCCCTGATGGAGTACTTTATACGTAACCAGGGAAAAGCTGTTTCCAAAGCGGAGATAGCTGAAAAAGTATGGGATATCAACTTTGAAACAAGCTCAAATGTGGTGGAAGTGTATGTCAATTACCTCCGAAATAAAGTGGACAAGCCTTTTCAGAAAAAGTTGATCCACACGCTTTTCGGACAGGGATATATCCTTAAAGACGAATAGGTAACAGAATTTCAGTAAAAGCCATTTATGCAGATTCGCGTTCGCCTGACATTGCAGTTTATTTTAATTGCGGCCAGTATCCTGGTCGTCGCATTCTTCTATATACATTTCCAGTTTAAGCTCAACCTTCAGGACGAGTATTATGACAGCCTGAGATCAAAAGCCCTGCTCATCGCAGAAATGGTAGCCGGAAAAAAAACGGATGAGCAGGAATTTAAGATTGAAGCTCCGACTGAAATGTCAAGCCCGCTGGTCGCCGATTATCCTGAAAATATTTCCATTTATACCCCGGACGGAAAAAGACTCTACAGTTTCAATCCCGCACCTAATGACATCAAGCAAGCCGCCTTCGATGACGTCAGAATCTACGGAGAATGTCGGTTTCCTCATGGTAAGTTCAGCGCGCTGGCCATTCCATACATGAACAAAGCAGGAGAAGACTATGTGGTCATTGCTGAGTCAGTTTTTGACCAGGTCCATTTAGATAACCTGACACAGATCCTTATACTGGTTTTTTTGATCTCCATTACGCTTGTCGCAATTGGTGGATGGTTCTTTGCCCGCCAGGCACTCGCACCGGTAAGCCGTATTATGAACCAGGTAGATGCATTGCTACCGACGGATATGAGCCACCGCCTGGTAACGACCAACCAGCACGATGAGTTGTCGCGACTGGTGATCACATTCAACAAATTACTTGACCGGATACAGCAAGTCTTTGGTTTGCAGAAAATGTTTCTTTCCAATATCAGTCATGAGCTTAAAAATCCGCTCAATGTGATTGTGTCCCAGGTAGAAGTGACTCTGCAAAATGAAAGATCAGAGGAGGAATATGTAGCAACGCTTTCTTCCGTATTGTCGGATGTAAAGGAATTAAATGAGGTGGCAGATAAACTGATGCAAATGGCAAGGATTAACTCCGATGGAGCCATGATCCGGTTTCAGCCATTACGGATTGACGAAATGATATGGCAGACCAAGGAAACCTTGCTCAAGAATCATCCGGAGTATACCATTCATTTTGAAGTAGTCAATTTGCCAGATAATGAACAGCAATTGTTTTTCAATGGCAATGAACAATTACTGAGAACTGCTCTTGATTAACCTGATGGACAACGGTTGCAAGTTTAGCCCGGATAAAAAAGTAAAAGCCAGTCTTTCATTTTCATCTGAAGGAGCTATTATCATCGAGTTTACAGACAATGGTCCGGGAATTCCTCAGGAAGAATTACCGATGATATTCAATGCATTCTACAGGAGTCCGAGAACATCTTCAGTTAAAGGATCGGGGATTGGACTTTCGCTGGTGCAAAGTATTCTTAAGCTCCATCATATTGAGCTAAATGTCAATAGCCGTTCCGGCCATGGGACTACGTTTATTTTGATTTTCCCGGTGGTATCAGTGGAAGAACCCATTAAGGAATAGGACCATGCAAGTGCGCAAAACTGATAAGATCCGGTTTGTTTCATTCGGCTTAGCTGTCCTGGCTGGTGCATGGATACTGATGTATATTATTGGCTGTTATAGTTCGCGCACGGCGGAAGAAGAAGATGAAGTTGCAATTGTGCTGGATTGGAATAAGTTTCTGCTGGTGGCGGAGATGCATACCGAAGGCTATCGTGGTCCGGTCGCGTCCAGGGCATATGGGTATATAGGTCTTGCAGCCTACGAAGCATCACTGCCTGGTCTGGCAGGCGAATTTCAATCCTTCTCGTCCCATATTGATGGCCTTGTATTGCCGGTCGCTCCACCTCAGCATCAGTTTGATCTCAGGACATCACTCAATGCATGTTACTCCGCTATCCTGGGTAAGTTTTTTCTTACTGCACCGGAACCAACGAGACGCGAATTGTCAAGACTTTCAGAAAAGTGGGATGTGTTAATCAGTGGAAAAATTGATTCAACAACCATGCATCTGTCACAGGCGTTTGGCCGTGAAGTGGCTAATGCTGTCTACATATGGTCATCTACGGATAGTCTGGGTTTTCGGGCCAACCACCATAATTATGACCGCACTTACGTTCCCCCGGTCGGTGATGGCAAGTGGGTAGCTTCAACTGATTTTCCGATGCCACCTTTATTGCCCTATTGGGGCAAGGTCAGGCCATTTGTGATCGAGGCTTCGGACTATCTCGCCAAGCCGCTTCCAGAATACTCCACACAGACTAACCAATCCTATTATGTCCAGGCTTTAGAAATTATTTCATTAAGCAAGCCGCTCTCCGCCGAAAATCAGTGGATTGCAGAATTCTGGGATGATGACCATCCCGGATTGACCTTCACACCGCCCGGACATTGGTTGGCGATCACCAACCAGGTAATTGAAAAAGAACATCCTTCAATTGAGAAGACAATGGAGACGTATCTCAAAGTAGGTTTCGCGCTGGGAGATGCAATGATAGCATGCTGGTATTCAAAATATACTTACACCCTGGAGCGGCCGGAAACATATATTCAGAAACATATTGACCCTTCCTGGAGGCCATTCTCTCCTTCCCCGTCCTTTCCATCTTATCCTTCAGGGCATTCTATGATGGGCGCTGCGGCTGCAGAAGTATTGAGTTCATTGTATGGGGCTAATTATAAAATGACAGATAAAAGCCTTCTGGGTCGCGTAGATTTTGCCGTCAAGCCCAGGAACTTTAATTCCTTTGATCAGATGGCAAAGGAGAATGCACTCTCCAGAATTCTCTTAGGCGTGCATTGGCGCATGGATGCAGAAGAAGGATTACGAATAGGGGCATTGATTGGAAAACAAGTCAGCCAGCTGGAGATCGAAAACAAACTGACGGAGTAAGGAATTATATTTTTTCCTTCGAAGTAAAACGGTTGCCAAATGCTTCGAATAAGCTGATGTTTGCAAATAACATCAGAAACGAATAAGCAAAATCATCAACCGGCACTGTGCCGATGCGTACACCAAAATTTTCTTCCGGATTGTACATCACCACAGGGCCTTCCGTAAAACCACCTGTCAGCACGCCATTGACAATCAGAAACGGTATGCACGTGACCAGATAAGCGAGGTAGAATCTGCCCCGGTAACCAGGCTTGACAAACAACCAATGATAGAGTAGGAGGAACCCACTGAGCATGAAAGCGGTGGATGTGTAAATATGCTCCCATTTCCAGATACCGATGAGCAGGAAAACGAAGATCAGGACAACTGTGATCATGTTTTCTGCTTTGACAAAAGGTTCTTTTTTGATGACCGTATTAAGCGACCAGTATATAAAAATGCAGGCAGTAGGGATGATGATGAAAAACAAAATCTCTTCCCAGGGGAGCCCGATGAGTTGTAACCCGGTTGTGTAACGTGTGGAAAAACCCCAGACACCTTGTTTTGTAAAATAGAAATCCCAGAGGATAAATAAAGCGGTAACCGGAATGTTTGCCACGGCAACCCTTAAGAACTGACCATAAAAATTAGGCTTGGGAATAAAGCCGAATAGCAAAGGAAACACACCTGTGAAAGCCAGTAGGTATGCATAAAGCCACTTGGTCTCGAAGAATGATATAGGATGCAGCACACTAACTTCAGTGAGCAGCTGACCTTGTTTTATTTCATTAGTATACCACATCAGACCGGTCACAAACAACGCGGTGAAGATGACGATATAGCCGAGTTTATCTTTAGATTCCTGCGGCCATGAACTTAATGGAACAGAAGACATTACTTCCTGTTGTTTTTCAGGAATTTTGAATTGACCGCCAGTAATCCAAACGATTCACAATCTTCTTTAGTGGTTTTTGCATGATGCGCACCATGTGCTCTGAGTACCGCACGTGAATACTTGCTGTCGAGATGACGGAACCATTTGAAACGTCGATGTATATACACGTCGTGAATCAGGAAATAAATAGCACCATAAATAGTGATGCCCAGGCCGATTGGAAACAACCAGGTTGCCGAAGTGAAACTGCCGGCAAAGAGACAGATGATACCAGGCGTGGCAAATACCAGGAAGAAACGGTCATTTTTTTCCCACCAGCTTCCGGAGGTATGGTCCTTTTTGTGGTGATCCTCATGCCAGTTCCATAGGGGGCCATGCATCAGGAATTTGTGTGCAGACCATGCAACAAATTCCATCATGATGACTGCGCCGAGACATAAGGCTATAAATACTATTGGGCTCATTTGATCATGGATAAGGTCAGTGATTACATAAACGCTTTTAGAGCATATTCAATTTCATCCGGACAGAGGATTTAAAGAGCAACACCAGTTTTTCCATGGCATTGACACGTATCCTCTTTTCCTGGACTTTATGACAAGGAGTCTGTTTTATTTTCTTAAACAGGCTGAAATAATATACATAGGCCAGATAGACACCAAATCGCGAAGTGGCAGGAAGTTGAAGTATTCCTTTGTACCCTTCCTGGAAGTCAGTTAAAATATCCTGTTCAATTTTCAGCTTATCAGCAGCCGTAAACTGAAGGAAATCTACGCCCGGAAAATAAACACGGCCACGATCTTCAAAATCAGATTTAAGGTCGCGCAGGAAATTAATTTTCTGAAAAGCGGCACCAAGACTACGTGCAGAATCTTTCAGTTTAGCATATTGATCCGGATTACCGTTGCAGAATACGTAAAGACACATCAGGCCGACCACTTCTGCAGACCCATAGATGTATTGGTCGTAGCCATCATCATCATACGCCTGCCGTGTGAGATCCATTTCCATGCTGTCTAGAAAAGCGGTGATTAATGCTTTGTCAATATTGTAGGCATTCACAACTTCCTGGAAGGCGTTCAAAACCGGATTGAGACTAATCCCTTCATCTATGGCATGCCACGTGTCTTCTTTGAATTTATAAAAAAGGGTCGCTTGCGGAAAATCATGAAAAGTATCAACGATTTCATCTGCAAACCGAACGAAACCATAGATCGCATAGATCGGTGCCCGGATAGAAGGGTCAAAGGCCTTAATGCCTGCTGAAAAAGAGGTGCTGTACCTTCTCGTGATGAGTTGGCTGCATTCCTGACAGGTGCTGTTGTATAGATCAAGCATAGTTTTTCATGACTTCTCTTGCTACAATTTGTCCCGAGATCAAGGCTGGTGGAATGCCTGGGCCCGGTACAGTAAGTTGCCCTGTAAAGTATAAGTTATCCAATTTACGGCTTTTCATCTTAGGTTTCATGAAAGCGGTCTGGCGAAGCGTATTGGCCAGGCCATACGCATTGCCCTGAAACGAGTGATAGTCCGCTTTAAAATCCTTGACACAGTACGAACGCTTGTAGACAATCCGATCCTGGATATCTTCTCCCGTGATCATTTTGATGCGTTCCAGAACCCTTGAAAAATAATGCTCCCTGATAGCTTCGGTATCTTCGAGATCGGGAGCGATGGGGATCAGGATAAAGAGGTTTTCATGTCCGTCCGGTGCTATAGTGTCATCCGTCACGGATGGCGCTGACATATAGAATAAAGGATCAGTAGGCCACCTCTTGGAGGTATAGATCTCTTCGCTGTGTATTTTAAAGTCTGCGTCAAAGAAAAGGTTGTGATGAAGTACATCTTTCATCCTGCCTTTGATGCCCAGGTAAAAGACCAGGCTTGAAGGTGCCATCACTCTCGATGACCAATAAGCTTCATCATATTGCCTGAATGGTTTGTCAAGTACCTTTTGTTCCAGATGATGGTAATCTGCACCTCCGACCACAATATCCGCTTCTATCTTCATTCCTTTCGAAGTGATCACATGTGTCACCTGCCTTGCTTCTGCTTCAATTTTGGTGACCTCAGCATCGAATTCGAAATGGACACCAAGCTCTTTGGCCAGGCTAACCATCGCATTCACGATCTGGATCATACCACCTTCAGGATACCAGGTACCTAATACCATATCAGCATAGTTCATCATGCTGTACATGGCCGGTGTTTTTTCAGGCGTAGCGCCAAGGAAGAGAACCGGAAATTCAAGCAGACGAACCAGCCTGGAATCCTTGAAGTGCGCGTTTACTTCGCTGGAAAGGGATTTCAGTAGCTGGAGACGCATACCTGCCTTCATGATCTTCCAGTGAAAATATTCCAGTGGACTATGTGCAGGCTTGAAAACGAATTCCTGCATACCCGCCTCGTATTTGTATTGAGCATCCGCCAGGAATTTTTTAAGATGGGCACTGCTTCCCGGTTCGTAGGATTCAAATAAGGCGTACAGATCTTCCAGGTTTGCAGGAAGGTCCATAACATCCTCTTTTCCAAAGTAGATTCGGTATGACGGATCCAGCCGGATCAGGTTATAGTAATCAGAGGTCTTTTTGCCAAAGTGATTAAAAAACTGCTCAAACACATCCGGCATCCAATACCAGCTCGGGCCCATGTCAAATTTGAACCCATCGGCTTCAAACTGGCGGGCTCTGCCTCCCGGGGTGGCATTCTTTTCAAGGACGGTGACTGAGCAACCGTCTTTCGCAAGGCAACAAGCGGCTGATAATCCGGCAAAACCGGAACCGATGACAACTACTTTAGGAGACAAATGACCTGATTTATCGAATCGTTAGTAAACCCATAAAACCGATATTGGTTTACAGGGAGGGCATGAAACTTCAATTATTTTATCAGGATATGCAAAGGCAAAGCTAAGCAAATCAGCCATTTCGAGCCAATAAAGTTTGTTAAAACAGCCTTTTAAGTTACTCTTCAGGAAAAGCTCTACCGGGCTTCAAAGATCAGTTTCGACATTATAGTTTGGTGATTTGCGGATACGGTTTGCAAGTAGTAAAGTCCGGGTGGGGGTAGCTCCTTAAGTTGGTGAGGATAGCAGCACAGCAATAATCGCTGCCAGCGCGGGAACCGTCTGAACAAAAAGTATTTTCTTATCCGCTGTAGCAGCCCCATAGATCCCGGCCACTGCTACGCAACCCAGGAAGAAATACCGCACATTCATCTGCCAGGTAACATCAGTGATAAAGAATGACCATATCAATCCAGCAGCAAGAAATCCATTATACAGACCCTGATTTGCAGCAAGTGCCTTGGTCGGTTCAAATAAATGAGCAGGAAAGTTTTTAAACACCTTCCTTCCTCTCGTCGTCCAGGCAAACATTTCAAGCCAAACGATATAGAGATGAATGAGTGCAACAAGGGCTGTGAGGATGTGGCTGGCGAGTAGCATGGTTTTTGGTTTTTTAATATAAAATTTATCAGTAAGATAAATAAAATCACCCACCCAATAAAAACGCAGACAGTTGAACTAGGCAAAAGAAAGTACGGACAGGGCGCGTCCTGTCCGTACTTTCTTTTGCCAGGTTCAGTTGAGTTTTATTAGGATCCTTCACCTTCCTACTAATTCACGCTTTTCCTTTCTTGTTGGCTATTGGTTATTGAATTAATGCAAGTCCTGTCTCCTGACAATCTTTTCCTTGTTCCTTATTACATGCTCGCACCAGGTGGTATGTACGCTGGCACAACATTCTTCACAGGCTTAATTGATTTTAGATACATCCAGAGATTGGCAAGGTCTTCATCGTTTATAGCCGCATAGTTTTGCCATGGCATCGGAGGCATGATCATTCTGCTGCCATCGATGCCTTTGAATTTGCCATTACGGATGGCCTGCTCAAAGTTTTCAAATGTCCAGGCTCCTAATCCCGTATCATCCGGAGTCAGATTGGCAGAAAATGAAGTTCCCCATGGACCAGTGGCCGAAGTCTGCCCGAGATTGAATAAGACCCATTGCCCCGGACCGATCATCTTCTTATCCGTGATAGCAGGCAATGGTTCGTCTGCCGGATGGCCGGACAATAACCTGTTCATATCAAGTGCAGGCCCTTTTTCGGTCATAACTTTTGGAGTATGGCAATCATTGCATCCCATGATGTGCGACAGGTATTCTCCGCGTTTGATGGAATCTTCTTTTGTCATCACAGGAACGGAAGCAACATCGCCCATAGCCACTGGATCCGTTCCCTGCGGTTTGCAGCTAATGATGTAAGCGCCAATCAGGAGAAGACCGGCAAATAAGAAAATGTTTTTCATGGATCGTTTAATTTGATGGTTAAAAGTGATATGATTTGAAATGAGTTAACTTTTTGAGCGGGGATACATCATTTGGATATCATCCGGTTAATTTTATCCTCGCACAAATATAAAGGAGGAAAAAAGGGCTGGCTTCAACCGGGGAATGAAATGATAAAAATGCAAATTGAAATGTCGAAAATGCATCGTGAAATGACAACTAGTAACGGATCGCATTACCATCCATTTTTGGTTGCTTATTCCTCTCCAGTCTCCGCTTCCGGAGGCATCTGTATTTCTTCCTCTTCCTCCAGATCTGCCGTCAGCATGGAGGTAGGAAGTTGCTTTGTTGACTTGACACCAAGCTTCCTGAGTTTTTGTACCCTGGAGATCAGGTTTCCACGTCCATCTTTTAATTGACTGACCGCTTGCAGATATGCATCTTGTGAGCGTGACAAGTGCCGGCCGATATCTTCGATCGTCGATACAAACCCAACAAACTTATCATATAGATTAGCCCCTTCCCTGGCGATCTCCACCGCATTTTTACTTTGCATCTCCCGCTTCCAGAGATCAGCAACGATCTTCAACACGGCGATAAGATTTGTAGGACTGATCATCAGGATTCGTCTCGTGTAGGCGTAGGCCCATAGGTCAGGATCAGATTGGACTGCCAGGATATAGGCAGGTTCAACCGGTATAAACATGATGACAAAGTCAAGTGAGGAGGTGAGTTCCTCATACTTCTTGGCACTCAACTGATCAATGTGTTGATTGATCGCCTGCAGATGGTTGGCTATAAAGATATCCTGCTGCTCTTTGGAATCTGCCTCTGAATAACGCAGATAAGCATTGAGCGATACCTTGGAATCAATGATGATGTTGCGGTCATCTGGCAGCCTGACGATGATATCCGGCCGCTGGTTCTGGCCCTGTTCATCCTTGAGGTTTTCCTGGATGAAGTATTCCCTGTTTTTTTCTAGCCCTGAAACTTCAAGGATCCGTTCCAGAATCGTTTCACCCCAGTCTCCTTGTTTCTTGGCCTGGCCTTTGAGCGCGGAAGCCAGGTTGTTTGCTTCCTGGCTGATCTTCTGGGTATTTTCAATCAGGTCCTTGACTTTTTCTTCTAGCGAAAAACGTTGCTTGGATTCCTTGTCATACGTTTCCTCTACTTTCTGTTTGAAGGTATTGATGTTTTCATTCAGTGGTTTGAGCAAGGCCTCGATATTGTTCTTGTTGGCTTCTGTAAACTTCCCTGACTTCTCTTCAAAAATCTGTTGAGCCAGTTTTTCAAACTGTAACACGGCAGTTTTTTGCATGGAGATGAGATCTTCTTTTTGAGTGTTGAGTTTGTCTAGTAGAGCGGCATTATTAGCAGTGTATTCAGCTAGCTTTTGCTTCGTATTGTTTAATTCTGCTTGTTGCGCTCTATTGGTCTCTGTCTGCTCGTTCAGGGTGGAAGACATCTCCTTGAGGCGCTGACCATTCATGTTGAGCGTCGCCTCTAGTGTAGCAGTCCGGGAGAGTAGGGAAGACAATTCAGATTCTTTTCTTTCAACTTTTTGCTGGAAAGATTGAGCGAGTTCCTGTTGTGATTTTAATCTGTCTTCAGTTAGTTTAAGGGTGGAAACAGTGTCATTGAGTTTGGTAGTAAGGGTATCATACTCCTGCTTAGGCACAGAGTTGCTTTTATGCAAGAGGTAAAATAAGATATAGGCTAGTACAAGGCCGATGGCAGCTCCGATCAGGAGGGAGGTTAAATCCATAGTGTGAAAATCCGAATTTTTTGGGACAAGTCAGATCAATCTTAGTGATGGTACTAATTTGTTGAAGTAATAAACCTGGAATGCAGACTGAGGATGTTGAACTTCATTTCCATTATTGTTAATTGATTTATGTCTAATATTGAATCTGGAATTTAATCTGAATTTGTTTGAATCAGTCATCATGAGTACAAATCCTTTTGATAAACCTTTAGAGAAGGCATTTAGCCTCGGAACTGAATTCCTCAATGACTTGGATACACAACCAGTGGGTGCCAGGCTTTCCTATGAGGAACTCAAATCACTTTGGAGTTGGGATTTACCAGAGAAGGGAATGCCTGCGGAAGAGGTGATTGAAGAACTAAACGAGTCAGCCATACCTGGTCTTAATCTCAACCAATCCGGCCGCTTCTTCGCCTGGGTCATCGGAGGTTCCCATCCCTCAGCCATCGCTGCAGACTGGCTCACGTCCGTTTGGGACCAGAATGCAGGTCTCTATGCATGCACACCGTCCAGTGGAATTGTGGAGGAAATTGCTGGTTCGTGGTTAAAGCAACTTTTGAAGTTGCCACCTCAAGCCAGCTTCGCTTTTGTTACCGGCTGTCAGATGGCCAATTTCACATGTCTCAATGTCGCCCGAAATTATCTTTTTGATCAGGCAGGTTGGGATGTAGAAGTAGAAGGGTTCTATGGTGCACCCCGGATCCGAATCATTTGTGGTGACCATAAACACAATACAATCACCCGCGCACTAAGGATGCTGGGCTTTGGGCGCAATGTCATGGTTGAATTACCTTCAGATAAAGACGGTAAGCTGCATGTGGACGAAGTCAGGAAGGAATTTGAGCGCGATCATGTCACACCCACCATGGTGATTCTTCAAGCCGGCGAAATTCATACCGGTGCTTTTGATGACTTTAAATCTATTATCCCTTTAGCACATGCGCACAATGCATGGGTGCATATTGATGGCGCCTTTGGTCTTTGGGCAGCCGCAAGTCCAAAGTATACCCATTTGCTTGAAGGAGCTGAAGATGCTGACTCATGGGCCACAGATGGACACAAATGGCTCAATGTACCTTATGACAGTGGTTATGCCTTTATCGCTCACCCGGCTGCACATTTCAAGACCTTTACCAGCCAGGCCGGTTACCTCAAGGAGGATGGAAAGGCAAGAGATGAATACAACTGGACCCCTGAACTTTCGAGAAGAGCAAGAGGGTACACTACATTTGCTGTTATCAAAGAACTGGGATCAACAGGTATTGAGGATCTTGTTGAACGCTGTTGTCGTCACGCCACCGCTATCGTCGAGGGTGCTGGTCAGCTGCCTCATGTCGAAATTCTGGCGTATCCAATAATTAATCAGGGAATATTGAGGTTCAGAAATCCATCTGCCGGCGAAGATGAATCAAAGCATGATCAGTTTACAGAACATGTCATCGCCGCCATCAATGCATCCGGCGAAGCTTTCTTTCAACCTTCCACCTTCAAGGGCAAACGCTGTATGCGCGTTTCCGTCAGCGGCTGGCGCACCAATGAGGACGATGTCCGACGCACCATTGCTGCTATAGGAGAGGCCATTTGCGATGTGTCAAGGCGCTGATTACGCAGAATTATTTACGATGGCCGCTGGCTTGGTGTCCTCACCACCAGCCTAGTGCAGCTGAATGGAATTCAGTTGTTTATTATCCATGGAATCCGGTTGGGAAATCTCGTGGTTGTTGGTGAGGACACCAACAACGGCCTCGCCGAGGTAAATTTTCGCTGCGTATTTCTTCTGCATCAATGATTGATTGTGCCACCATGGCCCGATCAAATTGGCGTAATTTATTTTTAAAATTATTCTGCGAGAATCTGCGTTCCTAAATGACTTCGCTCACTGCGACGCTCCTGAAACGGCTATCTTTCACAAAGACTCACAATTCACAATTCACAACTCACATCTCACAACTCACATCTCACAATTCACATCTCACAACTCACAGTTTATTCTTTCACGCTCAAAATAAACCCCACCTTAAACACATTCTCAATCGTGATCCTCGGATCTTTATGTAACAATTTCCGGATTCTCGAAATGAATACATCAAAACTACGCCCCAGGAAATAATCCTTTTTACCGTATATTTTCTCTACCGCATCATCACGACGCAGGATGCTGTTCTGGTTCATGCAAAGTAGCCTGAGGACCTCATTCTCTTTTTCTGTCATGCGCCATGTTTCACTATTCCATGATAGTTCCTGTCTGGTGTAATCAAAGTGATAGTCACCAATGGAAAATCGTAATGAACCGGATGCCGCGTCTTCTTGCAATGCCTCATGTCTACGTAACATTACATTTATCCTGCACAACAATTCATCTTTATCAAATGGTTTTCGGATATAGTCTTCAGCTCCGAGTGCAAAGCCTTTGAGCATGTCCTCTTTTAAGGATCGGGCGGTGAGAAAAAGAAACCTGACCTGCGGATCAATTTCACGCAATCGTTTAGCCAGTTCAAATCCATCCATGCCAGGCATCATCACGTCCAGCAGGCAGAGATCATAATAGCCGGGAATGAATTCTTTCAAGGCGGTCTCTCCATCAATGCAGAGCCTGGGGTCATACCCTTCTGTCTGAAGAATAGTGGTCAGGAGGTATCCCATGCTCACATCATCTTCGACTAACAAAATTTTAGCTTCAACACGCATGGAGATCACGAAAATTTAGGAAGGAATATATTAAAACGACTGCCCTGGCTGACGCCACAATCCAGTTGAATAAAACCTTTGTGAAGCTCAACAATCCTTTTTACATAAGCAAGGCCAAGGCCAAAACCTTTTTGGTCATACAACTGCCCATCCTGTATACGCTGGAATTTTTCGAAGATCAACCGGCTCTTGGACACAGGGATCCCAATACCATTATCCTGAAAGGAGATGAGAATACCATCTTTTTCCGACCTGGCAGATATTTCGATCACAGGTGGTTGTTCAGAATATTTCAATGCGTTGTCAATAAGATTCCGGAATACATTGGTCAGATGTTGCCGGTCACCAGTGATTTCAAACGCATCAGGTATTTGTTGAATGGACACCATTGCCTTTTTTTCTTCGATCTGCATTTGCATCTCCTCCATCACGGTCTGGAGCAGCGCCTTGACATTGAGCGGTTCATTTTTTAATGCATAGTCTCCATTATCCAACCGGGCGATGTGGAGGACCCGTTCTACTTGCTGAATCAATCGCGCATTTTCTTTATTGATGATGTCCAGGAATTTTGCATTTCCGGGATTGGAAGGATCCTTAGAAAGTAAGCTCGTGGCAAGTTTGATGTTGGTCAATGGAGTCCGGAATTCATGTGCCATGTTGTTGTAGATCTCGGCATTGGTGCGCAATAGTTTCTTTTGTTTCATCAACCACCAGTTGGCCAGCCATAACACGACTGCTGTAAAAAGCAGGATGAGCAAGGACGCCCCGATCATATAGCTTAGGTTGCCCATCATAAATTTTTCCTTTTCAGGAAAGGCAAGGGTTACAAAGGCTTCGGGCTTATCAATATGCGGTGGTATGTTGACAACACACTGGGGAGTTGCTTCCCTGGTATTGTTTTGTGGTGCCACCGGTGACTGACTGATCTTATAGTTGAGGTCAATATTGTAGAAATCCAGGGTCTTTCGCAAGTCAGCCTGGAAATCTTCATTTTCCACGATTTCAGGACGACCCACAAAATCAGTATAGGTAGGTATGAGCGATTCCTCTTTCCCGCATGCTACTGCACAGGACGCCTCTGAACATGAGGTGCCCTCACCATAATCTTCAAGGGTGGAGCATAATGCCATAGATGCCCGTTGATTGAAGATCTCTTCCGACAGATTACGGGAATGATTGATCCACTTGTATTGAAAAAAAACCAGACCAATCATCGCAAGAGTAGAGGCAATGAGCAATATGGTGACATGGTTTGTTTTATTCACGCTGCAAAGTAACGCTATCAGGCTCTAACCCCGGCTCGTATAACATCTTTTTAACAAGTGGGTAACAGGTCCGTGACAAGTGTGGGAAGCTTTCAGGGATAGTTTTGTCATGTCAATTTAATTTAATCATTCACTAAATAAGCTCTTATGAAAAGTCTATTGATGGTTTTGTTTTTAATGGGTGGTATCGCCATTTCCACTGTCGGTGCTCAGTCCTGTAAGCCTAGTGCTCCGGAATGCGCTGCTACCTGCAAGCCAGCAGCGAGTGCAGATGCGACGAAGGCATCTCTCCCGGGTTCCACAGCATTCGCTGCATGTTCACCTGAAGAATTAGCTGTATGCGAAGCCAAGATGGCTGCCTGCGAAGGAAAAAAAGATGTCAAAGAAGGAAATGAAGGAATGCCAGGTGGCTTGTCAATCCAAAACAGCCTCTGCAGCACCTGCAGGTCAGACACAATTAGTTGCCCAACCTGCTGCTGGTTGCCAGCCAGCGCCAGCTGCTAAGACTTCAAAGCAATAACACAGAGATACTTTTAACTGGCTTTTAAAAGGTGGTGCGGGAACAAAGGATCCCGGCCACCTTTTTTGTTTGCCCACCTATGCTTTTCCGGAGTTATTTAACCTGAAAGGAAGCGGAAGCCACTTCCTTCCCATTTAAAAGAATAGAAAGTTTGTGATGGCCTGGAAAGTGTTTTCGCGTAGTCAGATTGGCAAATCTTTGAAATCGGGAGATTGTTTCTTGTGTATCAGGTTGCATTATTTTCTCCCTGATCTGGAAAACTTTTGTGGATTTCTTGCCAGTCGAAGTCAGGTAGTCTATGGCATATTCGATTCTCGCTTTGACAGGTTTCTTACCCTGATTCATAATGTCAAATGAAAAGTTTAGTAGGTCATCGATAGCTACGGATTTTCCGCATTTTAAATTTTCAACGACCACAGTAGAAATAGCGGGATCAAATCCAAATAATTTCAATGCTCTTTCATCACCCTTTTTCAGCAATCCCCTGCTGGCATGTTTGATGATCCAATCGGTGTCGTTACTTATTCCTTTCCATGATTTGATCGTCTTGAGGACGAGTGCAGGATGATCTTTTGCGATATCATTGAGATTGTTGGCCACTGATCTGCGCACTGTTTCTGCCGGATCATTTTTCAGCCGCTCCAAGATGGGCAGGATAGGAGAGGGATCTTTTTTTAGTATGGGTATACCTTGGCCCCACGGCAACCTGGGCCTGAAACCTTCGCTTGAAAGCCTCCGCACGTATGGGCTTTCATGCTGTGACCATTGAAGCATTTGTGCATACATGCGATCGGGATAGCGCAGCAGAAATGGTCTTACAGCAAACTCCGCACTGGTCCATTGCGTTATTTTTTCAAGGGCAGGAATGGAAGTGTCAGGATATTCCAGGCCAAACCGTTCAATGAAATCAGCAAGGAATCCATATTCAAAAGTCATCTTTGAGCCATGTTGATGTATGAGGTGATCAACCGTTTGGACAATAATCCGCGAAGCAGGTTCAAATCCGGATGGAAAAGTATTGTTGATTTGACTACTGATATGCCTCATTCGCTCTTTCAATTCGAGGCCCTCCCATTCGTGATTAAACACTTTTTTTGAAAAGGCTTTTTCCGGGAAGGAAGGCCATACTTGTTTTACGATGCGACCATAACCCTGAATAAGGTCTTGGGTATAAATATTTTTAAGTTTGAAAGGTACATTGGACTCCACGGATATCTGGGATTGATTTCGAGCCGCAAGATATTAGTTTGACGGTAGTCGATCACTTCGAAATTCAGGATTGATTACAACCTTTTTGGATCAGTTTTTCTCCGGACATTTTTTACACCTTTTCTTTCCTTTCTCCTTGTATTTTTTACAACACTTTTTCTTGCACCAGACGGGTATTTCAACATGCATCCGGATCTGGGAATACGATACTCCAACAACCGGAAGTTGGACAAATCCAGTAGCTATGCTTTTTGATGTAGAAGACGTTGTTGGAAGCATCTTGAAATCGATTCTGTTAAACGTGTGCTTTTGTAATAAGTGCATGCAACATGTTTAGGATAAAGTTACGCCGAATGAATGAAATGGCATCAGTATATGTAGCTCGAACCTGCAAGTACACTGATGGTCATCTGACCGCCAGATAGATCGTGTAGAACGAAGTGATGATGATGAACAAACCGACAATAAACATCAATGCCCTGGGTTTGATAAACTTGATCAGGTAAGGGCCCACAGGCGCAGCCAGTACCCCTCCAAAAATAAGTCCCAGGATAATCTTCCAGCCTTCGAGGCCAAGAAAGAAGAGAAAAACACCGGTACTAAAAAAGGCCACAAAGAATTCAGCAGTATTTACTGTGCCGATGGTCATCTGCGGGGTTTTGCCTTTATGAATTATATTTGAAGTTACCACAGGACCCCAACCACCGCCACCAATAGCATCCAGCAGGCCTCCAAAAAAACCCAACGGAGAGACTCTTTTTATTTCATCTTTAAACAAAGGCTCGCGGATACTTTTTATAAGGATAAGGATACCCAGGATGAGCAGATAGCCAGCGATAAAGGGTTTGACCATATTACCATCCAATACTTTCGATAGCAGGAACGCACCAATCATCGCGCCGATGATGCCCGGTATAGCCAGTCGCAGGAAGAGGTGCTTGTCTACGTTTTTAAAATATAGGTGGGATAAGCCTGAAACACCGGTGGTAAATACTTCGGCTGTATGCACGCTTGCTGAGGCTACAGCGGGACTGATCCCTAGTTGAAGGAGGATCGTGGAACAACTCACTCCATACGCCATGCCCAGGGTTCCGTCTATGAGCTGAGCTATAAATCCGGCCAGGCAAAACAAGAGAAATTCCTTGTCAAAGGTGAAGGTCTGCTGTTGATTAGAATGGAAAAATTCCCAGACCAGCCACCCGATAAACACCAGCTTCAGTGCGAGGATGACAAATGTGATATGTCTGAATTTAAATCTTTCCATGATGACAAAGATGGTCTTTCGTAGTTCTTCTTGTTTGTCCTGATTGTAAATTAAAAGTAATCACACAGACCAGCGCTTTAATGGCATAATTACCTTTTTGTGTAAGCATCGTTGAAAGAAAGTGATTAGATCTAGAAGGTGATCGTACAATTTACTATTCACTCATTTTCACTTCCTTACCACCTGACCATTAAGGTCAGTAGAAAGTATCTCACTCATGTAATCGAAAAAAGGCCGCAAGGCTTCAAAGGTGCGCACCACCTCTTTAGGGAAATTCGCATCCGCTACTTCTTTGTCCGAAAATTTACGCCCCACGATAAATTGTTTTTTTCGGATCAGGTCGATGGCAGGATGATTTCTGTCATAACCCGAAGGTGCAGTTTTTAATTCGTCGCCGTCAAGTTGACCAAAATACTTGACAAAACTTGCGGCTTTTAAGATCTTACGAATAGGCTTGTCATCAAATGCAAATTCATCCCTGATCCTTTTAAGGTCTTCCGGGTTTGGCTCCCAAAATCCACCACCTACAAAGCTTCCTCCAGGCTCTATGTGCATGTAGTAGCCTCCTCTAAGCTGCGTTGTAGCCCTCTTGAAGTGCACACCAAAATGATTCTTATAAGGCGTCTTGTCTTTCGAAAAGCGCACATCTTTATAGATCCTGAACACCTTTGCCTCTTCGATCAAATCCTTCTTGCCCAGATCTTTTTTAATCTGCTCCGAAATTTCCTTGATGTTCTGCAAAGCCCCTTCATACTGCGCTTTATGAGCTAAAAACCACTCACGGTTATTGTTCTTAGTCAATTCTTTTAGAAACTTTACAGTTCCACTCTCAATTCCCATTTATTAATTTTTTACTTTAAGCTATACGCCCTATGCTAACTGAATACTGAATACTGCTCACCGCCTACTGCTTCTAGGTTCAGCTTCCAGAGCATCTTCACCACACTCACTGCTAACTGCTAACTGCTCACTTTTCATTTTCACTCTTCACTTTCACTTTTCACTCTTCACTCCTTCTGCGGTATCGTATCAATCTTCCCCGAAGGATTAAGCCTGATGATCAAGTCCCCATAATTTTTGGGATCAATGATCGTATGCTGTTGGTTGTCCATCAGAATGTCGGGATCATTCATGCCCAACATGTTCTTGCAATAATCCCTCAGTGAGTAGGTCGTAACGGTGATCGTAGTTGATTCTTCGTACGTCGTCGGATCAAAAACAACTACCGTATCCACCAAGGTAATGGAATCGCGATCCAGCAAGGTTAATTGCTTTTGTGCTTCCCGCATTTTCATCTCCCGTTCATATCCGGGAGGTTGTATTTGGGAGAAGGCCGTAAAAGAAATGAAGAGCATGCAGGTAAGCAGCGTCAGTTTGACCGGCACAGGGCATGAGCAAGGAAGAATTGATTTCATATGTTAAAATTACTTCAAATTCGGAAGAAACAAAATACAGCTCATCCCTGGTGGAGACCTGCTCAATGAGCGTCTCGTTATCTTAATACAGGAACTGGATGTTTATACTCATTAATAGCGACCAGGGAGAATACGCCAGTGATCGCTTTTTCCCTGTGGTCAGAGTACATTTCCTCAATGTAAATATCCACCTTGACTTTAAGGCTGGTGTTGCCCACATGGGTGACCAGGCCAACGAGTTCAATGATGGTGCCGGCAGGTATTGGTTTTGTAAAATCTATTCTGTCACTGCTCACAGTCACCATTTTCTGGCGGCTAAATCTCGTCGCCGTTATGAAGGCAACCTCATCCATAAGATGCATGGCTGTCCCCCCAAAAAGGGTATCGTAATGATTGGTAGTATTCGGAAATACAGCTTTAAAGATCCGTGTTTCCGAACCCGCTATCCTTTCTTCAAGTGTCATAGGATTACAATTATTTTGAAATACTTTGTTCAATTCCAATGGGTAGTAGTAACAAAAATACCTGCTTCTTTTGGTTAGTCATCATTTTGATAAAATGACCGGAAACTACGTTGTCCATTCAATAACTCAAACTTGATCCAGGTTTGGGTCATTTACATTGATCCCTCAGGGTCAATCACTTCCTGCAAGTTGTCATATTTCAGATATCTGGATTCTGCTACCTTTATCCTGAAGTAAATATTTATCGTATGCCTTTTATCGACTACAATTCTATCCCGCATCGCAAGTTGATGAACGGGATTCATGGCGCTTTATTTCATTCAGAGCAACTGACCTTCGGCCACCTCGTGCTGGAAGAAGGAGCTTTGCTTCCTGAGCACCATCATGTGCATGAGCAATGGACACATGTGATGGAAGGTAGTCTTGAGTTTACACTAGATGGAGAGACACAGATTATGACGCCAGGCATCAGCGTTTTTATACCCTCCGATGTATTGCACAGTGCAAAAGCCTTAACGGTATGCAAGGTTTTGGATGCTTTTTTGCCGGTCAGGGAAGACTTTAAATCACTTCCATTATGGGAGGAGTCTAAAGCTTAAAAGTATTCATGCATAGCCTCACCACATCAACCCAGTGAAGTGATCCATCTTCGAGAATTTCTTCGTTTAGCGCCTGCAAGGGCCACCGGGAGCATCTTTGCGCTATGCGGGTTGATTTTTGGAACATGGGCCTCTTTTATACCCTATGTCAAAGAGAAGTTTGTACTGGATGAGGCTGAGCTAGGGCTGATATTGTTAGGACTGCCGGTAGGTAATCTCATCGCCAATCCATTATCTGTATTTATTATTTCACACTGGGGTGCGGTCCGAACATCATTAGTTTCCATTGTTCTGATGGGGATCACATTTATGTTGCCGGTCATCGTGCCCTCCGTTTCACTGGTTGCAATTGGATTGGTTCTGGCCGGAGCTTCTTTTGCTTTTACCAATGTGGCGATGAATACATGTGCCTCGGACCTTGAAAAAGAAAGCGGCATTAGGTTGATGTCAGCCAGTCATGGAATGTGGAGCCTGGGTGCTATGGCTGGAGCATTGGCTTCCGGTTTTGGAGTGGTTGGATTCGATTGGCTCTCAGGGCAATGGCTTGATGCACATTTTGCTTATGTAGCAACCATAGCCCTGGCGACATTGATGATCACCCTTTTCATAAAAGGTGACTTCCAACAAATACATGAGGATTGGGAAAAAAATAAACAACCCCCAGGGTCAGGCTTATCCATGTTCAAGCCAAACAAATTGCTCTGGATACTGATCAGTATTAGTTTGTGCACTTTTCTGACAGAGGGCACTATGGCCGATTGGTCAGCAGTATACCTGAGGGAGATTACGGCTGCCCCTGAGACCATAATAGGGTGGGGTTTTGGCCTGTATGCTTTTTTTATGGCAGGGGGAAGATTCCTTGGTGATTCGCTGATCGCCCGTCATGGTCATATGAAAATACTGATGACGGGAGGCATCCTCGTTTCCATTGGACTCATCATTATCATTTTATCCGTCAATCCATGGATGGCATTACCAGGCTTTATGTTGACAGGACTTGGCGTTTCTGTGGCCTCTCCGATTCTCTTCGCTGCAGCAGCCAGAGTACCTGGTCTTCCGGCAGGAGCAGGTTTAGCTACCATGAATACTTTTGGCATGGCGGCCTTCCTGGTCGGCCCTGTGCTGATCGGATTTATTGCAAAAGCATTGGACCTCCGGATAGCATTTATGTGCGTCGCTGTCACTTCCATCATCTGGGTAATCCAAACGTATTCCATCCTGCGTAAGAAAATATCAACCTGAGTTTTGATGACAGGTTTCTGAATGCAATTATTAGTAAAAAATGTGTTGTGTTTCAGCCTATGCAAAAGACAAGCGAGGCCACATTTTATACAATGCAAAGGAAGCAGAGAAAGCAACACCAAATGCAATGAGGGTATTCACCGTGTCTCCATAAATCCAATACCCCAATCCGAATAGAAATCCATATACCATCAGGCAACCAATAACCATTGCTCCAAGTTCGAGCATCAAACCCGATCCTTCTTTTTCTGGAGCAGCTATGGAAGGTGAATTCTTAAGCCATGCATTCCAACCGAGTTTGTGCGGCCTGACTTGCATGTAAAATTTCCTCAGCACTTCATCTGATTCCGGTTTGGTCATCAAGGTTATCGTTACCCAGCCTATAGTGGTGATCAACACACCCCAAACCATTTTCTCATGAGAGGCCATTGGTCCACTGTAGATGACTTCAAAATATATTGCAACACAAAAGCTAATGATCATCCCCGAAATCTCTGACCATGCATTGACCCTGTACCAAAACCAACGAAGAATAAAAATGAGCCCTGTCCCCGCACCGATCTGCAGCAGGATATTGAAAGCCTGCAGGGCGCTGGTGAGTTGAGTCGCAACAAGTGATGCGATGATCATCAATCCGAGCGTCGTCCATCTGGCGATATTGACTAGTTTTTTATCTCCGGCATCGGGATTGATAAAGCGGCCATAGAAATCATTGATGATGTACGATGATCCCCAATTGAGGTGCGTAGCAATGGTGGACATAAAAGCCGCAATCAACGCAGCAACTACCAGTCCCAACAACCCAGTAGGAAGGAATGAAATCATAGCAGGAAATGCAAGGTCATCCTTGATGATGGAAGGGTCAACGTGCGGAAATGCCTTGGCTATGTCACCTGTAGTTGGAAAAATAATCATTGAACACAAGGCAATAATGATCCAGGGCCATGGACGCAAAGCATAATGTGTCACATTGAAGAGTAGGGTAGCACCCATAGCATGCCGCTCGTTTTTGGCAGCAAGCATGCGCTGCGCAATATATCCACCACCACCAGGTTCAGCACCCGGATACCAGCTACTCCACCACTGAACAGCAAGTGGGATCAGGAAAATGGGAATCCAGGATGATGGATTACTCCAATCAGGAAAAACAGACATCGCGCTCTGCACTTCAGGCTTTGATAGCAATTCTGTTAAACCACCTATTTCAGGCTTATTGACCAGGAATATGGCTGCTGCTACCATACCCGCCATTGCCAATACAAATTGAAATAAATCTGTAAAGAGGACGCCCTTAAATCCGCCTACCATCGTATAGGCTACTGTAATAACACTGGAGATCAGCAACGTTTGCCATGGATCTAATCCAAGAAGAACATTTCCAATCTTAATTGCTGCCAGACAGACAGTCGCCATGATCATCACATTGAAAAACAAACCGAGGTAGATAGCCCTGAATCCCCGTAGGAAAGAGGCAGGCTTTCCCCCATACCTCATCTCATAAAACTCAAGGTCGGTCAGGATGCCTGTCCTACGCCACAGCTTGGCATATACAAACACCGTCATCATTCCAGTCAGTAGAAACGCCCACCATACCCAGTTGCCACCTACTCCGTTATTCCGGACGATATCTGTGACCAGGTTTGGCGTATCCGCTGAAAATGTGGTTGCCACCATCGATACCCCTAGCAACCACCATGGCATATTGCGCCCACTTAAAAAGAACTCAGCCACACTGCTTCCCGATTTCCGGGCTACCATCACTCCAATAAGCAGTGATATAATAAAATAAGCAGCAATGATCCCCCAATCAAGTCCCTGTAATGCCATAAGTTGAATTGTATAGTTGTTTTCGAATGGCAAAAGATCGACATTTTTTTAACAATTGCCATTTCCAGTCTTCAATATCCTGATTGCCCTCGGCTTTAGCCGGGGGATGAGCAGCATCATAGATTTGGCTTTAGCCACTAGATGAATCATTCAATTGGCTAAAGCCACAAAGTCTACTGCCCCTGATACCCCGGCTTGAAAGCCAGGGCAATTTGAGTTACTCCCGGCTCCCTGCTCCTTGCCCCTTGCTCCTTGCTAACTTTTCACTCTTCACTTTTCACTCTTCACTTTTTCCTGCCCCTTGCCCCTTGCTCCTTTCGCACTTTTCACTCTTCACTTTTCATTCTTCACTTTCTGGCTACCTTTGAGCCATGTTTACGATTAACTACAAATTAAAATTCGCCATTATCGGCATTGGTATCCTTGGAGGCCTGGCCTTGATGTTCACCGCCGGGTTCTGGTATGGTTTCCCGTTTCTTTTGATAGGGTTAGGATTTCTGGTCTCTTACATACTACTGGGCACGGTCCAGTCAGCTGCCGTTTTGCTGGAGAAAACACAGTTTGCAGCGGCTGAAGAAAGGCTCAAATGGACTTTTAAGCCCAATTGGCTGTATGTGACCAACCGTGCTTTCTATTACATCATGAAAGGAAGCATTGCAGCCAATCTTAATCGTCCGGATGAAGCAGAAGGCTATTTTGAACAAGCTAAAGACCTCAAACTGCCTTCTGATAATGAGCGTGCCCTTGTCTATCTGCAACTGGCCAATATCAAGGCAAATCAGGGTAAATGGACCCAGGCTAAGAATTATTTCCACCAGGTAAAGAAGTTTAATGTTTCTGAAGGCATGCTTAAGGACCAAATCAAGCAGTTTGATAAAGCACTTAATCAAAGCGGCAATATGGTCCACATGCGAAGTGGTCAGGCCATGCAGCCTGGTGGAAAGCGCAGGAGACCTAAAATGCGCTAACAGATAAATTTTATGATTCCCACAGCGTGGGAATCATAAAAAACCTATCTTTGCGCTCCATTTTAATAAAAAAAGTTCTTTGGGAGATGGATGCATTGGCACCGTTCCGGATACCGGCAGCAATACTTAAGGCTGATGAGGCTTCCTACGAATGGAAGCTTGGACCTGATTTCCTCGCCATTTTTGACGAGGAGCATGAAGGCATCACCGGCCATTTTGAAGTTCAAATGGAACTTCACCGTGAAGGTGGATTGACTACCCTTGAATTTAATGTTCAAGGAATAGTAGATACCACATGTGATCGCTGCATGGTGCCGATAAAAATGCCTATTGAGGCTGATTATCAGATGGTTGTCAAGCATGGCGACCCGGCAGACAGCACCGACGAAGTGGTGTTTATCGATTCTGACTCATCCGACCTGAACGTAGGACAGCATATTTATGATTTTATCCTGCTCTCTGTTCCGATCAGCCACCGCATCCCGGATTGTGATCAAATGGAAAACTCACCTTGTGATACGTCCATTCTGACCTATCTCTCTCAAAATCAGGTAGATGAAATGCCCAAAGGAGACAAAAGTGAATCTCCATGGGACGACCTGAAGAAACAAATTGATAATTAAAGACAGATGAGGAAGCTGAAGCAATGAAGCTTTCTTGTACTGAATGAAAAATAAACATATTAAAAATTAGCTGGCAGCCTAAAGCTGATAGCTTAAAACCGATTAACAATGGCACATCCTAAGAGTCGTATGTCAAAACAGCGCAAACACAAGCGCCGTACACATTATAAAGCTTCTGCTCCGCACGTTGCAATCTGTGCAGAGACCGGCGAACCACACGTTTGGCACAAAGCTTATGAGCATAACGGACACCTTTATTACAAGGGTCAGATGCTCGTGAAGACACCGGGGCTGGAAGACTAATCCAGTCAGATAGCATCAAACACTTGCTGAGGCTCCCCGGTCAACTATGATCAGGGAGCCTTCGCTGTTTTAGCCAAACTCATTTTCTACACCTATTCAATTCTCATTTTAAGATGAAAAAAGCCATCCTAACCACCAACGCACCGGCACCTATAGGTCCATACAGCCAGGCGATCCAGGCAGGCGATACGATCTATATTTCCGGCCAGATCGCGATAGATCCTTCAACCGGCGACCTCATTACCTCCTCCATTGAGGAAGAAACCCACCAGGTCCTGAAAAATGTAGGAGCCATCCTCGAGGCTGCAGGACTGTCTTACGAGAACGTCGTCAGTTGCTCAGTCTTTATCAAGGACATGGAATTGTTTGGAAGGATTAATGCAGTGTACACGACCTATTTTAGCACTGGAATTCCTCCAGCCAGAGCTCTGGTTCAGGTTTCTGACCTGCCAAAGCATGTCAATATTGAAATTTCCGCTATAGCCCACATTTAAAGCTGACCCATCATGAGTATTTCCACAGATTCCAAAAGAAAGCAGGTTCTTTCCGGTATGCAGCCTACAGGCAATCTGCACCTTGGCCGATATTTTGGAGCTATTCAAAACTGGGTCAATCTGCAGGAATCCTATGATTGCATCTATAGCATCGTAGACTATCATGCGATGACCATGCCATTTGACCCACGCAGGTTACGGGAACAGGTTTGGGAACTGGTATTTGACATCATGGCAGTAGGGGTGAAGCCGGAAAATATCTTCATCCAGTCGATGATCCCTGAGCATACCGAACTCGCCTGGATATTCAATTGTGTCAGCTCCTATGGCGAAGTGTCACGAATGACACAATTCAAGGACAAGAGCCAGCAAATCAATGATAAAGACAAGGATGCTTTTATTTCCACTGGCCTTTTTACATATCCTGTCCTGCAGGCTGCGGATATCCTCATCTACAGAGCTGACTACGTTCCGGTTGGTAAGGACCAGGACCAACATCTCGAATTGACCAGAAACATAGCAAACAGGTTCAATCAATTGGTTGGTAAGGAGTATTTCGTTTTGCCTGAAACCCTCTACACTGATTTGCCAAAAGTGCTCTCTACAGCAGATCCATCAAAGAAAATGAGCGCATCTCTCGGGCCAAAACATCACATTAGTGTCTTCTCAGATGCGGATGTGATCCGCAAGCAGATCAAGAGCGCGGTAACGGACTCAGGTGATACGCCTGTAGGTCAGATCAGCCCGGGTGTTCAGAATCTCCTGGACATGCTCAAGGCATCTGGTGGCCATCCTGAAATGGAATCATTCCGGGAGCACGCCATCTCAGGTACCCTGCAATATGGTCGCCTCAAGGAATCTGTTGCCGACGTGATCATCTCCATGACAGAAACTTTTAAACAAAAGCGTCAGGAAATCGCATCCGATAAAGTCAAATACCAGGAAAGTGTTGCCGCTTCTTCCCAGGTGATCCGAAAGAGAGCCCAGGAAACCGTCCGCGAAGTAAAAGACCTCATCGGCCTCATGAACGTCCCACTTTAGAAATCCCTCTTACGCTCTCACTCTCTCACCTCTTACACATGAAGATCATCTGCGTCGGTCGAAATTACGTAGCACATGCTGCAGAACTTGGCAATGAAGTCCCGGATTCCCCCATGCTGTTTATGAAACCGCATACGGCATTGCTGATCGACAACCGGCCATTGTACTATCCTGACTTCACGAATGACCTGCATTACGAAGCCGAGCTGGTTTTAAAAATTTCTAAGAATGGCAGGCATATCCAGCCTGAATTTGCTGACTCCTATTATCAACTCATTGGCTTCGGCATCGATTTCACAGCCAGGGACCTGCAGCAGAAATGCAAAGAGAAAGGTCACCCCTGGGAAATAGCAAAGGCATGGGACAACAGCGCAGCCTTGAGCCCTTCTTTTATAGATGTGAACTCCTTACCCGACCGGTCTTCCATAAAATTTGAAATGACCCTCAACGGAGAGGTTGTCCAGCAAGGAGACAGTTCCCTGATGATTTATTCATTTAATGACATCATCTGCTATGCCTCCAGGTTTTTCAAGCTGCAGACAGGCGATTATATCTACACCGGTACCCCTGCCGGCGTCGGCCCCGTCAAGCGCGGCGACATCCTGGTCGGCAGCATCGAAGGCCAGAAGATGCTCGAATGCGAGATTAAATAGGAAATCAATGCCTTTTTTGCCCCTAATCCCTAAGGGACCTTGGTATTCTTAGGGTTTTTGTGAATCGCCAAATGTTTGGCTCGCGCAGCAACACCGCCACATCAAAGCAGTTTGGTTTGGTCCGGTCTGCCTCGTTTTCAACGACGTCTCATGTTTCCTGGTTGAGCCTCTCCAAATTAACTTCTTGCGCCTCTGCCTTGCTCCTTTCCTCCCTTTATCCTTATCCTTAGCCTTAGCCTCATCCTTAGCCTTAGCCTTAGCCTCAGCCTCCGCCTCCGCCTCTTTATCCTTTCCCCTTTATCATTTATCCATGATATAAATTCCTATTTTTGCGCCTCCAATTGAAGGGTAGCGTAGAGAACACCCTCAACTGGATGGACATTTTTGACACTTTTCACATTAAATATTTCCTTTCATGCCTTATTTATTTACCTCTGAATCAGTCTCTGAAGGTCATCCGGACAAGATAGCTGATCAGATCTCAGACGCGCTGGTAGATCATTTCTTAGCCTTTGACCCCCAATCCAAAGTTGCCTGCGAAACACTGGTGACCACAGGCCAGGTCGTTTTGGCTGGAGAAGTAAAATCAAGGACCTATCTCGATCTGCACAAAATAGCCAGGGATGTCATTAACCGGATTGGCTACAACAAGAGCGAGTATATGTTTGATGGCAATTCATGCGGTATATTCTCTTCTATCCATGAGCAGTCCTCAGACATCAACCAGGGAGTGGATAAAAAGAAAAGAGAAGAACAAGGCGCCGGTGACCAGGGCATGATGTTCGGATATGCCACCAATGAAACGGACAACTATATGCCATTGGCACTGGATCTGGCCCACCGGATTCTGATCGAATTGTCCGCCATCCGGAAGGAAGGAAAATTGATGAAGTATCTGAGACCTGACGCAAAATCGCAGGTTACTATTGAGTACAGTGATGACAATAAACCTATCCGGATTGATACCATTGTCGTCAGCACACAACATGATGAATTTGTACTTCCAAAGAATACTACTGAGCAGGAAAAGTTAAAAGCACAGAAAGCGATGCAGGCGCAGATATCCAGCGATATCATCAGTATCGTCCTGCCAAGGGTCCAGAAGAAACTAAAAGCATCACTTAAGAAGCTATTCACAGATCACATCACCTATCACATCAATCCTACAGGCAACTTTGTGATTGGAGGACCTCATGGTGATACCGGACTGACCGGACGTAAGATTATCGTTGACACCTATGGAGGTAAAGGCGCTCACGGTGGAGGAGCTTTTTCAGGCAAAGACCCAAGTAAGGTTGACCGCTCTGCAGCATATGCTACCCGTCACATAGCTAAGAACCTTGTAGCCGCAGGTGTTTGTGAAGAAGTCCTGGTTCAGGTTTCTTACGCCATCGGCGTTGCGGAACCAACCAACATTTATGTTAACACCTATGGATCAGCTCACGTCGACATGCATGATGGCGAGATCGCGGAAATGGTAAAGGATATTTTCCCGATGAGGCCTTATGATATCGAACAACGCCTTCAATTGAGAAAACCAATTTATGGTGAAACAGCTTCCTATGGTCACATGGGAAGAGTACCTGAGAAAAAGGAAAAGATTTTTACAGACGGAAGCGGTAAGCAAAAGAAAATAAAAATTGAAACCTTTACCTGGGAAAAACTGGATAAAGTGAAAGAGGTAAAGAAAGCTTTTAACCTGAAGTAACCGGATCCTGAACATCTTTTTGAAACAACATCAGTTAGCAACGAATCGTCAATAGTTATGGCAAACAATGGAGTGAAGGCCGGTTTTTCACAACGGCATATCGGTACGTCCGATCCTATCGAGTTGAAGGCAATGCTCGATGTGATAAAGGCAGGCAGCCTTGATCAATTGATCAACGAAACCATTCCTGACCCCATACGACTCCGGAGAAAACTGAATATTCCGGACGCTATGTCCGAGCAGGAATACCTCCGCCACATTCAGGGCATTGCGGCCATGAACAAAGTATACAAGTCCTACATCGGACTGGGTTACTATGGCACCCACACGCCATCTGTCATCCGGAGAAATATATTTGAAAATCCAGGATGGTATACCCAGTACACACCATACCAGGCAGAAATTTCACAGGGCCGACTGGAGGCGCTGCTCAATTTCCAGACGATGGTGAGCGACCTGACAGGCATGCCTATTGCAAATGCTTCGTTACTTGATGAAGGCACTGCGGCTGCTGAGGCGATGACCATGTTGTATAACCTCTCCTCTAAAAAGGTGAAAGGTGGCGCAGATCATGCAACTCATTTTTTTGTTGATCAGCATATATTTCCGCAGACGCTTGCGGTACTGCAATCTCGCGCTGAACCTATAGGCATTCAGTTAGTCTCAGGCGATTGGAAATCATGGAATGGAGGCGAAGATTTTTTTGGAGCATTACTGCAATATCCTGATGCAACGGGTTCCATCAATGACTATCGTGAAAAAGTAAATCAATGGCAGACCGAAGGGATTAAAGTGGCCGTAGTCAGTGATCTGATGGCCCTTACCCTTTTAACTCCTCCAGGACATTGGGGCGCAGATGTCGTCGTAGGTAATTCTCAGCGCTTTGGTGTGCCCATTGGATTCGGTGGCCCTCATGCAGCTTTCTTTGCCACCAGGGAAGAGAATAAGCGTAGTATCCCCGGACGTATCATCGGTGTTTCTGTAGACCGTAAAGGCAACCGTGCATTGCGTATGGCACTCCAGACCCGTGAGCAACATATCAAGCGTGAAAAAGCAACATCCAATATTTGTACTGCTCAGGCCCTCCTCGCGATCATGGCTGGAATGTATGCAGTATATCACGGACCTGAAAACCTGAAGTCAATTGCAATGAGTATTCATGGCAAGACAGCAGCACTTCATCAACATCTACAAAACCTCGGTTTTACACCAGTAGCCGGATCTTTTTTCGATACGATTACCATCAGGTTTTCTCCTGAACAACTCAAAGCAATACGCACCGAGGCTGAAAAATCCGGGATCAATTTTTATTACACTTCAGATGACGTCCGTGTCAGTCTCGATGAGACAACTTCAAACGAAGACCTCACTGCGGTATGTAATGTTTTTTCTGCAGCCCTTGGCAAGAATACAGTCTCCAGCCTGAACGGCCTGAGTGCAATCATGATACCTGATCAACTGTTTCGCAAAGATGCTTATCTGACACATCCTGTGTTTAGTATGTATAGGACCGAAACGGAAATGATGCGGTATGTGAAGTCACTTGAAAACAAGGATCTTTCACTGATGCATGCCATGATCCCCCTGGGATCTTGTACCATGAAGCTGAATGCTGCTTCTGAAATGTTTCCCGTCAGCCTTCCGGAGTTTTCATCACTGCATCCATTTGTACCTGCTGATCAGGCTGCTGGTTATTACAGGATTTTTGACGAACTGACTTCTTACCTGATTGATATCACCGGGATGAAAGCCTGCTCTCTGCAGCCTAACTCAGGTGCTCAAGGTGAACTCACTGGCTTGCTAACCATTAGGGCTTATCACATTGCCAATGGCCATCTTGACCGCAATATCGTTCTGATTCCTGCATCAGCACACGGAACAAATCCAGCTAGTGCTGTGATGGCAGGAATGGAAGTAGTCGTCACTAAATGTGATGATCGGGGTAATATTGATATGGATGATATGAAAGCCCACGCAGAAAAGCATGCGGCTCATTTGGCAGGTGTGATGGTGACCTATCCATCAACCTATGGTGTGTTTGAAACAACGATCAAAGAATTATGTAATCTCATTCATGAAAACGGTGGCCTTGTCTATATGGATGGTGCCAACATGAATGCCCAGGTTGGATTGACCAGCCCTGGATCGATAGGTGCCGACGTTTGTCACCTTAATCTTCACAAGACATTTGCCATCCCGCATGGTGGGGGAGGACCTGGCATGGGCCCGATCTGTGTAAATGAAAAGCTCGCACCATTTCTTCCGGGCCATCCTTTTGCACAAGTTGGTGGTACTAAAGCAATTGATTCAGTCAATAGTGCCCCATGGGGTAGTGCTTCTATTTTATTGATTTCCTACGGATATATCCGTATGCTTGGAGCCGATGGTGTGACGGCGTCCACGATCCATGCGATACTTGGTTCTAATTATATCAAGTCAAGGCTTGAGTCCCTGTATGATATTCTCTATACCGGAGATGAAGGCCGTACTGCACATGAACTCATCATTGATCTGCGACCATTCAAGCATGCAGGCATTTCTGCAGAAGATGTGGCCAAGCGATTGATCGATTATGGATTTCATGCCCCAACTCTTTCGTTCCCTGTGCCTGGTACAATTATGATCGAGCCAACGGAAAGTGAATCAAAGGCTGAGCTTGATTTGTTCTGTGACGCACTGATTCAGATCCACGCCGAGATTAACGAGGTAATATTGGGCAAGGCAGCAGCAGATAATAATGTATTGTCTAATGCGCCCCATACATTAGCAGATCTTACATCGGACGAGTGGAAATATCCGTATTCCAGAAGTACAGCAGCATATCCACTGCCTCAGTTGCGTCATCGCCATAAATTCTGGGCATCGGTTGCACGCGTAGATAATGCGTTTGGTGACCGCAACCTGGTTTGTACATGTCCACCGATTGAATCATATTCTTCATCCGAGACCGTCGAAGCGTGATAGTTGTCACCGGAGCGATTGGTTTTATCGGAAGTGCTTTTGTAGGTTATCTCAATCAACTAGGGTATGCAGATATTGTAGTTGTTGACGATTTTTATCAGTGGAAAAAAGAAAAGAACCTCAAAGGCAAGCGTGTGCACGATTGGGTACATCGTGATCTCTTTATTGCTTATTTTGAAAAAATGGCATCGCAGGTCGATGTTGTTTTTCATCTGGGGGCAAGAACCGATACCATCAGCGAAGACGTAGCTGTATTCAATAGCCTCAATCTGCAGTATTCAAAAGATATCTGGCGGATTTGTACAGCTAATGAAATTCCACTGGTCTATGCCTCCAGCGCTGCTACCTATGGTGATGGGGCTTTCGGATTTTCAGATGATCATGCAGTCGTTTCGAAGTTGAAACCTTTGAATGCCTATGCACAGTCTAAACAAGACTTTGATCAGTGGGTACTCACACAAAAGAATACACCTCCCAGATGGTATGGCCTTAAGTTCTTTAATGTCTATGGTCCTAACGAATACCACAAGGCAAGAATGGCCTCTGTCATCTTTCATGCCTTCCATCAGATCCGCGATACAGGTAAATTGAAACTGTTCAAATCACACCGGCCTGAATGGAAGGACGGTGGACAGGAACGTGATTTCATCTATGTGAAAGATGTCCTCGAAATGGTTTGGAATGTATATGATCTTAAACCTGAATCAGCCTTGTACAATGTAGGCACAGGTAAGGCAAGAACTTTTCAGGATTTAGGGACTTCAACTTTCGCTGCACTCGGTCTCGAACCCAACATTGAATATATCGATATGCCAATCGACCTTCGTGAGAAATATCAATATTTCACCGAAGCCGACATGTCCAAATGGATAAATGCTAAATTGCCCCTGCCAGCTACTTCACTTGAGGAAGGCGTAAAGGATTACATCCAGTATTATCTCAATCCCTCCCGGTATCTTTAAATTTCGCTGAGTCTCTCACTCTCACGTTCTCACGTCTCACGCTCTCACGCTCTCACGTTCTCACGTTCTCACGTTCTCACGTTCTCACGTTCTCACGCTCTCACGTTCTCACGCTCTCACGTCTCACGCTCTCACGTTCTCACTCTCTGTTTACCGGTCTCAAACCCTGGTAATAGATCAGGTACCACCCATCATCCAGTTTCGCAAACCGTCGTCTCATATACAAGTTGGTGCCTTTCATCTGTATCCAGTGTTCAATCACCCGGGCATCCATGACTTCAAACCAATTTTCAAAATTCTGCCCCGGGTCATTGATATGCCGGTGAATCTTCCAATCCGCTTTTTGCCAGAAGTACCGATTGCTGGTTAAAGTATCTCCGTCACCCGTAGATGCAGGGAGGCCCTCAAGCGGAAACATGATATGTTCAACCTGATAAATAGAATCTTCATGGAACCGATCAAAGAATGCACTAAAATCTCCTGGAAGCGTATCGGCTGAGACGGTATCAGCTTCTTTAGTAGTTGTTGATCCAGCTTTGGTGTTACAACCTTCAGCCAATAAGGTGGATAGGGCTAGCGCGCTCAACACAAAAAACCCATGCCACCGCGGGCAACATTTTGAAATAGATATCATAAGACAAATGTATGCCTTCGTAATCAATCTCGCCTGATCCATGACCAGTCTCCTGATTAACCGAAGTGATGAATATGTTTTCCCGGAAGCCAAGTTTTCTCCGTCCATAGGCTTTATAGATACATTCTTTTGCACCCCACAACAGATGTAATTGGTGTAAGGGGTTCTCAGCTTCCGCTATCATGGCAAGGTCATCAGGAGTGAGAAACCGGTCTGCAATTCGTCGTACCGTTTCAGAATATACTTGTATGTCTACACCACAGGGTTGATCACTGATCATGGCAGCACACCACAGTTCACTGTGGCTGACCGAGATGTGCTTATCGATGCCTTCAAGATAGGGTTTGCCAAAATCGTCATAGAGACATTTTGCGCGTTCGGGAAGTGCCGCAATCTGAAAGAGCAAATCTCTGCTAGCCAGCCATTCGCTTCGCTTGCGTGGCGATAATTCCCTGATGATGGCGATTTCATCCGGAGACAAAAGGTTTTGATCCATTTCATGCCTGCCCTCATGAAGGCCTGCAGCAACGACGGTTGTTCCGATTGTTATTTTGTCGAGGATCTCCATTGCGACAAAGCTAAGCATACATCAGCTAACGGCTATAGACTGTCTGTTTTCATTCATTTTAGTGGACGCAATATAGTCGTGCCGGTAATATGGAATAATCAGGTGGTAGGCTATGATAGCGTGGTATTGTGATATTTCTGATAGCTGATAGCAGAAAGCTGATAGCCGTTTACTTACTTTTGCACTTCTTTCAGACCAACCTATCATGATATTAACAGACGTACAGATATTAGCGGCTATCGAAAGCGGAGACATCGTCATCACACCCTTTGACCGCGCAGGCCTTGGCACCAATTCATATGATGTTCACCTGGCTGCTTTTCTCGCAGTTTATGAAGATGATGTGCTTGATGCCAAATTGCACAATAAGATCAGGCATTTCGACATTGGTCCTGAAGGTTTTGTCATTCAACCCGGCGAACTTTATCTCGGCGTAACTGAAGAATACACAGAGACACATAGTGCTGTCCCTTTTCTGGAAGGCAAATCAAGCGTCGGCCGCCTCGGAATAGATATCCATGCAACGGCTGGAAAAGGAGACGTCGGTTATTGCAACACATGGACACTTGAGATTTCCTGTGTCAAACCTGTGCGTATCTATGCAGGCATGCCCATCGGCCAACTGATTTATTTTAAAGTGGAAGGACCTATTGAAAATATGTACAACCGCAAGCCGGGCGCCAAATACAATCAACGCACAGATCGACCTCTTGAAAGTATGATGTGGAAAAATAAATTTTAAAAGAAAGGCTAAGGGAAAGGCTAAGGCGAAGGTTAAGGCTGAGGCGAAGCACTTTTTATTTTATCACGTTCTCACGTTCTCACGCTCTCTCACGCTCTCACGCTCTCACGCTCTCACGCTCTCACGCTCTCACGTTCTCACGTTCTCACGCTCTCACGCCTCCCTCCACGCATTAGCACCACCCTTGAGGTTGACCGTGTTTTCAATTTTAAATTGCATAGCCAGTAATTTCTGAGCTAGTATGCTCCGGTTTCCGTTTTGGCAATACAGCACGATGGTATTTCCTTCCGCGTTTTTTAATTCATCAGTGCGGAAAGGCAATTCGGTAACAGGGATATTCACACCTCCAAGATTATACTCATCATGTTCATGTGGTTCACGCACATCCACGAGCATAAGTTGGTCTCCTGAAGCAAGGCGGCTTTTTAATTCTGTGACAGATATTTCATTCATGATAAAATAGCATTTTGGTTATTGGCAGGAAGCGGGTTTTGTTGGACTGACCGTCACCTGGATAGGAGATTCCATTTCGATCATCGTCCCATCTGCTGGTGGATCCTGAATCGTTACATAGGCGGTATTCAGATTTTCAATTTGCCCATCCCTGATCACCTCGCCTATTTTCAATCCCAGGTTTTCGAGCAGGAAGGCTGCTTCCTCATAGGTCTTGCAAAGCAAATCAGGCACTTCAACTTTACCGCCAGACCTGGCGGAAATCACAAATTCAAGATAGTCCCCTTTTTCAACCTGGATGGAATTGTCTCTTCCTTTTGCATCCATAATGGTCTTCCCCTTATATCGCACTTCGAGTACCTGACCAGCATCACCAGGATCATATTTCGTGTCCACGATCCTCGATTTGATTTCAAAATGTTCTTCCAATTCGCGTTTTTTTCGCTCATAGCTTTTGCCATACATCTCAGGTAAGCGACTTGATAGAATTTTATCAGGACTTCGTTTGGTGATCGTTACATAGATCATCCTCTTTGATTTCACCAGGGAGCCGGGGGCAGGGTTTTGTTTTAGGATTTCTCCTCCTGGCTTGCCCAGGATGTGGAGCGAATCCTGGATACTCATCCTGAACTTATTCCGTTTGGCATCTTTTACAGCATCTTCGTACTGAAACCCGGTATAGTCCGGCATAGCCAATTCCTGGCCATGATGCGTATACAGTCTCAGCCATAAAAAGGAGACCAGTAAAAAAATGCCGAGGAAAACCAGTATGGCCACCAGGGTATATCGGAAATCCTTGCTTCGTATATATTCCTTCAGGTTGCCCTGCTCTTGTTTTGTCATATCTCGGGGGACTGATTTGCGTCAAGGGTAAAAGTAGGAAAAGATAAGGTTACCTGTCACGACCCATCTCCGATAACACTCAGCTCATTCCAAAGCAGGAATCAGGATGGTTGCGGAACAGCCTGGGCTTTGCGTTTCCATCTTTTATGGGACCATAACCAGTGAGCGCGGAAGTCCCGGATATTTTCTTCAAGGCTACCCGCAAATCGTCCCGTGATTACACCTGGTTGCACAACCTCCTGACCATTATATATTTCTTTGCATTCAATAGTGTATCCACCATCACTCCTGGGTGCGGTATAAGCATACACTACCGGTAAAGCATACCTGAGAGCCAGCGATTCAGGCCCGTTTACAAATGCTGTATTCCGGCCTAAGAATGAAGTCCAGATGGAACTCTGCACTGAGCCCGGATTCTGATCCGCAATCATGAGGATCAGCGTCGGTTTTTTCTTCATCAATCTCAGCAACTCGCCCATTTGCTTCGTTTCAATGAGATAATTGACATGGGATAATCGACGCCTGTACATCAGGTCGTTAACCCTTGGGGATTTTATTTTTTTATAAAGGGCGCATACCTGATCAGGGTACTTGATGCCGAGATAGGATCCTGTCCATTCCCAGTTACCGGTATGCCCAAACGTAACGATGACACTTTTTCCTTCATTCAGCCATTGAGCAAGGGAGGTATTTGGAACCAGGTGCATCCGACGCTCCAATAAACGCTTACGAGGCACCACTATGATTTGCCTCAGGACCTTTGCTAGATATAGATAATTTTGCCAAACATCTTGTTCCCGATCTCTGGAGCTGGCATAGGTAAATGACCCTTCAAGGTTGGCCCTGATCACTTTCAGCCTGTATGTCAATACATACCTCAGTAATAAGGCCACAATAAAATCTGTGATTTTGGCAATGAAGCGCATACCCAAAGATATTGTCTTGCAATAGATGCAGATGATTTACTTTTGTTTTCGTTTCGTACCTAAAGGTGGTATGAATATTGCGACAGATTGGAGCGTAAGGATGGCATTCAAGGAACTTAATCAGATTTCGATATTTATTGCTGACGACCACACACTCTATGTGGATGCACTCACTATTGCCTTGCAGCAGCAACCAGGTATACCCATCAAGATCATTGGCACCGCTTCAAATGGAGAGGAATTGCTGGTCAGGCTTCGAAAGCAATTGCCCGACATACTTCTGCTTGATCTCAATATGCCTGTCTTGAATGGCATTGAAGTTATCCCGGTTTTGAAATCGGAGTATCCTAAGCTTCCGGTTATTATCGTGACAAAATACAGCGACCCGAAATTCATTCGCGAATGCCTTCAGGTGCATAATGTCTCAGGCTATATTCTCAAGACAAGCAGCCTCCAGGAACTGACAGATGGTTTACACCAGGTCCTCCAGGGGCAGATGTTTATGAGCAAAACGCTTCAGTTATATCCTAAGGAATTAGTTGAACTGGAAACGGAAAGTCTGTTTGACGAAACATTCCAGGCAAAATACAACCTGACCCGAAGAGAACAGGAAATCCTCGGACTCATAGCTCAGGCAAAAAGTAATGGCGAAATCGCTGTTCACCTTTTTATCAGCCCTCAGACTGTTGGCGCCCACCGTAAGAACATCATGCGGAAACTCAATATTTCCTCCACAGCTGGGCTGGTTCGGTTCGCCATCGAGAATCAGCTAGGGTAAACCCTGAGGCAAAAATTCTTCCATTTTTTCCACAAACACTTGAAAATCCAATTTTTAAGTTAATTTTGGGCACCCTCCCAAGATTTTATTCACTTGTTTATTTACATTTAGATCGGAATTCCCCCCCATCTGAAGTACTATATCGCTATTGAACTATGATAACCAAACTAAAATTGTAATCCCAGTCGCTTATGAAACCATCTCTTACCCTTTTATTTTCCTTCCTGTTTACCATCCTCACTATCAGCCCTTTACGTAGTGAGGTAGATTGCTACCACGATTATATCGCACCGGTAGCCATCTGTGATGCCCACACGGTTGTGGCGCTATCCAATACAGGTACTGCTAAGTTATACGCCACCGATATTGATGATGGCAGTTATGACAATTGTCACCTTGAAAGCTACCAGGCCAGAAGAATGACCCAGGGCTGGTGCCCTCCAGGTGTTGCCGACGATACCCAATTCAGGCCATATGTTGAGTTTTGCTGCGAAGATGTCGGGCAGACAATATGGGTTGTTCTGCGTGTTACAGATGCCCATGGCAACTATAATGAATGTATGGCTGAGGTTACCGTCCAGGATAATTCGTATCCTGAAATGTGGTGCCCACCAAATATTACTGTAAGCTGCAGTTTCTGGTTCGGACCTGATGCACTTAACAATCCTTACAACAGGACGTTTGGTACAATCGCTGTCAATGGCCAGCCAAGATTGCCTATTATCATTAATGACCCGGGTAACAGTTCTTACTATCAGCCGCACAACTGGGGGATCGATGGATCCGCCGGAAGTGGTGTTTGTGGTGGAGGAAATGTTTGGGTCACAATCCCCGAAGTCATAGATTACCGAAATGCCTGTGGCGTCGGTATTATCAAACGTAAGTTCTATATCGAAACCGGTAACTGGTCCGATTGGTGCTATCAGACCATTACGGTCAAGGATTATTCCAGTTCCTACTATCACATTGACTGGCCATTGGATTATACCGGTGACGCCTGCTTGTATGGTCCTGAAGATGTAGATCCGGAAGATCTGTATCCACCATATAATAAACCAACAATCGGCGGATCTAGTGGATCATGCAGCCTGTTAGGCTATGCTCACGAGGATCTCGTTTTTACATTTTCCGATGGAGCATGTAAAAAAATCCTGAGAGAGTGGACGGTTATTGACTGGTGTACATACCAGCCTAATAATCCATGGAGTCCAGGTATCTGGCATCATACCCAGGTCATTAAGTTGATGAATGCCACGCCACCAACTTTTGTATACGGATGTCAGGATGTAGTGGTTGATGGATACGAACCTAATTGTTCAGGCCGCTTCTATCAGCAACCTCCTGTTCAGGATGACTGCACACCAATCGAAGGTTTAAAGTGGGATTATAAAATAGATCTCTGGAGTGATGGATCATACGATATCAATTATGAAGGTGTCGGTCAACCAACAGTAGACAAGATACTTCCTAATGGATGGCATAAGATTTTGTGGAATGTTTCTGACGCCTGCGGTAATTACAGGACATGCAGCTACAAAGTACATGTAAAAGACAAAAAGGCACCATCGCCAATTTGTTATTATGGCCTGTCAACAGTCGTAATGCCTTTAGGCGGTATGGTGACCATCTGGGCTAAAGATTTCAATGCATCCAGCTATGACAATTGTACACCAGCTTATAAGCTGAAGTATTCATTCTCAGAGAATCCATGGGAAGCTTCACGGACTTTTACTTGTGACGACCTGGGCACAGTGCCCATCCAGATTTGGGTACACGACGAGTACGGAAACAAAGACTATTGTACAACCTTCATCAAGATCAACGATAATGAAGATGCTTGCGAAGGCATGAATGAAGTACAGGGCATCGTCAACACCTTTACAGAGGTTGCGGTTCCTCAGGTTTCTGCTTCCATGTTTAAGATCATGCCAGATCAGTCTCTTGAAGAGGATGAAAGTTCATCTGCTTCAGATGCAACCGGCCATTTTACACTTGGATTTGGAACTACCCAGTACGATCGTATGATCAAACTGTCCAGAGAGGGTAAAAAGCTTGAGGGTATTTCTACCCTTGACTTGATTACACTTCAAAGGCACCTCAATGGCGAACAGACGATTACCGAGCCTTATAAGCTATATGCGGCGGACCTTGACGGAAACGGCAGAGTTGGTGCAAACGATTTGCTATTGTTGAAAAAAGCAATTCTTGGTGGCTTTAAGATTCCTGGATTCAAGGGTAACCTTTCATGGATATTCTTCGGTGATCCATGTAGTCCGGAAGCTCCTCTTGATCTCTTTACAGGCATGTGCCACAATGGAGTAGAAGTCGATCATCTTGGAACCTTCCCTGCAAGTACCTCCTTTAAGGCACTCAAGATGGGTGACGTCAATGCAGACATGGTCAATATGGCCTGGATCATTAAACCAAGAACATCCTCTTCATTGCCTATTGCAGTCCGGGAGGATAAGGCCAACAATATCTACGAATTCATCGCTACAAAGGATGCCGCCATCTATGGCTTCCAAATGTCGGTGAGCCATATGGGTATCAATGTTCTTGCCGGATCCTTAAACCTGGATGATTCAAACCTGGCAAATGATAAGGACGGTTATACAAATATCAGCTGGGGTCAATCTTCCCCGGTTAATATCAAAGCTGGTGACGTGCTGTTTTCTATCGAAAACCTCCCACAGGATATGCCATTTGAATCTTTCCTGATCAATCAGGAAGAGTCACTGTATCCAGAAATATACACGGAAGGACTTGATAATCAACTTATTGAATTTGTTCCATTCAAGGAGTTGAATGAAGGCGTATCCTTTGAAAGCAGAATTTCGCCAAATCCATTTACCGATGTGACCACCTTGAAAATCATCATCCCGGCAGGAGAGGATTTCCACCTTACCCTGCATGATATTAAAGGACAAGAGCTCTTTAGCAGAAAATATGTATCGTATACCAATGAAGCTGAGATAGTTATAGGCTCAGATATCATCAGTATCCCAGGTGTTTATTACTATAGAGTAAAATCAAATCTGGGCGAACTTTCCGGAAAGTTTGTCCGGCAGTAAGTCTGATTCCATTCAAAAGGCATTGCTTTTCCGGAAGCAATGCCTTTTTTTCTACCTGCTAATTACATAAGCAGAATAAAAACCCAACTCATCCTAACCCTGACATTGTCAGGGTTTTTTGTTTATATGTTTCATTAACAACATATTACACATATGTATTATATTCATTTAATATGCCTTAAGCTATCCTAATCCGGATTTCTTGCCTAGTCCGTAGAAAATTGTCATTTTTACGCTGCAATTCGGACATTGCCCTGAAGACCAACTTCTCCCTCTTTGTTGTTTAATGGAACGTGGTATAATTTTAGCTTTTTAAAATTTACCGCGGCTATTGCATAGCTATGTACATGATATTGTAATTACTATTACTATATTTACGCCTGATTTGCTTAAGATTAAGTTTTTTTTGAACAGAATAAAGTATTTGCTAATGAGTAAATCCATCCTTGGTATCATCATCGCCATGTTCGCTTCCCTCCTCGTGAGAGCTGAACAGCCTATCTTTAACATCAGCAGCACTGATGCTAACCCCGCTCAGATTATTGACATAGATTTCAATGTTGATAATTTCTCTGACCTGATTGCTGTCCAATACTCAGTTAATTGGAACCCCGATGTCCTGAAGTTTCGGACTATCAAAAATATGAACACCTCAGTTCCGGGTTTGAATTCATCAGTCTTTGGAACACCACAGGTGTTTTTGGATGCCGGGAAATTTACCTTGGCCTGGATTGAGAGTAGCTTAACTCAAATAACTATTCCGGATGGCTCCTTGTTCTTCACCGTAGAATTTGAGGTAGTGGGTGATCCATGCCAGAGTACCTTGATTGCCATTACAGAGGATCCCACTGAGATTAGTGTTTCCGAAGATGGCGTAAATAATGTTGGACTTATTTCAAATAATGGACAACTCAATGTGCCTGGTTCCGGATGCGCTGAGGACATCAGTTTTATTGGCACTTCGGTAGTCGGCTCATGTGGAGCTAATACCTGCATTCAGTTTACGGTTGAAAATTTTGTTACAGTGGGTGCTATGGAATTTTCCTTGAGCTATAATCCCGCTGTGTTACAATTCGATAAGTTTAGAAATTTTGCCCCACTACCAGGTTTTGGAGAGGGTAATACAAATCTATTGTCACCCGGTACATTAAGGGTATTGTGGTTTGACAGCAATGTTGAAAACGATACACTTCCGGATGGTACTGTATTATTTGAAATTTGTTTTGATGTCATCGGTACCGGCGGACAATCCAGCAATATCACATTTGGCAATGATCCGCCACCAGCGATATCTGACATTGATGGAAATCCGCATGTTGTCAACATTACACCAGCGACTATTACTGCACAATGTGCATTGGAAGGTTTTGCTTTATTGATCAATGGTGTAGAGCAGGATACGGTCTGTTCGATGCCAGGAGAAATTGTATGTTTTGATATCCAGGTCAATGACTTTGATGACATCATTGCATTAGGCTTAAGTTTAAATTGGGATCCGAATGTGTATGAATATGATCACCTCGAAGCATTTGGAATTCCGGGTCTTGATCTTTCAGGCTTTGGTACCCCTACACCTGGTTTCCCTGATGTAGAAGAAGGTGAATTGACCATGAGTTGGATTGATTTAAGTCTTGAAGGTGTAACCCTTCCTGATTTTGCAGTCATTTTCACGGTTTGCCTAAAAGCAGTAGGTGCAGCAGGTACTTCTTCGCCTATTACGTTTTCACAGACACCACTTGAAATAGAAGCTGCAACAATAGATAGTACACTCGTGCCAAGTCTTTTACATGGATTTGGTCAAATTAGTGCAAACTGCGACCCCATGGGTTGTGATAACTTGTCATATACGCTGGATAGGACTCACCCTCAATGTCCCAGGGATTGCAATGGACTACTTAATCTCACCGTAGTTGAAAATTGTCCCGAGGCACCAACATATCTATGGAGTCGAGCAGGAGAAACTACACAGGATTTAACAGGTGTTTGCGCGGGTACTTACACTGTGACTATCACGTTAGGTAATCAAGTGGTTATAGCTACTGAAACTTTAGTAGATCCTCCTGCTATTTCTGTTACCGGCACGATTACAAATCCTAATCCACCAGGATCCAATACAGGTGCTGTAGATATTACGGTCACCGGAGGAACACCACCATACACCTATCTTTGGAGCAATGGTGCTATGACACAGGATATTTCCGGCGTAGGTGCTGGTGTATATCTGGTAACAGTCACGGATAGCAGGAGTTGTACTTTTATTCCTGACCCATATATTGTAGGCGCGGATGTAGCCGCCAGTGTCACACATGTTACTTGTAATGGGGGAGCAAACGGTGCTATTAATCTCTCGCCTGCTTTTGGTACGCCTCCTTATACATTTGTCTGGAATACGATTCCGGTACAAACGACAGAAGACATCAGCGGCCTCAAAGCTGGAACGTACTGTGTCACTATTACTGATTTTGTCGGTAGTACAAGAGACACTTGTATTAATGTAAATCAACCTGCTGCCATTGTCGCCTCAGCCACGATCACCCATGATATCAATGAAAATTGCCAGGGAGCTATTGATCTCAATGTCACAGGCGGTACATTACCTTTTACCTACATCTGGTCAAATGGTGCAACCTCCCAGGATCTGACATCATTATGTGGCGGACAATATTGTGTGACCATTACAGATGGTAACGGCTGTACACAGGACGCTTGCTTTAATGTTTTCTCAGGTGACGTAGGACTAAGTCTGGAGGCCACTCAATATGGAAATTATCAGATAAGTTGCAGTGGTCTCTGTGATGGAGCGGTTACCTCTACTGTCACAGGCGGTAGCACTTTTACCTATCTATGGTCTAATGGTGCTACAACACCAAACATTTCAGGTGTATGCGCTGGAAGTTACACTTTAACAGTCACAGATGTTCAATCAGGTAATACAAGTGTTGCAACTATTGTGCTCAACGCACCTCCTCCTTTTGCACTTGCTTATATCACCACAAGTCCTTCAGATTATATCACCAGTGATGGCGCTATTGCCGTAGTAGTCAATGGTGGTTCTCCAGGTTATACATATCAATGGACAGGTCCGGTCACAGGTAGTACTGCTTCACTTGTCAATGTTCCAGCCGGCACTTACAGTCTACTTGTAACAGATGCCAATGGATGCGAAATCAGGGATGCCGAACAATTATTACCTGATGTGGATGTGGATTGTTACACGGCTACTAGAGTTTTTACTCCCAACAGTGATGGCAAGAATGATTACTTCATTATTGCCTGCATCCTGGATTTTGACAACCATTTATACATATACAATCGATTTGGCGGCCTGGTGTATGAGACCATCAATTATCAGAACAATTGGATTGGTGTTGACCAGGATGATCAGCCAGTACCTGATGGAGGTTATCTATGGGTGCTAGAAGTAACTCGCCAGGCCGGGGCTCCGGAAATATTCAGAGGCACCGTTAACCTCGTGCGGACCGCAGACTAGTTTAATTCCATTCAACCTCATTGACACATGAATTCTATAAATAGAGTTGCTATCATGAAGAATAAAGTTCAACAGTATATAATCGGAACCGTACTTACGGTTGTTATTTCATTTGCAGTAACACATACAGTTGTTGCGCAGCAAGCTGGTTATTTCAATCATCAGTATCTGCAGCCGATTCTTTTTAATCCAGGCGCAACAGGATTTCAGGGTGATCACCAGCTCCTTGCCGGATACAAACATATGTGGTCCGATTTTCCGGATGCCCCCAGAACCTTTACAGGAATCTACCATGGTTCCTTTGCCGATAATCTCGGTTTGGGATTTCAAGTACTCACAGACCGTGTTGGTGTAAGTCAACTTACACATGGTCAATTGAATTTTGCGTACCGGATACCTTTTGACAAGCTCTTACTAAGTGTTGGAATGTCAGCAGGCCTTCAAACACACAAGATCGTGGACGTGCAGAATGATCCTTTTATTGATATCACAGATCCACTGCTCAACGAAGCGATTGATGGCTATATGTTATTCGATGGTGGCCTCGGTGTTTATGGGGAAGTAGATGAGCGTTTGTTCTTTGGCGTTTCTTTTCCAGATCTGATCAAAAGCCGTTTGACAGAAATCTCAGGAGATATTAACCTTCCTGAATTTGATAAGTTTTCCTATGCCTTCCTCTTAGGCTATAGGTTCAATGTAGAAAATTATGATTTTACGATTGAACCATCCATTACCGTGAAAGACCTGCGCTACAGTCCATTCCTGATTGATGCGAATGTTAAGTTTTCTTTCCTTGATGAGCAGCTGGTGGGTGGCGTAGGGTACACCCTTGGCGACAATAGCCGAGCTTCGTTGTTGCTGGGAACCCGTGTCAACCAATTACGGATTTATTATTCCTATGATGTGAGCCTGGGTGATTTCCAGCAATACAACAACGGTTCACATGAAATCACGCTGGTATATCGGATTCCCCGTAAAAATGAGGTAACTGCTGCAGAGTAAGCTGACCGCAGATTCGCTATATCAAAGGCTGGGTTATTTTACATGATCTATCGTTGTCCGATGAATAGGATGCTTTATTTTCGTGCCTAATATATTGTCAGAGTGGCTATCGCAGCCCCGTCCTTCTCAAATGGCCGGTTTTCTTCAATATGGCCAACTATTCAACAATCAAATAGATGTGTTTTAACATATTTGATTAATTGATAGCCTGTATTATCCTATAAATCAGGCTATGATCTATAAGTAAAAAAAATAATTAGAGTATTAAAAACAGATTAAGTTATTAGATCATCTATAACTAGCTGATATATAGATTCAATAAGTATTGAGTATTACTCTAATGTAATAATTACCCATTCTCGGGTATAACCCCTCATACGCCTTATCATATCTTTGTCCAGTGTACTAGTCCATATTATGCTATTGGCATACTTTTTGGCCTATTATACTTTGACTTGGGGGATAGATAAGGATTAGTTTATCATCCCGAACCAACCTGATAGAATGAAGAACCCGTTTTTGCTGTCGTCCTGACGGCAAGACAGGTACGCTTCTGTATCTGTATAGTGTTGGTTTCGTGGATTTTATACTGTTCTTTAAATATTGCCCTGAAGCAAATAATTCAGTGTGTATTTAATTCTAAATGAACAAATTAATAATTTCTTAAACCAAAACTTAATCTCATGAAAAACACATTTTCTTTCTTTTCAAAAAGGAATGTGCTTGTGTCTTTTTTACTTACCGGACTTTTTTTCCTGGTAGGCTTAAACAGCACAAATGCACAACAGTCTGCAGGTGGAGGGGCTAACCCATACACAGGTATTGCACAAGCCTTTGGGGTTACAGCGTACCCTCTAGGGACTTTTGATCAGGCTACAACCGTTACGACCCTTACGGATATCCTGATCCCACTGAAGCCTCTTATCGGGCATGGTGCTTCACAGGCACAAGAGTTGAAATATGCCTATTTGAGCACTGTATTAGCGGATGTAGGAGCTTATTCTATTGCCGTTGAAATCTCCCTTCTGAAAAGACTGGAAGAACTGAAGGACAGTAAGCACCTTGGTGGAGCGATGAATCAGACAAAGATCAATCCTACCGCTCAGTTGGCTGCGCTGTATAACGAGACAGTAAATGCACTGCAATAGTCATTTGCATGATCTTATCATTAACCATATTAATCAGAAATTCTATACTCATGAATAGCAAATCATTTACAAATTTGGCTACGTTGGTTATAGTAATGCTGTTCACGTTTGGAGCCATCAATGCCCAGACGTTTAACGGTAATACGACCAATACAGCAGGCAACTCGATGATCCCATCATCGGGAGCTAGTACAAACGGTTGCACAGTAGAAACAATCTTTAACTGTGCAGTTTCAGGTACATCTACAGCAGTGGAGAAGGTTCAGATCAACCTGACCCACACCTGGGCCGGAGACCTTGAAATTTACCTTGAGGCTCCTAATGGTCAGCGCATTGCTTTATCTACGGATAATGGTGGTTCAGCTGACAATTACACCAATACTATGTTCGTAGATGGTGCCCCATCTATCACAGGTGGTTCAGCTCCTTTTACAGGCATGTTTGCTCCTGAAGGCGCAGTTGGTGGTTTTTGTGCTACTCCTCCTGCAGGTACAGTAGCTACGCTGGCAGCATTTACGCCAGGCGCAGGTATGAATGGTACATGGCAGCTGAGAATAGCTGACAGTGCATTTGGTGATGGTGGAACTATGCTCGGATGGTCAATCCAATTTGCTGCTCCTCCGGAACCAGCTGACCCATGCGAGATTGTATGTCCGCAAAACATCACCTACAACCTGGATCCAGGAGCATGTGAGCAGATTATCAACTGGAATCCTCCTACCACGACCGGCGATTGCGCTGTTCCGGTATTAGAGCCAGGCACAGTTTCACAGAACAACAGTGAGACAGCAGTGGATGATGCTTTAGGTTGTACAGGCGCAGGCGACAGGCATGTGCGTGCATACGACCTGATTGAAGAAGGTATCGCCGGTGATTTCCAAATGACATCCTTGAGAATGTCCGCATGGAACTCAGGAACTGTACAGGTAAGAGTATATACTTATACAGGTCCAATGGGTGGAGCTACTTTGGATCCAGCCCTGATGACGCTTGTTGGACAGTCTAACCCAACAGCAGTAGTCGGAAACACCAATGCTGATATACAATTTAACATTAACCTGACAGCCCCTGTGACAATTCCAGCAGGTACGAGGTTTGCAGTAGAACAGAATTCAACAGCTGGTCTCTTTACAGTAGCCGGTAACTATAGCGGTGAAACACGCCCAGGTTATTTCTGGAACCCAGGCTGCGGTTTTGCTAACCCTACTTCATATGCAAGTATCGGATTTGGCTTTATCAGTGTACTTCAGGTATGCCAGGGACTTATCGTAATGGATGGTTCACCGGATGTAGTACAGACCAGTGGTCTTCCAAGTGGTTCTGTATACCCAAGAGGTACAACAACCAACTGCTTTGACCTTGTAAGCCCGCTTACAGGTGAGACGATCGATGACTGCTGTTTTGATGTCACCGTAGTTGAATATCCAACACCAACGACAACACTTGCATGTAATGATAACGTTCAGGTATCTGTCAATGAAAACTGTGAAGCGTTCATTTCAACAGACATGATCCTCGAAGGCGGCCCATACGGTTGCTACGATGAATATATCGTTGCAGTAGAAGGCTATGGCAGTGGATTTGGTGGTGTTACGATCGATAACAATGCGATCGGAGAAACACTGACCGTAACCGTAACAGATCCATCCACCGGCAACAGCTGCTGGGGCACGATCTCTGTTGAAGATAAAATACCACCGACGATCGAATGTCGCGACGTAGTGATCATGTGTGGCGCACAACTGCCAGACGTACCTGCTCCGGCGATCGTAGGCTACCAGGAACAAATCCAGACAGGTCTGAATGATCTGCTCGAGCTCAATACACTTGAGTATACATTTGACTATTCCTATTTGCCAACCACACCTGCATTGGATGTGGATGTAAGAATCCAGATCGACGACCACACGTGGTTGCCAGACGTAAAAATCGAAGTAGAAGCACCGGACGGAACGACCACAGATGTATTTGATATCACGGGTTGCGCTGGTCAGGAGTTTCCGATCAACTGCAGATTCGATGATGATGGAGCAGTGATTACCCAGTGCGTAGATCTGGATGGTGATGAGAATCTTCGCCTTATGCCGCTATTGTTTCCAGGTAACTCAACCCCATCCTTATTCAATCTTAACGGCTTGAATGCAAGTGGAACCTGGACTGTGAGAATTGCGGATATCGCTGGTGGAGATGATGGCCACGTACGTGAAGTAGGTCTTTATATCCTGGTGAACCTGCCACAGGTAGATCCGGCAGACAACTGCGGAGAAGTAGATCTTACCTATACAGATACAGAATCAGGAGACCCATGTGAAGGCCTGGTAGTAACCCGTCATTGGATCGCTACAGACGAAAGTGGAAACACAGCGGAATGCGATCAGAATATCACCGTGACTCCATTAGTACTTGACAGCATCGTATGTCCTCCAGCGTATGTAGGTTCTTGCGGTGATTCATCAGATCCTGATAACACAGGCTGGCCAACAGTAAATGGCAATGAAATAACAGATGAAGACAATGTATGTAACATATTTGTAGGTTACTGGGACAAACCATTGAATGACTGCGGAAACGGCGAGAAGATCGTACGTACGTGGACAGTACTTGACTGGTGTACCCAGACCACACTGGAGTGTGTACAGGTTATCAAATTATCTGATGATGAGGCACCAGAGCTTACCTGCCCTGAGGACTTCGAAGTTGGAACAGACTTCTGGTATTGCTATGCAAACGTAAGCGTACCAAAGCCTGATGTATTTGATGTATGCGGATCAGCATATACCTTAAGCCTGACATCGTCAGCCGGTATCGTTGTTAACTTCGGTAATAACTATGTGATCAACCAGTTACCACTGGGCGACCATATCGTAACCTGGCATGTAACCGACGAGTGCGGCAATCAATCTTCCTGCAGCTTCACCATCAGCGTTGTTGATGATGTAGTACCGGTAGCGAATTGCGATGAGCACACAATCGTGTCACTGACCAACGACGGACCATACGGAATCACGTTGGTACCAGCGCATGTATTTGATGATGGCTCATATGACAACTGCGGACCAGTAGAATTCCGTGTACGTCGTATGGATAGCTGTATAGATTTTGACTGGACGACAGAAGGAGCATGTATCGATGATGTACCAGGTGGTATCCCACCGGTGAACAGCCGTGACCGTGGAACCGTACACCGTCCATGCGTACCATTTGCATGCTGCGACGTAGGAGCAGGACCGATCATGGTTGAGTTAGAAGTAACAGACCTTGCAGGTAACCGTAACTATTGTATGGTAGAAGCGACTGTACAGGATAAGATCTCTCCATTCGTAGAGTGTCCTCCTGATATCATCGTAAGCTGCGATTTCTGGTTTAATGTAGAAGAAGGCACATTTGTAGATGCAGATGGCAACGCAAATGGTAACCTCGATGAGGATCCATTGAGCCCGATATTTGGAAACATGTATGATGCATTTGCATACAATGATGATGAGAGCGTTCGTCAGGACATTATCATCAACGATCCAGGAAACGAAGACTACAACCAGCCACACTACTGGGGTATCGACGGATGGGCAGATGACAACTGTGAGGTTAACTTACAGGTGCGCGTACGAGTGATCGATGATTGCAGTGGAGGTGATCTGCCAGGTAATGCACCTGATGGAGCAGTAAAACTGATCGAGCGTAGATTCAGCGCCAGCGATGGCAATGAAGGCGTAGCTCCTGGTACCTGCACACAGCGTATCTGGGTAGTGGATTACGATCCTTTCTACATCACAGACAACACATGTAACAACTCAAACTCACAGGACGGAGTGATCTGGCCATGTGATGTATTGCTGACGACTTGCCCTGAAGACCTGGGTAATACAGGAGAGCCAACAGTATTTGATGATGCTTGCAGCTTAATTGGTGTAACATATGAAGATACGAGATTTGACTTTGTAGACGGAGCATGCTTCAAGATCCTGCGTGAGTGGGCGATCATTGACTGGTGCCAGTACAATTCACAGACAGGCGAAGGCTTGTGGCACTATGTACAGGTGATCAAGGTACACGACGAAGAAGGACCAGAATTTGTAGCACCATGTGAAGATGTGGTATTGTGTGTAGCTGATGAGGGCGTATCCTTACCAGACAACAACCAGGCATTCCTTGGAGAAGACAATCCGTTGGCTTCAAGCTGCAGCGTACACCTGAACCTTTCAAGGACAGTACATGAAACATGTAGCGATATCGTAGAATATGATGTGAAGATCTATCCATACAATGGAACAGAGTACATCCTGATCAAGCCTACGACCACAGCAGTAGTAGATGAAAACAATGATGCAGTATTGAGCTTTGATACACGTCAGAGCACGATTCAGTCAATTCGTCTAAACGGTCTTCCATACAACAGCCAGTTCTGCGGTGATTACCACAGGATCCTGTGGAGTGTAGAAGATGGTTGCGGTAACTGGAGCCATTGCGAATACCTGTTCCGTCTGGAAGACTGCAAGCAGCCTTCACCGGTATGTATCAACGGTCTGAGCACCGTGGTGATGCCAGTAGGTGGCCAGGTGACTGTATGGGCTAAGGACTTCAATGCATCAAGCTTTGATGATTGTACGCCATCTGATGAGTTGTTATACAGCTTCAGCGGAGATACCTACACACCAAGCTTTACATATACATGTGATAATGTACCTGCATTCGGTGTTGAACTGAGCACACAGATCTGGGTTGCTGATGGCGGCACAGATGATAACTGTAATGGTCAGATCAGCTGGAGTGAGCGTAACAAGGATTACTGCACAACGACGATCGTTATTACAGACAATACAGGCATATGCGGAGATACATCAGGCAGTATCCTGGCAGGTGAGATCCTGACAGATGATATACAGTCTGTTGAACTGGTGGCTGTAAGCCTGAATGCGCCAGGTCACGTATTCCCTACTATTGTAACGAGCACAAATGGTCAGTACAACTTTAACAACCTGGTGATCCCATCAGAGTTTACAGTAAATGCTGATCGTAACGATGCACACAGAAATGGTGTATCTACACTTGACCTTGTGAAGATCCAGAAGCACCTGTTAGGTATTGAGTTGATGAACAGCCCATATGACCTGATTGCAGCAGATGCTAACAATAGCGCAAATGTAAGCGCGATTGACCTGGTGGAATTACGTAAACTGATCCTTGGCCTCTATACAGAACTTCCTGCAAACAAGAGCTGGAGATTCGTAGATAAGAGCTTCCAGTTTGCTGATGCAACGAGCCCATGGCCATTCAGTGAGTCTATCAACATGGCAGGCTTACAAGGAAATGAAATGGACAAGGACTTTGTAGCGATCAAGGTAGGAGACGTAAACAATACGGTAAAAGCGAATGCAACCCAGATCCTGCCACGTAATGGCAACGGTGTTGTAAACTTAGTAGCAGACAACCGTACCGTCAGTGCAGGAGAAATCGTAGAGGTAGCAATACGTTCTACAGACTTCGCCAGCATCGAAGGATACCAGTTTACGATGAAAGCAAACGGACTTGAGTTCCGTGGAGTAGAGTCAGGCTTAGTAGCAATGAGTGATGAGAACATGGGTGTATTTGGCAGCACGCTGACAGCGAGCTGGCATAAAGTAGGTGGCGTAAGCGCTACTGCATCAGATGTACTGTTCACGCTGAGCTTCCAGGCTACAGCAGCAGGTCAGTTAAGTGAGATGATGACTATCAACTCAGACGTAACTGAAGCTGAAGCATACAATACTTCATCAGACATCAAGGATCTGAAACTGAGCTTCCGTGGCTCTGAGATTGGAGCTGAGTTCGCGCTGTACCAGAACGAACCAAACCCATTCAAGGGCACCACGCTGATCGGTTATGATCTTCCAGCAGCAGGAAACGTAATCCTGACAGTATTTGATGTGACCGGAAAGGTAGTTGTAGTCAAAGAGCAGGAATCTGTGAAGGGTTACAATACGATCTCTGTAAACAGCAAGGACATCCCATCTGTAGGAGTTCTGTACTACAGACTGGATGCAAACGAGTACACAGCGACGAAGAAGATGATCATCATCGAGTAATCGTTGAAAATAGAGAGTGGTTTATAGCAATATAAATCGCTAGTGAGATGGCCTCTCCGGTATACCGGAGGGAGGCTTTCTTTAATTAGGATGGTTAAGTACTATTGAAAGGCTGAAAACTCAAAGAGCGATATCTATGAGTTGCGCAACTGTTCGCGAGTTGAATTCAGCTTTTGAATTTGTTTGGTTTATCTTTGTGCCATGAAAACCTGGCTATTATACTTGTTGGGTTATTGTTATTGGGCTGTAGCAAATCAGCAGTCAAACAGCCAAAGCTATTTGGCGTTGAAGATCTCCACCGTTTGAATTGGAGACTACTGGAGATAGCCATGGAGGATGGATTTCCACCTCCGATCGCATCCAGGGTGTATGCTTATCCCCACATTGCGTTCTATGTGACACTGCAGAAGTTTTTTCCAGACAGTTTGCAGCCAGTTGCGGGCAAACTAAATGGATTAGCTCCTATAGATGATGTTAATGTAAAAAATGCTGATGCCGAGCTGACTGCTTTATTGGCTTTCTGCAAGACAGCTAAGAAGGTAGTTTTTTCTGAACAACATGTTGATGATTTGACAGCGGGTATTTTGCTCAAAGCTGAAGCAGGCGGGATGAGCCCTGCAGTGATTGAAGCTTCTGTAAGGTGTTCGGAAGAAATCACCGGCTTTATGATAGAGTGGATAAGTAAGGATAATTATGTTGAGACCCGAACAATGGATCGTTGGACAAGCACTAAGAAACCGGGGGAATGGATAGAAACACCACCTGATTATGCAGCAGGTTTAGAACCGAACTGGTCCAAAATCAGACCTATGGTGATCGATAGTGCGGGTATTTATACATCTAGCCCCCTTCCACCTTACGATCCTGCTAGGGAATCTGATTTTTATAAAATGGTGAATGGGGTATATCTGCAATCAAAGGAATTAGATAAGGAGAAAGTAGCCATCGCACTATTCTGGGATGACAACCCGAATACTACAGAGCACCATGGCCATCTGGTGTCCGTCATCCATAAGATTTCCCCACCCGGGCATTGGTTGAATATCATTAGTCAGATCAGCAGGAAAGACAATAGCAGTTTGTTCAAAGCGACAAAGCTTACACCTTTACTTCTATAGCCATGTTTGATGCGATCATCTCGTGTTGGTATGAGAAGTACCAGACAAACCTGGTACGACCTATCACGTATATTCAAGAGCATATTGATAATAACTGGACACCATTAATCCAGACACCACCTTTCCCAGAGTATACAAGCGGACATAGCGCCATTTCCGCTGCTGCTGCAAGTGTGTTAACTCATACGTATGGGGACAATTATGCATTTACGGATTCAACAGAGGTCCTTTTCAATCAGCCGGTCAGACGTTTTACCAGTTTTTATGACGCTGCCTGGGAAGTAAGTTTAAGCCGTTTTTACGCCGGAATACACTATATGAATGGAATCACCGAGGGTAACAAACAAGGAAAATTTATTGGTGAGTTTGTCCTGGATTCATTGAAATAAATATCATTTTTTCCGCTTAGGACTATCAAGGGTTAAGCACGTAGCCGGTAGTTTAATGGAATTCGAGTGAACGACTTCTGATATCTTTGCATCGGCATGTTAGATTGGTCTTGTTATCAGCCTACGGTATGTCCATTTGGTGGTTTATAAAAAATTTAATATGAAGAATTTCCTTCTTGCTTTGGTTTTATTTACTGCCATCGTATCCTGTGATGAAAAGATCAATGATAAGGATTTCAAGACCATTTCATTTGAAGAATCTGTACCTGCTGAAGATGTAAAGGGTCTCTTTACCCAATTGATTCAACAGTCACGGGAATCACATTTGCTAATGTCATTACCGAGACTGATGAAATGAATATCAATCTGTACGGATATCTGTACAATGGTGGTGGTGTTGCTGCCGGCGATATTAATAATGATGGCTTGATTGACCTGTACTTTACAGGAGGCATGGTCTTCCATAAGCTATATCTCAATGAAGGAAATTTTAAATTCAAGGATATTACAGCTACGGCAGGTGTTGATGGGGGCTATGGCTTCAAGACAGGGGTGACCATGGTGGATATCAATGGAGATGGATTATTGGATATTTATCTCTGCAAATCAATGGTAAACGATCCGGAGTACGGTAAGAAAATGCTTTATATCAATAACGGGGATCTGACATTTACTGAGCAGGCTGCAGCGTATGGTCTTGATGATTCCAGTTATTCCTCTCAAGCATATTTCTTTGACATGGATACAGATGGTGATCTTGATCTTTATCTGGTAAACCATCCCTGGAACCAGTCTGAAGCCAATAATCTGAATGTTGTTTACAATGAAAAAGGGGAAGTCGAATTGAAGAAACCTGCGGATTATAGCTTCATTAGTGACAGGTTATATGAAAACACAGGCAACCACTTTACGGATATTACCTGCAAGGCTGGTGTCGAAGACGATGCTTTCGGCCTAAGCGCGGTGATAGGTGATTTTAATAACGACCTCAGGCCGGATATTTATGTCTGCAATGATTATGTAAAACCCGATTTCCTGTATATCAATAACGGAGATAAAACTTTTACAGAAAGTTTTTCTGGTTATTTCAGACATTCTTCCATTTCTTCAATGGGTTCGGATTTTGCGGATATCAATAATGATGGCTATCAGGACCTCATCACACTTGATATGCTGCCTCGTGATCATTACAGGCAGAATATGCTGATGATGATTCAAAACTATGACAAGTTTGATCAAATGGTCAGCATTGGACTGAAGGCACAATATGTTCATAATGCACTGCAGCTCAATAATGGAAATGGTACCTTCAGTGATATCAGTTTCATGTCGAATACAGCAGCAACAGACTGGAGCTGGAGTGCTTTGTTTGCCGACTATGACAATGACGGATGGAAAGACCTTTTATTTCTAATGGCTATAAAGGGACCTGACAAACCAAGACTATGCCCGTTATGCTATTGATTCGCTCCGGAAGGAATTTGCAGCAAAGCAGATGAGTATGCTAGGCTGGGTAGAACAAATTCCAAGCGTAAAAGTCAAGTCCTATTTGTTCAGGAATAAAGGAAATTTGCAGTTCAGTGATGTATCAGAAACATGGAATAGTGGCACACCGGCGTTTTCAAATGGAGCGGCCTATGCTGACCTTGATAATGATGGGTACCTTGACATCATAGTCAACAACATCGACGAGCCAGCATTTGTCTTGAAAAATGATGGTAAATCATCAAGAGCTAACAATTTTATACGTTTTACGCTCATAGGGGAGAAGGGGAAAACAACATACGGCACTCGTGTGAGGATCAATACCGCTGATGGACAGTATCAGGAGCAGGTGTATTACCCTACACGCGGATTTTCTCTAGCGTTGAACCTATCATCCATTTCGGAGTCGGAAATCGTACAGCCATTACCTCAGTGGAAATCGTTTGGCCAGACAGGGGCATTCAGGTCATCGACAATCCGGCTATCAATAAGGTACATCAGGTAGTGAAGAGTTCTTCTGGCACAAAGTATAAAGTACCACAACCCAAAAACCTGTTTTTTGAGGATATCTCTGATAAGTTACCCCTGCAAGCCAGGCATCAGGAGAATACTTTTATTGATTTCAAACGCGAACCGCTCTTGCATCAGAAGTACTCAGAGGAAGGACCTGCAACAGCAGTTGGAGATGTAAATGGGGATGGACTTGATGATCTCTTTCTTGGTGGAGCTGCAGGTTTTTCTGGAAAGCTTTTATTACAAAAGCGGGGCGGCGGTTTTGCAATTGCACCATCAGCTCCTTTTGATAAAGACTCTATGTATGAAGATGTGGCAGCACTTTTTCGATGCTAACAATGACGGATCAAATGATCTTATCGTCATCAGTGGCGGCAATGAAAAGGCTATGGGAGATCCTGTTTATCAGAGCAGACTTTATATGAACAATAGCGAGGGTGAATTTTCGAAAGCCGCCGATGGATTGCCACAGCTTTTCTCGAGCGGCGGGTGTGTTGCAGCGGCTGACATCGATGGTGATGGTGATTTGGATTTGTTTGTAGGGGCAGGGTCAGTCCCGGAAGATATCCATTGCCACCAACAAGCAGCCTGTTAAGGAATGATAACGGTAAGTTTACAAATGTAACACCCCAATGGTCTGAAGGATTAATGAATGTCGGCATGGTTACCGATGCCCGATTTGCTGACCTGGATAGGGATGGATCGCAAGAGTTAATTGTCACAGGTGAATGGATGCCCATTTCCGTTTTCAGGAAAGTGGATAATAAGTTTGTAAATGTTACCTCAGCACTTGGATTGTCCGACTTATCCGGATGGTGGTATACGTTGGAAATAACAGATATCAATAATGATAGCTTTCCGGATATAGTGGCAGGAAACCTTGGCCTCAATGCCTATATCCAGGCAAGTCCCGGAAAACCAGCAGAATTATTTTATAAAGATTTTGACAAGAATGGCACCATAGATCCGATCCTGTGTTACTATAACGGGGAGGATAGTTACCCGCCGCAATACAGGGACAGGATGTTGGATCAGATGATCTATTTGAAAAGAAATTTACCCGATACCATCCATACGCAAATGCCGGGCTTGAAGATATTTTTACTGCTGAGCAACTCAAGGATGCAAACGTACTTACAGCAAACACCTTTGCTCATACCCTTTTCATCAATGAGAAGGGAAAAGGATTCACAGCCAGCGCTCTTCCTAAGTATACCCAGATATCAACAGTTCGCGCCATTAAAGCCATGGATGTAAATCAGGACAGCAAATTGGATCTGGTTATTGGCGGAAATTTTTATGGAACCGATGCTCAGTTTGGGCGACATGATGCCTCAGTTGGAGCTATTTTAATTGGAGATGGTAATGGTCACTTTAAGGTCGTAAGTCCGGGGGACAGTGGATTTTCCATTCCTGGAAATGTTAGAAGCATTCTTCCGCTCAAAGCGTCATCAGGTTTGGAATTATTCGTTGCACGGAATGGGGATATGAGTAGTTTGTTTCAGATGAAGTAGATGAGCGAGGTACTGGTCGAATTGCAGTTCACCTAGGACATAATCTGCCTTGTAATGGACCCCTTTCTTGCCTGGATGGCAACATAATTGTGCATACTGCCGGGCTAAGGTTATCTTTCCTGAACTCACTGTGGAGATTGCTTGGAACACTGATAATTTAGATTATGGAATCAAATTGTCAGGAGGAATTAGGAAAATTTCGCTTAATCAAAGCTTAAAATTTGCCCTACGAAGATAGGATATCATGATTTGGCTGTAAAAAACAGCTGATTATGAATTATAATTTTATTTAATATGATATTCAGGTCAAAAGATTGGCATGTGTTTTGAATTCTATTGTTTGGAAATACCACAAAGAGTGGTTGAATGCCGAATTGTTTTTACTTTTGGCCTGAAAAACCGCTTAATGTTAAGCATTAATATTTTTCTGAATATTAAATCTCAACCTGATGAATAAAATACGCTGTCAGGCGTATTCCTTTGTTATATCTTTTCTAATGATATTCCAAGGGTGTTTATATGAAGAGATCCATTTTAGGGTTACCGTTTTAAGTCTTTTATAAACACATAGTGATATCTCATAATGAACTTAAAATCGACGATTTCGTAATATGATTGTTCGTAAAGCCGTGCTTTATTGGTTTTGCGATTGAGTGCGCAGTGCGCTTATGGCTGTACCAGGGGCAAGTTGCCTGAAGAAATTAAAAAGCATTTTAAATCAAACTTGAATTATAAACCTAACCTGGAGTACCATGAACAAATTCAACTTAACTATTTGCAATTCAGACTCCTCCGGCATCTCAGCCTGATGAGTCTGTTCATTTTAGGAGTTTAACAAGCGCCAAGGCAGTTATTACCTTGACCTTACGTCCCCTAATACGATGTATACACCAGGACAGGCTCAACAACCTCTCCTTCCAAGTCACAGGTGTTGGTAGCGAGTGGGTTGACCGCTTTGACGATTACATTTCCAGCTGGTGTCACTGTCAACGCAGCAACACCAAATGGTACAGGTGGCATGCCACAAGTGGGTCAAGGCTCATTTGCTCACCAAGTAGCTTCCTGGTGTACCGCTACAGGTGCCGTTTGCGGTACGGGTGCTATGGCAATTCTTTCTGCGGATTCTGGCAGAAGCAGGTGCTCAAAACCTGACAGCTGATGTCATGGTTCCACCGGGCTTACAGGCCCGATGGTGATAACCCTAACAGTAAGGGTGAATCTGGCGGTACGGACGTTGACATGATCACTTTAGCACAAGTTGTCCCAGCTGTGCCATGAGATTGTATGTCCGGATAACATCACATACAACCTGGATCCAGGAGCATGTGAGCAGATTATCAACTGGAATCCTCCTACCACGACCGGCGATTGCGCTGTTCCGGTATTAGAGTCAGGCACGGTTTCACAGAACAACAGTGAGACAGCAGTGGATGATGCTTTGGGTTGTACAGGCGCAGGCGACAGGCATGTGTGCATACGACCTGATTGAAGAAGGTATCGCCGGTGATTTCCAAATGACATCCTTGGAGAATGTCCGCATGGAACTCAGGAACCGGTACAGGTAAGAGGGTATACCCATACGGGTCCAATGGGTGGAGCTACAATAGATCCAGCATTGATGACCCTTGTTGGACAGTCTAACCCAACAGCAGTAGTCGGAAACACAAATGCTGATATACAATTTAATATCAACCTGACAGCACCTGTGACAATTCCAGCAGGTACGAGGTTTGCAGAACAGAATTCAACAGCTGGTCTCTTTACAGTAGCCGGTAACTATAGCGGTGAAACACGCCCAGGTTATTTCTGGAACCCAGGCTGCGGTTTTGCTAATCCTACTTCCTATGCAAGTATAGGATTTGGCTTTATCAGTATACTTGAGGTATGCCAGGGACTTATCGTAATGGATGGTTCACTGGATGTAGTACAGACCAGTAGTCTTCCAAGTGGTTCTGTATACCCAAGAGGTACAACAACTAACTGCTTTGACCTTGTAAGCCCGCTTTACAGGAGAGACGATCGATGACTGCTGTTTTGATGTCACCGTAGTTGAATATCCAACACCAACGACAACACTTGGATGTAATGATAACGTTCAGGTCTCGGTCAATGAAAACTGTGAAGCGTTCATTTCAAACAGACATGATCCTCGGAAGGCGGCCCATACGGTTGCTACGATTTGAAGATAAAATACCACCGACGATCGAATGTCGCGACGTAGTGATCATGTGTGGCGCACAACTGCCAGACGTACCTGCTCCTGCGATCGTAGGCTACCAGGAACAAATCCAGACAGGTCTGAATGATCTGCTTGATCTCAATACACTTGAGTATACATTTGACTATTCCTATTTGCCAACGACTCCGCCCCGATGTGGGATGTGCAATCCAGCGATCGACCACGGACGTGGTTGCTAGACGTAAAAATCGGTGAAGTACCGGACGGAACGAACTGGCCTAGATGTGTTTGTGGCCACAGGTTGTGCTTGTCTTATTTCCGATCCATCCGCGTTGATCCATTATTGTTTTATTGCACGCCCAGTGCGTAGATTCTAATGGTGATGAGAGACTTCTTCGCCTTATGCTACTGTTTCTAGGTAACTCAACCCCATTCTTCGCCCAACCCAAACGGCCCGGACAAATCCATCCAAGAAAGAACTGTTGATAAAAATAATTAAGCTGAGGTCACGTCACCGGTGGCAGGGCTTTAGATCCTCATGAACTACCATTGAAGAACCCTGACAACTGTGGAGAAGTAGGGTGACCTTACCTATACAGATACAGAATCAGGAGATCCCATGGGAAGGCCTGGTAGTAACCCGTCATTGGATCAGCAGACGAAAGTGGAAACACAGTGAAATGCGACTGCAAAAGATCAGCGTCCATCCAATGGCAATTTGACGTTACCTGTCCTCTTAAAGCCATGTCTTACGGTGATCCTTCAGATCCCAGATACCATTATGGTCACCAACCGCAAACGAAAACAATAGATAGCCGGGGTATGTAATATATTTGTAGGTTACTGGGACAAACCATTGGAATGA
>JADKHH010000035.1 GCA_016721905.1 Candidatus Opimibacter skivensis | reverse complement strand
TATCTTCAGGCACCTAATGGTCAGCGCATTGCTTTATCTACGGATAATGGTGGTTCAGCTGACAATTACACAAATACCATGTTCGTAGATGGTGCCCCTTCTATCACAGGAGGTTCTGCTCCTTTTACTGGCATGTTTTCGCCTGAAGGTGCTGTTGGTGGTTTTTGTACCACTCCTCCTGCAGGAACAGTAGCTACGCTGGCAGCATTTACGCCAGGCGCAGGTATGAATGGTACATGGCAGCTGAGAATAGCTGACAGTGCATTTGGTGATGCTGGCAATATGATCGGATGGTCAATCCAATTTGCTGCTCCACCGGAACCAGCTGACCCATGCGAGATTGTATGTCCAGATAACATCACATACAACCTGGATCCAGGAGCATGTGAGCAGATTATCAACTGGAATCCTCCTACCACGACCGGCGATTGCGCTGTTCCGATTTTAGTGCCAGGCACGGTTTCACAAAACAATAGTGAGACAGCAGTGGATGATGCATTAGGTTGTACAGGCGCAGGCGACAGGCATGTGCGTGCATACGACCTGATTGAAGAAGGTATCACCGGTGATTTCCAAATGACATCCTTGAGGATGTCCGCATGGAACTCAGGAACTGTACAGGTAAGAGTATATACCTATACGGGTCCAATGGGTGGAGCTACCTTGAATCCTGCATTGATGACGCTTGTTGGACAGTCTAACCCAACAGCAGTAGTCGGAAACACAAATGCTGATATACAGTTTAACATTAACCTGACAGCACCTGTGACAATTCCAGCAGGAACCAGGTTTGCAGTAGAACAGAATTCAACAGCTGGTCTCTTTACAGTAGCCGGTAACTATAGCGGTGAAACACGCCCAGGTTATTTCTGGAACCCAGGCTGCGGTTTTGCTAATCCTACTTCATATGCAAGTATCGGATTTGGCTTTATCAGTGTACTTCAGGTATGCCAGGGACTTATCGTAATGGATGGTTCACCGGATGTAGTACAGACCAGTGGTCTTCCAAGTGGTTCTGTATACCCAAGAGGTACAACAACCAACTGCTTTGACCTTGTAAGCCCGCTTGAGGTGAGACGATCGATGACTGCTGTTTTGATGTCACCGTAGTTGAATATCCAACACCAACGACAACACTTGCATGTAATGATAACGTTCAGGTATCTGTCAATGAAAACTGTGAAGCGTTCATTTCAACAGACATGATCCTCGAAGGCGGCCCATACGGTTGCTACGATGAATATATCGTTGCAGTAGAAGGCTATGGCAGTGGTTTTGGAGGTGTTACGATCGATAACAATGCGATCGGAGAAACACTGACCGTAACCGTAACAGATCCATCCACCGGCAACAGCTGCTGGGGCACGATCTCAGTTGAAGATAAAATACCACCGACGATCGAATGTCGCGACGTAGTGATCATGTGTGGCGCACAACTGCCAGACGTACCTGCTCCAGCGATCGTAGGCTACCAGGAACAAATCCAGACAGGTCTGAATGATCTGCTCGAGCTTAATACGCTTGAGTATACATTTGACTATTCATATTTGCCAACCACTCCGGCTTTGGATGTGGATGTAAGAATCCAGATCGACGACCACACGTGGTTGCCAGACGTAAAAATCGAAGTAGAAGCACCGGACGGAACGACCACAGATGTATTTGATATCACGGGTTGCGCTGGTCAGGAGTTTCCGATCAACTGCAGATTCGATGATGATGGAGCAGTGATTACCCAGTGCGTAGATCTGGATGGTGATGAGAATCTTCGCCTTATGCCGCTATTGTTTCCAGGTAACTCAACCCCATCCTTATTCAATCTTAATGGCTTGAATGCAAGTGGAACCTGGACTGTGAGAATTGCGGATATCGCTGGTGGAGATGATGGCCACGTACGTGAAGTAGGTCTTTATATCCTGGTGAACCTGCCACAGGTAGATCCGGCAGACAACTGCGGAGAAGTAGACCTTACCTATACAGATACAGAATCAGGAGACCCATGTGAAGGCCTGGTAGTAACCCGTCATTGGATCGCTACAGACGAAAGTGGAAACACAGCGGAATGCGATCAGAACATCACAGTAACACCATTAGTACTTGACAGCATCGTATGTCCTCCAGCGTATGTAGGTTCTTGCGGTGATTCATCAGATCCTGATAACACAGGCTGGCCAACAGTGAATGGTAATGAAATAACAGATGAAGACAATGTATGTAACATATTTGTAGGTTACTGGGACAAACCATTGAATGACTGCGGAAACGGCGAGAAGATCGTACGTACATGGACAGTACTTGACTGGTGTACCCAGACCACACTGGAGTGTGTACAGGTTATCAAATTATCTGATGATGAGGCACCAGAGCTTACCTGCCCTGAGGACTTCGAAGTTGGAACAGACTTCTGGTATTGCTATGCAAACGTAAGCGTACCAAAGCCTGATGTATTTGATGTATGCGGATCAGCATATACCTTAAGCCTGACATCGTCAGCTGGTATCGTTGTTAACTTCGGTAATAACTATGTGATCAACCAGTTACCACTGGGTGACCATGTCGTAATCTGGCATGTAACCGACGAGTGCGGCAATCATTCTTCCTGCAGCTTCACCATCAGCGTTGTTGATGATGTAGTACCAGTAGCGAATTGCGATGAGCACACAATCGTGTCACTGACCAACGACGGACCATACGGAATCACGTTGGTACCAGCGCATGTATTTGATGATGGCTCATATGACAACTGCGGACCAGTAGAATTCCGTGTACGTCGTATGGATAGCTGTATAGATTTTGACTGGACGACAGAAGGAGCATGTATCGATGATGTACCAGGTGGTATCCCACCGGTGAACAGTCGTGACCGTGGAACCGTACACCGTCCATGCGTACCATTTGCATGCTGCGACGTAGGAGCAGGACCGATCATGGTTGAGTTAGAAGTAACAGACCTTGCAGGTAACCGTAACTATTGTATGGTAGAAGCGACTGTACAGGATAAGATCTCTCCATTCGTAGAGTGTCCTCCTGATATCATCGTAAGCTGCGATTTCTGGTTTAATGTAGAAGAAGGCACCTTTGTAGATGCAGATGGCAACGCAAATGGTAACCTCGATGAGGATCCATTGAGCCCGATTTTTGGAAACATGTATGATGCATTTGCATACAATGATGATGAGAGCGTTCGTCAGGACATTATCATCAACGATCCAGGAAACGAAGATTACAACCAGCCACTACTGGGGTATCGACGGATGGGCAGATGACAACTGTGAGGTTAACTTACAGGTGCGCGTACGAGTGATCGATGATTGCAGTGGAGGTGATCTGCCAGGTAATGCACCTGATGGAGCAGTAAAACTGATCGAGCGTAGATTCAGCGCCAGCGATGGCAATGAAGGCGTAGCTCCTGGTACCTGCACACAGCGTATCTGGGTAGTGGATTACGATCCTTTCTACATCACAGACAACACATGTAACAACTCAAACTCACAGGACGGAGTGATCTGGCCATGTGATGTATTGCTGACTACTTGCCCTGAAGACCTGGGTAATACAGGAGAGCCAACAGTATTTGATGATGCTTGCAGCCTGATTGGTGTAACATATGAAGATACGAGATTTGACTTTGTAGATGGAGCCTGCTTCAAGATCCTGCGTGAGTGGGCGATCATTGACTGGTGCCAGTACAATTCACAGACAGGCGAAGGCTTGTGGCACTATGTACAGGTGATCAAGGTACACGACGAAGAAGGTCCGGAATTTGTAGCACCATGTGAAGATGTGGTATTGTGTGTAGCTGATGAGGGCGTATCCTTACCAGACAACAACCAGGCATTCCTTGGAGAAGACAATCCGTTGGCTTCAAGCTGCAGCGTACACCTGAACCTTTCAAGGACAGTACATGAAACATGTAGCGATATCGTAGAATATGATGTGAAGATCTATCCATACAATGGAACAGAGTACATCCTGATCAAGCCTACGACCACAGCAGTAGTAGATGAAAACAATGATGCGGTATTGAGTTTTGATACACGTCAGAGCACGATCCAGTCAATCCGTCTGAACGGTCTTCCATACAACAGTCAGTTCTGCGGTGATTACCACAGGATTCTATGGAGTGTAGAAGATGGTTGCGGTAACTGGAGCCATTGCGAATACCTGTTCCGTCTGGAAGACTGCAAGCAGCCTTCACCGGTATGTATCAACGGTCTGAGCACCGTGGTGATGCCAGTAGGTGGCCAGGTGACTGTATGGGCTAAGGACTTCAATGCATCAAGCTTTGATGATTGTACGCCATCTGATGAGTTGTTATACAGCTTCAGCGGAGATACCTACACACCAAGCTTTACGTATACATGTGATAATGTACCTGCATTCGGTGTTGAACTGAGCACACAGATCTGGGTTGCTGATGGCGGCACAGATGATAACTGTAATGGTCAGATCAGCTGGAGTGAGCGTAACAAGGATTACTGCACAACGACGATCGTTATTACAGACAATACAGGCATATGCGGAGATACATCAGGCAGTATCCTGGCAGGTGAGATCCTGACAGATGATATACAGTCTGTTGAACTGGTGGCTGTAAGCCTGAATGCACCAGGTCACGTATTCCCTACTATTGTAACGAGCACAAACGGTCAGTACAACTTTAACAACCTGGTGATCCCATCAGAGTTTACAGTAAATGCTGATCGTAACGATGCACACAGAAATGGTGTATCTACACTTGACCTTGTGAAGATCCAGAAGCACCTGTTAGGTATTGAGTTGATGAACAGCCCATATGACCTGATTGCAGCAGATGCTAACAATAGCGCAAATGTAAGCGCGATTGACCTGGTGGAATTACGTAAACTGATCCTTGGCCTCTATACAGAACTTCCTGCAAACAAGAGCTGGAGATTCGTAGATAAGAGCTTCCAGTTTGCAGATGCAACGAGCCCATGGCCATTCAGTGAGTCTATCAACATGGCAGGCTTACAAGGAAATGAAATGGACAAGGACTTTGTAGCGATCAAGGTAGGAGACGTAAACAATACGGTAAAAGCGAATGCAACCCAGATCCTGCCACGTAATGGCAACGGTGTTGTCAACTTAGTAGCAGACAACCGTACCGTAAGTGCAGGAGAAATCGTAGAAGTAGCAATACGTTCTACAGACTTCGCCAGCATCGAAGGATACCAGTTTACGATGAAAGCAAACGGACTTGAGTTCCGTGGAGTAGAGTCAGGCTTAGTAGCGATGAGTGATGAGAACATGGGTGTATTTGGTAGCACGCTGACAGCGAGCTGGCATAAAGTAGGTGGCGTAAGCGCTACTGCATCAGATGTACTGTTCACACTGAGCTTCCAGGCTACAGCAGCAGGTCAGTTAAGTGAGATGATGACTATCAACTCAGACGTAACTGAAGCTGAAGCATACAATACTTCATCAGACATCAAGGATCTGAAACTGAGCTTCCGTGGCTCTGAGATTGGAGCTGAGTTCGCGCTATACCAGAACGAACCAAACCCATTCAAGGGCACCACGCTGATCGGTTATGATCTTCCAGCAGCAGGAAACGTAATCCTGACGGTATTTGATGTGACCGGAAAGGTAGTTGTAGTCAAAGAGCAGGAATCTGTGAAGGGTTACAATACGATCTCTGTAAACAGCAAGGACATCCCATCTGTAGGAGTTCTGTACTACAGACTGGATGCAAACGAGTACACAGCGACGAAGAAGATGATCATCATCGAGTAATCGTTGAAAATAGAGAGTGGTTTATAGCAATATAAATCGCTAAGTGAGATGGCCTCTCTCCGGTAAACCGGAGGGAGGCTTTCTCTTTTTAGGCTAACCTTGCCGGTTGAGCACCCTTTTAGGCAGGATGGGCATATTTTTATTCAAATTCAGGGTTTTATGCATTTTTTATACAATTTTTTTCTTGCCGGTTACAGGTTAAAAAAGGAGATAGAATGTCTGCGAATATTGCTCAATTAGTTATTGGGCAGTTTAATACAAATTATTGCTTTTTATAATATTAAAACATATAATAAAAAATTGGCACGGGACTTGATTTGATTATTGTATTAAATGGGTTTAGGGGTTTCCCATTACCATTTGATATATTAATTTTGGTGTTCTTAACGAGGCTGTAGTTATATTACAAAATAGTATAATATAGTCCCAACCTGATGAATGACCTGAAATAAGGTGCCGTATATGTCTCCCATATTGGATGGAGGCAGGGCATTCTATCTGTTTGTTTATGAAGCTGGGATTATGAGTTCGACTTAAGGAAGAATTTAATCTCATTATAAACAAACATGAATCTCATGAAAAGCACATTTACCGAACTCTTTACCTTCAAACCGATACTCATCTGTTTGATCATGGTTGGTCTGTATGTGGTATCAGCTCCCACCCTACAGGCCCAATCCACTAAAGTAAGTGATAGCTTTACTACGGTACCCGACGTATCCTATGTATCGCCATCAACAGCTATCACCCTTCTGGATGAGCAGAACGCTTCACTCAAGCTCCAACTGCAGATTTACAACAGTTCATCTTTAGAGTATAAACTGGCAAATGCCAAATTCCAATTCTTCCTGACGATTCTTCAATCCATTGTTGATGGGAAAGGAACAAAAGAGTCCCTGGTGATTGGTTTAGGTTATTTGTCCTCTGATGCTTCAGGTAATACACTGTCTAAGCAGAAAAAGCAGGAATTCAAGGATGAGGCGATTTCACTTCTTACCAATTAATATCGGCTGAGCCTTATCCAGGTATCTGTAGTTTAGATAACAAAACAAAATCAATATCTCATGAAAAATAATTTTACCACGAATCGCTTATCTGGTCGTTCGTTCGGGATCACAAAGGTGCTTGTTGCGCTTGCAATAGCTCTTTTTTCGATCCCCGTATCGAATGCCCAAAATTATCAGATTGCAGTTTGTAATGAAGCCTATGTTCAGGTTCAAGGTCAGGCTGGATCTACTTTTATTGGTCAAGGTGATGATGCAACGTTTAATACGCTCTCTTTGCCTTTTACCTTTACCTTTTACTCAACTGCGTATACACAATTTCTGGTGAATACCAACGGTCACTTAGTATTCCTTGCAGGAACGAACCGTGGTTTAGGAAATACAGTATTACCAACTGTAACAGCTGGTGCTGCTTTGTACCCATTCTGGGATGACCTGGATATCAGTACAGTTACAACTCCTAATGCGGGAATCTATTCCCGGGTGGATGGTGTAGCTCCAAACCGGATTTTTACAGTTGAGTGGTTTGGTGCTGGTCACTTCAATGATGTGGCAAACCAGACCGTAACATTTCAGATTCGTTTGTTTGAAACCTCTAACCGGATTCTTTTCAAGTATCAGGACGTGGTATTTGGTGGCACACAGACAGCATTTGACAATGGCCTCAGTGCAACCGTAGGTATTGAAGGACCGGTAGCAACACCTCGTCCGTTTACTCAATATAGTTTCAATACAGCAAGTCTCACCAACGGACAATGTATAGAGTTTGTTCTTCCTCCTCCATGTACCCCTGTTCCTGGACCGACTGTTCTTGCAGGAACTGATCCAGGCACATGTCTGGCGACTGTTACAGTTCCTGTACCGGGTTCAAATCCACAAGGATGCCTCAACGGAACAGGCACCGGAATCCGATACAGAGTAGGCAATGTAGGTCCATTTATTGTCGTACCTCTTCCATATACAACTGTGACTATCGCCGGCTTATCATCTGGTACCCATACGATAACATGGCAAATCTTTACAATAGCAAATGGAGCTACAACGGGCTCTGCCACACAGCAGATCATTGTTTCAGACAATGAAGATCCCATCTTAAACTGCCCAGCAGATATCAACCTCAGCCTTGATCCAGGTGCGTGTGATGCTATTATAAATTATGAGGTGATTGCCACGGACAATTGTGCGTTTGCTGGTCCGGTTGGTCAAGTCAATACGATTAATGCAGGTGGAAACACCAATTCATCCGGTGGTATGATCTACTTCAATATTGACAATCAGTCTGGAGAAGATATCACGGTTACAGAGTTGGGGCTAAATATTACCAATGGAACCAATGTCAACGTCTATCGCAAAGCAGGAACCCACGTTGGTTTTGAAACAAATGCAGGCGCATGGACATTAGTTGGAACTGCTGACGCAAACACAGGGCCATTCTCAGGAGCTTTTCCTGGTAACGGTACCATCACTCCTGCCCCGGTATCCTTTGTTGTACCTCCGGGATTACATGGTATTGCTTTACATACATTATCTGCATCCTCCATTTATACAAATGGTAATGGACCTAACCAAACCTATACGGATGGTACCATTACCCTAACCCTCGGAAGTGCAGCGAATACTCAATGGGGCGCACCTTTTACACCTCGCGTATTTAATGGCTATGTAGCCTATGGTACTTCAAGCTCCGCAGGTGATGTAATCCAGACTTCCGGTCTTCCATCAGGTTCAGTATTTCCTGTCGGAACTGTAACTAACTGTTTCATAGTAACTGACCTTGCCGGAAACACAGGCACCTGTTGTTTTAATATTACCGTTTCTGAATATCCAACACCAACAACTACCCTTGCATGCAATGATAATGTGCAGGTATCTGTTAACGAAAATTGCGAAGCACTCGTAACGACAGACATGATCCTCGAAGGTGGCCCATATGGTTGCTACGATGATTATATCGTTGAAGTAGAAGGATATGGCAGCGGCTTCGGCGGTGTTACAATTGATAACAATGCAATCGGAGAAACACTTACTGTTACTGTAACAGATCCGACCACCGGCAATAGCTGCTGGGGTACGATCTCTGTTGAAGATAAAATACCACCGACGATCGAATGTCGTGATATCACGATCATGTGTGGCGCACAACTGCCAGATGTACCTGCTCCGGCGATCGTAGGTTATCAAAACCTGGTCATTACTGGTTTGAACGATCTGATTGAACTGAACTCATTCACTTACGAATTTGACTTCAGCTATCTTCCGACAGGTACTCCTGCTCTTGACGTGGATGTGCGCATCCAGATAGATGATCATACCTTTCTTCCAGACATTAACATCGTTGTAGAGTCACCAAGTGGTGCAACTGTTGATATATTCACGCTAACAGGTTGTACAGGTGCTGAGTGGCCTATCAATTGTATTTTTGATGACGAAGGAACAGGAAACCTTACCCAGTGCGTTGATTTGAATGCTGGCCCTACGGCCCGTCTGCAACCTGTATGTGCTCCTGGTGCATCATGTATGGTGCTCGATGGATTCGACGGTGAGGATGCCAGTGGTGTATGGAAAGTTACTATCTCCGATAACGCAGGAGGCGATGATGGCCATGTGCGCGAAGTAGGACTTTTCGTCCTCGTAAATCTTCCTCAGGTAGATCCTGCAGACAACTGCGGTGATGTTGAATTAACGTATACAGATACAGAGTCAGGTGATCCATGCGAAGGCCTGGTAGTAACCCGTCATTGGGTAGCTACTGACGAAAGTGGAAACACAGCGGAATGTGATCAGAACATCACAGTGACCCCATTGGTACTTGACAGCGTACTTTGTCCTCCTGCATATGAGGGAGAATGTGGCGGTTCAACAGACCCTGATATCACCGGATGGCCAACGGTCAACGGCAATGAAATTACAGATCAAGGAAATGTATGTAACATTTTCGTAGGCTACTGGGACAAACCACTTGAAGATTGCGGAAACGGTGAGAAAATCATCCGTACCTGGTCTGTTCTTGACTGGTGTACCCAGACCACCATTGAGTGTACTCAGGTAATCAAACTGGCCGATGAGCAGGCTCCAGAACTTATCTGTCCTTCAGATTTCGAAGTTGGAACAGATTTCTGGTATTGCTATGCTAACGTAAGCGTACCAAAGCCTGATGTAAATGATGTATGCGGATCAGCCTATACCTTAAGCCTGACAGCTTCAGCTGGTATCGTAGTAAACTTTGGAAACAACTATGTAATCAACCAGTTACCACTGGGCGACCATACAGTAACCTGGACTGCTGTTGATGAATGTGGCAACATAAGCTCTTGCAGCTTTGTGATCAGCGTTGTTGATGATGTCGTTCCGGTAGCGAATTGCGATGAGCACACTGTAGTGGCCCTGACCAATGACGGACCATATGGAGTCACCCTGGTTCCAGCCAGCGTATTTGATGATGGATCATATGACAACTGCGGACCAGTAGAATTCCGCGTACGTCGTATGGATAGCTGTATAGATTTTGACTGGACGACAGAAGGTGCATGTATTGATGATGTACCAGGTGGTATCCCACCGGTGAACAGCCGTGACCGTGGAACCGTACACCGTCCATGCGTACCATTTGCATGCTGCGACGTAGGAGCCGGACCGATCATGGTTGAGTTAGAAGTAACTGACCTTGCAGGTAACCGTAACTATTGTATGGTAGAAGCGATCGTACAGGATAAGATCTCTCCATTCGTAGAGTGTCCTCCTGATATCATCGTAAGCTGCGATTTCTGGTTTAATGTAGAAGAAGGCACATTTGTAGATGCAGACGGCAACGCGAATGGCAACCTCGATGAGGATCCATTGAGCCCGATTTTTGGAAACATGTATGATGCATTTGCATACAATGATGATGAGAGCGTTCGTCAGGACATTATCATCAACGATCCAGGAAACGAAGATTACAACCAGCCACACTACTGGGGTATCGACGGATGGGCAGATGACAACTGTGAGGTTAACTTACAGGTGCGCGTACGAGTGATCGATGATTGCAGTGGAGATGATCTACCAGGTAATGCACCTAATGGAGCAGTAAAACTGATCGAGCGTAGGTTCAGTGCCAGCGATGGCAATGAAGGAGTAGCTCCTGGTACCTGCACACAGCGTATCTGGGTAGTGGATTACGATCCTTTCTACATCACAGACAACACATGTAACAACTCAAACTCACAGGACGGAGTGATCTGGCCATGTGATGTATTGTTAACGACCTGCCCTGAAGACCTGGGTAATACAGGAGAGCCAACCGTATTTGATGATGCTTGCAGCCTGATCGGCGTAACATATGAAGATACCAGGTTTGACTTTGTAGACGGAGCATGCTTCAAGATCCTGCGTGAGTGGTCAATCATTGACTGGTGCCAGTATCGCAGCGATGGAGAAGGTGGATACTATGGCTTGTGGCATTATACACAGGTGATCAAGGTACACGACGAAGAAGGACCAGAATTTGTAGCACCATGTGAAGATGTGGTATTGTGTGTAGCTGATGAGGGCGTATCCTTACCAGACAACAACCAGGCATTCCTTGGAGAAGACAATCCGTTGGCTTCAAGCTGCAGCGTACACCTGAACCTTTCAAGGACAGTACATGAAACATGTAGCGATATCGTAGAATATGATGTGAAGATCTATCCATACAATGGAACAGAGTACATCCTGATCAAGCCTACGACCACAGCAGTAGTAGATGAAAACAATGATGCGGTATTGAGTTTTGATACACGTCAGAGCACGATCCAGTCAATCCGTCTGAACGGTCTTCCATACAACAGCCAGTTCTGCGGTGATTACCACAGGATCCTGTGGAGTGTAGAAGATGGTTGCGGTAACTGGAGCCATTGCGAATACCTGTTCCGTCTGGAAGACTGCAAGCAGCCTTCACCGGTATGTATCAACGGTCTGAGCACCGTAGTGATGCCGATAGGTGGTCAGGTGACCGTATGGGCTAAGGACTTCAATGCATCAAGCTTTGATGATTGTACGCCATCTGATGAGTTGTTATACAGCTTCAGCGGAGATACCTACACACCAAGCTTTACGTATACATGTGATAATGTACCCGCATTCAATGTTGAACTGAGCACACAGATCTGGGTTGCTGATGGCGGCACAGATGATAACTGTAATGGTCAGATCAGCTGGAGTGAGCGTAACAAGGACTACTGCACAACAACCATCGTCATCACCGATAATGCTGGCGTATGCGACACCACAGGTGGAAGCATCCTGGCCGGTGATATCCTGACAGATGATATACAGACTGTTGAACTGACAGCTGTAAGCCTCAATGCACCAGGTCATGTGTTCCCGACCTATGTGACAACAACGAACGGTCAGTACCATTTTAGCAACCTGATCCTTCCTTCTGAATTCAGCGTAAATGCTGAGCGTAATGATGCTTACAAGAACGGTGTATCTACACTTGACCTTGTGAAGATCCAGAAGCACTTGTTAGGTATTGAGTTGATGAGCAACCCTTACGACCTGATTGCAGCAGATGCTAACAACAGCGCGAATGTAAGTGCAATTGACCTTATAGAGTTACGTAAACTGATCCTCGGTATCTACACAGAACTTCCTGCTAACAAGAGCTGGAGATTCGTAGATAAGAGCTTCCAGTTTGCTGATGCAACGAACCCATGGCCATTCAGTGAGTCTATCAACATGGCAAGCTTACATGGTAATGAAATGGACAAGGACTTTGTAGCGATCAAGGTAGGAGACGTAAACAATACGGTAAAAGCGAATGCAACCCAGATCCTGCCACGTAATGGCAACGGTGTTGTCAACTTAGTAGCAGACAACCGTACCGTAAGTGCAGGAGAAATCGTAGAAGTAGCAATACGTTCTACAGACTTCGCCAGCATCGAAGGATACCAGTTTACGATGAAAGCAAACGGACTTGAGTTCCGTGGAGTAGAGTCAGGCTTAGTAGCAATGAGTGATGAGAACATGGGTGTATTTGGTAGCACGCTGACAGCGAGCTGGCATAAAGTAGGTGGCGTAAGCGCTACTGCATCAGATGTACTGTTCACGCTGAGCTTCCAGGCTACAGCAGCAGGTCAGTTAAGTGAGATGATGACTATCAACTCAGACGTAACTGAAGCTGAAGCATACAATACTTCATCAGACATCAAGGATCTGAAACTGAGCTTCCGTGGCTCTGAGATTGGAGCTGAGTTCGCACTGTACCAGAACGAACCAAATCCATTCAAGGGCAATACGCTGATCGGTTATGATCTTCCTACAGCAGGTGATGTTACGTTGACCATATTTGATGTAGCAGGAAAAGTTGTGTTTGTCAAGGATCAGGAATCTGTGAAGGGCTACAACACGATCTCTGTGAGCAGCAAAGACATTCCTTCCGTAGGTGTTCTGTACTACAGATTAGATGCAAATGAGTACTCAGCGACTAAGAAGATGATCATCATCGAATAATCGTTGAACATAGAAAATGGTTTATAGGAATATAAGCCGTTCATGAGATGGCCTCTCTCCAGTTCGCTGGAGGGAGGCTTTTTCTTTTGGGTTTGATAAACAATGGAGCAGACCAGCTAACAAAGAAAAAAGTGATTTTGGTAATTGTAATATTTAGTGGTAATATTAGGTTGGAAAATATAGAGGATCATTGATAGCAGACTTAGAGATGACATGTCCGTGGACAATTTGTATCGCCGCGGAAACAAGCTGAAATTTTTTCTTTTAACAGTTTACCCCTCTTACTGTGAAGAAACCCCTGAGTGACTATCCTTCATCCATCCTGGAATTAAGGTTATTTCATAGCCTTCCTTTGATCGAGTCGGTCATTCCCTCCCTCATGCCACCTAAATCCTCTTTATTATGGAATCACTCTCTCCTCTTTTTAAGTATGTCCAGCCACTACCGGGTTGGCGTTATACTCAAAACCTGAATCCCGGTAAAACCGCACTCCATTACATAATTAATGGATTCTATTTCTTATCCGTTGTAGCTATATTCCTTACGGGGCACGCAGCGAACGGGCAGTGTTCAAACACATCAGCATTTGGAACGATCACAGCCCCCAGCAACAATACACCTGTGACCATTACCACCTGTGCCTTTGCAGGTGAGTACAGTACGATTAACAGCTGTGTATCCGGGAGTACGTATTTATTTTCTGCCTCTGGGGGAGCGGGCAATTACCTCACCATTCGCCAGGGAACACCGGGTGGTGCCGTATTAGGCTTCGGATTCTCCCCGATCAGTGTAGTATGCACGGTTTCCGGCCCGCTTTATCTTCATTATAATACCAATGCTTCTTGCGGCACAGATGGTACTTGTCATACAGGTGTAGTCCAATGTACCAGTTGTTCAGGAGCACCTGATCCTTGTTTGAGCATCACCACCCTGCCATGTGCAAACTCTGTAACAGCTGCTTTGACGGGATCCGGAACATGGAGTCCTGGTTCATGTGGATTTAGTACTCCTGGCACGGAAAAAATATATTCATTTACAGCAGCAGCAACAGGTGTTCACACATTACAAGTCACGTCCACAAGTTCTACAGGCTTTATCGATTATTTTTACAAAGCAGCCTCCGGCGGATGCAACGCCACCGGATGGACATGTATTGATGACATATTTTCACCAGCGACTGCTACCATAGGAACATTAACGGCAGGTACAACCTATTATATTCTTCTGGATCCAGAAACAACCTCGGCTGTTTCACATACTTTCATGATCAATTGCCCTGCTGTGTTTGATCCATGCGCCACTATTCCAACAATTGTATGTGCTACAGCTGTTGCAGCTACTTCCTCAGGTACGGGTGTATGGAGTCCAAACAGTTGTGGATTCACAACACCTGGTCGTGAACTAGTATATTCGTTTACACCTGTTACTACGGGTGTTCATACCTTGCAGGTAAATTCGGCTACCGGCGGATTTGTCGATTATTTTTATAAAGCGGCTTCAAGTGGCTGCAATGCTACTGGCTGGTTGTGCATCGATGATATCTTTTCTCCTGGATCAGCTACGATTGGAACGCTGACTGCTGGTACGGCCTACTACATCCTCCTTGATCCGGAAGTGACAGCAGTAATCAATCATAATTTCCAGATCAATTGCCCTCCTGCAGGTTCAGCCCCTCCTTGTCTTGCACTACCTACCTCTCCGACGAATGGAAGCAATGCCGGCTGTCCTAACACCACGCAGACCTTGAGTTGGCCAGCGTCCACTGGTGCAACAAGCTATGACGTCTATTTTGGTACCAGTCCAACGCCACCCTTTGTAGCTACCACGGCAAGCACTAGTTTTTTGACAGGATCACTGGCAGCAGGTACATATTACTGGCAGATCAGGCCTCTCAATGCGTTTGGAACGGCCACGGGATGTACAATCTGGAGTTTTACCAAAGCCGACATTATCGCCCCAACGATCACGTGCCCGCCAAATGCTACCACTAATACTGCCCCAGGGCTGTGCTCAGCAGTAGTGACATACGGTGCCATAAGTGCAACTGACAACTGCTCAGCACCAAGCATTACTTTAGTGAGTGGGCTTCCGTCAGGCAGTACATTTCCTGTGGGAATTAATACAATAGTTTATCGCGCTTCGGATAGTTCAAATAATACATCTACGTGCTCTTTTACTGTTACTGTTCGCGATCTACAGGTACCCACCATTACATGCCCGGGTGCTGTCACCGTTCAATGTGCCTCATTGGTTCCACCAGTCAATACAGGAAATGTGACTGCAACCGACAATTGTGGGCCACCTACCGTAACCTTTGTCAGTGATGTGATTAGTAATCAGACATGCACAAACCGGTATACCCTCACAAGGACGTATAGAGCCACCGATGCCAGCGGCAACACAGCCACCTGTGCGCAGATCATCACAGTATTTGACAACACGGCTCCTGTCATCACCTTCACTGATCCAATGCTGCAAGGCATACCAAATGGTGGGACGATCTATGTGCAGTGTGAGGGACAAGATGATGAATGGGAACTGCCTTCATTCAGCACCGGTAGTGTCAGCTCAAGTGATAATTGCAATGGAACTGTAACCGTCTCTCTATTGGAAACTTTACAGGATGAGGGCAATTGCCTGGTTGATGGATATATTAATTTGTATCGCCAAAGATGGACAGCAACAGATGCGTGTGGAAACAGCTCCACTGCTTTCGTATACGTTGCGTTAGTTGATGAAGTTCCACCAGTGATTCATGGTGTACCTGCTGACATCCAGGTCAACTGTGATGAGATACCTGCCCCGCCGGATGATGTGTATGCTACGGATGAATGTTTATGTGCCTGTGTCATCCTGTTTAGCGAGTCAAATCCGGCACCGGGTTGCAGGGATGGACAGGTGATCGTTAGATCCTGGACAGCAATAGACGATTGTGGGAACGAAACCATTGAAAAACAAAACATAACCCTCATCGATGAAAAAGGACCAGCACTGCAAATAATCCAGGCTGAAATTGCAAACCTACCGGATGGTACTATCCTGGAATATACTTGTAATGAAGGAGGTATTCCATCTTTTTATAATAACCTAAATGCTGGTTCAGTGTATAGTGCGCCTTCATGTGGAACGGCGGGTACCATTTCTTTTGATGAGGATATCATCCTTTCTAATAATTGCGACTACTTTGGTTATATAGAAGAAAGGACATTTCAATGGGAAGCCATTGATCAATGCGGAAACAAGACTTCTTTAACCTTGAAGGTTCATTTGATAGATGATGAAGCACCTGTATTGATAGGCGTCCCTGAAATGACATGTGTTGGAGATCCTGCACTCAACGAAATCGAAGCAGTGGATAACTGCGAAAACGGAAGTGTCAGATACTGGGATGTTCCCATCCCTAGCCCTTGTGGAAATGGAACTGCTTTGCGAAGGACATATGAAGGTTTTGATCCTTGTGGAAATATAGTCCGGGATACAGCCATCCTTCTCGCAGATAATAATAGCGTACCGTCTATTACTTTCACAAACCCTGAATTGGCTTCCCTTTCTCCCGGTGAAATACTCATCATCAATTGCCGTGCAAATGAAAATAATTATACAGCGTACGGTACCTCAGATATCAAGGTAGATGATGATTGTCTAATGGGTCTTGATGTACGTTTTCAAGAAACCGTGATACAGCCTGGCGATTGCAATGCTGACAATGGCGTTCTCGCCGTCCTGCAATTGCAATGGACCGCATCAGACCAGTGTGGCAATACATCGCAGCAAACTATCATGGCGCATGTAGTGGATCAAACTCCTCCTGGTTTTGTAAACTTCCAGAGTGAACTTACGATCGGATGCCTGGATGCATTGCCAGCATATGTGGCATTTGATAATTGCGGAGAAGTTTTGGTGACAACCAGTGACAACATTGTTCCAGGTGAGTGTCCGTACGAATATGATATCATGCGAACGGTTACAGCATCAGATCCATGTGGTAATACCACCAGCTTATTGCAGACGATCCATGTGGGTGATGGAAATGGCCCGGTCATAGAAGGTGTAGAAGAAGCGGTATGTAATTCTTTAGCATTGCCTGACGTGACTGCATATGACCGATGTGCAGATCAATATGTACAAGTCACTATGCATGAAGAGCAACTCAATATATCATGCCAGGAAGGCACCGTCATCGAGCGGACCTGGAGTGCGGTTGATGCCTGTGGAAATGTTGCGGTCAAACATCAGCGCATTATCATGAATGATCAAACTCCGCCAGCCATATTGATCCCAACACATTCTGTTATACTTCGTTTCATAGATACGGGACTACGGGTTATTAACTTGTCGCAGGCAAGAATAATGGATCAATTGAATGATCTTGATACGTATAGCATTTTTGTGGAGGATGAGTGTGATGAAGCCATCATACCTGCGTTTAGTCTTGATGTCAGCTATGCGGAAGACTGTACTTCGGCGGGATATTTTGAACGCAGAGTATATACCTGGGTTGCTACGGATGTGTGTGGTAACTCCAGCGTATTGTCCATCAGTGTAGATATCATGGATGATATAGCACCTGTCATCAGTGAGGTTCCTGCAGAGACTACCATCATATGTGGTCCATTGCCTGCGCCGGGAACAATCCAGACAGATGATTACACCCAATCAGTATCCACTCAATATTCTCAGACCATGGTTCCTGGTGTTGGACCTGGAGAGTTCAATGTAACCAGACTTTGGGTTGCTACCGATGCATGTGGGAATACATCTGCTGCTACGCAACATATCACATGGATACCAGACACACAGTTATCCTGTGATATTTTTCTACCCCAATTTGTCGATTGTAATTCACATGATGTAGGTATTACGAGTGGTGTATCAGGAGGATTAGGGGGCATCACCTATGAGTGGGAAATATTTGGTGAAAAATGTTTTATCCAATCAGGGCAAGGCACTCCAGAAATAGGAATGTATATAGGCTGGTCAGAAGTTGAAATTACACTGACCCTGACAGATGCGTATGGATGTTCGACCAGCTGCTCCGCAACACTTGACTGCGAGGATTTGGCTCCTCAACCAATCGTTAGTGTTCCTGGCGTTTCTAATGCAGATGCGACCTATACCCATGCTCAGCCAGTATTAATTCCTGCTCCAGTTAATTCCCGGGAAGAAGAACTGAAGAGATTTAATCTCTGGCCAAATCCGGCGAATGAAAGCATTCAACTAGGCTTTGAAGCTGCGTCCGATCAACGGATAAGTATCTCCCTGGTAAATTTCCTAGGCCAGGTCCTATTGGCTGAAGAAATGAATGTCATCAAGGGATCAAATAGCCACAGTGTGGATGTATCCCAAATACCTGAAGGAGGCTATCTCCTGCAGCTAAAGACAGAACAGGGAACGTATACCAAGGTCGTCATGGTCATTAGAAATGAATAAGGCAGATCTCAATCATCGCTGATACATCACATGGCTTGAATGCAGACAAGCACAAAGAACATTGTGAATTTGTCATAGAAACAATTTTTGAGAAGGCCTCTCTTCAACATTAGAAGGGAGGCCTTACCTTTTGCCCCTAAATCCCCTAAAGGGGACTTACCTTAGAAACAGATTTTAAATTATCCCAAAAGTTTATGACCTCATCATATATTTTATCGCTTGATCAGGGGACGACCAGCAGCCGTAGCATTATATTCAATGAGCGTGGAGATATCATCAGTGTCGCGCAAAAGGAATTTGCACAGATATATCCATTTCCCGGGTGGGTAGAACATGATGCTGAGGAAATCTGGAGCAGCCAGATCAGTACAATAGGTGAGGTGCTTGCGATAGCAGGTATCACCATCAAACAAATAGCTGCTATCGGTATCACCAATCAGCGGGAAACTACAGTTGTATGGGACAGGATCACCGGAAAGCCCTTGTATAATGCTATAGTATGGCAAGACAGGAGAACAGCAGAGGAATGTGATAGGCTGGTCAAAGCGGGATACGCTACACTGATCCAACAGAAGACTGGCCTGATCATTGATGCCTATTTTTCAGCGACCAAACTGAAATGGATTCTGGACCAGGTACCTGAAGCCAGAGAAAAGGCTGAAAGAGGTGAACTTGCATTTGGCACTATAGATTCCTGGCTGGTATGGAAGCTTACCGGAGGATCAGTTCATGTAACAGATGTTTCCAATGCATCCAGAACCATGTTATTTAATATTCATTCCGGTGCATGGGATGAAGAATTGCTTTCCCTTTTTTCAATCCCGTCAGCCATATTGCCCACTGTAAAATCAAGCAGTGAAATCTATGGATACACCGGCAATATTATTCCGGGTTCAAATATTCCTATTGCCGGAATAGCAGGAGATCAGCAGGCAGCATTGTTTGGCCAGATGTGTATACGGCCGGGTATGGTTAAGAACACCTATGGAACGGGTTGCTTTATGCTGATGCATACTGGTGAAAGGGCTTTTACATCTAGGAACAACTTACTGACTACAATTGCATGGAAGATTGGAGACAGGACCGAGTATGCGCTTGAAGGAAGTGTGTTTATAGCGGGCGCCGCCGTGCAATGGCTTAGAGATGGGCTCAATTTCATTCATTCCTCCGGGGAGATAGAAACTGTGGTGGGAGATATGGAGGATAGTGATGGTGTGTATGTAGTGCCCGCATTCGCAGGTCTGGGGGCACCTTACTGGAATCCGCATGCGCGAGGCAGTATTTTTGGACTCACGCGAGGGAGTACAAGAGCTCACATAGCGAAAGCCATTCTGGATAGTATCGCTTATCAAACGTTTGATGTGCTCAGTTCGATGGAGGCTGATACAGGGATAAGCATCGCAGAATTACGGGTAGATGGAGGGGCTACCGTCAATGACCGGCTCATGCAATTTCAAAGTGATATTCTCAACACAAAAGTGATACGGCCGAAGATCACAGAAACTACAGCTTTGGGTGCCGCTTATCTTGCGGGACTTGCTGTGGGCTACTGGCCGGATATTGAATCCATTCAACAACAATGGCAGGTGGAGAGGGAATTCAAACCATCGATGGATGAAGATCAAAGGTTGCGAAATATTGAAGGGTGGAAACGTGCTGTTAAAGCTTCCATCGCGTGGGCAGAAAACAGGTAACCAAAATCGAATAGAGTCAGGAGGTAAATAAAATTCCCATGAAGCGACAAGAGATGACGGACCAGCTGAAGTTAGGAGACGAATGGGATATCTGTGTGATAGGCGGTGGCGCTACTGGACTTGGGGTAGCGGTAGATGCGGCATCACGCGGATTTAGAACAGTGTTATTTGAACGTTTTGATTTTGCAAAAGGGACCTCATCCCGTAGCACCAAACTTGTGCACGGTGGAGTCAGGTATTTGCAACAGGGTAATATCAGGTTAGTCATGGATGCACTCAGCGAGCGCGGATTGATGATGAAGAATGCTCCACACCTGGTCAAGAATCAATCCTTTGTCATCCCTAATTACGAATGGTGGGAATCACCGTTCTATGGCTTTGGATTAAAAGCCTATGACTGGATGGCTGGTAACCTGGGGCTGGGTTCAACTGAATTCTTATCCCTTGAAGAAACACTTACAGCAGCGCCGACGCTTGACCCGACCGGGCTACGTGGAGGCATACGCTATCATGACGGTCAATTTGATGATACGCGAATGGCGATTCACCTCGCGATGACGGCTGCTGATCATGGCGCTGTGGTTTTAAATTATTTCACTGTAGAAGATTTTATAAAGGACAGTGATGAGATATCTGGTGTAGTGGTCACGGATTCGTTGACAGGCATTCAATATAGAATCAGAGCTAAAGCAGTCATCAATGCGACTGGCGTCTTTTCGGATACGATCCTGCGTATGGATGATCCTGACGCAGCATCTGTCATCAGCCCCAGCCAGGGAATACATCTGGTATTGGATAAGGAATTTTTACCTGAGGATACTGCCATTATGATCCCCAGGACCGATGATGGCCGGGTTCTGTTTGCCGTTCCCTGGCATCATAAAATCATTGTTGGCACCACTGACACACCAGTGGAGCATCCTGATATTGAGCCCCTGGCGAGGGAACAAGAAATAGATTTTGTCTTGCAGCACATCAGGGATTACCTGACAAAAGAACCGACGTATGCAGACATCCGAAGTGTCTTTTGTGGCCAGCGCCCATTGATGAAAGGATCGGGTAAAACGGCAGCATTATCGAGAGATCACCAGATCACTGTTTCTGGATCCGGTTTGATTTCGATCACCGGAGGTAAGTGGACCACCTACCGACGCATGGCGGAGGATACTGTCAATGTAGCTGTTCAGCGAGCGGATCTACCCATGAAACCATCGGTGACAGCAGCACTGCCCATCCACGGCTATCTCGAAGAAACGGATTTTGAAAGTGAATTGTATTATTATGGTACTGACCAGGAGCACATCCTTGCGATGGTCAGAGAGGAGCCTTCCCTTGGTGAGCAGATCCATGATCACTTTCCGTATATAAAAGCAGAGATATACTGGGCTGTGTACGAAGAGATGTGCGTGATGATTGAAGATTTTCTCGCCCGCAGAAGTCGCATGTTATTTCTTGATGCGAAGGCCTCGGTTGAGGCCGCTCCATTGGTTGCTCAACTCATGGCGACATTGTTGCATAAGGATGAAGCATGGATCAGGCAACAGGTCGATGCCTATAATCTTCTGGCAAAGAATTATCTTCCAACCGACAAATCAATCAACGTATAACCGGAAAAATATGGCAGAACATTTTATCGGAGAATTTTTTGGCACCATGATGTTACTCATCCTTGGATGTGGGGTCGTGGCCAATGTTGTGCTGCATCAATCCAAGGGTCAACATGGTGGATGGATTGTGATCACCTTTGGTTGGGCCATGGGTGTATTTGTAGGTGTCTATACAGCAGTTCATCTAGGAGGGAGTGGGCATCTAAATCCTGCTGTGACCATTGCGCTTGCATTGTTTAAGGACTTTGATCAGGCCCTGGTCCTACCCTATATCATGGCGCAGATGGCAGGTGCTTTTTGCGGAAGTGTCGTGGTGTGGCTGGCGTATAAAAATCATTTTGATGCCACCACAGACAAAGAAATGATCCGTGCAGTATTTTGTACATCGCCCTCTATTCGTAACCTGAAATATAATCTGCTGACAGAAACCATTGGAACCTTCATCCTTCTTTTCGGGGCCTTGTCTTTGTCTCCGCCTTCTGATACCCTTGGGACATTAAACGCGTTACCTGTTGCTTTGTTAGTTTTAGGAATTGGTTTGTCGTTAGGTGGCCCTACCGGCTATGCGATCAATCCTGCCAGGGATCTGGGGCCGAGGATCGCTCATTTTTTATTGCCGATCAAAACAAAGGGGCATAGTGACTGGAGCTATGCCTGGATTCCTGTGGCTGGACCTGTCATTGGTGGATCGATGGCTGTACTTATTTATAATATGCTTTGATATGAAAATCGTAATGATGATAGTTGCGTTAATGATTTCATTCGCTGGAATCGCGCAGACACCTGAAGAGAAGTTAGCACAGATGGGAATCACACTTCCGCCCGCACCTAATCCGGCAGCTAATTATGTCAATGCAGTGCGGACGGGTAATCTCCTTTTTCTCGCTGGCAAAGGTCCTACCACGCCTGATGGAAAATACATCACGGGTAAAGTAGGAACAGATCTCACCATTGAACAAGGATATGAAGCAGCAAAGAGTGTAGCGATCAATCAGATTGCAGTCTTGAAACATGAGCTAGGTGACTTAAGTAAAGTGAAGCGCATCGTCAAAGTATTAGGCATGATCAATTCAGGACCTGACTTTACGGATCATTCGAAGGTCATGAATGGATATTCAGATATGATGGTTGCTGTATTTGGTGAGGCAGGTAAGCATGCAAGAGCTTCAGTGGGTATGTGTTCATTGCCTTTTGGCATTGCTGTCGAAGTGGAGATGATTGTGGAGGTGGAGGATTAGTTTCTTTTGCTGAAGCAAAAGTTGGGCGGAATGGCAGAATGGCAGAACGGGATATATATTAATTCTCTGCCTGGTCCCTGAGCTTGTCGAAGGGTAGAAAAAGTGCACAACTTCTTTCGCCACCTCTTCGCAAGTGAAGAGGGTGGCGGCGTGAGAGGTCTTCGCTACATTCCCTTCGACAAGCTCATGGACCACCTTAAAGCCAATAAAGAAGTGTGAAGAAATGTCGTAAGGGTTGCAAAATTAAAATCGCATTTTGGAGCCAGGGGTAAGGAGGACTTAAAATAAATGAGTTATATTTAAAGAACCTTAAGTCCAAATTAAACCACAACGCATGAATTACAAGACCTACTTAAAAACCATTTTACTTTCTCCTCTTTTTCTATTACCATCCTTCCTTTTTGCATTTACAACCGGCGGACCGGATACGTGCACGGTCAATGATGATTGTCAACAGGCTATTCTGATTTCAAATATTGTATCCGATCTTGATTTTGTATGCATTGAAGGATGCAACATGTATGCCTCGCCTGACACACTTATAGAATCTTGCCAGATGGGTGATTTCCCAACAGTGTGGTATAAATTTAGCGTGGATCAATATGCGAAAGTGATGAATATAGCAGTGACCAGTAAAGAATTTGAAGCACCGGTCATTTCGCTTTTCAAAGGTCAAAATGAGTGTCCATTTCTTCAGCAAATTTACTTTTCTGAAGGAAACATGGCCTGCATTATAGGTACGGAGGGGTATGCCAAAGTCACGGGTGTTCCGGTCGAGGACAGTACGTTCTATTATTTAGCCATCAGCTCACTGTTCAGTATCGGCGGTGATTTTAGGCTTTGCGTAAGTACACTTTCAACAGGATATGGTTGCGTGACAGATCGGGAAATAGAAATCACGGCACGTTCCAATGGCGGACCACTTGAAGGGCCTTTTGATCCTGATGAAACAGTAAGTATTTGCTTCAATGTCAATTCATATACTGCGGCAAGTAATGGTTGCCAGTGGTTTCAGGGACTTGTTCCGGTTTTTGGAAATGGTTGGAATCCGGTTTCCTTTGATTCAACAGGCCAACCTGTTAATGCTACAATTAATGGTTATGCCCCTGGAATTGTGGAAAATGGATTGTATGGAGCTGCCACTTGGGATTGGTTTGATGATGTTGATTACCATTACGAAAATCCAAGTATGACGATAGCAGATCTTGATAATAATGGCAGGTTAGATATGTGTAACACTTTGTATGAAACAGACTGTCCACAGATGGGTATTGATGGCGCTTGTTGCAATCCATGTTGGGCTGATACTCCAGGATACGCTGCCGGGTGGATGGTTTGCTTATGGTATCGATGGCTCGTGTCCTGGTCTAGGACCACCCATTGGGGCTGATTGGGGAGATGGGAATACCTGTGGTGGCGGGATGGGTCCATGGAAGTTTTGTTTTGATCTCACCACGCGTGGTAATCCGGATTGTAACCTCGATTCCACCAGAAAGGATCTTTCGATTGGTTTTTTCACCTTTGCTGATGGAGAAACAGGCGCGTGGACTGGTGATGCTTCTGTGTGTGCTTATGATGGCCCCGGCAAAATATCCCTCAAAGCAAAATGTGGTCGTGTATCGACCAGTGATGTGGAAATATTAGGACCATTTTGCACCGTGATACGCTTCTATATCCATTAGCCGAAGAAGGCGTCACCCATTGGGAATGGAATATCAGTCCTTTCTGGGCAGCCCCATCTTTAACAAATACCGGAGATAATAACGGTGAAATCAATTCGCCTTTGATAAACACCTCTGAACAACCTGTTGATATAGCAGCTGTGTTGATAGGCCGACAGACCGGATCTGAGGATATAGTTGTGAAGCAATTTAAATTCAAGCTTCTGGATGATGCCACTTGTGCAATCGTCTCCGTGGAGCCGTCCAAAGCATCACCGGATGAGGGAAAACTCCGGTTGTATCCGATGCCCGCCGATCAGCGTGTGATGTTGGAATGGTCTTTTGTATTGCAGCATGCAGCCTTCATTGATGTCTACAACTCACACGGTGTATTCCAGGAGAAAATCAGGGTGCCTGCCGGTGAAGGAAATCAAAAACAAATAGACACAGGTACATGGTCTCCGGGGATTTACTACATCACCCTGAGCAATTCAGATTTTAAATACGTTGCCAAGCTGGTAAAAATCTAGATGTAACGAACACTGAAGCTTCGTTGTTGAGAATACATCCTTAGGTTTTATTCGCACTTGTACAATGCAAATTTTTGCAACGGTATCTGTATTTGCTTATAACAAGAATCAATTGGTGTGGGCCCTTCCAAAGGCATTAAAAGGTAAGGGTGCTTATGGCGTGCATCAAGACTGATGTTAGCATATCGCATAAAGTAAGCATGTAAAGACCATCGCGTATCCATTTCCGTTGGAATGCTAATGATAGATCTTTTGGGTATCTCTTTTCGGATATACGACAGATCACTGATCAACGCATGCTCACGCTTTGGATTCTTAGCACTCAAAGCCACAAACGCCACAGCTACTATGATCAATCCCGTAAGTGTATAATTCAGAACAGTGAATTTATTATCTTTTAGTTTTACAAGGATTGCATGCACATACGGAAGAGCCAGGAGACCAATCGCAAGTACAAAGTATGGAAACGAAGTAGCCAGGTAAAACGGACGCTGCTCTAACGTCACCATTAAGGGTAACGAGGCGGTCAAACCTATCCCTGTAAAAAACAGAACAGCCTTTATTTCAGGACGAGTATTCGGTATCTGTTTTCTGGATATGGACCAGAAAATAAAACTCAATCCAATCGGGGCAAGCAGCTCCAGTCCCAGTTTGTAGAGCAAATAGAAATGCGATTTTGTAGTATCCTGGAGATGATTGAAGGTGCCACCGAGCCTGCGCTCAATATAGGCATCGAAGAATTGATGCGCTGGAGGGTACATGTATAGCATTCCGATCAACACAACTGGCACTGCAGTAACAATCATCATCTGCAACCATGATTTTGTAAAATTTTGCGACCGGTAAGCTATCCAATATATAAAAGGAGCTACGATCGGAAACAAACCTTGTAATCCTTTACTGAAAAATGCAAGGAACGTAAATAGTCCGCCCAGCAATAACCACGTCCAAGAATTTTGCCTGCATCCTTTCAGTATAAAAAAGATGGCAGCGAGATCCAGTATCCCCAGTGTCAATTCAATGAGATTGTTTTGATAGGTCCATAAGTTTAAAGGAATAATGACCCACAGGATCACAGGCAACCAGGCATAATTATTTTCTTTTCCAACCACTTCAATCCATGTCCGGATCATCAGCCAGATCATTAGCAAGGCACACACAAAACAATACAATCGTTCTACATAAATAGAATCGCCTAGTAATCTAAAGAAAAGTGATTGAAGAAATAAGGCTAGCGGCGGTTGCTCATGAAACGAGGCATGCAAGGTCGTCGTGTATTGCATTTCCCAAAAGGTACCAATTCCATTAGCGAGGTTGTTAGCTATAGCCGCATAGAACACCCCGTCAAAAAACATCCCATCGGTGAAGATCGTGTATCCATAGGCCGAGATAAATAGCAAAGTGGTCAGGAGCCCAAACGTCCACGAAAGGTCATGCTTTTTCACATACAAGTATACTCAATTTACCCAGCTGCACACCTTACCCGTGGCCAGGGACTCTGCTTGGTGCCCTCTTACTCTCTCACGTTCTCACTTCTCACTCTCCTTCTCACCTTGTGGTATCATTTTTGATCTTTAAGGGCGACAGCATGTTGTAAGTCCTATGAATGTATTGATCTACGGCCAGGTCTATAAGCCAAATCACCGGGAATGCCTCCTGGAAGTGCTAAAAGCCCTGGAAAAGGAGGGTATTGCCCCATATGCTGATGAAGCGTACTGGATGCAGACAGAACCAGTGGTCCGGGATCACAAGGGGGTTACTATATTTAAAAACTTCCATACCAATCCAATAGACGTTGTCATGGCCTTTGGTGGGGACGGAACGGTCCTTGGGGCCATATCCCTGGTCAATGAATACCAGGTGCCTGTGATGGGAATCAACCTGGGGCGATTGGGGTTTTTATCCAGTATCGAAGGAAAAGTTGCAGCTTTTGCCGTCAGTGAACTGGCTAAGGGCCGGTACCACTATGATGAAAGAAGCATGCTCCGGCTTGAAACCACAGCTGATATTTTTAAAAATTCGAAAGTAGCGCTCAATGATTTTACGCTGCATAAGCGTGATACGTCCAGTATGATTATCATTCACACCTATATTGATGGTGAGTTGCTCAATTCATTCTGGGCGGATGGACTCATCATCGCGACGCCAACCGGTTCGACAGGATATTCGTTGAGTTGTGGAGGGCCGATTGTATTTCCAAACTCTGGCAGCCTAGTCATTACGCCGGTAGCGCCACACAATCTTTCGGTTCGTCCGATTGTCGTACCGGATACGAGTGTCATCTCCTTCGAAATTGAAGGACGAGCTGATAGTTTTCTGTGTACACTTGATTCAAGATTTGAAGCCGTGACAGCTGAAGATAAACTGACCGTGCGAAAAGCAGAGGTCGTCACCCGTTTTATTCAGTTGCATGATTATTCATTTCTCAGGACATTGCATGACAAGCTGACCTGGGGTAAAGACTCGCGCAACTGATGCCAAAGCTCCAGCGTGCACGTTGAGTGGAAAGGAAAGGTGTTCCATGCAGATCTGTCAAACGGATATTGCCTCGCTATTCCATTGAGCCATACGCACCCCAGCCGAATGCTTTTCACGCACCATTGTACGAAGCTGCTCCTCAAAGGCAGGTGATTGGATAGGCGATACCCGAGAAGGTGCTCCGGTCAATTTTTTCAATCTCCGTCTTAATCCTCACGGGAATGGAACACATACAGAATGTGTCGGCCATATCACGAGAGAGCGTTACTCCGTGCATGAGACACTCGGTGATGGTTTCTGGATTGCGCAACTGATCTCAGTGTATCCACCCTACGTGAGGATGGAGACAAAGTGATTGATCAACTAGAGTGGGAAGATGGTGTAGAGGCGATCATCATCAGGACCTTGCCCAATCATCCCGATAAGATGGTGCGACATTATGGCAATACCAATCCCGTATACCTGGATGCTGCGCTTGCTGGTAAAATGGCAAATGAAAAAATAGTGCACTTGTTACTGGATCCCCCTTCGGTGGATAGAGAAGAAGATGGCGGGGAGCTTAAGGCGCATAGGGCGTTCTGGCAGTATCCGGATACGCCTCGCATGGATGCTACCATCACAGAGATGGTCTATATTGACAATGTGGTATCGGATGGATTATATTTACTACAGATTCAAATACCTGCGCTGGACCTGGATGCCAGTCCGAGCAGGCCGTTTATATATCCACTGAGATGAGACCCATGTATGCCCACCGATCTGACACCTAGAGGCCTTCCTGGCTATCGAGGAGACTGCATACAAGGAAAAATACAATTCATAGAGGAGAACTTCTTCATGCTGCGCCAACTGGAGGCAGGAGAATATTTTGATATGATGGTGCTGTACGGTGAAGCACTGTTTGAGGCGGGAGAGTATGCCCGACAGGCTAAGCTAGCTGATCATATTGTGGAAATGAGCATAGAGCGAAACATCATGCGGCACCGCGAACAGGATGTGTATTATGAAACGCTTTTTAAAAAAGCAGCATCGCTGCACAACCTCGACAAGATAGACCAGGCTGTGCATATCCTCAAGGAACTGGTCAAGATCAATCCGGATCATGAGAGTACGAAGTTGTTCCTGATCAATTGTATCATCCGTCAGAAAAAGCCATTGGTACGACCTTACAGGAATGTCAGTTTGGCTTTGCTATTGTCCAGTGCATTACTGATCGCCATTGAATTGATCCTGGTGCGTCGCGTATGGCCATCATGGACCATGATTATAGAGATGATACGTAATGGACTGTTTATTAGCGGAGTGATCCTGCTGATTGCAGGCGAGGTGATGGTGCGGTACCGGGCTGTGGAGGATGTGTATAGTTTTTCACGGGAGACCAAGAAGAAGAAAGAGGGCAGGAGGTGTGAATACCATAGGGTTTAATTATAAAACCTTAATTTTACCGCATGAAAAATTTTCGGGACTATATAAGTGTCAACAAGGAAACCCTTGGTGGGCAACCCGTTTTTAAAGGTACACGTGTGCCCATTGGAACCCTATTTAATCATCTTGAAAGAGGGATTTCGCTTGATGAATTTTTAGCTGATTTTCCAACAGTATCTCATGACCAGGCTACGGCGGTATTGGACATTGCCGAAAGATATTAACATCGGACACCCTCGATAAAATTTATGAAATTGCTTCTTGATGAGAATCTTCCTAAAAGGTTGAAAGCTGATTTTCCTGAACACAATGTTTATACAGTTAGCGATCTGGGGTGGAATGGGAAAACCAATGGGGAGTTATTGAAGTTAATGATCGATCAACAATTTGAGGCCCTAATCACTTTTGACAAAAACCTCAATATCAACAGAACCTATCTAAATACCCCATCCCGGTTATTGTTTTAAATGCTTCAGATAATACCTACCTAACACTTTCATCTTTTGTGCCTAAAATTAAATTGGTTTTGAGACGAAGCATCAGTATTGGTGTTATTGAAATAAATGACCGATAAGGCAAAATCAATGATGGCTCAATTAAGGAAATAGAAAATACAGGCTTCATGCCGTTAAGCACTAACAATTAAACAGATGAAAATAATTAAAAACTTACTTTCCAGGATTCGCGGTGATTTTGACTTGCACCACCCTCTCTGCCCCAAATATATCATGTAGAGCCTCCAAACTGGTGGGCCGGAATGAAAAGCCAGAACCTCCAGTTACTCGTGCATGGTAAGGACGTGGGTGAAACAACACCTATCTTAACTTTTCCAGGCATTGTCATCCAGAAAGTCAACCGGGCGGATAGCAAGAATTATCTTTTCTTGATCTATATGTTTCTGCAAGTGCCAAGCCAGGTGCCTTTTTCCATCTTCTTTGTGAAGGAAGGAGATACCGTCTATACGCACAAGTATACACTTCTGGCGCGCAAGCAGGATGCTCCCGTTAAAGGATTTACGGAGGCAGATGCCATCTATCTGATCACCCCGGATCGTTTTGCCAATGGGGATTATGCCAATGACGTCGTACCACCCTTGAAGGAATATAAGGTGGACCGTAAAGCCTCTTTCGCGAGGCATGGCGGAGATCTCAGGGGGATGATCAATCAGTTGGATTACATCCAGAAAATGGGCTTTACGGCTATCTGGCCTACACCGTTACTGGAGAACGATATGGCTCGATGGTCGTATCATGGATACGCCATTACGAATCATTATAAAGTAGATCCGAGATTTGGTACCCTTGATGACTATAAGGAATTGGCCACAAAGCCAGTCAAAAGGAATCAAACTGATCTTTGATGCAGTGCTTAATCATACAGGTACGGGTCATTGGTGGATGGCAGATCTACCATTTAAAGATTGGGTCAATAAGGCCGACTCATTTGAAGTGACCAATCACAGGCGTACCGTCAACCAGGATATGTATGCATCCAATTATGACAAGGATTTATGGACGAATGGTTGGTTTGTGCCTTCTATGCCGGATATGAATGGCAGGAATCCGTTTTTTGGCAACCTATTTAATCCAGAACACCATCTGGTGGATCGAAACACTTCACCTGGGTGGATTAAGGCAAGACACCTATGGATATTCTGATAAGGAATTTTGAAAAGTGGAGTTGCAGTGTAATGGAAGAGTACCCTGATTTTAGTATGGTGGGCGAAGAGTGGAGTTATAATCCACTGATCACATCCTACTGGCAAAAAGGCAAAGTCAACCATGATGGTTATACCAGTTGCCTCAGCACCGTTATGGATTTTTCGATGCAGTCGGCGTTGGTTGAAGCGCTTAAAACAAAAGAACCTGTTAAATACAATGATGGTCTTAACAAACTGTATGAAGTGTTGGCAAACGACTTTGTTTTTGCGGATCCTAACAATACGTTGGTCTTCGGAGACAATCATGACATGGACAGGATTTATACCCAACTCGGAAAGGATGAAGCGCTGACAAAGATGGCCTTAACCTATCTGCTGACCATTAGAGGTATTCCGCAGATTTATTATGGTACAGAGGTATTGCTGGATAATTCGGATAGCCTTAATAATCATGGCGTGATACGCGCGGATTTTCCAGGTGGATGGAAAGAGGACACCAAAAGTGGATTCACCGGTAAGGGTTTGACACCCGGACAAGTGAGCATGCAGAACTACCTGAAACAATTACTCAACTGGAGGAAAAACAATCCGGTGATTGCGGAAGGGAAGACGCTTCATTTTGCACCTTCAATGGTGTCTATGTGTATTTCAGATATACCGATGATAAGATGGTCATGGTCGTGGTGAATAAGAATGAGGCAGACACAGTGATTGATACGAAGCGCTTTGCTGAAATCCTGGGGAATAAATCGAAGGCAGAAAATATCATGACAGCTGAAGTCATCACCGGGTTATCTTCATTGAAAGTAAAGGGTAAAACAACCTCTGTATTTAATATTAACTAAAAACCTATTTCTGCTTCAGTATGAAAAATATATTAAAAAGTTGAAGAGCTTGGCTTCCTGGCACTTTTTACGGCGGTATATTTCCATTTCTATCCAGGTACCTTGGGGTTATATCTGGCTCTTTTTTCGCGCCCGATATTTCCTTTGCATTTATCTGATTTCTGCGCGTGTCGGAGCCATAGCCTATAATATTCTCCATCACAAAGGTGTGATGGCTGCTGTAGTGCTCACCGGTTTGTTCCTTCAGGATGATTTAATCATCAAGATAGGATTGATCTTTCTATCGCACAGTTCGTTTGACAGAGTGCTGGGATATGGATTGAAGTATCCTGATAGCTTCAGTCATACGCATCTGGGATGGATAGGGAAGGAAGTGAAAAGTGATGCTTCGACCTGCTGGCGCTCAACCATGTGCTACAGCTCAGCAACCGAGTGAAAAGTGAAAAATGAAAAATAATTAAAATGTAGAGACGCGATTAATCGTGTCTCTACATTTTAATTATTTTCATCACCTCACCAACGTCACATCGCCCTGCAGGACGGCCTCCTGGCCATCGCCGAGGATAAGACGAGCTACGTATACAAAGACGCCTGGGTTCATTGGTTTGCCATCTTTGGTGCCGTCCCAGCCATCAAATGAATTGAGGACTAGTTCGGTTTTGGCATAGACCATATTGCCCCAGCGGTCGAAGATTGTGAGGTCTTTGACGTAGGTGTTTTCCAGTTTGCTCGAGATAGTCCAGAAGTCATTGATGCCATCATTATTTGGCGAGAATACATTAGGAGCATAGACCTGGTCAAGCGTATTGCTGTCAATGGTGACAAGGACTGTTGTTTGTAAATTGTAAATACAACTATCGGCGTCAGTGATTTCAATAAGATAGGTGGTGGTCTGATCTGGAAATGCCAGCGATGCAGGACATGAAGGACAGGCTAAACTGTCAGCAGGGGTCCATTGGAAAGTGAGCCCTGGTATTGTGACATCACCTTCAATGGTAATCAAGACACTTTCACCCGGATGAATCGTGTACAGTCCCGGAACATCAAATGTCAAGGATGGTGGAGCAACAATTGAAAATGTATCTGTCAGGGTACAACCATTTGCATCTGTAATGGTGACCGGATAGTCCCTGGGTCAAGATCTGTAACCATGGTATCACCAACCATACCCTGCGGCCATGTAACCAGGAATGGCCCTGCGCCGGAAATATCCAGTGTGATCGAACCAAGTGTTTGGCAGTTCCAGTCAATAGTGGATTGCAATACAATCTCTGCGGTCACAGTCACAAATACATCGATGACAGTATCACAGAGCGTGACCGAATCACTATGTACAAAGGTGTATTGCCCTGCAGCGGTGATCCATTGCCCTTCTACAAAAAGAGAATCACCGGTACATAAGGTTTCCAACTGGATGACAAAAACTGTTGGGCACGCTGATTCGAGTAGCAAATCGATCGTGACCGTACCACAAACAGTATCAGCTATAGCCTCTATACCATTGACGACCAATAGATCTGCAGGAAGTATCGTGCTGTCCACTGATACAAGGTAATTGCCTGATGGGTAAAGGCCATTAACCGTGCCATTCATATCTGTAATACCTGTATAAGTAGCCTGACCAATTAAACGATCAAACACAACTGTAATACCTTCAATGACGGTGTCCATCGGAGATACGATTCCGTTGTGGTCAACATCTACCCACACTACAACATTGATTTCAAGACTGTCGGGTGCAAGGATCGTGACCTGAAATGTTGAATCACATCCTCCGACACTATTCATGTGCATGACATAGGTCCTGTATCTGACCATGTGCTGTCTCCAACGGTGAGTAACTCACCGGGACAAAGTTCAAAGAGCTGATCAGGTCCCGTCACAGTACAATTATTCATCAGCAACAAAGACACTACAACGGAATCATCACATGTTGCAATCAACGTATTGACACTATCAATCACTACTTTCCATTGGGAGGATAGTAATGTGCGATCGATCAAGGCAAAGGTAGCCGGCGCAGGATAGTCTTCAAATACAAATTGGCCACCAGGTACTGTTTCAGTTTTTCCGATATGCAACCCATCATCAGAAATGATCTGAACAGGAATGCCCGGAAGTAACACATCCCCCTGCACTGACCATGCCATCACCATCCTGATCAAGCCATGTCTCCACGGTGATACTACCTACGCCGGTATACAATACTACATCCAATGGATCAGAGACCGCTATGCAACCATTGGTGGTTGTCACTTCAATCGTGTAGCTACCATCATCTGTAATGGTAAAATTGGCTGGCCAGTTATTGCCACCACTCAGGAAAACATTACCATCCTGATAAATCGTGTAAGATGATACATTGGTTAATGGAGGCAGACATACATTTAGTGGATCGCATTCAATAAAACATCCGCCGGGAATTTGGTCAACAGGAGCAGAAGGATTGATGAAAATGGTATTGCTGGTCTTACTACAACCATTGGGATTGATAGCTGTGACCAGATAAGCTCCGGCTTGCACAGCATTGATGGATAGGCCTGTCTGTCCGTCTGACCACTCGTAGGTAACACCAGCTTCAGGGTTCATCACTTGCAGCACGTTTGGATTAAAACTGCAACCAGAACCACTTATCAGGCTGATCAGCGGAACGTTAGGCAAAGCAAAAATTTCAACCAAGATCAAAGCGCTGTCCGAGATACAGCCACTCACGAGATCTGTTGTCGTCACGGTATATTCATTCAAACCAGGGTTTGGAAGATTTGCACCTTCGTTGGTAAACTGAATTACTTGTGTAAACTCTCCGGTTGACCAATGGTAAGAAACATTTCCGGTAGAGAAGCTGAAATTTCAAATTCAGTACCATAGCATATCTGAAGAGAAGATGACCATGGACCATACGCATCAGGACCATAGATCTCACGGGCCTTGATGATCACCTCAGGTTTAGGAAATACTTCGATAAAGACAGCGGGTGGGGCATAGGTGCAATTGTATTGATCGCGAATCAATACATTGTATTGATTACTTTCCGTCACTTCGATCTGAGATGTTGTTTCATTTGTACTCCATGACCATGAAATCCCCCGGCGGGAGCTGTTAGGGTTGCGGTGTCACCTGTACATAAAGGCGTGATCGGATCGACATCAATCAAGCCACTGAGTAGATTGGCGGTGATATCGACCATAAAGGTAGATCCGCTGCGACATGTATGGATATCAGAAGCAGCGACCGTCACCCAATAAGCGCCAGGAAGATCAAATGTATGTAATACTGAATCAGAAACTGCCATGTTTTCAAGTCCGCTGGCAGGATCACCAAATAGCCATTGAATATCATAGACCTGTCCGGGTAATTGAAAGGCCATAGCTTCATCTTCACAATGAATAGGATCAAAGACAGGCGTGAGTATAGGTCCCGCGGAAATTTCTACAAAGTGTTTCATAGTGGTTGTGCATCCGCTGGCCATCGTAACGGTCAGTGTTACTTCATACATACCTGTATCATCAAAGATGTGTGTTGGGTTTTGAGATGTGGATGTATTGTCTCCACCACTCAGTGGATCATCGAAGTCCCAGGCCCATGCACTGATCGTTTCTCCAGGGAGGAAGGTGGTGAGGTCTTCGAAGATGACCGGTGCCGCTACACAGATACCATTAAATTTAAAATCCGCTACTGCCCGAATAGTATCGGTCAACTGCTCAATGTGTCCACACGTAGCGGCGTCATATGGAAAGCCGTTTAATAAGGCAGTCATGATCACATGATAATACCCGGGTTTTTGATAGGTATAATCAAGCATGTCCGTGTTGATATCAGCGATAAAACCCTCACTGTTGCTTCGGATCAGCCATCGAACAGTACCAGGTGTGATGCCTGGAAGCAATGGTGTATGTTGGTGGATATTGCATGCGGTTTCTGCACCTGCAATTGCGAAGTCGTGTGATAACAATGAGCATCCACCCGGTAGCCCTGGGACACCAAAACCACACGTGGATGGTGCGCAACAATTCAGAAATGAAATTTTCTGGGATACCGTCTTACAGCCATACTGATTGGTCACCTCGACGTGATATGCGCCAAACGTAGTGACTGCAAATACAGGCCCACCTGGACCGATCACCACATCATCCAGAAACCAGAGATACTGATAGTCCGTACCGTCTGTATTTGCTACAATCTCCACACCACCAGGGATATTGGTACAATACGTTTCCTCATATGCACTGGACAGATGCACAATAGGTGCAGGGTAGGCATCGATCTGGATTGATTTCTCACTTTGACAACCATTTACGTCCGTGAGTTCGACACCAAATGATCCTGGCGATAGCAGGACATTATTCATGACGCTGATGATGAGGTCATTTTCATCGACCCATGCATGGGCCATGGCAGGCTGATCAGTTGATAATGCGACAAGTTCATTAGCACACGCCGCTGTTGGACCGAGGATATTGAAGACAGGTAGTGCATGCACCAGCACAGACTTGTCGATCGTGGTGCCGCATGCATTTAGTCTTAAAGTTGCATTTCCGGATTGTGTCCAGAACACTTCGACATGGTTGAGATTACTTCTTCTGATCTCCCCATGATCGGCGGGAATAATTTCCCAGTTGTAGTCAGCGCCACTGATGTAATCTGTGCTGAAGGTATCTATGTTGTTGAGACAAACTTCATCAGGACCGACTATATTTAGATCGGCAGCAGTACTAAGGTTTATGGATACCGGTTCTGATCCGCAGGTCATGTATTGTATATCGGTGTGATAAGCCAACACCATGTATGGGGGCGTTGGCCCGAAGGCATGTTGAAAAGTCTGACCATTGTATGTCACCATCGAACTCCCATCAGTGACAAACCATGTAGTAGCATAATCGCCGGCACTTTCAATCGTGAATCCATACAATTGTCCGGGGCATATTATTTGTTCGCCGCGAATACCTAAAGGCTTGGCTGGAATTGCGGTGACCTGTATCGCGAGTCTTGCGGTTTCTGTACAATATCCGGCGGAATTATTAGTAGCGACCCAGGCGTATTCACCAGGGGGGTAGCTAAAGTTGTGCATGAGGGTTGAAGATAGTCCTGGTGCGGTGTATACCACATTGCCATCAGCATCTTCGATATGCCAATTGACATTGACAGGTGAAAAAACATTAAATCCTGATTCCGCAAAAACGGAGGCTGATGCATTTTCGCATACCTGTACATCACCTGACAATCTGATTTGTGGAGTGATGTTGACATTTAAAATATCATGTCCAAAACATTCCAGAAAGCAATTGTTGTAATAGACTTCGACGGTAGTGGATACCGCTGCATTGACATTATCCCATTGTATGGTTACGCCATTAGTATTTTGTCCACCGAGAATAGTTCCTGAAGGACCAACCTGCCATTGGTATTGAGTGCCCGGAAAATATGGTGCAGTGTACGTTGCGATTTCTCCTGAGCATACACTTGCATCCCCATCGACAGGTCCATCCGGCGTGATGATCGGTACACGGAAGATGTTTGTGAACGAGCAATACGTCATGGAACAACCACTGACTGAAAGTTCAATGAAGCCATCAGGACCTTCATGCCAGATGATTTCGATAAAGTCATCTGTCAGTTCACCACCGTTGACAATCGTTCCCGTTTGAAGAAACAGACCATACGTATTGAGAGCATCCGGATGGAGTGACTGTGTAACGTTGACGGGTTTCGGGGCATACGCTATTGACACAATCCAGCATTGGTGCGGGTGCGGAAGTACCTCAACGACAATTTGTTTTTCATCACCGCAATCGCAAATACTATTGGCGGATAAAGTGACCGTATAAAATCCTTCGTCTGTGTAGGTATGTACAGCATCATATCCATTGTCCTGTGTTCCGTCACCAAACTGCCAGGTGTATGAAATGCCATTAAAGGAGAGGTTTTCAAAACTTATTTCCTGGTTTTTACATACGGTGACGGTGTCATTGGTGGCTGCCGGTGAGGTGTTGAAATCAGCAACTGGTTCAGGTAGGATATCGAAGCATAAGGGGATTGTGCAATTCGAATTTGAAATGACCACAGATCCTGATCCACCTGCCCCCACTCAATAATTATGCTGATGAGTTTCCATTAAGCGTATAACTCTCTGCACCCGTCACTGTATACTGCTGGATACCTCCGGGATATAATACTGTAGTCTGTGAAAGGCACATACCTGATAACAACCACCTCCTGAGTCAGCCTGGACATAACACCCGAGAACCTCCGGCACATATGGATTTCCGTATACAAAGAGGGTGAGACTGTCGCTCAGGATGAGTCCGTCAACGGAGGTCGAGCTGGTCACAAGAATATACGTGCCCGGGATAAAGAATTGGATATCAGCAAAATACACATCACCGAAAATAGTAGCGCCTCCATCAGGTATCAATGTCCAGGTAGTCCTGGTCAATTGTGCACTTGTTTCGATGCCATAGTGACTTATTTCACCACTGCATAGATCAACGTCCTGCGGCCCAAAGACCTGATAGAATTGGCTGAATCCAGTGCTGGCAAAGGAAGTACAGAGGAGTATAAAGATGAGTGATCGGAATTTCATACAGATATGAGGAGTTTCTACGATAAAGATACAGAAGCAGAGATACAAGCATTGCTTTTCATGCTGCCTGCTATGATAAAGTTTAAGCATTCATTTGCTTTCGGTTTTTCCTTCGCCTCAGCCTCCGACTTAGCCTGTTCTAATCATTTCAAATTACTATTTTGCAGATATAATACTGAATTATGAAATCATTGAAATATACATGTATTGTTGTATTAACAACATTTGTTTTCGGGACCGCCCTGTCGTGCAAAAAGGATGCGCCTGCGGAAGAGACTGCTCCGGTCCATATCCTGATCTATACCAAAACCAAGGCGTTTCGTCATGAATGTATCGAACCAGGAAGCAAAGCACTGCAGGCTTATTTTAGTAATTATAATATGCTTACGACGGCTACAGCAGATTCATCCGTCTTTTCTCCTCAGCGACTAAAGGAATTTGATGCGGTCATGTTTTTCCAGACGACGGGTAATGTATTGGACAGTGCGCAGCAGGTGGCATTCGAAAACTATATCAAATCCGGAAAGGGTTTTGTGGGTGTGCATGCTGCATCCGATACCGAATATGACTGGCCGTGGTACGGCAAATTAGTTGGTGCTTATTTTGCAAGCCACCCCGATATCCAGCAGCACTTCATCGAAAAAGTGGATACCGCTCATATATCCTGCAAGCATCTTCCCGCGCGGTGGAAGCGAATGGATGAATGTTATAATTTCAAATCACTTCCTGTAAACGTCAATGTATTGCTCACCGCGGATGAATCAACGTACCAGGGAGGCACGCATGGAGACTATCATCCGATGTCGTGGTATCAGGTGTATGATGGAGGCAAGTCGTTTTATACAGCGCTGGGGCATACGGTGGAGAGTTATCAGGATACGCTGTTTCTGGAGCATGTGCGGAGAGGGTGATGTGGGCCCGGAAGTGAAGAGTGAAGAGTGAAGAGTGAAAAGTGAAGAGCAAGGGGCAAGGGGCAACTTTTATAGCGGCCGCAGGCCGCTATACTGGAACAAAGTTGAGCTTAAGTTGACTTAAGATCGCGTACGTCAGATCACAAAAATCCTGCATTAGGTAATAATCAATGTTGACGTTTTCAACGTCATGTACATTCATAGTTAAAAATCGCTCTCTAATTAATCATTGCAAAATCTTTCTCCAGACAGACCCTCTGCCCTCTGCACTATGCCCTATGCTAATCCGCCGCTAATTCCCGCTATTTTTCGCTAATATTTGTAACCGGGATTCTTGCAGATTTTTGACCTTATCTTGGTGATCATTTTATGAAACTAAAGAAGATCCTTTTCCTCACTCCAATCATACTACTGCTCGCCACTGCAGGGCTGCTCTGGCTTATCTCACCCATCGCCAATGGCTATACAGCAAAGTATCTCTGCTCACATACATTCACATCGAAGCTGGATGCGGACATAGCATTGGAGCGGTATGTCAAGCCAATGCATGTGCTCTTCAGGGGTGTGGTGCCGGAGATAGATACTGTATCAAAGGAAGTTACAGTGAAGTATTTTGGTTTTCTGAGGCCGCGTACAGCGGTATGGCGCGAGGGATGTGGATGCACGTTGCTGGTGGATCGCACAGCAAATGATTTGCATAAGCAACATGAAGCAGCGCATATCAATCATGCATCAATCGCAGCGGATACAACGAATGCTTTGTGGCCGATGGGAAATCTTGTGAACAGAGATAGCCTACGTGATACTATCAACTGGGCTGCTATTGACCTTATCCTGGATAAGGAAATGCAAGGGCAATCAACAACTGGCGCAAAACGAAATACGACGCTGGCATTGGTGGTGGCCTGGAAGGGGTAAGATTTTGCAGAACGTTATGCTGAAGGTGTTGATGAAAACACATCACTCCTTGGATGGTCTGCTACTAAAAGTGTAACGGGTGCATTGACAGGGGTGATGGTAAAAGATCATGGTCTGGATATACACGCTCCGATTGGATTGCCGGAGTGGGCGGGTGATGTGCGGAAGGATATCACCATTGATCATTTGCTGCGGATGGAGAGTGGTCTTGACTTTGATGAAAACTATACCCCCATGGCGAAGGCTACGGAGATGTTATATAAATGTGCAGATATGGGTGCATTTGCTGCAGCACGGCCTCCTGCTGCTGCGCCGGATCAGCGATGGGTCTATTCGAGTGGTTCGTCCAATGTGCTTGCTGATGTTTTATATACACGTGTGGGCAGTTCACCGGAAGCAATGCATCATCTGGCCTATGATGAATTTTTCAACCGACTCGGCATTACGACGGCGGTCTTTGAACATGATGAGTCGGATGCTTTTGTGGGTTCGAGTTATCTCTACATGAGTGCGCGCGACTGGCTGCGTGTATGCAAGCTGTACATGGATGATGGGGTGTGGAATGGGGAGCGGATCTTGCCGGAGGGTTGGGTGGAGTATTCCTTGACGCCTACTCCGAATGCCACGGATGCCTGTTATGGTGCGCATATCTGGCTCAATGCAGCGCAGGAACCAGCAGATCGACAAATGCCTGGTGTGCCGACTGATGCGTTTATGTTCAAGGGCTTTCAGAGTCAGTGGATCGTGGGCATACCATCCAAAGATTTGATGGTGGCAAGACTAGGGGTGACGCATGGGGAGGAGCGATGGAGTCCGGAGGAGGTGATCGTGGGGGTGTTGGGGGTGCTGGAAGTGAAAAGTGAAAAGTGAAAAGTGAAAAGTGAAAAATGAAAAGTAGTAAGTTAGAGATGGGTACTATTTCATTATTTTCGTTTGTAAACGTATATAAACCTCAATAGGCGTTTATGTATGGAAGTTGTGTGAGGGAGCTGTGGGGATTTAAGTGTTAGTTGTAATTATAGATAAATTAAGTAACACAAATGACAATGAAGGAATATAAATTTTGCCAGAGTTGCGGATTCCCATTGAAGAAAGATAAAAAAGGCGGAGGGACTGAAAAAGATGGTTCCATGAGCTGGCAGTATTGCTCCATGTGCTATGAAAACGGAGTATTTTTAATTCCCCCTGAAATAAACACAGCCCAAAAAATGCAAACGTTTTGTATACAGGAAATGAAGAAGGACGGAATCAATAGTTTCTTTGCCTGGTTGGCTACAAGGTCAATTCCCAAACTCGAAAGGTGGAAGCAGTAAGGTATACCTCATCTTTTCGAAGGAAAGAAGTATATACATAATTGAATTTATTAAAGTAAATGGACAAGCAACAATTCATCGATTGGCTACTGGAAGGAGATGTGTCCATACAATACCAAGTGTGGCGTGATTTGTTGGGAGTTGAAAAAAAGAAACTTCAGGCCAGAATATCGAATCAAGGCTGGGGTCACATATACTTATCCAAACGAAAATCAGACGGTCATTGGGGCGATGGGTTCTATCAACCCAAATGGATTTCTACACATTACACTTTGCTTGATCTCCGAAATTTAAATCTCTCTCCAACCAATGACATTGTACAAGAAACTTTAGAATTGATTTTGCAAAACAACATAGCAGATGATGGTGGTATTCAATTAGGACCATCCACATCGCAGTATAGTGACGTTTGTGTAAATGGAATGTTTTTGAATTACGCCTCGTATTTCAAAACACCTGAAATAAAGATGCATTCTATTATTGACTGTTTATTAAATGAGATAATGGCAGATGGAGGTTTCAACTGTAGGACCACAAGAAGCGGGGCTAAGCATAGTTCCTTGCACACAACTATTTCTGTACTTGAAGGGCTTTCAGAATTTCAAAAAGCTGGATATACCTACAGAAAGGATGAAATTCTCAGTGTTAAGAAAAGTTCAATTGAGTTTATCTTGCTGCATCAATTATTCTTGTCTGACCGAACAGGTCAAATTATAAATAGGGACTTTTTGAAGTTGACTTATCCGTGCAGATGGAAATATGATATTCTCCGGGCGTTGGACTTTTTTCAATATACTGGAATTGAATGGGACAACAGAATGAAAGCCGCAATAGATGTTCTGAAGTCAAAACGAAACAATGAAGGTTCCTGGAATATACAAGCGCTCATCCTGGACAGGTGCACGTCAACATGGAGAAAGCGGGCAAGCCAAGCCGATGGAATACATTGAGAGTTTTACGGGTAATGAAACATTTTGAAATAGAATAACTACAGGTAAAACGGATGATGCGTTAGTGGGCAGCCTGCGCGGATAGAAAGATTTGATCAATTAATGAGGTTTGGTGCTGGCAGACAGTTTACGGCTTCAAAAGGGCACCAACGCAAAGCCCGAAAACGTTAGCATTAAACACGGCCATCCAACCATTGGATAAACGAGCAAAACAGGAGCGGACAGAAAAACATTGACAGATGACCAGAAACATACGGATCATATTTCAAAGGGGCAACGGGTAAGTAGGCACTTATTTCGCATCTGCTATCCTAATCAGTTTTTATTACTTTAGGGCCTCTTTTTCAAACCACGTCAGTATGAAAACATTCTGGATTTCAGGACTTATGTCACTACTTATCGTATTCGTTGCCTGTAAGTCCGGTAATCAAGAAGTTACTTCAGAGAATACAGGAGACAGCACTATCGTCGTGGAGCAACCTGCAAGTGTCAAAATCGATTCAGCAAACGTAGAACGGGGTGTCAAAAAACCGATGTCGAAAGCACCTGATAAAACGCATGAAAGAAAAGTAGAAGAAACACAAGTTGAGCAACTAACTGCACCGGTTGCAAAAGAGGAGCAAACTATCTCCGAAAAAGAAATGGAGTATAATGAATTTCCTACCAAAAGGGCCACTTATCCAGGTGGGGTAGGCGCATTGAATCAATACCTGGCGGACAACATAAAGTATCCGAAAGATGCTCTGGCAAACAAAATTGAAGGAACTGTATATGCGCATATTTACGTGGATCAATCGGGAAACAGGGAAGATGTTGAATTTCCAAATCCACTAGGCTATGGCCTTGAAGAAGAAGTACTGCGCGTGATTAAAGCAATGCCTAAATTCATTCCCGCCGAGGATCAGGGAGAACCTGTAAAGACAAAGCTTATACTACCGGTTAAATTTTATTTAAAATATCGATAACGGACTGCCCTGCTATGAGCGTCATGTTGTGAGGCCAGGTCGTTAGAATTAATAATAGTCAACCAACCCAAAACCAAATACATACGAATGAAAGTACTCTTCTTCGGGTAACCATTCATTCTATAAAATCGCCACTGCCAGAAGTATTGGCTGTTTATAAAAATATTTTCAGACCCGACCTACATGATGACATCGCAGACTTTTGATGCCGATCTAACAATGATCAACGAACTGGTCTATATCAAAGGTGGACTCATTATGTCAAATCTAAAACGCCATACAGAAAGTGAAGCTTATGGAGCCTGTTCATTTGAACTGAATGGTTTAAAAATAGAGCATAGGACATCCAAGACGACACCCACAAAAACGGGACAATTTGTGACGATCTGGAAACGCAGCACGGCGGGCATAACCACGCCTTTTGAAATTTCAGATGACATCGACTTTGTGGTCGTCACCTCCAGGAGTGGCGAAAACGTTGGGCAGTTTATCTTTCCAAAATTGGTTTTGGTTGATGAAGGGGTATTTGCTCAAAACGGAAAGGGAGGAAAAAGAGGGATCAGGGTGTATCCGACGTGGGACACGACCCATAGTAAGCAAGCCGAAAGAACACAGAGTTGGCAGGCCAAGTACTTTTTCAGTATACATAGCAACAGTCCAATGAATATTGACCTGGTCAGGCCATTATTTGATCTGATAGTGAGATGATGGCGAAACGATTACTTTCGTTTATATTCGTCTATAAGCGGTTAAATATGAATGTGGGTGATGAGATGCGGGTATTTACGACTTGGATGCAGTCCGATGCCGACCAAGTGAACCTAAACTTACAAGCAAAAGACAATACTGACATCAATTATATCAAAATAATAAATGCACGACAAAATACGAGCCGTCACATCGGCAGACATTGACGGACTAAAAAAGGTAGCTGATTCAAGCGGACTGTTTCCGTCTGAATATTTGGACGAAATGATTTCTGATTACTTCAGCAATCCTGAAACACAAGACATTTGGTTTGCATACATTGACAATGATAAAACAGCTGCTATTGGTTATTGTGTGCCTGAAAAACTGACTGATGGGACATATAATTTATTGGCAATTGGCGTTTCCCAAGACTCACAAAGAATAGGAATAGCAAGTCAAATGATGAATTATATTGAGCAACTACTTAAACAAAAACATGGTAGAATACTAATTGTAGAAACTTCAAGTGACGATGCTCAGATTGGTGCAAGAAATTTTTACAAAAAAATTGGTTACACACAAGCCGCAGTAATTAAAGACTTTTGGAAAGACGGAGAAGACAAAATAGTTTTTTGGAAAAAGTTGTGATGCGGACGATTGACTGTATCATAATAGTATGGTCAGCAGCTAACAGCACCTACCCAAAAGGGGCGTTTCGTGTTCCAAAGACAGTTTTGTGGTTAATCACACATTGGTTTTTCAAATCAAGTATTGTGATAAAAGTTCCGCCCTTCGGGTAATTGCAATATGTAATTGACATTTTTAGCAAGATACCCATCCGAATAACACACTAGATCCAATAAAGGAAACAAGAACAATATTTTATTGAATAATGACACCAAGTATTGAAACCTCCAGTAAAAAGAAATTAGTTGGAATGCGACTAACAATGAGTCTTGCCAACAACAGGATAGGAGAACTTTGGAGAAGTTTTGCTCCAAGACGAAACGAAATAGCCAACAGCTTAACAACCGACTTGATTTCATTAGTGGTTTACAAGCCAACACATTTTACGGACTTTAAGCTAACGAATGAGTTTGAAAGATGGGCGGCAGTTGAGGTGGCAACCTTTGACAATGTGCCTTCAGAAATGGAAACGTTTGTTTTGCCAGCTGGACTTTATGCAGTTTTCCACTATAAAGGTTTAAGCACGGACAATTCCATTTTTCAATACATTTTCGGGACGTGGTTGCCAGGTTCGGATTACGTCTTAGACGACAGACCACATTTTGAAATTTTGGGCGATAAGTATAAAAACAATGACCCGGCATCGGAAGAGGATATCTGGATACCAATAAAACCTAAATGAGATCATCATTAAAAAACAGCACGTTAACCAGTGTCTGGTTTCCCTTTTTAAGCGAGACAGGCTCTGATCCACAGACACTTTTGTGGAATCAGAAAGTTTTGTCTTCCAAATCAACATAGAGGTAAAGAAACCCAGCTAATCGCAAAGCTTTAAATTGTCAGCAATCATCCCGGGACACCAGGACATGTGAAAACGGACAAACAGAAAATGAGAAGAATTATTCTATTCAATATGATGACCCTGGAAGGTTATTTTGAAGGTGTAGACCAGCGCATAGATTGGCATCACGTAGACGAAGAGTTCAATAACTTTTCCGAGGACCAAATCAATAATGTGGATGCAATCTTATTCGGACGAAAAACATTTGAACTCATGGCAAGTTATTGGACGACTTCTGAAGCCCTGTCAAATGATCCGATCATTGCCAATCTAATGAATAGCAAGGATAAAATTGTTTTTTCAAGAACCATGACAAAAGCTGGATGGAATAATACCTGGCTCATCAAGGACAATATCCTTTCAGAAATCGAAGAACTAAAGCGAAAGCCAGGCAAAGACCTGATCATATTCGGGAGTGCCAATCTTGCTTCAACCTTCATGCAACTGGACTTGATTGACGAATACAGGATTGTGATCAACCCCGTGATCCTGGGACAAGGCAATCCTTTATTCAAAACGTCAACCGAACCGCTTAACCTCAAGCTTATCAAAACGAAGACCTTTAATTCGGGCAATGTTTTACTATATTACGAACCAAATCGTGATCATAAAACAATGAAACATATCAACAAAACAAGATGAGAAAAATAATATCATTTATGCACATCTCGCTGGACGGTAAGGTAGCAGGACCGAACGGAGAGATGAACTGGATAAAAGCTGACCAGGAAATATTTGACTTTGTCGGTAATCGAATAAGCGAGGGCGACACGGCATTATACGGACGGGTAACCTATCAGATGATGGAGAGTTACTGGCCTACTGCAGCAGACAAGCCGACAGCGACCAGGCATGACATCGAACATTCCAAGTGGTATAGCGAAGTTCATAAAGTGGTCTTGTCAAGAACAATGAAAGACGCGGATTTGTCGAACACAACAATCATTAGTGACCGTCTTGATGAGCGCATCAATGAAATCAAAAAACAAGCAGGTGGCGACATCTTGCTTTTTGGCAGCCCGACAGCCACTCATTCCCTTATGCAGCAGAACTTAATTGACGGCTACTGGCTCTTTGTCAATCCCATTATCCTTGGGCATGGCATTCCCTTGTTTGCAGACATCAAAGACAAGACAAAACTAAACCTCATCAGTACCCGTCCATTTACTTGCGGAGTCACAGAACTGAATTATATAGTGGACAGGCAATAGCAACAATCCTCCAAGACCTCACAAGTAATTTTAAAGGCAGTCGCAACACATAAGAAAGACAGAAAACGTAATGAGGGCAACCCTATTGACGATAGCACTTATCTTTTCTCTGGCAAATGTTTACGCACAAGGAGAAGAAGCCAAACTGAAAATCTCACATCTGACTGGGGATTTTTATATTTATACTACATACAACACCTACGAAGGAAGTCGGATACCAGCCAATGGAATGTATGTGATCACAAGCAGTGGTGTAGTTTTGTTTGACACTCCCTGGGACACCACACAGTTTCAACCATTATTAGACAGTATAAAATGGAGGCACCATAAAAGTGTGATCATGTGTATTGCGACGCATTGGCACAGTGACCGGACGGAAGGACTTGCCTTTTACCAACAACAAGGAATCAGCACGTATACAACTATACTTACCGACGAATTAAGCAAAAAGAACCATAAGAAAAGGGCTGAGTATCTAATGGCGAAAGATACTATTTTCAATGTGGGCCCATATTCCTTTGAAGTGTATTATCCAGGACCAGGACATACAGAAGACAATATTGTTGTATGGTTTGACAAAGAAAAATTCTATATGGTGGTTGTTTAATAAAAGGGTAGACGCTGAAAATCTGGGTTATCTGGGGAGATGCGAATCTAACAGCCTATCACGCCACTTTAAAAACGTACAGAAACAATATGCTGACCCCAGGTATATTATCATTTCACATAGCGACTGGAATAATGTACATTCATTGGAGCATTCGATCAAGATGGCTAAAAAGCTCAAAAACAGAAATTACCGATAGCAGCAGTTTGGCAGTAATTCAGGAGCCTCTAATACCTACTAACAGATTACATCACTACACTCAATCCAATCTCATGTTTAAAAATGTTTTACTTTTCATCACGACCCTCTTAGCAGCATTATCGACATCTACAGGCTACGATGTTATGGATTCTTTAAAAGGTGCTGTACAGGTCACCACATTTTTAGATTGGTTCCACCACGCAGAGAAATATGTACACGCAAGGGGCCTTCTCTTTCTGGATGTGATTCCAGCACTTTTTCTCATCATGATGGCAATCATGTTTTTTAAGGATGGAAAGAAAGTTAAGGCGCTATTGACGGTTCTGGCCTTGCTGTTGAATCTTGCAGGTGTATTCCTGAATATACAATATGCTGATCCGATTGCCTCACAAATGTCGAACTGGACACCTGAAAACGTGCCCGGAGACTGGATAAGCCTCAAAGATGAATGGATGAAGTATATCGGACTCAATGGATTGCTTGGATTGTTGGGGTGGATTTGTTTTCTGACCACGTATTTCATACCAGCCAGAAAAAATACCGAAGGAAAACAGCTGCCACGTTTTCTTCGTTTTTTGAAGAATGCAGTGCTATTTTTTCTGACGTTTAGCTTTGGCCTGAGTGCTACCCGGTTGATAGGCTTATATTTATTTCCCACCACCTTTGATATCTCAGGGATCACATTTATAGAAATGCACCGACCTTTGGATATTGCGATCAGGAAAGCCGGTCCATATGTATTTGTATTCATTTCTGTCTTGTTTGGATTACTGACCACTTTATTTTTTGTTGAAGGAAACAAAAGGAAAGGTTGGTTGGCCGTATGCGCATACATTTTTCTGTTGGCCGACACCTTGATAGCGCTGCAAGGTAACGGACCACTCAACGATCTGTTTCTATCATGGACACCAACATCCATACCGGACAACTGGGCAAGTTTTAGGGATGATTGGTTGCAATATCATGTATACAGGGACATATTTTTATTTCTGTTGTTCACTTTACTCTTTCTTATCCATATAAGCCCAGAAAGTAGGAAGCCTGTGCAAGCCTGGAATCAATAATGCATCAATTGGCCAGAGGCAACTTATTCCTGACAACTATCATCTGGGACTTTGACCTTGATCATTGATGCATTGTAGTATTCTGAATAGTTTAGTAGCCATCACTTAATTTGCTTGCGGATGGAAACGCCTTTTACGGCTCAGCAATTCTCAGAAACTTTTAGAATCTACAATCAGGCCGTTTGGCCAATGCAGATAGTACTATACCTGTTAAGCTTTACAGCTGTTTATTTTGCCTTTAAGCCTACTATAAAATCGGGCAAAATGATTAGTGGATTACTTGCCTTTTTCTGGTTGTGGATGGGCGTCGTTTACCATCTTATTTATTTTACAACAATCAATAAGGCAGCTTATTTATTTGGAGCTGTATTCATTTTTCAGGCCATGTTGTTTTTAGCCTTCGGTGTTTTTCAAAACAAACTCTCTTTTGCGTTTCGTTCTGATGGGTATGGAATCACAGGCATCATACTGATTGTATTTGCCCTCATCATATATCCAGTGCTGGGATACTCGTTTGGTCATGGGTATCCTTATTCCCCGACGTTTGGACTTCCGTGTCCTACTACGATTTTTACCTTTGGACTATTGTTGCTTTGTGAGAAGAGATGTCCGTTGGGCATCCTTGTTATTCCTTTTGTGTGGTCCATCATTGGCTTCACCGCTGCGTTTAATTTTGGCATTGTGGAGGATACCGGATTATTGGTTTCAGGAGTAATCACCTTATCCTGGTGATCATGAGAAACAAAAAGCTGGTCAAAAATCAGGCCCTTTGAGCGGGTCTTACATTTATGAAACCTTGAATATCTTTCAGGTGATTGATAAGTTATGACGGCTTTTGTTAGTCATGCCACGCTCAGTCTTCTCGGCTTTAAGCCTGGTCATAGGAGGTGCCATATAAATAGCAAATAGTTTACTGTATATTCGTAAATAAACAATCGGGCACGGATGATGGGTGTGGGGTTTGTCATTTGACAAGCCATCGAGAATCAAAAATCTATAATTAATGAAAGCAAATGGAAAAAACAGTAAAGGAGATTCTCATCAACGTTCCGGCGGACCGGGCGGAGGCTTTTAACAAGCTGCATGATGTCATTGTCAAGAACTTGCCCAAAGGCTTTGAAGCAGGCATCAGTTACGGTGGATTGGGGTATGTGATACCGCACACACTGTATCCAGAGGGATACCATTGCAAGCCAATTGAGCCGCTGCCCTTTGCTGGCTTAGCTTCGCAAAAGGATTCCATTAATTTTTACCACATGGGTATCTATGCTGATCCGGACCTCATGGAGTGGTTTGTGACCGAATATCCAAAGCACACGAAGCAAAAGCTGGACATGGGGAAGAGCTGTGTGCGGTTTAAGAAGATGGATGACATCCCCTATAAACTCATCGGGGAGTTGATGAAGAAAATGAGTGCGAAGGAATGGATAGCGAAATACGAAGCATTATATAAACCTAAGCCTAAGGCGACGAAGGCGAAAGCGAAGGAATAATGCGGTTCAGGAGAAGGCGGTCATTTCCATGAATAGCGTTCATATTGTTTTAAAACCATAGACCTCATTGTCAGCTTCGTGCACGAAATCGGTTCTATGATTACGTCCAGGGCGGGCTATCTGAAAAAGTAATTGATAGACGATTACTTTCGTTTATATTCGTATGTAAGCGTTTATATATGAATGAGGAAAGGGGAGTTGCGGGTATTTTCAAGTTATGCGTCATGCTTGCTGAAAGTGTTAACATCAAATTATCTGGAATAGACGACAAAATTGGCAGTTAGAAACAAAAAATATCAAACCAGAATTAAATAAAGGTAAAATGAAATCTATAACTCTAAAATCAACTGGTGAAACAATCACCTTTGTAAAGACAGGTATAGACACTGAAGGTGCATTTACAGAAATTATCTGTACCATTCCAGCTGGAAAAGATGGTCCACCGCCACACATTCATCCATTGCAAGATGAAATTTTTGAAGTTATTGAAGGAAAACTTGAACTTTCGGCTAAAGGCAAGAAAATTGTTCTTGAAGAAGGACAAAGTTTTAATGTTTCAGCAAACACGGCACACACCTTTTCAAATCCGCTTGACAGAGAGACAAAGTTTAGGGCCACATACAAACCTGCACTTGACATTGACTATATGTTGGAACAGGGTTTTGACTCATTAAACAGTCAATCTAATCCCAACAAACCGAGTTTTCAGATGATAGTTGATTTTGACTTTATACTCAAGCAAATTCCCGGACAATACAAGTTTGCAGGTGCACCCGGCATTATATTCACGATGTTTGCAGCTATTGCAAGATTATTTATCAAACCTAAAGTGAAGTCGCTTAAAGACCACAAAGCTTCGTTCTGAAATAGCAAATCAATTCTTCAATGAACGTTATGTTAAACCGTTAATGTCAGAATGCATTCACAGAGCAGCACGAACGCATAACAGCACCTACCCAAAAGTGGCGGTTTTGTGGTTAAATCAAGCATGATGCATCTATCAAAGATTGTGCTTGATCGATAGTGAATCGCTTCGAAATCGCCACCTTCGGGTAGCCACAAACCGTTCATCATTACTGAATAAATCAACATGAAAAGGATTTTAATACTTATACAATTGTCCTGCCTGCTCCCTATGCTGGCCACAGCTGATATCCCGGTATTTGATGTTGTCAAGCTAAAGATGGATAATGAAATTGTCTATCTACGGTTTGAAAGTATGGGCGTACTCAGGAATGGTGATTTCTGTTACTATGATTATCAGGGTGAATACATCGGAGAGGTAAAAGATGTGGTGCATAGGATTTTTAAGAATCCGGGTGTCTATACGTATTACAGAGAGCTCCACAAGATAGATGTCCGTAATGTTCCGGATATAATGGATGGCCCGAAGGAAATTCTCTTTATTCTTAAGTCGGAATTCAATATCGATAAGGTGGTCAATCCGGATAGTGTGGAAATTATTTCCGTTGAGAATGGCAATGTCTACGGATATACCTACTCCGATGATTTAAAGGAAGAAGACAATACATGGTTGACAAAGTATAAAATTGAAAAACTATTTGAATTCGTGGATGAAGGTATATGCCATATGAATTTGTATGCCATCGACGGCGCCGTCAACGAGCAACGTAAACGGGTGCTGAAGGATATATTGGATCAGGCAGCAAAGGAAAATAGTAATCGTTTACAGGAGGAGTTACATAAGCTCTATAAGCAGAGGATTATCATGATAGGGTTTTGTTCCTGCTAAGCGTTTATAGGTAATACCCTTCTTCCAACCTCGTACTTTTTCCTGACGCTCTCCTGCTGTTAAAAACAGCCTTCAATGATTTTAGATTAGAAGCACGTTCTTTTGATTCATCGTACGCGGACGTCCGTACGGACGCCCAACATTGTTTTTTTACAACGGCCTGCGGCCGTTGTGTCACCCTTCCGTTGTTCTTCCTTGATAGCACAGAGATAATTCTTAACCCCGGGGTTGCGCAGCACACAGGGGAAAGAATTTTTCACAGAAAAATTTGAAGGGGCATAATGGTGAGTAAATACACAAGATGTTTTCCTACATTCGACACCAACGAAAGAGCACCTCAATACACACATGGAAGTCCAACCTTTAATACCTAATGACATACCACTAATCCCTGACCTCCTCCCCCGGGTTGGGACACCGCCATGCCGGCTATACAATTTTATATAACCTCCGATTTTTGCTTTCCCATTAAAGTATCGATTGATCATAAGATAGCGGGCACTGGCACAGCTATCATCCACCATGATGTAGCATGGCTGGCACATATCATTGTTCATCCTGATTTTAGAAATCAAGGCATCGGTAAGCTGATCACGGAGTCTTTGGTTAAAATGGCACATGCTAAAAGTTGCGATACACTTTACCTCCTGGCCACCGAACTCGGAGAGCCTGTGTACAGAAAAATCGGTTTTGAAACAGAAACTGAATATTTGTTTTTTAAGGGTGAAAAACCAATTGATATCCGCTATACACAATGAATGTATAGTAAAGTACTCCAGCGCCTATGAGAATCAAATCACAGATCTTGATCATCAGGTTTCAGGCGAAGACAGAATGTTCCATCTCCAACCACATCTTTCAAGCGGCTTTGTTTATGTGGTGGACAATATCGTTGAAGGGTATTACCTGCCGACTATGGGAGATGGTATGATCATCGCCACGACAAATGCATCAGGACAAGCCCTGATGAGGTTGCGACTGACCACGAAAGACTTTGCTGTGTTTCCAATTGACAATGTAAGTGCAGCCACTTTTATCCAACAGCATCCCTTCACTGAGGTCCGAAGACAGAAGCGAATGCGATTGGGAGTGAAAAGAAACTGGCAGCCTGAGCATATCTATAACCGGATCGGAGGGAATCTCGGATGAGTGTGACATTGTCTGGAAGGCAATTGTGTATCGCATATTGGACGACCTCCAGTTGGTGTAGTAGTGAAATATCTTTCCAAATAATATAACCATTAATAATCAAAACCAGTGTTTACAGCAGAACAACTCAAGTCAGCCCACAGCCAGGTAAAGTCAGGCGCAGATTTTCCCGCATATATCCAGGATATCAGAAAGCTGGGAGTAACCCATTATGAAACATTCGTCACCAATGGACAATCCAATTATTTCGGAGCCAATGCCCACAAAGTTTCAACAGACGCAAGGTATGAGCCGTTGGTAATTGCTCTGCATTCAAATCATGAACAGTTTAAGGTAGATTTGAAAACACATCAGCAAGGCAAGACGGACTTTCCAACCTTTTGCACACAATGTGCTGCATCAGGTATTGAAAAGTGGGTCATCTCGATGGATGCAATGACCTGCACATACTATGACAAAGCCGGGAATGAAGTGTTGTTGGAATCAATACCCCACTAAGCTTATGAGCTTATATGCTTATACGCTTATAAACCTATCAACCTATCAACCCATAAACCTATCAACCAATAGTCCTATAAGCTTATAAGCCCATAAGCCCATTGTACCCCTGCGAAATTTCCAGGAAATTTCTGTCCCCTAAAGGGGCTAAGCAATTTCGCTATCAACCCATCAACCCATCAACCTATAAGCTTATAAGCCCATAAGCATATAAACCTATCAACCCATCAACATATAAACCAATAACCCCTAAACCATTACACATCTAAACAATTCCACATTGACCCGAAAAGCTGTTAACTATCGCCTAAACTCTTAATGCTTAACTTATTATGAGTACCTTTGCGCCCAATATGGCTAACCGTTAGCCATTGTTATGCAGATTTTATGATGACGTTTCAAGAAATGGGCCTCAAAAAGGAAGTCCTCAGCGCACTTAGCGAAATGGGATTTGAGCAACCCACCTCTATCCAGGCCAAGGCCATCCCCCAGATTATTGGTTCAAAACAAGACTTAATCGGAAGAGCCCAGACCGGTACCGGTAAGACAGGTGCCTTTGGTATTCCGATCCTCAACAACCTGGATCTCAAGTCAGAGCATGTCCAGGCCCTGATCCTTTGCCCTACCCGCGAACTCTGCCTCCAGATCACCAAGGAGGTCCAGAATTTTGCTAAAAACCTACCTAATGTAAAGGTGGTTCCCGTCTATGGCGGTTCAAGTATGGACACCCAGGTATTCGCCCTCAAGAATAAAGCCCAGATCGTAGTCGCTACGCCCGGAAGAGCACTCGACCTCGTCAACCGTAAAAAACTCAAACTCGAACAGCTCCAGTGGCTGGTCCTGGATGAAGCGGATGAAATGTTGTCGATGGGCTTCAAGGATGACATGGATGCTATCCTCGCGACAACACCACCGGAGAAACAAACCCTGCTGTTTTCAGCCACGCTTCCTCACGAGATCATGCGGATCGTCAAGACCTACATGAATGATCCGATGGAGATCGCTGCCGAGAAAGTACAGACAGGTGCTGACAATGTCACACACCATTATTATGAAGTGCAGGCAAAGGATCGCTACGTAGCCATCAAGCGCATCCTCGATTCACATCCTGATATCTATGCGATTGTTTTTTGTCGCACGCGCGCCGAAACGAAAGAGATTGCGGAAAAACTTTCTGCTGATGGATATAACTCTGATGCCTTGCACGGAGACCTGAGCCAGCAGCAACGCGAATACACGATGAGCCGCTTCAGAAGCAAAACACTGCAGCTCCTGATCGCCACGGATGTAGCCGCACGCGGACTCGATGTCAATGACCTCACCCATGTGATCAATTACAATCTTCCGGATGACCCGGATGTATATATCCACCGTAGCGGTCGTACAGGTCGTGCACACCGCAAGGGTGTATCGATTACGATCATCCACTCCCGTGAGCACAATCGTCTCAGGGATCTGGAAAGGCGTATCGGCAAACCTTTTGAAAAGAAACTCGTTCCGACAGGAAAAGAGATTTGCGAAAAACAACTCTATCACTTAGTTGATAAAGTAGAAAATGTAGAAGTGGATGAAAGCCAGATCAAGGATTACCTTCCAGTGATCTTCAGCAAACTCAGCTGGCTCGATCGTGATGAACTCATTAAGCGTTTTATGTCGATTGAGTTTAACCAGTTTCTGTCCTACTATAAAGATTCAAGAGACATCAATCTTGATAGTAAAAACCGAAGTGATGATCGCGGCGCAAGAGGCGAAAGAGGTGGTAGAAGCGAAAGAAGTTCAAGGGATGACAGAGGATCAAGAAGTGGAGGAGAGAGAGAGCCATGGAAGAAGAAAGAATATGGTAGCAGGGACGATAAAGGCCCAAGAGGCGAAAGAGGCTCAAGAGGCGAAAGCGAACCGTGGAAAAAGAAGGAGTATGGATCTAGAGATGACAAAGCACCGAGAGCAGAAAGAAGCCCGAGAGGTGACAGGGATGAAAGACCAAAGCGCGATGACAGGGGATATGGTGATAAACCAGCTCCGGCAAAAAGAGGTGATGACAGACCGAAAGGTAAGTTTGCTTCGCTGGTGATCAATGCCGGCACGGTCAACAAGTTCAATCCAAAGACATTGCTCTCCCTCATCAACCAATACCTCCCTGATCAGGAAGCCCAGATCGGAAAGATTGATATCCAGTTTTCACACACCGTGTTTGATGTCGACGAAAACTACCAGGAGCAGGTGATCAATGCTTTCAAGAAAGCTAAGTATAAGGGAACGACGCTGGTGGTGGATAAGTTGAAAGGAAAGAAGAAAGCTGAATAGTGAGCAGTGAGCAGTCTTCAGTTGGCAGTCTACAGTCTACTTCAGTCTTCAGTCAGCAATTAACAGTCTACTGTTAGCAGACTATAAACACTAAAAAGTGGCCGCAGTCCTGTAGCCCCCTTTGCCCCCTAAAGGGGGTACCTGTACGAAAATTTTATCGCGCAGTAAATTTTGAAATAGCGGCCGCAGGCCGCTATAAAAAGTCAAAGTTGAGCTTAGGTTGTACCTAAGCTCGCATGCTACGGATCAAGAAAGGTCACCAGTAATTTGAAATCATGGGTAGCCGTTTTCAACGGCATGCAGAAATCTGCTCTATGCCCTATGCCCTATGCTTTTCATTGCACAGCATACACATTCGTAAAAATCCGTCCTTCGCTATCCATAAAATGATAGAGCTCTTCTATCGGCAGCTTTGTATCTGGTCTGCGGTCATACGTGATCGTCTTGCGATCCTCGCTTAATTCTCCCAAAGGTCCATTCCAGGGAAACTCCATGCCAATGTTGAGGCGATAAGCCACTATCCCGTTTGGCCAGACAATAATGGTATCAGAGACCCCATCTGCGGTACGTATATATTTTTCCACAGGATATTTGGCTTTCATTTCTTCCTCTTTCGCCACCTGATCATTGTACTGTTTCATAGAGGCCATCGATGTGATGGACATCCACGCATAGAGTGCGATGCACACGACCGGGGCAACAGTGCCAAGCAAAACAGATTTTCCATAATAGCCACCTGCATAGGCTTTCCAGGCCAGGATCAGGCATACCAGGAAGATCAGTAGCGGAGATGCTATCAGCAACCGCATGCCCCATGCCTTCGGATCGGTAGTGGATCCTGGTGCATCAAAGGACATCGCAAACCCCAATAAAAAAAACAAACCAAATCCAACGATCATCACGATGGTCAGGAGCATGAGGAGTATGGCAAGGGTTTTCATGTGGTGAGTTGTGAGTTGTGAGTGAATCTTCTAGATGACAAGATAAGATATTTACTTTTTTACACACGCCTGCCAATTCAAATTCCGACAATACACAGCGGCCGCAGGCCGCTATATAAAAAGCACCGTTGAGCTTAGATTGTATCTAAGATCGCGTGCTTCGGATCAAAAGATTCATAGGTAGAGTATAATATATAGGTGGCCGTTTTTAACGGCAGGGAAAAATCTGTGACTATTATTTACCTGAAATCCACATCGAAAACCAATACATAAACATGCCAATAGCGGCACCAATCATGGGCACAGATAAAATGATCAATGGAACGCCAGCCACCCATTTTGCAATTGTGATTTTCCCAAAATGTTTGAGCGCATAGCTCGCGGCGAGGATAACCAAGGCAAGCGCGATTTTTTTTACAAACCATGCATTGTAGATACTCATGTCACTGACAAGGTGCTTTCCTTTGAAGTATGCGTATAGCGAATAGACTATGTATAGCAGATATCCTGACCAAAGGACGTATAAGAATCTCATTTGTCTTCATTTTTAGGGAAATGAAGATAATTTAGGATTGTTAATTGTGAATTGTAAATAAACTGGGTATACACTATATAAAATATTTTTTCACTCACAACTCACAATTGACAACTCACATTATTTTACTCACGCCTCACGATTCACGCCTCACGATTCACGTCTTTTATCCCAACTTGGGCATATGCTCCAACCTGAGTATATTAGCCACGCATCAATCTCCTCTATGGAATACAAACTACCTCTGGACATCTTCTATCACTGGGAAAAGACAAAGCCGGATACTATCTACCTGAGCCAACCCATCAAAGGCAAGGCGCATACCTGGACCTGGAAGCAGACCGGGGAAGAAGCAAGGAAAATGGCTGGTTACCTGAAGTCACTTGACCTTCCGCCACAGAGTAACATCGCACTGATTTCGAAAAACTGTGCGCACTGGATTATCTGCGATCTGGCGATCATGATGGCCGGACATATCTCTGTGCCGCTGTATCCAAACCTGACCGCTGCGAGTATACAGAAAGTCCTTGAGCATAGTGAAGCGCCGGTCTTGTTTGTCGGCAAACTCGACAACTGGAGTACGATGGAACCAGGGGTGCCCTCCAAAGTCAGGTGTATTTCGTTTCCCTTTTATCCACATCAAAAGTATGATCAATGGTATGACGTGATACAAGATCAGCAGCCGGTCGCCAACACACAGCGGAAAGGTGATGAACTGATGACCATCATCTACACTTCTGGTACCACCGGGATGCCCAAAGGTGTCATGCAGACTTTTGATTCAGCCGCGTTTGCCATCACGGAAGGTGTTGCGTTTTTCAACCTGACAGACCGGGAACGATTTTTTTCATACCTACCCCTCGCCCATGTAGGGGAGCGTCTCGTGGTCGAGTTGGGGAGTTTATATTCAGGTGGTACGGTATACTATGCTGAGAGCATTGACTCATTTTCAAAAAACATCCAGGAGGCGCAACCCACCGCATTCCTGGGTGTACACCGGATATGGAAAAAATTCCAGGAAGGCATTCTTGCTAAAGTCCCCCAGAAAAAACTTGACATGCTACTGATGATTCCTGTTATCTCAGGCCTGGTCAGGAAGAAGATAAAAAAAGGCCTCGGCTTCACCCATGCACGTATAGTCATCACGGCAGCAACACCAACACCTGCAGAATTGATCCACTGGTATAAGAAAATAGGGATCACCATCATCGAAGGATATTCCATGACGGAAAACTTTGGCTACTCACATGCAAACCCTGTCGATGGCATAAGAATTGGAACGGTAGGAATCACCTTGCCGAATAGTGAGACCAAGCTCGGCGAGCATAATGAAGTCCTGGTGCGCAACCGGGCAGCGATGGCTGGATATTATAAGGAGCCGGCGATGACGCAGGAGATGTTTACCTCGGATGGATTTATGCACACAGGAGATGAAGGGCATATTGATGCAGATGGATATCTGACCATCACCGGCCGGACGAAGGATATCTTTAAAACAAGCAAAGGAAAATACGTGGTCCCTTCGCCGATTGAAATGAAAATCTGCTCCAATGCTGCGCTTGAGTTTTGTTGTGTGGTAGGTACAGGTTTGGCCCAGCCTATTGCGTTAGTAACCCTTTCAGAAAATGGTAAACAATTGTCACCCGATAGTATCAAATCAAACCTTGAAAAGGATCTTTCTGTGATCAATGTTTCACTGGATGCTCATGAGCAACTGGAGAAGATAGTGGTCATTGGAGATACCTGGACTGTTGAAAATGGAATGCTGACACCGACCTTTAAATTGATCCGTAATAAAATTGAAAAGAACTACCAGGATCAGTTTGAAGCCTGGTATGCAGAGGTACATCCGATTGTGTTTTCGAAGACATGAAGAAACTAAAAAATTCATCCAACAGACTTTCGCGATTTTGGAAGGTACTTGGTCCGGGACTGGTGACCGGGGCAAGTGATGATGATCCATCAGGCATAGCCACCTATTCGCAGGCAGGAGCATCATTTGGTCTCGCTACGTTGTGGACGGCATTGATTACATTTCCATTGATGGCTTCCTTGCAGGAGATGTGCGCCAGGATCGGCCTGGTCACTTCGCAAGGTTTGACGGGCACGATCAAAAAGCATTATGCCAGGCCCCTGTTGTACCTGATGTTGTTATTTAGTTTTCCGGCGATCGTCATGAATATTGGTGCCGATATCGCAGGTATGGGCGCGGTGGGCAATCTATTGTTTCCGGCACTGCCACCGATCTTCTTTAGTGTCGTCTTCACGATTGTCTTGCTGGTCCTGATGATATACCTGCCGTATCAGCGCATAGCGAAAATCCTGAAATACCTGTGTGTGGTACTGCTCGTCTACTTTGTCGTACCTTTTTTATACAAGCAGGATCTGATGGCGATCGTCAGGGGAACATTTATTCCCACTATACATTTTACTAAAGAGTTTGTTGCTATTCTCGTCGCCATACTAGGCACGACTATTTCACCCTATCTGTTTTTCTGGCAAGCTACTATGGAAGCTGAAGAAGTACAACATCGTAAAACGAAACTGGTCGTCAACGGAAAAGTGATTGAGGAAATGCGGAAGGATGTGGATTTTGGCATGTTGTTTTCCAATCTGGTGATGTTTTTTATCATCCTGACCACCGGTACCGTTTTATTCAACAGTGGTATACACCAGATAGATTCGGTGGAGGAAGCGGCGCAGGCATTGAGGCCTTTAGCGGGCGAATCTGCGTATCTGCTTTTTGCCCTCGGCATCATAGGCACGGGACTTTTGGCAATACCTGTACTCAGCGGATCCCTATCCTATATCATCATGGAGACATTTGGTTGGGAAAAGGGATTGGATAAAAAATTCCATGAGGCTAAGGCCTTTTATGTCATCATTGCTATTTCATTGTTGTTAGGACTATCCCTCCATTACATTGGCATTTCACCAATACGCGCCTTAATTTATTCGGCCATCCTGTATGGACTGACGGCACCCGTATTGATTGTTATTATACTGCATATCTCCAACAATAAAAAGATCATGGGGAAATTTACGAATGGCTGGGTTTCAAACATTCTGGGATTTGCGGCTTTGGTACTGATGAGCGTGGCAGCGGGAGTGATGGTGTATCTGGAAGTTCTGGGTTAAGTCTAACCATTACATCTAAGTTATTTTATGTTATTTTTACTTAGGCGAAAGGAAAAGAATATATACCGGTTACTCAAATGCTAAACATGAAATTATTTTCTCTTTTCACTTCAGTTGTACTATCAACAAGCTCCTTGATCCTCACCGCCCAGGACACCTTCTCCATCGTTGCCGCCGACTCCACCACCCGCGAGGTAGGCAGTGCCGGCGCCTCTTGCGTAGATCTCTTCGCCGCAGGATTTATAGACCCATCTTTCCTTGGACAGCTCCTTCCGGATACCGGAGCAATCAACACACAAGCCTTTTACCTTCCCACCAATCAAAACAATGCCCGCGCAAGGATGAGGGCGGGTGATACACCGACACAAATCATCAATTGGCTCACAGAGTATGATGCACAAAACAATTCATCTATCCGTCAGTATGGAATAGTTGGCTTTTCTGGCACGAACGTCAGCGCTGCTGGCTTCACTGGTGTCAATACTGATGATTATAAAAACCACATCACAGGAAACATTGGAGGGGTATATTATTCTATCCAGGGCAACATCCTGCTTGGCCAGGAAATCCTCGATTCGATGGAATACAGATTCCGAAATGAAAGTGGAGATCTGGCCTGTAAATTAATGGCTGCCTTGCAAGGCGCCAAAGTAGTAGGTGCAGATACACGTTGCGCACCCGATGGCACCTCAACCTTATTTGCTTTTCTAAAAGTGGCTCAACCTGATGATACCAACAGCAATCCTTCCTTTAGCATAGGCGTGCGTACCCGCGACAATACAGGCATCGAACCTATTGATTCACTGCAAAGCATTTTTAATCTTCAGCATAGCTGTATAGTAAGTGCTGTGTATGAACCTGTCGAAAGCAAATTAATAAAAGTGTATCCCAATCCCGCAAGGAATGAAATCACTATCAAAGCGGATCCTTCACTCATCGGATCTCAGTATATCATATCAGATTCATCAGGTAAGGATATGATGATAGGCACCTTCACAGGTGAGATCAAGAAGATAGATATTCACCGCTTTGCCGCAGGCATGTACATCCTCCGGGTTGGCTCATCTCACCGGATGAGTTTCGTCAAAAATTGAAGGCATTCCTGGCCCACCAGTTTCTTCGCTAACCAACCCCCCTGGGGGGCCCCCGGGCCCGACCGTTTTTGTGGGGGTGTTTTTTTTCCGCCCCCGGCCGGCCGGGGGGGGGGGGCCCTCCCCCGGTTTTCCCCCCCCCCGCCCCCCCCCGCCGCCCCCCCCCCCGTCCCACCCCCCCCCCCCCCGACCTCCCCCGCCACACTATCTTTAATCACCAACCATTTCGATATGAAATCACTAACCCATCTTGTCATCCTCGCGATGATGATGACCTCAGGTATCACTGCTCAGGAAAACACCCACTTTACCAATCCGTTGATCTTTGATATCCTCAAGGGCAATTATGATCCCGCCGATTACCTCCCGGCCTTTCCTGTCGATGATCCATTTGCCATCAGTGAAGACCTGATCAACCGGATCAGCCCTGACTCAATGAAAGCCACCCTGCTCGCCCTGCGCACCTTTCACAATCGCAATACCGCTTCAGATACAATGGCTGTCGATAAAGGAATCGGTGCCGCCCGTAAATGGGTCCTGTCACAGTTTGACAGATACAGCATCAATCAAAGCGGAAGGCTTGTCACAGGGTATTTACAATTTGACCAGGATGTATGCGGAATGGAAAGACATAAGAATGTACTGGCTGTATTACCAGGCAGAGATGGCTCAGATCCCTCCTGTATCATCATCGAAGCACATCTCGACAGCCGCTGCGCTGACAACTGTGATATCAATTGCCTGGCAGAAGGCATGGAAGACAATGGCAGCGGCGTAGCTCTGGTCCTGGAGCTGGCGCGCATCATGAGCTCTTATGTCTATGATCATACAATCGTCTTTATGACCGTCACCGGCGAGGAACAAGGTCTTGTGGGTTCAAACGCATTTGCAGATTATGCTGTTACCCAGAACATCCCGATCAAAGCAGTATTGAACAACGACATCGTCGGCGGGATCATCTGCGGAGAAACCTCTTCTCCTCCATCATGCCCCGGACTCAACCACATCGACAGTACCCAGGTCAGGTTGTTTTCATTCGGTGGCTTCAACTCCGCGCACAAGTCACTGAACCGGTTTATCAAACTGGAATATCAGGAAATGATCCGCCCACTCGCGCCTGTACCGATGATGCTGACGATCATGTCTGCTGAAGATCGCACAGGTCGGGGAGCGATCATATACCATTCAGGGAAAATGGATATGCTGCGATCCGTTTTACCTCCGCTAACGAACACGGAAACGCAGATGTGGCTGACCCGGATTATCATGACCGTCAGCATACCTCGGATGATATCCTCGGTTTAGATACAGATGGAGACGAAGTGATCGATACTTTTTTTGTTGATTTCAATTACCTCGCCCGGAATGCAACGATCAATGGCAATGCAGCCGCTATGGCTGCCCTGGGGCCAGACGCGCCTTCCATCAAAACGTTTGGACAGGATGGCGACTTTCTCTATATCGAGATCGAAGACTCCCTTGATCTCAATCATTATGTTGTCGGTATGCGATTCAACACCACTGACTTTGATACGCTGTATTATATCACAGGATCTAAGTCTGGTGTATTTGAATTACCCAGCAGGGAATTAAATCTCTTTATATCGGCAGCATCGATTGACAGCAGGGGCATTGAAAGCCTATTTTCAGATGAAGTCCTGGCCCGCCTTACCGGTACGCACGAAGAAACTGCAAATACCAATGGTATCGAATTGCTTCAAAACAGACCAAACCCATTTGATGAATCTACGATCATTAGTTTTTTAGTCCATGGCCCCGCCACAAATCATACCGCCCGGATTGTGATCACCGACTTGAATGGTAAAATGCTAAAGGAAATTCCGGTAGAAGTAAAGGAAGGTATGAATGAAGTACTGTATCATCATGGATACAATATGGTCGGAACGTTCCTGTACTCATTGTATATCGATGATCTGATGATCGCTACGAAGAAGATGATTTTTGCAAACTAACAGCAGTGAAAAATAAATTTGTATTTGTAGAGACGCGATTAACGGTTGGTCTTTCCCAGCAATCCTTTTAAGGTACTGGAAAGCAGGTTGAAACACATCGCGATCTCTATCCTGACCAATTCTTCACTTTTTCATTTTTTATCTAAAGATCGCCTGATCAACTCCCCCTTACTATTAATCTCGAGCACCTGATAGATGTGCTTGATATGCGTCCGCACTGTATCCAGTGAAATACCAAGCTTATCGGCGGTCATTTTATAACTCAGCCCATTGACGATACAATCCACGATTTCTTGTTGACGCTGTGTCAAGGGTCCATCATCTTTTTTCGGTGCGGGGATAAAGTGTTCGACAACCTTTCGGGCGATACTAGGTGACATATAAGAGCCTCCACGATGTACTGTCAAAATTGCATCACGAATAGTCACCAATGAAACCCGTTTGGAAAGATAGGAGCACGCGCCGGCACACAGTGCTGCAAAAATTTTGTCACTTTCTTCAAAGGTGGTCAGCATGATCACGTCGACACCAGGACGTAATTTCTTGATGGAAGGAATGCCTTCAATGCCAGACATACCGGGGAGTTGGATGTCAAGCAGGATGACCGCAGGAACAATGCGTGCGTCAGTCTCCAGGGCCTGAAGGAAGTCCTCTATCGAAACAGCGGTATACAGTAAATCAAATTGCGGATCCCCGCCAAGAAAGGTTCTCAGACTCTCCCGGATGATCGGGTCGTCCTCTACGATGGCCAGGGGTATGGGTTTCATGCTTCAAAGGTACATCTCCTGATCATGGTCGCTATCACATCTTGATGCGAGGGGATATTATGTTCCTAAAATCAGATACTTTGCAGCCACATTGTAGATCCGTCAATGATTACAGGCGAAAACCCAGCATTGTGTACTCCTTTCCATGCCCACCATCTCCGGCTGGTGTTCATTGTCCTATCATTAATGTTTTCTTCCTCCCTTTATGCGCAGCGACTTCCGGCCGGTCAGGCACTCACTATCGAGGATGGCCTGGGTTTCAGAAGCGTCACATCCATTACACAAGACAGACAGGGACTGATATGGATCGGCACCCGCCAGGGACTCAACCGGTATGATAGTTACCGGTTTACCCGCTTCGGCAATGACCGCCGTGCCGACCAGTTTTTTCCGGGAGGAGATATCCTGATTGATGGCATCCATACGATCAGTGACAGCATGTTGTGGCTGGTAGCTGATAACCGTCTATATACGTTTAACAGAAATAATTTTCAATACCACGACATCACCGAGTCATCCGGAATACAAGGGAAGGTATTGCAGCTCCAGCCAGCTACCGATGGCAGTATGTGGGCTGTATGGGAGAATGAAGGGCAGATGTTCCTTGGCCGTAGCGAGGTTGGTGCCTCATTTAAGGAATTGGCTACTGTACCTAAGGGCAGACGCGAACTATCCAGTCTGGCTATTGATACGTCAGGCAATGCATGGTGGAGTAGTGTGACTGCAGGGCTAAGGCATTACACACCTCAGGGTCAACTCCTGCATGAAATTAAAATTGACAGTTCCGTTTGGTATGGCACGATGAGGTACTTTTCGCCGGTATTTGTGGACAACCAAAACAGGGTATTTATTTTTCCAAAAAGTAAATACCAGATATGGCAGTATCATCCGGATGAAAGGCGAATTGAGGTCATCGCGGATAGCTTATCGTCCATAGCCTACAATGCCACTGAGGACAGTCAGGGTAATCTATGGTTCTCCACCAAAACCCAATTGCTTCGCTGGAATACCGATCGGTCATGGACGGATTATACAGGTGTAGTGAAAGAAGCGCTGCCATTCAGCAGTATTGTTGGAATTTACGAAGATCAGACCAACCTCCTTTGGGTGGGCACGGACAATGGCTTGATCAGGATTCCAATCCATAAGCAATATTTTCAGACCCGGGTTAGCAGGCCCGGTGTAGACTGGGGTAATGAGATGCGTAGCATTTTTGAGGACAAGTCTGGAAGCGTATACGTGTATTGTGAGTTTGGTGATATCGGGATACATCGCCTTTCTTTCCCACAGGGCCAGGCTGAAATGGTCTTTGTGCCCGGGGTACAGCACCCAAATCTTTACTTCCTGGAAGAAGCAAAGCATTTTGTTGCCGATCAGCAGGAGAATGTCGTCTGGACGCTGACAGATCAGTTGATTAAAATAGATCTCACCACCATGAAACCTTTATCCATTATGGATTTCGGCGGTATGGCGGATAAATTTTCTTCCAATCCACTGGCCCAGCTAAAAGATGGATCATTCTTGTTGGGTAGCACCCTTGACCGACTGACGATTTATAATCCGGCAACAGATAAACGAACAAAACTTATAAAGGAAAGCCGGAACGAATTTACTGCTGTTCCCACCAGGTTCTTTCTTGAAAATAAAGACGGATCCATTTGGGTGGCTACCGATAAAAATGGCTTGTACCTTATCAGCCGTGATGGTGTGATCCTGAAAAACCTGACAACGGAAACTACACCTGCATTGAGTAACAATCATCTGCTGGCACTCTATTATGATGCCGACAGCATACTTTGGATCGGCACTTTTGGGGGAGGGCTCAACCGTTTTGATGAAACCACCAATACCATCCGGATTTTTGATCAAAAAGAAGGACTGGCAGATGATAATGTCACCGGTATCCTCAGTGATGAAGGAGGAAATATCTGGGCCAGCACCTACAACGGACTTTCCTGTTTGCGAAAAAAGGAAGGCTCCATCCAGAATTTTTATGAGGATGATGGTTTGTCCAATAATGAATTCAACTACACCTCTTTCTACAAGGATCGCCAGGGAAGACTTTGGTTTGGAGGCATGAATGGTGTGCAGTATTTCAATCCGGCGGAAATTCTGGAACAAAGGCCCAATCCACCGATGTCGTTTACCGGTTTTTCCAAATACAACCGCATGCTGGATAGTCTTGAGACAAGAATATTGGGAGACCGGACGATGGCGCCTATTCAGATATCACCTTATGATAGTTATTTTCAATTGACCTGGACATTACCCAATTATTTCAAGCCGGAGAAAAACAGATACTATGTCTGGCTCGAAGGACTTGAAAACGATTGGTCTTATATTGGAAATATTCCGACCGTCCGTTTTCATAAACTGCCGGCAGGCGATTATGTATTGCATATCAAAGGTGCTGACAGCAAGGGTAACTGGAGTGTGTCGGAGCTTTCTGTGCCCATTCACGTAAACCAGATTTTCTTCCGGACATGGTGGTTTATTTCGGCTTGCATCCTGGTGATAGGTTTCCTGATTTACGCATTCGCCAGGTACCGTCTTCAGCGGCTCCTGGAAATGGAAAGGATGCGTACGCGTATTGCCGGTGATTTACATGATGAAGTTGGATCTATGTTGTCCGGATTGGCGATGCAGGCGGAGATCATGGAATTGGATCAGGAAAAATCCGATCGTGTACGGCTTCATCGGATCAGCGAAATCAGCCGATTGACACTGTCTAAAATGCGGGACGTTGTATGGTCCATCGATAGTCGTCGTGATCAGGTCAAAGATCTGCTTGATCGTATGCGGGAGAATGCTGAAGAAATGTTGACACCGCGGGATATTATCTTTCAGTTTGAACTCGGCGAACTACCGTTAGAGAAAAAATTGCCCGTCGATGTACGCCAGCATTTATTTCTTTTCTACAAAGAAGCTATCAACAACATCGCTAAACATTCGAACGCAACCAATGTGAGCATCCGGTTCGGACAGTTTGCAGACCAATTCGAATTGTCCGTTCATGACAATGGCACCACAATAGCAACCACCATATCTTCTTCAGGTTTTGGATTACAAAATCTTGAAATGCGCGCGAAGAAACTTGGGGCCACTTTTCTTTTGAATAAAGAAGATGGCTATAAGGTGGGGTTACAGATGAAATCAATTTAAACAATTGTTTGAATGTCCGTACGGACGTTCGAGCGAACTCGATGTTTGCACAACATCGAGTAAAGGCCGTAGACGACCTTTGTAACCCCGGGTTTTAACCCGGCGATCAAAAAACATTTGAAGGGGCCGAAGGCTAGGGTATAGCCACATCACATCAAGATGTGATACCCCACCCCCCAGCCCTCCGCTACATTTGCTGATACCAGTGAAATGTAAAATCTCTGCATCACGATCAAAGCAAAACGAAAACCATGATGATTAGCTTCAGACATTCAGCTGTTCTGACACTTTACACTGTCCTTACATTTGCCATAACTGCGTGCAATGCCCCGGAAACTACCCAAACGACCGCTGACATTCCTGCTGTTGCTGAAGAAACGGAGACCGTAGAATATTACAGTCTTCGTCCCGAAGCGGAAAAAGCCTTCGGATATACCCATGCCGTCAGACTCGGAGATGATATCAAAATCTCAGGCGCAGTCAGCATGGACGATGCCGGGAACCCAACCGCTAAAGGCGATCTGTTGCAGCAGATGAAAAACTGCTACGCGGATCTGGACAAAGTACTGAAACATTATGGCTGCACCTTCGATGATGTGGTGGTAGAGAATGTCTTCACGACCAATATGCCGGAATTCCTTAAACAGTCGGGATATCGTAACTCCATCTACACCAAGCAATTTCCGACAGGCTCATGGCTAGGCGTGAAAGAACTTGCGCTGCCTGAGTTCATGATTGAGATTGAGCTGGAAGTACATAAAACAAAGTAGCGAATATTAATTTTTGAAACAGGATGATATCTGTATACCCTATTAAGACTTGATTTTTTCTAACTCCCGAAATACAAAGCGAATGAACAATTTTATCCAATACCGTTTTTTAACTTACCGGAAAAGCCGGATAGGACGAGATTTCTCCGATGCACAATCTTTGGTTTATATATTTGTGTGCATCATGCTTGGTGCTTTTTCGGGCAAGGCTCAAGATGGTTTTATTTATACCACTTTGCCCTATTCTAACTCATCCATCAGCATAGGCGGCCTCCCAAATCCCTCCTGTGTCAACAATACAGTAGCTTTTACAACATGTAGTTGGAATAACGCCGGTACTCCATGTACTGGCGCGGAGCTTCAAAACGCAGTTACTGCTTTTGTGAATGCCACGGATTCAACAAGGTTTCTCAAGGCCAATGCCGGGCAGAGTTATAATGTCACATTTGGCATTAGTGATAATATCGGCTGGTCTGTTAATCCTCCTCCAGGAGGAGTATCTCCAGTGTATAATACAACGGACGGCGGGGCAAGTTTTGACCCTAATCAATCCTGGGCTGTCAATACGTCTAATAATCTGAATGATCATCACTATGCAGTGACGCTTCAAATCTCCAGAGGCTCATTGAAAGGCGCCATTGTCATTCAGGTCACAGAGGAAATTGATTCTAATCCGGGTGCCTATGTCACACATAATATTATTATTCCATTTTATGCTGTAGGTCCTGTGAATCCTCAAGAGGAAACGCCCATTCTGGGGACCACCCTTGATCCCCAGATCCCTTACATGATCGTCCATGATCCTCCAGGAGATGGAAGCAGTGCTTCATTCCAGGATAACAAGACGACTTGCCGGAGCAGAGAGACCCAGTATGCCCGTGACGAATCCAACAGCATCCATGGATCCGCTAAACTTGGTGTCAAAGGTTCGATCGGATTGATCTCCAGTATTGACTACGAATTCTATGTTGAGTTTAAAGGCAGCGCCAATGTTGGAGACGTTGGTATCCTGGCAACAACGGACCAGGTGTGTGTGAGCACTGGAGTCGGCTTTGCTACTTCAGACTTACCAGGTGCAGAAGGTGGGGGTGATGTCTTTATCGGTTTTGGAAGAGAATTATACTATGGTGTATATGACGTCATCGATGTCAGGGATTGTGGTGGGGCATTCATGGACAGGCGACTCGTCTATGCTCCTGTTGCAGGTTCGGACCGGAAGTTTGTATATACTACGGATGCCATACTTTCAGAGATAGAAACGCTGAAATTGTTCAGGGACGATACCACGCAAAGTGACAAGGTCAGAAACCAGTCGCAGAATCAGATCGACGTTTGGGAACAGGTATTAGCACTCAATGAAGCAAACAAAAACAATCCGAACAATGACACATTGAGTTTGGTCACCTATAGTGCAGGAAATACACAGACGCATTCGTCATCTATAGACATTGTCAATACATCTTCGATTACCACAGAGCATTATGTCGAAGGTACATTCGGAATTGATGTAGTGCTCAACTTTGCTGGATCAGGATTTGGTATTGGATATGAGTATGCTACATCAGAGCGTTTTGGAGAAACCATGAATGAATCGGGAGAATCATCCCAGGTGTTGGATTACACCTTGACAGATGATGATGGGGGAGATATATTCAGTGTCGATATTGTCCGAGACCCGATGTATGGTACACCTGTATTCAGGTTAAACCAAGGCTCGAAGACAAGTTGCCCATACGAAGGCGGTTATCGCAGGGACCAGCCAATACTGACCATGGCTAATAGTACGGAAACGGAATATTATACAGATGGCAATCCGGATGGCGGCTTAGTCTCTTTTAAAGTGGATCTGTGCAATGAGTCGAATGAAGAACGGCAGTATTTTCTAAAACTCAACGCAGAAACCAACCTCAATGGTGCGGTTGTAAAAGCAGCTGGTTTTGAACTCAACGGCAACGACCTTGGTCAGGAATTTAATATTGCTGCCCATGATTGTATAGAGGATCTCATTATCTATGTTACACAACAGCCGGGCTCACCTGTGCTTTCGTATCCGGAGATGGAGCTTTTCCTTTATTCCCTTTGTGATCCTGATATCAAGTCCAGCATCCTGGCTTCAGTTTACTTTGGCGAGGCTACCAGCGTGAAAGATGTACAGGGTGATGAATCGTTACTGACAGTATCTCCGAATCCTACATCTGGGAAACTCCATATTCAACTGGCAGACAACCATCTGATGGAGGCATGCACATTGAGAGATCTGACCGGAAAAATCATCACTCAATTCCAAATGACAAATGCTGTGCAGCAGGCCGAAATGAACCTTGAAGGTATGCCGCAGGGTATGTACTTGCTTCAGGTACGGTCGGACCGGCAGATTATTTCAAAAAAGATCATTCTTCAATAAACAAATATTGCATAATACCGTAAGGCATGGGAGCAAAGGCTTCCAGACTTTTCCTCGGGAGAAAGGTTTAATGCTTTCGGAAAAACGGAATGGCTGCTGAGAGGCAGCCATTCTTTATTGAAATCCACCTTTTCTGTATATGATTCCCCTCTCATTCACCCATCAAATTTTCCAACACCTCATTCCACCCCTCCCATCCGTCGATCTCACTCAGATTGGAATTGTGCCACAGGATCACCAATTCTCCATCATGCTTTTTGACCTGGGCTATTATGTTTTCACATAGCTTGATGCTTTCAGCAATAGAAAGATGCTTATACATCCTGAAGGACACATCCATGATCAGCAATGGCCTTTCAATCAATGATAATTGTTCCCGCTGATGAATATCAAAAACAGGATATGGCTTGCACGTCCCGCAGCGAAAGCCGGGCTCAGCAGCAAAGCCAAGTGTACTGTCTTCAGTGATTCCAGCCTCAGCAAGATGCTTCCAGGTATCCGGTACAGCAAAGCGCAGATAGTGTTGACGTGATTTAGAAATATTAACTCCTGCACTCGCTTCAACCGCCTTTTTTTCTTCTTTGATTTTAGAAGCATCCTGGTAAGTATCATAACTCGGATGTACCCCGATACTGTGCCCTCTTGAAATCATTTGTTCCATCAAGGCTTTAATCTGCGGATCATCGATACGATAATACCCCTCAAATTTTGTCTTGCCTCCTCCCAGGAAATTAAACTGAAACCGGGTCCCGTTTTTTTCGGCCAGGGTCATCAGGTAATCAAACGTGTCGAATGGATCTTTTTCTTTTACGTTTTTGACTCTCTTGTAATCAGAATAATCTTTTACAGATTCGATCAGATTCCAGTGTTTCAGTAACCGTCCACCCAGTGCTTTCCAAACAGGTTTGCTGCGCCAGTAAAATGGGATGTCTACATCACATGTAGGAATGATCGAGTAGGTTGATGTTTTTTCTGTGATCAAATACCCTGTAGACCGGAGCCAACTCTGAAGTAAGATAGAATATTCGTCTACAATAGGTCGAAGGATAAACCCATTCCTGACCACCTGAGATTTTGAGGCAGGAAACCTATGATGCAGATCCTTTTCAGATCCTAAAGCTTCTTCCCAACGCGTAAGCATAAAAAATGATCCTGCAAACAGATCCACTCCACATTGAATACGATCTCTTGATATTTCAAGGTGCTCTTTGCCATACAACATCACGATTCCATCAAACCCCAGTGACACAGTCTCCACCATCTTTTCTGGCAGATGTGCCTGATCGATATATGACTTCCCTTCCGGTATCCTCCCGAAAAAATCATCGGCGATGATCACGCTCTTGTCTTCCCACCTCAGTTCATAAGCAGTGTTCCCTTCCTTGACGGTAATCTCCACAGGTACTCCACAATAGTGCGTCAGCAGTGTCCTGACAGCATAGGTGCGTTCCGGAATAAAGTTATTTGGTATATATACAGTGATCATTGCGCAGCAAAGATAACTACTCCCGTGACGTTATTTTCCGAAGACTGTTAAGCCTAGTTGCGTAAACCGCTAGACCTGCAATGCTTAGCGACCTGCCCCCCCCCACCCCCCCCCCGCTCAAAGAGGCATGTTCAATTTGAAAACCCCCCATCAAAAAGATTTGCCGTATCCGACGGCAGGTAAAAGACTAGCTCTAACGCACCAACGTCACATCCCCCGCCAACACCACTTCAGTTTCCACACCCTGGTCTATGTACTTGACTTTGATCCTATAAACATAAACTCCCGGCATCACAATTTCCTCCGCAAAATATCCATCCCAGGTGAATGGAATCGCCTCGTCACTATACACCAGGTTGCCCCAACGATCATAAATGGATCCATGCATAGACGTAACCTGCAGATCTGAACCAACGCTTACAGAGAAGACATCATTGATGCCATCATCATTTGGTGAGAATACGTTTGGTATATATATGTTATTATAGACTTTAGGAATCATGCAATCAACACCAGGTATTATATCTACATTTTGAGAAGCCACGTTACACAGCGTACTTATGTCAATAACATATTGACCTGGAGAGGTGATCTGTATAGATGGTGAAGAAGCACCCGTGCTCCACAAATATTCTGCTACAAAAGGCTGCGTGGCATCCAGCGTAATGATATCTCCTTCACACCAGGATATCGTGGAGTCAAGACTCAGTTGCGGGATCCGTGTGTCATAGTCTACTGTAATGGCATCGGTGACACTACCACATTCATTGCTGAGCTGTAATGAATATACACCAGCCTGATCAGCGATAATCATTGGTTGATGACTTCCATTCTGCCATTGAATTTCAAAGGATGTAGAAGGAGAAGTAAGAATGATGGACTCTCCCGGACAAAGTGTGGTATCATGACCGAGTGTAAAAGGATCAGGCGCATCGAGATAGGAAATGACAATGGTGTCAGATGCATCTCCACATCGGTTGGATTCCGCAAGGATGAATACACCTGCATCCGATATTGTATAGGTAAGTGCAGTAGATCCATCCTGCCATTCCACATCAGTCTCTGCATCGGCAGTAGAATGAAGCACCAGGGAGATGCCTTCACACAAGGTAGTATCAGGCCCTAAGACCGGTGCGGGTGGTACTCCCGAGATATCAACCAATATGGTATCTGAATCGGTGCCGCAATTGTTGCTGACCTGAAGAATGAATACACCAGATTGCGTAGTGACATATTGTGCATTCGCTGATCCATCCTGCCAGAGATAATCAACGCCAGAAATACCTGAAGGTATAGTCACTGTCGCTCCCTCGCATTCCTGGATATCAACACCCAGATCGACCTGAGGGCCTTGTGTGCTTTCAACAATTTCAAGGGTGTCGGTATTCGATCCACACTCATTAGTGATCGTCAGGATGATCGATTCTTCTGTAGTTGTTTGATAGGAACTATTGGTAGATCCGTCATGCCACATATAATTTACATTCGCGATACCAGGAGATATAGTAATCACCTCCCCCGGGCAAAGGGATTGATCAGTTCCCAGTTCAAGGGCAGGAATATCCGGCAAGGCATTTACTAAAATGGTGTCATAGGATTGCCCACATTCATTAAATATGGTGGCATAAAACAGACCCGGTCCGGGAACGCTGTATTGACTGGAGGAAGACCCATCCGGCCAGAGAATACTGACACCCGGAGTGTTAATAAATAAAAGCAATGGTTCACCCGAGCAGATGGCTGTGTCAGGACCCAGGTCAAGTGATGGCACCGGTTGAAGTAATGAGACGACCAGAGTATCATAATCTGTGCTGCAGGAGTTACTTACTTCAACGGTGATAGTACCTGCACCAGCGGCAGTGTACGTTGGCAATGTAGAATTATCATGCCAAAGCCAGGTGTCAACATTCGAGAATACAGGAGCAAGGATTACAGTTTCACCGAAACAGATTTCAAAATCATTTCCGAGCTCAACTATAGGTGCTGGCCCTCCATCAAGAATGATCGTTGTATCCACATCCGTACCACAGGCATTGCTCACAGTGACACTATAGGTTCCAGGTGTAGTGATGAGTAGTTGTTGGTTTTCTGAGTTGTCATTCCAGAGATAGTTTACACCGACAATCGCGGCATCCAGCGTGATGGTTTCACCATGACACAAGCTGAGTTGTGAAGGCAAGTTCACCTGAGGTGGATCGGCATTGACATTCACCTGTATGGTATCAGATGCAGTGCCACAAAAGGTGGATACCTGTACTGAATACGTCCCGGAAGTATTGACCAATAACGAATCTGCAGTGGATTGATCTTGCCACAGGTGATTGGCTGTTGGATTACCGGCATAGAGTACAATCGATTCACCAGGGCATAAGTTGACATCAGGTCCGAAATCCGGAGGTATGACTAATGCATTGTAATTAACATCAATTGTGTCAGCCACAACTCCACAGTCATTGCTGACAGTAAGGGAATAGGTGCCGGATCCTGTGACGTTGAAATCATTTCCTGTCGAACCATCTTGCCAGAGATATGTGCCTGGAATATTATTCGCACTGAGTTGCAATATGTCTCCTTCGCAGAGTTGCATATCAGGGCCGAGATCAGCAGTTGGTGGATCTAATACCGTTACAAGTATCTGATCATTGTCGGTACCGCAGATGTTGGTTACCGTAACTGCATACAATCCGGGTTGGGAAATTTCAAAATTAGGTTGGGTGCTACCGTCATGCCAGGTGATAGAACCCATCTGTGGATCTACCTCGATTTCCAAAATTTCGCCATTGCACAATACTTGTTCATCAGGACCTAGATCAACAAACGGAGCTTCCAGATCATAGATGTTGATTTCATCTGATTCCATCCCACAGATATTGCTGATCGTTACAGCATAGGTGCCTTCTTCGGTTACAGTAAAAGTAGGTGCTGAGCTGTTATCCTGCCAAGTAAAATCACCCAACTGCGGATCCAGGGAAAATTGAAATTCATCATCGACACACAGGTAAAAATCATCTCCGAGATCAAATGGAACAGGCTCATCAAGGACCTCTACTGTGATTTCATCTGATGTGAGGAGGCAGCCGTCGTCGAGTGACACCGCATAGGTGCCGGAAGAAGTGATCGTATATTCTGTATCATGGGATCCGTCATGCCATGTGTATTCAGCCAGGTCAGGATCGAGAGAAATCGTGTAACTGTCTCCTGTACAGATTTCCACTACTGGCGGGCCGAGATCAACAGGTGTATAATTGCCGGTGACGGTTACCTCAATTGAATCCGAAGCGGAAGAGCATCCATTGGTGATCGTTACCGCATAGGTTCCTGATTCAGTGACTTCAAGTGTTGGAGCCGAACTGCCATCGCTCCATTGAAAGGATGGCCCATCCTCCATAGGATCTATGACATAGGAAAAGCAGGCATCAACCGGACCACCCAGATCAAATGTAAATTCATCCGGGGGCGGACCTGCGAGGACAGAAACATCGTCAATATAGTAGTAGGCATAACTATCGAAACATCCCGAACTCATCGGTGTATCTGCATCTGTTTCGAAATTGCCAATGACTAAATATTGTTCGCCTCCGACAGCCTGGAAGCAACCGGCTATAAGTAGCCAGCTATTATAATCATTCATATACCCACCCAGATGTTCGATCTGGGGTTCGACCAATATAGGAAGGGTATTGGGCACGAAAATATCTGTATTTGAAAAATAGGCGCCTACATGCTCAACGTTGCAACCGGTCTCAGCAGGACTTACATAAAACGAAACATAGTACCACATATCTGCAGCAAGAGGCTCCGTCAGTTGAGTGATTAAATATTCCCTGTATTGATTGGATTCATGCCTTAACACAATGCCGGCATATCCGTTTCCGCTCTCAGGCGCTTGCGTTCCCAGGGCATTGACCGGCACATCTATCGGTGAAGATGATGCTGCACAGCTATTGAAGTAATCAGATGTACCGGTCGTCGGACATTCCCACGGAGGCACTAACATTTGGCAGATTCCCTCAAATGTGAATGGACAGGTAGGATAGGTTTCAAAATCAGGATTTAGCACCAGATTCTGCCTATAGCTCCACCCCCCTGAACCCAGGATGATCCCTAGTAGGATTATACGATGGAGCCACTTGAACTTACAATGAAGGCGAATAGAGTGCAGAACACAATTGAAAATAAAAATAATAAAGAATTTGAGTTTTAGCTAGCGTAAGTTATACCTGCGCTTGCGTACGCAGGATCAAAACAAACATGTTCTAATTGAAAATCATGGAGCCGTCTGACGGGCGGTATAATCTCAAGATAAATGAGCAGGCCTTAAAAAGGTTGTACTGCGCTTGCGTACGTAAGATCAAAAAAAGCAAGTCCTAATTGAAAATCATGAAAGCCGTATCCGACGGCAGAAAAAAGCCATGAAGCCGCAGGCTTCATTAAAAAAAGAAAGTTAAGCGTAGGTTGCACCTGCGCTTGCGTACGTAAGATCAAAAGAAACTGGGTCTAATTAAAAATCATGATAGCCGTATCTGACGGCAGGTAAAAGCCACGTTCCTACCTCACCAACGTCACATCCCCCGCCAGCACCGTTTCAATTTCCTTGCCTTGATCAGTATACCTGATCGTGATCGCATACACATATACACCATCCATCATTGTTTCGTCAGTAAAATATCCATCCCAGGTGAACGGAATCGCCTCAGCACTATACACCAGATTTCCCCAGCGATCATATATGGAACCTTGCATAGACTTAACCTGCAGATCTGAGCCAACGCTTACAGAAAAGAAATCATTGATTCCATCTCCATTGGGGGAGAATACATTTGGTATATAAATGTGATTATGGGTTTCAGAAATAATACAATCTACATCTGGTACTACATCAACATTTTGAGAAACCACGCTGCAAAGTGCACTTACGTCAACGCTGTATTGACCTGGGGAGATGACCTGGATGGATGGCGAGGTGGCACCCGTGCTCCATAGATATCCGGCTACAAAAGGCTGTGTGGCATCCAGTGTAATGATATCTCCTTCACACCAGGATATCGTGGAGTCAAGATTCAGATGTGGGATCCGTGTGTCATAGTCTATTGTAATGGCATCTGTGACACTACCACATTCATTGCTGTGCTGCAAGGAATAGACACCAGCCTGATCAGCTATAATCATTGGTTGATGACTTCCATCCTGCCATTGAATTTCAAAGGATGTAGAAGGAGAAGTAAGGATGATGGACTCTCCCGGACAAAGTGTGGTATCATGACCGAGTGTAAAAGGATCAGGCGCATCGAGATAGGAAATGACAATGGTGTCAGATGCATCTCCACATCGGTTGGATTCATCCAGGATGAATATTCCCGCAGCCGATACAGTATAGGATAGTGAAGTAGATCCATCCTGCCATTCAACTGCAGTCTCTGCATTGGCAGCAGAACTTAGCACCAGGGAAATGCCTTCACACAAGGTAGTATCAGGCCCTAAGACCGGTGCGGGTGGTACTCCCGAGATATCAACCAATATGGTATCTGAATCAGTGCCACAATTGTTGCTGACCTGAAGAATGAATACACCAGATTGCGTAGTGACATATTGTGCATTCGCTGATCCATCCTGCCAGAGATAATCAACGCCAGAAATACCTGAAGGTATAGTCACTGTCGCTCCCTCGCATTCAAGGATATCATTGCCCAGATCAACTTGTGGGCCCTGTGTGCTTTCAACAATTTCAAGGGTGTCGGTATTCGATCCACATTCATTAGTGATCGTCAGGATGATCGATTCTTCTGCATTTGTTTGATAGGAGCTATTGGTAGATCCGTCATGCCACAGATAATTTACATTCGCGATACCAGGGGATATAGTAATCACCTCTCCCGGGCAAAGGGATTGATCAGTTCCCAGGTCCAGGGCAGGAATTTCCGGTAAGGCATTTACTAAAATGGTGTCATAGGATTGCCCACATTCATTAAATATGGTGGCATAAAACAGACCCGGTCCGGGAACGCTGTATTGACTGGATGAAGACCCATCCGGCCAGAGAATACTGACACCCGGAGTGTTAATAAATAAAAGCAGCGGTTCACCCGAACAGATGGCTGTGTCAGGACCCAGGTCAAGTGAGGGCACAGGTTGAAGTAATGAGACGACCAGGGTATCATAGTCTGTACTGCAGGAGTTACTTACTTCAACGGTGATAGTACCTGCACCAGAGGCAGTGAACGTTGGCAATGTAGAATTATCATGCCAGAGCCAGGTATCAACATTGGAGAATACAGGAGCAAGGATTACAGTTTCACCTAAGCAGATTTCAAAATCATTTCCGAGTGCCACCATAGGGGCTGGGCCTCCATCAAGAATGATCGTTGTATCCACATCCGTACCACAGGCATTGCTCACAGTGACACTATAGGTTCCAGGTGTAGTGATGAGTAGTTGTTGGTTTTGTGAGTTGTCATTCCAGAGATAGTTCACGTTTCCTGATCTGCGCATCCAGCGTGACGCTATCTCCCTGGCATAGACTGATCAGATCAGGTAAAATCACCTGGGGAGAGTTATCATGTACACTGATGACAATGGTATCCGCTTCCTGACCACAGCTGTTAGATACCTGAAGTGTATAGGTGCCAGCAGTGGTTACGAGGAAGGAATCTGCGGAGGATAAATCCTGCCACAAATAGTTTGCGAAAGGAGTGTTGGCAAACAATGTGATTTGTTCGCCAGGACATAAACTGAGATCAGGCCCCAGATCCGGTGCAATAATACCTGGCATATAATCTACAAGAATAGGATCAGTTTCACTTCCGCAGAAATTTGTAATGGAGAGAGCATATAACCCGGGTGAGGTTACAAAGAAGGTGTCGTTTTGTGAATTATCCTGCCACTGAAAGACACCCGTATTACCTGGAGAAGAAAGCAACAAAGTATCACCTGTGCAGAGGATTGTATCAGGGCCGAGTTCAATCACTGGAACCTCTACGAATGTAACATTGACCTGGTCACTTCCAGTACCACATTCATTTGAAATGTAGGCAATATATATTCCAGGTTGTGTAATTTGGAAGATTGGCCCATTGCTTCCGTCCGGCCATAGAATATCTCCCAGGGAAGGATCAAGTTCAAGTTCAATGATTTCCCATGCACACATTATTTGATTGTCCAGTCCAAGGGATACATCAGGAATGTCAAGGCTTGTGATGATGATTTCATCGGTTTCCATTCCACACATATTACTGATCGTAAGTGAATAGGTGCCGCCAGTTGAAATCGTATAAGTCGAAGTGGTGCTATTGTCCTGCCAGATGAAATCACCTAGCAAAGGATCAAATAGGATATTCAACTCATCTCCCTGGCAAAGGTTCTGATTGTCTCCAAGATCAAAAGGTGCGGGTGGTGCCAAAGCCATGACCTCGATGACATCTGATACTTCGCTGCAACCATCATTCAAGGTCACACTGTATATTCCTGCTGCGGTGATAATATAGTCCGGGCCATTGGTTCCATCCTGCCACTCATAGTCACTCAAGGCTGGATCCAGGGTAATAGTATAAGAGTCACCATCACATAATATAATTTGTGGAGGTCCTATGTCAATAGGATCTAGTGTAGAAAGGATCGTGACTTCGATAGAATCTATTCCGTAATCACAGCCATCCGTGATGGTGAGGGAATAGGTCCCTGACGCATCCACTTCCAGCGTAGGCCCTGTACTACCATCCTCCCATAGAAATGTATACCCGGATATACCCGGATCGATCAGATACGAAATACATGCAGATGCAGATCCACCCAGGTCAAGAGGTATTATTTCCGGCTCTGTAGTTTCCACCACTGTGACATTTTCTATTAGTAAATAAGCGATACCTGTACCACAACCTGATTCGACCTGCGTCTCTGCATCGGTGTAAAAATTACCCAGCGTGATATATTGTTCACCACCCTGGGCCTGGAAACATCCGATAACTAATTCCCAGCCGACCGTATCATTGAGAAATCCCTGATTGGCTTCCACCTGGGGATCAAAATTCAAGGGATGAAAATTATTCAGATACGGTTGTATATATGAAAAATAAGCTCCGAACTTATTAATGCCACAATGAGGATTTGCGAGGTTGATATAGAAGCTGACTTCATACCAGGTATCAGCGACTAAAGGTTGGAATAAGGGTGCGGTAAGATATTCCCGCAGATTGGTTCCTGATCCGTAACTGATCATGCCAAAATAACCATCTCCAGCTAAAGGATATTGGTATCCTACATAATTTGCAGGGACTCCAAATTGTGGATTTGTGGCACACACGTTAAAATAATCTGGCGTCCCATCTGTAGGAGCGACCCAGGGAGGAGCAAGGGTAGGGCCAGGAAATCCATAAATAAATGGACACGCAGAAATGGTGTCAAAGCTGTAATTCGGCACTAAATTCTGACCCGTTAAAAGACCACAGGTTACCGAAAAGATCAGGATACACGTGATGCTTTTCAATAGTGTAGCGGGCATGATTGCAAGCTTTAGAAATTAAAACTATTAGAGGGTTCAGAAAGATAACAAAACAAGACGGGAATATCCTGGTATTGTTGTTGGAATGGTTTATTTCCTATGCTATCTCCTGTGCTGAAAGCCCTTCTTATGAATTAAAAAACTTCGCAACATGCTCACATATGTACGTAATCTGATCATCCCCCAGATCCGGATGCATCGGCAACGATAGCACTTCTTTACTGATCTTTTCCGTCTGCAGCAAAGGCACCCTGCGACGCACTAGCTTGTTGAAAGCAGCCTGCTCATGCATCGGCACCGGATAATAGATCATCGAAGGGATCTTGTGCTCGGCCAGATATTTTTGTAATTCATCCCGACGACCATCCGTCACACGAATCGTGTATTGATGAAATACATGTTCAGACCATGCGACACGCGCAGGGATGAGCACATTGGAAATACTACTGAGTTGTTGGTCATATTTATCTGCTGCAGCACGACGTTTTTGATTCCATTGATCAAGATGAGGCAGTTTAACATTTAATATGGCAGCCTGCATAGAGTCCAAACGGCTGTTGACCCCAATCGCATCGTGGTAGTATCTTTTCTCCATGCCATGATTGGCCAGCATTTTGATTTTATGCGCCAGATGTTCATCACGGGAAATCATCGCTCCGCCATCTCCATAGCAACCGAGATTCTTGGAAGGATAAAATGAAGTACATCCTATATGGCCGATGGTGCCTGACATTTCTTTGGCATCCCCGGTGGCGATACATCGGGCACCAATCGACTGTGCATTATCTTCAATGACAAACAAATCGCGGTTTTTGGCAATTGCCATCAAGGCCTTCATATTGACACACTGACCGAAGAGATGGACAGGTATGATTGCTTTAGTGCGCGGAGAAAGAGAAGCTTCGATATCTTCTATCTTCAGGAGGAAGCTCCTCGGATCCACATCTACAACAATGGGCTTTAAACCTAATAGCGCAATCACTTCGACACTGGCCACAAAAGTGAAAGAAGGCACGATCACTTCATCACCTGGCTCAAGTTCCAGCGCCATAAGGGCAATCTGCAACGCGTCCGTTCCATTGGCACAAGCGATGACGTGCGCGTCATCAAGATATTTGCCCAGGTCAGCTTCAAAGGACTTGACCTCGGGCCCCTGGATGTAAGCACCGCTTTCAATACATCCGATCACCCGTGCATCCAACTCCTTTTTGAGTTGCCTGTACTGGCTCTGAAGGTCGACCATCTGAATAGGTTGCATATAGTATTATTTAGGATAGATGATTTCCCTTCCGATACTGGAATAGAAAAAATCGGCCGGGATATCCTCCAGGTCGTATATGTTGCGCCCGTCAAAGATGACAGGTGCTTTCATTTTTGATTTGATATGCTGAAAATCAGGAGTCCGGAATTCATTCCATTCGGTAACGATAGCGAGAGCATCTGCATCTTCTAAGACATCATACATGTCTTCTGTATAAGTGACATCAGCACGGAAGAATTGCCTGAAATTGGGGATGGCTTCCGGATCAGTGGCAAAAACTTCTGCACCTTCATTGAGCAGGTCAGTGATGATATCTAATGCAGGCGCTTCTCTCACATCATCTGTATTGGGTTTGAATGCTAATCCCCAGATCGCAATACGTCGGCCCCGCAGATCTCCATGGAAGTAATCCATTATTTTTTGAGAGAGGATGTGTTTCTGCAGGCGGTTGACCTCCATGACGGCATCCAGGATCTTAAAATCGTAGTGGTGTTCCTTTGAGGTGAGATGCAATGCCTGTACATCTTTTGGAAAACAACTACCGCCATATCCTACGCCTGGAAATAAAAATCGTTTACCGATACGTGTGTCACTGCCTATTCCCTTACGTACATGATCTACATTGGCACCTGTGCGTTCGCATAAGTTTGCGATTTCGTTCATAAACGAGATGCGTGCTGCGAGGTAAGCGTTGGCTGCATATTTGGTCATCTCTGCGGAGCGCTCATCCATAAAGAGGATTGGATTGCCCTGGCGAACGAATGGTTTGTACAGACGCTCCATCACTTGTTGTGCGCGCGGTGAGGATACACCGATCACCACACGATCCGGTTTCATAAAATCTTCTACAGCTACACCTTCGCGCAGAAATTCCGGATTAGAGACAACATCAAAGAGTTCAGGAGCGAGGTTTTTCAACATGATCTCCCTCACCTTTTCTGCGGTACCAACGGGCACCGTACTTTTATCAACGATGACTTTATAAGACTTGATGATTTTAGACAGGTCTTCTGCTACCCCAAGGATATAAGAGAGATCTGCGGACCCATCTGAACCGGGCGGTGTAGGCAACGCCAGGAAGATAATCTGAGCATCACGGATGCCCTCTTCAAGTGAGGTGGTGAAATGAAGTCGCTCCTGCTCCCGGCTACGGTCAAAAAGGACTTCCAAACCAGGCTCAAAGATGGTAATCTTGCCGGCCTGCAGACTAGCTACTTTATCGGCATTATTATCGATACAGGTGACATCATTGCCCGTTTCGGCAAAGCAAGTGCCTGTGACAAGTCCAACATATCCGGTTCCAACTACAGCGATCTTCATAGGGGCGCAAAGATAGTCAGCATAGAGCATAGAGCATAGGGCAGAGAGGAATAGGCCAGGGGCAGGAGCAAAGCGGCAGTTTGAAGTCCTCAGTCTTCCGTTTGCAGGAGCGCAAAAACCTGGCTTTTCAAGCCAGGCAAATTGAATTGCCCCGACTTTCAAGTCGCGGGCCGCTCATGATCAGTTGGCAGTCCTCAGTCTCCAGTTCTCAGTCGGCAGTTCTCAGTCTTCAAGCCCCCCCCCCCCCCCCCCTGCCCCCCGGCCCCCCCCCCCCCGCCCCCACCCCCCGCCTCCCCCCCCCCCCCCCCCCCCCCCCCCCGCCGGGGGGGGGCCCGGGGGGCCGCCCCGGGCCCCCCCCCGGCGGGCCCCGGGCCCCCCCCCCCCCCCCCCCCCCCCCCCCCCCGCCCCCCCCCGCGCGCGCCCCCCCCCGCCGGGGCCGGGCCCCCCCCCGGGGCCGGCCCCCCCCCCCCCCCCCGCCCGGCCCCCCCGGGGGGCCCGCGCCGGCCCCCCCGCGGCCGGCCCCCCGGGCCCGGGGGGGGGCGGCCCCCCCCCCCCCGCCCCCCCCCCCCCCGCCCCGCCGGGGGCGGGGGGCCCCCCCCCCCCCCCCCCCCCCCCCCCCCCCCCGGGGCCCCCCACCCCCCCCCCCCCCCCCCCCCCCCCCCCCCCGGGGCCCCGGGGGGCCCCCGCCGGCGCCCCCCCCGCCCCCCGCCCCCCCCCCCCCGCCGGCCCCCGGGCCCGGCCGGCCCGCCCCCCCCGCCGCCCCCCCCCCCCGGGGGGGCCCCCCCCCCCGGGGGGCGGGGGGGCCCCCCCGCCCCCCCCGCCCCCCCCCCGGGGGGGGGGGGCCCCCCCCCCCCCCCCCCCCCCCCCCCCCCGGGGGGGGGGGGGGCCCCCCCCCCCCCCCCCCCCCCCGGCGCGCGGGGCGCCCCGCCCCCCCCCCCGGGGCGAAAACGCGGCCCCCCCGCCCCCGGGGGGGGGGGCCCCCCCCCCCCCCCTTTTTCCGGGCGGCCCTTCCATTTGCATGAGCGCAAAAACCTGGCTTTTCAAGCCAGGCAAATTGAATTGCCCCGACTTTCAAGTCGCGGGCCGCTCATGATCAGTTGGCAGTCCTCAGTCTCCAGTCTCAGTCGGCAGTCGGCAGTCTTCAACCTTCCATTTGCATGAGCGCAAAAACCTGGCTTTTCAAGCCAGGCAAATTGAATTGCCCCGACTTTCAAGTCGCGGGCCGCTCATGATCAGTCGGCAATGGGCTTATCTCCGGTTTCTGTTCCGATAACCACTATTCCAGGATCCCATATCGATCAAAATAGCGATCACCAATAGGACAATATTGAAGGCGGACCAGTCACCGCCATATTTGTTGATTACCACACTATACCACAGCGTGGTGACCGGTAAGAAGATAAAGCCCAGCACAGGCCAAAGAGTAGAGCTAAATACCCCGGAAAACCAGTCGGTGAAAAACCACAACACCGCCAGAAGCAATCTGGGAAACATAAGAGCGATCACCGCAAGTAAACAAGGCATATCCGGTAGTTTTTGTTTTTATAAATAAACAGGAAGTAGATCGGGAAAACGTATTTACCAAAAATACAATTATTCAGATAGAGTCCTATGCCGTAAAAAATGGAAGTAAAGGGCGCCTCTAATAGCCGCATTATTATTAATTGCCATGATTGATTGTCAATGCATTACAATAGTTGCAGCAACAAATTTGACAGTTATTAGAAGCGCCCTAAAGATGATAGTGGGAATGGAAACAGCGCTTAGGGCGTTTGGTAAAATTTTACAAAGCACACTCACTTAACCCAGTATGTGTCACGAGCATTTTTGATTTTGGATGCCCGGAAAATTCCATCAAAAGACACTTGTGGACATCAAAAAGTCAAGCTTACCTTCGATCCAAAGACTATCTTTTTGATTGCTTGTAACTATAAAGCCCTCAACATCTATTGCTAAACGAATAGCCGGAAAGGGTCCGGATTCGCGACAATCATTCTGAACTAGTTCATGTCCGATTACTTCAACCTTGAGCCCTGTCCTGTCCCTGATATATGGAGGACTTGCAAGGCCAACGGATTCAGGATCCCAGGAATTGGAATACCGTTTGTCATCTTGTCGAACATAGAAGATAATATCTCCGACATGTGGATCTTCGTTAAAACCCAATTCCAATGTTTTATCGAGCATAGATTGCAATTCAACAATACCCGGATCTCTATCGGTGGGTATATCTGTATTCTTAAAATAGATATTGAAAAGAAAAGCAGAATTCCAATCAAATGGTGACGGCATTGCAACAATCGGTTGATACAAACTGGTATCTGGATGATTTATCCAGGTGCTGGTATACCCAAGGACTTCACAGGGATGGAAGTGAGTATTGAATAGAATTCCGGTGGCAGTATTAATGGTCACAAAAGAACTATCCAACATTGATTGTTTGACAAAAGGGGTATGATCACCATCTTCACGACATCCAAAAAGTAATGCTAAGTTCAGAATAAAAATTACTTGAATTATACGTGGCATGAGACAGTATTTAATCTCCAGGGTTTAAGTATAAAAGCCTTACCGTTGCACTATCAAAGATCGCCTGCTGACGATCCCCTTATCCCGATCCCTGATCACCAAAGTATAGTGCCCGGAAATTAATCCTTCAAGTGATACTCGTCTATCAATCACTGCCCGTGTGATCTGTATACCAGAAGCATGAATAAATTCGATTTCATCAATGGATGCATCATTGGATAATTCAATAAAATCAGATGCCGGGTTTGGATAGATGACCAGCGAGTCTGAATCCAATGATGGGACCGCTGTTATTAATTTGATGATTTTATTACCCTTAGAGAGTATCCATTTGTCCTGATCAAAGAGAAGCTGGCTGACCTGATTTGTTCCCACATACATAGCAAACCGCTGGTGCTCATATGTATGTTGAAATACAGTATCTGCCACAATCCCAAAACGATATGCTTTGATGGGCACGGGCATTTCAAAATAACTGACCGATGGATCTGATTGAACCTGGTCGATCCACAGTATCACCGAATCTTGTACTTGTTCCCAGCTAACGGTATAAGAAGGATATCCTTGTCCATAAAACCAATCTGCAAAAAAACCATCGAGCTCTTTTCCGGAAACAACTTCAAGATGCTCCTGAAAATCACTCGTGCGGGCAAAAGCGGCATCGTGATCCTGAAGGTAGTTGCGACATGCCTGGAAAAACGCAGTATCACCTACCATCCACCGCAACATATGTGCGAGATAAAAACCTTTATTATACGTGAGCCTTCCATCGAAAATCACAGAAAGGTCAGTCGTATCTGTGACATAGACGGAGCCTCCCGGCTGACTCGTGATCGAATTGATCTTGGAAGTTTTTACTCCATTCCATTCTGTCGGGCGTAAAGCTTCAACAGCCAGCCCTGACAAATATTCCGCCATGCCTTCGCTCATCCAAATATCTGTCCACGAACCAAAGGTGACATTGTCGCCAAACCATTGATGAGCCATTTCATGCGCGATCACTTCGAAGTTAAAGAAGCCCATAAAGCTCATCGTCTGCACTTCAAGCGCACCGCCGGCAGTATACTGGGCATGTCCGTATTTTTCATCCGCAAATGGATAGGCACCAAAGTGGTTTTCAAAAAACTGCAGGATGTCAGGTGTCGCTGCGAGTTCAGCGGATAGAGCGGCTACACTTTCAGGATACAGATAATGATACAACGGCAACATCGTTCCATCACGGAGCAAAACAGAGTCTTTTACGATGGTGTAATTGGTGATCGCCAATTCCAGCAGATAGGTTGTTGCAATCGGATGGCGATGTCGCCAGTGGTGGATCCATTTGTCATCTATTTCTTCGATGCCTTCCAGCGTTCCATTGCCCGCGACATACTGATTGGGTGGAGTCGTGACATACAGATCAACAGAATCAATCTTATCGGTCAGGTCTCTTTTGCCGGGATACCAGAGCACCCCCAGATCCAGGTCAGTACTGATCACAGGTATTCCACTATGCAGTTCCTGTCGAAGAGTACCATCCGATTCATATGAAATGGTGAGCGTATCCTGTTCACCGACCAACAGGCTTTTGCCGAGGTCAATGGTGATGAGATCATCACTCCGCGAAAACGAAAGAGGAGTATTGCCTCTGCTTATAGAAAGGATGGGCAGATCATCCTGATAGTCCACAACGAACCGGTTGAGCTGATCGATGCGGCTTGTAAAATAAAAGGTAATCACACCTGCTATTTTATTGACAGCAGGATCGATTTCAACATGCATCTCCTGGTAATGAACGTCTGTCTCCGCGGCAGCAAAATTTCGCATTGTCGGTGTGGGCTGGCTGAGCCCGTTAAAAGTGATTAACAGGCAGGTGATGACAAGTAAGCGGTGCAGATAATTTCGGAGGATCATGCGCTATTGGATTGTTAGGCGTAGAAGTTTCTATGGCCTAAATTAGCATAAAAAGCTAATAGGCTTATAAAGCTTATAAAGCTTATGTGCTGATGTGCTGATGAGTTGAAAAGTTGATAAGTTTATATGTTTATGAGTGCAGTATAACGAAATGGTTTCTGGGTAAATGCACCTAAACACATATAACCATCAACCCATCAACATATCAACTTCATAAGCCTATAAGCTTCATAAGCTTTATAAGCTTTATAAGCGTCATAAGCTCCATAAGCCTTTACACGCTTAGGTTCGTGCGAAACATTTGTATCGCTATTGCAAGCAACAATATCCCGAAAATTTTTCTCAGCGCTTCCGTAGCCGGCTTCGGCAGTTTCTTGGCGAGCCATGGCGTGCTTTTAAGGACTGCAAAAATGATCAGCAGGTTGGCTATGATTCCAATCATGATTTCCAATGTATCGAAACTGGAACGTAATGACAGGATCGTGGTAAGGGTTCCTGCGCCTGCCAGCAATGGAAAGGCGATCGGCACGATGCTGCCCGAGCTTGTTTCTGTGTTATCGGACTTAAAGAAATGAATGCCCAACACCATCTCAAGTCCGATAAAGAAAATGATCAATGATCCGGCAAGCGCGAAAGAACTCACCTCGATACCGAATACCTTTAATATAGCCACTCCAAAAAACAGGAAGGCTACCATCAGTATACCGGCAGTGATGGTTGCAGTGGTGGGTTGGATCTGTACGCCACGTTTTTTAAGGTCCAGGATGATCGGCAAGGATCCGATGATGTCAATCACCGAAAACAGGATCATGGTTACAGATAATACAGCTGAAATAGCCATAGCTCAATTGTTTAATTACATCAATATTAATGCTTTTGGAGTGTAATTTGTTTCATATCAGTATATTTGGTGTCAAAATGCATCTGAATTGGCATTTTTAAGTAAATTCAAAAAAATATTTAACATGAATCAGGCTCTTGAAAATCAAATTGACAGCACCGATATCCGCATCCTGGAAGCGCTGATGGAGGATGGACGCATTGCCTATTCGGCCCTGGCTGATGAAATCGGGTCCTCCAACACGCTCGTACACCAGCGTGTGAAAAAACTGAAAGACCAGGGGATTCTTAAAAAACCGGTCTTCCTGGTTTCGCCCGAGCATGCAGGATATGACACAACCGCGTTCGTCCTGATCATCGTCCGAGAATCCAACGAAATCATGCAGGTCCTTGAAGAATTGAAAAAGATACCTGAGGTAGTCAGTTGTATCAGCATCATGGGCCGCTACGATCTGATGGTCCGCGTTTATGCAGTCAACAACCGACACCTGCAGGATATCGTGCATGAAAAATTACAAGCCATCCCGGGTGTGGAAGGAACAAATACGATGGTCGCTTTTGAAGTGAGTTTTGAAAGGCAGATTTCGATTCCCGATGCAGAGACAGTGGCGATGTATAGAGCCCATAAAAAAGCATAGCGCATAGGGCATAGAGCATAGAGCTGCATAGAGCGAAGGGCATAGAGGTGATTTCAAACCACTGTTCGTTCAAGTGGCGCTATCTGCGACATGATCTCATTGACTTGAATACAATAACGATGTTCGTTCAAGTCTCAGACTTGAATGCAATATTTCTCGCGTCTCCTGACGCGAAGGTGAAAATCACGCACCTGACTTTTTCACGCTCGTACTCTCTCGCCTCTCACTCTCTCACCTCTCACATTCCCATTTCGTCATGTCCCCTTATCGATATAAGCAAGATCATATCATCTTTTATAACAAAATCAATCATGATCCTGTATTGTAAGTTGACAGAAACAGAATGGTATTCTTTCAAACGGCCATGCAATTTGTGAAGGCGGAGAGAAGGATGAAAGGGATTGGACTCCAGGATCGTGAGCGTTTTAAAATATTGCTCACGTAGTTCCGGATGTTTTTTCCTGAACTTTAATAACTGTCGTTCATATGATTTTGTAGTGAGTAGCCTCGGCATCAGGCAAGATTACTTCGAAGATTTCTTTTCCTTCTTCCACAACCTATCCATATGTTGATTTGCAGTCTCAACAGTATATTCCCCTTTTTCGATATCCTTCACTGCATTCTGGTATGCCATCTCCATTTCGGCTAACCTTAATGACTCATAGTCTTCGGCTTTCAACACCACATATTTAACCCGCCCACGGACTGTTATAGACAAGCGGTCATCTTTTGTAAGCCCATCTTCTATGGCTTTTACACCACGTGTTTTTATATCATTAGCAGTAATCATGTCAATAAAAGTACGATTAATAGTACTATTGTGAGTACTTTATCTTCTTACCTCTTACCTTATACCCTCTCACCCCTGCCGCTGGCCTGGTGTCCTCACCACCAGCCTAGTGCATACTTCTCACGTTCTCACGTTCTCACGCTCTCACGTTCTCACGCTCTCACGCTCTCACGCTCTCACTCTCTCATTCTCTCACGTTCTCACGTTCTCACGCTCTTACACTCTAGCCCAACCTTTCCGTTACACTATTCCGTCTTTATGTTACATTTTTCTCCACGGGGGCACAATAATCAGTATTTCACCTATGTTATTATGGGTGTATAAAATACTGAGTATGAAGCAAGAATTTACCCAACTACAATTGACAAGACTGGTATATGGTGAGACGACAAAGGCAGAATCTGATATGCTGCTGGAGTTGGCTCAGACCGTTCCCCAGATTGCAAAAACCTTAGAAACCCTCAAAAAGGGAAAAGAGGCCCTGGGAAAAGACAGGTTTTCTCCATCTGAGATGGTGATCAACCGTATCCTGGGGTACAGCGCCTCATCCGCGCCGGTATCTGCAAGCTGATCCATCTGATCTTCAGTCAATTAAAGAAAAAGGCCCCGACATGTTCGGGGCCTTTTTTCTTACTAATCATCATTATTCGGCACAAAAATATTAAAATATTTTACGATGACGAGAAAATAGTCAAAAAATGTCTGTATATTTGTCCCAGACATATAAGCCGAAACGACTATATTTACTAATCCAAAATTCTTTAAAAATGTCATCAGAAAAGGAACGCGACGCCCGGTTGAAAGCCCTCCAACTCACAGTAGATCGCTTAGAAAAAACGTATGGTAAGGGCACCATCATGAAGCTTGGCGACAAACAGGTCGTCGAAGTGGAAGTGATCCCCTCAGGATCAGTCTCCCTGGATCTCGCCATCGGTATCGGTGGTTTCCCACGAGGCCGTGTGGTAGAAATCTACGGCCCTGAATCTTCCGGTAAAACCACCCTGGCCATCCACGCCATCGCTGAATGCCAGAAGCAAGGTGGCCTCGCAGCCTTTATTGATGCAGAGCATGCCTTCGACCGCTTCTATGCGGAGTCACTGGGCGTAGATTGTGAAAACCTCCTGATCTCCCAGCCAGACAACGGAGAACAGGCACTCGAAATAGCAGAAAACCTGATTCGTTCAGGCGCCATAGATATAATAGTGATTGACTCCGTAGCAGCTCTCGTACCAAAAGCCGAAATCGAAGGTGAAATGGGAGATTCCAAGATGGGCCTCCAGGCACGCCTTATGTCCCAGGCAATGCGTAAGCTCACCGCCACGATCGGCCGCACAGGCTGCTGCTGCATATTCATCAACCAGCTCCGTGAAAAAATCGGTGTCATGTTCGGTAACCCGGAGACGACGACAGGTGGTAACGCCCTGAAGTTTTATGCCTCCTTACGCCTGGATATCCGCCGCAATGGAGCCGCCCTCAAGGACCGTGACGGTAATATGGTCGGTAACCACGTCAAAGTGAAAGTTGTCAAGAACAAACTGGCACCCCCATTCCGCGTCGCTGAATTCGACATCATGTTTGGTGAAGGTATCTCCAAGGTCGGCGAAATCGTGGATCTCGGTTCAGACGCAGACATCATCCAGAAGAGCGGAGCATGGTATAGCTATGAAGGCACCAAGATTGCCCAGGGAAGGGATGCAGCAAAGCAGTTCTTCCTCGACAATCCTGAACTAGCCTGGGAGATCGAACAGAAGATTAAAACAAAGTTTGCTACGACCAGACTTGTGCATACAGAGGAAGAGGTGGAAGTAGGGGAAGATTAACCCCCCTCGTCCGTACGGACGATCCCCCGTAAAGGGGAGATAAAGTCAAATAAAGATTTTTTGAGTGAGACCTTAAGAAATGGGGCACAAAGCAATTTGGGCCCCTTTCTTTTTGCCGCTGGCTTGGTGTCCCCACCACCAGCAGCCGGCTGGTGTCCCCACCACCGTTGGTTGTTGGTGAGGACACCAACAACGGCCTCGCACCCTGCGGGTGCCAAGGCACAATTTGCGAAGACATCTCACGTTCTTCTCACGTTCTCACGCTCTCACGTTCTCACTATCTTTACCTCCGGGCTATACCCCACACAAGTTGATATCCTATGACAATCCATTTTAAGATTTTTATACTGGCCGTCATCGCGGCCTTTTCTGTCTCCTGCTCCTCATCAAAGAAAGCAGTAGCCTCTGATTCCGATCTGGATGGGATGCAACATGTCACCCTGGATACTATGATGGTGCATCCTGACCTAAGCACAACGAGCACGGAAGATTTACCTCCCTATAAAGCTGCAGAGGAAAGAACGTGGGATCTGCTGCATACATCCCTTGACCTTTCTTTTGATTGGGCAAAGGAAACAGTAAAAGGTAAAGCTACCCTCAGCCTGACACCCATTTTCTATTCGCAGAATAATTTACACATAGATGCCATCAATTTTAAAGTCAACAGTATACATGTGGATGGACAACCTGTGAAGACCTTTCAGAATACAGGTAATGAACTTATCATCCCTTTGTCATCGGCATATAAGAAAGGGCAGAAGCTGACAGTCATTATTGATTATTCAGCACATCCGAGTGCCTCAGCTTTGAATCCAGGCGATGCTATCACGAGCGATAAAGGTCTTTTTTTTATTGACCCGCAAGACACCATTCCAGGACTGCCTATGCAGATATGGTCACAAGGTGAAACCACGAACAACAGCCGTTGGTATCCAACATTAGACCAACCAAATGAACGTGGGACACAAGATATCAGTCTGACAGTAGCAGATTCGATGATGACACTATCCAATGGATTGCTGGTATCATCAACACCACTGCCTGGAGGTATGCGCCGTGATCTGTGGAAACTTGACCTCCCCCATGCACCGTACCTCGCGATGATTGCAGTAGGACAGTGGGACAAGGTCACGGACTACTGGAGAGGAAGACCAGTTGATTACTATGTCGACCTGGGTTACGGTCCTTCTGCCCGTGCTATTTTTGCAAATACACCGGAGATGATTGAGTTTTTCTCCACTCGACTTGGATACGAATTTGTGTGGCCAAAATATTCACAGATTATCGTCAAGGACTTTGTATCAGGTGCTATGGAAAACACAACAGCCGTGGTTTTTGGTGATTTCATCCAGTTTCATAAAGATGAAATCATTGAGGATGGTGCCAACGATTATATCGTAGCACATGAATTGTTTCATCACTGGTTTGGAGATCTGGTCACCTGTGAATCATGGGCTAACCTGACTCTCAACGAAGGCTTTGCCAACTATGCCGAATACCTGTGGCAGGAATACAAATATGACCGGGAGCGCGCAGATATATCAAGGATTAATGAGCTAAGCGGATATTTTGATCAGGCCGCATATGCATCACATCCATTGATCCATTACCATTATGGAGATGATGGTGAAATGTTTGATGCACATAGCTATAACAAAGGTGGACTTGTCCTGCATATGCTCCGTGACCTGGTTGGAGACGAAGCCTTTTTTGCTTCACTGCAGGCATATCTGAAAGAGCATGCCTTTAAGTCTGCAGAAGTGGATGATCTACGGCAATCGTTTGAGGAAATCACCGGACGCGATTTGCATTGGTTTTTTGATCAATGGTATTTCAGTGAAGGGCATCCTGTATTGGATGTCTCACACGCCTATGATGCGGGTCAACATAAACTCAACATCGCGATTGCACAGACACAAGAAGAGCAAGGCTTCCGTGAGGTATTTACATTGCCTTTGGAAATAGCCATCTTTCACCAGGATTCTTCCATCGACATACAGCGGGTGCAATTGGATAAAAAATCGCAAACCTTCAGTTTTGATTTGAATGCTGCACCATTAGCAGTGGTAATAGATCCAAGGGATATCATGCTCGCGGTAGTCAACCACGACATACCGTCCACAGAGTATCCAATACGTGTATTATCAAGCAATCTTTCTATCAACCATCGACTTTCTGCATATAGGCTCATGGAAGAACTTGAACCTACTGTACTCAGTAAATTGATGAGCGATACCTCGTATACGATGCGTGCTATGGTGATCAGTTACCTGGCGGACAAGGAAGAAGTGGAAAAATTGTATGAATTATCCCTGCGTGATAACGATCCTGAAATGCAGTTTTACATCCTGGAATCATTAGCCCCATTGGATAAATGGAAGGCAAAGGAAATTGCATTGCACTTACTGGATTCAACAGACAGGGTGCCCATCATATATTCATCGCTGAAGGCAATAGCTGCTGTTGACATTGATGAAGCCATTCACCGGATCGCACACTATCAGGACAATCCTTCCCCTGCGATCTATGCTGCCCAGGCATCCATCTATGCACAAAAGGGAAATGTTGTGACCCTCGATTATTTTACGACGGAGAAAGCATCCAAGATCAGTGAGGATTATCTGGAGGAGTTCATAGGCGCGATGGCCTTATACATGTCTGGTCAGCCCGTTGCTGTACAAGATGAAGGGTTAAAGATTATTGATTCCGATTTTTATATCAGGAGTGTACCCGATTGGCAATACAGGAGATTCTACCTGATCACCGGCTTACTCAAGCAGTATGCAGCGGAAGAAGATAATACTTACCAGGCGAAATTGCTGAAAACAATTAATAGCCTGTACCGCAAGGAAACCAATGAATACCTGAAAGGTGTGCTAAAGGATGGGCTTGGCGATCTACTCGACTAGCCGTTTCCTCAATCATATGGACTACGTAAAAAAGAAATGGCTGTACTTCATGATATATTCCTTGAGTTCAGGAAGCATTTTCTTGCAGGTATCCAGATCGGCTGAAGCCAGCAGATCAATTTTTTCTTTCAGCGGCATCAGGTAGTTGTGCAATTGGTTATGCGCTTCTCCGCGCATGGTGCATTGTTTTAGTATGGTCTGAAATCGCACATTCAGCGTTTTATGCAATGCTCTGAAATCTTCGATGGTAGGCTGTGCAGGCATATCCCCTACTGATCCAAGCATAAGGCCTATACCATTGGTCGTTTCAACATTGGCCTCCCATTTAGCACCATTATTTAGTTTCACATCAATTCCGACCGTGTGCCCATCCGCAGCTGTGTATTTTTTGGGCACCTCAGTCGTTTCCGTTACTTTTTCGTCATGACCAGGCTTGCAGCTGAATAGCATAATTGACAGGCTTCCGCATAAGATGTATAGCATCATATTTTTCATGGACCGAGGTTAATTGGTTAATGTTAAATGTTAAACAGTATATGGTAAACGGTAAATGTACTAACTCCCATCCCATTCCGCATCGTGAGGTATTTTCACTTCTGACTGCTCGCTGCTAACTGCTAACTTCTCACTTAATTCATCAGTTCATTTTCCATCTGAACAGCCTTCGGAAACAGGATATTATTTTCAAGGTGAATGTGCAGGTGAAGGTCGGTTTCGAACTCCTGGAGTAATGCATAGGTCACCTTATAAGTGTTACATGCATCGGCAGGCGGTTGATAATGATCAGTCAGGATATCAATTTTTTTAAACCGTTCACCTTCATTGTCATGTTCATGCATCATGACTTTAATGGGAGCGTTTAGGATGCTGGAAGTAACAAGGTGATCTTGCGGACCATCAGCATTCATGGAAGCTAAGTTGCGGATGCGGGGGAACAGGATCTGTTCTTCTTTTTGCATATGGCTGGCCAACTCATTAGCTGAATCACTGAAGAGCTTGTTGATCTCATGAAGCTCAGGATGATGACCACCATGTTTTTGGCATAGTTTAGCGAGATAGCCCAGGATGACTGGCGTTTTCTCCTGCACGTAACGGTGATGGGTTTCTAGAATATAGTCTGCTAGAAATGCAGGGCTCCAGGACTGATAGTCTGCAGGATGGTTTTTATCTGAAGCAAAAAGGATCTTGAGTTCGCGCATGACATCTTCCGTCATGAGGTTTTGGCGTGAACAAGCCTCATCAACCGAAATATTGCCTTTACAACAAAAGTCGATGCCATATTTCTGGAATACAGCTGCTGCACGATAGTCTGCTGCGACGACTTCGCCTACTTTTTTTTCATAGATAAATTCCATTGGATATAGATTTAAGAGTTATGGTCATGGGTGGGTCAGCCACCCTTTATTGTTTTAGAAATGTAAGTCCGGTTTCCAGTCCGTGGGACAGGTCATATATCGATGTATTATCCAGCATGGTCTTCAACTGGCCGCGTATTTTTTCGTAGCTGAGATGTGCCGGACACGGATGATCATCAGCGCATGCGGAAAGCCCCATCACACAGCCATGGAAAAGATGATCACCATCAATAGCTGAAATGATTTGAGCCAACGTGATATCGGGCAGTTTTTGTTTTTCGATTTCAAATCCACCGGTTGCCCCTTTGACTGAGTGGATGATGTGATGATGAACAAGTTGCTGGAGGATCTTGGCCGTAAAAGCCTCCGGGGAATCAATTTTCCCGGCAATGTTTCTCAGGCTGACACGCTTATCATCCAGCGAGTTTATCGCTATATATAAGGTGGCCCTGATGCCGTATTCACAAGCTTTGGAGAACATTTTTCCTGATTAACAGGGCAAAGATAGGGTAAATTATCTTATTGCGGACAAATTTGTCCGCAATAAGATAATTTCTAAGCTAAAGAGTATTAACCCTATTTTCAATCGGCTAAATACAAGAGATAATAACTCCTTAGGCGTGTGATTCTTTATTTCACTACGACCATCTTCCTTGCCTGCGTAAAATTAGTGCCCAGCATCTGTACAAAATACGATCCTGCCGGCCACTGATTCAACTCCAATTGCCTTGTATGAGCTCCTGCCAGCATCCATTCGTCATTGGCAAGATCACGGACCACATTGCCCTGCATGTCCATCACCCGAAGGGTGATATGATCTGGTTGTTCAAGTATAAAATTCAGATAGGCAATATCATTTGCCGGGTTAGGCATGATGGGTCCAAGAAAATGATTGACAAAACTAAGTTCAGGATCCTCTACAGCTGTGGCCGTTTCGTCAAAGACGACATCTTCATCACCAGGAAAGTATGGGACAAAGGAGATCGGCAGGAACAACATTTCATCTGTTGTCTTTTCACCCCAGGTGACAAACGCCGGTGGACTATTCGGATTGCTTGGATTGTTTGCGGTATTATCATACGTCGCATTGACATGAATCGTCGTGCCGGGTTCGAGTATGATGTATTTTTTAAAATTGTAAGATCCCTGCCAGTTAAAGTCCCAGTCAGGTATCCTGATCAGGTTAGTGGTATCCCCGCCAGCATCGATAGCATACACTTCAAAATCCTGATTCAATAAATGTGCATGCGGCCAGATAGCAAAAATACTGATCTTAAGAGGTGTTGTAAACTCACAATGAAATGACCTCACCGTATTGGGGAACATGATAAAAGGTCCGTTGGTAATCAACGGATCAAAAGGCAGGAAGATGAAATTCTGCACTTGACGTACTACCGGTTCTTTCTTGAAAAAGATATTCACGGTAGAACTGTCATCTGCCGGGAAGGGTGTAGGCCCATAATGCACCTGCATGAGTAAATCAGATCCTGCAGGCAGTATCTGGCCGAGTCCGTCAGGAAATGGAATAGGCTTTTGCCCGGGAACATAACCTGGAAACATATTTTGCAATGAAGCATCAACACCAAACCCACCAAAGCCGTCATATCCGTATTTAGGATCTGCCTGATCAAGAGCTCTAGCCTGACCGGTGTTATCATAACTAAACAGTGCGTGATGCAATATCTTACTATTACCGGGACGTAACTCAAGGGTTGATATCTGCTTGTCTTGTATCAGGTTGGTAGGCAGGACAAAGACACGGTATTCATCTTCATTACCACCGTGATGCTCATAAGCCTGTGCCATGTGCAAGATTAAATCAGGGGTGCCAATCTGTGATCCCGTTGGAAACTCAGGTAGATCGGGTTCCTCAGAGGCATTGCCATAAGGCGCGCCGTTATCAGCCCATTCAGCAATCAGATCTATCTCTGCCTGGGACAGGAATCGCTCACCCTGAAATCTTGAATACTCAGGATCCGCCTTCCACGGTGGCATGTACCGGATACCCGTCACGTATTTGATCGATGGGGCCCATGGTTTTACTTCATCGTAGTTGGTCATCGGAAACGGGCCGATTTCATTCGGCCGGTGACACTGCGCACATTTATTGTAGATGATCGGCGCGATGTCTTTCGTAAACGTAACCTCCTGACCAAACAACACCGAAGCAGCAGCCATGAAAAAGGTAACCGACAATAATGATCTCATGCGTAAAATTTTATTTTTCTTAAAAGTCTCTCCTCTGGTAGCTGGTAGCTGGTAGCTGATAGCTGGTAGCTGGTAGCTGATAGCTGATAGCTGATAGCTGATAGCTGATAGCTCAGTCTGTAAAGTTAATAAAACAACCGATCGCCTGTGTCTGCACCAGGGTTTGGGGATACTGGCCTGAAAGCCATGCATCAATGGTCTCCTGCAGATCAAAATGCTGAGGATGCAATTTTCGCTTTCCGACCCGCACATAGCTGTCATCGATCCGTCCCCGGTAGATAAGTTGGTCAAGCCTATGATCCCAGACGGCAACTTCAGGAGTGATCGTGACACCCAATTTCCGGGCCATAGCTTTATACTGGTCCTGTATCAATGGAAAGTCCAGATGATATGACTCAGCAAACGCACTCATCTTTTCAGGTGAAGCAGCAGTATTTGGAAAATAACCTACGAATCCTACCTTCTTTGACTGGTACTTCTCAAAGAGCCTCGTCAGTTCAGGGGTGAAAAACTGGGTGATGACACACTCATCATGCAGGAATATATAGACAGTCAGGCTGTCGCCAATACCACTGCCTGATGGTGTATAAGACCCGACCCCTTCCCGAAGGGGAGTCGCCAGCAGCATGTATAACAGGAGTTGTAGAATCACTTTCTCAAAAGTACGGGGATTATAACCTTAGACCCCACGCATTAACTAAAGATTAAGCCACCTTTACTAAAAACCCCCTATTTTTGCCAATAATGATGACTCGTCTTGTTTTGTCGTATGCACTTACCACCATTATCCTGCTCTCGCAGGTAGGGCTTCCCCTGCATAGGCACTACTGCAAAGGCGTGCTCGAATCTGTTTCCGTTTTCTTCAGTCAGGGTTGCAATGATCATGATGAGGTGGTGGATCCAAAAGCATGTTGCAAGAAAGAAGAATCTAAAAGTTGCAACAAAGATGCCAGTGATTGTTGTGATGACAAGGTCAGCATCCTGATTCAGGACAATATCTCCCTGATCCCACATTTTGATAAATGGGACCTGATCACTCCAGTCGCTTCAACTGTTTCAATTCCGGTATTAAAAATTACAGAACAAGTATCTCCGATAAGTATTCCGGGAATACATACGGACTCAGGTCCACCCATATACATCCTCCACCAGGCACTGATTTTCTACGCCTGACCGATTTCATGATAGCTATTTTGTTTGACATTTTCGCGAATCATATTCGTGCTATTGTCGACGAGGTAGTCTGAGGCGCCAACGGATTAGTTCAATTATAATATTGACTGAAGCCAGCGTTTTCATTTTTCACTTTTCATTTAAGAAATCATGAAATCAAATAATCATAGTAGGAAATCATTAATCATGCAATCATTCAATAACAGTGTATATAGCTTTTTCCTCTGCACCTTCATGGTCCTTGGAATCTCATTTTCCACCACAGCCCAATCATCCAAACCTGCTAAAGGAATGGAACAGACGGTCTCTTTCAAAGTCACCGGAACATGCGGCAATTGCAAAGAACGTATCGAATCCGCAGCACTGGATGTAAAAGGCGTGAAGAAAGCTGAATGGGATATACAGACAGATATGCTTGTTCTGGTAGGTTCATCAAAGATGGACAAGCAAAAAGTAGCTAATGCGCTTGCTAAGGCTGGACATAAATCTGAACTGGCCGCGGCTGATCCAAAAGGATATGCTAAACTACCGGGATGCTGCCAGTATGATAGCGGCATCGAAAAACACTAACCCGGATGAGACACATCATACTCGTGCTGCTTGCCTTCTTGTTTATGATGAAGGCAGGCAGTGCTCAGGATATCTCCGTGCGTGGTGTAGTGATGGAAGAAAAGCTGGATGGCAGCCTTGTTCCTATTGAGTTTGCTAATGTATACTGGTTGAAAAGCACCAGGAACACGACTACTGATTCGACGGGATATTTTTTTATTGCACGAGGCGCTGACGATGGGGACAAACTGATCTTCCAATTTCTTGGGTTCGAACCGGATACGGTTGAAGTAGCTTCCGGCAAGTATTTATCAGTACTCTTCAAGGAGGAAGCGAATCTTCTCGGTGAAGTGACCGTCGTGCATCGCAAACGGACGACAGAGATTTCCTTCCTGGATGCACTGCAAGTGGAGAATATTTCGAGTCAGGAACTTTTCAAAGCTGCATGTTGCAACTTGTCCGAGAGCTTCGAAACCAATGCTACTGTCGACGTGAGTTTCACAGATGCCGTGACTGGTGCTAAGGAAATACAAATGCTCGGACTGTCTGGTAAATACACACTCATCAGCCAGGAACAAATGCCGGGTGCCCGGGGGATAGCTATACCCTTTGGTCTGCTGTATACACCCGGAGCATGGATTGAATCAATTCAGGTCAGTAAAGGCGCAGGATCTGTTGTACAGGGCTATGAAAGCATGACCGGTCAGATCAATGTTGAACTGAAGAAGCCTTTTGATGAAGATAAATTACTGATCAACGGATACTTTAGTGAATCGTACCGTTCTGAACTCAACGTTTTTACAAGAACAGATGTCAGCCCGATGTTCAGTACTGCGTTGCTTGCCCACTACAGCCTCTATCCAACCGAACATGATCGGAATGATGATGGATTTATGGACATGCCAAAGGGAAGCCTCCTGACACTGGCCAACCGCTGGGATTATCACAACAACAAAAACGGAGTAGAAGGTCAGCTCAATGTTCAATACGTGCAGGACCGAAAGGAAGGTGGTCAGGTGAGTCATGGGGGCGACACCCATGACTTGTATCGCACACCTATCAATATTGATCGGGTGCAGGCTTTTGGAAAATTAGGTTATGTGTTTCCTAACAAGCGCTACAATTCCATTGGATCACAATGGGGATTTACCAGACACGTCCAGAATGCAGAAATTGGTCATACACTCTATGATGCTTCCCAAACTTCTTTGTATGGTAATTGGTTGTACCAATCGATCATCGGAGATAGCCGACACAAGTATGTGACTGGGTTGAGCTTCCGATATGAAGACTATAAAGAACAATTGATCAGTACGCATTACGACTTTAAAGAAATCGTGCCTGGTGCCTTTTTTGAATACACGTATTTACCAAATGATTTTATAACAGTCGTCGGTGGTGTTCGCCTGGATCATCATAATTTGTATGGGTGGTTGTTCAATCCGAGACTGCATCTGCGGTATGCTGCATCAGAGTCGCTGGTCTTTCGCATATCAGGGGGTAGTGGTATGCGGACACCGCTGCCAATAGCTGAAAACCTCGCATGGCTTGCCAGTTCAAGAGACTGGACCATAGGGGAGCCAGGGCAAACGCAAAATAATTTTCCATACAATGGACTTGAGATGGAAAAGGCATGGAACTTTGGTGCAAGCATCACAAAAGAATTTACCATTGATTACCGGAGTGGACTGCTCGCTGTTGATTTTTTTCATACCCGTTTTACCAATCGTGCAATTGCCGACCTGGACATCAGTCCACAGCAATTATGGATCTACAACCTGGATGGACAGTCATCTGCGAGTACCTTTCAGGCAGAAGCACAATATGAAATCCTGAAGAGGGTAGATCTAAAGGTGGCCTACAAATGGCAGGACGCGCAAATCGCATATCGTGGAGCAGGTATGAGAGAGCAAATATTTACGCCCCGCTCCAGGTTTTTTGTCAACATAGCCTATGTGTCTAGTGTTGCTACCTACAAAGGACATTGGAGATTGAGTGTGACTGCACACAACACCGGATCACAGCGCATCCCTGATACGGATACCAATCCGGTTGCATTTCAATTGGCGGAATCATCACCTGATTACTGGTTGTTTAACGGACAACTCACCAGAGTATTCAACAAGAGTTTCGAAGTCTATGCAGGCGTAGAGAATATAGGTAACTACAAACAATCGCCTGTGATCATTGACGCGGACAATCCCCATGGTGATTATTTTGATGCCGGGTTGATCTGGGGTCCGATCTTTGGAAGGGAATGGTATGTGGGGTTCAGGTATATGTTAAAGTAGATTCCAGATGCCAGACTCGAAGACACAAGACTCGTGATGTTTAAAGAGATGCCAGACTTGTGGTGAGCGAAGTCGAACTATGCCAGACTCACAGATGCCAGACGTTTTATTTTGGATGATCAAAGCCAAGTCTAGTAAATCGAAGATTTGCATTAAAAAAAACCACGCCATGCATCTGCTATCTGCGACTCTGGCATCTGGCATCTTTTATCGGGCATAAAAAAAGGCCTGTGCATGATGAGTGCACAGGCCATAATTACTGGTACTAAATTCTTTCTTTATTGTTTCACGAAAGGTATTGAACCCAGGACTTTACCCCCGAGTACAAAATTCAAACTGTACATACCACCTTGAAGTCCGGCAACATCAAGATTGATGATACCATTGTCCATGTCCTGAGCAGCGATTCGCTGTGCTCCGACCTGGCGGCCAGTCGCGTCAAATATCCTGATCAACAGATTCTCACTTACACCAAAACCATGCTTGATGGTAAGTTCGTTAACGGTTGGGTTTGGATACAGGATCTCAACATATGCATTCAACTCGTTCTGCAGGTCTTTGATGCCTGTGGTTCCGGTAGAATAGAGTTGCAGGATTTCATCGCCCGTGAGGGCTTTGTTATAAATCTTGACCTCATCCAGTGAACCTTCAAAGAATTGTCCTCCCTCAATAGGATTGTTACCCATACCTAATGGCAAGGCTGTACTATTAAGCTTGGTAGCTACTGGCTTGCGATTGACCTCTACACCATCGATGTAGATGATATCATCTACGCCATCATGTACCATCGTCACATACCACCAGAAACCAAGGACGAGTTCATTGCCATCCTTTGCATCCATGTCTGAAATGAATTCATCAAACTGCAGGTTGTTACCATTGGTTGTCCAGACGATCTTTAAGTGTTGTGGAAGTGAAATTTTCCAACGCTCGCTCCAATGACCAAAATCAAGTACATAGGCCTCAGCATCATTCAGGTTCTGGCCATCTACTCTGATCCAGAAACCAACGGTTGTGTAATCAGAAATCAGGTGAACTGCATTAGGGGCAACAATTGAATCACCCTCGCCATCGAATACTACGGACATGCCGGCTGCATTCGGACGATTGGTTACCGGTTGGAATGTTGGATTGCCACCAATAGCACCATGGTTGTTGTATGGAGTTGCATCGTTAGCATTACCTTCAAACGGATAATGAGCTACAAGGCCTGGCTCTGCTGTTTCAATAGGCTCGGTAGTTGAAGCTGTGATAAATGCTGTTTCAGAATCATTACCGGCAAAGTCATAAGCATAAACCTCAAAAGTATATAAGGTCGAAGGGTCAAGTCCACCTACGAAAACAGAAACGGTTTCAGCATCGAGTGAATCAACATAATTGCCATCCACAAAAGTTACATAGCCTTTGACAGCGGTATCATCTGTAGAAGCATCCCATGAGAACACAGCTGAATTTGCTCCCGGAGACACTGCAAGATTAGCAGGTGTCGTCGGAGGCGTGATATCAGGTGTTTCATCCATACCTGAAATGAGGGTGATGAATGAAGGAATAGATTCGTTTCCGGCCAGATCAACTGCTGATACACCAAACTCATAGGATGTCAATGGTGTCAGGCCTGAAATAAATGCCGTTGTTTCTTCTGTAGTCTGCACTAAGGTGCTGTTCTGATATACATTATAACCTGCAATACCTGAATCGCCATCAACGGATGGTTGCCAGGTGAGGGTTACTGTAGTAAAGTTAACAGTGCCTTCAAGACCAGTCGGTGCATCAGGTGCTGTAACATCTGTTTCACCTGGATCAGCAGCTTGTGCTGCGTACAGCGCTGCAACTTCAACATCTGTTAAAGCAGTTTGATATAATTGCACATCATCCATGGCGCCGTCAAAGTAATTGGCCACATCAATCGGATCAAAACCAATACCCAACGGATGTACCGTTGTACTCAGGTCCCCTGCAGCATCTTTAGAATTGGCCAGTACACCATTTACATAGATATAATCCTTGACACCATCATGAACCATGACCATGTGTGTCCAGGTGCCGGGTACAAGTGCATTTGCATCACCTGCATCCAGATCTGAACAACATGAAGTAGCATGTGTAGTCCAAACAGCTTTACCATGACTAGGTAAAGAAATCTTCCAACGCTCTTGCCATCCACCAAATGAAAGCAGATAAGCTTCTCCACTTGCAGGAAGTGTATTTGGATTAACCCAGAAGCTTACTGAAGCCAGAGGTGAATTTAATTGTGGAGCATTATCAGCAGTGATGCCTGCAGCACCATTGAAGTTCATGCTATGGTTTGATCTGCCAAAGCGATCACTTGATGCGGTAGCACCTGCGATGGTGCCGGTATTGTGATATGGTGAATCATCCTTAGCATTTGCATTGAGCGCATAGTCTGCAACGAGGTCTCCAGGGAATACCGGAGCAACACTTTGTGCAGCATACAGATCAGCAACTTCCTGATCGGTAAGCTCTGTATTGTAGAGTTGCACATCATCCATATCACCATTGATATAGCTGCCTTTATCGATTGGATCCCAACCGATGCCCAATGGATGTGTTGTATGATGTAATGGAGCACCAACATCTTTGGATGCCGCCAGTACGCCATTGATAAAGATTTTGTCTTGTACGGTTCCATGTACTGCAACCACATGTGTCCAGGTACCAGGAACTAATTCGTTGCCTGCACCTGCATCCATATCAGAACAGCAAGTCGTAGCATACGTAGTAAATACAACTTTGCCATGAGAAGGTAATGACAATTTCCAGCGCTCCTGCCATCCACCAAAGGACATCAGGTATACTTCACCTGTAGCGGGAAGTTCATTCATCTTCACCCAGAAGCTAACAGCGGCATAGTCAGAATTGTATTGAGTAGAATTCTGGACAGTAACAGCACCCTGGTCAGTTGGATTGATCGCGATTGCATTGTTCGGATAACCGAAACGGTCGTAGGTTAAGTCAGCATTGTCTGAGGTGCCATGATTGGCGAATTGACTTACATCTTTCAGGTCACCTGAGAATGGAACATTCAATACCAGTGGATCCGGATCGATCACAGCAGTGCTTTGTTCAGTGTATAGATCCCCGATTTCACTATCGGTCAAGGCATAATTGTAGATCTGGAATTCATCAACAGATCCGGCGAAATAATTCGCAACATCAATAGGGTCATAGCCGATGCCTAATGGGTGTACAGTGCTGTTCAGGTCACCTGCAGAAGCTTTTTCAGCAGCGAGTTCGCCATTGATAAAGATCCTGTCCATCGTGCCATCATGCACAAATACAGCATGTGTCCATGTGCCTGGAACTAATTCATTTCCTCCACCTGCATCAAGATCTGAGCAGCATGAGGTAGCATGAGTGGTCCACACCATTTTGCCGTGACTAGGTAAAGAAATCTTCCAACGTTCCTGCCAGCCTCCGAAGGAAGCGATATAAGCTTCACCAGTAGCAGGTAATGAGGTTGGATTTACCCAGAAGGAAACAGTAGTCGTTGCAGAATTGAGATGTGAAGAATTGGAAGCAGTCACACCACCATCGGTTCCATTAAAGCGGACAGCTCTGTCACCAAATCCAAAACGATCAGTGACAAATTCAGCGCCACGTCCTGTGCCATGGTTATCAAAAGAAGATTCATCCAGGTAGTTTCCGGTAAATGAATAAGCAGCTACGATACTGTTTACGACAACAGGTGGAGTAGATTGCTCTGCATAAAGATCGGCTACATCGACATCGGTGAGTGCACCATCATAGATGACTAATTCATCCAATGCACCTTTGAAGAAATAGTCATTGTCAATAGGGGAATAACCTATGCCCAAAGGTTGTGTCGTAGGAGCCAGGTCACCAGAATAATCCCTTTCAGTAGCCAGTACACCATCTACATAGATTTTTTCTTTGGCTCCATCATGAATCATGACCAGGTGTGTCCAGTCGCCGACGACGAGCGGATTTCCTGAGTCGAGATCAGAGCAGCAAGTTGCTGCATGTGTTGTCCAGATAGGCTTGCCGTGTGAAGGAAGCGAAATTTTCCAACGCTCCTGCCAACCACCATGAGATAATATGTACACTTCACCTTGTGCCGGAATTTCATCAACCCGTACCCAGAAGCTGACAGATAATGTCGGCGATTGAAGTTGGGCTGCATTATTGGCCAGCAGGTGACTTTGTACTCCGTCAAATAGAAAAGCCTGATTGGCTTGTCCAAAACGGTCCTGTGTTAGTGCTGCACCATAAATGGATGCAGTATTCTCGTAGGCGGATCCGTCTTTTGCGTTTCCGTTGAAATCGTAGTTAGCTACGACTTGCTGTGCCTGCACGACAGACGCTGTATGAAACAGCAGCCATACCGGCAACAACCATAAGTAAATTCTTCTCATTATTGGATTGATTTATTGTTAGTGATATTGTTAAAGCTATTTTTCAATGACAAATGTTCCTGTCCACATGTTTCCACCCTGATGTATGCGCATGATGTATAAGCCATTTCCCAGACGGGAGACATTTATTTCTCTTTTCGTGAAGTCAGCAATGGATATCTGCGATACCAACTTTCCCTGACTATCTAGTATGTCTGCAGTGATGTTGTCACCCACCACATGGTCCAGACCTTCCATGTCAATAGTGATGTATTCTTTTGCCGGATTTGGATACATGGACAGCCTGAATGATGATTTCAAGACTGGATCTGTACCTCCCGTCATGATATTGCCACTTTCGGCTGCAACAGAATCCGGTAACAGTGCGTAGTCAAATATTTTAACCTCATCCAGGATGCCTCTGTAATTGTACATCTGGTCATCGGGAAGGATCTGCCCGATTTCAAAATCAACGGGACTGCTATTGATATCCCCGCTGAAAGCCGAAAAGCTTTCAAGTCTGCCATTGATGTACAACAATAGGAAACGACCATTGTACGAAGCCGCTATGTGATACGTTTTTGTATTGGCTTCGAGCACCGTCTCACTATCGAGGTCTCTGACCTGCCCCGTTGCATTTTTGAGAGTCCACCTGACTTTGCGATCCGGAGTGATGGACAGTTTCCATCGGTTTTGCCAACTACCATGCGAGAGGATGAAACGCTCTTTATCACCGATGATTTCAGGTCTTGCAAAACAAGTGACTGTTACTTGATCCGTAAAGTTCAATATCGGTTGATTCGCCACCTTGATATGGTCATTGAAGCCATCAAAGAAATAGGCTGATGAAGAATTGCCAAGAGAGTCTTCGGTGAGTTTGGCACCAAATACCTGTCCATGCAATGCATTACCACTGATGTCCTGCGCGTTTCCCTGAAATGGGTACCAGGCTATCACGTCACCATCGGTATGCAGGCCTGGATCCATCACAAGTAATTTGATACTGGCTGTTGCAGATCCCCCACGACCATCGGACACCATGAGCTGAATGATGTATATGCCTTCGTCGTTTGGTGCCAGCCAGTCGATAAGATCATCAGAGCCGATGATATCACCTTGAGTGGCCGTCCAGCTATAGGAGATGTTATCATTGTTGACATCCGTGACCTCTGCGTGCAGGGTAATTGTTCCACCAGGAGAAGTATATTTTTTAGAAGCAGTCAGCGAGATGATCTCAGGAGCATAATTTATTTCACTCACTACATCGATAGTAATGATGGCCGTATCTGTCTGCTGATCTTCGTCTTCAATGATCAGTTTGATCTCAAAGGTCCCTTCTGCGTCCGGTGCTGTCCATTGTATTGTTTTCTCAAGACCGGATATAGTATCATCCGGCAATAAAAAAGTATAGATCAGATCTTTGGTCTCCTGGTCGATCCCTTTTCCATAAAGGTTAATGGTGCTGTTTTTTTCAACAGTGTTATTTTCGGTGGCAAAGGATTGTATCCTTGGCTTAGCGTTATAGACCATCGAGGTCTGCATAAAATCAACGACTACACCATCGATCAGCATTTTATTTTTTTCATAGGTAATCGCACCACCTGCAGGGGCCAGCACAATCGACATAGCCTGGTCCGCAGGAATATCTATAGTGACTTGTCCTGATACATTTTGCACAAGGAAAGTTTCTGAAATCACATCGTAGATGTCACGTAGATTTTGCCCTGCATCGATCATAACAGTCTTGGAGGTTGAGTAAGGATTATAAAGCAAATAGGATGGATAGGCAGCATCATTGAAAAAATCAGTCTTCAATAGATCCAGTTTCAGGATTTTCTCATCATTGGTCTTTTCTATCAGCGAGCCCATGTAACCAATAGAGGAGGTGCTGTATAGAGAAAGATTAGTTGCAGCCCAGGTGCCTTTGAGTGCATCGCCTGTTGAAAACGGTCTCGAGCCCTGCCAAACCTCACGCAATGCTTCATACCCCATCACACCCCTGGATCGTTGGCATCAGACCATGCATCAGCATCCTGCAGGTGACTCGGTAAAAACCCGGGATACATCAACCGTGTAGCATTGGCCACATTGAGCATCCACTTTCCAACTGTGCGCGCAAAACGTTTATCATATCGAACGAGTGGAACCAACGCTCCGGCTTGCTGTACACCATTCAACTGAAACGCATAATCATTACCACCATCATTCGCTTCGCCTACGAGGCCTGACACGTCAAACGTATTCCACGTGCCGACTATAGTACCCCAGCCTCTGAATGGTCCACGATTGAAGACCCAGAAAAGAAGTTTTTCAATATTGTATTCCGTACCGAGCTCTGCATTCATTTTGGCTGCAGCATAGGCACCGTATGGTAGTTGTAATTCATAGGATGGATTGCTGTTCAGGTTGATGAGATATTCCATACTCCATTCGGCCGCGCGGAGATATTCTTCATCACCTGTCTCTTTATAGGCATGGTACAAAAGCCAGGCATAAGCACCCGCTGCTTCTGGTTCATGCACGCCATCCGCATTAGGTTGCATGTTGAGGAAGTCCCATGCGCGATAATCCATAAATGCCCTGGTCCATGGAGTAGCACTGCCGCCCATCGCCTGCACAGCGCCGGACATACGATCAGCTACCTGGTGAAATTGATTTTGTGCATCACCGATAGGCCCGTAGAGATCATAGAGTTGATAGAAATAAATATTGGGCATCATATCATACCACCAGTCACTACCACTATGCCCGCCGATATTGTTGAGATATAAATTTTCTCCGTTTCCCCTGTTAAAGTAATCCTGGCTCATCAACACCCAGTTGCGACCAAATTGATTGCTTTTATCAATGCCTGCAAGCGTAGCACTGACGATGGATGGCAATACGTTTATGCCCTCCCCATTTTCATTACTGAATGTACCGACATAAGTATCAAGGCCAAAGGATTCACGATCGGGATAGTTGACACCTTGCGGGCGAACAAATACAAGTGGGAGATGTTGGCCGGTTTTTTGCTCATCATAGACAAAGGAATCATAAGCGGTAGCCACTGCATTCCAATCGCGCATAAAGTAGGGCGAGGGTTCATTTGGCATCAACTCTACCCGGGCTATTTCAATTTGTGATACTTGCCCCATCAGGTTCCCTGACAGGACTGACATGCAAAAAATAATAAACAACCGGTAAGGTATATGCTTCATAAATATGTATTAGTATCCTGGATTCTGAGAAAGGTTTGGATTGAGATCAAGTTCGGTTTGTGGGATTGGAAAGACTTCATTTTTGCCAACTACAAAACCATCCACGACATCGGCAGCGATGCCCCATCTGACCAGGTCAAAGAAACGGTGCATTTCAAATCCGAGTTCCACCAGTCGTTCATGACGTATGAGATCAATGAGTTCTTGTTTGTCCGTTGTAGTGATCGCCGGCAGACTATTGACCGGATCAGTAGATTGAGCACGAGCCCTGGCTCTTACTTCTTCAAGCGGTATCAATGCTTCGGCAGTTCTGCCTAGTTCTGCAAGTGCTTCTGCTTCCCACAACAGTACTTCAGCATAACGGATAGCGGTATAGTTGATGCCACCATCAGATTTTTGTGTTACCTCATCCTTGTGCTGGAGGTATTTCCTTGGGCTGGCGCCGGTAGAAGAAAAAGATGCTTTGTAGGTCACTCCAAAATATTCTTCATTGTGGCGTGCTACAGAATATTTTAACCTGGGATCGTTCGGTTCAAATGCGTTGACAAATTCCATGCTGACTTCAGCAAAGCCGTAGCCATCCTGTACTTTTTTTGATAGCCACCACTGATTGAGAAAATTGCCTACGCCCAGTTCAAGATTCTCGTGTTGGATTTCCCATACAGACTCGCTGTTGTTTTGGGTGGTGTCATAAAAGTTATTCCTGTAGTCTGCCTGAAGAGCATAAATGCCTAGTCCTTTAATAGCTGCAATATTGCTGAGCACTGATTCATAGTCTTTCAGGTACAAGTGTGCTTTCGCAGCAAGGGCAAGGGCAGCTCCTTTTGTGACCCTACCCACATCGGCTCCCCCATACGATAGTGGAAGCATAGAGGCAGCGAGTTCACAATCTGCAGCTATCTGAGCGAGTACATCCGTCTTGGGTGTGCGTGACACCAGTACTTCATCTGGTGCCTGTATCTCCAGTATCAGGGGCACATCACCAAATACCTGTACGAGCACAAAATGATAATAGCTTCTCAGGAAAAGCCCCTCTCCGATAATTCTGTTTTTCAGCTCCTGATCTGCATCCACCAATGGTGTTTTGGAAATTACGGTATTGGCCTGCACGATGCCGGCATAATTCAGCTTCCAGAAATCATTGATCTCCTGTGTGGAAGCATTGTGTTGCATGATATCGATTTGAATGATCCCAGGACGTGAGCCATCACCTCCCGCCAGCGACTCCTCTGATGCCAGCGTACCGAATACCCAATAGAAATTATTGTTTTCATTGTTCATCAGCAACGGCCGGTACGTGGCGTTAACACCCTGAATGGCATCTTCTGCCGTCTTATAATAGTTATCCGCATCAAGCCGGCCGAGCGGATCCTTATCCAGGATATCGCCACAGGATGTGCACCATGTGCAGAGCAGGACAAACAGGATCGAAGTGTATATGTAGCTTTTCATGTTTTTAAAATTTGATGTTCATACCGACAAGGATAGTTCGTGGAGCAGGTACGGTGCCCCAGTCTATACCGACTGCCAGATCTGAAGAAACATTATATCCTGCAGTGTCATTCGTGTTCGCTTGTATTTCAGGATCAAGCCCGGAATACTTTGTAAATGTGAATAAGTTTTGTGCCGACACATAGAGGCGCAGTTCCTTGATCTTATCTGTTTTCAGGAGGTTGTTGAACGTATAACCCAAAGTCACATTACGCACCCGCACATAGGAGCCATCTTCTAAAAAGCGTGTGGAGATCCGCCTGTTGTTGTTACGATCATCTACACTGACTTTAGGTATGTCAGTATCCGTATTGGTGGGCGTCCAACGATCCAGGATTTTTGCATAGCTGTTGAATCCACGGAGTTGGGTTTCGTAGGCAAAGTTTCCATAGAGAAAGTACACATCATTGCCAAACACGCCTTGAACAAGGACTGAAAAATCAAAGTTTTTGTACTGAAAGCCCAGGGTGAATCCGAGTGTGAAATCCGGGAAAGGATTGCCCAGGTGCGCTCTGTCTTTATCATTGATGGTGTCATTTCCATCGATGTCCACAAATCTTACATCTCCAGGACGGGTATCATTAAATTGGAATGCACTTGAATCAACTTCTTCCTGGTTTTGGAAGATACCCTGCATTTCATACAGATAAAAAGATCCTAATGGATATCCTGGTTCAGTGCGCGTGATAGGTCCATCTGACAATCCGAATCCACCAAGTAATGGTTCGGTGCCTGCGATCGAAATAACTTTATTGTCGATCGTCGCGATGTTAGCTCCGATGTTATAGTGTAGCTCACTGAAGCTATTGCGATAACTGAGCGCAAACTCAAGTCCTTTATTTTCAACCGTGCCTGCATTGACATAAGGTGGTGTAAAGGCGCCTGCAGATTGAGGTAGCGGCACACGCACCAGAATATCATCTGTCCGTTTGATATAATAGTCTGCGATGATCGACAAGCGGTCATCCCACAAACTCATATCCATCCCAAAATCAGTTTGTGTCGTCGTCTCCCACTTGATGTTTTCATTTCCGGTTTCTACGATTTCTGTACCGGTGGAGATCTGTCCGCCAAAAGGATATTCGATGATACCCGTTTCCACCAGCGAGCTGTATGGATAGATTCCTATTTCCTGGTTTCCTTGCTGACCCCAGCTTGCTCTGAGCTTAAGATGGGAGATGACATCTATGTTGTCAAAGAATGACTCACCTGACACATTCCATGCAGCAGATATAGCTGGGAAAACCGCGTACCTGTTGGCTTTACCAAACCGGGATGAACCATCGCGCCGTACAGAACCACTCAGGATATACCTGCTCTTGTAATTATAACCAGCCTGTGCGAAATAGGACATCAACCCCCATTCGGTAGCGATACCTGATGCATCAATGTCTCCCAGTTCCTGCGTTACACTGTTGTCGATAAATTGAAAATTAGGATCACTCAGAAAATAATTCCTGGCAGAAGCACCTAAGTAATCTGTGCGGTTTTCGATTGCTTCCATACCAATCAACAAACTCACATTGTGTGATTTCGAGGCACCTATCGAAGTGGAATAATCAAGTGTATTGTTCCATATCATCGTGCGGTCAGTGACATTGCCGCGGCTGAGCGAAGTTGGATCGTAAATAGCAGCAGAAAGTCTTTCTTTAAAGATAGTTTCATCCTGAAACAGAATGTCAGCACCCAGGTTTGTCCTGAATGTCAGGTTGGGTAGGAATTTATATTCCGCAAATACATTTCCGAAAAAGCGGTAGCGTTGCACGGTCCAGTTAGTCGCATCGATAAACGCGAGTGGATTGGCATTACCATCACCATATAATGTTGGATCCCCAAGCGTTGACGAAGTGTTGTTATAATTTCCGTTTTGATCATAGATCGGAAAGACGGGTGCTGCAATCAGTGCATAGCGGATACCGCTTAACTCATTGCCCGGCCCACCTCCATCACCTGAACTATTGATCACATCACGATCCGTGTAAGAAAACGAAATATTGTTTCCGACCCTGAATTTCTTCGTGCCTATATCGCCGTTAAAGCGCAGCAGATATTTGTCATAGCGTTGTCTCTTGAATACACCTTCCTGGCTTGAGTATTCACCCAGCAGATAAAAGCTGCCATTATCTCCTCCCCCTGAAGCAGACAATGAATAGCGTTGGGTTGGAGCGGAGTTAAAAACTTCATCCAACCAGTTGACCTCACCGAGGGTATCGAGGATGGCCACGTCATACGTATCGAGTTGACGAATCGGATCACGGAGGCTGTTTGCATTGTTGATGGCTTCATTTCGGATCAAGAGATATTCTTCGGTGTTCAGTAAGTCAGGCAAGCGGTTTGCTTCCTGTATACCATAATAAGAGTCAAAGTTGAAAACCGGAGTGCCCTTCTTCCCTTTTTTAGTGGTGATGACGATGACCCCGTTTGCACTTCGTGATCCATAGATGGAAGCAGATGCGGCGTCTTTCAGTATTTCAATGGATTCAATGTCTGAGATGGAAAACATGTTGATATTACCAGTAGTAGGAACGCCATCTATGATATATAAAGGGTGAGTGTTACCCAGCGTACCGGCTCCACGTATACGCACAGCAATATCATCACCTGGTGCGCCCGTAGTCTGGGTGACCTGAACACCTGCAGCTTGTCCCTGAAGTGCCTGATCGAGACCAGAGAGAGGAAGATGATTGATGTTTTCAGCTTTCACAGTCGATATAGCACTGGAGATATTACTCTTGATCTCCTTTTTATAACCTACGACTACAACATCCTCGAGCAGTTGGTTGTCAGCTTCCAGCGTGAGGTTTATGGTTGTTCGTCCGCCGACTTTCACATCTTGTGTGACAAAGCCGGTATAACTGAACTGAAGAACTGCATCTGCAGGTGCAGAAACGGTATAAACGCCATTAAAATCGGTGATGGTACCATCTTGTGTCCCTACGACCACTACGTTGACTCCGATCAGGGGTTGTTGGTCTTCGCCGGACAATACGGTACCAGTGATGGTGAGATTTTGCCCAGTGACCAGCAACGACAGGAGGATAAGGCTACAGGTCAGATTGAATTTGGTAACGTTCAGTATACGTCGTGTCATGCATTAAATTTTTAAAACAACCGGACTTCCGACTATTGAAAGCCGGAAAGTAAAACCAGGCGATAATGTATAGGATGGGTAGGTGAAACTACGAAGAAGGAAATCAGCAAATCTGTACTTTAAGTGAAAAGAATGGTATTTTTATGAAAATCTAATCCTACGTATTTCAACAGGTATTAATATTATGAAAGTATATCAGGAAATCACACCGGTGACAGGAACGGACCTGTTTGTGATTCTGGACTCAGTCAACAAAGGTTTTGAGTACCCGATTCACAACCATGCAGAATTTGAATTGACCCTGGTCTCGGGCAGCGCGGGAAACCGTATCGTAGGGGATTCAACCCAACGGTATAAGGAGGAGGATCTCGTGCTGATCGGGCCGTATTTGTTCCATAAATGGGATGATAAAGACAAACAAGGGACGGCTAAAGATCCATGCCGTGTGATAACCATACAGTTTGACATGCATTTGTTTGACAAGGCGCTTTTGGCCAAGAAACCATTTTCGCTCATCCAAACTTTTCTGGTCAGTTCAGGCCGGGGTATCCGTTTTTATGGCAAGACGCTGGTCGAAGCTAAAAAGCGGATCCAGCGTTTGACCAGAGTGACCGGGGTGGAGAGCGCGACCGAATTTTTACTTCTATTTGACCTTTTGTCTAAATCACGACAGTTTGAGTTCCTGGCCAGTGAAGGTTTTAATGTCAATCCGGTGCAGGTCAATAGTAAAAGATTGCATGCAGCTTACCAATACCTGATGAGGCACTTTCAGGAAAGCGGTTTGAAGATGTCGGATGTGGCAGCAGAGGTCAATTTAGGTGATTCAGCGTTTAGTCACTTTTTTAAGAAAGCGACGAACAGGAGTTTTTCAGACTACCTCATTGCGATGCGTCTCGAACATGCGTGTAAGTTGCTCATTGAATCGGATGAACAGATCAGTCGAATTGCGTTTTTGTCTGGCTTTAATAACATGGCCAATTTTAACCGCATATTTAAAAGCGCGCATCAATGCAGCCCGATGCAATTCAGGAAAATCTACCAGGAGAAAAGCAAATTTGACTGGAACAAACAAATCACCCCCGGACAATTTATTCCACCGGGTAATGCAGGGACTTCCGGGAAACCACCACAATACAGCACACGTATTGTGAGAACCTGAAAAGACCCGCTGTACCAACTTACAAGACAGATTGATTCGCATATGCGTTTACGACACCAGGTATATATAAGTTGTCTCTTGCTCATTGGCCTGGCTGCCTGCCGGTCCCATCAGCAGGATGACAATACATTTGTATTCTGGTCATCCAGTAATCCTGAAGAAATAAAATTTACCAAGCAATACGTCGACCGTTGGAATCAGGCGCATCCAGAAATTCCATTTTTTTTTCAACCTGTACCGGAAGGTCAATCCAGTGAAGAAGTCCTGCTGGCAGCGGTTGTAGGCAAAACGACGCCTGATATTTATGCCAACATGTGGCAGGGAGATGTGGAGGATTTTGCACGTAGCGGCGTATTGGTTCCACTCGATACATTGGATGGTTTCCTTGAGTTGCTATATCAACGTTGTGACTCACAAGTGATCAGAGAAATCACCTCTGCGGATGGACATATTTACCAGGTGCCCTGGAAAGTTAATCCCATCATGATGATGTACAATCCGGATATGTTTCAATCAGCAGGCATTGCAAATGTCCCCGCTGATTATTCATCTTATCTGGAAGCAGGAAAAAAAATCAAAGCACATGCACAGGCTGCAAAACTTGGAAATCAATGGCTTGGCATCAGTGAAGTAAATCCCATCTGGTGGCAACGGTTTTTTAATTTCCTGCCACTCTATTATGCATCATCACAAGGAGCACCGATTGTCAAAGATGGCAAGGCGGCTTTCAATAATGAACATGGTATCGGTGTGTTTACTTTCCTGCAGGCATTGTATGCAAAAGATTATTTTCCACGCGAACAACAAAAAGGACAAAGTGATCCATTTCTGGCCGCCCGTATAGCTTCAACATTTATCGGCCCCTGGACGATCGAGCAGAATGAACGTTTCAAAACCGAAGGTTTCAAATACGACTTTATCCATATGCCTGTGCCGGATAGTATGAAAGGTCCAATATATTCATACGGTGATCCAAAGAATATGGTCATCTTCAATACCTGTAAGGATCCTGAGCGTGCATGGTTGTTTTTACAAACCCTGATATCACCGGAAGCTGACAGGGATTTTCTGGCTTTGTCAGGACAGTTTCCAAGAAGAAAAGATCTCGAGTCAAACATTTTGTTCGCGGATTATCTACAAGCCCATCCAAAGTTGATTCCTTTCGTGCAGCAGGCCAAGTATGTGAAAGGAATGGACAGTGCCCGCTATATGAAAGAAGTACTCGACATTATTTCACAGGAGTATGAGGCATGTGTTGTGTACGGACAGAAGACACCGGAAGATGCGATTGAAGCTGCAGCCAAGGCAGTAGACTTACTCTATCTCAATAATTGATCGGCGATGAGTAAAAGCAAAACCATATCCTCCTACCTGCTGGTATCTCCTTACCTCGCACACATCCTGGTGTTCGTACTTTTTCCGGTGGGCTTTTCTTTGTTTCTGAGTTTTCATGAGTGGAACATCATCAGCCCGATGGAGTATGTCGGCCTCTCCAATTATGAAAAGCTGTTACAGGATCAGTATTTTTTAAAATCACTTCGCAATACACTGGTCTTCCTCGGTATTCATATTCCACTACAGATCAGCATTGCATTAGGATTGGCGGTGATCCTCAATCAGCAAATATGGTTCAGGGCTTTTTCAGAGGCGCATTTTTTATGCCTGTCGTGGTATCCGGTGTAGTCGTCACCATTTTGTGGCAACAATTATATGGATACGAAATGGGATCTATCAATATGCTGCTGATGAGTATGGGACTTGACAAAGTAGGTTGGCTCACGGATCCTTCATGGGCGATGCCGTCGATCGCGATCATGGCCACATGGAAAAATGTGGGTCTGTATATTATTCTTTTCCTTGTCGGACTTCAATCCGTTCCTAAATCTTTGTACGAAGCATCAGCGTTGGAAGGTGCTACAGGATGGCAACAATTCTGGCACATCACATTGCCGGTCATCAACCCGACCATGATCATGGTGATGATCCTGTCGACCATAGGTGGGTTCTCTTTATTTATCGAACCATACGTAATGACCGGAGGTGGTCCGCTCAACAGTACACTATCATCCGTACTGTATATTTATAAACAGGGTTTTTTCTATTACCATATGGGATATGCCGCCACACTGGGTTTAGTGCTCGCACTGATCATCCTGCTGGTTGTATTTATTCAACGCACCGTCATTGAAAACAAACAGCCATGAGAAAGATCATCTTTTACCTCCTCCTCTGCATTTTCGCCTTCGCCTTCCTCTATCCTTTTCTATGGATGGTGAGTGCATCGTTGTCAGAAGAGCGCAGTATCACCAATGTCACTTTGTGGCCGGTTGCCTTTACACTCGATCACTATATCAAGTTGTTTCAGAGCATTCCGATCTCAGGTGCATTTCTCAATAGCATTTTCGTAGCTACACTCGTGACTTTTGGTGTTTTGGTTTTTAGCTCCATGGCCGGCTATGCGCTTGCACGACATAGGTTTAAAGGCAGAAACCTGTTATTTTATTTTTTACTCTTCACCATGACCCTTCCGTTTCAGTTGACGCTGATTCCAAATTATATCCTGATGGTGCAATTTGGGTGGACTAAACTCATTTGCGGCGCTGATTATCCCTGGATTGCTCAATGCATTTGCTATCCTTTTATTCAGACAACATTTTCTTTCCATTCCACAGGATCTCATCGATGCTGCAAGGATCGATGGGTGTAACGAATTGCGCATTCTCTTCCAGGTCCTTTGGCCTGTGTCGGTGCCGACGCTGATCACGGTGGGTATCATCACGTTCATGACCACCTGGAATGATGTCTTGTGGCCCATCATTGTGATCCGCGAAGAAAAACTCATGACCATGCCTCAGCTTGTCACCCTCTTTGCAGTGGGTGGCCGCTCCATGGGACAGATAGGAATGAAACTTGCCAGTGCCACACTGCTGGCCATGCCGATCATTATCGCTTACCTGATTTTTCAAAAACACTTTATTCAAAGTATGGCCGCTTCCGGTCAGAAGGAATAATATATACCACCAACTATGATCATACAACGACTCCCTCAGCACTTTGATGCCGATCCTAAGAAACTCATCCTCCTGTACCTCGATCCGGGTGAATCAGACCGCCTGACAAGATTTGCAGGCTTTGTTGAAAAACTCACCGACGAGCAGGCGGAGAAACATTATGACGCAACAGCATCCTTGTTTGGCCATCGTCACCGCAGGTATAATGAACTGCTCTTGGCCCATGCTGAGCGAGGAAGGAATGCACTCTATCCTTCACCGGCTTTTTCAGAAAAGCAGGAACTGGTTTTCGGCTCATATCTGTCTAAAGAATATTCTGTGGAGGCGGCTGCACTCTTCAATCCCTCTATCGTACCACATCCTGATCAGTCAGGTTTGGCATCAGGTGAGACGCGCTTTGTCCTTACCCTTCGATCAGTTGGTGAAGGTCACATCTCTTCCATTGGTTTTATGGAAGGCGTGATTGACGGACAAAACAAAATCACGTTCACTCCGCAAGGGCCATGGCGCACAGCAGGCACTAAAGTTGAAATTGAAGGCGGAGATGACGATCATTATGATATCGTCTTTGATGATTCGATTCCGCTTTCTGAGAGAGTCATATTCCCGCAAGCCAGTAGCGAATCCATGGGCATGGAAGACCTGCGCATGGTCAGGTATACAGATGGAGGGGTGACGAAATACCTTGGTACATATACGGCGTACAATGGTAAAGTGATTCAGTCCAAAATGCTGGAGACTACAGACTTCAAACATTTTCAGATTCGTAATCTTCGGGGCAGCCAGGTAGATAATAAAGGCATGGCTTTCTTTCCACGCAAGGTTGGTGGCAAGTATACGATGCTCTCCAGGCAGGGTGGAGAGGCTTGCGGAATTATGCGGTCAGATGATTATATGACCTGGGACAACAAGCAACCGCATCAACAACCTTTCAGAGATTTTGAACTCGTACAGATCGGCAATTGCGGATCACCGATCGAAACACCGGAAGGATGGTTGATGCTGACGCACCATGTAGGTCCGATGCGCCGCTATACACTCGGAGTGTCTTTATTAGATCTGGATCAGCCACAAAAAGTTATTTCCATTCTTGACAAACCACTGATGGAGCCACTCGAATCTGAACGCGAAGGCTATGTACCCAATGTACTCTATACCTGTGGATGGATGCAACATGGTGATAACATCCTGATCCCCTATGCTATGTCAGATGTGGCTTGTGGTTTTGCGACGATGAAAACGAAAACAATTGTAGAGCAGTTATTAGCCTGTAAGAAATAATGAGGTATTTAAAAAGCAGTTCATTTTCATCGATTCTTCATCTTAGGCGTAAGCGCATGCTTCATCATCCTTGGATTATGTCAATGCGCTCAGCCTGTCAAAGAAGAGGCAGTTGTTACATCACTGATTAACACGTCACATCTGGATGCGTTATATGGTGAGACCAAAGTGGGAGAAGACACCGTCGGTTTCATTCACATCTATTCCGAATATCCCGACTATCATTTGGTCGGTGATGATGATGAAGGTTTCGCCTGTGTGGATGATGCCTCCAGGGCTTCCATCTTTTATTTGCGGCAATACGCTGTCAGCAAGGATCCCGAACATCTGAGAAAAGGAAAGATGCTGGTGAAATTCTTATTGGCCATGCAGGCACCAAACGGATACTACTATAATTTTATCTGGCCTGACGGGCGTATCCATACCGATGGCAGTACCAGTAAGCCCGAACCTAACTTCTGGTCGTGGCGTGTCTTGTGGGCATTTGGTGAGGCCTTTTATTTATTGGAAAAAGGCGATCCATTAAAAGAACAAATAGACCAACAACGCGAGAAACTGGTTGCTAATATTCTAACCGAACCATCTTTCAAATCCACGGAAACAGACACTACTAACGGTTGGACTTTTCCAACCTGGTTACCAAAAGTATGCGGGACAGATCAGGCATCCATCATACTCATCGGATTGTCATGGATGGTGCAGCAATCAAATCTGGATGGTGCGGTGCAGAAAAAAGATGTGCTGGCATTGATGCGCCATTTCGCGGATGGTATCCTCATGATGCAGTTCAGGTCAAAGGGGGATAAACAGGATGGTGCTTTCCTGAGTTGGGAAAATCTATGGCATGCCTACGCCAACATTCAATCCTATGCACTGCTGACGGCCGGTCAAACATTAAAAGATACCGCGATCATCAACAGCGCGATGTATGAAATCAAAACCTTTTATCCATCGATCCTGAGCAATGGCGGCCTTAATCATTTCTTTGTCCGCGTGGTGGATGGTAAATCAGAAAGCTATGATGCTGAAACATTTTCTCAGATAGCTTATGGCGTGAGGCCTATGGTGTGGGCCACCTTGAAGGCATATCTCATGACCGGAGATACACAGCACCTTGTTCAGGCAAAGGAATTAGCATCCTGGTTTTCAGGAAACAATCCTGCGAAAACACCAATGTATGATCCTGCTACGGGAAGAGGGTATGACGGCATCAGCAGTGCGGAAAGTATAAATAAAAATGCGGGGGCGGAATCTACTATTGAGGCGTTGCTTGCGTTGCAGGCATTGGAGGAGTATGATAAATAAACCCCCCCCCCCCCCCCCCCGCCCCACGCCCCCCGGGGCCCGCCCGCGCGGCCCACGCGCCCGCGGGGCCCCGGGCACAGGCGCCGGCGGGCCCGGGGGGAGGGAGGGGCCCGGCCAGGGGCCCGGCGGGCCCAGGCAGGAGCCGGCGGCCCCGCCGGGCGCGAGGCGAAACATTATGGCAGAAGTAATCGTAAAAAACATCATCAAGCGGTATGGCACCACCGAGGCTGTATCGGATGTTTCGCTGCATGTCCGGGACAAGGAGTTTGTAGTACTTGTTGGTCCTTCCGGTTGTGGAAAATCAACAACGCTTCGGATGATAGCAGGCCTGGAGGATATCACATCAGGTGAGCTCTACATAGGAGATCGCTTGGTCAATGATATTGCTCCAAAGGACAGGGACATCGCGATGGTTTTTCAAAACTATGCGTTGTATCCGCACATGACTGTTTTTCAAAACATGGGATTCGGACTCAGACTCAAGAAAGTTCCTAAGAAGGAAATCATTGAACGTGTAGAAGCTGCTGCGGAAATTGTTGGATTGACACCTTATCTAAAACGTAAACCTGGTACTCTGTCCGGTGGACAACGACAACGTGTGGCACTAGGCCGGGCGATTGTCCGCAATCCAAAAGTTTTTTTGTTTGACGAACCGCTGAGCAACCTCGATGCTAAGCTCCGCGTGCAGATGCGGATGGAGATATCTAAACTGCAGCGCAAACTTGGCGTCACCACCATCTATGTGACCCATGACCAGATCGAAGCGATGAGCATGGCGGATCGTATAGCCGTGATGAAAGACGGTGTCCTCCAGCAATTTGATACGCCGATGAATACCTATGATCATCCAGCCAATCTCTTTGTAGCAGGTTTCATCGGCAGCCCCGCCATGAATCTGATTCCCGGCAAACTCGATGAATCAAAAACCTTCAGGGATGCTTCAGGTTCTTTTTCACTTGATGTGAGTGGATATATTCCTGCTTCAACTTCGCCAGGAGACTATGTCCTCGGCATTCGCCCCGAAAATATTCATGGGGATAATAATCTTAACATTCCTTCCTACCAGCCCATGCAGATATTGGCTGATATCCTGGAGCCGATGGGCAGTGACAGCTACCTCTACTTTAAGATCGGTGGCATCTCCATGATCGCCCGTCTCCGCCCCGAGACCTCTCCCACCGAGCAGCAACCGGCTACCTTGTTTATCGATCGCAGTAAGTTGCATCTCTTCCATGCGGATAGTGGGGCGAATGTAAAAGGCTAAGGCGAAGGCAGACGAAGAAGGACTTTCAAGTTTCAACGAATGGACGTCCAGTCGGGCGCCCCGACGCGTTAATTCAACGTCTGGGTTCGTCAAAACTCAGACTTGACTTTCGGTCCCTATGCCTCGTATCCTGGCCATCGGCGACATCCACGGTTGTATCAACACCTTCCACAAACTGATCTTTGACGAAATCAAGATCAGGAAGTCCGACACGATCTATTGCATCGGCGATTATATCGACCGCGGTCCCGACAGCAAAGCGGTCATCGACCTCATCATCGATCTTCGGAAGAAAGGATACCAGATCCGCACCTTGAGAGGTAATCACGAGCAATTGATGTTGGATTCCGCAAAATCAAGACAGGCCCATCTGGACTGGTACCTCAACGGCGGGGATGTCACACTAAAGAACTTCGGCGTTTCCTCATACCGTGATTTCAAACCTGAGTACAAGGATTTCTTTAACCGCACCCGGTTATACTTTGAAAACGGTCCTTACATCTTCGTCCATGCCGGTATCAATTTTGCGCCGGATGATCTTTTCGAAGACCGGGAGGCTTTGATGTGGATCAGGTATTTTACAGTCGACAAGCGAAAACTGGGTGACCGGAAAATCATTCACGGCCATACCCCAGGCCGCTTGAGGAAGTAGTAAATCCGGAGCGGGATGACGTATACAATCTGGATGCTGGCTGCGTATACAAGGATCGTCCGGGACATGGTTACCTGGTGGCCCTTAATCTGACGGATGGGGAGTGGATTGCGGTGAGGAATTGTGAGTGAGCAAAAATAATAACTACAACAACATACACTTGGCAGTAAATTTTATTAATACCTAAACGCCCCACTCATCATTTCCTGTTCTGCTCTTGAAATTCCGATTTCTTGTGCATACTTTCTCCAGGCTGATACAGTTTTCTTAATCTCGTTTATGATTATGTCCATTTCATTATTGGAGAGCCGAAAGTATTCTCGATACTCTTTGCAAGATCAAAATCAAGATTGTTTTGATCGGTATCAATATTTAATGCTAATCCGTCCTTATCGATAGATGGATTGAGGTCATACGCTGGCGAAAGAATCCAGCCATCATCGCGCAATAAAAACCCGTGATTTCGTAGATGATCATCCGTATTGGAAATAGCGATATGAAATGCAATACGCCGCCAGAGTTGTTGAGATCATTCTTGATTTGGGCTCCAGCGTTTTGAATGAACTCTGATAAATCCAAATAACTGGCAGGACGTTCTTTAATGGTATCCTCATTTTGCCCGGTCATCGTCATCGCCGAGGCGAAATGAATCCTTTCTTTTTGTTGCCGGTCAAAACGTTTTGTAAAAAAGGTGTGGTGCTTTCCGGTTATTTTTCGATTCTGCACTCTGTCATATTGATACCTGAGCGCATAGCCAGTTTGTAAGCCAGAAACTCCCATGCAGCTTTGTCAATCACGTCATTTTTTGATGGAAACTTAGCGATCCATAGTGCACCCTGCCCGTCACTGATATTTGCTTTCGGACGCGCTCCTCCAAGGGACGATCCCGGCGCCATGAGTATAGCAAGCCATTTTTTAATCTCTGCATTATGGTCATCGCTCTCAATGGCCTTGGCCGCATGCTGGAGTTCCCGAATGCTTGTCCATGGTGGAGTAGGCATACCATGTTGATCACTCAGGAATGGTCCACTCATATCCAATTTGAATCGCAATGCACCCATCCTTGTTTCATCATATACGCCTAGCAGGTAGTCAATATCATATAGTGTCTGCGCAGGCCGTCCTTCTTCCTTTGCCATTTGGGCTTCTCTGCGTATCATCAGCCTTCTACCCCATGTATCAGGCATTGAATCCGTAAAAACACCAAAATTTTCTTTACCAATAGGATATTGAGGGCCTGGAAACCAGGTTATATCGGGATCGAGTAATCGCTGTTCCTTTGATTTGATCCATTCCGGATCATATTCAAAACTGAAGGCCTTTTTACCTTTTGCCTGCTGAGCCCTGAGCATACCAATGGCTTTTGGTTCAGGCATGCCTAACCAGTGCGCATAAACAAATATGTCAGTTTTCGTTGTGGCCATTCCTATTTACCCCCTATCAAATCCAGATCCTGCAGTTTTCTCCCAAACTCATCATCAGCTGCCAACTTTAGGAAGTCATTTTGTAGCCCCAATACGCGCAGGGTATTAAAGTAAGCAGCCATAGAAACACTTCCACTTCCTTTCTCAATGTTGTACAAAGTAGTTCTGTCAATTCCAGCTCGATCAGCGACTTGTATCGTCGTCAGCTTGCGGCGCTTTCGGGCCAGGCGGATGTTTTCCCCCACCTGATCAAGGATCTGTTGGTGCTTGGGGAATAGTATTTGCTTCTTTCGTATCATTAAATGTGGTATAATATCGACAAATATAAGCAAATTGTAGATAATATACAACATATTTATCCAGTCGGCTGAAAACCATATTACACTTAAATCGCACCATTTCAAAGGATTTTTTGAGGGAAGGGAGATGGAAAGGTCCTATTGACTCCAAGAACTCCAGTGGAAATTTTATATACCTACTGAGTTCCCAATTGCAACAATGAGCATTGTGTGAAATAAAATTGAAATAATTTTTAACTATGCAGAACCACTGCACAGTTGAGTATTTGTTTTGCACCATCAGCCAATCAAAACCAATGATCGAATTTGAAACATACTATGATTTACTACAATCACCCAAGTGGGAAAAAGGCGAAAGACTATTCTTGCCAGAGACGGACAGAAATGCCGGCATTGTGGATCAGGCAAGGATCTACAGGTCCACCACAAGCAATATCATATCTGTAAAAGTACAAGGACCCTGCTGGCACCATGGGAATATAAGGACCAGTACTTAATCACCTTGTGCAATAGCTGCCACCAAAAAGGACACGATCTATATAAGATACCAGTATTTACTATCTAAACCATCTTAAAACGCTTGCTATGAACATTTTCACACGGTTATTTGGCTCAAAAACTAATCTGAACAACCAAGCTCAGGGCATCAACGCTGCTAATGTTGATGTTGCAACGGCTGTCATACCTGAAAATTTGTTTGTTGAATCGGCTGCCCCAGAATCCCCAAATGCTACGGCAGAACCAAAGACCCTTGTCAATGATTTCCTCGACCAGGATTATGTCCATGCAGGAGCACGTGATGGGTTCAACTTTCACTCTAATGAAATACTGGAGTCCAGGAAAAAGGAAATCAAATCAAGATTCTCACTCGTCATAGACCAGGCGATACAGGATAAAAGACAATCACGCCTGCAAATTGAAAATCTTTGCGTGGAGCTGGCTGGTATTTCTGATGAGATGGAGGACAAGCTGTCTAACACAATCAGAGAGATGGATCACACGCTTGAGACACTCAGGCAGCAAAAAGAGCTGGCCTCCATGGATGAGGGCTGGGTAATGTCTTGTCTCCGCAAGTATCACACCGGATTCGCTCAGGGAATGCGTGACTATGTCGAATCGGAATCGCTTTTTGGCTCAACTAAAATCCTTTAAACCTTAAATTGTATGACACTATTTAGCTTATGTAGTCGCCTTATCGGTGAAAATCCAAAGTATACAGCACATTTTCATCCGGCCAGCAAGCGGAAGATCGTGCTATATGCAAACGCGATGATGATTCCGGTTTTGCTGTGGTTCGCGAATGGCTTTTTGTTGTGCCACGAGGTACTTCAGACTTCTATTGGTATTGCTATAATGACTGCCGTTTTTCTTGCCGTCGTGATTTTTATTATTGAACGCTGCATCATCCTGGCTAGTGGCAGTAAATTGATTATAGCTTCAAGATTAGCACTAGGATTTCTCATAGCAATCCTTGGCTCCTTGTGCCTTGATGAGGTTATATTTAAAAATGATATAGATATCAAAATGGCAGAGTATAAAAATAGTGCCATTGAACAGTCAGGGGTGGCAACAAACGCTATCCATGATTTGGAAATAACTGAGCTTGAAGCCTTGGTCATGACAAAAAGAAATGACTGGATGGAGGCATTAAAACATGCAAGTGAGGAATGTGATGGTACAGGTGGTAGTAAAGTTCCACGCAGAGGACCAATCTGCGAGATGAAAATCGAACTGGCAAACCAAATTCAAAAAGACTACGCGCATGAAGCTGGAAAGCTTGCTATTCTGATCAGTAAAAGAGATTCCGCTATCGAACTGGCTAAAACAGAAGCAGCTCTTAGCTTCAACGAACATGGTCTTTTGCTTCGAATAAAAGCAATGTTTGAGCTGGTCAGCAGTAATACATTTATGTTGATCTCCTACATCGTATTTACCCTTCTGATCTTCTTCCTTGAGTTTTTGGTGGTGATGATTAAAATGTGCTCTCACGAGACCATTGATGAAAAACTCGAGAAAGCCAGAGATATCACTATGGAAGAAAAAATGACCGCACTTCTAGGCCGAAGAACACAATACAGCCAACCATATGAAATACTTGAAAAGGTGAAATCAGCTAATCAGGTTTTGAATAAAAACCACTCAAGAGTTTTAAACTAGAACTTTCCAACTTTTTAGAACCATGAAAAATGACCAAATAAACCCATAGTAATGACTAGTAAAGTGAAAACTACAATTACCCAAGGAACTGTGGATGACAGCGCTAAACATCTCGAACAAATACAGCTTGAAAAGCAAGTCGTGGTCCATTGCACGTACCTGCCAACCACATGGAACGGAACAAGGATAAGAATCTGGCCGAAGAGTCTTTTTCTTATAGATAAGACTTCGGGCTTCAGAAGTAAACTCGTTTGGTTTGAAAACGTGACTGAGTATCCAATCTGGAAATCTTTGAGCCTCAATATAGCTATCTCATTTACATTGGTATTTGAAAGTCTACCTGACAACTGCACCACATTTGACCTATGCGAAATCATACCCGAAGCTGGTGGGTTTATGGTCATAGGGATTGATAGAAATAATATGGATGTCTACGACATATCACTTTAAGACTAATTACCTTAACCTCATTCAATAATCAAAACACAAACATGAAATTAAAAAACCTTGTCTTTTTCCAATTGATTTTATGGACATTGTTTCACACGGAATTGACTGCTCAAACACTGCAGATCATCTGTGAAGAACCACTGCTGGAGTACAATGATCATGTCGGAAATGAATGGGGATTTGGCATCGAATCAAATAAAGTTGTCCACACTTTTGACGATACTATTCTTCTACCTTTCGCTGGAAAATCGAAAATCAGGTTTTTCGTTCAGGAGATAGATACATATACGGAGGAAGTCAGCCAATGGCTTGAAATCGATCCTTCTATCCTGGAGTATGGAAAGACTTACACTAAAAGACTCGAATTTGTGGTCAGGGAGAATATGGGGCGCTATGCCGGCAATACAGCGAAATGGGTATTACAGTTCAGGTATCAAAAGATAAATGGTAGGGCTTAATCGAATTTTTTACACAAAAACAGAATACCAAATGTTTAGCATTGAAAAAAAATCAAAGCAGCCTACAAAAGGTGAAACCTGTAGCAAATGGGAATCTATAGGTATTTCGCAGGATTATCTGGTGAATATTGATGACTATAAGGTATCTGTACTTATCCGGTATACAGCCTGGCAGAATGGTGAAAGAGATGTTAACTGTCTTGATTTTGCTGGAGATAAAAGATTGAATAAACTTCCAGGTCGTCTGAGGTTCTGCATTGAACCTCATGGCCTATCTCATGATATGGTCACGTTGAAAACTGCTATTATCAAAAGTGAACCACCGGCTCATGCCAATCTGTACAAAAGGGACATTGCATTCTATCATGAAATCATGGGCGTGGACCTGGTCAGTGAACTAATTAGTTACGGAGATTGCAAGATTGATACAAAAGAGGTCTTGCTTAACACAACCGGTAGAAACAGAACTGAGCTATGCATGGTCTTTCCTACTGGAAATGAAATCCTACCCATAGCAGCTTTTGTCCTGACCCGGATCTATCCCATCCTGCTTTCCGACCAACCACGCTTCTGGCTTCACATACTGGATACTGAAAATGGAAAGAATAAACTATGCAGACATGCTGCATAATTGGACTGCTTATCTATCTTTAAAGCAAGATTCCGCTTACATTTCCTATGGCCACCAATAAACACGCTACGATACGCTACCAGGTTTTGGACAGATGCTTCCGCAATCCTGGTCGAAAGTATTTTATTGAGGACCTTGTAAATGCCTGCAATGATGCCTTAGAGGAATACACTGGCAATGAGGATGGGGTGAAACGAAGACAAGTGTTAGAGGATATAAAGTTTATGGAAAGCAGCCAGGGCTGGAATATACCGCTTGAACGAATCCGCGACGGACATAGGGTGTACTTCAGGTATGAAGATCGTTCCTTTTCCATCAACGGTCAGCCACTTAATCCTGCCGAGGAAAGCCAGTTGAAAGAGGCCTTGCTTACACTCTCCCGCTTTAAAGGGTTGCCGCAATTTGGCTGGATAGATGAGTTGATTACGAAACTAGACTCAGGGTTAGCCTTGTCAAAATCAAAGGACAGGATTATCCAATTTGACGAGAATCCCAACCTCTTAGGTCTGGAAAAAATCTCCCCCCTATATGAAGCTATTCGTAATACACAAGTTCTGGAAATTGAGTACCAGAGTTTCAGCCAGGGAACAAACATAGATTATACGTTGCATCCATATTTTCTAAAGCAATATAATAATCGATGGTTTCTTTTTGGAAAAAATGATGATGATAATGAAATCATGAATGTGGCGTTGGACAGAATTAAATCTTTCAAACACAGCAAAACTAAGTATAGGCCCAATACAATGATCGATTTTGATGCATACTTTAAAGATATAGTAGGTGTTTCCCTGCCTAAAGCTGAAGGCCTTTTGAATATCCAAGTAAGAGTCAATAATCGTAGATTACCATGGATACTGACGAAACCCATTCATAGCTCTCAGAGGGAACTCGAAACTAATCATGACTCCACTTTGATTTCACTTGATCTGATGCCAAACAAAGAATTTGAAGCATTACTCTTATCTTTCGGGGAAGACGTAGAGGTCATCAAACCTAAAAGCCTGAGAAGCAAGTTGGCCAAGAAGATTAAGCAGATGAATACCAATTATACAAGTTTTCCTAAGGAGCTTGCATATAAAACCAAATCACATGTATAAAATTGGATTTCAAAATTTCAGAAAATTCATAGATTTCAACCCAATAGAATATAGAGGTATCACTTTATTGGTAGGTCGAAACAATTCCGGGAAGTCAACCATTGTAAAGGCTCTTTTATTAATAAATGAATATTTTAAATCTGGAGACTTTTCCAAGTTCCATTTTGGTGATAGATCCATTGAAAATGCAAATATTGTCACTTTTGGAAGGGCAAAGAACGCTTCAAGCAATGTAAATTCAATCAAGTTCTTTTATCAATTTGACAAATTTCAAATCGACATTCATTTGACCGGGAATATTGATAACACATATGCCAATGTGATTTCTCTTGGATATTTTGATAGTGAAAATTCCTTTAAGTATCAAATCAAGCCGATTGAGGGGTTGTTTACTTATCTCGTCTCGCTCAGTTCAACGAAAAAGACAGAGATAGATTTGAAAATCAAGAACCCTATTGGTTAGAATATCTAAAGCTCGAAGCAGCATTGAATTCAACTAAACTAAAAAATTCGAGCAAGGAATATCTGGAACTAGTGGATAAAATGAACTCAATGAAAGCCAGATTAGATAATCTGAATGATCTTGAGAAAGAATTAAATTTATATAGATTTGATTTTAACAAGAATAAAGATTTTTCTATTTATAAAGTATCCAGTGATTTTTCTGAAACATTTGACATTAAATCTCTCATCACTCACTTGGTTGAAGAGACGGTAATTTGGCACGACCATGAATTCCCTCAAATACAAAACAATAAGGAACCATCAGAAAATTTTGAAGATTACAGGGGTGTAAAGCTTGATGCTGATAAAATCTTAAATTCTATTGAGGAATTTAATATGTACACTACGCATTCGAACTTGGTTTATATCGCTGCTCAAACGACAAAGCAGTCAGCCATCTTTTTAATCCGAGACAAACAAAACCCTCTTGCCCAAGCAATTCATGAATTTTATCAAAGTAGAATTACTAAGGGAGAAAAAGCTTTTCAATTTATTGAAAAGTGGATTAAACGTTTCGAAATTGGAGATTCGTTTGAAATCAAACTATATGGAGGAGAGGCATATGAGGTCAGGATAATTTCAGGAAAAGAAAAAATTTCTTTATCAGATAAGGGCATGGGATCTTTACAGGCTATGACTATATTATTAAGAATATCCTCACTTATACAATTGATTAGTACCCGAAAATGGATTTCAACTTATGAGTTTTCCTCTGATTTTAATTTTTCTACGGTAGTTATTGAGGAACCGGAGCTTAACTTTCATCCTGCATTACAAAGTTTATTAGCTGACTTGTTTTATGAGGTATACTCTGTTTACAAAATTAATTTGATTGTTGAAACCCATTCAGAATATTTGGTAAGAAAAACACAGTTAATTGTTAAAGAAAATGAATTAGAAATTAAGCCCAATGATAACCCATTTTGCGTCTTTTATTTTGACACAGATTTAAAGCAAAAGGAAATGCCATATAGAGAGGATGGAAAATTTATTGAAGAATTTGGAACCGGATTTTTTGATGAGACCAGGAAAATTGTTAAAAAAATGATGGAGTGATGAAAGTTTTCTTTGACAAACCCAACTTTATTCAATTTAGTTTAAGTGTTGATAAATCAGAAGGTGGTAAAGACGTGCTCCGTATGGTCAAGAATCAACTTGATATACATTTCAACTTTAACCAGGTTGATCTCAATGAGGAGGAGTCTATATTGTTGGAGGAATTTTTTGATGGAATTAATGAGGATAAACAATTAACATATGGAGAGGATGCAATACAAGGAAGGCCACTCACGCGAGATTCATTCCCATCAAAATGTGGCATATATCTTCTTGAAGATGAAAATATTAATCGTTATCGGGATGAACATTCTCTCTTAATTGGTTCAGTTGGAGAAGAAGTACAAACTCTAAAGAAGTTAATAATAAATTCAGATTATCAATTTCATAGACAAAAATTATTTGGGGATGATATAACCTTTGAGAGTTTTATTGATCTTCTTGCTTTACCCTTTTCCGTGGTGTATATTATAGATAGATATCTTTTTAAAGGTCCAGAAATTGGAGGAAATTTAGGTCTCACCGAGTGTAATATTGAAAAATTTGTCAAGAATGTGCTAAACGGTAAAATGTCCCCTTCTACATTTGTATTTGTATACCAGGTTAATACTCATGTACCAAAAGGAAACCAAAATTATGACGAGGGTCCAAATCTTGATATGGTAGCAAGGAGGATTCGTTCTTGTGCTAAGGGAAAGTGTCCTCGCCCTGCAGTCGTTTTAATTGGTATACAATCTGGTATTATTGAAGATGAACATGACCGGCATATTATAAGTGATTATGTAAGGATAAAGAGTGGGGATAGTTTTGTTTACTATTTATCAAATGGTCAGAAAAAAACTGCAAGTTTAGGTATAGATTATTACTCGTTGGCCTACTTAGATAACAGAAAATCTAATAAAGCATTGCTAACTAAACTCAGACAGATGATAATTGCCTCCGTGGGAACTTATCCACAATTCTCAAGATTCCCAGAAGGCATAGATATAAATACTCTATTCGAAGAATAATGCATGTCTACTGCACAGTTATTCTCTAGTTTTGCAAAATCAATTCTTCTTCAATGTCCTCTAATCATAAAACAGACGTCTCCTTCATCTTTCAGATCACTGACAAGGTCCTTTGGAACATCTTCAAAAAGAACGAGATAGGTGATGTCCTCCTACCTTTTGTCGTCATACGCCGCCTGGATTGTATCCTGGATCCCGTTAATGTGAAAGTCAGGGAGGCCTATCACAAGTTTAAGGACAAGGTAAGTGAGGAAAAGCTGGACCCAATCCTGCGCAAAGCTTCCGGAGGACTCCAATTCTACAATACCTCTAAGCATACCCTTGAATCTCTTCGTCAGTCACCAAAGACGGTTGAGATCGACTTCCATAACTACCTCAATGGGTTTAACCGTGAGGTGAGGGAGATCATCGAACACTTCCAGTTTGAGAAAGTCATTGGACGATTGGTCAAGAACAAGATTCTGTACCAAATGATAGATGCCATCTGCCAGGTGGATCTTCATGAAAAGAAAGTAGATCATCATGGTATGGGGTCCATTTTTGAGGAGCTTATCCGCATCTCTAATGAGCAGAGTAATGAGACAGCCGGAGAGCACTTTACTCCCCGAGATGTAATCCAGCTTATGATCGAGATCATCTTCAGTACAGAGAAGGAAGCACTCTCGAAGCCAGGGATCATCCGCACCATTTATGATCCGGCTCTCGGGACAGGTGGTATGATCAATCTCGCCAAGAACTATGTCCTGGATGTGCTTTGTAAGGGCAACAAGCAACCACCTACGATTCGCACCTATGGCCAGGAAATCAACGAGCAGTCCTATGCCATCGCTAAATCCGAAGCACTGATCACAGGCGAGATTGCTGACAATATCCGCCATGGTAACACCTTTACGGAAGACCGGTTTCCGGACAAACACTTCCACTATATGTTTGCTAATCCGCCTTATGGCGTGACCTGGAGCAAGGATGCTCAGTTTATCCTTAACGAAAGTGCCAATCCAGCCGGAAGGTTTTATGCTGGTACGCCCCGTACTTCAGATGGGCAGCTTCTTTTCCTGCAGCATATGATCAGCAAGATGGAACCGGAGGGAAGTAAGATCGCAGTTGTCACCAACGGATCACCTCTCTTTACTGGCGATGCCGGCAGAGGTGAGAGTGACATACGTAAGTGGATCATCAGTAATGACTGGCTGGAGTGCATTATTGGCCTGCCAAAAGACTTGTTTTACAATACTGGTATCAATACGTATATCTGGTTTATCAACAACAACAAGCCTGCTCAGCGCAAAGGCAAAGTCCAGCTGATAAATGCCAATGTACCAGAAAGTAAATCAAACGAAATCGAAGGCTTCTGTCGGCCCGAAAAACGGAGCATGGGCAACAAGCGAAACAAAATTGAAGAAGTCCATATAAAGAACCTTGTAGACATATACACCCAATTCAAGGAAGGACCATATTCTAAAATCTTTGATAACGAATTCTTTGGCTACTATCAGGTAACAGTGGAGCAACCTGAATATGATGCTAAAGGTAAACCCATCAAGGACAAGAAAGGTGGGTGGAAGGCTGACAGTAGTAAACGAGATACAGAAAATATTCCTTTAAACACTGATATTGAAGAATATTTTAAAAATGAAATACTACCTCATGTTCCTGATGCATGGATTGATTATGATAAGACTCGAATTGGATATGAGATAAACTTTTCTAAATATTTTTATGAATCAGTTGAGCTACGCACCTCTTTAGAAATAAAGGCTGAAATAAGAACCTTGGAATTTGGTAGTTCTGTTGAAAAGGGTATTGCCGAGCTTCTAAAAGATTTAATCGGATAATGAAAGATTCAATAACTGGAGAAAAAATAAATAATTCCTGGTTCGGGGCTATTCCTGAATCATGGTCTAAGGTCAAGATTGGTCGATCTTTTCATAAAATCGGAAGCGGTACTACACCAAATACAAGTGTTGATAAATACTATGAAGGTGGTAGCATAAATTGGCTAAACACCGGAGACTTAAATGACTCATTTATTTATGAAACAAAGAGGAAAGTTACTCAGTTTGCTCTGGAGGATCTTTCAACACTTAAAATATTTCCGGCGGAAAGTGTTGTCATTGCGTTATATGGTGCCACTATTGGCAAATTAGGGCAACTAAAAATTGAAACAACAACGAATCAAGCTTGCTGTGTTATATCGGATTCCTCTCAAATAATTAACCGCTATTTGTTTTATATTTTTCTGTTTGGCAGAGAATATATTATAAGTAGATCTTATGGTGGTGGCCAGCCGAATATTAGTCAAGACTTGATAAGACAATTGTACATACCTGCGCCACCAGTTGTTGTTCAGCAACAAATTTGTGAATACCTCGACTACCAATGCACTATTATTGACGACCTGATTAACAAAAAGGAACAACTGATCGAACGCCTCCAGCTACTCCGTCAGGCGACCATCAATGAAGCTGTCACCAAAGGACTTGATCCAAAGGCAAAAATGAAGGATAGTAGGATTGAGTGGTTGGGTGATATTCCTGAAAAATGGAATGCAAATCGGTTAAAATATCTGGTTGATCTCAACAACAATGAAGTGGCTACAGATGAATCTTCAACTATATTTAAAGTTGCATTAGAGAATATTGAGAGTTTTTCTGGTAAATTTATTAAATCACAAGATCATGTCGATTTTCAAGGGATAGGTAATAATTTTAAGAAGGGAGATGTTTTGTTTAACAAATTACGACCATATTTAGCAAAAGTCTTTCTAGCTGAATCGGAGGGCATATCTGTTGGTGAATTGTTGGTGTTAAGTCCAAAAAGTAATGTTCATCCTAGGTTTCTCTTTTATCGCCTACTTTCACCTTCATTTATAGAAACGGTAAATAGTTCTACCTATGGGGCCAAAATGCCCAGAGCCAGTTGGAATTTCATTAGCAGTTTATTAATTCCAATTCCATCAGTGACTGAGCAAATTGAAATTTCAAATTGGTTGGATAGCCAATTGCAAAGGCATGAAATCTTAACGCTGAAACTACAGACACAAATAGATAGGCTCAAAGAATATCGCCAATCCCTGATCTCAGAGGCTGTAACTGGCAAGATCGATGTGCGGGAGTTACAGCCATCAAACTAAAGTCACAGGCGATGGAAAACAAAAACATCTCCCTGAAGCGCTCGTTGAGATGTCTCAAATGTATGAGCTCGAACCTGTGGAACCTTTTGAATAAGTAGAAATCGAGGAAACCAAAGAACAACATTATGGTTGACATTTATGTTTAAACATGTACATTTGTCAACCAATCCATCAATCATGAACCCAATAGTAGCTAACCGGATTAAGAACGCACGCCTCCTGCATGGCCTGTCCCTGCAGGAAGTCGCCAATACTTTGGGAGTGTCTAAGCAGATGATCAACAAATACGAGCAGGGCCTTTCCAGCCCTACCAGCGAAAAGTTGATTCCAGCTAGCCAGGCTCTTTAAGGTCAAGTCAGACTACTTTTTCAGGCCTTTCCAGGTCGAAATAGGGCAGGTCAACTTCCGCAAGAAGGCAAGTTTTTCAGCCAAAAAGCAGGATGCCCTCAAAGAGAAAATCCGTCTTGAGATGGAAAATTACCTCTGGATAGAAGATATCCTCCAAATTGACTCTTCCTTTGAAAATAGTATTGGCGGAATTGAAATCAAGTCAGCCGAAGATGTAGTCGCTGCCGTTTTAAAACTTCGAAATGATTGGAAAATTGGTCTTGATCCCGCACATAACCTGATCCAGCTTTTGGAAGATCAGGAGATCAAAGTGGTAGAACTCCATGACGTGGACGACTCCTTTGACGGCCTTGCCACTTTCGTCAATGACAAGTACCCAGTCATCGTTGTCAATGGCCATTATACCGTCGAGCGTAAGCGATTTACTCTGCTGCATGAATTGGGACATCTCTTAATGAATCTCCCTGAATGTGATCGAAAGATGGAAGAAAATTTCTGTAATCTCTTTGCGGCTGAGTTTTTATTTCCCAGAGATATGGTGATGTATGAATTTGGACCAGCCCGAAATGCTTTATACATCGAAGAGTTGGAGGCCGTGCAGGAAAAATATGGCATCAGCATACAGGCGATCATATGCAGGCTTGTAGATGCAGGTATCATTCATGAAAACAAAAGCTACTTTTATAGAGCTATCAATTCTAATCCTGAATTAAAAAGAATCATTGATCAACCACGTTTCGCCACTCCTGAAAAGTCAGAGCGGTTTCAACAACTGGTGTTTCGGGCTTTGTCCCAGGAAAATATCAGCATAAGTAAAGCATCATCACTACTCAATCGTAGCATCAGCGAGCTCCGGGAAAGTACTATGTTTTAAATGCATCGGTATGAAAATACTGATCAACGATGCCAACATTCTCATAGACCTGATTGAGCTTAAACTGCTGCAGGAATTCAGTCTTTTGGATTTTGAGATGTGTACTACGGATTTTATCCTGGCTGAAATAGAGGATACACAGGAAGCACTAATAGCGAAAATCATAGAGGCAGGTCACCTTACCGTGATCCCGACCTTAAATGATGAAGATTTTGATGGTATCAATGGTTTGCTAGAAATTGGTGGTGGGTTAAGCTGGGAAGATTGCTCAACCTGGTATTACAGCCGGAAACTTGGAGGTATATTAGTGACAGGGGATGGGAGCCTACGAAAATTGGCAACAGCTGCCGGGACTGAAGTCAGAGGTATTATCTATCTTTTTGACGAACTATTAGCCCAGAGGATTATTACTTGTGAAATGGCAGTTGAAAAGATTGAGCAACTCCTGACGATAAATAGTCGATTGCCAAAAGATGCCATTAGGATAAGGGTAAGATTATGGAAAAAGGGCAGACTTTTTGTAGATGGAGCAGAAGAAGATTAAAAGATTATCAAATCGAATGAAGTAAATCAAATGGCCGAAGGCACAAAAGAAATACATCTGGAGGATCATATCATCAAGCACCTGGTGGAAGTTCATGGCTTTGTGCTTAAAGACAGATCCGTCTATGATAAAGATCTGTGTCTTATCCGGGAAGATCTTCATGGATTCTTAGATGACACCCAGCCAACAAAGGTCATAGCCCTTTATAAACAATATGATGCCCAGACGCATGAAAAAATAGCGGAAAGAGTCTCGGAGGAAATCCGTAAAAGAAAGACAATAGATGTCTTCCGTGAGAATGTTAAAGACCGGGGCCAAACTCTCAATTTGGCCTACTTTAAACCTGTCCACTCCCGCAATCCTGAACATGCAGAATGGTATGAAAAAAATAGGTTTACGGTCATACGTCAACTGCAGTATTCCAAAACTAATAGCAATGCCATTGACTTGGTCCTGTTTCTGAACGGGATACCGATCATGACTATTGAATTGAAAAATGCATTGACCGGGCAGACCCACCTGGATGCCATCAAGCAATATATGCGTGATCGTGATGCTAAGGAAACCCTCCTTGAATTCAGACGATGCCTAGTCCATTTTGCGGTTGGAACAGAACAAGTGAGCATGTGTACGGAATTGAAAGGAAAGGATACACACTTTCTACCTTTCAATATGGCGCTGGTCAACGAAAATCCAAAGGGTTTCGCTACTTCCTATCTATGGGAAGAGGTGCTGAGCAAAGACTCTCTGCTGGATCTGATCCAGAACTATGTTAATCTGCAAATCAACAAGGATAAATACTTTGATAAGAAAACACGGGAGCTTAAAGAAAAGGAGTCTAAAGTCCTGATCTTTCCACGATATCATCAGCGAAGGGCGGTCCAAAAACTGATCCACGGTGTCCGTAAAGATGGTGTTGGTCAAAAGTACCTGGTCTATCATTCGGCAGGATCCGGAAAGTCAAATACAATAGCTTGGCTTGCGCATAGGTTGTCTGATTTCTACCAACATCCGGATGATGATAAAACACTTTTCAGCAGTGTCATCGTGGTCACAGATCGAAGGGTCCTGAATGCACAGATACAGAACACCATCCGTCAGTTCGCGCAGGTACCTGGTGTAGTGGCCTATATCGATAAAAATAAAACTTCACAGGACCTGAAGGATGCTATTGAAAGCAATAAGCGGATTATCATCACCACACTTCAGAAGTTTCCGGTTATATCTGAGATGATATCTCAAAAAAAAGATACGACTTATGCGGTGATCATCGATGAAGCGCATAGTTCACAATCCGGTGAGTCCGCCAGGCATCTTAGGAAAGCATTGTCGCTTGAAGAGGCAGAGTCTGCAGACAAAACAGAGATGGCTATAGATGAGCTCATTGAAGAAGAAATCAAAAAGAAAGGCAACCAACCGAATATTTCCTTCTTTGCTTTTACCGCTACACCCAAGTCCAAAACGATAGAACTCTTCGGGACACTTCAAAATGGAAAGAAAGAACCATTTGATGTTTATACCATGGAGCAGGCTATCAAAGAGGGCTTCATTCTGGATGTACTTAAAAATTACATGAGCTGGAGACGGTATTATAAAATCGTCAAACGGTCAGGAAGTGGAGGATAAGGAATATGACAAGAAAAAAACTGTTCGCTTGCTTTCCTCTTATGTAGACCTTCAGGACCATGCAATAGAGAAGAAGTCCCGGGTGATGATCGAGCACTTTGTCAGCCAGACCCAAAAGGAGATTCAAGGAGAAGCTCGAGCAATGGTAGTGACAAGATCTCGACTCCATGCAGTCAGGTTCAAGCGCAAGTTTGATGATGTCATGCGCGAGATGAAACTTCCGTATAGTGCATTGGTCGCTTTCAGTGGCACAGTAACAGATGCCGAGACTGGAGAGGACTATCTGATGGAAAACATGAACAATCTAGGAGGAAAATTTGAAATCCCAGAGGCATTCAAATTGCCTCAATACAGAATTCTGATCGTCGCCAATATGTTTCAGACAGGATTTGACGAGCCATTGTTGCACACCATGTTTGTAGATAAAAAGCTAGGGGGTGCCAATACTGTTCAAACTTTAAGCCGACTCAATCGGACAAAGAATGGCAAGGACTCCACGATGATCCTCGATTTCGTCAATGATCCTGAAATGATCCAAAAGGACTTCCAGGAGTATTATGGGGGTATTTATATGGACGAAGATGATCAGACAGATCCTAACAGTCTGTATGATGTGCTCCATCATATTGAGGATGCACAATTGATTCACTAATGAGCTTGAAGTATTTGCCGGGCTATTCTTCAAGCCTGGTGATCATAAGGAACTATTACAACCTGTACTGGCTGGAATAGTCAAACGCTATAATGAGACGCTGGATGATGATCAGAAGGTAGATATCAAGGCCAAAATAAAAACCTATATCCGGCTCTACCGATTTCTATCCCAGATCATTTCCTTTTCAGATGTCCAGCTTGAAAAATACTACGTCCTTCTAAGTGCATTGATGAAAGTCCTTCCGGTCTTAAAATCACCTCTTCCCTGGGATGTGTTGGGGGAAATCGGGCTTGACAGTTATAAACTTCAACACCAGTACACAACAGACCTTGGACTGGTCAGTGAATCTTCGCAAGCATATGGGATGACTCCGGATGGAGGTGGCAAAAAGCCAGTTGAAGAAATGGAGTGGCTGACCAAGATCATCAAGGTCCTTAATGAAACTTATGGCCTCGACCTGAAGCAAGAGGACAAGGTCGAATTTGAGCGAATGAAAACCAACATCTACGCTAATGAAGAGCTCATGAGCTTCTTTAATCAAGATAATACCAAAGCTAACATTCAGGACAAATTCAATGAGGAGATCGATAATGAATTACTTAACTTTATCAACACTAAACTGGAACTCTACAATAAACTTACAGAGGATAAGGTAAATTTAATGTTTAAGCGTATGTGGTTTAATGATATATATGATAAGAAGGTGAGGGGGCTGGAAGCATAGGATTACATGATTGAGAATATAATTATTTCACAATTCAATTTTAACTTTCACGATGCCTGAGGTCATCCATGATAAGCAAGTATTTTCGTTACTGGAAGTAACCAATAGTATAAAAAAGACTATTGAGAGCCGATATAAAAATTCATATTGGATAAAAGCCGAAATGAATAAACTCAATTTTTATCCGAAATCAGGCCATTGTTATCCGGAATTGGTCGAGAAAGTTGATGGCAAAATAATAGCTGAGATAAAGGCAAACCTATGGGGAGCAGAATACCAAAGAATTAACAGAAATTTCATTGAAATCCTAAAAGAACCCTTGAAAGATGGCATCAAAATCTTAATCAATGCCAAAATCAAATACACACCAACTTATGGCTTAGCATTAGATATCCTGGATATAGATCCAAGCTTTACTATTGGAGACCTTGAAAGAGAAAAGCAGGAGACTATTCGAAAATTAAAGGAAGAAGGAATTTTTGGTAAAAACAAATCAACAAAACTTGCCACTGTTCCACAGAGAATTGCAATCATTTCTGTAGAAACCAGCAAGGGATATTCAGATTTCATAGATGTCTTAAATAAGAACGCCTGGGGCTATAAGTTTTTTCATCTCATCTTTCCTTCCCTCTTACAAGGAGACAAGGCTGTCGATGGAATAGTAGGACAACTCAAGCGAATTCAGAAAGTCATACACCATTTTGATGCTGTAGCCATTATACGGGGTGGAGGAGGTGATATAGGTTTAACCTGCTATAATCATTATGACCTTAGTAAGGCTATAGCCCTTTTTCCAATTCCTGTACTAACAGGGATAGGACACTCAACAAATGAAACTGTTTCAGAGATGGTCTCCCATACAAATGCGATCACGCCAACCAAGCTTGCAGAATTGCTAATCCAAAAATTTCACAACTTTTCTGTTCCGGTTAAGGATGCTGAAAAGTTGCTCATTGATAAATCAAGGCGATTGATTTTAGAAGAAAAGACAAAATTACAATCAGAGGTCAAGCTTTTTCGATCTGTTACCGGAAACATACTTTTAAAGAATAGAAATAATGTCAACGGCTTGTCTCAAACCCTTGTTCAACAATCCCGTTTCGTCTTTAAGAATGAGAAAGAATATCTTTTTACAATCAAGGAAGCCATAAAAAAAGGTGCAGCTATACAATTCAGCACCTGGAAACAAGATATTGTACTCATTGCCACAAGCATCAGAAAGGATGTAAATGCTCAGATCAGACAATTTTTGATGAGTATTCAACAAAGCACTTTTCAAGTTAAGAACGGTTCACAAAGAATAATCCTGGCTAATAGACGTAATACAGACCTCCTGTCTCAAAAAGCTAAGCGAGCGAGTTGGGGTTCATTTGCAAAACAGCAAGAACGAACTAACTATGCTTGAAAAGCATATTGAAATCATGAGCCCTCAGCATGTATTGAAAAGAGGATACAGTATTACTATGCACGATGGCAAAGCAGTCAAAAACACTGAAAACTTAACTCAGGGAGATATCCTCAAGACTATCCTATTTGAAGGAAATATTGAAAGCATTGTTACTAATAAGGAAAAACCAACAGAACCATGACAGAAGTTATTAACTACACTGAAGCATTTGATGAGCTACAAGCTATTGTCTCTGACATCGAACAAGGTGAGATTACCGTTGATGAACTCTCAAATAAAGTAAAACGTGCAGCTCTCTTGATTAAAACATGTAAGGCCAAACTTACTACCACTGAGGAGGATGTCAACAAAATCTTAAAAGAACTAGAGTCAACAACCAGTGGTACCGGAGACACCTAAGATTTTTTTTGTGAAAGTCTAAAAGCTATTTTTTATAAGATTATTTTATCCTAAAACCAAAAATATGTACCTCTTCTTTGATACGGAAACGACAGGTCTTCCAATAAGCTGGAAGGCACCTGTTACAAACTTAAATAATTGGCCTCGGATGGTTCAATTGGCCTATTTGTTTTATGACAACGATGGCGCAGAGATTGACCGGGGAGATTTTATTATCAAACCCGAAGGCTACAGTATACCTGTTCCTTCTTCAAATATACATGGCATTACAAATGAGCGCGCATTAAAGGAAGGTTTGCCATTACTAGAAGTTTTGCAGAATTTTCATAAGCTGGTTTCAGATTCAAAAATCCTTATTGCCCACAACATCAGTTTTGATGAAAACATTGTCGGAGCTGAGTTTCTGCGAAATGGGATGACAAACGGCATCCCTTCAAAGCGCAAGATTTGTACAATGCTGGCATCTACTGATTTTTGCGCCATTCCCGGTCCCTATGGACCTAAATGGCCAAAGCTTCCGGAATTACACTATAAGCTATTCAATGAATCATTTGATGAAGCACATAATGCCTCCGTTGATATTGAGATCACCGCTAAATGCTTTTGGGAAATGAGACGACGTGGCATAATCTGATGTAGTTCTTACCAATCCCTAAACCAAATAAGACCTCTAATGAAGAAAACCGAAGAAGGCTTCCAACTTTCACCTTCAGATCTATCTAATCACCTTGGATGCGCCCATTTGACTCAACTTAATCTGGCTGCAGTAGAGGGAAAAATTCAAAAGCCTAAATGGCTAGACCCTTCGCTTGCTGTTATGCAGGAAAGAGGCCTTCAATTTGAGAAGGATTACCTTGATTACCTGCGAAAACAAGGTATTTCCATTGCAGTACCTGGTACAGATAATATTGAGAAGGGTTTTGAACGAACCTTATCTGAAATGAGAAAGGGCGTAGATTATATTTATCAGGCATGGCTCGAGACTGATGATTGGAGTTATACCCAGACCCGGTTACCCATTGTGACATATGCAGATGGTGGCAGGTCTGCGATAAGCGTCGACGGCTAGATGATCATCTAAGTCTAGTAGCTGGAATTTCAAGTCTACAGCGAGTAGAGTTGAAGGACTGGGGAATACACACCCTTGAAGAACTATCTAAAGTTCCAATTCCTATACCTCATAAACCAAGCCGCGGTTCAGTTGAAACGTATTTGAGAATAAGAGAACAGGCCAGGGTTCAGTTCGAAGGTAGGATAAAGGAAAAGGCCATTTATGAGTTGTTAGACCTTCATGCTGGTTTTGGTCTATACAAACTTCCTGAGCCTTCGCCAGGAGATATTTTTCTTGACTTTGAAGGAGATCCATTCGTGGGCTCTTCTGGGTTGGAATACCTAACAGGGTGGGTTGAAGTTGAATCTGGAGCGCCAGAGTATCATCATATTTGGGCATTTGATCCGGTAGGAGAGAAAGCAGCTTTTGAATCCTTTTTAGATAAGGTCATCCACAAACTTGAGAAGTATCCAGATTTACATATATACCACTTTGGTCATTATGAGCCTTCGGCCCTTAAGAGACTCATGGGCAGGTATGCTACCAAAGAGTACGAAATAGATAGACTTTTGCGTGGAAAGCGATTTGTTGACTTAGCATACTATTTTGAAACATACCCTTAGGGCCAGCGTAGAAATATTCACTAAAGGACCTTGAGAAATATTTTGAATTTCATCGGGAGACAGACCTGGTTGAAGCTTCACTGTATAAACGCCACCTTGAGCATGCATTGGAATTATCTCGTCATGCTGAGATACTGGAGGGAAACAAAGAGGTTACAATGGCTTACAATCGCGAAGATTGTCTATCCGCCTATGCATTAAGAAATTGGTTTGAGCAGATCAGAACAGACCAACTTAATAAAGGGGTGGAAATTGGCAGACCGGAATTATCAAGCGGTGATGCAAGTGAGAGCCTAGAGGAAAGAACCAAGGAACTACAACTTCTATACGAGCAATTGATTGATGGGATACCGCCCGATACTGATGCCCGAAATCCCGAGCAGCAGGCGAAATGGCTCCTTGCGAATTTACTTGAATTTCACAGACGGGAAGCTAAAGCCAAGTGGTGGGAGTATTTCAGACTGAAAGATCTGTCGCAGGAAGAGTTGATAGATGAGAAATCGGCTATTGGAAAACTAAGATTTGAAAGAAGAGTAGTAGAGGAAGCAAAATATGTCATTGATCAATATTCGTTTCCACCGCAGGAATGCGACCTTTCAGATGGAGACGTTTTGGAAGATTTGGAGGGCGAAAAGCCTGGTTCAATTTCAAGAATAGAAAGTGGATTTGTAGAAATACGAAAAAGTGATAAGTACAAAACATATCATCCTACTTCTGTCTTCACCAACAAAATTATAAATGACAAAGAAAAAAGAGATGCCCTTTTCCGGTTAGGGCAGTGGGTAGTAGAAAATGGTATGGAGGGGAATGGACCTTTTCCGTCAGGAAGAAGTTTGCTGATGCGCAATGCACCATCTCCTGGACGGGAAACTTTGGCTGCATCAGAATCTTTACTGGAAACAGCGAAGGAATGGACTAGCTCATTGAACAATAGTTTTCTTCCAATTCAAGGTCCTCCAGGGGCTGGAAAAACCTACACCGGTGCCCGTATTATAATAGATCTCGTCAAACAAGGTAAAAAAGTAGGAATTACTGCTTTGGGACATAAAGTGATGCGTAATCTCTTGGAGGAAGTCATAAAGGCTGCCAAAGAAGAGGGAATTGATATTCGATGTGCTCACAAACCGAGTAAGAAATCAGACGTGCCACATCCGGATATTCTGGAAGAAACTGATAATGCTAAAGCCTTAGCGCTCCTAAAAAATAATAAGGTTAACGTACTGGCCGGTACTACCTGGATGTGGCCGAGACATGAGTTTATTGATTCAGTGGATGTGCTCGTAGTTGATGAGGCAGGTCAGTTATCATTGGCAGATACAATAGCTGCATCACAGGCCACTAAAAGTATGATCTTACTGGGTGACCCACAACAACTAAAACAACCTCAGCAAGGTACCCATCCGGAAGGAACTGAAGTTTCCGCTCTGGAACATATTTTAAAAGGAGAAAGCACTATCTCAGATGATAAAGGTTTATTTCTTAATGACACATGGAGAATGCATCCTAAAATCTGTGCCTATATCTCCGAGATGTTTTATACAGGAAGGCTTCATCCCCATACTGGAATGGAACTACAAGTAATTGAGGGAAATACAAGCATTAAAGGAGCTGGACTATGGTATCTACCTGTAAATCACCAAGGCAATCAAAACTCGTCCACAGAAGAGGCCGAAACCGTTCATTCAATGATCACTGACTTGACAAAAGGGGATGTCTTTTGGACAAACCATAAGGGCGAGAAGCACATAATCCAGCAAAAAGATATACTCGTTATTTCACCTTACAATGCACAGGTAGCCAAAATCAAATCAATTCTGCCCGATGCAATTCGGGTAGGCACAGTGGACAAATTCCAAGGTCAGGAGGCCCCAATAGTCATATATTCTATGGCAAGTTCATCACTCGAAGATGCACCCAGGGGAATGGATTTTCTTTACAACGCCAATAGATTTAACGTAGCCATTTCAAGAGCTCGTAGTGCAGTGATCGTTGTTGCCAGCCCTAAATTGTTCAGTCCTGATTGCAGGACTCCAGGTCAAATGAAGATGGCAAATGCGTTTTGTATGTATTTGGAGATGGTGCATAAGGACTTTAACAATCGAATCAAGCCAACTAAACCACACATGACCGGTCTTTGGAGATGGCAAATAAAGACTTTTAACAATGGAAACTTACGAATTACGGTACTTCCTAACACCCGATGGCACTGAGTTACTGCGGACTAAAGGCAATGGTGATGGAAGCGTTCCTTTTGGCACCTCTTATGATGATGGTGAACGTGCTGAAAATCTCCTTCGAAGAGTCAGGAATGATGTAATTCCAATATTAAAAGCTATTCATTCCTTGACAATGAATTTGTATAGCCTTCATTCCGATGCAATCACCTACAGCGGATATTCTCCCTATGAAAACTTCGATCATCTTACATTGGATGAGTTTGCGATCTTTTGTAAAAACCACCTTATTCGCTTTCCAGCTGACTATTTTGATATAGTTTTAAACATGAAAATTAAAAATGTTGATTTATTTTGGGATGTGCAATTTTTGATACGACCGGAATGCGTTTGGATACAAGATGAAGATGACACTGAGGAATTCCCCGTTTGGTACTTATATTTTGGCGATCATGAAACATTTTATTATGAAACGCTTGATGAAAATTACAGCGCTGTTATGATTTCCGATATTGTAAAATGGGCTATGGAATTAATCCGATCAAATTACAATTATACAATTGATGAAAGTAAGTAATCAAGTTTTGTAATCCCGCCAACTTCACTTAAATCATACGGTTCTTTCTTTACTTTACTGTTATACTATTGTCTCCAATATATAAGATCAAGATTGACCCTTGCCGTCTTTAATCTTTCAGCTATCTTAAGTGCTTCAATTTGATATGAATCACTGACTTCTGGTTGCAAACCCTTAATACTTTTCCATTTTAGCGTGGGTGGTAGTGCTTTCTTATTCGCATTCTGCTGAATCCCTATGGCAACATCCCTATCCAAAGGAACCTAAGTGCTTTATCGCCTCATTAAACCTTTTTATAATCTGTAGGCAGCTTATAGTAGTCTGAAAAACTTGTTATAAACAATGTCTCTAAGGAATAAGTTAAGCCCTTTTCTCGCAGCACCCCAGCTTTTTCCTCCCTTTGGAAATTTTCGCTGCAGTTCGATAGTATGAAAATCCAAAAATTCTCGGTAAGTCTCATGGCTTTGCATATTCTTAAAGAAGGTAGCAAGTGGAATCGAGGTCTGAAAATAGTCTCTTGCAACTGCCAAAATTCCTGCAGCACCCTGATTTCGCAAAGCTGAAGCACCTACAGAAATCTGAGCGATCCGCCTTTGATTTCGCGATAAAAATTCTTTTTCGGTCATATTAGTTTTTTTTATTTGTGGAAATTGGTTTAAGGCCTAAATCTAAGTAATCATAGTATAGCTATTGTTTTAAGATTTGATGTTCCAATGATCAAAGGCTCTTACTACCCATCCCCTGCAGGTGTTTTATCAGCCCACATCAAAGGGCACATGACATGGTGCCTTCAATTAAATCCAAGGTATATACAATTTAAAGCAGACCGATGACTTTCCAATATTTGGCAACTTGTTCGCGGATTTGTGTAACTATACCTGTTCGGATTCTCTTTATGTATTCTTCTAGAACAATTGTCTGGCTGCGCCCCATCGGATGAGTTATTCCAGAAAGTTTCCACCCTGATTGCCAAGTCATTAAGCTGGGCCTCATCCGCATAAGCGCATAAGTTTGCTTTGTTATCCTGCATGTAAGCCAAAGAAGCATCAGCGTCCAGGCCCAGGATCTGTTAAAACGATATGCCCCTATTGTTCGATTCTTCGTTTGTGGCACCTGCCGGTTACGTGGACGATGCCGTTAATGGGTACAAAATCTGTGATCGGTTAGCCCATGGACAGGAATCTGCAAAACAGTCAGATCTGATAAATACCCATTGGTTTGGAAGTGGTAACCGATGTTGTTTAGGAATCCCGATAGGGTAGCTTTTCACTTAACTCAATTAGAGAGCCAGGGTTCAATACGCCTGAATATCAGTCTTGATCTCTTTTGGAAGGGGGGTCAATACGCCGGAATGTCAGCCATTTTAACATTTGCTTAGTCAATAGGCCGAAATGCCCTGGTCAACACACTTCGAAATCAGATGGTAAATGGAGTCCGAAATCTCTACGTTTCGAAAGCATGTGCATGGAGCTGGGGAAAGGTAGCGCATCATCTAATTAATAAGTCTCTAGGGGCATTTTTTAGTTTCCACATTCCTCTTCAACTTGAAGTCTTGAAGCACATCCAACTGCATTCCCTGAAATGGTAGCAGGATTTGCAGGTATTGCAAGATAATTGCAAATACTTGCTACATCACAAATAGAAAGATTACCAGAGTTTTGAATATGTAAATCTGTAATTGAATTATAGGATAAACTATCTAAACCCGATAAACTTAGCAATGCATCATTATTAATGATATATATACCGCCATTAATACTTGTAACCCCTAATAATCCGGTTAGGCTTGACATTAAACTGTTTCCGGAAATGTATAAACTTCCATTTATTGATTGCAAACCAATTAAGTGATCCAAATTGGATAGATTGGGATTATCTGATAAATTTAGGGTAAATTCAATCGAGGCAACATTATCGAGGCCAAGCAAACTTACCAAAGAAAGGTTATTAGAAATGGTTGTCCCCATTCCCTGTAATTGGATCACATTGTTCAAGCCTTGTAGATTGATTAAGGAATTATTACTAGAAATCTGAAGGCCAGAAATATGAGATATTGAATTTAGTCCAATTAAACTGATAAGAGAGTCATTTCCGATAATATGGACTGGACCTCCGATAAAACTGAGAGAATCTAACCCTATCAAATTCCCCAGACGGGCATTGTTTACTATATCTAATCCACCACCTAAATATTTGAGCTCGATTAGGCCAATTAAGCTTTCAAGAAGGGGATTGCTTCCTATGGACAAACCTTGGGTTATAGAATCTATTTGAACAAGGCTATCTAGATTTGTTATATCAGGTCCAGATATAGTTAACTCGCCTGTAATAATAGAGCAGCCTGGGTATGTTGAGGGAAATGAGTCTATTTCAGCTTGGGAATTAAATGTTAATATTCCGGGGCAAGTAACAGGTATCCCACATGCTATTTGGACTTGAGGTACATTGTTGCATCCGAGAGCGTTATTTTGTATATTAGCTATTTCAGGTGTAACACTTAAATACTCACATATGAATTGAGCTTCACAAGTCGATAATAAAGGATTATCTATTATATTTAAACCTCCATTAAATCCTGCAACATTGTTTAATCCTGTCAAATTTGAAAGCAAAGTGTTGTTAGACACAAATAAACTTCCATTTATTGATTGCAAACCAATTAAGTGATCCAAATTGGATAGATTGGGATTATCTGATAAATTTAGGGTAAATTCAATCGAGGCAACATTATCGAGGCCAAGCAAACTTACCAAAGAAAGGTTATTAGAAATGGTTGTCCCCATTCCCTGTAATTGGATCACATTGTTCAAGCCTTGTAGATTGATTAAGGAATTATTACTAGAAATCTGAAGGCCAGAAATATGAGATATTGAATTTAGTCCAATTAAACTAATAAGAGAGTCATTTCCGATAATGTGGACTGGACCTCCGATAAAACTGAGAGAATCTAACCCCATCAAATTCTCCAGACGGGCATTGTTTACTATATCTAATCCACCACCTAAATATTTGAGCTCGATTAGGCCAATTAAGCTTTCAAGAAGGGATTACTTCCTATGGACAAACCTTGGGTTATAGAATCTATTTGAACAAGGCTATCTAAATTTGTGATATCTGATCCAGTGATTGTTAATGGTCCTGCTATAGTGGAACAACCTGAATAAATACTTGGAAAGGAGTCTATTTCAGCCTGAGAATTAAGTGTTAAGATTCCAGGACATGTAACTGGTATGCCACATGCAATCTGGACTTGTGCAACATTATCACATCCAAAAGCATTATCATGTATAACTGCAATTTCAGGAGAAGTGCTTAGGAAATCACATATAAATTGAGCATTACATATGGATAAAGAAGGATTGTTGAATATGGTTAAGCTTCCATTAAACCCAGTGATGCTATCTAAGCCGCTTAAATTGGAAAGTAAACTATTGTCAGTAATATACAGACCACCATTAATTGAGTTCAAATTGCTTAAGTGATCCAAGTCTGTGAGATTTGGGTTGCTTGATAAATTTAGATTAAAATCTATATTAGTAACATTATCAAGACCAAGTAAACTTTCTAAAGATAAATTACCTGAAAATGTTGTTCCCATTCCCTGCAATGAGGTCACAGATTCCAATCCATGCAAATTAATCAAAGAAATATTATTTGAAATCTCTAGACCAGAAATATTAGCTAGTGAGTTAAGTCCTATCAAATTGAGCAACGAATCATTACTTGTGATATGGACCGATCCTCCAATAAAATTGAGGGAATCTAATCCAGCCAAACTATCCAGAAGGGGATTGCCCCCAATTGACAACTCCCCACCCACATATTTAAGCCCAGCCAGCCCTTCTAAGCTCTCTAATAAAGGATTATTATATATCTGCAAGCCTTGCGTCAGAGAATCTATCAGGGTTAAGCCATCAAGATTTGTAATATCAGCTCCATTGATTGTGATCCCACCTGTTATTGTAGAACACCCTGGATAGGTGGAATAATATAAATCTATTTCGGATTGAGTTGTAAAAATGAGATCGCCCAATGGACATCCATTACAATATGATTCTACTTCGCTCCGGCTAAAGCATCCAATTGCATTACCTGATATTGTTGCAGGGTTTGAAGGTATATTCAAATAATCACATATGCTCTGAACATCACATTCAGATAGTATGGAGTTATTTTGAATAAAAAGTTCTCCACCAATATTTTGTAGTGAGTCTATTCCAGATAAACTTGACAAGGATGTATTGTAGGATAAATATAAGTCTCCTCCAATATCATTTAAATTATTTATGCCTTCTAAATTAACCAATCCAATATTGTTTTGGAGCAAAAATGGTCCACCAATTATGGCAGCGAATCTAATCCATTCAAATTCAGCAAGGCTGAATTTCCCTGGATATATAATCCTGTACCAACCGAAGTAAGTGAGTTAAAACCAGTTAAATTAGTTAGTATATTATTATTTTCCACGGAAAGACTCCCACTAATGGCATTTATATTATCTAGTCCTTCTAAACTTTGTAAGAGGGGATTCTCCTTAATATGCAAGCTACCGCTAATATAAGTAAGTGCATTTAGCCCAACCAAATCAATCAAATTGAGGTTGTTTTGAATTATATTATCAGCGCTTAATGGCGCGTAAGTACCAACTGAGGATAGTTGATCTAATCCTACTAAATTAGTTAATGAAAAATTATTAGTAATTTGTATTACACGGCCTATAAAACTTAAAGCACCTAAATTGTTTAAATTAATTAAAACTGGGTTGTTAGAAATAAGTAACCCACCTGTAATTGACTCAAGCGAACTCATACCAGTTAAATTTATCAAAGAATTATTACCATTTAATTCAAAAATTACCTGTAATTGAAGTAAGGTTATCAAAACCTGATAAGCTTGTTAAAGAATCATTATCATATAATTTAAGACCACTATATAGATTATCCCCAATTGAGATCAATGAGCTGAATCCACTAAGATTATTTAATTCAGGATTATTAGAAATTAAAAGTGATCCTGTTTGTATGGAGGTTAGGACTGAAAGCCAGTTATGCTTTCCAACGCAGTATTAATCTGAATATTAAGCTCAGGAATGGAATTTATTGTATTAAATCCTGAAATATCGCTTAAAAGACTATCTTGAATAAATTGTAAATAGTTCCCAATATGTTGAATTGAATTGAATCCTGGTATATGGAGTAATGATGAATTATTAGCTATTGTAAAAATTTCTCCAACATAGGTTAAAGAATCTAAACCAGACAAGTCATCCAAGACAGGGTTGTTCCAAATGATAAGACTTCCTTCAATATATCGAATACTACTCAGGCCATCTAAATTAGTAATGTCAGATCCTTCAATCGTCACAGGCCCATTGATGATTGAACAAAAGGGATAATTGACTGATAAAGAATCAATTTGCTCCTGGGTATTAAAAACGATTCCGCCCACTAGCCAGAAAACAGTTACAGTAACATCAAAACAGCAACTATCAATAGTAGCTCCTAAGCTATCAAGCAGGATAAAACAATTTGATGTAGTTCCAATTGGAAACGACTCACCGCTGTCCAGGCCCGCTGTTTGAACTATAGTGTCACCACAATTACAGGCAGAGGATACATTATATCCCACAGGAACATTACTTTCGCCAACCTCAATACTTACTAAGATATCCTCAGGACAAGCCAATATTTGCCCAGTATTGTTCAGAAGATCTATATCCTGGATGCATACAGTCGTTTGCTGTGTACACCAATCTGAAATTGTCCATGTACGAGTGATATAAGCTCCGTCGCAAGTGATGGAATCTTGATCTGAATAGCCATAAAAGAAATTACAAGGACCATTTTCATTAATTGGATATCCATCAATTGAAGGATAGCCCATTACAGAAGGATCTGAATTATCCCCACAAGATCCAATATATGAACTTGGGCAAACAAGAGAATCTAATGTTACTGGTAAAAGAGTGAAGTATTGTATGCAGGTTGCAAAATTATTACTATTATCTAAAACAGTCCATGTTCGGGAGAAATTTTGGCTTTCACACGGATCGCCACTTATTGCACTATCGATATAACTGAGAGTTGAATTGCAATTATCAGAATACGTAGGAAATCCTGCTATTTCTGGAGCAGTGCTTTGAATGCATGAAGTTTCATAATCATTAGGACAGGATAGGATAGGATCTTCATTATCAGTTGAGATTATGTTTTGTATACATTCAATTTCCAGGCTTGCACATGTGTCTACAATCCTCCATGTACGAAGGACAGTGAAATATCCTTCTATTATAGTATCCTGATCTGAGTAGAATGCGAAGAGGTTGCAAAGGCCGTTGTAGTCAATCTGCTCGCCATTATATACAGGATATCCAGTTGTCCCTGGGGAATTGTATCCACTACATGATCCAACATATGTCGGAGGGCAAGTCACCGAATCAAGGCTAGCAGGAAGGAATGAAATGATCTGGTCACAAGTGTTGCTATTGCCGCTGCTATCAGTCACAACCCAGTGTCTGATTAGGGTGCTAAATCCAGGACAGCTACCAGGCGCCTCTTCGTCACTGTAAGTCAGAATGACACCTCCGCAATTATCTGTTGCAATTGGAGTATTGGTGCTATCTGGCTCAATGTAAGTTGAACAGGAACTTGTGAAATCTGAGCAAATAACTTGCGGGACAATTTTGTCTTCAACTGAAATTGTTCCAGAACAAGAGTTACCCGTTGAAGGATCTGTTACAGTAACATTTAGGGTTTGGCCTATTGCTGAACTAGTTATGGTAACACCTCCAAAGCCTGACCCGTACCCTTCCACTGCCACTAAATAATCATTATAGCAGCTATAAGGCCCTCCCTCAAGAATGACATCAGTGGACACAAACGCTTCACAGATTTCATTTATTGAAACTTGAATATTATCATTACAAGCTAAGGTGGTAGTAGGGGTGGGATATTCGATAACGGTTACATCAAAGCAGCAAGACGCTAATATAGCCCCATAATTATCTAACAAATCAAAACAATTAGTTGTAGTCCCTATCGGGAAAAAACTTCCGCTTAGCAATCCAGATGTTTGTGAAATAGTTGAACCACAAACTCCTTCAAGAGAGAAAGAAAATATATACTGAGCATCACAGGTACCTGGATCTAAATTTATAGTTACATTAGATGGACATGTTAAGAATGCATTGGAAGTACCTACCCATAGCTGATATCCAGCCTTTACGTTTAAGTAAGCAGAATCAGCTAGGTGAATGCTTTTACAATATGCTTCTGAAAATATATTAGGATATCGAGGAGCATCAGAAGGAATATACACTTCTGTATTGCAATCAGGAATAGCATTGCAACTCCAATTTCCAGGATTTTCCCATGTTGTATCAATCACCCCTGTCCAGACCATTCCGAATCGCAACGTAAATACATCACTTTCAGTTGCGCCATATGCGTCCGAGATTATGCAGCGATATTTGTAATCAAACCATTGGGATGGTGTGCTATTAATAATAAGTGTAGAGCTGTCAGTGCCAGTATAATTTAGGTTATCTATAATATTAGAAAAACCATTAAGCGTGTCTACCTGCCATTGATATGATTTTGTACTATCAGTAACACCCGCATATAGGAATATACTGTCCAAAGGACAAATACTTGACACATTGTCAATATTTTTAGTAGAAATATAGACGAACATGGTGTCATTATAGCCCTCAAATGAAAATACAATATGTGTTGAACCTGTATCTTTTGTTACGAAATTACGATACAATGAATCGTAAACAACAACATTTGTATCAAGAATCATAAATGTGAGAGAATCTGCTTCTGGTCTTAAAACGCCAATACATGTGCTATACACAGCATGATAAACTGGTGCAAAATCCTGAACAGGATTTAAGTATCTGGCCCTAGGGGTTATATAAAACCCTTCCAAACTATCTAGCGTAGCTACATTAATTGCAATCGTATCAATATAATACACTGTACATCCCATGGAATCATACTGAGCAACTGCAACTATAGAGTTCAAGCCAAGATCAGAAGGATTAATTGTCGTAAGAAAGTATTGAATAGAGTCCTTTGCCGTTGAGTAATAAAATGTTGATTTGTATAATACCCGTAAATTCTCAAATCCTATTGTATCTTTTAAATTAATGGCAATTTGCAAAGAGCTATCAATGTATAAAATGGAGTTTGATGTCGGACTAGTTATCTTGATTTTAAATGTATCGATGTAGGCAAGTACCGTGTCCATACAGCCAGTGCTTCTCCTACTGAGGATTTCACCATCACCTACTAAATTTTGATTGACGGTGTATGGTGGAATGGTTTCATCAAAAAATCCTGAAGCCATCTGAGCATTCAACAAAACTTTTAGTCTTGTGCCTATTGATAAATTCTTTTGAATTCCTACATGCTGCTTATCGAGTCCATATATGATGGATGTCTTTGAAACACCAGTAGTATTCGTGGTTATGTCAAAAGGGGAAGGTTGCAGTTTGCCAGCCAACTGACTCGAAAGGGGTACAATGAGATCAGAATTTGATAAGTATGCAGAACTACCATAATTTGTACTAAAGAAATTCTGAATTGGTGAAACTACTCTAATAGCCTTAAAAAGAGCAGTCATTCCTAATCCGAATACATCTGAGGTGCTGATACTATTTAGAACATCATTCTGCGAAGTATTATTATATTCGTCAACATCAGCACTAATCAAATGATTCTTAACCGTTGTTTCGGTTTGCTGAACACCTCCTGATTGAGCTTGCAAATTTGCTATAGCTTGTGAAATACTTCCTTTGTAAACAAACCCAAGATCCTTAAAGTAGCTAGTAGCCAAGACAGCTCCAGCAATTGTAGCTGATACTGAATTCTGACCAGCTAATAATATTATCGCATTAAATGCATCAACTGCTACATCAGCTATTGGTGATCCGTTGTGAGGTGTGCATATGGAAATATATTTGTTAATGTAGCCTTTGCCATAATTTCTGAGTTGATACACTCCTGGACTATACCATGATCCACCATTGTTAATCACAGTTCGACCTACTGCTCCACCCATACTATGTGCGACATAATCAATCCGCTTATTTGCGAATCCATAAAAATGCATTTGTTTAATAATAGAAATAATTGAATTTTCATAAGTTTGATTTTCGTCTGGATCCTTCCCCAATAATATATCGGCATTTACCTGATACGAGCCCCATTCTTTAAGATCTAGAAGTTTAACTTCCTTCCAAATGTCAAAGTCTGCAAGGCTAAAGTATGATGTGCCGCCACTATTATTGTTAAACTGCGCATATTTAAATGATTCTTGGGTTCCCAATATTCCATGAGCAAAAACGAGAGCTGGACGACATATTTGGATGGGTTCACAAAGTGTAATAAGCTCTGTTGAATTATCAGAGTAGGTAATTGTAAAATCAACGTTTATTTCTCTATACTTCTCCTCACTACTCAAATCGGTCGTGAAGTCATCTGGTGCAACAAGCCAAAACCAATAACTATTAGCATTACTGTTATTATTAGACCCCGCAGGGTATGTAGTGCTTGTAGAAATAATTTCGGTCGCGGAGGCATGAGCAATTCTTCCAAGTAATGCAGTGCCTGAGTATCCATTATTTCCAACTGTTTGAATGGTTGCTTGAATAGTAGAAACACCTAAAGTGGCATTATTTTTATTGAGTTTCACATATATTCTTGCCGCACCATCAGCAGCTAATCCATATGGATATGGTTTTTTACTTTTTACGTCATCTGGAACCGTGGCATCCCATTGAAGACTTGCAACAAACCCTCCATCATCGCATTCAATGGCAGTTAGAGGAGGGCTGGTTGCTGTATTTTGCGGATTACCTATTTCGGTGATCCTAAATAGATAAGGACCTATCGTGGTCACGCTGTAGGGGTAGGTAAATGTATTGGACTTGCCTGTTGTAGCCTTATAGGTCTTTGTTGCAATTTGGTACCATATTCCTCCATTATTTGGACTGGCTTCAATTGTATACTCTTTTAGCAATTCTCCGGTCTGTCCGTTAACTGGAGCGCTCGATATGAAGTCTTTCCATTCAATATCAAAGGTTTTGTATTTAAAAATGGTGCTGGTGATAGAAGGAAAGGTAATTTCCAGAGGTGTAAAAATGAAGTTATTTACAATAAAGGATTTTGGAGGTGTAGTATTGCCAGTCGAGATATCCTGGGCAGTTACTGTGTATTCGCCATCACTAAAAGTCGATGGCACTAGCAACGTAAACTCAAACATTCCGGGATTAATATAGGTTATTGGGATTACTCCTCTAACATCTTGTCCACTTTCATTTTCGATAAGTACATCAATGTCCCCATTTGGGGTGAAATTTGACCCCGTTACAATTATATTTTCACCAGGAACAGCAATTGATTTATTAAGTGTCACACTAGGCAGACTGAATATGCAGGGAGGAATAACAGTTAAAGTTGCAGTTGTACTAGTGTCTAATTGACTCCATTGCAGTTGGAGACAATACAGTAGTAAGTATTTCCATCGTCAGTAAGATTAAGAGAAGGGTTGAATATTGGTGGGAATTTGCATTTGTGATAATTATACCATTTTTATACCATGTATAATTAAATGGAGGAGGGCCATTTGCAGTAATAGTAAAAGTTGCATTGCCGCAAACATTTGCAGTTTGACTCATCGGTTCTATTGAAATATTCACAGCTAAACATTCTTCCAGTAGCTTTACAACAAAAATATCTACATTTCCAAATGAAGTTAAATTGTATGATTGTGAACTCGGGTCGAAATCGCCTGTTCCATTAAAGTACCCTGTTGAATAATTATTACCGTTGTTATCAAGTGCAATAGAATAACCGATATCATTACTTGCACCTCCCATTTGATTAGCCCAAAAGAAGTTGCCGATCGAATCTAGCTTTGAGACAAAAATGTCTGTCCCTCCAAACGAGATAAGATTATTTGTATCCGCGGATGGATCGAAATCACATGAGTTTTCAAAGCGGCCAATAGTTATAACATTTCCAAAGCCATCATTGGAAATTGAGGAGCCTACATCATTACTTGTGCCTCCCAATTGTTTCGCCCAAACAAAATTGCCTGAAACATCTAATTTAGCGATGAAAACGTCATTACTACCAAATGAAGTGAGATTGAAAGCATTAGAACTTGGGTCAAAGTCGCATGTGCCAGCAAAGGATCCGGTTATATATGAATTCTCATTTTCATCAATTGAAAGGGACCAACTGATATCATCACTTATTCCTCCCATTTGTTTAGCCCAAACGAAATTGCCTGAGGAATCTAATTTTGCTGTAAATATATCCGCATTTTGGGCTGACAGATTATAAGTTTGAGAGCTTGGATCGAAATCGCAGGTGCCGCGAAAGTGGCCTGATATATAACTTGTACCATTGTTTGTAATTGAAATAGAATGACTTTCATCATTGTTTGTTCCTCCCATTTGTTTAGCCCAAACGAAATTTCCCGAGGAATTTAGCTTAGATACAAATATGTCAAATCCTCCAAACGAATGAAAATTATATGTCGAAGAGCCCGGGTCAAAGTCACTAGTGCCTCCAAATAGACTTGTAGAAAAGTAACCTGTAGTATAAACATTCCCATTGGCATCGACTGTGATTGAGTACCCTATTTCGCTGAATGTTCCTCCCATTTGTTTAGCCCAAACGAAATTTCCTAAGGAATCTAGTTTCGAGACGAAAATATCTGTGCTTCCGAAAGATGTTAGATTGTAAATTCCTGACCCTGGGTCGAAATCACATGTAGATTGAAACTGACCTGTTGTATAGACATATCCATTATTATCAACAAAAATAGATCCACTTTGCTGGGTCAAAGGGCCTCCCATTTGTTTAGCCCAAATAAAATTGCCTTCTCCATCAAGTTTTGAAACGAAAATATCCGTGCCGCCAAAAGAAGTAAGGTTGTATGTTGCAGAACTTGGATCAAAGTCGCAAGTCCCTGAAAACCAACCTGTGATATAAATATTACCATTTACATCTGTTGTGATATTGAATGCAATATCTTCATTTGTTCCACCCAACTGATTTGCCCAGACGAATTCAGGATCTTGAGCAATTAAAGAAACCTGAAATGTTGTGAATATTATTAAAGAGTATAATAACTTTCCCATTGTTTGTAAGTTTTAAATTTAGAGGCAGCGACATATGTTTTACTTCTGATATTTTCTTCAACTTTAAAATTGGATTCATTTCTAATACCTTACTTTAGTAGAAGAGGCTATTGTGTTATTTCAATAAAGCTACGAAAATTCACGATAATTCTGGCACTTAGGCAGATATACATTTTAGATGTTCTCTAAATAGACCCTAGCCACAGTACAACTTTTACATGGATGTAAATTGCTCAGCTCTCGTTCAAGTAAGGATAGATTGCGTCTAGTCTTTTCACCAATAGGTGATTATAGCAGCAAAGTGGTGATATTGTGAGCCAGGTTCTATTTTCGAGGTGTATGAGCAATTCGATTTGAGATTATCTTGAGCACTTGTATTATTTTTATCAACTGTTCAAGACACTATACTGAATTTAATTTCTCCTTTATTGGGTTCTGAAATTCTTTGGCTAGCCTTCCCCCACACCGTCTACTCCCAAGCCACTTCCATCCAAATTCTACTCCCATCTATCCTATTTCATGTATTTTGTTTCATCAATCGAAATCACTGCTTTATGAGGATCTGTTTCCTGAAATCACTATTCCTTAGCCTGGCTGCGCTTTTTTTCATACCCCCCGCCTCCGCCCAGCAAACCAACAAATTCGAACAACTCGGCACCATGCTGCCCACCCCCAATAGCACCCGCTCCGCCAGCGGCGCTCCAGGTGCCGCCTATTGGCACCAAAAAGCAGACTACGTCATGGAGATCCACCTCGATGACACCAAACAAAAGATATCAGGCAAGGAAACCATCACTTACCACAACCAATCCCCGGAAGCTCTTTCTTATCTCTGGCTTCAACTCGACCAAAACCAACAAGCAGAAGGGTCCGATAGCTATAGCACCCAAACCGGATCTATTGATGAGAGGGTGACCCCGAATCAACTCGCCCGGCTTGAACGCGGAAAGGCTGTTGAACGCGGTTTTAATATCCTCACCATCACAGATGCCAAAGGAGTAGCACTGCCATTTACGATCAACAAAACCATGATGCGCGTTGATTTGCCCAAGCCACTTGCCGCAGGTGCATCCTATTCTTTCAAGATTTCATGGTGGTACAATATCAATGACCGCTTTAAAGAAGGAGGACGATCCGGATATGAGTTGTTTCCAAAAGACAACAACTATCTGTATGCCATTGCCCAGTTTTTTCCGCGTATGTGCGTCTATGACGATATCAATGGCTGGCAAAACAAACAGTTTCTCGGCGGCGGCGAATTCACCCTCGTGTTTGGAGACTATGATGTGAAGATCACCGTACCGGCAGATCATGCAGTAGCCGCTACTGGAACGCTGCAGAATGCTAAAGAGATATTGACTAAAACGCAATATGATAGATATGCCCAGGCACAAAAAAGTTATGTCGATCCTGTAAAAATTATCACCAACGAAGAAGCAGTGATGATGGAAGCCGGTCGGATACCCACGGAAAAGACCTGGCATTTTAAAGCAACCAACGTCCGCGATTTTGCATTCGCCTCCTCCCGCAAATTTATCTGGGATGCGATGGCCGTTAAGCAGGCCGAAAGTCCCGATGTCATGGCCATGTCCATGTATCCAAAGGAAGGTAACCCGCTATGGGAAATGTATTCTACAAAAGTGATTGCGCATACCCTGAAATGGTATTCTCATTACACCGTTGATTATCCTTACCCTGTAGCATGGTCCATACACACAGATCGTATCGGCATGGAATATCCCATGATCGCGTTTAATGGTGGCAGACCAAATGAAGATGGTACCTACAGCGACCGCACCAAATACGGCATGATCGGTGTCATCCTGCATGAAGTCGGACATAATTATTTTCCGATGATCATCAATTCCGATGAGCGCCAGTGGACCTGGATGGATGAAGGCCTCAATACATTCGTTCAGTTTCTCACAGAGCAACAATGGGAAAGGGATTACCCTTCGGGTAGAGGGCCGGCATTCAAAATAGTCGATTACATGAAAGCTGATCAGGATCAACTGGAACCCATCATGTCCAATTCAGAAAATATAAAGCAACTCGGCAGCAATGCATATGCAAAGACAGCAACTGCATTAAATATACTTCGGGAAACCGTCATGGGACGTGAGCTCTTTGATAAAGCCTTTAAGGAATATGCCACCCGCTGGAAATTCAAACACCCATCACCCGCAGATTTTTTCCGCACGATGGAAGATGCTTCAGCAGTCGACCTCGATTGGTTCTGGCGCGGTTGGTTTTTTTCTACCGAACCCTGTGATATAGAACTAGCAGATGTCCAATGGCAGCGCGCCGACAGACCCGAAGACCCTTCGATGATGGCTTATGAAGAAAAGTATATCGAAGAATTTCCGCTAGGCATCACCTCCGAACGAAACCGAAAAGCTATCACACAGACCCAGGATGAAATCGACCGCAGCCTGAGAGATAAGTATACCGATCAGGACAAGAAGAAGGAAGAGCAGGAAGCTTATGAGGCTTATGTCTCTAAGTTAAGCCCCGAAGAGAAAGCGGTTGTTGAAGCCAGCAAGAATTATTATTCCATAACCTTCAAAAACAAAGGCGGCCTACCCATGCCCATCATCCTCAAGTTTGTCTTTGCCGACAGCACAGAGGAAGTCCATCGCATACCAGCTGAAATCTGGAGAAAGAATAATGAAGAAGTCTCCAGGTATTTGTCACCGATAAAGTGATCAAACAAATCAATCTCGACCCTTATCTCGAAACCGCCGACATCGATCGTAGCAATAATTACTATCCGTCACAACAACAGATGTCAAGATTTGAACTCTATCGTCAGCAGCGCGGCACGCCGCCTGGAAGGTCGTAATCGGTAATCGGTAAACGGTGATCGGTAAACGGTGATCGGTAAACAGTAATCAGTAATCGGTAAACGGTGATCGGTAAGCAGTAAGCAGTAAGCTGTGCACGGTGCAAAAAATTTCGGAATCACGGATTAACCGGATTAAAGGATTGCACGGATTTCCTGACCCGCAGTTATAATCATATGGTACACAAATCCGTGTAATCCGTGAAATCGGTGTCAATCCGTGATTCAGACAGAAGAGGCATTGTAGACTGAAGGGGCAGCGAAATATTGATATTCTCCTTGTAGCAGGATACTTTTACTGCGAAACAAATGACCCTCTGTCGCTCATTTTCTGACAGCTGATAGCTGACGGCTGAGAGCAGATAACTGCCGACTGAAATCTGCAAACTGAAGACTGCTAACTGAGGACTGCCAACTGCCAACTGAGGACTGCCCACTGAAAACTGCCCACTGAAAATGAAAGCCTTCAGCTTTCATCAAATCTTTTTCTTCTGCACCTTCTTATGCCAATCATTCACCATCATCGTCGCAGCTGAGCCGTACCAAGGATGCAACTCCATCACCAGGCGGCCCGCTTTGATGGCAGGATCTGTTTCGGTGAGGGCCTGTGCTTCTTCGATAGTAGATACATTGAATACATATACGCCCCTTAATTCACCTCGATCTAAAAACGGCCCTGCAAGGGCAAGTTTTCCTTCGTCTGCCAGGCGGAAGATGTTATCAAGATGTGCCCGCTGTAATTGGGCGGCCAGCTGAATCCTGGTCCTGATTAGGTCCGGCTTTCAGGAAAGCCATGACATACTTCCTCATACCGTAATCATCGGCACCAAGTTTGGCAGCCAGGGTCGAGTCGTAGGTAAATGTTTCGGGTTCATCGGCAGCAACTTTCGTTTCAACATTCACCTCCGGCTTGCAAGCCAGTAATAATAATCCGGCAAGGGCCAGGAGAGAAAAGAAGGCATTGGATTTCATAGACATCTTATTGAGCAAACAAGATAAATGAAAATACCAGTACCGATGGCTAGGCAAAAAAGGCCGTTAAAAAGATTTTTGTCATCTGTTTCAGAAAGTGTATATATCTTGTTTTGCATTGAAAATATTTTCTCAAAAAATCAATGACCCGCCTTATGGAATTACAGAAAGTAGATATGTTTATCATGACCAATGCCAAATTTTTTGAAGCGCATCACCTCGGCTGGATCAGGGAACAGCTGATCCAGGTGGACGATTCAAAATGGCCGGCCTTGCAGATGCAACAATTTAAGGATCCTACCACCTATCTGATTGTATCCCTGCTGGGAGGACAACTCGGGATAGACAGGTTTATGCTGGGGGATACTGGACTGGGTGTAGGTAAATTGCTGACCTGCGGAGGGCTCGGTATTTGGACGATCATCGATTGGTTTATGATCATGCCCGCCACACGTGAAAAAACATGGCCTGTTTCAGAGGTTCTAATTATGCCTAATTGATGAGCCGAAACAGACTCTATACGATTGTCCTTTTGGCTTGTATGGGTGGTTCCATTTGGTTGTGGATACAAATTCACAAAACGTGCTAACTCGGGCTGGAGAAACCGGTACATGCCTGATTAAAACCATAACAGGGGTACCATGCCCTTCATGTGGTACGACCAGATCTGTTTTCGAACTACTCGACGGCCATTTGATCAATTCACTGCAATGGAACCCCATGGGGATCATTGTCCTGTTGATCATGGTCAGTAGCCCTATCTGGATCCTCATTGATTTGCTCTTTAAAAAAGAATCTTTTCTGAGATTCTATGGTCGGGCAGAAAATCATCTGAAGTCGAAATGGATTGCCATTCCTGCCATAGGGCTGGTCATCATCAATTGGATCTGGAATATATGTAAAGGCTTATGATGACTACTTCCTCTATTGGATATATGCCAGGTGACCATGAAGCCGAAAAAGCTTCTAACAGTTATCTGATGTCCCTGATCGCGGTGATCGCCGGGCTTCCACTGCCGATTATCAATCTCATCGCTACCGTTATTTTTTATCTCGGTAACAGGAAAGGAACGTATTTCGTCAGATGGCATTGTACCCAGGCATTGTTGTCCCAGTTTTCCTTTGATCATCAATTCCAATGGATTCTGGTGGACGGTAGGTATCCTCTTCAGGGATGGAGAGGTCACCAATGAGTACATAGCCTATATGTTCACCGCTTTTCTCTTTAATCTCGTGGAGTTCATTGCCACCATCTACACCGCCATCCAGGTCCGCAAGGGCAAGCATATAGAATGGTGGTTTTATGGTGACCTGACCAATATGATCTGCAAAAATAATATGCTTAAACCAATCCTGCGTTCGGCAATCGCAGCTTTATTTTTCTGGTTTGGTTCGGCCTGGACCGGATCGACTGGATGACGATATTCCAGGTAGAGAAGACAACCAAAAACATTGAAGAAAAACTTGGTGATCTCTATTGGGATATTCTTAAAAAAGTCAACGATGAAATCACAGATAAAGATGTCGTTGTGCCGATTGATTCCCTTCTAACCCGGATTTGCGAGCGAAATGATATTGACAGGGAAAAAATAAAACTCCACCTCGTCGATAAGGATGAAGTCAATGCATTTGCCTTGCCCGATTATCACATGGTGGTGTATACCGGCCTGATCGATGATTGTGAAAACGAAGCAGAACTCTGTGGTATCATCGCACACGAACTTGCCCATCTCGAAAAGGGACACATCATGCAGAAGCTCGTCAAGGAAATAGGGCTGGCGGTTCTCATTTCCATGACCTCTGGAAATGGCAACCCTGAGATTATCAAACAAGCAGTCAAAGTGCTGACTTCATCTGCCTATGACCGCAAGCTGGAGACGGAAGCTGATCTGACCGGAGCAGAATACCTGATCAATGCCGGCATCGATCCTGAGGCCTTCGCTGCCTTTATGTTCAGGATGTCTGAACAAGAGAAAGGTCTTCCAGATCAATTGTATTGGGTCAGCACCCATCCCGGCTCTGAAGAACGGACACAAGCCATACTGGATTACATCGAAGACAGGGAGGTCAAGGTAGAAATGATCCTTGATTCAACCCAGTGGAATACGTTGAAGGAAAAATCTTTTGAAAGATTAACGGATTTTATTTCTC
>JADKHH010000034.1 GCA_016721905.1 Candidatus Opimibacter skivensis | reverse complement strand
GCTTCCTGAAGGTATCACCTGGGCTGCAGGTCAAAAGGCTGACCTCCCGGATGGAAGAGGATTTGTAAGTGTTGAAAAGATCATTCCACCGACTCCGAAGACTATGGATGAGGCTAGAGGATATATCATCGCTGACTACCAGGATCAACTTGAAAAAGACTGGGTGGCTTCCTTACAAGCTAAATATCCTGTCAAAGTTGACGATGCTGTGCTGATGAGCCTGGTGAAAAAGTAGGCAGTTGCTACTGCACCGGATGAAAAGCCTTTTTTACCCAGGCATATGTTTGGTTGTCCTCTGGACAGCAGTTGTGTCGTGTAAAAAAGCCAAAATCCCTGGTGACAATACACCTGAACCCGTGTTACTGGCGCAGGTCTTTGACTACAAGCTTTATTTTGATGACATCAAGGACCTGATACAGGGCTATGCCAATGCTGAAGACAGCATCCAACAAGTGCGGAGTCTGACGGAACATTGGGTACGTGATCGACTTATCCTCGTAGAAGCAGAAAAGAAATTTCCGAAGGAAGTCAATATGAACAAACTGCTCGAAGATTACCGGCAGTCCCTGTTGAGGCACTTCTTCGAACAGCGCACACTAGAGGAAAGACTGGACACAGTCATTACCGAAGATGACCTGCTCAAATATTACGAGGCTAATAAAGAACAGCACCGTCTAGAATCAGGTATTCTGAGGTGCTATTATTTCAAGCTGAAGAAGCCATTGGCCAGGGGGGATAAGATCCTGCAATGGTGGAAGACATTCCCACAGCAGCATTTCAGGGATGTCCTCACGTATACTGACAAGCATGCTAAAACCAATTGGCCGGATTCCAGCCAATGGCATGAGATGCAGATGGTCGTTCAACTTTTTCCGGAGGGTACACTTTCATCTGCCGGGATTCGTTCTAAACGAGGAGTTGTCCGGGAAGACAGGGATTTTATCTATCTTCTCTACCCGTTGGAGGTCTATCATGAGCAGGATATAGCTCCATTGGACAGGATTCGGGAGCATGCAGCAAGATTTATACTCCACCAGCGAGAACTCGAGTTACTGGAGCAGATCAAAAAGGAAATTTACGACCGGGACATTCAGAATGAACGGGTCAAAATCTATACAGAATGAACAAGTTGAAATACATACTCCCGGTGACCATTTTCTTCTGCCTTGTGGCGGCAGGAGTGGAAGCACAGGACACCATTATCCTCGATAAGATCGTGGCCAAGGTCGGAGGCGAAGTGATATTCCATTCAGATGTCGAAGAGCAGATGGCGATGATGCGGGAGCGCAGGGCTACCCCCGGCCCAAAAGAGCAATGCACTATCCTCGAAAGCCTCATGGCCCAGGCTATGTTGGTACACTATGCTAAGATCGATAGTGTGATCGTCACAGATGATGAAGTGGATGCTGAGATTGATGGCCGGATGAACCAAATCCTGGCGTATATGAACAATGACCGTAAATTGTTCCAGGAAGTGTACGGACAGACTGTCAGTGAAATGAGGGAGCAGGTGAAGGAAGATATGACGCGCAAGTTGCTCGGCGATAAGATGCAGGGAGAGATCATGAATAAAGTGGAAGTAACCCCATCGGAAGTAGTTGATTTTTTTGGAAAAATCCCAAAGGATAGTTTGCCGTATTTCAATGCCGAGGTTGAACTCGCAGAGATCGTGATGTTTCCGGAAATCAATGAGGAGGAACGGAATAAGGCGCTTGAAAAAATTACCAGGGTTAAATTGGCACTGGTGCAGGGTGAGGATTTTGCAGAGCTGGCCAGAAAATATTCAGAAGACGGTAGTGCGAGGGAAGGTGGTGATCTCGGATGGACCACACGCGGTAGTTTCGTACCTGAGTTTGAGGCCACGGCTTTTCAACTTGAAATCAATCAGACTTCAGAAATAACTGAAACAGAATTTGGTTATCACATTATACAATTGCTGGAGCGCAGAGGTAACTCTATACACACACGTCATATCCTGGTGCGTCCTAAGATCACAGATGCTGATCTTGCGCTGACCCGTAACAAGCTTGACTCTGTTAAAAACCTGATCGTGTGGGATTCTATATCCTTTGCAGATGGGGTCCGTAAATTCGGTGACAAGCGGGTGCAGAGTTTCAGCAACAATGGTCGCTTGATTAATCCAAAGTCAAACAATACCTTTTTTGAAACGGCCGACGTCGATAGTGAAATTTTCTTCAGCATTGATACGCTCGATCTTTGGGAGATCACACCGCCTATTGAGTACCGTAATCCACAAGGTGATTATTCATACAAGATCGTTCAACTACAGGGACGCACATCTCCTCACCAGGCCAGTCTCAAGCAAGACTACAGTCGCATCCAGGACGCAGCCCGCGAAAGTAAACGCAACGAAGTCTTTAGTGATTGGGTCGATGACCACATCCCCAATACGTACATCATGATCGATCCGCAATACCGCGACTGTACCAACATTGAGCGGTGGCAGGCTAAATGGATGGCCACTCCTGGTCCAGGCAAGACTTAAAACATTCTCCCTTGCACGCTATTTGAATCCCCTCCCGCTATTTGAAGTTTGCAACTTCAAATCAATACCAATATCATATTCTAGTGCAATTGCATGTAAAGGCAGTCTGCGACTGCCATGCACCCACCCGCTATTTTAAGCATCTGCTTAAAATCCATATCTACGGATCAAGGCCTATTGAATCATCATGTAAAAGCGGCCTGTGGCCGCTATGCACCAACCCGCTATTTTAAGCATCCGCTTAAAATCCATATCTACGGATCACGCCCTATTGAATCATCAGGTAAAGGCGGCCTGTGGCCGCCAGGTAACCATCATTCATCTCCCCCTAATTTGCAATCACTTTCACCACACACTCCGTATCATCTTCCGCAATGAACCTCAGCACATAAGCACCTGGAGCCATTGCTTTACAATTTAATGTATGCCGTCCTTCTCCATATTCCTTTTTAGCAAATGAGGATATGGCTTTGCCAGACAAATCTGTGAGCGTTATGTGTAGTGCCTGATCCCGATTAGAAGTAAATGCAAGTGTACCACTGGATGAGAGAAATAAATCCTGCACCAGTTCAACAGCAGGAGATGTAGGATTCTCTGTAGCTGTAGTTTCGAGAATGATTGAAAAGCCCTGGTAGCAATCATCGCTGATGAGCAATTCTGCAAATTCAAAGTTGACAAAGTCATCGTCCAGGATGAATTCAAAAAACTCCTGAGATTCCAGGAAGCACAGCGGAGCCCCTTCCGGCTCGAGTATCTCGAATACGAGTTGAAACAAAACTGTCGTATCAGGAAAGTCATTGGATTGAAGATCGGTATCGATCCAGACAGATCTTAGCTCACCAGGATTAGGTTCATTAAAATTGCCTGAAGTTTGTGTCGGGTTCACAGCATTCCGGATTTCTTTAAACTTCATTTTTGTGCCATCAAACTGCATAGTGAATTGCCAGCCGATCACACCCACAAAATTCTCTGAGATAAAGTTGTAGACCTTTTCTGTGGCAGTGATCTCCTGCAGGTCCACCTTAAGTTTTAAAGTCTCCTGTGCCTGAAGGGCAGCTCCAAGGGCTAAGCAGAATGCGAGTATTAAATGTCTCATAATTTTTGTTTTAATGGGTTAATAGGCACCTAAAGATAGCTTATTCACCCCTTTTCTGCCGTAAAGAAGATTTACATTTACACAGCATATGAAATCATCACGCATCATCAACTTCATCGCCATCCTCTGGTTCTTCCTGGGATTCTCCTATTATCCTAAATGGGAAAAACCCTGGTCCGAAGCCACCATCAGCTGGGATGTGAGCGGGTACTATCATTACCTCCCCGCCATTTTTATCTACAAGGATATCCGGCAGCAAAACTGGATGAATGATATCAACCAAAAGTACCTCCCCTCGCCAGCGTATGATCAGGCCTTCGGGCATCAGAACTCAGGCAATAAGGTCAACAAATATGCCATCGGCCAGGCAGTCCTTTTCTCCCCCTTCTTCCTGATGGCGCATGGATACACGACCTTGACCGGCGCATACCCCGCAGATGGGTACAGCAAGCCATATCAGTTTTTTATCTGGTTTGGCAGCCTGGCCTTCTCGATTCTAGGACTTGTTTTGCTCAGAAGAATATTACTCTATTATTTCGAGGACAATATCGTCACATGGACACTCGTCGCACTGGCTGCCGGCACCCACTGGATGGAGTATGCTTCGATCACCAATGGGATGAATCATACCTGGCTTTTCACATTGCTGTGTGTCCTTATTCTCTCCACCATCAGGTTTTATAAGAAGGCAGATTGGACTTCTGTAGTTGGTATCGGAGCTTCTCTTGGCCTGGCCGTTCTGACGCGACCGACAGAGATCATATGGACACTGATACCAGTGTTGTGGGGCATTTCAAGTATAAAGGAGCGCTTTACTTTCTTGTTGAGCCATTGGATGAAATGCGCGGTCGCCGTCATCATCAGCGGTCTGATCGTATTCATACAGCTCAGCTATTGGAAATATGCATCAGGTGAATGGATCGTCTACAGCTATGGTGACCAGGGTTTCAATTTTTTACATCCTGCCATCAAGCGCGGCCTGATTGGGGCCAACATCGGATGGTGGCTCTACACCCCATTGATGTTGCTGGCTATGCCCGGATGGTATCTTGTCTATAAAAAACACAGAGCCATTTTCTGGCCCACTTTCATCACTACCATCCTCGCCATTTATATCACCTTGAGTTGGTCGCATTTTGAAAGCGGCGGTGGACTAGGACAGCGGAATCTTATCCAGATATATCCATTGATGGCTTTTCCTTTAGCCTCCGTTATTTATTGGTTTAATAAATCAAGCATTGGCAAATGGATATGGATTGCAATCCTAGCCCTCAATATTTATTATACAGGATGGTGGATTCACCAGGCCCACAAGGGTGGATTTTTCCAGGCCGGACAAATGACCAGAGCCTATTTCCTGAATGTAGTAGGGCGGATCAATCCGGATCGGGATTTATTTAAATTGTTGGAGACCAATGAATATTTCAAAGGCACACCACAAACGGTCAATACCGTTTTTCAAAATGACTTCGAACAGGATACAGCTTATTGCTCCACTGCCTGGCCATCCGGAGGAAAAGCAACCTGCCTGAATGGAGAGATTCAATTCTTTGGTCCGATCACGCTACCCATAACTTCTGATTGTGCTCCATGGATCAGGGTAGAAGCTGACTTCCTCGTTCAGTCAAGAGAATGGGATGTCTGAAATATGCCCAATGGATCGTGCAGTTTTACCAGGGAGAGAAAGCCATCAAGACCAATCTCATTCGTATCCAGCGTCATCTTCCTGTTGACCAGGTTTCAACGCATCTTTTCTTCGATGTCCGCGTCCCTTCCGAACCATACGACCGATGCACCATGTCCATCTGGAATGCAGGATCACCGCAGACATTGCTCATGGATAATCTGAAGGTGAGCTGCTTTGTTGAATGAGTGGTTTGAAAAATGTTGATAGGTTGATGAGTTGATAGGTTGATGAGTTGATAAGTTGATAGGTTTACCATGAAGTCATGCGAAAAGCTGTGTCTTAAAAGCTAGTCATACCTAAAGTACTTCATGGTTGATAAGTTGAGAGAGGCTTATAGGCTTATTAGCTTATGGGCTTATGAGGATATAAGGAACCTCTCGTTGTGCACTATCATTCGTTGCAATAAAATCAAACGCCCCTCATTAGCCCATAGCCAATGACCAATTAAAAGGCAGAAGTACTTTTTACTTTTCCTTCCTTGCTGGTTATTCCTTGCTGAAATCGAAAGAGGGGCATCCGGGTGGCGAACAATGGAGCATGAACCAGCTATATGTCAATAGCCAATAGCCAATAACCAATGAAAAGTGAGAAGCACTTAACTTTTCCTTCCTTGTTGGCTACTTGTACTGAGGGGTCGAAGTATTCCATGTTGAATTCGAAGATCAAAAGGATTAAAGGGAAGCGCGCGGAGACGCAGATCGAAGATCCCGCCAAAGGCAAGGCTTTTGCAGCGGGAGGCGCAGTAAAAATCAATATCCAATAGCCAATAACCAATGAAAAGTGAGAAGTACTTTTTACTTTTCCTTCCTTGTTGGCTATTCCTTGCTGAAATCGAAAGAGAGGTGCATCCGGGTGGGCGAACAATGGAGCATGAACCAGCTATATATCAATAGCCAATAGCCAATAACCAATGAAAAGTGAGAAGTACTTCTAACTTTTCCTTCCTTGCTGGTTATTCCTTATTGCATTTGATGGAAAATCTTGTTCCAGACAGGAACAAAAAAAAGACCGATCCTAACCCCCCTGTTTGGACCGGTCTTAATGAGAAATCTACATTTGATGTTCTCTATTGTCATTAGGTATAGCACAATCAATGCCAAACTTTCACGCCCATGTCGGGTCCAGCCGACAATTTGACAGAAAAAGTCGCGTGGCACACCTTTTGACAGGCACGGGTAGACTTATTAAGGACTAAAAATCAAATAGTTATGACCAAAGGTAATATCACGGTACAGACCGAAAATATTTTTCCGATCATCAAGAAATTCCTCTACTCAGACCACGAAATCTTCCTGAGAGAGTTGATCTCCAACGCCATTGATGCCACTTCTAAGCTGGAAGCCATTGCAGGTTCAGGAGAAATAGAGGGCGACCTCGGAGACCTGACAATCCACATCAATGTGGACAAGGCAGCCGGCACCATTACCATCAGCGACAGGGGCATCGGGATGACAGAAGCGGAGGTTAAGAAATACCTCAACCAACTGGCCCTGAGCAGCGCCGAGGAGTTTGTCAAGAAATACCAGGGCAAGACTAATATTATCGGCCATTTTGGACTAGGGTTTTACTCAGCCTTTATGGTCGCCGACAAAGTCGAGGTTATCACCCGCACTTATAAAAAGACCCCAAAGGCAGTGCGATGGGTATGCGATGGAAATCCCGAGTATGAAATGGAAGACTATGACCGCAAGGAACGCGGTACGGATATCATCCTTCATATCAGTGATGACAGCAAGGAATTCCTGGAGCATGACCGTATCGAAGGCCTGCTGAAAAAATATTGCAGCTTCCTGCCATTCCCAATCCAGATGGGTATGAAGACTGATATCCGATGGGAAGGCGAAGGTGAGGATCGCAAGAAGATCGAAGAACAGGTGCCCAATATCATCAATGACACCCACCCGCTTTGGAAAAAGAAACCGGGAAAACTGACGGATAAGGATTACATCGATTTTTACAAACAACTCTATCCGATGTCACCCGATCCGATGTTCTGGATCCATCTCAACATTGATTACCCCTTTAATCTCACCGGGGTCATGTATTTTCCTAAGATCGGAAACCAGTTTGACCAGCAAAAAAATAAAATACATCTCTACAGCAACCAGGTCTATGTGACAGATGAGGTAAAGGAAATCGTACCTGAATTTCTCACCTTGTTACATGGCGTGATCGACAGCCCTGATATTCCACTCAACGTATCACGAAGTTATCTGCAGAGTGATGCAAGTGTCAAGAAGATCACAGGCTATCTGACCAAGAAAGTGGCAGAGCGCTTGTCCAGGTTATTCAAGGATGACCGCGAAGGATTTGAAAAGAAATGGGATGACATCGGCGTCTTTGTCAAGTACGGTATCATCACAGATGAAAAGTTCGCTGAGAAGGCACTTGAGTTCGCGCTGTTGAAAAACACAGAAGGCAAATATTTCACGGTACAGGAATATAAAGACAAGATCAAGGCCAACCAAACGGATAAGTATGACCGCATGGTGGCATTGTATACCCCTTCACCTGAGTTGCACACGTCGTATATCAAGCAAGCTACAGATATGGGCTATGATGTGTTGCACCTGTATCACATCATCGATAATCACTTTATCCAACAACTGGAATACAAGGGCGAGAACCTGACTTTTGTGCGCGTCGATTCAGATACACCTGATCATCTGATACAAAAGGAAGAGATCAAAGAATCAGTGCTCAGTGAAAAGGAACAGGAGAAAGTCAAGGAATTATTTGCCGCACTTCCCGGCGTGAACGCCAGCCAATTGATCTTGCGTCCGATGTCACCTGAAGGACATCCGGTGATGATCACACGGCCTGAGTTTATGCGACGCATGCAGGAGATGCAGGCCTTACAAGGCATGGAAGGCATGGACAAGATGGATGGCCATTATCAGGTCATCATCAATGCTAATCATCCGCTGATCGCGGATAAGCTGCTCAATATGCGTAGCCCGGAGAAAAAAGAAAAGTTCGCTGCCTATCTCTTGCGATTAGCAAAACTCAATCAAGGCATGTTGAAAGGGGAGGAGATGAATTCGTTTATCAACGACAGCATCGAATTCCTCTCCTAGTGTACCAAAAAGAAAAAGAGGCTGGTGTTCACTGCTTTTCTTTTAGTCCCCTTTAGGGGATTAGGGGTTAAGGGGCAAAAATAATACCACCTGACAAAAACTTGGGAGTGTTTCTCCTTTTTTATGCAAAAAGGTGAAATTTGGGTGTTATGCCGACCACTTCAAATCTAGAGTCAGGTGGTAATCAGGGGCCAAATATACTAAACATATGATAAATTATTATAGAAATATCGTATCTATAATGTTAAAATAATGAGGGCCAAAAAATATGTATAATATGCTATTATTCAGCTTATTACTTCTTAAAAGGGTCTGAAAAGCGCAAATCATTCATATAATTCTCATCCGTAAGGGTGTGCAGGAAGGCTACAAGCGAAGATTTCTCCTCTTCAGATAAGCCTAGACGGATAGTTTCGCCTGTATCCCAACTCTTGAAAACATCATCAAGATTTGGTGATTTATTGATCCCTGAATCATAATGATTGATGACCTCCTCGAGGGTGGCAAACCGTCCATCATGCATATACGGCGCAGTCAAGGCAACATTGCGAAGTGAAGGGATTTTGAAAACACCTACCAACTCCTGATCAAAAACACCCATGCCTACATCCGTATATTCTTTATCCAATCCGATATCAGCAATGTCTTGAGCCCATCCGAAACCACCACCATTGGGTGGAAAGAATGGATCAAAGAATCCACCGCGATCATTGAAGTCAGGACCTGAATGGCAATTGTAACAACTTCCTTTTCCAAAGAATACATTCCTACCAGCTTCAGCCTGTGGCGATAGGGGCTGCCCTGAAACTTGCAGGCGATCCATTTCACTATCACAGCCAATCATACTCTTGACGAATTGCGTCATGGCATCAGCTACGCGATCAGATGTCACCTCGTTGCTGCCGTATGCTTTAGAAAACAACTCATCATAGTATGGTGCAGCTTTGATCTTGGCAACCAGAAATTCCATATTCTCCATACCCATTTCCTTATGGTTGCGCACCGGTTGTAATACCAGATCATTGAGGCTCGTCGCCCGGCCATCCCAGAATAACAGATTGTCATCATACAGATTGCTGATAGGAGGTGCATTACGGTCTGTCTTTTGGTTGTCGATTCCATCACTTAACCTGGCCTGATCAGCAAACCCGATGGACTGAAGGTGACATGATCCACAGGATACTGTATTGTCAATCGACAATATTTTGTCATAGAATAATACTCTTCCCAGAGTAGCTCCTGCATCCGTAATGCCAAGATCCTGGCCGACCATATGGCTGTGCATTCCGCCCCAGTTTGGCTTGTAGCTGTAGGAAGTCTCCGGCAGGACCGGATACTCGATTTTGGTCTTAAAGGAATCCTCTTGACAGGACACCAGTACAAAAAGTAGACAGAGGGACAACAGGGTTTGAAATGGTTTCATATCGGGTATGATTTGAATGAAAAATAAGTATTAATTTTTAAAAATGGAAGCGCAGATAAATGGTAGCCGGTTCATTGACTACAAGCGAATTACCTTCCACTGTTTCCTTCGTATTGTTGAAGTCAGGGAAGTTGGTAAAGATCTGTTGCAACTCAGATCTGGTGACCGAATAGATCAGGCTTGCTTCTGTCCCCAGGCTGATGCGGGGATGAACATGATTCATCTACTTCCTGATCAAGGAAGCCATCATAGGAGGTATTGGTCATGTTGTAATCCGTCCTGAAACCTGCCTGAACTGAATACTGCTGACCTGAATATTCCAACACAAAAGCCGGATAGGATTTATTGCTGTTCTCTCCGTTGAAGAGTTCGTGCAGTATGTCCCCTGCGCTGATTCCCAGGTTCCAATGATAATAGGTCGTGTCACTGGATTGACTCCATGCGTTGAAAGCAAAGGATGTTATTAACAGTGCAGTATGGAGTATACGACGGATCATAGTCTATAGGGGATATCTCAGGATGGTGGTCTGCGCCTGACTGCTGTTAAAGGATGTACCTATCACGTAGATGATCTGTTCTTCAGGAATCACATCCGCATAACTCAGGGCTGGTAAATCATATGTAGTAAGCAGCGTCACAAGAGGCAGCTGGCTGATGTCTGCTATCTCCAGCCGCATGACCCCATTATCGTTGATGATATAAATTGCTTTCTTTTCGTCAATGGATAAACGGTTCAGCAGGATCGAAGCATTGATATCCGTATTGGAGTGTTCCGACATTCACCCCGTTCCTGTTGATGATCGTCCCTTCCCGGCCACAAATAAATAAGTCAGTTCCTTCAGCACAGGTTGACTGCAGATCGGGTTGCAATATTCTCGCAGGCACATCCACAGTGGCCGAAATCATTCCGTTTGCTTCGATCGAATATTTTTTGCTTCAGATGGGCCTATCATCAGCACCGTCAGTGGCTCACCAGGGAATACTGCTATATTCTGATTGCCTGTCATGGTTTGAGCCCCATGAATCAAACTCAGGTTGCTCCTGCTTAGCACCTGGAAATTATTATTAAAATCATCCGTAGCCACAAATACAAATTCATTGTGCACATTGGCTGCCCACAATATCTGATTGAAATTTTTTGAATGGGAAGATGTCAACGCTGGAAAATTATATCTCCGAAGCCATGCAGGAGATTGATCAAATCCATAGACATTAGCCTGCTGGATACATAGGGTTGATGAGTATAAAACCGATCATCAACGGCACAATATAATTTGTAACAGATATCAGGACTAAACAGCATCGTGGGGACGGATAGACTGGTGATATCGACATCTTTGATTCGCTTGAGCACAGTGACATCCTGATTGATGACAGGTGTTGGGCTATTAGGGATAGGATTAGAAGATTGAAGGATGATATATTCTTTAAATCCGGTGACCCTGACAGGATCCCAGGTCAGATTGGTCAATGACAGATGTTGTGTATAATCAAGGGTCAGGGCAGGATCCTGGTTGGTATCCGCGGGTTCATCCAGGGTGCATGCCGAGGATAAAGCAAGGCCAATCATAGCTAGTATTCCAATAAACTGACCTCTAAGGTTTATCATGTTGTGGTGAGATTTGCCTCTTTAAAAGGATAGACGTAAACCATTTATGCCTGGGTTGGGTTTATAACCATAAATTTGTCTTGTGAAAAGACTACCCACGGCCCAGTTGCCGAATTTATTGAATTCTTCCCTCCGTTGGAACTTCCGTTAAGCCTTTTGCCGGATATGAGTCAGATTCCCTCAGACCCTTTGCCGCTGCCCGGGGTGCTGCAGGATGCCTATATCCTGCCTTTCGAAAGCGATGAGGTGGATGAGTTTACCGAATATGTACCTTATGGCCGCATTGCCGGTACAAAGGATTACTACGCCATGATTTATTGGAAAGCGGGTGTATTACGCTACGAGTTTATTCTTGCAACGTACACGGCAGAGGGCGTGCCGCTGAGCCATGCCATCGTTGGCGGTTTGCGCTACGAGGAAGAAGGTATCTTACATTCAGTAGCGGTGATCAATGAAGATATGAGCATCGTCATCGCGGGAAGGCATGGCACAAACCGATGAGGCAGGTATGGACCCTGAACAGACACAGACATACCAAATGGAAATTTTGCCGACGGGTGTTTTTTACGTACGAAACAAATGAAGAAGACAACGAAGAATAAAACGGAATCATCTCTCCGTATAGCAAACCCCAAAGGCCAGAAATTGCCTTATGCTAAGTTGCGGGCATTGGCCATAGAGACCATCCAACAAAGTAAAAGCCCTTCCTGGACACCGCGCCAGTTGATCAAGAAACTCAAGATAGCCAATGGCAGAGGCCGACATGGTCCGCGTGATGGATGCACTCGTCAAGCAAGGAAAACTGGCTACGGCAGGTGATGAGATATACACCTCTCTGATGAGACCTAAAGTTGTATCAGAACACACCAAGGCCAGCTAAAGCCATTGCCATAGCAGGGAAAAATGTTCATCAGGGTAGAGTGGATATGACCAGGTCAGGATCTGCCTATGTGATCATGGATGATATAGAAGAAGATATCTATGTGCCTGCCAAGTATACCGGTGGAGCCATGCATAAGGATATTGTGCGGGTAGATATCATCCCTGGTCGCAAGGGCCGTAAACCAGAAGGAAGGGTAGTGACCATTGTCAAACGCGCGCTGGAACAAGTCATCCGTACCTCAAACTCTATAAGAAATTTGCAGTGCTGGTGCCAGATCAGGATGAACATGCCGTTTGATATCATCGTCCCGATAGATAAAATGTCTGAGGCGATTGATGGAGATAAAGTTGTGGTTAAGATAACGGACTGGAGCCAGGATCACCTTCCGGTGAAGTAGTGCACGTGTTAGGTGCCTCAGGAAGTCATGAACTGGAGATGCAGTCCATACTCATTCACAATGGCTTTAATCTTGCATGGCCTGATGAAGTCCTCGAAGAATGCTTGAAACTCCCGGATGAAATCACAGCAGAAGAAATTGCAAATCGTAGAGATTTCAGAGGTATCACAACCTTCACGATTGACCCTGTCACTGCTAAGGATTTTGATGATGCATTATCCATACGCACGCTGGAAAATGGGCATACAGAAGTAGGCGTTCACATAGCAGATGTGTCGCATTATGTCAAACCTGGGACAGCTATTGACAAAGAGGCTTTATTCAGGTCCACTTCTGTTTACCTGGTAGACAGGGTATGTCCGATGCTCCCCGAGAAATTATCTAACGAACTGTGTTCACTACGACCACACGAAGAAAGTTTGTGTTACTCTGCAGTGTTCGAAATCGATGAGACCACAAAGTAGTGGATCGATGGTTTTGGTCGCACAGTGATTTTTTCAGATCATCGCTTCTCCTATGAGGCTGCACAGGAAGTAATGGATACCGGGGGGTCCGTATGTAGAAGAATTGAATAAGCTCAATAAAATTGCGGAGTCATTACGTAAGAAGAGATTCCGTGATGGTGCTATCACGTTTGAGACTGATGAGTTACAGTTTAAAGTAGATGAGTTTGGACAGACCCTGGAGATCTTTGTCAAAGAACGTAAGGAAGCCCATTTACTGATTGAAGATTTTATGTTGCTGGCCAACCGTGAAGTAGCAACACTGATGGCGCAGAAAGGCAAGTCGCAGGAGATACCGTTTCCATACAGGGTGCATGATGTTCCGGATCCTGATCGTTTGATGGATTTTCAGCGTTTCGCGCGCGAGCTTGCGCTTTTCGCTGCAGATTGATACCCCAAAACAGATTTCAAAATCATTCAACCGCCTGGCGGAAGCTGCAAAAGAAGATGAGAAGTTAAGATTGCTGGAACCATTAGCAATCCGCACGATGGCTAAGGCTATATATACCACCAATAATATCGGGCACTACGGTCTCGCTTTTGATTTTTATACGCACTTCACTTCACCCATCAGGAAGATACTCAGATGTTTTGGTACACCGCATTTTAGATGCCAACCTGCATCGATACATCGTGAAGACAAATCCAATCTGGAGCGCGATGTAAACATATCTCTGATCGTGAACGCGCTGCCATGACAGCCGAAAGGAGTCCATCAAATACAAACAAATGGGTACCTCAAGGAAGAGTGGGGCAGGAGTTCTCCGGTGTGATTTCCGGCGTGATCGAAAGTGGAATTTTGTAGAGCTGGATGATTCAAGGGCAGAGGTATGATCTCTTTCCGCACGATGGGAGGAGGATTTTATGTGACAGCCCCTTATACCGCCGGATCCAGAACCGGTGAAAAATACAATGGCCAACCGGTCATAGTACGCATCCGAAAATCGATATGACGGCCCGCCAAATGGATCTCGAACTGGTAGAGAATGACCTGCTGTCAGCACGAAGGCAGAAGCCGAAGACCAGAAAGATGGATTAATGTGTTTCGCACGGAGAACAGAGTACACGGAGAAAGCTTTTCCTATCATTTACTTTAACTGCTAATGCTAACTTCTCACTTCTAACTCTCTTTCCACACAGCAAGGAAATAACAATCAGTTCCTTTCCAAAACTGCTCCTCAAACGCAGCATGTAAAACCTTCAGTCGTTTCTTTTTTTCAGATAATCACCCATCAGGCAGATCCGGTAGCTAGCGTGTTGACCAGTAGGTCATGGACGTCACTGGGTTTCACACCTGCTTATCCGCCCCTCCGATACCATGTTCAAAATGAGGTAAGGATGCCATTTATTTAAAACAGCAACGGCCCTTGCATCACATCATGCTCGCCGCCTTCAACATCAATTTTGGATAAGTGTGATAGGAGTGTCTTGGCCGATGACATCATCCATTTTCCTAACCTCAACAGCTATTTCATTAATGGTCTCTTCACCCTTGTATTGTCGCTGCTGAAGTCCGGAATACGTTGGATTATCACGACATGATGAAACGTAGTCTGTTTGTTTTCATTCCCAATGCATATGGAAATATATCGGCCTTGTTGCCGAAACTGTTCTTTGAGGAAGACATATTGTTGTGGTACCGGTTCAAAAGCTTTATGATGAACATTTGGTGCGCTGTCGATCATGGCCTGGAAAGTTTCTCCTTTTAAGCGACCAACATCGATACATAGGCTATCGGACTTAGGGACTTTTTGATGACCGTTCTTTAGTCTGCCGGTCATAGCGCTCATTAAGGGTGAGGGCGGCCATGACAGATGTACTATCTTCTTCAGTAACTCTCATTTCGCAGCGGGTATCGGCAGGTTATTGTAAAGGGTCATTTCGGAAGTGATATACACAGGTATCTGTTGCAGACCGAATCAGCAGATTGTCAATCACAGGTCCGGTATTGTCAAAAAACAATTCGTACTTGTATCCTTTGCCCAGCGTTGTCCATGGAAAATGACTTCGATCCATTCTCCGTATACTTCAAGACCATAATATCACCTCTCTTCCCATGCGGTATTTTGGGTAACTGTTCCATTCGGATCGGTCTCCATCATTCGATAGACAGGTACAACCCTTTCAGGTTGTCAACGCGCGACCAGAAACTCACTATCCATGGGCGTTGTACAGCCGAAGTGTCAGTATAAGACCATATAGAAGTCTGATCGGTTTTTATTGGCACAGCACCTTTGCCTGACATGGTCGTATCACATAGATGGTCGTCGAACCCATCAAACCAACCGGAACACGGTACATCTTTCTGATCGGCAGGTAAAGGAGGAAGCGTTGCTGTTTTGAATACTGAAGCCGGCAGAGCATACAGGGTGATTGATTTGTATGTTCCTATTTTTTTACCGAGAGTGATCCATTTTTTTTCTGCTGGAATTACAAATTCCTCTTCACATAACAACAAAATGGGTTTGTCATTAAAATGTTCTGCTCTTCTCTTTTTAGCGTATGGTGTTGAAATTAATTCAACGATATCCATGCCTTGTGATATTGAAGTACGAGACATGGCATAATCAATCATCGGCAATCCCGTTTCTGTAGAAGCATGCACGCCTTCGCGAAAGGTCCAGAATCCACGTGTCACACCCATCATTTCATTACCAATAGCAACCAGCGGCAATTGTAGTATGGCCTGAAAAGAATCAGGGGTATAACCCGCAGCATTGAGTAGCGGAACATAATCATCTTTTGCAGTCGCTAGCCAAAGGTTTTGCCTGAAGACAGGATCTCTGACTGCTTTTGATATTCAGCCAGGATTCAAATCCCCACACCAGAAACATAGCGCCTAAAATATATCCGCCGATCGCCCCGAGTTCTCTTTCTCTAAGCCTCCTGAACATATGCCAGGCTATGTACGTGCATACCAACAGGTATAGGTAATAGAAGGGAATACCAAATCGTCCAAGTCCCCGGAATTGTTTTAGCACAGGTATCGCTTCCCAAAGAAATTTAAATCCATTCTGATAAAATACTCCTGCAGCCATGCACCAGGATGTGATCGCTGCCCATAGAAATACTTTGACGTTAACTGTTTGGTACTTCATCCTCCCGTTTTCTAAATAGGAACGGAACGATTGCCAGGTATCAAAGCAAACCAATCATGCCTACATACGCTACACGTTCTGTGATAGGTTTATTGCGATTAAGAATGATTTGTCCATTGCTTTATCCAGCGGTGGAATAAATGGGAAGAAGGTAGTTTCGAAGGTGATCGTATGGTTATCAATGCCCCACATAGCTCTGTTGGCCTGTCTACGATATCATCAGTTCCTTTCCGCAATCCAACAAGAAGCATCCCGGAGTAAAATGATAACACCTAGTAAAGCCGGAACCATACGTCTCACTGCAATCTTGTCCTTGCGGTGATACCACCACCAAAGGCGGGGATCGAAAAGCAATGATTGCGCTCAGCAACAGAAATACATGTGCGTCAGGCTCATCACGACGATAAGAACCCTGATGAAATCCCACATATCCATTTTTTTCTTTATCCCTGATCAGTTTATCAAGAAGGAGCAGGAACAAGGGGAAGAAAGCATACATACCCCAATCCATAATGCCCATAAGCGCCATGGTGGCAGGAGAAGAAATATGATGGAAGTGCGGCACCAAATGCCCACCATCGACCTATCATCCACCGCCTGAGCAGGAGGTAGTGATTATGATCGCCAGATAGATGGATAGTAACATCAGCATGTTGAGCGTGCCGATGACAAAGCGGTCAACATGGGCGGTGTGCTGATCGCTCGGTCAGTGTATCCAGGGAGCAGTTGATTGAACCCATCGGTATAAATATTTCCCCGTACGGATAATTCATCCCTGTAAAAATGAAACCCATCATCATGCTTGGCACAATAGTCAAGAGGATGATGGATTTTTCAGCCCGTCGCCACAATCTTTAAAAGATGGCAGGCAGGACGAACAACAACTCTCGTGAATAAACTGTACAGGATGACCGCCGGCAAAACAAGCACAAAAAATGATCGGATGAGCCAGGGGAAGGGTAAAGTTTCATTCGGTTGGCAGTGTGATTAGCAGTTAGCAACTAGCAGTTAGCAGTTTTCTAGGTGAGTTGTGAATAGTGAGTTGTGAGTATTGATTTTACTTTGATGTTCACTTCTAACTGCTCACTTTTAACTGCTCACTAGTAACGCTTCTTGTGTTTATTACTGCTGTTTGAATTTGAAGGACGATTGGATTGAAACCGTCTACCATGCTGTTAGCCGCCACCAGTTTTGCCAGCATTGTTGTTTGCGTAACTGTGGTGGATTATTATTTGCAGGCGGAAAGTAACATTCTTATAGCTGTCAATGCTTGCATCGTCCGGTACATCTATCAGGCCTCCAGACATCTTGCAAAGTGCTCCTTGATGAGTTCGTCGTTGACGGCTGTTCACCACATGTGCGTTAAGCCAGTTGTAACGCGGAAGCAATGATCTTGGCAAATTCATGCGTTTTGACCCCTGGTTCCATACGCAAAGAACCTTCTGAACCACCATCATGCTGGACATTCCATCCGTAGTGGCGATATGGAATCTTGCGCTAAAGGATATTCCATATCATCCAGAAGAAATATAAAAACATCTCCTTTTATGGATGATCAC
>JADKHH010000033.1:410000-446407 GCA_016721905.1 Candidatus Opimibacter skivensis | reverse complement strand
CGCCTTTTCTGCCGTAAAGATGAATTACATTTACACAGTAAATGAAATCATCAAGAATCATCACCTTCATCGCCATCCTCTGGTTCTTCCTGGGATTCTCCTATTATCCTAAATGGGAAAAACCCTGGTCCGAAGCTACCATCAGCTGGGATGTGAGCGGGTACTATCATTACCTCCCCGCCATTTTTATCTACAAGGATATCCGGCAGCAAAACTGGATGAACGAAATCAACCAAAAGTACCTCCCATCACCAGCGTATGATCAGGCCTTCGGGCATCAGAACTCAGGCAACAAGGTCAACAAATATGCCATCGGTCAGGCAGTCCTTTTCTCTCCCTTCTTCCTGATGGCCCATGGATACGCGACTTTGACCGGTGCATACCCGCAGATGGGTATAGCAAGCCATATCAGTTTTTCATTTGGTTTGGCAGCCTGGCTTTCTCGATTCTAGGACTTGTATTGCTGCGAAAAATATTGCTCTATTATTTCGAAGACACTATCGTCACATGGACACTCGTAGCACTGGCCGCAGGCACCCATTGGATGGAGTATGCATCCATTACCAACGGGATGAACCATACCTGGCTTTTCACCTTGCTGTGTGTTCTTATGCTCTCCACTATCAGGTTTTATAAGAAAGCAGATTGGACGGCTATAGTTGGTATCGGAGTTTCTCTTGGACTTGCTGTACTCACCCGCCCGACAGAGATCGTATGGACACTGATACCAGTGTTGTGGGGCATTTCAAATATAAAGGAGCGCTTTACTTTCTTGTTGAGCCATTGGATGAAATGTGCTGTCGCCGTCATCATCAGCGGCCTGATCATTTTCATTCAATTGGGCTATTGGAAATATGCATCCGGTGAATGGATAGTCTACAGCTATGGCGACCAGGGCTTCAACTTTTTACATCCGGCCATTAAGCGCGGATTGATCGGGGCCAACATCGGATGGTGGCTCTACACCCCATTGATGTTGCTTGCTATGCCCGGATGGTACCTTGTCTATAAAAACCACAGATCCATTTTTTGGTCCACTTTCATCACTACCATCCTCGCTATTTATATCACCTTAAGTTGGTCACATTTTGAAAGCGGCGGTGGGCTTGGACAACGGAATCTAATCCAGATTTATCCATTGATGGCTTTTCCGTTAGCCTCGGTTATTTATTGGTTTAATAAATCAAGCGTTGGTAAATGGATATGGATCGTGCTACTCGCGCTCAACATTTATTATACAGGATGGTGGATACACCAGGCCCACAAGGGAGGATTTTTCCAGGCAGGACAGATGAACAGAACCTATTTCCTGAATGTAGTAGGTCGCATCAATCCGGATCGGGATTTATTTAAGTTGCTGGAGACTAATGAATATTTCAAAGGCACGCCTCAATCCGTCAATACCGTTTTTCAAAATGACTTCGAACAGGATACAGCTTATTGCTCCACAGCCTGGCCATCCGGAGGAAAAGCAACCTGCCTGAATGGAGAGATACAATTCTTTGGTCCGATCACGCTACCCATAACTTCTGATTGTACTCCATGGATCAGGGTAGAAGCTGACTTCCTCGTTCAGTCAAGAGAATGGGATGTCTGGAAGTATGCCCAATGGATCGTCCAGTTCTATCAGGGAGAAAAAGCCATCAAGACCAATCCCATTCGTATCCAGCGTCACCTTCCTGTTGACCAGGTTTCAACGCATCTTTTCTTCGATGTCCGCGTTCCCTCAGAACCATACGACCGATGCACCATGTCCATCTGGAATGCAGGATCACCGCAGACACTGCTCATGGATAATCTGAAGGTGAGTTGTTTTAAGGATTAAAAGTAATGGCGCGCAGAGACGCAGAGACGCAGTGGAGGAGTTGATAGGTTGAGATAGGCTTATAGGCTTATAGGCTTATTAGCTTATGGGCTTATGAGGTTATGAGGAACCTCTCGCTGAGCACAATCTGTGTTGCACTCACTATCAAACGCCCCTCTCTTCAGAAAATCATTTTCGTACTCCAAGTCTTTGGACAAAAGAGAGGGGACGGGGAGTTAAGGGAGGAGTTGATAGGTTGATAAGTTGAGAGAGGCTTATAGGCTTATTAGCTTATGGGCTTATGAGGTTATATGGAACCTCTCGTTGTGCATAATCATTAGTTGCAATAAAATCAAACGCCCCTCAATAGCCAATAGCCAATGACCAATTAAAAGGCAGAAGTACTTTTTACTTTTCTTTCCTTGTTGAGTAATTGTAATAAGCAACTAGATTCAACCGTCCGCTCTTAGTCACGTTCCTGCCAAGACCGGGCTCAGATTAAGTGTGTTGTATTTTGGATCAGTAAAAAGAAAATCACTTCGGGTAGCAGGATATGTGGCCCAAAACTGTTTGAGCAGATAGGAAGGCCTCTTTTTGGCCTTAAAGACAAAAAGAGAGGTGCAAGGTAGACCACCAAGCGAGAAAGCAAACCAGAACCAAATGCAGATGAACCGACCTAATAGCGAGTTTTTTGGGTCACGAGGTTTGGTTGGTGAGCTGTAGCACAGGGTTGAGAGAAAGCAGGTCGAACCATGGTTCTTTTTTCCGGCAAAAAAGAACAAAAAAAAAGACCGATCCTAACCCCCTGTTTGGACCGGTCTTAATGAGAAATCTACATTTGATGTTCTCTATTGTCATTAGGTATAGCACATTCAATGCCAAACTTTCACGCCATTGTCGGGTCCAGCCGACAATTTGACAGAAAAAGGCGCGTGGCACACCTTTTGACAGGCACGGGTAGACTTATTAAGTATTAAAAATCAAATAGTTATGACCAAAGGTAATATCACGGTACAGACCGAAAATATTTTTCCAATCATCAAGAAATTCCTCTACTCAGACCATGAGATCTTCCTGAGAGAGCTGATCTCCAATGCGATTGATGCCACTTCCAAGCTGGAAGCCATTGCAGGCTCGGGTGAGATTGAAGGCGACCTTGGGGACCTGACGATCCACATCAATGTGGATAAAGCCGCAGGCACCATTACTATCAGCGACAGAGGGATCGGGATGACCGAAGCAGAGGTCAAGAAATACCTCAATCAACTCGCCCTCAGCAGTGCAGAGGAGTTTGTCAAGAAATACCAGGGCAAGACGAATATCATCGGCCACTTCGGCCTTGGGTTTTACTCAGCCTTTATGGTAGCTGACAAAGTGGAAGTCATCACCCGCACCTATAAGAAGACACCTAAAGCCGTGCGATGGGTATGCGATGGCAATCCTGAGTATGAAATGGAGGATTATGACCGCAAGGAGCGTGGCACAGATATCATCCTGCACATCAGTGATGATAGCAAAGAATTCCTGGAGCACGACCGTATCGAAGGACTTCTGAAAAAATATTGCAGCTTCCTGCCATTCCCAATCCAGATGGGAATGAAGACAGATATCCGATGGGAAGGAGAAGGCGAGGATCGCAAGAAGATCGAAGAACAAGTACCCAATATCATCAATGACACGCACCCGCTTTGGAAAAGAAACCGGGAAAACTGACGGATAAGGACTACATCGACTTCTACAAACAGCTCTATCCGATGTCTCCCGATCCGATGTTCTGGATCCACCTCAATATTGACTATCCGTTTAATCTCACCGGGGTCATGTACTTCCCTAAAATCGGAAACCAGTTTGACCAGCAAAAGAATAAAATACATCTCTATAGCAACCAGGTCTATGTGACGGATGAGGTAAAGGAAATCGTACCTGAATTTCTCACCTTGTTACATGGCGTGATCGACAGCCCTGATATTCCACTCAACGTATCACGAAGTTATCTGCAGAGTGATGCCAGCGTCAAGAAGATAACAGGTTATCTGACCAAGAAAGTGGCAGAGCGCTTGTCCAAGTTATTCAAAGATGACCGCGAAGGATTTGAGAAGAAATGGGATGACATCGGTGTCTTTGTCAAGTATGGTATCATCACAGATGAAAAGTTCGCAGAGAAGGCGCTCGAATTCGCGTTATTGAAAAACACTGAAGGGAAATATTTCACGGTACAGGAATATAAAGACAAGATCAAGGCCAACCAAACGGATAAGTATGACCGCATGGTGGCGTTGTATACCCCTTCTCCTGAGTTGCACACGTCGTATATCAAGCAAGCTACAGATATGGGCTATGATGTGCTTCACCTGTATCACATCATCGACAATCACTTTATCCAGCAACTGGAATACAAGGGAGAAAACCTGACCTTTGTACGCGTCGATTCAGATACACCTGATCATCTGATACAAAAGGAAGAGACCAAAGAATCAGTGCTCAGTGAAAAGGAGCAAGAGAAAGTAAAGGAATTGTTTGCAGCTCTTCCCGGCGTGAACGCCAGCCAATTGATCTTGCGTCCAATGTCACCTGAAGGACATCCGGTGATGATCACCCGGCCTGAGTTTATGCGACGCATGCAGGAGATGCAGGCATTACAAGGTATGGAAGGCATGGACAAGATGGATGGACATTACCAGGTCATCATCAACGCTAATCATCCATTGATCGCAGACAAGCTGCTCAATATGCGCAGCCCGGAGAAAAAAGAAAAGTTCGCCGCGTATCTTTTGCGATTAGCAAAACTCAATCAAGGTATGTTGAAAGGCGAGGAGATGAATTCGTTTATCAACGACAGTATCGAATTCCTCTCCTAGTGTACCAAAAAGAAAAAGAGGCTGGTGTTCACCAGCCTCTTTTTCTTTTTAGTCCCCTTTAGGGGATTAGGGGTTAAGGGGCAAAAAATAATACCACCTGACAAAAACTTGGGGAGTGTTTCTCCTTTTTATGCAAAAAGGTGAAATTTGGGTGTTATGCCGACCACTTCAAATCTAGAGCCAGGTGGTAATCAGGGGCCAAATATACTAAACATATGATAAATTATTATAGAAATATCGTATCTATAATGTTAAAATAATGAGGGCCAAAAAATATGTATAATATGCTATTATTCAGCTTATTATTTCTGAAAAGGGTCTGAAAAGCGCAAATCATTCATATAATTCTCATCCGTAAGGGTGTGCAGGAAGGCTACAAGCGAAGATTTCTCCTCTTCAGATAAGCCTAGACGGATAGTTTCGCCAGTATCCCAACTCTTGAAAACATCATCAAGATTTGGTGATTTATTGATCCCTGAATCATAATGATTGATAACCTCCTCGAGCGTGGCAAATCGTCCATCATGCATATAAGGTGCTGTCAAGGCAACATTGCGAAGGGAAGGTATTTTGAAAACACCAACCAACTCTGCATCAAAAACACCCATACCTACATCAGTATATTCCTTGTCAAGACCTATATCCGCAATATCCTGAGCCCATCCGAAACCACCACCATTGGGTGGAAAGAATGGATCAAAGAATCCACCACGGTCATTGAAGTCAGGACCTGAATGGCAATTGTAGCAACTCCCTTTCCAAAAAATACATTCCTACCTGCTTCAGCCTGTGGCGATAAAGGGCTCCCCTGAAACTTGCAGGCGATCCATTTCACTATCACAACCGATCATGCTCTTTACGAATTGTGTCATCGCATCAGCTACACGAGCAGATGTCACCTCGTTGCTGCCGTATGCTTTAGAAAACAACTCATCATAGTATGGCGCAGCTTTGATCTTGGCTACCAGAAATTCCATATTCTCCATACCCATTTCCTTATGGTTGCGGACAGGTTGTAATACCAGATCATCGAGACTCGTAGCCCGGCCATCCCAGAATAAGAGATTGTCATCGTACAGGTTGCTGATAGGAGGAGCATTGCGGTCTGTCTTTTGGTTGTTGATCCCATCACTTAGCCTGGCCTGATCAGAAAACCCTATTGACTGAAGGTGACATGATCCACAGGATACGGTATTGTTAATGGACAAAATCTTGTCATAAAATAATACTCTGCCCAATGTAGCTCCTGCGTCCGTAATGCCAAGATCCTGGCCGACCATATGGTTGTGCATTCCGCCCCAGTTTGGCTTGTAGCTGTAAGAAGTCTCCGGCAGAACCGGATACTCGATTTTGGTCTTAAAGGAATCCTCTTGACAGGATACCAGTACAAAAAGTAAACAGAGGGACAACAGGGTTTGAAATGGTTTCATATCGGGTATGATTTGAATGAAAAATAAGTATTAATTTTTAAAAATGGAAGCGCAGATATATGGTAGCCGGTTCAAGGACTTCAAGTGAATTGCCTTCCACGGTTTCCTTCGTATTATTAAAATCCGGGAAGTTGGTAAAGATCTGTTGCAACTCAGATCTGGTGACCGAATAGATCAGGCTTGCTTCTGTCCCCAGGCTGATGCGGGGATGAACAAAATACCTGAAATCAATTACAGGCCCGAGACCTGCATTCCACTCAAGCCTTCTCGTGATCACCCGATCAAACCCACTGTCTTCATTAATATCCTGGCGGGACCAACCACCAGCGAATTGCAGACCGGCTTTAATAAGCCAGTTTTTACTGTTGAAGATATGCCTTGTCATCGCCAGATTACCTGAAAGGTCAAGTGATTCATCTACTTCCTGATCAAGGAAGCCATCATAGGAGGTATTGGTCATATTGTAATCCGTCCTGAAACCTGCCTGAACTGAATACTGCTGACCTGAATATTCCAACACAAAAGCCGGATAGGATTTATTGCTGTTCTCTCCGTTGAAGAGTTCGTGCAGTATGTCCCCTGCGCTGATACCCAGGTTCCAATGATAATAGGTCGTGTCACTGGATTGACTCCATGCGTTGAAAGCAAAGGATGTTATTAACAGTGCAGTATGGAGTATACGACGGATCATAGTCTATAGGGGATATCTCAGGATGGTGGTCTGCGCCTGACTGCTGTTAAAGGATGTACCTATTAAGTAGATGATCTGTTCTTCAGGAATCACATCTGCATAACTCAGGGCCGGTAAATCATATGTAGTAAGCAGCGTCACAAGAGGCAGCTGGCTGATGTCTGCTATCTCCAGCCGCATGACCCCATTATCGTTGATGATATAAATTGCTTTCTTTTCGTCAATGGATAAACGGTTCAGCAGGATCGAAGCATTGATATCCGTATTGAGTGTTCCGACATTCACCCCGTTCCTGTTGATGATCGTCCCTTCCCGGCCACAAATAAATAAGTCAGTTCCTTCAGCACAGGTTGACTGCAGATCGGGTTGTAATATTCTCGCAGGCACATCCACAGTGGCCGAAATCATTCCGTTTGCTTCGATCGAATATTTTTTTGTTTCAGTTGAGCCTATTGTCATCACCGTCAGTGGGTCACCTGGGAATACTGCTATATTCTGATTACCTGTCATTGTTTGAGCCCCATGAATCAAACTCAGGTTGCTCCTGCTTAATACCTGGAAATTATTATTAAAATCATCCGTAGCCACAAATACAAATTCATTGTGCACATTGGCTGCCCACAATATCTGATTGAAATTTTTTGAATGGGAAGATGTCAACGCTGGAAAATTATATCTCCGAAGCCATGCAGGAGATTGATCAAATCCATAGACATTAGTCACCCCGGCCCAGGTGGACATTTCGAGCGAGGGAAAGTTCAGCACGATGTCAGTTACTGAATTCGTTATCGTTCCTGTTTTGTAATTGAGCGTAGACAATACATTGTTGATCCTGTCAAACACAACCGCTTCAATCTGTCCGGCAACATGGCAGCCCCTGTCATAAAAGCCATTGACCACATCAATATCCTGCTGGATACATAGGGTTGATGAGTATAAAAACCGATCATCAACGGCACAATATAATTTGTAACAGATATCAGGACTAAACAGCATCGTGGGGACGGATAGACTGGTGATATCGACATCTTTGATTCGCTTGAGCACAGTGACATCCTGATTGATGACAGGTGTTGGGCTATTAGGGATAGGATTAGAAGATTGAAGGATGATATATTCTTTAAATCCGGTGACCCTGACAGGATCCCAGGTCAGATTGGTCAGTGAAAGATGCTGTGTATAGTCAAGAGTCAGGGCAGGATCCTGGTTGGTATCCGCGGGTTCATCCAGGGTGCATGCCGAGGATAAAGCAAGGCCAATCGTAGCTAGTAGCTCCAATAAACTGACCTCTAAGGTTCATCATGATGTGGTGAGATTTGCCTCTTTAAAAAGGATAGACGTAAACCATTTATGCCTGGGTTGGGTTTATAACCATAAATTTGTCTTGTGAAAAGACTACCCACGGCCCAGTTTGCCGAATTTATTGAATTTTTCCCTCCGTTGGAACTTCCGTTAAGCCTTTTGCCGGATATGAGTCAGATTCCATCAGACCCTTTGCCGCTGCCCGGGGTGCTTCAGGATGCCTATATCCTGCCTTTCGAAAGCGATGAGGTGGATGAGTTTACCGAATATGTACCTTATGGTCGCATTGCCGGTACAAAGGATTATTACGCCATGATTTATTGGAAAGCGGGTGTATTACGCTACGAGTTTATTCTTGCAACGTACACGGCAGAGGGCGAGCCGCTGAGCCATGCCATCGTAGGCGGTTTGCGCTACGAGGAAGAAGGTATCTTACATTCAGTAGCGGTGATCAATGAAGATATGAGCATCGTCATCGCGGAAGGCATGGCACAAACCGATGAGGCAGGTATGGACCCTGAACAGACACAGACATACCAAATGGAAATTTTGCCGACGGGTGTTATTACGTACGAAACAAATGAAGAAGACAACGAAGAATAAAACGGAATCATCTCTCCGTATAGCAAACCCCAAAGGCCAGAAATTGCCTTATGCTAAGTTGCGGGCATTGGCCATAGAGACCATCCAACAAAGTAAAAGCCCTTCCTGGACACCGCGCCAGTTGATCAAGAAACTCAAGATAGCCAATGGCAAGGCCGACATGGTCCGCGTGATGGATGCACTCGTCAAGCAAGGAAAACTGGCTACGGCAGGTGATGAGATATACACCTCTCTGATGAGACCTAAAGTTGTATCAGACACACCAAGGCCAGCTAAAGCCATTGCCATAGCAGGAAAAAATGTACACCAGGGCAGAGTGGATATGACCAGGTCAGGATCTGCCTATGTGATCATGGATGATATAGAAGAAGACATCTATGTGCCTGCTAAATATACCGGTGGAGCCATGCATAAGGATATAGTGCAGGTAGATATCATCCCCGGACGCAGAGGTCGCAAACCAGAAGGAAGGGTTGTGGCCATTGTCAAACGCGCGCTGGAACAAGTCATCGGTACACTCAAACTCTATAAGAAATTTGCAGTGCTGGTGCCAGACAGGTTGAACATGCCGTTTGATATCATCGTCCCGATGGATAAAATGTCTGAGGCTAGAGATGGAGAAAAAGTTGTGGTCAAGATTACAGACTGGAGCCAGGGATCACCTTCCGGTGAAGTAGTGCACGTGTTAGGTGCCTCAGGAAGTCATGAACTGGAGATGCAGTCCATCCTGATTCACAATGGATTTAATCTTGCATGGCCTGATGAGGTTCTCGAAGAATGCTTGAAGCTTCCCGATGAAATCACAGCAGAAGAAATTGCAAAACGAAGAGATTTCAGAGGCATCACTACCTTCACGATTGACCCGATCACTGCGAAAGATTTTGATGATGCATTATCCATACGCACACTGGAAAATGGGCATACGGAAGTAGGTGTTCATATAGCAGATGTGTCGCATTATGTCAAGCCAGGAACAGCCCTTGACAAGGAAGCTTTATTCAGGTCCACCTCCGTCTACCTGGTAGACAGGGTATGTCCGATGCTTCCCGAGAAATTATCTAACGAACTTTGTTCACTACGACCGCACGAAGAAAGTTTGTGTTACTCTGCAGTGTTCGAAATCGATGAGGACCACAAAGTAGTGGATCGATGGTTTGGTCGCACAGTGATTTTTTCAGATCATCGCTTCTCCTATGAGGCTGCACAGGAAGTAATGGATACTGGAGTGGGTCCGTATGTAGAAGAATTGAATAAGCTCAATAAAATTGCGAGGTCACTTCGTAAGAAGAGATTCCGTGATGGTGCTATCACGTTTGAGACTGATGAGTTACAGTTTAAAGTAGATGAGTTCGGACAGACACTGGAGATTTTTGTCAAGGAACGCAAGGAAGCTCACCTGCTGATTGAAGATTTTATGTTGCTGGCCAACCGTGAAGTAGCAACACTGATGGCGCAGAAAGGCAAGTCGCAGGAGATACCGTTTCCATACAGGGTGCATGATGTTCCGGATCCTGATCGTTTGATGGATTTTCAGCGTTTCGCGCGTGAGCTTGGCTTTTCGCTGCAGATTGATACCCCAAAACAAATTTCAAAATCATTTAATCGACTTGCTGAAGCAGCTAAAGAAGATGAGAAGTTAAGATTGCTTGAACCGTTGGCCATCCGCACGATGGCTAAGGCGATATATACCACCAATAATATCGGGCATTACGGCCTCGCGTTTGATTTTTATACGCACTTCACATCACCGATCAGAAGATACTCAGATGTTTTGGTACACCGCATTTTAGATGCCAACCTGCATGCGATACATCGTGAAGACAAATCCAATCTGGAAGCGCGATGTAAACATATCTCTGATCGTGAACGGGCTGCCATGACAGCCGAAAGGGAGTCCATCAAATACAAACAAATGGAGTACCTCAAGGAAAGAGTGGGGCAGGAGTTCTCCGGTGTGATTTCCGGCGTGATCGAAAGTGGAATTTTTGTAGAGCTGGATGATTCAAGGGCAGAGGGTATGATCTCTTTCCGCACGATGGGAGGAGGATTTTATATGACAGCCCCTTATACCGCCGGATCCAGAACCGGTGAAAAATATACAATTGGCCAACCGGTCAGAGTACGCATCCGAAAAATCGATATGACGGCCCGCCAAATGGATCTCGAACTGGTAGAGAATGACCCTGCTGTCAAGCACGAAGGCAGGAAGCCGAAGACCAGAAAGATGGATTAATGTGTTTCGCACGGAGAACACAGAGTACACGGAGAAAGCTTTTCCCTATCATTTACTTTAACTGCTAACTGCTAACTTCTCACTTCTAACTCTCTTTCCACACAGCAAGGAAATAACAATCAGTTCCTTTCCAAAACTGCTCCTCAAACGCAGCACGTGTAAAACCTTCAGTCGTTTCTTTTTTCAGATAATCACCCATCAGGCAGATCCGGTAGCCTAGCGTGTTGACCAGCAGGTCATAGATGTCACCGGGTTTCACACCATACTTATCCGCCCCTCCGATACCATGTTCAAAAATGAGGTAAGGATGCCATTTATTTAAAATAGCAACGGCCCCTTGCATCACATCATGCTCGCCGCCTTCAACATCAATTTTGATAAGTGTGACAGGAGTGTCTTGGCCGATGACATCATCCATTTTCCTAACCTCAACAGCTATTTCATTAATGGTCTCTTCACCCTTGTATTGTCGCTGCTGAAGTCCGGAATACGTTGGATTACTGACGACATGATGAAACGTAGTCTGTTTGTTTTCATTCCCCAATGCATATGGAAATATATCGGCCTTGTTGCCGAACTGTTCTTTGAGGAAGACATATTGTTGTGGTACCGGTTCAAAAGCTTTATGATGAACATTTGGTGCGCTGTCGATCATGGCCTGGAGGATTTCTCCTTTAAAGCAACCAACATCGATACACAGGCTATCGGACTTAAGGACTTTTTTGATGACCGCTTTAGTCTGCCGGTCATAGCGCTCATTAAGGGTGAGCGGCCATGGCCAGACATGTACTATCTTCTTCAGAAACTCTCTCATTTCGCAGCAGGTATCGGCAGGTTATTGTAAAGGGTCATTTCGGGGAAGTGATATACACAGGTATCTGTTGCAGACCGAATCAGCAGATTGTCAATCACAGGTCCGGTATTGTCAATAAACAATTCGTACTTGTATCCTTTGCCCAGCGTTGTCCATGGGAAATTGACTTCGATCCATTCTCCATATGCTTCAGACCATAATATCACCTCTCTGCCCATGCCGTTATTTTGGGTAACTGTTCCATTTGGATCTGTCTCCATCATTCTGTAAACAGGCACTTCTCCTTTGAGGTTGTCAACACGAGACCAGAAACTCACTATCCATGAGCGCTGCACAGCCGACGTGTCAGCATACGCCCAAATAGATGTCTGATCTGTGGTTATAGGCACAGCACCTTTTCCTGACATGGTAGTATCACACGGATGGTCATCAAATCCATCAAACCAGCCAGTGCATGGCACATCCTTCCCATCAACCGGTATAGGGGGTAGCGATACCGACTTGAATACAGATGAAGGCAGAGCATACAAGGTGATGGATTTATACGTGCCAATCTTTTTACCGAGGGCTATCCATTTTTTTTCTGCGGGTATGACAAACTCCTCTTCACACAACAAGAGTATAGGTTTATCATTGAAATGTTCAGCTCTTCTTTTTTTAGCATAAGGCGTAGATATCAATTGAACGATATCCATGCCTTGTGAAATCGAAGTACGAGACATGGCATAATCAATCATCGGCAATCCCGTTTCTGTAGAAGCATGCACGCCTTCGCGAAAGGTCCAGAATCCACGGGTCACGCCCATCATTTCATTGCCGATCGCCACCAGTGGCAACTGCAGTATGGCCTGAAAAGAATCAGGGGTATAACCCGCAGCATTGAGTAGCGGAACATAATCATCTTTTGCAGTCGCTAGCCAAAGGTTTTGCCTGAAGACCGGGTCTCTGACGGCTTTGATATTCAGCCATGATTCAAATCCCCATACCAGAAACATCGCCCCTAAAATATACCCTCCGATCGCACCTAGTTCTCGTTCCCTGAGTCTTCTGAACATATGCCAGGCGATGTAGGTACATACAAGCAGGTAGAGGTAATAGAAGGGAATACCGAATCGTCCAAGACCCCGGAATTGTTTGAGTACCGGAATAGCTTCCCATAAAAATTTAAAGCCATTTTGATAAAATACTCCTGCTGCCATACACCAGGAAATGATCGCTGCCCATAGAAATACTTTGACATGCTTGTTTAGTACTTCATCCTCCCGTTTTCTAAATAGGAAGAAAGCGATTGCCGGTAGCATCAGTAAGCCGATCATACCCACATACGCTACACGTTCTGTGATAGGTTTATTGCGATTAAGAATGGTTGTCCATGCTTTATCCAGCGGTGGAATAAATGGGAAGAAGGTAGTTTCGAAGGTGATCGTATGGTTATCAATGCCCCATGGCTCTGTTGGCCTGTCTACGATATCATCAGTTCCTTTCCGCAATCCAACAAGAAGCATCCCAGGTAAAATGATAACACCTAGTAAAGCCGGAACCATGCGTCTCACTGCAATCTTGTCCTTGCGGTTATACCACCACCAAAAGACAAGGATCGAAAAAACAATGATTGCGCTCAGCAACAGGAAATACATGTGCGTCAGGCTCATCACGACGATAAGAATCCCTGATGAAATCCCCCATATCCATTTTTTTTCTTTATCCCTGATCAGTTTATCAAGAAGGAGCAGGAACAAGGGAAGAAAGCATACATACCCCAATCCATAATGCCCATGTAAGCGCCACAATTGAGGGGAGAGAAATATGATACAAAGTGCGGCACCAAATGCCCACCATCGGCCGATCATCCACCGCCTGAGCAGGAGGTAAGTGATTATGATCGCCAGATAGATGGATAGCAACATCAGCATGTTGAGCGTGCCGATGACATGGCGATCCATATCGGTGATGTGCTGGTCAATCCATCGGAGTGTCAGGGCCAGTACCGGTTGATTATCGGTATAGATGATATTCTCCCCATACGGATAATTCATCCCTGTAAAATGCCACCCATCATCATGCTTGACATAATAGTCAAGGGTATAATAGTTTTTCAGCCCATCCCCACCATCTTCAAAAAGATAGCACGCAGGACATTTAACGACTCTAGTGAATAAACTGTAGAGGATGACCGCCGGCAAGGCAAGCACAAAAGTGATCCAAAGGATGCGCAGCCAGGGAAGGGTAAGTTTCATTCAGTTGGCAATTAACAGATAGCAGATAGCAGTTAGCAACTAGCAGTTAGCGTACCATGATTACTTGGCTCCTTGCTCCTTGCTCCTTGCTCCTTGCCTAGTACCTTTTTTTATGTTTATTACTGCTGTTTGAATTTGAAGGACGATTGGATTGAAACCGCCTGCCGTGCTGCTGGCCGCCACCAGAACCGCCCTTGTGTTGTTTGCGTCGCTGTGGTGGATTATTATTTGCAGGCGAAGAAGTAACATTCTTATAGCTGTCAATGCTTGCATCGTCCGGTACATCTATCAGGCCTCCAGACATCTTGCGCAGGTCTCCCTTGATGAGTTCGTCGTTGACAAACTGTTCCTTACCCCATGTGCGGTAAGCCAGTTTCATGTAGGAAGCAATGATCTTGGCAAATTCATCCCGTTTGACCCCTGGTTCCATACCAAGAACCTTCTGAACCATCGTATGGACATTCCATCCGTAGTGACGATATGGAATCTTGCGCTGAGGATATTCCATATCATCAGAAGGTATCATAAAGACATCTCCCTTTTTATGGATGATCACATTGTCAGGCACCTTCACATCCAGTTCATATCCCGCGATATAGAACATGTGATTCCAGAGTTTGTCCGCTATCTCCACTGACGTTTTGGTTCCCGGCAGCATCTGGTTCATGAGTTCGATCAGCGTTTCTACATACCACTGCCGCTTTTCAGGATCTTCCATTTCCTTGGCATGCTGCACCAGCTTCTGGATATTACGCCCATATTCAGGCAGTAACAACCGCTCTCTTGCGGAATTATATTCGAGGATGCCTTCTCCTATTGTTTTATTTGGTTCTTCCATTATATTGTCAATTGTGAATTGTCAGTTGTGAGTATTAAATGTTGTGTATTTCAGTAATCAGTGTTCAGTGTTCAGTATTCGGTAAACAGTAATCGGTAATCAGTATTGTAAGTATGATCAATTTAAGCTGATTGATTTGTTTGTTTATGTGATATTTGTTTTACTCACAACTCACAATTCACAACTCACTCTACAGTCACCGACTTCGCCAGATTACGCGGCTGATCCACATTGCAGCCACGAAGGCATGCGATGTGATACGACAGCAACTGCGTAGGAATGACAGAAAGCAAAGGTGAAAATGGTTCTGCCGTCTCCGGGATTTCGATGACGTGGTCTGCAAACTTCCGGATCTCTTTAGCTCCGTTAGATACAATCGCGATCACCGTTCCTTTGCGTGCTTTTACTTCCTGGATATTGCTCAGGATTTTATCATACGCACTTTGATTGGTCGCTACAACCACCACAGGCATGTTTTCGTCAATCAAGGCGATAGGTCCATGCTTCATTTCTGCAGCAGGATACCCTTCGGCATGGATGTACGATATTTCTTTGAGTTTGAGTGCTCCTTCGAGCGCTACCGGGAAATTATATCCTCTGCCGAGATACAATGAATTATTGTATTCAGTCATTTCAGAGGCAATATACTTTATCTGTTCTTCAACCTTGAGTGTCTCTGCGATTTGCTCTGGTATCCTGGCAAGTGCTGAGATTAATGTCCGGTATCTGGATATCGGCAAAGTGCCACGACGGTGTCCCAGCCATAGTGCAGCCATACTCAGCAAGGTGACTTGTCCGGTAAAGGCTTTTGTAGAAGCCACTCCGATTTCTGGTCCGGAGTGGATATAAGATCCTGCATCCGTAAGTCGTGCTATCGAAGAACCAACTGCATTCACTACACCATAGATCATAGCCCCTTTACTCTTGACATGTTCAAGCGCGGCAAGTGTGTCAGCGGTCTCTCCGGATTGTGAGATGGCCATGACGATATCACCTTCACGGATGACCGGATTACGATACCTGAGTTCAGATGCATATTCTACTTCGACCGGTATTCGCGCCAGATCTTCGAAAAGATATTCGCCTATCAAACCGGCATGCCATGATGTGCCACATCCGGCGATGATAATACGTTGCGCGTTTTCAAATTGGCCTGCATATTCCTCCATACCACCAACCCGCACCAGTCCTTCATGCTCCTTCAGACGGCCACGCATACAATCAGATACAGTTTGTGGTTGCTGGTGGATTTCTTTTAGCATAAAATGCTCATACCCGCCCTTTTCAAGCTCTTCTATGCGGAGAGAGATTTCCTCAATCCTTGGTTTTTGAACTACGTTCTTACTATCCTTGATGGTGACACCAGCGTACCGGTCCAGGATGGCGATTTCATCGTCTTTAAGATAGATGACTTTATTCGTATACCTCACGATAGGTGTGGCATCCGAACCGATAAAATATTCGCCTTCACCCATGCCTACGACCAGTGGGCTTTGTTTTCTTGCGGCAACCAGCACATCCGGGTTGCGATCATCTGCAACGACGATGGCATAGGCACCAACAACTTGTGAGAGCGCCATGCTCAGGGCGTCAGCAAGATCTAGTTGCTCTTTGTTTTGATAAGCTTCTATAAGGTTCAGGAATACTTCCGTGTCGGTTTCACTGGTAAAGGTGTAACCGTTACGCGAAAGTGCTTCTTTGAGTACTGAATAATTTTCAATGATCCCGTTATGGATCAGCACCAGGTGGCCATTGTTGGATACATGCGGGTGGGCATTGATATCATTTGGCTCTCCGTGCGTGGCCCATCGGGTATGCCCCATGCCTGCGGTCGAGGTCAGGGATTGTGAGCCGATATAGTTTTCAAGTTCAGATACTTTTCCTTTCTTCTTGAAGACCTGCATATGATCGTTGAGCAGCGCAACACCTGCGCTGTCGTAGCCTCTGTATTCCAGTTGCTTCAGGCCTTGTATCAGGATAGGATACGCAGGACGGGGACCAATATATCCGACTATTCCGCACATAAATTAGAATGAATTAGACGCTATGAAATACTGATGATGCAGATTACAAGATTTCTCTATGGTGATTTGTGACATCCTTCAGCAAAGTTGAAAGGATAAACGCAAAACCGGCATCTTCAGGTAGGTCACTTTTATAATACTGTGTAAGTTACTCTCAATCTCGGGGCATAGGTGGGATGGTTAGGACCAAAGATCACCGCCCTGTTGGGAATATTACCTTTTCCAAATGGATTGAAATATATGATATTTTCCTGGTTTCCTTCAAAGATGTCTTTGAACTGGTTGGTAACGTTCATTTTATATCTGTATACCACAGGAGGACCAGAGTCCAGGGAATCTACCTTGCCGCCAAAGATCGCATTGAAGCTTTCGGTGGTACTGCTGCTGCCTGTCAGTGCCAGGGCAATAGCGACATCTTCTGAATTGATCAGGCTGGTATCTGTTTTTTCCTGGGTGATGACATAGGGAGGAAGTGGGTACAGACTGCCCATATCCCCATCAGGAAATGTACAGAACAACTCGATTTCAGCCTGATTGATAATGGCATCACCGATGACATCCAACCCTTCAACCCGCATATAGGTGGCCACACCAGACATGCCTTGTATATAGGCAAAATCTCCTTCAGGCTCGGGAGCTAAAGCTGCCTCAACTACAGAGCCGGCGTAATCATGTTCCATATGAACGGTCTTGACACTACCTGAGGTGATCACAAATTTAAATTGCAGGTCTGTGGAAGCGCCTTTGTCATAGTAATAGGTGAGCCCTGTTACAGAACTAAGCAGATTGAAGCCGAGCATTGTATTGTTAGCACCTGTCATTTTGATATACAGGCCATTGAAGTAGTTGAGAAAACTGTCCTGGTTTTCAAAGACAGCGGTATCCTGCAGGAGCAGGTCACCCATTTTAACTGTATCTAAAGATATTCTGATGTGCGGTGCCAGTACAATAGTATCCGCGCCATTCAACGTAACGCTATCTTTTGGCCTTGGTGTGAAAGTCAGGGAGCCTAGCAGGTCTGTATTGGTCAGGAATTGTCCGTTAGAATAGTAATCTTCATTGAAGCCTGGATTTTCCAAGCATCCGGTAAACCTCAATGGTCACCGGGTCCTGGATGGTGCCATAGGTGCCGAGTGTGTCATATCTAAGGGTGAGGACGACAGAGTCCAGGGTGGATCCCTTCAAAGCGGTTGCAATACCCGGCAGCAAAGGCTGGGCATATATCTCTGCTGTGTATTTTCCAAAAATCGGATCATGGACTTCACCGATCAGGTATGTATTAAGCTGTCTGCTGACGTTATCGCTGTGTACGATGACACTATCCGTCTTGACGGTAAAAAGAGTGAGGTCGAAACTATCCTTGAATTGGAGTAATGCCTTTTCATCTTCCAGGAAATCGGAGCCTATGAGCGCCGGCTTCGTGCAGGAAAAGGTATAAAGAATAAAAACGGCAAGGAGTATAAAGAATCTGCTGTGTATGGTCATAAAACTATCCGTGCTTCGATAGAACTGGTGTTAATTCATCAGCTCTTTATAGAAATCGAAATATGCCTTCAATAAGGTGTCTTCCCCCTGATAATCGAGCATTGGCTTCTTGGAGGCTTTTGCTTCCTTGGCAAGGGAAGCTTCCAGTTTTTCAGTGCCCTGGATTAAGGCATCTGAATAGGCAATCGCTCCCTTGTGGAGATTAACGCCATCTGCGCCGTTTTGGTATGCCTGAAGGTCCTTAGGCTGAAGATTATTGATGGAAGCCTTGGTGAAGAAATCCTTGTTAAAATTGGATTCCAGACTCTCATTGTATAGGGAAGTGATAATCTTGCTTTTCTTGAAAAGCGGATCATCTTTATAGGCGGTCCGCAGGTAAAAAGGCACTAAAGAGGTCATCCAGCCGTGGCAATGAACGATATCAGGTGCCCAGCCAAATTTGCGTACCGTCTCCACTGCGCCTTTGCAAAAGAAAACCATACGATCCTGGTTGTCATCGTAGAGTTTTTCGGCCTGGTCTTCAAACATGAATTTCCGCTTGAAAAACTCCTCATTGTCCAGGAAATATACCTGAAGACGGGCACCTGGTAATGAAGCCACCTTGATGATCAGCGGATAATCATCGTCATTGATGATGATATTCATCCCCGACAACCTTACCACCTCATGCAATCTATGTCTCCGCTCGTTGATGCTGCCGAAGCGAGGCATTAACACCCTGATCTCCATACCGTTGTCCTGGGTGTACAGCGGTAGTTTCTTTAAAATTTCTGAAATTTCTGTAAGATCAGTATAGGGTGACATTTCCTGCGTAAGGAATAGCACGCGTTTCTTAATGCTCATTATTACGATATCCTAAGGTCATCAAATGGTATGCACCTGAATGAGCCCTTTCGGCTCAAAGGGCAGCAAAGATAGCTATTAATAAGCGAAAACCATTGACCTGTCCAATATTAAACACCTGAAAATCAGCCCACTTTGAAAGAAAATAGCGGCCGGTATGAAAATGGTATATGTAAAAATCTATCAATCAGTAGATTAAAACGAAAAGTGGGATTTGAATTGCACCAGTTCCTGCTCAAAGGTCGCTGGGTTCAGGTGGACCTGCGACCATATCCTCGAGGGCAGTGCGGTGACCATGTCTTTCATCTTGATATTAAAGTTGGCATAGATGATATCCAGCCCGGGGTATAAGGCCTGCACTTTGGAGGCTATTTCATTGATGGTGAGGTTGTGCTCCACTACATTATAGATCCCTGAAGCTACCTGGCCATCAACTGCTTTCGTGGTGACCGCTGCCAGTTTGTCCACATGGATGAAGCTGCGATGCTGGTCTCCGGTTCCGTTGATGGTGATCTTGCCAAGGAAGTTCGCCTGGAACAGAAAGCGGTTCACCACCGCATCAATCCGGTAAGATGGATTGTAGCCATAGACATTACCTGATCGTAGGATGATCACTTCTCTGTCCCTGCTGAGCACACTGATTTGCTTTTCTCCATCCCATTTTGATCTCCCGTAGAAAGAGTGTGGATTGGGGACGATATCCTCATCGACTGGCACCGGATGGTTGCCATAGATAGAGATACTGCTCATGTAGACCACTTTGGATACCGATGATTTTTCAATCGCATAGGCGAGTTGGGCTGTCCCCCAGTGATTGACCTGGTCGAAGGAGTGCGCATCTGCATCAGCAAAAGGAGTTGTGACCCTGGCAGCCAGATGTACTACACAATCGATCCCCTCCAGCGCCTTTTGCAGCGACCTGCCATCCAGGATATCTCCCTGGATCAGTTTGACAGGCTTGTGATCAAATTTGGCTTCCGTAAAGAAACTGAAGTTCCGCCTCGATAGGTTGTCATAGATCGCAATAGAATGGACGTTCCCAACATCCTCGAGTAGTTGCTTGACGACGCTGTATCCGATATAGCCGGCACCACCGGTGATGAGTATTTTCATGTGTAAGAGAGTGAGAGAGTAAGAGAGTGAGAAGCGTGAGAACGTGAGAGGTTTTATGTGATCATAAATTTACTGAGTTGTGAGTTTTGAACGTGTCATGCGTCTGGCATCTGCGTGTCTGGCATCTGATATCTCAATTTCAATTCCTTCGCCTCAGCCTTCGCCTCAGCCTTCGTCTGGCATCTGCGAGTCTGGTATCTGGCATCTGGCGACTCAGGCGCCTCAGCCTCTTCTTACGCCTTCGCCTTTACAAATTCCGTTTGTATCCCGCATTCCTCCTTCGACATTCCCGCCCATCTGCCTTGTCGTGCGCCGGTGGATTCCTGGAAGGAGCGGGTGCAGGGCATGCAACCGATACTCAGATAGCCTTGCGCTTCGAGGGGATGTTCAGGGAGATTATGTTCTGTACGATATTCCCAGATCATCTTAGAGGTCCAGTCGAGCATCGGATGATAACGCAACTTTCCATCTGCCAGGGGTTCTTCTTCGAGAAGGGTGGCTCTGAATTTGGTTTGATCCCTGCGCACGCCATTGATCCATACATCGTGTTGTGCGATGACGGGTTCCATGGGCAGTACCTTGTTGAGATAGCAGCAATGATCTGGATTGTTGACAAAGAAAAACTTGCCCTGGTCATCGCGCTGCCCTGATTTCGATACAGGCGATGCTACATCGATGATATTCAGTCCCATCAGGTCTGCGATCACATGGCGAAACGCCATGGTCTCCGGAAAGTGAAAGCCGGTATTAAGGAAATATACAGGTATCTCCGGTTGGAACCTGCTGATGATATGTAACAAGGGTAGACTATGGGACTGGAAAGATGAACTGACAAAAGAGGATAGACCAGCGGATTTGTATCCATCCAGTTTTTCGCCGATGCGATCGATGAGCGTTGAAATGTTTGTTTCTGCCATGAAGGGGCAAAGTTAGGGGTAATTCCGTTATACCCCCTGGCCCCCTAAAAGGGGGAAGTATTATTCCTTAGCCTCCGGTTCAAACTCCAATACAATCGAATTCATACAATACCGCTTGTACGTCGGAGGAGGGCCGTCATCAAACAGATGTCCCAGGTGAGAGGCACATCTGCCGCAATTGACTTCGATGCGTTCCATGTTGTGTGAACGATCTTCTTTGTAGGTGACAGAAGTAGTCCGCATGGTTTCAAAAAAGCTGGGCCAACCGCATTCGCTCGCAAACTTGCCATCGGATTTAAAGAGGGCATTGCCGCAGACAGCACAGTAATAGGTTCCTATCCCTTTGTGATCCCAATACTTTCCGGTGAACGCCCGCTCAGTGCCTTGCTCCCGGGCGACATGATACACTTCATCCGAAAGTATCTTTTTCCATTCGGCATCTGACACCTTCAAGATCGTTGTATCAGTGCGGGAGTAGTATGGATTTTCCTTGTCTGCGTTTTCCGATGTAGTCTTCTGGTCCACAGGTACCGTGGATGGTGTGCAGGAAATGAAATTGAAGCATAAAAGGAAATAAGTCAAGGTGCTTGAAATGGCGGTCATATTCGATGAAGGTATTTGTTCAAATAACATTATGATCAAGTCAAAGGTTGTAATGATACATAATCCTCCACTGCTTCTTTAAATGCTTTTCTCAACTCTTTGACGGAACCACCTTCAAAAGTGATCAGGTCGTTGATCCCTTCTATTTTTCCAAACAACACATCATCCTTGGCGGAGTAATGCACTGATCCGACAAATTCTCCGTATTCCATTCTGTCGATCATATTAATCCATTTTGTTTGAGGTGAGACCTGATTCTAATCCCGACATAGCATCATAATTGAATCGCAAAAACGATCCGCACCACTCACACTGATAAAATAAATCCCAGCCGGAACTGAACCGGCATCCACATTAAATGAGTGCAATCCTATGTGTAGCGAACCATGATAGACAGTCTTTATCAGTTTTCCGTCAAGATCAATCATCTCCAGTGTATAGACTTGCCTATTGGACACATTGAATTCGACCGTGATTTGCTCGACAAAGGGATTTGGATACGCTTTTATGCTGAGAGGATTTCCACCAACTGCATTTTCAACTGATGTGATTTCAGCTTCAGGAGATATTTTATACATTCCACGACCATAGGTGGCTGCAACCAATATATTATCCGCTGCATGATAGGTGATGTCTGTAATAACCACATTCGGAAGTCCATTACTGACTAGTTCCCAATGCAACCCCTTATCGGTTGAATACAATACACCAATGTCGGTCGCTATATACAGGTGTCTGAGAGAAGGAGTAACAATCAGGTCATTGACCGGCATATCTGGTAAGTCACCTGAAATTGATGTCCAAGAAGCACCCAGGTCTTCCGTCTTGTAGATATGTGAGACACTTTCTCCAAATCTATATCCAGAGAAGGTCACATAGGCTGTATGCTGATCGGCAGGATCTGCCGCTACACTGGTGACCCATCTGTCAGGCAGCGATGAGGAAATCAATGTCCAGGTATTGCCACCATCTGCTGTCACCTGCACATTGCTGTTGTCTGTACCTACATATATGATCTGGTCATTGACCGGCGATACAGCGATGGTAGTTATAGTGCCATACGGCGAGACCTCAGGCGAATTATTTTCAGTGAGATCCGGACTGATCGCCATCCAGCTTTCAGCACGGTTTTCAGATTTGTAGAGACGTTGGCTGCCGATGTATAAGATGGATGGGTCAATTGGATTCAAGACTGCTGGTGTGTTCCAGTTAAATCGATCTCCCGGTATTATTCCATCCAGGGCAATATCGAATGATGACCCGCCATTGGTGGATCTCCCAAAGACCCCATATTGATATTCCGCATAGACATATCTATTGTCTATAGGATCAACCAGGACACGAAAGCCGTCTCCGGGATAAATATTTTGCCAATCATTTGGTGAACCTGTCATTGTCCTTACTGTGCCATTATCCTGTGCCCCTCCGTACAATCGCTCAGGAAAAGAGCGATCAATTTCACAGGTATAGAATTGTGTGATCGGCAATGTATTCAAATGGATAGCATCATCAAACACGCCATCCCCACTACGATATACACCCCCGTCATTTCCCACCAGAATGATAGCCGGATTGTCCGGATCGAATGCGACTGAATGTTGATCCAGATGCATGTTGGTCAATATACCATTCCAAATCATCCCGCCATTCGTTGATTTATATAGATCGAGACTGGTTAAGTACACCGTATTGGTATCAATAGGATCTGCTATGATTTTTCCAAACCAATAAGAATAAGGTGGATCTATGATGCCAGCGAGACTTCTGGTCGTCCAGGTATTCCCATTATTATTCGAGCGGTAAATGCCTTTGAGGTACCCGGTGAATTCATCCTCGTACATAGCGTAAAGAATATCCGGATCAGCAGGAGAAATCGTTATGCCAATTCGCCCCCCGGCTTCAGGAAGGCCTGATATCAGTTTTTGCCAGGTCTCTCCACCATCTTGTGATTTATAGATACCAGATGATGGACCGCCATAAGCCCTTCGATAGGCAGTGCGTACACGTTGCCATGCAGCCGCATAGATTATTTCAGGATTCGTCGGATGCATCGCAAGGTCGATGATGCCGGTAGAATCATTGATGAATAGCACTTTCTCCCATTGCTGTCCACCATCGGTTGTGCGGTAGAGCCCTCTTTCCGGTCCGCTGGTAAACAAATGCCCCATAGCCGCCACAAATGCTATATCAGGATTTTCAGGATGGACGATGATCTTGCCCACCGAACCGATATCCTCAAGCCCAAGATGAGACCAGGTATCACCACCGTTGTCAGAACGGTACACTCCATTACCATCATACGCAATAGAACCTCCGCCCGCATTGGGTTCTCCCGTCCCGACATAGATTATTTCTTCATTAGCAGGTGCTATCGCTATGTCCCCGATAGACAAAGCAAGTTGACTATCAAATAAAGGCTGCCAGGAGCCTCCAGCATTTTCTGATTTAAATACTCCACCAGAAGCTGCACCAGCATAATATACGTTTGGATTAGACTTTAATATTTCTACATCAGTGACTCGTCCGCCTACATTGGTGGCTCCCGTATATTCCCAGCCTGAACGGTTATGCCTGGCTTGCAAGGCAATCTCTTTCTGTTGTCTAAATGCCCTGACTGCTTTATAAGATGCCGGTTCAATCTGCCCCGCAGGATATACCCGCTGCATAAATATCCAGTCATTTGATTTTGGTTCTGCAATAGCAGTATCGGTGTCAGGAGCCTTTTCATCCTTGCAAGAAAAAAGGAAACAGAGGATGGTTATCTGGAGTAATCGAATCATAGCCTAAAGATCACTCTTCATTTTTCACTTTTCACTCTTCACTTTAGAAATCAAGCTTGTCCCCAAACTTCTTCAACCATGCCTCATGCTTCTGGTAGTCCGGATCCCCCTTCTCCACCCACTTCCAGAAGCGGGGTCCGTGGTTCATCTCTTTTAGATGCGCCAGCTCATGGATGATGATGTGGTCCATGATATTGGTTGGAGCCAGTAATATTTTAGTGGAAAAATTGATATTACCGGTATTTGCACAACTGCCCCAGCGGCTATGGATATATTTCAGTCTTATGCTGTTGATCCGCTCTTTAAAATGAATCCGGTTGTAGTCATGCACCCGTTCAGTGAAAGCAGGCAGGAGATCAGCAGAGATTCCCTTTGATATCAGCGTATTGACGAAATCCCGGGTGTAGTAATCATTGTTTTCCAGCTTCGGGAGACTCAGGATAAGGTTGTTATCTTCTACACGTGCTGTCCCTGTTGACTTTGCATTGTTGGTTGACAGGTGCAGGATGAAACTTTTGAAAGCAGTTTTAATGACCTGCCCGGTCCGGTATTCTTTGTTTTTGAAACGCTGAGCCAATTCTGGTTTATCAGTCAAAGTCTCGAGCAACCATTTTTTCGCCCAGATCAGTTTTTCCTGCTTGAACTCTCTTGGAGCAGTATAGGGTATCCGAAGGTATGCAGAGGTTTTGCCCAGCGATACACGCGTATCAATCCTGGGTTCTTCGATGATCAAAAGTGGGAGGTGAATGCCCTGCCAGCGAACTGACGTGCGGGTCTGCCGGCTACGCATGCTTCAATGCGAACTCTTTCATGACTTCAGCTAATATCTTCACTCCGTCTTCAGGCATGGCATTGTAAATGGAAGCTCTGAAGCCTCCAACTGATTTATGTCCTTTCAGCCCGTCACAACCGGCTTCTTCACAATAGGTCTGGAACTCTTTGTTGAGCGCGGCATCTTCGAGGTTGAAGGTGACATTCATTCTTGACCGGTCTTCAGGCACACTATGCCCTACGTAAAATGGTATAGAATCGATAACATCATACACATGCCTGGCCTTCCTTTCATTCATCTGCTGCATCGCGCCCAGTCCGCCGAGGTTTTTAAGCCATCTCAGCGTCAGCATGCTGACATAGATCGGGAACACAGGAGGTGTATTATACATGGACTCATTCTGGATATGAGTCTCATATCGCAGCATGGTAGGGAGTGTCTTGTTGATCTTTCCCAGCATGTCTTTTCGCACAATGACGAGGGTTACCCCTGCAGGACCCAGGTTTTTCTGGGCACCGGCGTAAATCATGCCAAAGCGATGTGGTTCGATAGGCTTCGAAAAGATATCAGAAGACATATCACAAACCATCGGGATGGGACTGTCAGGCCAGCTTTGATACTGGGTACCATATATAGTGTTGTTGCTGGTCGTATGGAGATATTCGAAATCAGGGGAAATATCAAACCCCTTAGGGATATAGCTATAGTTCTTATCCTTCGAACTGGCAATCACATCTATGGAAGCAATCATTTTGGCTTCATGGATGGCTTTGCTGGACCAAACTCCGGTGTCCACGTAGGCTGCTTTTTTACCTTCCGGCAGCAGGTTCATGACCGACATAAAAAACTGGGTGCTCGCTCCACCGGAGAGGAACATAACTTCATAATCATCCGGAAGTCCAAGTAGCTCCCGAACGAGGGCCATGGCCTCATGCAAGATAGGCTCAAAATAAGCTGAACGGTGGGACACTTCCAGGATAGAAAGCCCGGTGCCATTGAGATTCAGGACAGCCTGGGAGGCTTCCTCAAAAACGACTTTGGGTAAGATCGAAGGTCCTGCTGAAAAGTTGATGATATGGGACATGGTATGATTCAGGTTATAGCAACAAATCTACAATTCGCTATGTGAATTGTGCATCAATGTAAACCAACTTTTTCATGGATTTTAATTTAAAGTTTGGACCACATGAACTTCGTTGTCATAAACATTAGCAAACGGCACAATAAAACCTTTTTATATCTTGTTTTGAACCCTATACGTCATCCAACTTTTACTCACCCCATATGAAACGAACCCGGCTATTTGCGCTGATTGGTATCCCTCTGCTGGCTATAGGTGCCTACTTCTTGTTGAAGGATCCCGCTAAATCTGGAGAAGTTGAAGACCTCATCGCGGAGGTGAAAGAAGCCCCGCTCCCCGTCACTATTCATGCCCCGGGCGAATTACTGGCGCGACGATCTGAAAAAATCAAAGGCCCCGATGGACTACGTACAGTGGGTTTGTACCAGGTCACCATCGCCAATCTGGTCCCGGAAGGCACAGTCGTGCAGCAAGGCCAGTTTATCGCCTCCCTCGACCGCACAGAAATGGACGGCAAAATCAAGGAATCTCAGACAGAGATTGACAAGATCGTCACCCAGCTCGACCAGGCTAAAATCGACACCGCCATCGAAATGCGAAGCCTTCGCGATCAACTGGTCAATATCCGCTTTTCGATGAAGGAGAAAGAACTTTCCCTGGAACTCAGCAGATACGAGCCCGAAGCAATAAAGCAGCAAGCCAAACTGGACCTGGAGCGCTCCCAGCGTGAACTCAGCCAACTTGAAAATAAGCTGACCCTCACCAAGGAAAAATCCATCGCTCAAATTGAAGAAATCAATGCTTCCTACCGCCAGCAGGAGTTTAAACTGAACAGGCTAATGGAATTGCAGAGCCAGATGACCGTGACAGCCCCCAAATCCGGGATGGTGATCTATGCCAGGGACTGGAACGGCAAACGTGGGCCTGGATCACAAGTCTCTTCATGGGACCCCGTCATCGCAGAGCTACCAGACCTGAGTGAGATGATCACCAAAGCCTACATCAATGAAGTAGATATCACTAAAGTTATCCCAGGACAGAAAGCAAAAATCACAGTTGATGCCTTTCCCGGCAAGGAGTTTTCAGGCATGGTACTGACAAAGGCCAACATTGGAGAGCAGGTGCGCAACTTCGACACCAAGGTATTTGAAGTGATCATTCTCCTTTCTTCCATTGACTCATTACTGAGGCCGGCAATGACCACCGGAATTTCCATACTGACTGATTCCATTCCAACGTGCCTGCAAGTGCCTCTTGAAGCCATCCAGGTGGATAGTGTGAGCTTTGTATACAAGAAAACCAAATCCGGCTATGTGCGGCAAGAAGTGGTCACAGGATCTTCCAATGATATTTCCATTTGTATTGCGGCAGGACTTCAGAAAGGAGAACAATTAAGCCTGAATGCTCCTGAAACAGAGGCAGAGATCCCTTTTGTTTATCTCGACGCTACTGAAAAGGTAACAGCGAAAGCAAAGATGGAGTCTGAACTGGCAGAGCGGATGAAAATTCAAAACGAACTCGCGAAGACAGTCAAAGCCGATGATGCTCCACAAGATCAGGATAGCGGCGGAACAATAATCATTTTCTGATCATCTGAATTCAAGTCAAATGAAGGAAAGATTACTATTCCTGTTTAACATCGCGGTCCAGAGTGTGCTGGTCAACAAACTCCGTGGTATTCTCACTGCGCTTGGTGTTGTTTTTGGCGTGGCAGCCGTCATTGCCATGCTCGCCATCGGATCAGGTGCCAAGAAATTTATCCTGGACCAGATGCGTCTCATCGGGACCAACAATATCGTCTTTACCCACAAAGCTCCGGATAAAAACACAGGAGAGGAAGGTGAAGAAGAATCCACAACTTCAACTCCGGATAATGAGTCAGACCTTAAGACCTGGGCACCCGGAATGTCTAAAAGAGATATTGAAGTAATCAAGAGCATTGCTTCTGTTGATCTCGTCAGTCCTGAGATCATCAGACAAACTAAGGCAATCTACAATGGGAAGATCCTTGATATCCGTTGTGTCGGCGTCACCAATAGTTTTTTTGAACTCAATCGCCTCGAAACATACAAGGGCACTTTATTTACAGAAGAACATCTGCGAAATGCTTTGCCTGTATGTGTCATTGGCAAAAATGTGGAGACTAAATTATTTAGCGGTAAAGATCCTGTGGGCCAGTCTATCAAATGCGGCAATAACTATTTTACCATCATCGGTGTCTTAGACAAACGGGTTGCCACCCGTGAAACGCTTACCTCACTTGGCCTTCGCGATCTCAATTCAGATATATTTATTCCGATTGATGTATCCCTCATACGTTTTGGCGACCGCTCAGTCATCCGTAAAGAACATCTCGGCCGACAGGGACGAGGTGATGGAAATGATGAGCCTGAAGTCCATCAGATCGACAGGTTAGTCGTGAGAGTCAATGATTCAAAATTCCTGCAACCAACTGCAGATGTGATAGCCCGCTTACTCAAGCGACGACATGAAGGCCAGGTAGATTTTAACATGGAGATTCCTGAGCTGTTACTGCAACAAGAACAAAAGACACAGGATATTTTCAATCTCGTGCTTGCGGTCATTGCCGGTATCTCATTGTTGGTTGGAGGCATAGGTATCATGAACATCATGCTGGCCTCTGTGTATGAAAGAATAAAGGAGATTGGTTTACGTCGTGCGCTTGGCGCTACACATCAGGATATCGTGATTCAATTCCTGATTGAAGCCGTATTAGTGAGTACGATTGGTGGTTTGATGGGAGTATTCCTTGGGATAGCGGCAGCTAGTGCGATTTCAACAGCGGCGGAGATTCCTACTATTATTTCATGGTGGTCTATTGTGTTGTCCTTTGGGGTGGCGGCTTCCATCGGTCTTGCTTTTGGCATTTTCCCTGCGCAGAAAGCTGCGAGACTGGATCCGATTGAGGCGTTGAGAACAGATTAAGGGCAAGGAGCAAGGAGAAGAGAGTTAGCAGTTAGCAGGTACCAGTTAGCAGTGAAGAGATTAAAGAAATTTTAACTGCGCCTCTGCGTCTCTGCGCGATTTTATTTTTTTCTCCGTGCACTCCGTGTGCTCCGTGCGAAAACAAGTAGAGCATTGGGAAATCTTAACTGCACCTTTGCGTCTTTGCGCGATTTTATATAGTGTAGAACCAAGAGGTTATTCCATATAACATATGATAAGCTTATGATAAAATTACATTTACACAGGATTACGATGATTGGTATGTTCGTCATTGTTTTGTTTGGACAACATATCCATGCGCAAGGTGCGTATCGGCTGACACTAGAGGAAGTCGTGGCCCTCGCACAAAGTGATGCGCCAGATGCCTTGCTCGCTTCGACAAGATGGAAAAGAAACTACTGGACCTATCAATCTTACCTGGCGGATTTCAAGCCAGCCGTCCTGCTCAATGCTAATACACTCCCTTTATTCAATCGCTCTATTGAACCCGTCACTCAGCCCAATGGAGAGGAATTGTATGTGGAGAGAGCGTACATGGAAAATAACCTGAATGTCTCGCTTCGACAAGATGTAGCGCTGACAGGAGGCACCTTGTATTTCGGGAGCGGATTGAGAAGACTTGATCAATTTGCCACTGAAGGCAATGAAGCTTATAGATCATTTGTATCTACACCAATCAATTTTGCTTTTGATCAACCTCTGTTTCAGTTTAATGCGATGAAATGGCGCAGACAGATTGAACCCATGGTGTATAGGGAGAGTGAAAAAATATATGCTGAACAAATGGAAGCAGTAGCAAATCAAGCGGCGGCATATTTTTTCAATCTGCTCATCAGTCAATTGGATGCAGAGGCTGCAGAACAAGACAAAGCAAATGCTGACACCCTGCTTGTACTCTCCAGAGGCCGATATGAGGTAGGTAAAATCGCCGAAACAGATTTACTCCAGGTAGAAATCAATGCCATGCAGGCTGAAACAAGGCTTGCTGCAGCCCAGCTTGAAATGCAAACAAATGCAGAACAACTGCGTGATTTTTTAGACTTGCAGGGACAAATAACATTTGAATTAATTCCTCCTTATACATTGCCTACAATCATGATCGATGAAGAAAAGGCATTAGCCTATGCGATGCAAAACAGAAGCAATGTCGTCTCCTTTGAGCGCAGACTGATGGAAGCAAACATGGAAGTACAACGCGCTAAAGGAGAGTCAGGGATCACTGCCAGCCTGCAAGGAAGTTTTGGTCTTACACAGACAGGCGCTGAACTTAACCAGGTCTATACGGATCTTATTGATCAGGAAGTAGTCACCTTTGGCATATCCGTGCCGATTGCGGATTGGGGAAAATCAAAAGCTCGCCGAGAGGTTGCATTGTCTAACCTTGATTTAGAACAACGACAAGTCGATCAGGAGAAAGAGAACTTCAGGCGCACAGTTGTCTTACGCGCCCAGCAATTTGATCTGGTACAGCGTAATGCAGAAATTGCAGAGCGCTATCTGGAGGCGGCACGCAAGCGTTATGAAATTTCTTATCAGCGATATCTTATTGGAAAGATCTCCGTCACAGATTTAAATCTGGCCCTGGCAGATCAGGAAAGTGCGCGCAGAGGATATCTGCAGTCAGTGCGCGAGTTTTGGATGGCACTCTATGAAATCAGAGGGATGACCCTTTATGATTTTGTTGCTGACAAATCGTTGGTGTTGCAGACGCCGGTAGGGGATTAGGGCTTAGAGAAAAGAGTCCTTCTTCATTCGAATGGTCCTTATTCGTTATTCATTCTGGTCTTATGCCTGATCATAATCCTCAAACTCTGATCCATCGTAAAGTATGACCATACCCAATTGAAGAAGACAAAGATTTTGTTTTTGACACCCAGGATTGATTTGAGGTGTACAAACAGCCAGAGGAGCCAGGCGAAGAAGCCTTGCGTTTTCAAATAGGGTAAGTCTGCAACAGCTTTGTTTCGTCCGATGGTGGCCAGGCTACCGAGGTCCTTGTAATGGAAAGGCTTCATCGGTTTGCCTTTGAGCAATCCATTCAGGTTATTTGAAAGCAACCTTGCTTGCTGAATGGCAGGCTGTGCTACCTGAGGATGTCCCTTATATTCCGTTTCTTCCATGTAGGCGGCATCACCTAGTGCATAGACATCCTTTAATCCGGTCACAAGATTGTATGTATCTGTTTTTAGGCGGTTGTCAGATGTATAGCATGATTCAGGGAGTCCTTCAAACCTCCGTCCCGTGATGCCTGCAGCCCAGATTACTTTTTTAGTATAGAGCTTACGGCCATCACTAAGGCTGATTTCATTGCCATCGTAATTGTTGACACGAACACCGGTGATCACATTGACACCGAGATTTTCCAGATATTTCCGGGCTTTGATCGAGGCATCATCTGAAAAACTGTTGAGGAGTTCATTGCCGCCCTGGATGATATGGATGTCCATTTGTGTGGCGTCCAAGTTCCGGATATTCTTGTGGCAGGATGTACTTCTTAAATTCAGCAAATGAGCCAGCCAGTTCTACACCGGTAGGCCCACCTCCGACGATCGCCAGGTCCAGGAGTCCCTGGCGGATGTCATCTTCCCGGATCGTCAGGGCCTTTTCGAGGTCGGATAAGATAGCATTGCGGAGGTATAGGGCGTCAGCGACCGATTTGAGGGAGTAGGTATGCTTTTCAATGTCTTTATTGCCGTAGTAATTGGTAGTCACTCCTGTAGCCAGCACGAGGATATCGTAATTGACCCGGCCTTCATTGGTCAGGAGGTACTTTTCCTCTGGGTGAACAGATTCGATTTCAGCTACCCGGATATGGATGTTGGGTTTATTTGTAAAAAGACGGCGCAAGGGGAAAAGCAATTGAACTGGGCTCTATTCCTGACATAGCTACCTGATACAGGAGAGGCTGGAACTGGTGATAGTTATTGCGATCGATGATGACGACCTGATAGTCTTTGTTGGATAACCGTTTTGCCAGGGTTAAGCCGGCAAATCCAGCTCCGGCAATAACAATGCGAGGTTGTTTGGTTTCGGGAAGGTTGATTGGCATATGCGAAGAAACAAAAGAATACATCTAAAGTTAATCCTTGCATTTCAAGAGACTGCATAAAGTAGAGTCAGGAGTTTCAAGGTCGACAAAGCCCAAGTAGGACGCCAATTAACTTCTTGAATTTTGTATATTCACCTGCAAACTAATGCAGTCAGTGTACCTCAAGACCGTCCATGCATAGGCGCCAAGAATCATTTCTGCAAGCCAGACTTAAATGCCTTACCATTATTACACTATGGTTGAGTACCCAATGCTATTTATTTGCCCAGAACCTGGTTCCTAATCCAAGCTTTGAGGAGATTGAAGATTGTGTGTATATGGGCGATATGGATGGACCGATGCCATGCATCCCTTGGTTCAGTCGGTATTCGTGCAATTATTTCAATGCATGCCATCCCGATAATTATGGTGTCCCATACAATTTCAAAGGATTCCAGTACCCCAAAACCGGAGATGCTTACATAGGAGGATATCAGAATGCACCAAATACTGATGGTGGAGGGGAATGGCCTTATGTCCAGCTTACAGAAGAAATGGTTCAAGGTCAATGTTATGAAATCAGCTACTGGGCCAGTGTGGCAAATGAAAGTTGCCCGATTGACAGGTTAGGTGCTGCCTTGGTAGATGATGTTCCTCTCGAACTTTGGCCGGGTACTTTAGTCCCACAAATTGATGTGCAGATGGAATATTTCTCCGATACTTTAGAGTGGATGTTAGTGAGCGCAGACATGATAGCAATGGGCGGAGAAGAATATCTATTCCTTGGGAATTTTTATGAAGATGATGAAACCGGAGAGGATCCTTTCTGTACACCATCTCAATATTCATCTTATTACTATTTCGATGAGGTTTCCGTTGTTGCAGTGGAGACCTTTCCGATTTCGGTTGATTTAGGAGGACCTTATGAATCATGTTTTCCTATCATCCTTGATGCCCAAAATCCAGGGGCTAGCTATCTATGGAGTGATGGATCAACAGATCAGATACTTATCGCGACCACATCAGGTACCTATAGCGTTGTTGTTAGTTTTGGCAACTGCACTGGAGGTGTAGGAGTAGCGGAAGTTGTTATCCTTGAAACACATGTAGTAGATGCCGGACCTGACTACACACTTTGTGAGGGTGAAACCTACCTGGTGGATCTGGATGAGAATCTGGGCGAATACATATGGCAAGATGGAAGTGTAGCTTCTGAATATCTTATCTCGACACCGGGAGTCTATAGTGTTACGATGGATGATGGTTGTTTGATCTCTACAGATGAAATTGTAGTCACAGGGGATTCAATCCCAGCTTTCTCGCTTGGCCCTGACGGGATTTTGTGTGAAGGTGAAGAACTGACATTAAATCTGAATCCGTTCTTGGGAGATTTCACCTGGCAGGATCAATCTGCGAATTCGTATTTTCAAGTAGAGAGCCCTGGTACGTATGCACTCACGATTACGAATACTTGCGGGACGTTTTCGGATGAAATTGATTTTGCACCTGGAGTTGCCCCTTCTTTTGACCTGGGAACTGATGTTCAGTTTCTATGTCCCGATAGTACTATTCAATTTGCATTAGACCCTGCATTAGGTGATTTCCTGTGGCAGGATGGATCTATGTCAGCCGAATACAATATTCAAACTACTGGTGCCTATAGCCTGACTGTTTCAAATGTTTGTGGAACAGATGAAGATGCAATCACGGTAACGAGTCTCACGCCTCCGTCCGTTGATTTGAGTTTTGTACCAAATCAACTTTGTCCCGGTGAAACAACCTTGATTGACCTTTCATATAACGAAGGAGATTTTCTATGGAATACAGGTAGCACTGACCCGGCAATAGAGATATCCACCTCAGGCTTCTATGCAGTAACGATCACCAACGCCTGCGGTGTAGCATCGGACCAGGTCCAGGTTGATGTGACGCCGGATATCTACCCGCCTGATCTAGGCCCGGATACCATCCTATGCAGTGTTGGTGGACTCATGCTGGAAGTCAATCAACCTAATGCACAAATCCTTTGGAGTGACTTTAGTACGGAGCAATACTTAAATGTAACTTCCAGCGGTACATATTCAGTTTTTATATACACTATTTGTGAATCCTACTACGATACCATTCATGTCGTCATACAAAATTTGCCACCTGTTGTATCTCTTCCAGATCAATTACTGGTCTGCGACGGACATCCTGTAGTCATTGATGCCGGGGTTTCAAACGTAAGTTATTTGTGGAGTGACGGATCCATCCTTCCTCAAATTTCTGTTTCATTGCCAGGGGAGTATGCAGTCACCGTGAGTAATGATTGCGGCACAGATGCAGACACGGTGGTGGTCATTGCAGGTGGCCCTGCACCCTTGATAGGACTCGGAATGGATACAATGCTATGTCCTGGCGACTCACTGTTGCTTAAGCCTGTAATAGCAAATGTGGATGTTTGGTTTTGGCCGGATGGAACAATTGATTCAACCTTTATGGTTTTCGATTCAGGTCAGATCATATTGCTGGCTTCCAATGCGTGCACTGCTGTATCTGATACGATCCTGATTCAATATCCTCCAGATTTGCCGACGATTGATCTGGGAGCAGATACATTGGTTTGTCCCGGACAAATCATTGAATTAAACCTGATGATACCTGATGTGCAGATACTTTGGCCTGATGGTTCGATGCAACAACAGTATGTCACATCTGATAGCGGAGTAGTCATCGTCAACGTCTCTGACCAATGTCGGGTTTCTTCAGATTCACTCCATATTGGATGGTTGCCTGAAATTCCTGCACTTGAATTAGGAGATGATCTGGCTTTATGTCCAGGAGAAACCATCATCATTTCGCCCGGATTAGGCGCGGTGTCTTATATATGGCACGACGATTCGACATTGGATGAGTACCAGGTTACACAACCAGGCCTGATATCGGTGACGATCACCAATGCTTGTGGAAATGCTATGGATTCTATTGTGGTTTTAGAATCTAACCTCGGTCCTCAGCTTGAACTGGGTCCTGATCTTAAAGGATGCGAAGGTGATACGGTTTTTATTGCATCTGGAATTTCGGGTGTACAATATCAATGGCAGGATGGTTCAGCAGAACCATTCTTCCATGCAGTATCCTCAGGCACATACTCATTGAGTGTAAGTAATGCATGTGGGACAGATAGCGATTCGATAGAGGTGACCATCAGTGGTAGCCCACCTATGCCCACATTAGGACCTGCTACTATCTTGTGTATTGGAAACTCTTTGCTTCTTTCAGGCAGTCCTGATATGATACATGTATGGCAGGACGGATCTTTATCCGAAACCTTTCTGGTCACATCGACAGGTTTGTATATGCTTACAGAAAGTAATGATTGCGGATCAGACAGTGATTCTATTTTGGTAAATATTGAGGGAATACCGCCTCAGCCCAATCTCGGCGCGGATACCTCTGTTTGTGCTGGTAGCGTATTGATTTTATCAGGTACGCAGCTTTTAGACATAAGTTATCAATGGCAGGATGGTTCGGAAGCAGACACATTCGAAGTAACATCGTCAGGCGTATACATTCTTATGGAAACTAACAGATGTGGAATCGAAAATGATACCATTGTTGTCACCATGGATGGCACACCTCCTGTAACTGATTTAGGTGCTGATGCTATTGTATGCGCTGGCAGCAGCATTTTGCTCACTCCGTCAGACGATCAGTCGATCACCAATCTCTGGCAAGATGGTACAGAAAGTCATTCCTATGTAGTCTCGGAGCCAGGCATCTATAGCGTTTTTCAGTCCAATTCCTGTGGCCAGGATACAGATTCGATTCAGATAGATTTCATCGAGTCACCGATGGCTTTTGATCTCGGACCAGATACCATCATTTGCGCTGGAGACCTTTTGGTTTTGAGTGCTCCTGCCGGCATGGGTCAATTGGAGTGGCAGGATGGAACATCCGCTTCAACAATGCTGGTTGAAGTTGCGGGAGTGTATTCACTTT
>JADKHH010000033.1:0-405000 GCA_016721905.1 Candidatus Opimibacter skivensis | reverse complement strand
ATATGGTCTGACACCTGCCCGGTGCTGGAAGGTTAAGGAAGGGGGTTAGCGCAAGCGAAGCTCTTGACTGAAGCCCCAGTAAACGGCGGCCGTAACTATAACGGTCCTAAGGTAGCGAAATTCCTTGTCGGGTAAGTTCCGACCTGCACGAATGGTGTAACGATCTGGGCTCTGTCTCAGCCATGATTTCGGTGAAATTGAAGTATCGGTGAAGATGCCGGTTACCCGCAACGGGACGAAAAGACCCCGTGCACCTTTACTATAGCTTCACATTGGTCTTGAGTCTAAAATGTGTAGGATAGCTGGGAGACTTTGAAGCCGCCACGCCAGTGGTGGTGGAGTCGTCCTTGAAATACCAGCCTTTTTATATTTAGGTTCTAATCCCTAAAGGGAGACAGTGTGTGGTGGGTAGTTTGACTGGGGTGGTCGCCTCCAAAAGAGTAACGGAGGCTCGCAAAGGTGCCCTCAGTACCGTTGGTAATGGTACGAAGAGCGTATGAGTATAAGGGTGCTTGACTGAGAGAACGACGGTTCGACCAGGTGCGAAAGCAGGCTCAAGTGATCCGGTAACTCCACATGGGTGGGTTATCGCTCATAGGATAAAAGGTACGCCGGGGATAACAGGCTGATCTCCCCCAAGAGCTCATATCGACGGGGAGGTTTGGCACCTCGATGTCGGTTCGTCACATCCTGGGGCTGGAGAAGGTCCCAAGGGTTGGGCTGTTCGCCCATTAAAGTGGCACGTGAACTGGGTTCAGAACGTCGCAAGACAGTTCGGTCTCTATCTGTTGCGGGCGCGGGAATATTGAGAAGATCTGACACTAGTACGAGAGGACCGTGTTGGACGTACCGCTAGTGTACCAGTTGTGGCGCCAGCTGCACCGCTGGGTAGCTATGTACGGAACGGATAAGCGCTGAAAGCATCTAAGCACGAAGCCGTCTTCAAGATGAGTATTCCATTCTCCCTTGCGGAGATGAAGGGTCGTAGGAGACTACTACGTTGATAGGCTATAGGTGGAAGTGCAGTGATGTATGGAGCCGAGTAGTACTAATAACCCGAAAGCTTCCTTTTTTTTTTAAGATACTTCATATGAGTAAATTCATGTGTCTCGTCGACACATAATGAATCGACAATCCCCATCCTTTTTTTAACTAATAAGTGAAATCCTTATATGGTTTCGCCAATGATTAGTGTGACTCCGGAGTCCGTCCCATGGACAACTTTTTGAGTCACACAAAGATCAAATGGTGGCTATAGCAAGGGGGATCCACCTCTTACCATTCCGAACAGAGAAGTTAAGCCCCTTCACGCCGATGGTACTGCCGCAAGGTGGGAGAGTAGGTAGCTGCCTATCTTTACAACTAAGCCCTGTAGTGCAAACTGCAGGGCTTTTTTTTCCTTTACCCGCTATATCTTTTTCCTCCCCATCACCTTCATCGCCCGCATGAAATGGATCAAGGTCGCTATCATCCTTAGTGCCGTCATTTTCTTTTTCGTCATGAGCACCGCCCTTAGCGATTTTCGAAATTATGTCGACGAAAGGGGCCTCCAAACACTCGTCAACCACCTTCATGTCACCAAGCAAACACGCATCATAGAGTATATCAAGAATGAGATGATCTTCTTTGGTGTCGGCGGTATCATCACCGGCATTATTCTCCCCTTCCGTATGATTATTTCCCTTTGGCGGATGCGCAATAAGGGCACCGTTTAGATATTCCTTTCTTCTTTCCGGCTGACCAGGCCGCGGAGAAATTCAATCTCACTTTTCATTTCTGCAATAAGTTCTGAATAGAGGTGAATCACCTCCGGATGCATAGTTGCATTCATTTTCTCCATGTGGACCGAAAGCTGTTGTTGAGGTAGCGCCATGGTCCCGGCTCGGTCCAGCAACCCATGCACATCCATGTGCAGGATATCACAAATATGCAATAACCGATCGACACTCATCGACGATTTGCCCGACTCCAGGTTGGCGTACGAGGACTGTACCATGTCCAGCATCTCTGCCATGTATTCCTGGGAGTATCCTTTGGCTTCGCGAACAGACCGGATATCTTTTCCGATCTTATCTGAATAGCGCATAAGATTATCTGTTTAACTGATGAAGTATTCTGTTTTCCGATAGGAAATTTAAGGATTACCCTTCAATTTTGAAAGAAGAAATTTTCATTTTTTTCATTTCACAGATTTTCTTCACCGCAGTTTGTGAAATGGTGTTAACTAAAACCAGTTGAAAATGAAGTCTGGCATTATCATGCTATGCATAGCCTTTTGCATCAGCGATCACTCCAATGGACAGTCCACAACAGGGTCGACCGATCAGGTGATCGAAGGCGGAAAACTGATCGTCGAATTAGTCAAAGCCCTCAGTGGAAAAAAGGATGTCGACAAAGACACCGGATGTAAAGGGAAATACGCCAATCTGTGTATCGAAAATGCATCGGCCAATTCCATTACCGTCTACCTGGAACACAGGATCTCAGCAGAAAAAAGAGAAGTGGTCATCCTGCCTGCCGGCAAGGAATGTGCACTGCAAGCACGCGTTGGAGTCTGGACTTATGACCTCAGGAACACTGGTGCAATGCAATCACTGCGCAAAGGTGACCTGCTCATCGAGGGATGCAATAATCTGGTGATGAATATCAAGTAAGCTAACAGCCGTCAGCTATCAGCTCTCAGAGGTGATCGACGGACTTTGGCCATGGATACTATTCAAGTTTACTTAGGGATATCTTTTGAATGTATAGCAATCAATTAAATGCAACATTGGCACTAACAACTGGCTTCTGATAGCTGATAGCTGACGGCTGATAGCTCAAAAAGTGGCTCTATCAGGTCGGATCTCCTGGCGCCGGGAATGAAGACCTCTCCATAGCGTAGCGGGCAACCGAAAACCGCTTGAAAAAGAAGTAGGATATCGCTTCCGTGTGCCGGACGCATCGGAAGTAAATTTTTAATAACTTCATCATGAAAAACAATTATTTTTTGAAAGCAGGCATAGGATTTATTCTTGCTTGTTTGATTTCCACAGGAGTTTTCGCTCAGGTAGTTGTGGTAGGTTCATTGATAAAGGGCAAGCCAACGGTCACCAATCTGGCGGATGCGACAAGGGTGCTGAAAGCAGGCCTTTCTGATGCTGCTACGGTCTCTGGTGTATACATAGACCTGGAGCCTGAAACCGGAAAATACTTTTTGATCGGGCGAATTGGAAATGATCCAGTATCAGGAAAAGCGGTTGAGTTACAGGCGGAGGGTTCATCCCTCAAGGCTGTTGGAGGACCTGGCATTGAAGTAACCTGCCATGGTTCGAATTGTGCAGCCTGTATTCCTGTGGTCACTAAATGGAAAGTGAGATGTGTATGCGAGGATAATCCGAAGCAGCCAGATTATCAATGTGACATGACATCGAAGGTCGTGATTACGCTCTGGTAGTATGATGAATTGACATAACTATTAATAAATGCAGGGTAATACAAAGTAATACCCTGCATATTTTAGTTTTCTGTTGAACGATTAAACCTCACGTTATGAATCCACTTTCATACAAAAGATCCATTTGTATTTTCTTGCAAATCATCTTCGTTCTTTCTGGTTATGCCCAGACTAGATACAATGTCATTCTTGATAAGTTTATTGAGAAGCGAAACGGTTTTGAGTCAATGTCATATGTGATGGAACTAAAACTTAAGGGCTTTAGCGATGAAGACACTCAGTCGTATTCGGCAAAAGTGGAGTTAGTAAGAATTTTGCCTGATACACTTTTTGGAGGTCATTTTAGTATCCAGGTGGGAGACTCCCTGTGGTACGGGTATAATGGAAGCCAGGTGATGAGAGCGGTTTTGCAGGATTCTACATTGACCATTGCAGATATAGCCGACAAGCCCTATGCATTCGTAAAAAAGATAACTTTTTAGATTATGGTTTTCTAAAGAGGAGTCAAGGACCAAAGGGTTTTCTGCAGAACCCAGATATTAAGTCAGCTTTTGTAGATACCATAATTGGAGGTTGGCCATGCCTGGGTATTTTCTTTAAACTTCCGGATGAAGATGTTATTCAAAACCAGACCGTCTTTATGGCAATAGATACACTTGAGTATTTAGTCAGGAACAGAATGTATTCTGCTTTTTTTCAGGAAAATGAGCAGTACACCAATTGGTTATTCAAGGATGTCAGCTATGGATACGATTCCGTTGTTGAAAAGTTGGATATCACTTTTGAATCCAACTTTCAACATGTTGAACAATTTATAACGGATACTATGTATGAGGAAGAACAAAATGCTTTTGATTACTCATTATTGGCAGGTAAGCCATATAATAAGGACGAAGCTTTCAAGTTAGCGGATATAAAAACTAATTTTATTATCCTGGATTTCTGGTATTCCTCCTGCTACCCATGTATCAAGGGGATTCCTTCAGTGAATAAGCTATATAGGGACTACAAGGATAAAGGCGTTGCTGTATATGGGATCAATATGATTGATGATGAAGTAAAAAGCAAAGCCCGCCTTGAAAAGTTCTTTAAAAACAACCTCATGGAATATCCCCCGATCATGGTGGATCCTGCCGTATCTACTGAGCTCGGCGTGAATGCCTATCCAACCTTGTTGGTCTTAGACAAAGATTATCAGGTTGTATTTATGGAAGAGGGATTTAGTGAACAACTCTATGAAAAAGTTGCGGCATTTTTGGATGCACGGCTTTAACCTGGAGCTGTAATCACTTTTTATAATATTAATAGTCATCAATGGATTTGATGCTGTCCTTTTGAAGCAGTAGGCTTGACAGCATTGTACTCAAGTGGTTTCGGTGCTGATGTGCCTTGAACAATACCATATGCCTTGTTGATTTCCATTCCCTTGAATTCTTCCACAGGACATTCTTTACAAGGCCATTGAACGGTTACGCTATTGATAGTCGTAGATTTTCGAAGTCCAACTTCCAGAGCAAGGCTGTTAGCTCCAAAAGATGCACCTGATGTAACTGTCCTGCAGATTTTTCTTTCTTTTCCATTTTCCTGGGTGGAAATAGTCACCCGGGCTCCAACAGCAGCTTTGTTGGCTTTAGTCCCTTCAAGTTTCAATACCACCCAGTTGTTGTTATGTTCATTTGGGTTGTCGAAAAAACAATTGTAAAAAAAGTCTCCGTCGTATGCACCACCAATAACAGCATAAAGGTCCTCGTCACCGTCATGATCCCAGTCCCCGAAACTCACACCGTGGCCTTTTTGAATATTTGCAAAACCGCCACTATAACTCACATCTTCAAATTTGCGGCCTTCTATATTGAGATACATTTTATTGGGGACCAGGCTTTGATACAGGGGATTTCCCGTAGCCAGATAATAATCCAGGAAACCGTCAACATTGATATCCCCAAAACTACATCCCATCGTATAGGCCACTTCATTGAGCCCCATCTGATCACTTACATCCTCAAATACCATGTTCCCTTTGTTATGGTACAATTTAGGTAAGAAAGTTTTATCGGTTTTACCAACATGATCCTGCATCCACATGATAGCTGGTGATTTGTCATTGGAAAAGGCTGATACGAAAAGGTCCTCATTCCCGTCATTGTCATAGTCGAAATTCCAGCATGGGAAGCTGGACATGGGTGCCTTGACATTGGCTGTCGGTCCTGCAGGAAGGAAAGCTTTCTCACCTTTAAATCCCTGATTGATCATGAGCATGTTTCCATTGGTCAGGCTGGAAAAATAGATATCCGGATAACGGTCGTTATTGGCATCCACTGCTACGCATCCTTTAAAAAATTCATTCTGGGTAAGGCCGTAGGCGGCAGACTCATGCGTAAAAGTGCCGTTTTGCTGGTTGATATATAGATCAATTCCCCGTCTGTAATCGCCGATAGATTCATTGGCTACAACCAGGTCAAGCCAACCATCAAGATTGAAATCAGCCCATGCAGAAGCCTGGGTTCCTGCATGATGGGTAAGGCCAGCTTTAATGGTCACATCCACAAATGTACCTTTACCTGTATTCATCAAAAGTGTATTTGGGATGTCCCCTTGCTTCATATACCATGCACCCCGCATGATGTACAGATCCATCCAGCCATCATTGTTGAAGTCGGTTTGGTTGAGATGCAGGCTCCCCAGATGTCCGATGAGTCCTGTTTCTGCTGATTTGTCTGAGAATGTACCATCCCCGTTATTGAGATAAAACAGGGTAGGGTCATTGTGATTCCATGAGGTCACAACGATGTCAAGCCAACCATCGTTTGTAAAGTCTTCCATCACCACCCCTCCCGCACGGGTGTTCCGGTTGATACCGAGTATTGGAGCAATATCCTCAAAACGTTTGATCTTGACTTTATTGGTATACCAGGATGGATCTATGCGCCAGGCTGCGGGCACTTTATCAGGATATTCGCCCAAGGTCTGATAGGCAAGGTTGAGCAGATACTTAGCTTCAAGATCATCAGGAAACTCTTTTAATATGGTTTCAAACTGAACAATGGCTTTTCGTGAACCTACTTGCAACTGATGAACTCCTTCCCCTCGTATAGGGATGAAACAGGACTCATGATTATGGTTTTGAACGCAATTTTCGATTTCACCATGCCGCAGATAGGCCATGCCGATGACAAAGTAGAGATTTCGCCTGGTCATCGGATCAAGGGCAATCTTATTATTGACAATCGTACTATATGTTGATTCGTATTGTTTCAAGGATTCAAGTGATTTTCCAACCTTTAAAAGCTCGAAAGCATATTCTAGTTCAAGGTTGATTTTCTTCCCTGGATCCGTTTCATTATCCAGCATGTTTTTCATGATGGCAACGCGTTCAGCATTGAAGGTGGCCTGAATCATCATCGGATTGACACGAGCGTATGCTTCCTTGACCAATTGCCGGGTATCGGTTTCGGTGGTCAAAGTGGAATCTGTTGACGCTTCTTTTTTACAGTTGGAAAAAGAAAGGGCCAATAAGAACAACAGCAAAAATCTGGTAGCGGATAGGTTTGTCATACTGGTGCAAAGATAGCTTATGTCGGGTAAAAACCCTTTTCCAGGCAGACCCGTTTTCCTCAAAGTAAAAAGTGTGCCGTGCTCCGCCCATCTAATGCATAATCAGAAAAGACCTTGTATATCATCAATGGTGCTTGTGAGGCCCTTCAGCCTGATGCTTCCCGAACTGAACAGCCGAATATTCTCTTGGAGTGGGAGTCGGATTATCTTGTGTCAAGGTATAAGCTTTATTGATAGCCATTCCGGTAAACACCTGATCAGGACATTCCTTACATGGCCATTGAACGTGTACACTTTTGACCTCCATAGCTTTTCGTAAACCCACTTCAAGTACTAAACTATTTCCTCCGAAAGATGCTCCGGAAGTGACGGTCCTGCATATTTTTCTGACCACACCTTCCTCCATAACTGTAAGGGTGACCCGGGCTCCTATTGCGGCTTTATTAGCCGTAGTGCCTTCGAGTTTGAGGACAATCCAATTGTTCTGGTCTGGATTGGGATTTTCAAACAGACAATTATAAAATTGATCTCCATCATAAGAGCCGCCGATGACCACATACAGATCTTCATCGCCATCATGATCAAGGTCACCAAAGCCGACACCGTGCCCTTTTTGGATATTGGCAAATCCACCGCTATAACTGATATCTTCAAACCGCTTCCCTTCCATATTGAGGTACATCTTGTTAGGGACAATGGCCTGGAACATTGGATTGCCAGTAGCCAGGTAAAAATCAAGGAACCCATCGCTATTGATATCTCCAAAATTGCAGCCCATCGTAAAAGCAACTTCTGTCAATCCCATCTTGATCCCGACTTCTTCAAATTGAAGATTACCCTTGTTATGGTAAAGTTTGGGCAGGAAGTTTGGATCGGCGGTACCCATATGGCTTTTCATCCATTGAGTGGCAGGAGTGTCTTCATTGGAAAAGGATGAAACAAAAATGTCTTCATGCCCATCATTATCATAATCAAAACTCCAGCAGGGAAAGCTCTTGTCTGGGGCTGAGAGAATCGTTCCAGGTCCTGGAAGCATGAATCCTTTTTTCCAGTGGCACCTGATTGATAAAAAGCAAATTTGGTGCGCCAAGAGGTGAAAAAAAGATATCGGGATAACGATCATTATTGGCGTCTGTCGCCACGCATCCTTTGTAATACAAGCTGGTGGTCAATCCATAAGCAGTTGACTCGTGCCGGAACGTGCCATCTTTTTGATTGATGTAGACATCGACTCCACGCTCGAGATCGGGCAGGGATTCATTTGCCTTGATCAGGTCAAGCCATCCATCGAGATTATAATCCGCCCATGCGCTGGTTTGACTCGCTGCATACTTTGTCAGCCCGGCCTTCATCGTCACATCTACAAAGGAGCCCTTCCCCGTATTTTTTAACAGCGTACATGGCATATCTCCCTGGCTGTTGTACCACCCTCCACGCATTAAAAACAAATCAAGCCAGCCATCATTATTATAATCAGTTTGATTGAAATTCAATATGGCTACGTGACCTTTAAGGCCAAATTCTTCCGTGCGATCTGAGAAAGTGCCATCACCATTATTGAGGTATAAAACCAATTCCTCCGTTGGAGCTAGGGAAGAGACGACAATGTCAAGCCAACCGTCATTATTGAAGTCATCTATGACGGTACCGCCCGCGTTGCTAAATCTGTTGACGCCAAGTTGAGCTGCGATACCGGGGTATCTTGGAAAATCTATTTTAGACTTGAACCATGAAGGGTCAATGAGATATTTCTTTGGGACACGATTTGGATATTCCCCGAGGGTCATGTAAGCGAGATTGAGTAGATAAATCGTCTCGAGGTCATGTGGAAATTCTGCGAGGCATTTTTCATAGATCTCAATAGCTTTTCTTGAACCTGTAGTAAGCTGATGGATACCTTTTGGTTGAATGGGGATCAGGCAGGATTCATGATTGTGGTGTTGGAGGCAATTTTCAATTTCCCCTTGGCGCATATAAGCTATGCCAACTAACGAATAGAGATTACGCTTAGTCACCGGATCCATTGTTGCGTTATAGTCCGCAAAAAATTTATAGATCGTGTCCAGCATGGATATAGATTCACTATACTTCCCGCAACTAAGTAATTCCATGGCATATTCTCCGGTCAGATTCATCTTTTTTATCGGATCTGTTTCGGCCTGGAGTCTGGTCTGGATGATGACTGCGCGCTCATGATTAAAGAGCGTTGGCATCTGCATAATGTCCTTCTTTGTAAAAGCTTCTTTAACCCAGAGTCGGGTATCCGCTTCAGGGGCAAGTGTTTCAGTCTTATGAGTGTTTATCAGGCGATAATAAGTGCAGACGCAGACCATAGAGAGACTATTTGGTTTGTGGGGTGAATTTTCATGTGGCAAAGATAATTTATGGACGGAAAAGTCAATACCTTTATGTGTCAAAGAGATAATATAAGTAAATTCTAATTTTCTCTTTAACTCACTAATAATTAAAGGTTATATCGATTCAGCGTTGATTACATTAATTGGGGGGAGAAGATTTGTATTAATAGTACCGTGTCCAGAATATCTAATTATCATATTGCCCACACGGGTGGTATAAGGGTTGAAACCATAGTCATTAATGGCTATGTGTTGAATGCCCGGCTTTACCTCCTGCTCCCACCTGCCTGTAATCCTGAGGTTGAGCCACTGTAGCTCCCTGGACAAGCCTGAAAGATTTATTGATTTCAAGACCCCCGAATACACTATCCGGACAGTCTTTACATGGCCATTGGACACGCACACTTTTGATGTCAGTGGCTTTTCGTAAGCCCACCTCAAGCGCAAGACTATTGGCCCCAAAGGAGGCACCGGAACTGACGGTTCTATGGATCAATCGTTCCTTTCCATTCTCCACCACAGTGATAGCAACACGTGCGCCGATTGCTGGTTTGTTGGAAGTAGTTCCTTCGATATTGAGCACGATCCAATTATTGTTGTCTTGATTAGGATTCTCAAAAAAGCAATTATAAAAAGCATCCCCGTCATATGCTCCTCCAATGACCGCAAATATATCTTCATCCCCATCATGGTTCCAGTCTCCAAAACTCACTCCGTGGCCTTTTTGAATATTGGCTACGCCACCGCTGAAACTGACATCTTCAAATTTCCGGCCATCAACATTGATATACATTTTATTTGGGACAATACTTTGATAGAGTGGATTGCCTGTGCCGAGGTAGAAGTCAAGGAAACCATCAGAATTGATATCCCCAAAATTGCTTCCCATCGAAAAGCATACTTCATTCAGGCCCATCGTCTTGCCTACTTCTTCAAACTGTCCATTCCCTTTGTTGTGATTGAGTGTTGGTAAAAATGTATGATCAAACTGGTCACCATGACTTTTCATCCACATTGTGGCGGGTGAGCCTTCATTGGAGAAAGCGGACACAAACAGATCTTCATTGCCATCATTGTCATAGTCAAAGCTCCAGCAAGGAAAACTCTGTGAAGGCCCTGTGGGATTGGAGGAGCCATCCGCTGCGATAAAACCTGCAACTCCTTTGAAGCCCTGGTTGATCATTAACAGCGGGCTGTGTGAGAGACTTGACAGATAGATATCAGGATATTTATCATTGTTGACATCGGTAGCCACACACCCTTTAAAAAATTCATTTTGAGTTAGGCCGTATGACTCGGATTGATGCGAGAACGTTCCGTCTTTTTGGTTGATGTACAGGTCTATTCCCCTTTGATAGCCGGGGACAGATTCATTCGCTACAAGTAGGTCCAACCATCCGTCAAGATTGAAATCTGCCCATGTTGAAGTTTGGGTTGCTGCATTTTTGGTCAGCCCTGCCTGGATAGTAACATCGACGAAAGTTCCTTTGCCAGTATTCATCATAAGGGTGTTAGGTATATCACCAGATGGGCCATGCCACGCACCGCGCATGATATACAGATCGAGCCATCCGTCATTATTGAAATCTGTCTGGTTGAGATTCAGGCTACCGACTTGTCCGTCCAGGCCGACTTCCTTGGTTTTGTCAGTGAAGGTGCCATCACCATTGTTGTGATAAAAAATCGCAGGTGTATTACGATGCCACGAAGTCACGACGATATCAAGCCAGCCATCGTTATTGAAATCATCAATCACGACTCCCCCTGCATGGGAATTCCGGTTGAGTCCAAGGGCAGGTGCTATATCCTTGAATGGTTCTATCTTTCGTTTGTTGGTATACCATGATGGATCGATGCGCCATTTGGCAGGCACTTTATCAGGATATTCGCCGAGGGTCTGATACGCCAGGTTAAGCAGGTATTTTGACTCCAGATCATCTGGAAACTCAGTCAAAAGGACCTCCAGATATTTGATTGCATTTCTGGAGCCGAAAGGTAATTGATGTACACCTGCTCCGGCGATGGGCAGGAAGCAGGATTGATGGTTGTGGTTTTGAACACAGTTTTCTATTTCACCATGGCGCAGGTAGGCAATAGCTATGGTGGAATAAAGTTCTCTTTTCTCTTTAGGCCCTATGCCTAATCCATTCTGGATTATAAAATTGACGGCCTCCGCATATTGATCTATCGATTCCTGGGTATTGCCTGCCCTCAACGCCTCTATGGCGTATTCTAACCGGAGGTTGATTTTTTTTGCGGGATCTGGTTCTGCATCCAATCGTTTTTTGAGGATGGCTGCCTTGTCCGTATTGAAGGCGTATGGCACAGTAAACGGGTCAATGGAAGCATAGGCATCACGGACTAACTTTCGGGTATCGGTAGTGGTTTCCTGGGATGGGGTAGTTGATTTGTCGGAGTTGCAGGCCAATGGTGAGATGGCCAATAAAAGGCATATTACGTATGGAAAGGGTAGCATGTTTTTCATCCCGCTAAGATACTATAAGTGTTATCGTTAACTTAGCCGGCATAAAAGCATATACAAGAAGCTAGTACATTTTTAACAAATACAATGTGATGTTATGTCAATGACAAAGGATTTCAATGAATACCGCCAACGGATGAATGATGTGATCCTCGGGCAAGACAACAAAGTGATCAAGCGTTTTTTTAGCCTGGACAACCAAACGTATGAGGATGGGGCTTTGTCGGAAGTGACAAAGGAGCTATTGGGTCTTGTAGCATCTATGGTTTTACGTTGTGATGATTGTATAAAATATCACCTTGGACGGTGTCATGAACTGGGGGTTACTAAAGACCAGATCTATGAAGCGTGTTCTGTAGCCTTGATCGTCGGTGGTTCGATTTTTATACCGCATATGCGCAGGGCGGCGGAGTATTGGGAGGAACTGGAAGAGGGCTTATAAGCTTATAAGCTTATAGGTTTATAAGTTTATAGGTTTACCATGAAGTCATCCGAAAAGCTGTGTCTAACAAGTTAGAACAAACTCAAAGTACTTCATGGTTGATGAGTTGATGGGTTTATTGGTTTGCCATGAAGTCATAGGAAAAGCTGTGTCTAACAAGTTAGAAGAAACTCAAAGTACTTCGTTGATGGGTTTATAGGTTTACCATGAAGTCATCCGAAAGCTGTCTAACAAGTTAGAACAAACTCAAAGTACTTCATGGTTGATGGGCTTAGGAGGTTAGGTATTGTTTTGGCTGTGGGAGATTTGCAAGAAGGGCGACAATTGTTGAGTAATGAATTACCTCAGGATTACTCCAAAGGAATTTGTCGTAATTTGAACAGATTAAAATTAAAAGGATATGACTGACATGCTTATCATCCACATCAGGAGGTCATGCCTGGCAGTCCTGGTGATGAGTTCCATCTGTGGCATATTGTGCGGCCAATCACATGATTATTTATTTCATCCTTCTTTTTTTGATCATCTGACGATGCGGCACTTCTGGGGGAGTCGTGTTTGCTGTATCTGACCAGACAAACGGATGGCCAAATCCAAGAGTTGTCTTTATTGATTTTTCAGCAGAAGGCCTTCAATCCGATCAGCAGCCGACGATTATTTCTTCTCCGGGTCAATCTATTAATAACATTGTGTTTGATCCGCTTACCCTCAGATGTAATGATGGGTCAACCATCATTGCCAATAATTTCTTTGATTGTGACTACTGGGGTCCGCCATTAAACAAAATATTGAAGTGGGCGGAGTTCTGGGACTCCATATTATTTCAGATACTACATATTGCATTCTGATTCAAATACCATTTTGTCGATCTTATAATGATTCTGTATTTTATAAAGGTCCCTGTTATCCAAGTCAATGGTCCAGTACAACCATTCTGCTCAAACATCCACGTCTGGGTGGGCTGAATCACTGATCATCCGTGATTTAAACTTTGAACTTTTGCAGGTCTATCTCCTCGAAGGGGATATCCAATCTATTGAGGATGTGACTCTAAATGAATTCAGAATCAAGACTACAGATGGTTACTATTATTTGAATGAAGGCCTGCAATTATTTTCATTGCCATTTTCCAAAGCGGATTTTAATACTATTTGGTCTTCACCCAATTATTATTGGGGCTATCATGAGACTCAGGTTCTGTCAGTTGATCATTTTCAATCCAACAGATACTTTCAAATGCTCCGGTGTTCTCCTGTAACTGGATTCCTTGAAATGATGTTGTCTTTGAATGCTTGAAAATCAGCTCCCGCTCTTGCTTTCAGGATGCGGAAGAGGAAATAGAATTTGCACTTCCTCAAGACATCGGAATTACGGACATTACCATGAAGGATACCGTGTTGGTTGAATATTTCAATTGGGCTGGACCAAATCCAGGATGGGCATATCATATTCCAGCGTTAACATTAACCATTGAAAATTTTGGAGCAGACACTGTGACTAATTTTTTTCTGCAGGGGTATGATCCACTTGAATGTTTTTGGTGTCTTTACCAATATCCCTTCTGGTTTATCGTAGTATCTTGCCTCCGACTATGTTAGTAGGAGGCCTTGTACGCATTGAGCTTAACCCTCAGATCTGTTTGGCTACATAGCACCTGAAAGAAAAGCTGTGGCTGAATGATAAATTCTGCCGGAGTTTGACTTTGTATTGGAAACATCTGAACAATTGGAGGATAAGGAGATGTTGGTCTATCCTAACCCTGCTTCAGACAAGATTTATTTTAATGGAGAGCAACCAGGCGGAAATTGCTTACTCGCCACCAGTTAAGGATATTAATAATGGACATTCCATAGAGGCTATGCATCTGGCATCTATCTTCTGATGATGACCGATCAAGAAGGTATTGTAGGGTATCAACGAATTGTGAAAGTAAATCAGTAAGGATGAAGTATTTAGCAACAATTAGCATTCTCGTGATACTCCTGGTGGGCACCTATACCCATATATCAGCACAAACCAAACTGATTAACCCTCATGCACCCAATACTTTCCTGGATAGTTATTTAAAGCCTGATAGTACTGTCCGCTTTATCGGATCCGAACATGGAAGTACGCGGGAATTATTTTTCGTAGACAGGTTAACGGATGGAACTATCAACGAGCCAGTCTTTTTTCCGGAGTCTCTTGGTGGACTTGAATTCAACTTTGCCGGCGTGGATTGTAAAGTGCTTCCATTTAAATCCGGTGATGTTGTTTTAGCTATTAATCAACATGATTGTGACTATGCACCTTATTCCAGCCTTGCAAGATTTAAAGCGGACGGGGAAGTGATCTGGGCAGTTAGTATGGAGCATTTCATCTTTAATTTCTTTGTACATAAACTAACATTGGTTGATAGTGACATCATTTCTGTCATTAGTGATCAATTAGATACCCTCTACTTTGATTTGGAAGGCAATGTAGTAGCCGAAAATCCGGCATATGTTGTTTATGATACAATCATCACTGCACCCATCGGTTATTATGCTACACTAGGAGGTGATTTATTTTATCTCAATGAAACATTTGAAGTTGTGGATTTTACAATCCTGGATGGGGATATCAGGACTATTTCAATATCCGGAGATTCACTGATCATCGTTTCCACATCGAGCTCGCTTGTTATCCTGGACGAAAACCTTGACATGGTCGTTCATTCAGATGATTTCGTGAATTTTGATTTAGTCACCACGTCTACTGATTGGGTTTGGATCGGGCAGGAAAATGGAGATATCATCCAATTGGATTTCCTTCTTCAACCACATGATACCTTCCAGATGCCTGATGGAATTCAACTAAGGAGTATGGATGTGATCAATGAGACGATAACCCTGGGTGGAAATTATTTAAGTGCCACAGGTTCGTCAATTTTTTTACATACAACGGATGCTGCTCAATTCAGTTTTAATATCATCAAAGATGTATCCCTTGAGTCAGTGACTATTGACCAACCTGTTTTCTATAGCTTCGAACCATTTGCTCAGCCCTGGGGATTTAATATTCCATATCAGCATGTAGCAGTCACCGTGTCCAACGAAGGTCAGGATACCATCCAGTCCTTGACTATCCTGTATGGAGAAGGATCAGGATGTTCCATTTGCCATGGGGAATCTCATAGGTGGGCTTTCGATTCCCTTAATTTCTTTCCAGGATTACAAATGGATTTTGAACTCGGCGATTTTTCGGTATGGTGTATTACCCAGGCACCCTCGAAGTTTTGTCTTTCTATCACCACGGCAGACAGTCTTCCCGAAACAGACCAGCTCAATAATAGATTGTGTATAGACGTGGATGCATTCTTGACAGGAGTGAGTGAAGCCGAATCATCATCATGGAGCGTGTCTCCCAATCCCGCAGATAACTTTATCAATATTCGTATTGACGACGCTAAAGTTACAGCCTATCAAGGGGTCATCATCAATGGAAGTGGAGAATCGGTTGAAAGTTTTGAACTATCAGAGGATACAACTCAAATAGATCTGGTAGATTATTTGCCAGGCATTTACTTCCTACAGATGAGGAATACTGAAGGGGCTTATTTTTCAAGAAAATTTAGCGTGATTCACTGACTCATATGAATTTAGGAAATGAATCGGGCAACTAATGAATCCCATTCTTCTTCTATCGAATGATTAGTACGCTTCGTCCCTGCCCGTTGATACCAATAATCAGCATTCCAATCATCACCTTCCTTCCGATGCAGGTATGCATGTATCAAGGCAGCCTCCTTGGTGTCGATATCCTGCACGATTTCATGACTTTTTTTCCAATCACCTTTCGCGTCATACCATAGCGCCATCAATAATGGATTGAGACTTACTGGAGGTTCGTTTTGATTTAGTGTGGAATTGAACTCTGCGATGGTCATGATGTAAATGTAATCTTTACCCCTTAACCAAATAGCCGCTGGATGGCGTTCTCGCCGCCAGCTAAGATGATTCCAAAGAGGATTCTCTATTGAAATTGCGGCTGGTATAGGGGTGGTTGGCGGAGATAACTCCATCCAACGGCCAGGGGGGGAAAGAGGAATTACGAACGCATCCAAATTTTTAAAAATTCCTCGCCTCCTGAAACAAGATCTTGCGATTCATCTTTGAAAAGGTAATTCCCGGGCGTAGGGCGATTGGATAACCGACTACTTTGATTTCCTTTTTAGCTGAAATGAGGTAAATAAATTCTAAGTCAAAAAGGTAGCGATCTATTGTTGTAGACAAGAAAATATCCTTTATATTTTTTCGGAAACCCTTCAATCCTGCCTGCGTATCATCCACTTTTAATCGAAGCAGTTTTGCGTTAAAGCTTCGTAACAATCGTGAGATCCGTCTGCGGGCCGGAGGCAGATGGGTATAATAATTTTCATCCCGCTTACCGATCACCGCATCCGCTGAACCAGTCAATGTCTGTATGACGCCAATCATACTTTCCTCCGTATAAGGCCAGTCGATATCGGTGTACACTACAAAGTCAGCGGTGGAATTTTTAACTCCCTGCCTCAAGGCATATCCCTTGCCACGGTTTTCTTTGTAACTAATCCATTGAAGATCAGGGATCACCTCTTGTATTACCCCCGCAGAGTGGTTTTCATCCAGCCGCTGTGAGCCGTCATTGACGATAAAAAGCCTTATCTTAACGTCAGGCAAAGCTTTCACCAGCGATTGAAAACGGCCAATGACAATATCTTCCCAGCCGGGAAGCGGATTGTAGGCAGGCAGTATGATATCCAGGCTGGTCATGAAGCCGCCAAAAATACATAATTCCGTTCCGACACCTATTCTTTGACCAAAGGTTGAGCATATCTTCTATTTTTGCCCTGTTTCTATGACCTACCTCCAATCCCTCAACGATGTACAACGCCAGGCCGTGACCCATACCAATGGACCGGTGATGGTGATTGCCGGCCCCGGTTCCGGCAAGACACGTGTACTGACTTTCCGCATTGCCTACCTGATCGAACAAGGCATTCCACCGCAGCATATCCTGGCACTCACCTTTACCAATAAGGCTGCGAGAGAAATGAAAGAGCGTATTGCCCATGTAGTAGGATCCAAAGGAGACAGAGTGTGGGCCGGAACCTTCCACTCCATTTTCGCGCGCATCCTCCGGGTTGAAGCGACCAAGATCGACTTCCCACCCGCCTTTACCATCTATGACCGCGATGACTCCAAGAGCCTGGTCACCGATATCATCAAGGAGATGCGGTTGGATACCAAGCAATATAACCCCAGCGGAGTGCTGGCCCGTATATCCTCCGCTAAGTCTAACCTCATCACACCCGAACTTTACGCTAAAAACGACGACCTCGTCCTCTATGACCGCATGAACAAACGGCCACAGATCTACGAAATCTATGAACGATATTACAAACGTTGTAAGCAGGCAGGAGCGATGGACTTCGATGATCTGCTACTACAGATGTATCGCTTACTACAGGAGAACAGAGAAGATGTAAGGTATAAGTACCAGCGTATTTTCCAATACGTATTGGTCGATGAGTTTCAGGATACCAACTACCTGCAATACGCTATCATTAAATTGCTCACACTGTACAACGGCAGTCCACACAATATCTGCATCGTGGGTGATGATGCGCAGAGTATCTATTCATTTCGCGGTGCCACCATCGAAAATATCCTCAAGTTTGAACATGACTTTCCTGAACTGGTGACCTACAAGCTCGAGCAAAATTATCGTTCAACAGAGCACATCGTCCAGGCCGCCAATATGGTCATTCAGAATAACAGCAAGCAGATCCCGAAAGAGATTTGGACAGAACTGGGGAGTGGACACAAGATCAAGATGATCAAGGCAGTGAGTGATGTGGAGGAAGGGCGCCTTGTGGCAAGTACAATTATTGAATACAAAAACAGGCTCCATCTCGAAAACAAGGATATCGCCATTCTCTATCGCACAAATGCACAGTCCAGGATATTTGAAGAGCATCTCCGCAAGCAAAACCTTTCATACAGGATTTTTGGGGGCCTATCTTTTTATCAACGTAAAGAAGTAAAGGATATCCTCGGCTATCTGCGCCTCACCATCAATGAGCGCGATGACGAAGCCTTCAAACGAATAATCAATACGCCTAAACGTGGAATAGGTAAAACCACAACAGATCAGATAGCAGAAATGGCGGTAGCGCAAGGCGTCTCCATGTGGGCTATACTGACATCAGGAGCCTATCCTGCTAAAGGCAAACTGCAGAGTTTTGTCATGATGATAGAATCCTTCAGGCAGAAGGCACTGGATGGGAATGCATATGATGTTGCCCTGAAAGTCGCGCAAGAAAGTGGTATTTATGAAGAGCTGCGACAAGATCCAAGTCTCGAAGGTATCAGCCGCCTCGAGAATGCAAATGCACTCCTGGATGGCATCAAGGAGTTTGTCGAAAATGACAATGCAGATGAAGGGACGACTGACAGAAGTCTGGCTGGTTATCTGGCCAATATTGCGCTACTGACCGATTCTGATGAAAAGACGGATGAAGAACCCAATTACATCAGCCTGATGACTACGCACACCGCGAAAGGTCTTGAATGGAAGGCTGTCTTCGTGGTTGGGCTGGAAGAAAATCTTTTTCCATCCTATATGTCCATGGGTTCGCCGGACCAGCTGGATGAAGAACGACGGTTGTTTTATGTATCGATCACGAGGGCTAAAATGTTTCTCGCGCTATCGTATGCTACGAGCCGTTATCAGTTCGGACAGTTCAGGTACAATGATCCAAGCCGTTTCCTCGAAGAGATCGACGAGCAGCATTTTGAGACGACTGTAGAGCGGAGAGGTAAATTCAATATGCCTGAACCTAAATTACTGGCCGATCGTCCAAGCCGTAAAAAGGATTACGAACCACGTGTCAGTCCTGCTGATTTCAAGCCAAGCCCATCAGAGCAGATTGCTGAAGGAATGGAGGTATTACATCTTCAGTTTGGCCGCGGCAAGATCATCGCGATCGATGGTGCGCGTGAAAACAGGGTAGCGACGATTCACTTCGAAGACACGGATGATCAGGAAAGGAGGATTATGCTTCGCTTCGCGAAGTTGCAGATAGTAGAATAAAAAGGCGAAAGAGGCGAAAGAGGCTGAGGGCTGATTTTCTCCCACCGGCAAAAATAGTTGAGAAGCGGAAATTATCAGCGAAAATTAACTGCATCGTCGCGTCGTGGCGTCTTGCGCGAAAAATTTAATCCAAGGGAATTCTGAGAGCGAAAGTACCTGCGTCTTTAAATGTATTGACGGCTAGAACTGGACACTCTGTCATCAAGGCATCAAGGCATCAAGGAAGAAACAAATGACATTTGCTCTGCTCTTTTCATCAAACAGATTTTTTGTTTTCCGGGATGGATGACCACATTGTATTGTTGCAAAAAATCCTGTCCGAGTAAACCGTCAAATCCAGCTTGTTGGAAGTAGCCTGCATCCCGGAGATCAACAATAAACGTTGAGGTAAGATCGATGTCACAATCCGGCACTTCCAATTGCATCGGTAGTTGATATTTGATATCTTCTGTGTTGTCTGTACCGATGACAAGTATTGGTAAGGCGCTCGCTACCAGATTTTCATCTGATGTTTGATCGTATTCAAAAAAGTAGTTACCTGCGGAACCAGTATCCAGTCCAAGTATTTTCCTGACACCATTTACTTTACATGCCATGACGGGTAAATGCCCGATGTATTGGAATTTTGAAAAGTCACCATTCATCTTTTCATCCAGTTCCTTTTCGATGGCGATGGTTTTAAAATCGTAATCGATCGTCACATAATAGTCGTTTAAAATCTCCAGACCGATCAAGGCATGTATTTTCCTGTTGAGTGATTTTTCAAGGAAAGAAAGATCAGACACCAGCGCATTTGTTTTTTTTGTTACTGACGCCGAGCCAGGACCATTGTTTGACCTGATGGGTATTGGCTTCAAAACTACCGTTGATACCTGAGCATGGAATGGCAGAGGCAGGATCAGCATCGTAGTATTTTTCATTCAGGACGAGGCCAGGGGCACCACTATCCAGTATGACAAGGACTGACTCGCCTTCAATCGTGGCTTCAGTGAGGATATAGCCTTTCAACAACGTGATTGGAAATGACTCGCTATACCCTTTGATGGGCAGGAGCAGCAGTAATATGAAAAATACTCTTTCCAATGAGCTTAATGGTTAACAAGGCAACTTTCAAGGGGTAAGATTAAATATGTAACTCATTGATTATTAGCAACACATTCTTTCAGATCCTTTATGTTTGTAAAGTTAGTGTAAACTGAAGGTAAATGCAATTAAAACTTAGCCTGTTTTGTACATTTTACATTGGAATGGGGCTTTAGCCGGAATTGGAGCCTATATCCAGGCCTACCTTTATCTTCAACCGCCCGAAACAAATAATGTCGAATGACCTCCATTGCGCATAGGTATACCACTATCATTAAGGAATCAGCCATCAGGCATGGCTTCATGGGTGCAGGCATCGCCAGGGCTGAGCACATGGATGCTGAGGCCATACGATTGGAACAATGGCTGAAGCAAGGCTACCACGGAGAAATGGCCTATATGGCCAATCATTTTGACATGAGGGTTGATCCCACTAAGCTGGTGCCGGGGGCGAAGAGTGTGATTTCGTTGTTGTACAATTATTACCCTGGCTTGGCGTAAGGCCTAAGGAGATGCCAGATGCCTTAGGAAAGGCTGAGGCTGAGGTTAAGGCGAAGGAGATGCCAGATGCCAGACACGCAGATGCCAGACGGGCCGGACGCTGTGCTCACGACTCACGTCTCACGCCTCACGAATCCATACTCACAACTCACAACTCACAACTCACAACTCACAAAAACTTCTTCGGATACGGCGAAGCCGGCCGAAGAAGAGAGCTTCAAAATCTCCCGCTACGCCTACGGCGAGGACTACCACAAAGTAGTCCGCCGAAAATTAAAAGCACTGGTCAGTGATTTGAAAAAGGGAATCGGCGATTTCAACGCACGCGTATTTGTGGATTCCGCACCTGTGCTCGAGCGCGACTGGGCGAAGCGAAGTGGCCAGGGATGGATTGGAAAAAATACGTTGTTGATTAATCCGAAAAAGGGAAGTTACTTTTTCCTCGCAGAGATCATCCTGGATGTTGAACTCGAATATGATCATCCGATGCGCGATCATTGCGGCACCTGCACCAGATGTATTGATGCCTGTCCGACGGAGGCGATATCTCCGGAAGGGTATGTGATGGATGGCAGCAAATGTATTTCCTATCTGACGATTGAATTAAAATCACAGATCCCTGCATCTTTTAAAGAACACATGGAAGGATGGATCTATGGGTGTGATATCTGTCAAGAGGTCTGTCCATGGAATCGCTTTTCAACACCGCATAGTGAACCGGCCTTTGAGATGTCTAGTCAATTGCATGAAATGAAAAGAGCAGATTGGTTAGAAATGACAGAAGAAGTATTTGATGAACTGTTTCCAAAGTCGGCGGTGAAGAGGGCGGGGTATGCGGGACTTAAGCGGAATATCCAGTTTTTGTCGTCGGGTGATCAGTAGGCCTTTTTAATAGGATTGGCAGGATTAAATGAGTTATCTTTTGGATAGTTATTATTGAATGCCGAAATTACTGTCATAATGAAGACCTGGAACTCCATTTACCTACTATGTATATTATTTCTGGCAACACAGGCCAGGGCGCAGGTGATTTATGAAAGGACATACGCTGATGCTTCAAGTTCTGTCGATTTTCCGGTCGAGCTGTCTGACACATCTACTTTTTCTTTTGATAATGAGGATATATGCGGTAGGATAGGGGTACGGCATATCGATAAGTATGGCAATGAACTTACAGATAACTGGTTCGTGGTAGAAGGTTTTTCTTCCGGGTATTACTGGATTGGACATGATTCGATTTTGATATGGGCTGTAGAAGGAGCCTGGGATGCAGGTGTGGATTCGTTTCGGGTATACATCTGGACACCTGACACAACCAGGAAGATTGTAAGCAGATACATGGACTCAAGAGTGGTGATTGGTGGGGCATTTCTTTACACTTTGAATCGTCTGGTGTACAGGCAGGGAGATACATTGTTTACATTAAATCTGGTCAATGGAATAGAAGAGGATAGTCTTGTTGTCCCGGACTTAGATACTGTCATTGAGTTTGAGAAATCCATTTTAATTGTTTCAAATACCTCTTACCCGTTGTTGTTAAATGACAGATTGGAGGTTATAGGCATATGGCCTGATCTTTCGTTCTTACCATTCAACGTTAATGAAGCCTTGGTACTTGATTCCTTTTTAGTAGGAATAGATGTTTTACATCCCTTGGCGATCAGTACGTATAATATCTACAGTGAAGATCAAATGAGCATTGACCTTGCCGGCTCTTCCGATCAGATCGATGAAATCCAATCCAACAAGAACAATTTGTTTATCAAAGGCAGATCTGCCGGCGAGGATATGGTCCTGCAATTGGATAGTACTTTTTCTTTTATAGATATACTGCCCCTCGAAATTCCTGGTCTGGACAAACAAATGAACTTCCGATATTATCCTGAAAGAGTGTATGCCTGGTCAACGGATGGTATTGCGAAATACGATGCCAATTACAGGATATGTTATCCCTATACCGATCCAACACCGATAGAATATGTAGACATATCTTTGGATACAATATGGGTAGATTCAGCTTCTGTTCCACATCCACATGATGAGATTATTTTGATCTATTTAAAAGCTGTTGTGAGCAACCACTCTAATGATACCGTTCATAGTTATACCCTCCATCATGAGGAACCATTCGATCATTTTTGTTTTGATGGAGTTTATCTATATGAATATGACCAACAGTTAATTGAGCCAAACAGATCTGATACCATAAGATTTCAACTATGGACATATAATGCGCCGCACTTTCAACGAAGAGTGTATATACATCATGCAAATCATCACCTGGATACATTATTGTTTAATAATAGTTTCCTTGTAAATCATTTGATAAACAGTTCGAATGAATTGACTAGTAAGCAAATCGTTTTGTACCCCAATCCATTTACTGATTACATTACAGTATCCGAGCCTTCGGAATCTATGCAATTGATATTGTTTGACCAGACAGGGCGGTTGGTTGAAAGCGATTATGAACAACTTGAAGATTTAGGAAATTTGCTTCCAGGGATTTATTTTTTACAAATTTCTACTGGCAATTCTACCAGCATTCAAAAGGTGGTAAAACTGGAGTAAATCCCTTATTTTCACGTCCCCTTCAACATTCCAACCTGACAGGACCTTTATGAGGATATATAGCTCATTTTTATTCTTCTTCATTCTTACTTTCACTGGCTTACAGCTTTATGGGCAGCAATCGGGCATGCCACATACCATGACTTCAGATGAGCAAAAAGTCATGGCCGATTACCTCCGCGAGAAATACGCTTCCACCATCCGCAGCATCCCCGTCCCACCACCAGGTCAGGTTCGTACTATGGCTGAATGGGAAGAAATCCAGGCTCTGATCATCACGTGGTCCGGACAAGCCACGATCCTCAAGGAGATTGTCAGAAATGCTGTGAAGGAGTGCAAGGTCCTCATTATCACGACTGATCCGGGCAATGTTTCCGGACAACTTACCAGCGCTGGTATTCCACTGGATTCTGTGGAGTTTGTCAATACACCTTTCAATAGCATCTGGGTTCGTGACTACGGACCATGGACAGTCTATAAAAATGATGTCGATAGCCTATGGCTCGTCGACTGGATATATAACCGTCCAAGACAAAATGATGATGCCTCTCCTGTAGCTGTTGCTGAGCATCTCAAACTGCCCATCTACGAAGCCACTACCTTCCCATATAATTGGGTCCATACAGGAGGTAATCATCTGCCGGACGGCATGGGCACTGTATTTTCTTCCATGCTGGTCCTTGAAGAGAATCCTGAGAAAACAGAAGCACAGATCGATTCGATTGCAAACCTATTCCTTGGTGTAAAGCAATACATCAAGTTCCCCACACTCCCTTTCGATGGCATCCATCATCTCGATATGCATATGCGAGTCATTGATGAAGAGACTATCTTCTTCGGCCAGTATCCTGAAGGCATCGCCGATGGCCCACAGATCGAATCCAATATCAATTACCTCACAGAAGAATTCAATACCGCCTTTGGGAATAAATACAATATTGTAAGATTACCCATGCCTCCTGATGCCAGCGGGAGGTATCCTAATACAGGTGGTGCATACAGGACGTATACCAATTCCGTATTCATCAACAAGACAGTGCTGGTGCCTACATATCAGGAGCGATACGATACTACCGCTCTCCGTATCTACCGTGAAAATCTTCCAGGATACAATGTGGTGGGCATCAATTGCAATTCGATTATCGGCTCGCTAGGTGCTATTCACTGCATCACCAAAACTGTTGGTGATGATGATCCGCTACTGATCGCTCATCCACGCTTGCGTGACTCCGAAGATGCTTCGCTGGAGTATCCGGTAGTAGCTTATATCAAACACCGTGATGGCATTGCTGCGGCAGAGCTTTTTTATCGTGTTGCCCCTGATTCATTTTATACCCAGGTTCCCATGGTGCTGGTAGATAGCGTAGCTAATAGTTGGGCTGCATTGATACCTCCACAGCAGGCAGGCTCGGAGATCCAGTACTACATTCATGCGGTCGCTAAAAGCGGCAAGCAACAGGTTCGTCCGATGGTAGCACCTGAAGGGTATTTTAAATTTAAAGTCCTGGGTGAGCCGGCCAATCAACCTCCGACAGTGCGTATCGTCACACCACTTGATGAAAGTGTATTCAATATAGATGAAGGACATGCGCTCTTTACCATTGAAGCCACGGATGCAGACGGAGTGATAGCCAATGTGAAGTTGAATATCAATTTTGATGATGTCGCTACTTTCGATACACTTCCGTATACTTTTGATTGGATATTTCCCGGGAGTCGGAACTTATTTTGCACATGCCCAGGCCACTGACGATGACGGTGCCATCGTGTTTAGTACACTAATCAAAATCACCATCGAGGAGTCTACCGCCACGCATGCTGTGACACAGGATCAAGCAATCACCTTTTCACCAAATCCTGTTGATCAGTGGCGACACTTGATTTTTCATCATTACCTCACGGAGTTTATATTTTACGCATTTCCGAAGGAAGCAAGGTGTACGGGTACAAGGTGGTGAAGATGTGATTTGTAGCTGAAACGAACGTGGTGATGTTCGTGCCTGGAGCCAGGAGGCTCCTTTAGATGATAGTGCAAAGACTTGGATTTGTGATCGTACTCCTGGCAGCCAGAGTCTACCAGGATCGATTGCTTTTTAAAAAGCAATCGATGATTTACTCACAACTCATGCTTCGACCTGCTCGCGCTCAGCCATGAGCTACAGCTCAGCAACCGCAACTCACAACTCACATCAAACTAGTCTCCTCACACTCACCCCCGCATCAAACAATACCCCAACTTCCGGATCAAAGTCAAGCACAAGCACTCCTGGTGTCTTTCCTTTGTCAAGTGATCCCAACTTATCTTCCATCCCTAGCGCCTTCGCACCATTTAAAGTGGCCCATTGAAGTAAGGTCTCAAAGGGTACATAGGATTGATATCTGGAAATGGTTTTCATTTCTTCGAGGATCGACAATTGCCAGTTGGAGGTAAGGCTGTCTGTGCCGATAGTCATGCGGGCACCGGCATCAATAAAGTGCTTGTAAAAAGGAAGTCTGTTTTCAATGTAAAGATTCGCATTGGCACAGGTGGCCCAGTAGACCTGGTCACTCCATGATTGCGCTGCTTCTATATCTGCAAGTGTGGTCAGTGTATTGTGTACAAAAAGTGTACGATGCGCCGGATCCATATGCGCCATGGCATAATGAATGGAGGTCTTGCCCGTAGCGCTGAAATGACTTAGATCAAAACCAAAGTTTTTATAAAAATCAAAAAAGCCACCTTCACCCTTTAAGAAGAAATCCTCCTCTGCACTCGTCTCCTGGTTGTGAATGCTTATCGTCCCATTTAATGTGTTCAGACCATTTATATGTCCAAACAATTTTGGCGAAACAGAATAGGGTGCATGTGGTACAGCCGATTTTGGTTGAGGTGCCTGAGCATATGCCTCCATATACCCCTTAACCATATTTTCTGTCTGCTGATCCTGCAGAAAGTCAAACATTTCTACAAAGCTGTAGTATTGAATTTTACTGGCCCGCTTTGTCTGAAACGTGTCAGTTTTATTGCAGATATCTCCTACAGCCTGTATGCCTTGCTCCCACATATACGCATCCGCCTCCCTGATCGCCTGATCAATTACTGACGGATCGATATCCCGATATTTTACAACATGATTAAGAAACGGAAGCAGCCCGGTACCTGTCGGTGCTTTAGCCCGGAGATGAGATAATTCAAGATGACAATGTGTATTGATAAAACCGGGAATGAGGATGCCCTGATGGTATTCCTGCTTTTCAGCATTCACATTTTGTCGTGTGGTCACTTCGATGACACGATCATCATCCATCACGACGACACCCTGATGCACACGTGGTGAAGTAACCGGATAAACCCAATCGGCAGTGAGATACCTCAATCCCATCAATAAGATTTTACTACGAACCCATTGATCATACGAGGTTCAAACCAGGTGCTCTTAGGAGGTAATGTACCACCGGTATCAGAGACTTTGACTAGTTCATCAAATTGCACAGGATAGATACAGAATCCAACATGATGATCTGAAGCTCTGACTTTCTCCTCCACTTTGCCTGGGCCAAGATTGCCAGAGATGTGCTGCACCCTGTTGTCTGTCCGAACATCTGCAATACCCAGCAATCCTTCCAGGATTTCTATGTCAAGGATGTCCGCATCGAGCATCGCAGCCGTCTTCTTGTATTTTTTCAGGATCTCCGGTTTCCAGCGCAGCAGGTACCATTCATCCTGGATGCACATTGTGAGGTCATGTTTGCGATCAGGTTTGTCTGGTCGTACCAACAACTCGATATCACAAAACCTGCTGATCTCCGCCACGAAACGTGTGAGCTTCAAATGGTAAGGGAGCTGAACGACTTTGTTGTAATCAAGGATATCCAATTGGTCAAAGGGGAACAATGCAGACAGGATGAGCGAATAGTCATGATCTGTTTTTCCTCCTTGCAATTTGTTCAACTTTTCAGCCGTACTGCAGCGATGATGCCCGTCTGCTATATACAGCTTCGGAACCATCGTCTTGTAAAGTTTCGCAAGCTCAGCACCCTCAGCTTCAGGAATCTGGTAGAGGGCGTATTGCTGAGGACCCGCAGCGATGGTAAACTGCAGGAAGGGTTCCCTTTTCTTCTTTTGTTTTTCGATCTCCTTTGCGATTTCCTTGATCACAGGATGACATAGCAAAACTGGCTTGACCATAGCTCCCCGCTGCAGTATAATCTTCAGCATGGATTGCTCACTGCTGGCGATTGTCTGCTCGTGCTTGACAATTTTTCCTTTTGTATAATCCTCCACATTGAGACAGACCACAATCCCGGAATGCACTTTGTTATCCATCGTGATTTCCATGATGTAATAAGCACTCTCATCCGCATGCCGGAAAAAACCATTCTTATAATACTCACTGTAGTCATCCCGTACAGTCCCGAAAAATGAATCTGATGATGCGATCAGATCGTCATTAGGATAGATGGCTTCAAAAGGATAGATCTTCATATTCGGTCTTAGAGAAGGGTTTTGGTTTAGTATTCTGTTCCGTTGTTAAATGCGATCAAACATTTGCAGGATCTATAAAAGGCATTGTAACTACTTTGGCACTCAACATTTTGGTGCCTGCCTTTACATTGAAGGTAGATCCGAGGGATGCTAATGACGCGGGCACATACGCCATGCCCAGCGGGATCTGCAGGGTAGGGGAGGATGTTCCGCTCGTGACCACCCCGATTTCATTTCCGGTATCATCACACACCGGATATCCGTGGCGTGGTACTCTGCGATCATCTACCACAAAGCCTACCAGTTTCTTAGCGACACCTTCTTTTTTCTGCTTTGCAAAAATAGGTTGTGATGGAAACTCACTTTTCTTGTTGAGTTTGGTGATCCAGCCTAATCCGGCTTCCAATACAGAAGTCGTATCATCGATATCATTGCCATAGAGGCAATAGCCCATTTCGAGTCTCAAGGTATCACGAGCGCCTAGTCCGGCAGGAACTGGTTTTACAGGATTGTCCAGTGCCATGATCGTATCCCATAAGGCCACAAGATCTTTGCTTTCTACATACAATTCAAATCCTCCTGATCCGGTATATCCCGTGGCGGAAATGATGACATTATCTATGCCTGCAATTTTTCCTTTTGCAAAATGATAATAGGGTATATCATCCAGTGCAACATCAGTTAATGGTTGCAACAACTCTTTTGCCAATGGGCCTTGAACCGCCAGCAATCCCGTCTTGTCAGAGATGTCAATGATGCGGGTATCAAAAGCTGAAGCATACTGTTGGATATGATCCCAATCCTTGTGGATGTTAGAAGCATTGACAACCAACATAAAGGCCTGCTCGCCTTCTGCACACATATCTTGCGGCAGACGATAGACCAGCATATCATCAACGATGCCACCTGTTTCATTTGGAAGACATGAATATTGCGCCTGGCCGATTTTTAAGGCAGCCGCATCATTAGAGCTGATGCGTTGTACAAGATCGAGCGCTTGTTTTCCTTTGACGATAAATTCACCCATGTGGGAGACATCAAACACGCCAACGCTCTTGCGCACAGCATGATGTTCGTCTTGGATGCTTGAATAGACCACCGGCATATTGTAGCCGGCAAACTCAACCATTTTGGCACCCAGTTCGATGTGCCTTGATTCTAAAGGAGTAGATAGTATCATATAGTTAGTAACGTATGTTGATTTGCTTGATGGTGTCTCCTATTTCCGTTTTATGCACGACATCCATGCCTGATGTAACCTTACCGATAATGGTATAGCGACCATCCAGATGTGGCGAAGGAGAATGAGTGATGAAAAACTGTGGGCCTTCGGTATGCGGACCTGCTGACGCCATCCCTACATATCCTTCATCATCATAGTAGGTGCCGGCCAGTTCTGATCGCAGTGTAAAATCAAGTCCTCCGAATCCATCTCCACGCGGGCATCCGGTCTGGATCACAAAATTGGGGACCACACGATGAAAAGATTTTCCATTGTAGTAACCCTCCTTAGCTAATTGCAGAAAACTGGTCACGGATACAGGTGCACGATCTGGGTACAGAGCAATTGTAATTTCACCTCGGGAGGTGGTCAACTGAACAGTGCTACCAGGTTTTAGCTGATCAATCAATTTCCAATCGATGGATTTATATTTCTTCTGGTCTTCCGGTACAGCAGGCGCATCCATTCCATATTCTTTGAGCGCTTTAGTCACCTCCAGGTAGGTCTCCATTTCTTCAGGCAGTTTGAGGCCTGCCAATGCTTTATTCAAATCAGTCTTTCGCTCTTTGAAGATTTCTTTCAATCCGGTTTTAGGATCGGATATCGCTCCTGCGATGAGAGCGATGATGCCGGGATCTCCTGATTTCATAGCCGTAGCGAGGTATCCGCCGATTTGTGCTTTGATCAGATAACCTTCGCCGGCAAAGTAGGCATCAAAGTTTTTATCCCGGCAAGCGTCGATCAGACAAGTCACAGCCTGGGTACGAACAGGAATTGGCTGATCAGGCAAGGTATATTTAGGAATAGACTCGAAGTTGCGCAATTCACTGCTCCATGCCTTGAGCCATGCCGCTTTTTCATATGGATCCTTCGCAGCACCGAGCGCTGCTTTAATTTCATTTTGCAGGGCGGTCTTCGCGCTGCTAAACATGGACGTGGTGTTCTTGTTTGCAGCTTCGGCCATTCGCGTCTTCGCCTGCCATGATTTGCAATCCTTCATCGCTGCTTTATATCTGGCAGCATCTTTCTCCTGGCCTTTCATGACAAAGTATTCAGCCGCTACTTCCGCTACATGTGGATTGTCGTCACTTGTTGATGTCAGGAAAGTCAGATGAACATCTTTGTAATCATAATTCTGCAGTGCCCTGAGAATGGAACATTTGACCCTGTAGTCAGATTCAGTCTGCAGTGCCAGGGCAAGTTCTTTCATCGCAGCAGGAGATTTTACTTTCCCTAATGCAGAAGCAAGACAGATACGCAGATAAGGATCACTTTCTCCATGCCAGCTGGCGATGAGCTGATCAGCATGCATCGATACATCAATGCCTTTGGCACGCTGGAGATAATTGGCAGCGATGATCCTCACGGAAATGGGGATGGCAGCATCAGCCATATAACGCAGCATGGTGGCAGTGCCTTCAGGATCTACCATGTCCCTCAGCGCATATCTGTATATACCTCTGGCCTGGCCAAGTAGCAAAAGGGTGTCGATGGATTGATAGGTTGAAATGGTACTCAAGGCGCGGAGAAATTGTGCATTGCCGATCTTACCCATGGATTCCAGGATCATACTATTGGCAGCTTCAAATAACCGTGCACTGTCTCTGCCATCAAAGGCGGCTGTCAATGGCGCTTCTGCTAATGGAGAACCCAGCTGTCCGACAGCCACAGCGGCCATCATTCGCACACGGCTTTCCGCATCAAGCAACAAGGGTAATAGCGCCTTTAAAGCTGATGTGTCCTGAAATGAAGCAAAAGCCCTTGCTGCAGCATATCGTAACGAAGGATCTTCACTACTCAGGAGTAATACAAGGCTATCCTTGTTTTGAGCATTCTGCAGATCGAAGACTTGTCGGATTTTCGGTTGTGCCGGATTGACATCAAAAGGGACCACGACTTTTTCTTCCACCGGCACACAAGCTGCCAGCAATAGAAGGATACCGATCGGAATAGAAAGGATTCCCCTATACCAGGTATGCATGAAGGATTGATATGGCAGTTTTTCGCTTGTATCCATGTTGACGATGAGCATCAGGCCCTGTAAAGATCACTATTCATTTTCGTTAAATTCCTCCTGGAAGGTTTCTTCCGGGTTAAATTGTTCAAACATATTCTGCTTTCGGATGGCGTTGTATTTAGCACAGTCCGTTTCAATGTCCAGGCCCCCTTCCGGAATTACAAATCTGGCCGATGCATCGTAGTCCACTTCCGGTGAGTTTTCAAGCCGGTTGAGGAAGGCTTTGAAAAAAGGCTTTGCCATCACACTTCCTTGCCCATCTGCCAGTGTATTAAACCTGATCCATTGATCTTCGCCACCCACCCAGGTGCCCACGACAAGTGAAGGCGTGATACCTATAAACCAACCATCTACATAATCATTGGTCGTTCCGGTCTTACCTCCCACCTGACTTTTATTTGCGCCAAATCCAACAGCTGTGTATTTGAGCATATCGACCATCACAGCATTTGCCTTAGGAGGCAGCGCCACTTGTTCTTCTTTCATGGCACGGTATATCACTCTTCCGTTTTCGTCTTCAACAGAGGAAACAAAGTAAGGCTTTACAAAAACACCGTTGTTGGCAAACGTACAATAGGCACCTGTCATCTCCATCACACTGAGATCTGCTGAACCGAGGCAAATAGATGGTTGATTAGGAACCCGATATTCACCATCTGCCCTGCGGAGTGAACTATCGATACCCATGTTATGGACCAGCCCCCTGACGACGTTTGCATTGCCCAGTTGCTGCATCAGGAAGACAGAAATAGTATTCCTTGAATCTTTCAAACCTTCAAAGAGGGTATAGTTCCTGTTGGTGAATTTACCATCTGCATTTTGAGGAGTCCATGGCTCTTGCAAGCCAAAACTTCCGTCTCCCGGAGCAATGGTGTAGGGTTGATCCATAACAGGAAAACATGGTGATATTCCCTGCAGGGTAATGGCCGTGGCATATACAAATGGTTTGAAGGTAGAACCTACCTGTCTGCTGCTGCCGATATGGTCAAACTGAAAATATTTATTGTTGATACCACCCACCCAGGTTTTGATTTCTCCGGTTTTGGGATCGATCGCGAGTATGCCTGTCTGCATAAACCGCCTGTGATATTTGATGGAATCCAGCGGAGTCATGGTGACCTTTTTTTCGCCACCCGGTCCGTAATCAAAGACCAGCATTTCAACCGCCGTATTCATTTCCTTCATGATATCCTTCTGAAACATTTTCCAGGAGGAGGCCAGTTCATCCCAATCATCACCGGCCATGATGGCCTTGTATTTCTTACCCTTATCAGCCGTGATGGATTTACCGGAAACCAATCTTGAAATGCGACCAGCTTTTTGGGATTCCTGGATGAGGTTTTCAATATCCCAGTCACTGAGTATGAGTTCATGTTGCTCATTGACTTTTTCAAGCAATGCACTCAGGCGCTCCTCCCGCATAGCCTGATATCTGCCTGTTTGTCTCACCATGCTCTGCAGAGACTCCTTCCTGATTTTTTTCTGTGCATCATCAGCATTGTATGTCCACTGATCGCGTGTGCCCCATACTGCGTTGAAGCGCTGCTGCACCTTGGCCATATGTTTCCACATTTCTTCCTCTGCCATGATCTGCATATCAAGGTCGATCGTGGTATAGACTTTCAGTCCGTCTTTATATATGTTATATTTTTCGCCATTCGGTTTGCGATAATCTTCCTGTTCAAAAAGTTCTTTAAGCCATTTGGCCAGTTCGGCTCTGAAGTAGGGTGCCGGTCCTGTCACATGGCTTTGTTTGTTAAAGCGTGTAATATCCAGCGGCAGCACTTTGAGCGAATCATATTGGTCTCTTGAAATGAATCCCTCTTTGCGCATCTGGTTGAGTACGATCATGCGTCGATGCATGACTGTATCCGGACGACGCACAGGATTGAACAGTGCAGGATTCTTTAACATACCGATCAGCGTTGCAGCTTCTTCGATCTGGAGGTCTTTCTGGTTTTTACCAAAGTAAATTTCAGAGGCAGCACTGATGCCATACGCTCCGTAGATGAAGTTGAATTTGTTGAGGTACATCGCCAGGATTTCCTGCTTGGTATATTGCTTTTCGAGTTTGACGGCGGTGATCCATTCTTTAAATTTGGTGATCATCAGTGTCCATCCTTTTTTCATTTTTCCCATGCCTGTAAAATCAGGCCGGTCAAAGAGAAGCTTGGCAAGCTGTTGCGTGATCGTACTTCCTCCCCCTTTGTTTCGGTTGAAGGTAACCACGCCAAGAAATACTCTCGACAAGGCCTGGACATCCACGCCAGAATGCGCAAAGAACCTTACATCTTCTGTAGCCACCAAAGCATCAATCAAGTGAGGATTGAGATGGTCATAGTCAACAGGCAGGCGATTTTGGGTATAGTATCTTCCTATCTCGCGGCTTTTGACATCGATCACCTGGGTGGCCAGTTCAAAATCAGGACTCTCCAGCTGTTTGAAATCAGGAAGTCCCTGGAAGGAAAGGATGACGAAGAATAAAATGATAAAACCAACGAGTGCGAAAGCCCCGATCCAGAGTTTTTTACCGTATTTATCAAAAGATGCTATGCTGCTCATATTGTAAAAAGATCAAACAAACCTATTTCTCCGAAAGCTAACGAAGCCAACTATCCTTTGCGTACCTGGTTAACCCAATCAAGGCTTTCCCTTACCAGCGTTTCTTCCACTTTAATATCCCATCTGCAATTACCGATGCTGTCAGGTAAACTGTACCCGACGCTACCTCCGGATTTTTTCTTGTCACCCTGGAGCCATGGCCGAAGTGCATCGATGGTTGGCAAAGTTACTTCGCAAGGACTCAACAATCGCAGAATCAGGTCAATAATGCTTTTAAAATCTTCTTTTCCAAGCAATCCTGTGAGATGGGCGAGTTTAGTTTCAGCCAGCATACCTAACGTAACTGCCTGACCATGACTCAGTGGCTCAGTTGAATGAAGAAAATGGCTTTCCAGGGCGTGGCCGATGGTATGACCAAAATTCAGGGTTTTCCGTCTCCCTTTTTCAAATGGATCGGCGTCTGAAATATGAAGTTTAACAGGGATATTGAGTTCAAGTAGTTGGTACCACTCCATTGATTCCGGGCTATCAAACGTAGAGATCGTTTCCCATAAACCGTGGCTGCCAATGATGGCATGCTTGACGATTTCAGCCAGGCCATCCAGGGTTTCCTGCCGGGGAAGCGTCCTGAGGAATGTTGGGTCTGTCCAGATAAACGCCGGGTTTTCAAAACGACCTATATAGTTTTTGTAACCACCAAAGTTTACACCCGTTTTACCTCCCATCGCGGCATCAGCCATGGCCAGCAGGGAAGTGGGGATGTGCGCAAAACGAATACCCCGTTGATAGCAAGATGCGGTAAAGCCACCAAGGTCGCATATCATACCTCCTCCGACATTGAGTATCAGAGACTCACGATCTGCACCGGACTCTACCAGGGAGGCCCAGATGGTTTCACAGCTATCGATTGTTTTGTGCTGATCACCGGATGCGATGACGATAGGTGGTATGGCTGTATCTGCCAGGGATTCAACTAAGGGAACGCAATGCTGTGCAGTGTCGTCGTCTGCAAGTATAAATACCAGGGAGGGTTCTAAGGAGCGAATGGCTTTTTGCAAACCATCCCCAACATTACCCAGATATATATCACCTTGTCGTGATGTAAATACTTTCATGCCAGCGTTTCGATCGAGGTCAGTGTCCATGCACGGGCTTTACCTGAAAACAGGGGTTTGACCTCAGACCATGTTTTTTTAAACAAAGGGGATGACCGGTAATCATCGAGATCGCTTTCATTTTTCCAAAGACTTATGGTCCAAAGACTTATGCGCCCATCTTCCTCACTTTTAAGTATTTCAAGTCCTCTGCAACCTTCCCGTGCCCGTATCTGTTTTTTTACCTGATCAAAGATATCCAAAAACAGGCCTTCCTTACCGGGCAATAGTTCCATTATCACGATTCGTTTAACCATAGCTGGAGTATCGGTTTGGTTTCCCCGACACCCAAACATATTACAAAAAATTGTAAATTTATCAGCCACGCAGGGGAACCGTAACGCCTTAATCGTTAGATTTGACACAAGCAAAAAAAAGAAATACCATCGGACAAGCTATCCCAAACACTAAAGACAAGATTTTGAGTGAGATTGTATTGACCGTAGAGGATGTTGATCCTTTAGAGTTATTTGGACAGAACAACAGTAAGCTCAATCTCTTTCGCAAAGCATTTCCAGAAGTGGTGGTCACCTCCAGAGGTAATCAGGTCAAACTGAGTGGCAAGAAGAAACTGGCCCAGAGTGCAAAGGACAAGTTTGAAATGATGCTCCGGATCCTCAAGGATCAGAAAACACTCCCCATGGCCACCTTAGAAGACCTCCTGGCCGGAACACATACCTTTGAACAAGAAGAAACCCCGGTTGGAGAAGTTTCAGACCATGTGATCCTATATGGTAGGACAGGCAAGCCCATCAAGGCTAAGACCAAGAACCAGAAGAAAATGGTGACTGCCTGCGATCTCAATGACGTTGTATTCGCAGTAGGCCCTGCCGGAACAGGTAAAACATATACGGCTGTTGCACTTGCAGTGCGTGCACTGAAAAATGCGATGGTCAAGAAGATCATCCTGACCCGTCCTGCAGTGGAAGCTGGAGAGAATTTGGGCTTTCTGCCAGGTGACCTGAAAGAAAAGATAGATCCGTATTTACGGCCGTTATATGATGCGCTTGATGATATGATCCAGATTGATAAGCTGAATTATTTCATGCAAAACCGGATCATCGAGGTTGCACCTCTCGCCTATATGCGTGGGCGCACACTTGACAATGCCTTTATCATCCTGGATGAAGCACAGAATGCTACAGAAGGACAGATTAAAATGTTTCTGACACGTCTTGGTCCATCAGCCAAGTGTATCATCACCGGGGATTTATCCCAGATTGACCTTCCGCGGAGTGTACACTCCGGCTTTCGAAAAGCTATTGACCTGCTGGGCCACCTTGATGGTATCGCTACGGTCAGGTTGAGTGCCGACGATGTCGTCAGACACAGGCTCGTGAGGGATATCATCATTGCATTTGAAAAGGATGCAGAGAAAAAAAGAATTGCTGAGCAGAAAAAAGGGGAGGAAGAATAAACAACCATGTCAATTGCAAATCAACTATCGTTACCCCAGCAGAAGCTGAGCGGTACCGTCATTTTGGAACCATCCAAAAGTATTTCCAACCGGGCTCTGATCATCAGGTCCCTTTGTAATGATCCTTTTGAAATACATCGCCTCAGTACCAGTGATGATACAGATGCACTTATTGCTATGCTGGCCTCTACAGATGAGGTTTTATACAGTGGGCATGCAGGTAGCAGTTATCGCTTTATGGTGGCCAGGGCATGCCTGGGAGATCGTGAAGTCAAGATAGATGCTTCTGAGCAACTTCGACGCAGACCGATAGGTCCATTGGTGAAAGCACTCCAAGCACTCGGAGCCGATATCACGTATCTGAATAAAGAAGGATTTCCTCCTTTGCAAGTGAAGCCAACAAACAACCTAGGCGTAGATGTCAACGAAGTCACTCTGCAAGCAGGTATCAGCAGCCAGTATCTGACAGCTTTGCTTTTGATAGCGCCAATGTTACCCAAAGGATTGACGATTCACCTGACGGGTGAGCTGGTTTCAGCATCCTATGTGCAGATGACCCTGGCCATGATGGCGTATTTCGGTATCGAACATCAATGGACTGATAACACGATACGCATTGAGCATGGTGCCTATATCGCAAAAGATTATGCGGTCGAAGGTGATTGGTCAGCAGCATCGTATTTCTATTCGATGGCAGCGCTTGCCGAACAGGCAGAGATATTTATTGAAGGCTTAAAGGAAGATAGTATCCAGGGTGATGCGGTTACGAAAGATATATACGCTCAGTTGGGTGTCGAAACGACCTATACCGAAAACGGACTTGTCATTAACAAGAAAGGAATCAAGGAAAAACTGAAGGAATTCAAATACGATTTTTCCCTTTGTCCGGATATTGCACAGACGGTGATGGTGACATTAGCAGGATTAGGGATCAAGGGAGTTTTAACCGGACTGAAGACCCTTCGGATCAAAGAAACAGATCGCATCCTCGCGATGTTTACTGAACTAGAGAGAGTCAAGACAAAGCTGCTAGTGAAAGAAGAAGGAGAAGAACTTACGGTGATCCTGGTCGGTAAGGCAAAATGGAAAGACAGGGGAAGATTTAGTACCTATGAGGATCACCGCATGGCGATGGCTTTCACCCCGCTGGCATGCATACATCCGGTGATCATCAAAGACCCTGATGTGGTTAGTAAGTCTTATCCGGGATTCTGGAAAGACATCGCCACGATCGGCATAAAATGCGAGAAATTAAAAGTGAAATAAGCAGGATTGGTGTGATGCGGATTTTATTTGCAATCAATCGCTATAATGGGGGAGAGATTGTCGATTAAAACATGACCATTGAATTTTTTCTCCTGAGATTTTGAATAAAAAGCTTCAATGGTGATATAGGTGTAGTTGTTGTGCGGTTTTAAAGTCAGTTCAAATGGCTGCCATTCATGATTGGTTACCGCACTACTTTCAGCAAGTATTTCTAATTTTTCACAGGTATAAATACCGCCCCAGACAATAACCTTCACTGGCTGAATAAAATTTTCAAGATTGCGGGTTCCATTTTTAATGGTTTCAACAGTAGCACTCTTATACATAGGTGATTGAGTCATCATGGCGGTCAGCGAATAACAAGTCCCTGCCTTTAAGGGTGTAAAAATTCTTTGACCAACTGATTCGTAAGTACCATTCGCACGAGTTACAAGGCCAAGATAGGTAGCGCCTTCTTGTGGTTGCAAGCCGACACCCCAGGCACCATTAGGGACAGGATGTATATCAGGAGGAGATTCGTTAGGAAATGTATTGAAGCCACAATCATCCCACATCTTTATGGGAGGACCTCCAGCACTACCTCTATGTGGAATATCCTCAAAGGATGGATTCATTAGCAGGATCGTATCCTGCCCCTGAAGGGAGGGAGCACAAATGATCCAAACAAAGGAAAGCACGAATCTTAATGGGGTCAAAATGTTTTTCATATGCTGTCCTTCAAATCTACAACAATGAAAATCATAAAAAAAGTAGAGACGCGATCAATCGCGTCTCTACTTTTTTTATGATTTTCATCTTATCTATCTCACGTCTCACGTCTCACGTCTCACGCTCTCACGCTCTCACGCTCTCACGCTCTTACACGTCTCACGTTAGGGATATTATCTTGATCTCCACCCTTTGATTCTTCAACCTCGCCTCTTTGTTGTACTTATCATACTCGATGATCGGATCCGACTTTCCATAACCTTTGTATTGCAAGCGTTCGGCCGGCACTCCTTGTGAAATAAGATATTCCTGTACAGATTTAGCGCGCTGGATAGACAGGTGCATACAATAGTCTTCGGGAGGTACGGTGTTAGTATGGCCTCCGATTTCGATCACGGTCTTCGGATACGCTTTCATGTATTCTGCCAGCTCATTGAGCACTTTGTATGAATCCGATCTGAGGTTGACAGAATCTGTACTGAAGTACAGATGATTAAGCCTGATTTTCTGTCCGACAAATACTTTGCCCGGCACCAGTTCTGTAATCAGCACCGGCGTAAAGGTTTTCTGGCTTGATGAGACTGTGCCGGATTTTAATGTAGTTGAAGATCCGCCTGTAGTTGTTTTTGAACTTATGGAGGATGATGAGGAAGAACCTGTGGTTCCTGTTTTGGCAGGAGGGTCAGTAACCTCGGCAACCAGATCCTCCGGAAACAACGGGCAATCTACGGGGACAATTTCTGAAAGACCATCCACCAGGACATGACCATTGTATGCCTCCAGGATCGGTGTTTTATAAAACGCCTCGATGGTAATGTACTTGTGCGTTTTTTGAGGTTGAAATGTAAATTTATATTGCTTCCAGTTTTCGTTGGAGATAGCAGGAGACTCCCCGAGGAGCTCGGCCTTGTCACAGAAATAGTTCCCGCCCCAGATGAGCAATACAGCTGGCCTCACAAAATTTTCAAGCTCGTTGGTGCCTAACTGCTGGGTACGGCTGGTAGCACTCTTGTAGTCCTGTGACCTTGCAACAAAGGCTTTAAACGAGTAGCACACACCGCCTTGTATAGGTGTCGTTAACGCCTGGGACAATGATTCGTAGGAATCATTTGCCCGGGTCACAATTCCCAGGTAAGTATTTCCATCATATGCATCCATCGTCACTTGCCAGGCATTTTCTGGTACAGGGTGGATGTCAGGTGGACTTTCAGAAGGGAATTTACTGAGACCGCAATCATGCCAACCCCTGATGGATGGACCTGTAGGAGAACCTCTGTGCGGTATATCTTCAAATGATGGATTCTGCAACCGGATCGTTTCCTGCGATGAAAGAGGAAGGGTTGCAAAGCAGGCAATAGCTAGACTTGGTAGAAATCCCTTATAAAACATGGTGACAGTCCTTTTCTGTTTTCGCGTATAAGATGTTATACCGAAAAATTACTCCAATTGTTTTGTCAAAACAACCGTTTAAACGGATTATTAGACTACCGTGGTGTATCTCTCTACGTATTTTATCCCGATTAGGATTTCATTAAGAAAACGCATTGAGTCCTGTGATATCCTGTCCGGTTATCAGCAGATGGATATCATGGGTTCCCTCATAAGTTACCACGGACTCAAGGTTCATCATATGTCTCATGATCGGGTATTCGCTGGTGATTCCCATACCACCATGAATTTGTCTGGCTTCCCTGGCTACCTGAAGAGCCATATCCACATTGTTGCGTTTGGCCATCGAAATCTGGGCAGGCGTGGCTTTGCCAACATTGGCGAGGGTGCCTAATCTCCAGGTCAGTAGCTGGGCTTTGGTGATTTCTGTGATCATTTCAGCCAGTTTCTTCTGTGTGAGTTGGAAGCCGGCAATTGGCCTTCCAAATTGCTCACGTTGTTTTGAATATCGCAAGGCACTGTCATAGCAATCCAGTGCAGCACCAATAGCACCCCAGGCGATCCCATACCTGGCTTTTGACAAACAGGATAAGGGTCCTTTCAGGCCTTTCACATCGGCGAAAATATGTGATTTCGGTACGCGTACATCTTCAAAAACAAGCTCACCTGTAATCGAAGCCCTCAGGGACCATTTTCCATGGATTTCAGGGGCAGAAAATCCTTTCCAGCCACTCTCCACGATCATACCACGGATCTTATCCTCTTCATCCTTAGCCCACACGACCGCCAGGTCTGCAAGCGGACTATTGGTGATCCACATTTTGGCACCGTTGAGTATATACGCATCACCATCATCAACGATCCTGGTGATCATGCCATTCGGATTCGAACCATGATCAGGTTCTGTAAGGCCAAAGCAGCCTATCATCTCTCCTGAGCCAAGCTTAGGGAGGTATTTTTTCTTCAGTTCTTCAGACGCATACTTATAGATCGGGTACATGACCAGCGACCCCTGGACAGAAGCCATTGACCTGATGCCTGAATCTCCGCGTTCCAGCTCCTGCATGATCACCCCATAGGCGATTTCATCCATTCCGCCACCACCATATTCGACCGGAAGACTGGGGCCAAAAGCACCAATTTCTGCCAATCCTTTGAACAAATGGGCAGGACAAGCAGCCCGGTTAGCATAATCTTCTATGATCGGGCTTACTTCCTGTTTTACCCAATCTCTCACCGCTTCGCGCGCCAATAAGTGGTCTTCACTCAGCAATTCATCAAGGAGATAATAGTCGTGGCCCTGGTATTGATCCGTTTTGACACTGGTTTTCACCGTCATAGGTCTGTTTTTGATTTGGAAGGGTAAAGATAAGCGAGATTCAGGAGATAGGAACCAGGAGATAGGAACTAGGAGTCAGGAGACAGTTGAGAACGAGAAATATGCTTTATGACCTCCATTGCTTTTTCTTTCTTTTATTTGCAACTTATTGAAGTTGTAAATAAGCATGCGCCCAATCATACATCACCCTCTTTACCTATCTCCTGCTCCCTATCTCCTAACTCCTATCTCCTATTTCCTGCAAAATGGCTGAAATCAAACTCGAAGGCATGTCCTTTTTTGCGCATCACGGTTACTATGCCCACGAGCAGATCCGGGGTGGCAACTATCTCGTAGATGTGAGCATGGAAGCTGATATTGATGGTGCTGCCATGGGAGATGACTTGCATCAAACAGTCAATTATGAGATCGTCTATCAGATATGCGCTGATATCATGGAGCTACCGGTCCGGCTCATCGAAACAGTAGCTTTTCGCATAGCCCATGAGATCCGTAAGCAGTTTCCAAATATCCACAATATCAAGGTGGTCGTCCATAAGATCACGCCTGAACTCGGTGGCCCTGTACATAGCGCGCAAGTGACCTATATACTATAAGTCTTCTTTATAGAGTTAACAGTATTCAGCGGTAATCAGTATTCAGTATTTAGTAAGCAGTATTCAGTAATAATCGGTTTGCTGATAAACTTCTAAACTACTATGCTACTAAGCTGTTAGTCTAAAGTTAACCCATCATGGCTTATAAACTTATAAACCCATAAACGTATAAGCTCATAAGCCTATAAGCCTATAAGCCTATAAGCGACCAAGGCAACAATTATTTCATTTTAAATTAACATAGAGAACGCATGAACACACGCATCATCATCATTGCATTATTTGCAGCCATTAGTTTTCCATCCTGCGATACGCTTCAACAACTTTCCTCCGGATTGGAACCTACATCTGCTGAGATTGGACAGGGTTTGAAACAGGCTTTGGAATTTGGTATCAGCGAAGGCGCAGCCCTGCTGGCGCAGAAAGATGGGTATTTCAAAAGCGAGTATAAGATATTACTTCCGGCAGAAGCCAGGAAAGTAACAGACAGGTTGAAATTTATTCCCGGATTCAATGACGTAGAAAATATTATCCTTGAAAAACTCAACCGGGCAGCAGAAGATGCCGCTGCATCCGCAAAACCAATCTTCGTGAATGCGATCAGGGAAATGACTTTTGATGATGCGCTCAACATACTGATGGGCCCACAGAATGCAGCCACCCAATACCTCGATCAGAAAACGCATGTGCCATTATACAATGAGTTTAACCCGGTAGTCGTCACATCCCTCAATAAGTTTAATGCAATCCAATACTGGGCTGATGCGGTCAATGCTTACAATAAAATCCCTTTGGTGGAGAAAGTCAATCCAAGCCTGGATCAGTACGTCACGGAGGCAGCACTAGACGGTCTTTTTGGCATGGTGGCTAAAAAGGAATTACAGATCCGTACCGACATCAACAGCCGGACCACAGACCTGTTGAAAAAGGTTTTTGCGAAACAAGATTAAAACTTGTCCATATTCCTTTGACCCCTTCAGGGGAGAGTCCGGCAGGACGATGGGGTAAAAGGTTTTTGCGAAACAGGGTTAACTTAAAATCCTTCTGATCTCCGCTTTCTCTTCTTCAGAAAAATCGAGGTTCTTCAAGGCACCGACATTATCGTCTATCTGGCTCACCTTGCTGGCACCAATCAACACGGATGTGATCCTCGGATCAATCAAGAGCCAGGAGACCGCAAGTTGGGCAACGCTCTGTCCACGTCGATGAGCAATGACATTCAATGCCCTTACTTTATTCAATCGCTCTTCAGTGATCTGGGCTGTCTTGAGATATCGTCCGTCTTTGACAGCCCTACTGTCTTCCGGAAAACCGTCGAGATATTTGTTGGTAAGCACTCCTTGCTCCAAGGGTGAGAAAGCAATAGCACCTACTCCTTCTTTTTCAAGAACAGGCAATAAGCCATCTTCTTCGACCCAACGATCCATCATGCTATAGCGAGGTTGATGAATCAACAAGGGAGTGCCCATTTGACGGAGAATCTCTGCCGCCTTAGTGGTTGCTTCAGATTTGTATTGAGAAATGCCTACGTAAAGTGCTTTTCCTTGTTGCACGGCTGAATGCAATGCCCCCATCGTCTCTTCGAGTGGTGTATGTGGATCAGGGCGATGCGAATAAAAGATGTCTACATACTCCAGACCCATACGCTTGAGGCTTTGATCAAGACTTGCCAGCAGATATTTACGCGATCCAAAATTGCCATAAGGGCCGGGCCACATATCCCATCCTGCCTTGGTCGAGATGACCAGTTCATCGCGGTAAGGTTTAAAGTCCTGCCTGAAGATCCGGCCGAAATTTTCTTCAGCCGCACCGAAAGGGGGACCGTAATTATTGGCAAGGTCAAAATGTGTGATCCCGTAATCAAAACATGCGCGCAAGATGTTGCGTCCGTTTTCCAAATCATCAGTATGACCCAGATTGTGCCACAAGCCCATTGACAATGCAGGCAACAGGATGCCGCTGCGTCCGCAACGACGATACTTCATGTCATTGTATCTGCCTTCATTGGCCACATATAGGCCGGGGGCATATGCATCATTTATTTTCATCAGATGTATTTTTGATTAGTGCCTGTCAGCAAGGCAACAAATGGTATCTCAAGTTATGTATTATCCTCTAGCCACCCAATGGTATCAATCTATGTCGAGAAACTCAAAAAAGTGGAGCCTTTCTTTTTGCCAGTTGAGGTCAGGCAATAGCTTAGCCAATTGGTCAATGTTATTTAGTTGAGCCTTTGCGAATGTCCGAATCGCTTCCTGATCAATGTGCAGGAATCGGTGTTCCATGGCCCTTTTGATTTTTTCAATAGGAGTATGGTATGTACGATCGTGCGTATCAAGATAGCCCTCGCAAAAGGCATCCCAGATGATATCCACAGCTACAGGCGAAGGATGCACAAGGTCGCGGGCATAATATCTGTAATCTCGCAGCTCATCCATCATGATCTCATAGGCTGGAAAATAATCGGACCCCGGATGATTTTGGATGATATTACTGATAGCCAGTATCAGCGTTGCTTTACTACGTTGATTTTCTACTAGTCCGTCTTTGAGATGTCTCACAGGGCTGACTGTCCAGATGACCCTGGCAGCAGGAGCAAGAAGCTGCACGGAAGAATATATTTTTTCAAATGCTTCTTCACATTGATGCAATGTAATTTGTTCATAGCTAAATGTAGCCTGTGGGATCTTATGACAGTTTCCTGCTATCGCCGATGTAACGTCATACCGATAGACCTTTGAAGTCCCTGGGCTGATACATACGACATTGGTTTTCTTCAAGTGGTCATGAGCATGCTGAAGCGTCTTGTTTATTTTTTCAAGGACGGCATCTTTATCTTTTCCTGAAAACGAACCATGATGGTCCATGCTGTGATAGAGGCCATCTTGAAAAACCAATTCATCACCATCATAAAATTGAAGATGGGCTATGCGATCAAATGAAACAGCCAGGGATATTGGATTGTAGAGTATGCCAAATGGATTACTGACGATATCATATTTGTATCGATCAAGTTTGTTGCTGATATGTTCGGTAAAACAAGATCCGGCCATCATGATAGGGTCGGCGTACCTGATCTTCGGATGGGAATCCGGAACAGGTACCTTAGTAATGAGTTGATCAGCCGTTTTCATATGGTCAGATCAGGTCTTCGCGTGAAGCAATGTACGTATCGTATCTGGAGCGGGATAAGAACCGTCTCCGGATGATGTAGCCTGTGACAAGCCCAAAAATAAAACCCCCGATATGCGCCCACCACGCAACACTGGTGGTGTATGCAGAGGAAGGAACAATCGAAATAAAACCATTGATAAATTGCTGTACACCCCAGATGCCAAGGAAGAAGAGAGCAGGCATATAGAAAGAGCGAAAAAGAAACAGGACAAACACCCGGATTTTGCTGGCTGGAAACATCACCAGATAGGCACCCAGGACCGCAGAGATAGCACCACTCGCGCCTATGGCCGGGATTGAACTTTCAGGATTAAAGAGGATGTGTGCGGCAGAAGCGGCCAGTCCACCACCGAGATAAAAAAGGATAAAGGGAATCTTCCCGATGACCGCTTCAATATTGTCAGCAAATACCCAGAGGAAAAGCATGTTGCCGATCAGGTGCATCCAGCCTCCATGCAGAAACATGTTGGTCAGGAGGGTGAAGTAGTCCTGGCCATGAACGATTTCTATTGGGATGACTCCATATTCCATCACAAAACCTTGCTGAAGCCCCGGTGGTATGGTCACCTGTATAAAAAAGACCAGGATGTTGATGCCAATCAGCAGATAGCTAAAGAACGGCTTATGTCCGCCTTGTACCTGCTCGTCCTCGATTGGAAAAATCATCCGTGATTGTTTAGTCAGCGTAAATGTAAAAAGATAAGTGCCGCTTACTGGCGTTTTTTCGGGCAAACTGCCTTCTGAGCCCCTTATAATACTGTGGCTTTGAATCCTTCAAATTTATTTTCGCGCAGAGACGCAGAGGCGCAGTTAAAGGGTAGCCGCTAATTTGCGCTAATTCTCGCTAATGAAAATGGGCCAATTAGCTTAAACAGCTCTTAAGCCTCTTAAGCCCTTTCCGCCCTTCTGCCTTTCCGCCTCTTTAGCCCCTTCAGCCCCTTCGCCTCAGCCTTCGCCTTTTTATATTCTCCTATCTTTAGCACATGAAATATTCAGAAGCCCGAAACCAGATGATCCAGACCTGGGGCCAGTTGAGTTCGCAATGGGGAATCAACCGTACCATGGGGCAGATACATGCCCTGCTGATGATTTCACCAGAGGCGCTGACCTCTGACCAGATCATTGCCGAGCTAGGTATTTCACGTGGCAATGTGAGCATGAATCTCCGCAGCTTAATGGAGTGGGGGGTGGTACACAAGGTATATGTCCCCGGAGACCGCAAGGAATATTACACTTCCGAAAAAGATGCATGGAAAATGGCGTTACAAATCGCCCGCGAACGCAAACGCAGGGAACTCGATCCAATGATCCAGTCCCTTCAGCATATCCGCGTCACCGATCCTGAAAAAGCTTCAACAAAGGAGGTAGACGAAATCAACAAAATGACAACCCAAATACTTGATGTGGCGATGCAGGTGGATAAGGTCCTTGATATAGGAATAAGATCAGGCAGTCAGTCCCTGGTGCGCAAGTTGATCAATGTACTCCGTTAGGCGTGAGAACGTGAGAACGTGAGAACGTGAGAACGTGAGAGGTTCAATGTGTGATTCAAATATTGGTTCCCGATTAATCGAAAATAAATTTCTAATGTAGAGACGCGATTCATCGAATGTCAATTTGCAAATGAAGAGACGCCGTTGAACGAATATAAATTTTACATGTAGAGACACGATGAATCGTATCTCTACTTTTTGCAAATTGACCTTTAGCCTTAGCCTCCGCCTTAGTTCTTAACTGTTTCTTTCAGATGTGTATCCAGAAATTTCAGGATATCGCCATAGCCTTTGATTTCATTTTCTTTTTTGACGAATCCATGTCCTTCATCCGGGAAGACTACGTATTCCACCGGAATGTTGTTTTTCTTGATGGCCTCTACAATTTCATCTGATTCGATTTGCAATACTCTCGGGTCATTGGCGCCTTGTAGTACCATGACCGGATTTTTGATTTGATGTGCATGGAACAGAGGAGAAATGTTGTACAACCGGACGGAGTCTTCCGTGTTTGGATCGCCCATTTCTGTGTAGAGTGCATTTCTGAATGATTCCCAGTATGGAGGAATGGATTTTAACGTGCGGAGCCAGTTGGTGACGCCGAATATATTTACACCTACATTGAATTCATCTGGTGTGAAGGTCATCGCGGCCATGGTCATATAGCCACCATAGCTACCACCGATGATGCCGATCCGCTCACCATCAATATAACCCTGTGTTGCCAGCCAGTTTTTACCGGCAATGCAATCCTTAAGGTCTTTGTCTCCGTGATTGCGGTCATCCATTTTATAGAAGGTCTTTCCATAGCCACTGCTTCCTCTGTTATTGACCGCGAGGACTGCATATCCATGATTGACCAGATATTGGATTAAGGCAAAATAGCCGGTCCTCGATTGTCCGCCTGGACCTCCATGCACCCATACTAAAGCAGGAACTTTTTGTTCTGGAGTTGCCTGGTGTGGTTTGTAATAGATGGCAGGAATATCAAGGCCATCAAAGGATTTGTATCGCACTACCTCAGCAGCGACGAGGTCATCTGCATTGATTTCTTTGTTGAGGCTTTCGGTTAGTTTTTTAAGTTCTTTGGTCTCCAGGTTGTAGAGATAAATGTTGTTCGGTGCCTTTGAAGTACCTACTGAAAGCCGCATTAGTTTTTCACTGTCGGATATTTCTACGCCAAGAATATCACCATCAGGTATGGCAGGAAAATCAATGGTTTTGCCCGAAGCGGCATCCTGCATGATGATTGTGTTTTTACCATCTTGATTGATGGCGATGATCCTGTAGGTTTCGTTTTCACTCAGGAAAGTGTACATCACATCCCAGTTGGTTTCATAAAGTACTTTACGCTCTCCGCTATTCATATCATATTGAACGAGGTAGGTAAATTCCTTTCCACCATCTGTGAGATAGAAGACGTATTTGCTGTCTTTGCGAAATCCCTGAGACGTCATATCTACCTTTCTGGTCAGGTAGGGAGAGTTCAGTTTGCGCTCCGGTCTCCCTGTTGATCAGGTAGAATTCATTTTCACTGGTCGTGATGGTTTTGGATATGGCCAGTGTTTTTTTCGTCATCAGATATGTCATCTACATTGAGGCCATATTTATTTTCATAGAAAAGGGTAGGTATCCATTCTCCAATATTCATTTTATAGACATCAAAGTATTTGGGGTCACGGACATTGGAGATATAAAACATGGATTTTTTGTCTTCACTCCATTTGAAGAAGGAAACTTTATTGTTTTCTCCCGGGGTCAGGTCTGTAGTCTTGCCTCTTTCTTCGAGCAGGTAGAGATGATCTATTTCATTTCCTCCTTTATCAGCGCTGTAGATCAGAGCATTGGATCCCGGGTACATAATCAATGGTATAAAAGGATTCGACAGTCGAGGTGGTCAACTGTTTTTTTGCGCCATCCGCCAAAGTGATTTCGTACAGGTTAAAGATGCCGGTTTCATCACTGCCTACCAGTAACCTGGTCTCATCCGCAGAGAAGGTGCCTCCTTCAAAGCGGGTGTTGGCGTAGAATTGTTCAATCGTATATTGATTGACCTGGCGGGCTTCTTCTTTTTTGCAGGAGGGTATCGTCATGGAAAGGAGGAGCAGATAGATTAGATTTTTCATCGGAATAAACAGCGTTTGAAGTGGTGGATATAATCAGGCGGTTTGGCGTGTCTTGAAATACATTCCAATATAGAAAAGTGTAAACCCATGGATCAACTCAATAGATGAGTGTGCCGGATTCATCCACATAATAGGTATTTTACGAGGTTGAAATGGTCCGGCGCAGGATTCCGAACTTTCCATGAAACATAAAAAAAGGGTTTGAAATTGAATTCAAACCCCTTTGTAAAATCGTAAAATTGGTAAAGCAACCAAGGTTGTCTTAAACCGTCATGATATCCTTTTCTTTTGCGGCGATTAGATGATCAACCGCATCTGTATGGGTATGGACCATTTTATCTACATCCGCTTCTTTCTTCTTTCCCATATCTTCAGGATAGCCGTCCTTGATTTCTTTCTTGATGAAATCCATGACTTTGTGACGGATCTGGCGCAGCGCGACTTTAGCATCTTCGCCCATCACTTTGGCTTGTTTGGCCAGGTCACGACGTCTCTCCTCAGTCAATGGTGGTATCGAAATGCGAATGATCTCTCCGTCATTCATTGGCGTGACGCCCATATTGGCAGCGAAAATGGAATGTTCGATTTTCGCGAGCATACCTTTTTCCCAAGGCTGTATGGTGATCGTCCGGGCATCCGCTATGCCCACATTAGCTACCTGCGCTAATGGGACATTACCCCCATAGTATTCCACAAGAAGTCCGTCCAACATACCTGTCGCGGCTTTTCCTGTCCGGATTTTTGTCAATTCCTTTTTCAGGTGGTCGACCGCATGGTCCATTTGCTCCTGGCCATGGGCGATCGTACTGTCTATTTTTTCATGCATGGGATCTGTATTGAAGTTATCAAGATGAGTTTTCCTAACTATATCAGCAGGTCAATTACTCGCGGCCAAAATACGAAAGGATAAAGTAAACCAGCATAGCCACTGAAGAAAGTGCGGCAACCAGGTAGGTCATAGCAGCCCATTTCAGGGAGTCCTTTGCATAATCATACTCCGTTCCATGCGTAGTGCCTGTATTGTCGAGCCATACGAGGGCACGTCGGCTGGCGTCAAACTCCACCGGCAGTGTAATGAGGCTGAACAAGGTGGTGATCGCCATCGCGATGATCAGGATCAGTAACAACTGAGGAAATACACCCAGTAAGAAAATAGCAGCCATAAATCCCCATTGCTGCGCAACAGCGGCAATTTTAACCACAGGCACTAATGCACTCCGCAGCCTCAGCATGCTATATGCAGTATCATCCTGCACGGCATGACCGCACTCGTGTGCAGCAACTGCTGCTGCCGCCACTGAACGACCATTATACACTTCAGGACTCAATGCAACAGTTTTAGTCTGAGGATTGTAGTGATCAGACAGGAATCCTTCTCCTTGTACGACTGATACATTATGGATGCCATAGTGGTTGAGCATCGCTGTCGCCACCTGGTAACCTGACATACCATTTGAAAGGCCAACCTGGCCATATTTATGAAACTTGGATTTCAACCGGTTTTGTACCAGGAATCCAACAAGCGCAAGAGCGCCAATTAATACCAAATAACCTACACTCATTTTTTTTGGTTTAGTGAACAACCCAAAGGTTGTATTTAATATCCTATAAATGCAAAAATAGCCCAGGAGGTTTCAAATCGAGGGTAACTGACTCACAATTTTATTCCTCCGCTCCAATAAATTCAAATCCGGTATATGGCACCAGCACTTGCGGCAGCCTGATACCATTTTCGGTCTGGTTGTTTTCCAGCAAAGCTGCTACGATCCTGGCGAGTGCTAAAGCACTGCCATTGAGCGTATGTACAAGTTGCATTTTACCCTTCTCGTCCTTGAACCGTATTTTCATCCGGTTGGCCTGGAAGGATTCAAAATTAGATACGGAGCTCACTTCCAGCCATTTCTGTTGGGCCGCGGAATAAACTTCAAAATCATAGGTCGTCGCTGACGTAAAACCCATATCCCCTCCACATAAATGAAGGATTCTGTACGGCAATTCAAGGCTTTCCATCAGGTGAGACACATGATTGACCATTGCTTGCAGCGTTTCATAAGAACGACTAGGGTGCTCAAACTGGACTATTTCCACCTTATCAAACTGGTGTACCCGGTTGAGTCCTTTGACATCAGAGCCATAGGATCCGGCCTCCCGTCTGAAACACGGTGTGTAAGCGGTTAATTTGATGGGGAGGTCTGATTCTGACACTATCTGGCCCCTGTACATGTTGGTCACTGGCACCTCTGCAGTGGGTACAAGATAGAGGTCATCTTTTTCCATATAATACATCTGGGCCTCTTTATCAGGGAGTTGCCCGGTTCCGTAAGCAGAGTCCGCATTGACCATAAAAGGCGGCAATATTTCCTCAAATCCTGCTCTTCTGGCCTGATCAAGGAAATAATTGATCAAAGCCCTCTGCAAACGGGCCCCTTTGCCTCTGTACAATGGAAATCCACTGCCAGTAATGAAGGCACCTAGCTTGAAATCAATGAGATTATATTTTTCTGCCAGTTCCCAATGCGGTAAGGCGCCTGCGGGTAAAGTTGGAAATTCTCCATCCCATGCCTGGTGGACCTTATTGTCTTCAGGAGTCCTGCCTTCAGGCACATTGGCATGTGGGATATTAGGCAGGGAAACCAGCATTGCATCCAGGTCCGATTTGGTTTGTTGCAACTTGACTTCCAGGGTTTCGGCGGCTTCTTTGATAGCCTGGACTTTGATTTTCAGCTGGTTAGCTTCCTGGGCTTTGCCTGATTTGAAGAGATTGCCTATCTCATCAGACAGTGTATTTCGCTCATTGAGCTGCACATCCAGTTGGGTCTGCTGATCTTTCCTGAGATCATCAAGAGCCACAATCTGATCAATAATAAGCAGTCTTTCGTCAGAAAAACCCCTTTTCTTAAGACCGGCAATTGCCCTGTCTTTCTGGTCACGTAAAATTTGTATTTCTAGCATATAAAGCAACTTTTCAAGGTCATCCACCGTTTAAGCACTGTAGATTCCTTCTAAAATTTCACCAAAGGTAATTCCCCTGAATTAAAAATAGTTTTTACCTTAGTGGCGTTTTACACACCTACAATACCGTTCTGATCGTCCTTCAGATCCTCCAATTCTAAATAAAACTGTGATTCGTGGTTGAGTGAAGTGAACGGGACCGAGTGTTAGTATTTCTGATTGAATCCTATTTTTTTGTATCCGTATTAATTATCTGATCATATCATGTACGATATTTTGCAGTTGAATGACATGCTCGTTCCTGAGCTAAGGGAACTTGCTGATTCGCTCGGCGTAGATGGCTTTAAGAAGCTCAACAAACAAGAGTTAGTCTACACTATCCTGGATCACCAGGCGCTTGCCGGCGAAAAAAAGAAACCAGGAACCAATGGCTCCGATAGCGGTGACCTTCCTGATGAAGTGCCCGTCTCCAGTGACAACATGAGAGTGGACAAAAGGCAACCTGGTGCCATCCCAAAAAGAGGTAGAAAACCAGCACCTTCCAAAGAAGCAGAGCACACCTCCGAAGAAGAAGCAGATGAGATAGCCGATGAGGAAACAACAGTACCTCCAGTAAAAACTCCGGCCGTACAGCCTGAGCGCCCTCAGCATCCCCGCAGACCTGAACATAAAGAAAGGACTCCTCACATACCCAGGGAACCACGGACTCCACACGAACCAAGAGAGCCACGAACTCCACACGAACCAAGAGAACCACGTGCCCCACATCAACAAAGGGAACCACGTGCGCCTCAGGAACCAAGAGAACAAAGAGAGCCGAGAGATCAAAGAGAACCACGTGTGCCTCAGGAACCCCGAGAACAAAGGGAACCTAGAGAACAAAGAGAGCCAAGAGAACAAAGGGAACCAAGAGATCAGCGCCAACCTCAGGAAGGCAGAGAGCAAAGAGAGCCTCGCCAACCACAAGACAACAGACAACCCAGGTCTGCCGCTTGAAGCCAGGACACAGACCCCTGGTGTAAATGAACCCAGAAATCCGCCACAGCGTGATGCCAGGGATTTTCAACGCGAAGCCCGCGAACGTTTTAATGTAGAAGTTGATGGAATCATTGAAGGTGATGGTGTACTGGAAATGATGTCAGATGGATATGGCTTCTTAAGGTCTTCGGATTACAATTACCTCTCATCACCCGATGATATTTACGTTTCACCTTCGCAGATTAAATTATTTGGTCTCAATACAGGTGACACCGTAAAAGGAGCCATCCGACCTCCAAAAGAAGGCGAGAAATATTTTGCATTGTTAAGGGTTTCGACGGTCAATGGAAAAACACCGGATGAAGTCCGTGACAGGGTGCCTTTCGATTACCTCACACCATTGTTCCCGACGGAAAAGTTCAACTTGTTGACACATCCTACCGGCAAGGATTATGGTAACCGTATGATTGACCTTTTCACCCCACTGGGTAAAGGACAGCGGGGTCTGATCGTAGCTCAACCAAAGACAGGTAAAACCTTTTTGCTGAAAGACATAGCCAACGCGATTGCTGCCAATCATCCTGAATGCTATTTGATTGTATTGCTGATCGATGAGCGTCCGGAAGAGGTGACTGATATGCGCCGAAATGTAAAGGCAGAGGTTGTATCCTCCACCTTTGATGAGCCTGCAGATAACCACGTACGTGTAGCCAATATCATCCTCGAGAAAGCTAAGCGCCTTGTAGAATGTGGCCATGATGTAGTCATCCTGCTGGATTCAATCACACGTCTAGCCCGTGCATACAATACAGTTGCACCATCCAGTGGAAAAGTACTTTCCGGTGGTGTGGAAGCAAATGCATTGCACAAGCCAAAACAGTTTTTTGGTGCAGCCCGGAATATTGAAAACGGTGGATCTCTCACCGTATTGGCTACCGCGCTGATCGATACTGGCTCTAAGATGGACGGTGTGATTTTTGAAGAATTCAAGGGAACCGGTAACATGGAGCTTCAGCTTGACAGGTCACTGGCCAACAAGCGGATGTATCCTTCGATCGATCTTACCAAATCAAGCACACGTCGCGAAGAATTGCTGCTTGATGATGCTATCCTCCAGCGGATGTTTATCCTGCGTAATTACCTCGCGGATATGAAGCCGGATGAAGCTATGGAGTTCCTCCGCAAGCACATGATCAATACCCGGACGAACGAGGAATTCCTGATTTCGATGAACGGATAAAGGGAATCCTGGCCTTCAGGCACGGAATTTGAACATAGGAAATGACCTTTTTTAGATAAAAAGGCCATCTTTTTTAAAAAATAACTACATTTGTGCCCGCTTTTAACCGAGCAGGCTAATAATCAAACAGTTAATACAGCAATGAAAAGGACATTTCAGCCATCCAGAAGGAAGAAAGTGAACAAACATGGTTTCCGTTCACGAATGAGTTCAAAGTCCGGGCGTAAAGTGCTCAACGCACGCCGTGCCCGTGGCCGTCACAAGCTGACTGTTTCCGACACCATGCGCGTGAAATAACATACCCGGGCCCTGATCAGGGCATAGGTATTGAAGAAATAGTTAATATGAACTATCCTCCGGCCCAGGCTGGAGGATTTTTTTTTGCCCTTCCCCTCCCTTTTGCCCAACCTTATCGTACAGGATTTAGTCTCACCCCTAAAACGGGTATGTTATCTTTGATTATGGTTCGTTACACCCTTTCAAAGCCGGAACGGCTGAGTTCACTGAAAGCCATCGAAAAGCTTTTTAAGGAAGGGCAGAGCCTGGCCAAATATCCGGTCAGATTGGTATGGCTGGAAGTAAACGAGGCCGACAAGCAGGAATTTCCGGTACAGGTTATGTTTTCAGCTTCTAAGAAGAAATTTTCAAGGGCAGTGGACCGGAACCGGATTAAAAGGCTGATGAGGGAGGGCTACAGGCTCCATAAGCCCGAATTGTATGCCTCATTGCCCGCAGGCAAATGGTATCATTTGTCTTTAATTTATTCCGGTACGGAGATACTTGACCAGGCGGCTATACAAAAGAGCATCATTCAGGCGTTGGAACGTTGGTTAAAACAACTTGTAAAAGATCAACCCCTCACCCAAACCGGAAGTAATCCATAACGTGCGCAACGGCCTCCTGTCCTTCATCCTTTTTTGCATCAGCATTCAGCAGGTGTCGGCCCAGAAGTATCTCCTGATTGAGAAGGCAGGCAACCTACATACGGAGAAGATTGCCATGTATGATGAGCTTACATTTCAAATAAAGGATGATAAGGTAGGGTGGTATACCCGCCAGATTATCGATATGGATCCCGATGGACAGATGCTCCTCCTTGGGGATTCTTGGGTGCCACTCAATACAATAGCCAGCATCAAACTGAACCGGAAACGGGTTTGGCCGAATATCATCGGTGGGGCTCTCCAGGTAGGCGGTATTTCCATGTTTATGGGAGACCTCTGGTTTACAGTTACCAACCAGCCACAATATTCTGAAGGGGGTATGGAATTCGGACTGATCAATTTTGGCGTTGGTACGATCATCCGCGCGCTTTTTTCTCCGATCGTTTATGATCTCGGCAAGCGAAAAAGACTGAGGGTGGTGGACTTGACTTTTTAACTGAGAGCTCTCAGCTCTTAGTATGTTAGCTGCCAGCTACCAGCTTCCAGAGAATTTTCTTCACTCACAACTCACAACTCACATTGATCTGCCAGCTACCAGCTTCCAGAGAATTTTCTTCACACACACCTCACAACCCTGACGCTCGTTTAAGTCTCTGACTTAAATGCCATATGCTTTGCGTCTCCTGACGCTAGAGACAAATCATCGCTCTTCATGTTTCGCCTCAGCCTTCGCCTCAGCCTTCGCTTTAGCCTTTTTCATTTACAAGCCCATTGACAAATCCTGTCAGATCCTTGATATTGTAATGCAACTTACCATTCACTTTAACAACGGGCATCGTAACACTGTCGCCTGTGAAGCCTCCATCACGTAATTGTTTCCACATATTGGCTACTTCAGGTGAACCGCTGTTGACATCCACTTCTTCATAGGTGATGCCTTTTGCTTTCATTTGGCTTTTCACTGACGAACAGCGGCCGCAACCTGCCTGGGTGTATACGATGATAGGAGCTGAGGATAATGCTGCCTGTGGCGCGGATGGAGCAGCCGGAGTGACAGAGGGAGTATTTGGAGCTTCTGGTTGTCCAGGTGTAGAAGGATTAGTTTTTAAAGGTTCCCCGGCATATTCTGTAAAAGATACATCGTATCCATATGACCAGCTTTCACCGGGCCTGGGCACGAGTGTTGCCATTTCTTTCATAAAGCCGGCAGGAACGACAGCTTCTACTTCAGCACCAGGTGTCACGTTCATACCTTTCGAATTGATGCTGAGCGTCACCAGATAAGATACCTTCCCGGTATTCCTGGCGACTACGATGTTTTTATTGCCGTCCTTTTTTTCAAAGATTTCAATATCATTCTTCTGGGCAAATCCAGTTAGGTGCAGCAGCAATGCGGCAACGAGGATGACAATATGCTTCATGACCGTAAAATTTTACCAAAGGTAAAAAACGATCTTTCCGCTGATTCATTGTTGGTCGTCTTAACAACACGTTTAATCAAAAAGCTGAGAGCTGACCGGGATCACCTGTCAGCTCTCTGTTGTGAGTTGTGAATTGTCAGTTGTGAGTCACCTTTATGGAAAGCAAATTAATGTCCACTTTATACCATGAGGGCACAATGTGACAACTGCCCTTTGTGCTCCCTGCTCCTTGCTCCCTGCTCCTTGCTTAATGTTCATCATGCGCATGCGCCTGATAATCGGCCACCAGCTTTTGCTGAATCTCGGCTGGAACCTGCTGGTAATCGGCAAGCTTCATGGAGAATTTTGCTTTTCCCTGGGTCAGTGAACGTAGCGTTGAAGAATATTCATGCAATTCTGCGAGTGGCACGCGAGCCAGAATCTTTTGGTAATGCCCTTCACGTTCCATACCCATGATGATAGCTCTGCGCGTCTGCAAGTCACCCATCACATCCCCCATGACTTCATCCTGGCATAAGATGGAGACATCATAGATAGGTTCGAGCAACTGAGGACCGGCATGCTGAAACGCAGCTTTAAACGCCATGGTACCTGCCAGTTGGAAAGCCATATCATTGGAATCAACCGGGTGCATTTTTCCATCATAGATGCATATGCGGATATCCCTGCAATGCGATCCGGTGAGCGGGCCTTCGGTCATCTTGTTCATAACGCCTTTCTTGATGGCATTGCTGAACTTGGAATCAATCGAACCGCCAACGATACACCAGTAAAAAGCAAGGGTACCTCCCCAGGGAAGTTTTTCGTATTCACGATGGCGTACTGTCAGGCCATCAGGATCATTCATGCCTTCGTGATAGGGCTCGATGCGCAGATGCACTTCTGCAAACTGACCCGCACCTCCGGTTTGTTTTTTATGCCTGTAGACTTCGTTAGCGACTTTAGTAATGGTCTCCCGATAAGGGATCCTAGGCATATCAAAATTCATGGAGATACCATACACTTTTTCAATCCTGGATTTGATCAGGTCAAGATGTAATTGGCCTTGTCCATGAAGAAGCATTTGTTTTAATTCTGCTGATTGTTCGATCAGCAAAGTCGGATCCTCTTCATGAGTGATATGAAGTGCCTTGGCTAGTTTTTCAATATCACCTTTGTTAGCGGTAGAGACGGCTACCCTGATCCGTGGTTCAGGGAAATGAATTTCTTCTACACCCGATTCTACACCTTTTGCTGTAAGTGTATTATTGGTGTGACTTTCTTTGAGTTTTACGGTGACACCAAGGTCTCCGGCCTTGAGTTCATTGACAGACTCGCGTGTTTTTCCTTCGGATACATAGATCTGGGCGATACGTTCATGGTTGCTATTGGCCAGGTTGATGAGATCATCACCTGGGCGCAACGTGCCTGAATACACTTTGAAATAAGAAACATTTCCAACCTGTGGTTCAGAAATCGTTTTATAGATAAAGACTCTGACAGGAGCTGAAGAATCAGGTGCAATTGGATCACCTTTAGTGCTTAAGGGTTTTGGTCTGTCGGCAGGAGATGGGCCGATGTCGTTGATAAAACCCATGATGCGTCCGCTACCCATGTTGAGCTTGCCCGAAGCACAGAATATCGGAAATATCTGCTGATTTGACAGCGCAATATTGAGACCTTTTGTCAGTTCTTCTTCACTCAGATTACCCTCATCAAAGAATTTTTCCATGAGGCTTTCATCATTTTCAGCTGCTGCTTCCACTAATACCTGGTGCATAGCCTGGGCGCGTCCGACTTCACTCTCCGGGATTGCTTTTTTTTCAGGCTTTCCACCATCCTTTGGAAAGACATACATGACCATTCGCAGGGCATCAACAATTGTGCTGAATCCGGAGCCGGTCTGCAGCGGATATTGAAATGGAATTGCCTTGGGTCCGAATCTTGATCGGATCTGTTCGAGGGTAGTATCAAAGTTGGCTTTTTCATGATCTACCTGATTAATCACAAAAAGGCATGGTGTCTGAAATTTTTCGATGTACTCCCACAAGAGTTCGGTTCCTACTTCCACGCCACTGGCAGCATTGACGATCATCACAGCGGTATCAGCTACTTTGAGTGAGGATATCACTTCACCAACAAAGTCATCATATCCTGGAGTATCAATGATGTTTATTTTATTTCCACGCCATTCGACGTGCATGAGCGAACTGAATAGCGAGTTTCCTCTTTCCTGCTCTATTTTCGTATAGTCTGATGCGGTGTTTTGGCCTTCAATGGTACCTCTTCGGTTGATGGCTCCGGATTCAAACAACATGCTTTCAACAAACAGTGTTTTCCCGGAGCCGCTATGGCCGAGCAAAACAACATTCCGCAGATTTTTAGTATCAAAACCCATTAGATTGGTATTTTTTAGATGAGACGATATTGATTTTCTTTCCCTGACACCCTGGTCGGATATCATGGTTTCAAATTAGGGCTAAGATTTTACTTAAGGAAACGAAATGGGAAGATTACCCATGAATGGATTTGATCTAAATAAGTTGATAATATGTAGTTCACACATTATCAGGCATGACATATGGAATATTACGAAAAAGAATATCTGAGTTTGGATTTGCAGCCCTCAATTGCCTTTTCCAGCCGTTGCAGGAGTTTGCTCCTGCAACCATGAGAATTCCAATTTAAATTCTCCTTTGGAATTCCGTTGCAGGTGGTTGCAGGACAGTCCTGCTGACTGGATCATGAGCGGCCCGCGACTTGAAAGTCGGGGCAATTCAATTTGCCTGGCTTGAAAAGCCATGTTTTTGCGCTCATGCAAATGGAAGGTTGAAGACTGCTGACTGCCGACTGGAACCTGAGGACTGCCAACTGATCATGAGCGGCCCGCGACTTGAAAGTCGGGGCAATTCAATTTGCATGGCTTCAAGAGCCATGTTTTTGCGCTCATGCAAATGAAAGGTTGAAGATTGCTGACTGCCCACTGGAAGCTGAGGACTGCCAACTGATCATGAGCGGCCCGCGACTTGAAAGTCGGGGCAATTCAATTTGCATGGCTTCAAGAGCCATGTTTTTACGCTCATGCAAATGGAAGGTTGAAGACTGCTGACTGCCCACTGGAAGCTGAGGACTGCCACGATCGCCCCCACTGCCTGCGGCTTAGAGCCCCCTTTCGCCCGGAGACTGCGACTGCCGACTGCCTAATGAAGACTCACCACTCACTATTCAACCTCTAGCTTGTAACCAACTCCCTTCAGTGTTTTGATAAACCGGTCTCCGACTTTTTCTCTCAGCTTGGAGATATGGACGTCAATCGTGCGGCTGACGATCGGGACTGAGTAGCCCCAAACTTTGTGAAACATTTCTTCGCGGGTAAAGACTTTGCCAGGTTGGGAGGCTAAGAGCATCAAAACTTCAAATTCTTTTTTTGCAAGTGTGATGACTTCGTCATCAATCGTTGCCTGATAGCTTCTTGGATCAATTTTCAATGCACCAAAATCAATAATGGAAGATGCATTTTCCTTTGAACGTCCGGATTCCTTTCTGCGCATCAATGCTTTGATACGGGTCAGCAGTAATCTGGGGCGGATAGGTTTTTGAATATAATCATCAGCACCGGCTTCGAGGCCAGCGATTTCGCTGTATTCTTCGCTCCGGGCTGTCAGGAAGGCAATAATAGTATCCTTAAGCTTTGGATTCTTACGCATTTCATAACACGTCTCCACTCCATCTATACCCGGCATCATGATGTCCAGGAGAATCAGGTCCGGGACATCCTGATCGGCTAGTTTGATAGCGTCTTTGCCATTGGAAGCCTGGATGGTATCAAACCCATTGCGGGAGAGATTGTAATGCAGGAACTCGAGAATATCAGGTTCATCATCCACAATGAGCACTTTGATCTTGTTGTCCGTCATATCCATTGGAATATCTGAAAGGATGTAAGGTAAGGCAGGCTGTGTATTAATCATGCACAAATATCAGAAGATTCTCGCAGGAATCTGTTTTGACATCAAGGCAGTGAAACCAATGTATCCTCATGCTGACACCGGAAAGGACACTGTTAATTTAATGTAAAGCACATATGGTATGCCCTGTTAGGTTGTTTTCGGATGAAGGTGAGTGATGTAAAATCTACGTAAAAACATGTCCTGTTTTAGGTGTATGATTTAACGAAATGTTGAACAGCAAAATGCAAGAGGCCCCAAACATCGCAGGTAATTTTGCGGCATCAAATGACACCATTTGATTTCTCTCGAAAGAACAATTTAAAAAAAGACTTATGAAAGTTCTATTTACCTGTTTAACTTTTCTTTTAACCCTCAATGTCTTTTCACAGACGATCGTTGTCGTGAAGGATGCTGACCTTGGTACTGACACTGTCAGTTGGACCAGGGATAATGTCTATCACCTGGATGGATATGTGATCCTCGAATCAGGTGGACTACTGAATATTGAAGCCGGTACCGTAATTAAAGGATTGGCAACCCCTTCTACAGGTGATATCTCTTCTGCGCTGATCATTGCCCGAGGTGCAAAGATCAATGCACGTGGAACTGCAGATCAACCTATCATCTTTACTGCAGAGTTTGACGATGTAACAGATCCATCTGATCTGACCAAGAATGATCGTGGACTCTGGGGTGGTGTCTTAATACTGGGAAATGGCATTGTAGGTGTCAACACAGGCCTGTTCAATGTTGAAGGAATTCCAAGCACTGAAGGCAGGGCTGAATATGGAGGTACAAACAATGATGATAACTCAGGCGTCCTGAAATATGTTTCAATCCGTCATGGTGGAAGCAAACTTGAAGCAAATAATGAAATCAATGGTCTGACACTCGCGGGTGTAGGTCGTGGAACTGAATTGGATTTTGTTGAAGTGTATGCTAACCTTGATGACGGTATTGAATGGTTTGGCGGTGCTGCCAATGTGAAGCATGCAGTCGTTTCTTTCTGCGGGGATGACAGCTATGATTATGATCAGAGCTGGGATGGCCTTGGTCAATTCTGGCTATCCCTTCAGGATGAAGAAGGTGGCCGTGGTGGTGAATGGGATGGCAGTGAAGCTTCAGACCTGAATCCAAAGGTTAGTCCGGTGATCAGTAATGTCACTTTCATCGGTGGAGGACTGACGACAGTGAATGGTGATAATAATGATGCGCTCCGCATTCGTAATGATGGAGCAGCTAAAGTATATAACTCCATTTTTACAGGTTTTGCCAGAAGGGCCATCGGTATTGATGATAATTCATGGCAACGATTCCTTGATGGACAGATCACTTTTGACAACAATATCTTCAGTGACTTCGTGGCAGGAAATGATTTTTCATCCCTGGTTAGTGGTCTTGAAAAACAATTGCTTGTTGATCATCTCAACAATCGTGTCAATACAATTGAATCACCTGTACTTGGTGGTATTTCACGTACAAATGACGGAGGGCTTGATCCAAGAATCAGTGCCGGATCACCAGCATTGAGTGGAGCTAAGTTGATCGCAAATGACTTTTTTGATCCTGTACCTTACCGCGGAGCTTTTGGCAACAGAGATAATTGGGCTTCCTTGTGGACCGCACTCGATCAGAATGGTCACTTTGGTGATCTGGTCATTCCGGAGGCTACACCAGTGGTTGTTGTTAAGGATACTGATATCAATGGCGGTGAAACAATTACATGGAGTGCAGACAACACCTACCTTCTTGATGGTTATGTATTTGTGGAAGAAGGTGCTGTTTTGTATATTCCTGCAGGCACCGTGATCAAAGGAAAAGCATCACCATCTACCGGTGATAAATCCTCCGCACTGATTGTTTCCAGAGGTGGCAAAGTCTATGCTGAAGGCCGTTCAGATGCGCCAATTATTTTTACCGCTGAATTTGATGACCTTTCCTCTCCTGATGATCTGACTAAAGATGACAGGGGGTTATGGGGTGGAGTCGTATTACTCGGAGCAGGTATTGTTGGTGTCAATGGTGGTGAATTCAACGTAGAAGGCATTCCGAGTACAGAAGGAAGAGCTTCCTATGGAGGTACTGATAATGCTGACAACAGTGGTATACTCCGATATGTATCTATCCGCCATGGTGGAGACAAACTGGAGGCCAATAATGAAATCAATGGTCTGACCCTTGGAGGTGTAGGCAGTGGAACAGAGCTCGACTATATCGAAGTATATGCCAATCTTGATGATGGTATAGAGTGGTTTGGTGGAGCAGCTAATCTGAAGCATGCCCTGGTCTCTTTTTGTGGAGATGACAGCTACGATTATGATCAAAGCTGGAATGGAAAAGGACAATTCTGGTTTTCAATCCAGGATGCAGAGGGAGCACGTGCAGGAGAATGGGATGGTAGTGAAGCTGCTGACCTGAATCCAAAAGTGAGTCCTGTCATCAGTAACGTAACCTTTATCGGTGGTGGACTGACAACGGTCAATCCGGATAATAATGATGCCCTTGCGTATACGCAACGACGGAGCTGCCCGTGTCTATAATTCTATTATGACCGGATTTGCGAGGAGAGCGATTGGTATTGACAATAACTCATGGCAACGTTTTCTGGATGGACAGATCACTTTTGACAATAATATCTTCAGTGATTTTGTAGCCGGATCTGATTTTACATCCCTTGTAAGTGCTATGGATGTTCCAGCGCTGGTAGCACATCTCAATTCACGGTCTAATACAATTGAATCACCTGTTTTGGCAGGCGTTTCAAGAACAAATGATGGTGGCCTTGATCCACGGATCAGTGCAGGTTCTCCGGCACTGGCAGGAGCAAAGCTTATCGCAGATGACTTTTTTGATGCAGTACCCTACAGAGGCGCATTCAACAACAAGAATAACTGGGCTTTAGGTTGGAGTGCACTGGATGCCAACGGTCATTTTGGTGACCTGGTCGTACCTGCACCAGCACCTGTAGTAGTAGTAAAAGATATCGATATCAATGCCGGTGAAACCATCACCTGGACAGCAGACAATATCTACTTGTTGGACGGATATGTATTCGCGGAAAATGGTGCTGTTCTGAATATCGAACCAGGTACTATCATCAAAGGTGTGGCATCACCTTCAACAGGTGATAAAACATCTGCACTGATCATGAGCCGCGGATCACGCATCAATGCTATAGGTACAGCATGTGAGCCAATCATCTTTACTGCTGAATTTGATGATACAAATGATCCTTCGGATCTCACGTCCAACGATCGTGGATTGTGGGGAGGCCTGATTATCCTCGGTAATGCTACCGTTGGGGTGAATGGAGGCGAATTTAATGTAGAAGGTATCCCAAGTACAGAAGGAAGGGCTACCTATGGAGGAACAAATGATGCCGATAACAGCGGCTCACTGAAATACGTTTCGATCCGCCATGGCGGTGATAAACTGGAAGCAAACAACGAAATCAACGGCCTCACCTTAGGAGGTGTAGGTAACGGAACAACAGTAGATTTCGTTGAAGTTTTTGCCAACCTCGATGATGGTATCGAATGGTTTGGCGGTAATGTCAATGTTCGTCATGCTGCAGTCAGTTTCTGCGGTGACGATAGTTATGATTATGATCAGAGCTGGGATGGTAAAGGCCAGTTCTGGTTTTCGATCCAGGATCAGGAAGGCGCCCGCGGAGGAGAGTGGGATGGAAGTGAAGCATCGGACCTAAACCCCAAAGTAAGTCCGGTGATCAGCCATGCAACCTTTATCGGTGGAGGTACTACCACAGTCAATCCGGATAACAACGATGCTCTCCGTATCCGTAATGATGGAGCCGCTCATGTGCATAACTCAGTTTTTACTGGTTTTGCCAGAAGGGCAATTGGAATTGATAACAATTCATGGCAGCGTTTCCTTGATGGGGACATCACCTTTGACAATAACGTCTTCAGTGATTTTGTTGCCGGCAGTGATTTTACATCATTAGTGAGTGCCATGGATGTACCTGCACTGGTCAGTCACCTGGAGACAAGAGGTAACGTAGTTGAAGATCCTGCATTGGCAGGCGTATCACGCAATCCTGACGGTCTGCTTGATCCAAGGGTGAATCCTTGGGGAGCTGCTTATGGAGTAGCCGTCCAGGTCAATGATCCATGGTTTATACCAAGTCGTGATATCGGTGCCTTTGCTGACGAAAACTGGGCTACTTGCTGGACAGCATTGGACGAATATGGCTACTTCGGCGACCTGGTTTCAAGTGTTGATGATCCTTCATTGTCTGCTACAGATGAAACTATCAGCATCTATCCAAATCCAACAGAGGAAGCACTAAACGTATCCTTTGAATTGGCAAGCACAATGGATCTGCACTTCAGAGTGATTGATATGACCGGCAAAACTATTTCAAGAAGTGCTGCAACCCGTTTTGATCAGGGAACAGCTTTATACACTGTAGATGTGGCTTCACTTTCTTCCGGGATGTTTATGATCACAATCGAAACGGATCAAACCATTTTAGGCCGCAGGGTCTTTGTTAAAAAATAACCTTGAAAAACCAAAATACCATTTTCAGACTTCACAGGTGCACACGAGGAAGTGCGCCTGTGGAAGTTTGAATCCGGAATCTCAGGGTAAGGATATTCACTAATGCACCTTTTACATCACTAATGCAACCCATCCGATAATACAATCTAATGCTATGAATAAATTGATTTTGCTTTTATGTTTCCTGCCGGGGCTCCTGCTCGCGCAACAGGGGACCATTTCCGGAACAGTCGTGGATGACGAGACAGCTGAAACGATGATCGCCCTACCTGTTATTGTGGTTGGTACAGATATCGTCAGGACTACAGATTTTGATGGTAAGTATTCAATACAAGTGCCAGCAGGTACCTACACGATCAAATTTGCATACCTCGGTTACCAGGATAAATTAGTCACAGATGTAATCGTGAAGGATGGTGAGGTTACCTTCCTTGATGTCAAAATGGTCTCTGCCTCTACGGGACTTGAAGAGATCGTTGTAACAGCTAAGTCCATCGAGCGGACTGAAAATGCCCTGCTGATGCTCCAACGTAACTCCGACAAAATCCAGGATGGAATATCCTACCAGGAAATGTCGCGTATGGCGGTGGGTAATGTCGCAACGGCGATGACCAAGATCACAGGTACCAGCATACAGGAAGGAAAGTATGTGGTTGTCAGGGGACTTGGAGACAGGTATTCACTTTCACAGCTCAATGGGTTGCCTATGCCGAGTATTGATCCATACCGGAACAGTGCACAGCTAGACCTTATTCCAACTAAGTTGCTTGACAATATTATTGCCACGAAAACATTTACTCCTGATCAGCCTGGTACTTTTACAGGCGGGAACATTGACATTCGTACCAAGAGTTTTCCGGAACGGCAAACACTTTCACTTTCTGTATCCATGGGTTACAATGCCCAGAACAACCTACGGGAGGATTTTCTTTCCCATGAAGGAGGCGATGGTGATAAATGGGGTTATGGATTGCAAAGCCGTGAACGTCCTGATATTCTTTCCGATTCATTGTTTGCCATTTACGATGACAAGAATGCGGAGTTAGATGCCAGGTTTGGTGATAGTCTTGCTGCATCCACGATTGACCAGGCTGTCAATGCGATGAACCTCAAGTTTGATACGCTGCATCAGAAGTCTCTGATGGATTATGGTGTGTCACTATCCTATGGTAACAGTTACCGGACAGGCGATAAATCATCCCTTGGACTTATACTCGGTGCATCTTACCGTCAGGAATATGAGAATAGACCGGATGCCTTGCAGGCAAGCTGGTTTGTGTACGATGACAAGGCAGGTGATCTTAGAAATAGCGGTAACTACCGGAGATCAGATAGCTCTGTCAATCCCACAGTAAATGGTTTTGGTGGACTTGCGTATAAGTTCAATGATTATAATACCATTGATTTCAAACTGATCTACAATCATAGTGCTTCTAAGAGCACTACATTCCTGGTGGGAGAGGACGGTGAAAATATTATTGCACCATCCTATAAGCTTGGCCGTGCTCAGTTATGGCAGGAACGCCAGATGATTAATTATCAGGTTGCAGGTGAGCACCACTTGCCGAAGTTGGGTGATCTTGAAATTGCGTGGAGAGGAAGCATTGTCAATGCTGACAGAATAGAACCAAACCTAAGATTTTTCTCAAGCCAGTATGATGCAGAGACAGGAACCGAAGGTATACCGCTGGCTAATGTCAATGATCCATATTACTTCTGGAGAAACCTGAATGATGACATCAAGGTTGGGGCTATTGATTTCACCCTGCCGATCCTGAAGCATAAGAACGATGGAAGTAAGATTAAGGTTGGGGGATTCCTCAGTAACAAAGAAAGAAATTTTGATGAGTACCGTTATATCATCGCTACGCCACAATATGCTACAGATTATACCGGCGATATCGATGCATTTTTTGCTGACGACAATACAGGGTTACTTCGCGTAGATAAACTGAGCGGTGGCAGGAGCAGATATGTGATAGGCAATTATATCAACGAAGCTACCCGCGTTGAAAATAGTTATGCAGGCTATGAAGATGTCAGCGCTGCATATGCCATGGTCACCATTTCACCATTGCGCAAATTGAAACTCATTGCCGGCGCCAGATTGGAGAGTACTGACATTTTTGTCCAAAGTAAAATAGTGCAGATCATCGGCGAGACACCTGATAGTACGAATACCGGCCAGATCGATGTCACCAATGTGCTTCCTTCTGCCAACCTGGTCTACGCTATTGGAGAAAGTATGAATCTTAGGGGAAGCTACAACCAGACCCTGGCTCGTCCGAACCTGAGAGAGATCGCTCCTTTTGCTTCGTTTGATCCGTTGATCGATGAGTTTTTCATAGGTAATCCTGAACTGGTCACCACTGATATTAAAAACTATGACTTGCGTTGGGAATGGTTTACACAGCCAGGTGAACTCTATGCCGTAAGTGTGTTTTATAAAACATTTAAAAATCCGATCAGTCTTCAGTATCTCAATTCTTCTAACCCTGAGTTCCAGTACGCTAATGTAGATCAAGGAACCATTGGCGGTATTGAGTTGGAGCTGAGAAAAACACTTGGGTTTATCGCACCGGCATTTGATAAGTTTAAGATATCTACGAACCTGACGTTTATAACATCAACCATGGATGTCATCGAACAATCCGGTCTCGAACCTGAGTCACGGCCTTTCGAAGGGCAATCGCCATTATTGGCAAATCTCTCTCTTGGATATCTAAATCCTGATTCCAAATGGGATATACAGGTATCCTACAACTATACAGGTGAAAGACTTGCGGTCGTGGGCCTCAATTCACCTGATATCTATGAGAGAGGGCTATCCACATTGGATGCAGTGATTTCAAAGAAACTTGGAAATGTTTCCTTGAAGTTTGCAGCTAATAACTTGTTAAATCCTAATTACACCACATCGAGTGAATATCTCGGTCAGGAGTATCTGACACGGCAATATAAAAAAGGGACATCCTTTGTATTGTCAGTGGCTTATGAACTCTGACCCTTCAATTGCGGCATTAGATTTTTTTATTATCGGAGCCCCGGGATTCTTTATGATTCCGGGGTTTTTTATTGATTGTGGATCCCATTCCCGAAAATGAATTACAATAGTGAGATTTTTAGTTCGTTTATTGTGTTGTATTGCCTATGAAAAATCGCCATAAATCTCGTGTAGAAAGTAAGAGCCGCAACAGTGGCAGGATCGTATCCTTTGTCATGCACGCTATACTATTGATAGTTCTGTTCCTTCCGATTTTCGCTATGAAGCCACCGGAGGAGCCGACTAAGGAAGCATTGGTCATTCAGTTTGACTACCCTTATAATCAGTATGTTAAGCCTGAAGTTGAAAAATTTGAGGAGCCGGAAAACATGGATATGGCTTCCAAGATGTCGGGTAGTGAGGCAGGTGGAAGTCCGGCTTCAGAGGAAGCTAAGCAGTCCCGGCCCCAGGAGGCAGCTCCCTCAAGATTAGCCACACCTACGGTGACTTCTGTCATGAAGACCAGCAGTGCGCTACGGTCCAATATTGGAGAAATTCCACTCCCAACTCCTAAAATCGTAACCCAGCAAGCATGGCAATCGGTCAATGATTTTAGCTCATTTGAAAGCGATGGTGTCGAAGAGATGCGGATGATCGACCAGTCAGATGGCGGTTTCGGTGATGTTGCAGGCTCCGGCCCTGGGGATGGTGAAGACGATTCTGAAATCTGGAGCGATGGTTTTGGCTCAGGTACAGGTGGCCAGGGAGGCCAGGGTGGTGGAACCGGTAGCCAGAATGGTGTTGGTTCAGGTCCCGGAGGAGGTACTGGCGCAGGCAGTGCTGGTAAGAATACCGGTGTAGGGCAAGATGGAAATGGTCTCAATTGGGGGGTTGGACTTGATGGGTTGCTTGACAGGGAACTTGTTCGTAGGGCTAACGTGGGGAGCCTTGCTATTAAGGAAGGTAAAGTGGGTATTTTTATCTGTGTTGACAGAAGCGGTATGGTTATCTCAACGAAATATGACTATTCAGGCTCTACCATCAAAGATCCTGCATTCGTAGCAAAAGCAGAGGCATGTGCAGCGTCCTATATTTTCGCCCGTGATGATGATGCGCCAGAGAAGCAATGTGGAAAGCTAGCCTTCATTTTCAAGATCAAATAATAGCTTCAGCCTAAAATAAAGAAAGAGAAGGGTACGGACAGGTCGCGACCTGTCCGTACCCTTCTCTTTCTTTATTATTCCCTTAGAGGAGCTATTCTCTGAATCGATTGAGTAATTCTTCTTTCCTTGCCCTGCTCACCGGTAACTGTTTTCCATTTTTCAATTCTATAAATCCACCATCCTGCCTTGAGTAGCTTTTGAGGTAGGCCACATTGGCCAGGTAGGACTGATGTATGCGCAGGAACCCTGCATCATGGATCATCGATTCTATGTCTTTCAGGGTCTTGGGGATAAGTCGTTTTTTGCCGTCCTGGGTATGTATATAGGTGTAGTTGCCTTCCGCTTCACAATACATGATTTCCTTTTTGTGGATAAATTCAAGCCCCTCCTGTGTAGGCACAGAGATGATCTCAGGAAGATAAGAAGTAGCATACTTGTTGAGGATGTTCTCCAGCTCCTCATTGCGGTGACCTTGTTTTATTTTATCAATAGCCCGATGTACTGCTTCGATCAGATCAGGTGATTCGATAGGTTTGAGCAGGTAATCCAATGCTTTGGATCGAAATGCCTTCAATGCATATTCATTGTAGGCCGTGACAAATATCACTTCAAAGTCTATAGGTTGTAACTGGTCAATCAATTCAAACCCATTGATCCATGGCATCTCAATATCGAGGAAGACGATGTCCGGCTTTAAGCTTCTGATCGCCTCCATACCTTCCCTCGGGTCGGTATAGCTGCCGAGAAACTTGATGTCCGGGCAATATTTTTTAAGCTCTATCGAGAGGGCTTTATTGCATAATTCTTCATCATCTATGGACAGCGCCGTGATATATTTATTCATGGTGGTGAGGGATGATTATTTCTGAAATAGTACCTGATATATTTCCGTCATCATCTAGGTGATCATAGATAGACAGGGTAGCATTAATGATCTTCAACCTTCTCTTGACAAGCGAAACGCCGAGGTGTTTCCGGGTCGTATGCTCGTTGTTCTGTTCTCGCGCTTTCGAAAGTTGCAAGCCGATGCCATTGTCAATGATCTTGATGTGTACGTTTGATTTTTCACTATAGGCGAGGATGTGGATGAAACCATCATGGTCTACATATTTTATTCCGTGGACGATGGCATTCTCGAGTAGTGGTTGCAGGATGAATGGTGGTAGCTTTATAGACGTCAGCAATGATTCATCCTGGCAGCGAATACTCCAGGTGAGCTTGGGTCCATACCGGAGTTGTTCAAGGGTTAAATAGTTTTCTGCGATATCAAGCTCTTCTTTTAGCGTGAGCAGTTTTTCCTCCGCGCTGTCCAGTGAACTTCTGACCAGTTTTGAAAAAGTACCAATATAGCTGACAGCTTTATCGGAATCACCAATCAGTACAAGGCCCTTGATACTATTGAGACAATTGAAAATGAAATGAGGGTTCATTTGTGCCTTAAGTGCGGTCATTTCCAGTTGCTGTAGTTTCGATTGGAAGTCATATTCTTTTTGAACCTGCTTCAGCCGATACTGGTATGCTACATAAGCCACACCTATGCCAAATAACAGACATACGCCATAAAACCATATACGTTGGTACCAGGGAGGTGATATTTCAAAAACTGCAGCTTCCTGCAGGATTTTTTCCTGGCCAAAACGGTCGACCACTTTCAAATCAATGGAGTACTTACCCGGCTTTTGATTTAATAACTGGAGAACATCCGATTTCATCTGGAGCCAATTATCCCCTTTTGTTGTATTCCGGTAATAATAGGTGAGTTTGTCAAAGAGCCCAGTATAGACTGCATCAGATTTAATGATAATATTGTTTTCATCATCCCGAAGCTTGAAAGTCTTTTCATCCATTATTTTCTGCTGACCGTTCACCTCCATCCTTTCGACCTGATAACTTCGGAATGCGGGTTGACTCAACTGTTCAGGAAAAGCTATTATTTTCTTTAAATCTGTCGTCAGGTAGTAATGATCTTTCGTGGTACTGAAGACATCATTCCAGTATCCGATGTATATCTGATCCAGGTATGAATATGTTCTCTTAACGCGCAGGGATGGGGTTTCCAACCGGATCATCATAAATTCGGCAGTGATCAATAGGTCATCCCCTGCCGTGCTTAGCTGCATGAAACTTAAATCAGGGAAGGTGACATCGAGATGGCTGTCGATAAAAGACACTTCAGTGGAATCCAATAAAGCATATTTCAATTTATCCCACCACATCAGATAGAGGACATCGTTGTGGATCAGGATCTGGAGGTTGGTATATCCATCCAGGTGAAAAATTTCCTTCCGCTTTCCAGTCAGGGTATTGTATTCATATATGCTTCCAGGCGTTGAATAATATAACTTCTCCCTGTAGTGTTCTAGTTCATAGATGACCTCATCTGCACTACATACGGATTTGCATAGTCCATCCACCGTAATGAAATACACCTGGTTGTTGACAGCCGCATAGAAGCCCTCCGGAGTTGTGGCAAAATCATGGATGTTGTCGGTGTTGCCTATGCCGGTTAATGTAATCTCTCTCAGCACCTGAGTCAAGGGGTGAAACCAGGTCAGTGTTTTGCCGGTGATATTGAAAAAGAGTTCACGCTCTGCATGGAAGAAAGTATTGGAACTAAATTCATTTATTGGCGGAAATGAAATTTCTTTAAATTTTTTATTTTCAAATTGAAGAACCCTGGAGTTGGTGTAACTAAAGAATATGCTCGTACCGGTTTTAGGATCGGTGATATGGCTTAGAAAGTAATCCGCTGGTCCTGCCGCGTACGTCACTGTTTGTGTAGGTTCATACCGGAAGACATAACCATGTTCGCCTGCCCAGATGACATTTTCGCGATCCTGAAAGACTGAACCAAATGTTTTTCCGGAAATGGTAGTATCAATCAAGGTAGTTTGTCCGTCACCTGATTTAATCCAGAATGGACCTAGACTCTGTTCAAGGCATAGATATGTGTTGTTTGACGTCTTTTCAATTTTAGTGATCCACAGCGATTTTTCCTGAAAGAGCGGCAGGGGTGTCAGTTTCTTTGTACTAAGATCATAGCTATATATTTCCCCTGTATTAGGGAAAAAATTTAGCAGCAGGGTGTTCGCATCAGCCCATTCATATTCCAGGAGATAGAATGCTGATTTTAAATACGGATTGCGGCCCAGATCGAAATCAGTAAGTTTTGTAAACTGAAGTGTTGTCTTGTCCAATACATATATCTCATTGCTATGGAGGCTGAAAAGTTGGTTGGCATCAAATGGATTTTGTTTTGGATGATTCGGCAGATTGTAAGACCTGTGCCGTAATACACTGTCTGCAAGCTGTGGAAAAGGCCGTATCCATTCGGTGGAAAAGTTTTTCAGGCGTATCCGGTCATAGCCATACCAATGTACAGCATAAAGGATCGAATCACCTTCTGCAATAGTGGATTTGATGTTGTCACAATGTAATCCGTGACTCCGGTTGTAATTGGTAAAACGATTTCCTATTCGATGATAGAAGGAAAGACCTTTCTGGTGCGAAAACCATGCATTGCCATCCGGTAGATGGGTGATGTGATATACCTCCGTCGTCGGTAGTGCTGTACTATCTGCAGGATTGGCTTCAAATTTGAAAAACTCCCTTCCATTAAAGCGGGCTACTCCATGCTGTTGTGTAATCCAGATATAGCCTAAGCTATCCTGGCTGATACTAAACACGTCTCCCTGACCAAGGCCATTGAAAACACTTAATTCAGTTCGGGTGTACTGCTGACCAGATATCTCGAGGTATGTCAGCATCAGGTATAGAAACGTCATCAACAGCCTGGATGCACGACCAGGGGTTTGATATTGACGACTTTTCCAGTTTATCACCTTTATGCTATTCACTTTATAATCCAAATCTATGATTATAATCATTGATCCGCCGGAGGAATTACTGATGCTTCACTCTCCCTGACTATTCGGCTCATTTCCTGATTAATTGGTAAACAGATGTTTGATGCAAGCTTGCCTTTCATGCTGTAGGAGGGGCTTGTTTATCCCTGGATTGCTTGTCAGTTGAGATTGTTTTCAATGGCTCCTGGTGATTGATCAGCCGTAGCGAGAACCCGAAATCTAAATAATCGGATATGGCTGGGTTTCCAAATAATCACAAAATGAACTGAATATCCTGACGGAAATACGGAATAGTAGATAGCAGGGAGAGTACACGGATCATCCAAATACTTTTGATTCAGCAACAGTGTATGTTCCTGTGCGAAACGATAAACTTAATAATATGCGACATATGGAATCAGAAAAATGGATGACTCGCTTGACGGCCATTATGCTCCTGTGTGCTGCAGGATGGGGTGCCAGTGCGCAATGCCTGATCAGCCCTATGATTTCATCAGGTTACGCATCCGGTGATTGTCATGGGTTGATCTTCCAGCAGTCTATAGGCTCTGTTTTTACAGGATATGGATCATGCGGTGCATTGGATTTTACATCTCCGCTTACTGAGTCAGATGTTATATCGGGCAATGCTCCAATCGAGTCAGAAGCGTTGGTCCGGGTTTATCCCAATCCTTTGAAAGACTACCTCTTTATTGAAGCGGTTGATTTCCGGTCCGGAGAAATCAGGGTGTATTCCCTTTTGGGGAGTCTTGTATATGCAGGTGACCTGAATCACAATCGTCAAAACAACCTTGACCTTTCTTCATTGACAAATGGAGTATATCTGGTGAAGGTGATCATCGATGAAACAAAATGTACAACCTATACCATCATTAAATCCTAAAACAATGAAACAACTGATTTTCTTCTGCTCATTCTTCCTGGTGAATGTTTTTTCATTCGGACAAGGATTTACGTACCAGTCAGTGGTTCGCAATAGTTCAGGTGATCCTCAGGCCAGCCTGATCGTTTATCTGAAATTTGACATCCTGGACGGCTCACCGACTGGTCCCTTATTGTATAGTGAGACACAAGAACCGATTACCGATGCGTATGGTTGGTTTTCAGTTGAAGTAGGAACAGGCACACCTGTCTTTGGAAATATAGCTGACGTCAATTGGAATGACGGCCCCAAATACCTCAAAGTAGAATGTGGCGAAAGCAATGGAGGCCCCTATGCTGAAATCACAACCTCTCAGATTAATTATAGTGCATTTCGCGGACCCCAGGGACCCCAGGGAGATCAAGGACTACAAGGACCACAAGGTGAGCAGGGACTTCAGGGCGATCAAGGCCCTGTGGGACCGGCCGGTGATGGAATATCTATTGTTGGAACGGTGCCGGATGAAGCCAGTCTTGATCCAGGTTACATGGGCAGTGATGGAGACATTGTCATTACAGAAGATACAGGTACCGGGTTTGTATGGAATGGAGATGAATGGGTTTCAATCGGACAAATTCAAGGGCCTCAAGGTCCGGAAGGACAACAGGGTCTTACGGGCCCTGAAGGACCACAAGGTAATCCTGGTCCGCAAGGAGCGCAAGGAGAACAAGGCCCTCAAGGATTGCAAGGGCCGGAAGGACCACAAGGTGAAACAGGCCCTGAAGGTCCGCAAGGGCTTACTGGTCCGCAGGGAGAAGATGGACCTGCTGGTCCGCAAGGCCCTCAGGGACCACAAGGTCCCGAAGGCCCAGTCGGTCCAACAGGAGCTCAAGGCCCTGCCGGACCACAAGGTGAGACAGGCCCTGTAGGACCACAAGGCCCGGTTGGGCCGCAAGGACCACAAGGTCCGGAAGGACCAGCAGGTACGTACACCGCAGGTACCGGAATTACCATAGCTAGTGACGTCATCAGTGCGCAAAACACAAGTGCACTTTGGAATGCAAATCAGCTACAAGGAAGGCCGATATCAGCAGCTGCTCCAACACAAGGATATGTATTAAAATGGTTTCCATTTAATACCCAGCAATGGGAAGCAGCACCGGATAATGACTCCAACCCATGGTCGTTGATCTCAGGTGGAATCCAATATCAGGGCACACAAGTATTGAATAATGAAGTGAGAATTGGTGGTAGTACCTGGGGCTTGATACGTGGGCTCAGTACAGCCATGACTTTGGGTTTTAACAGTATTGATAGAGTTGGCTTGTATACTTCAGGAACTGAATGGGGACCATCTGTTCATAATACCGTCAAGCTCGGTTCATCCTCTTTCCGATGGTCTGAAATCTGGAGTGTAAATGGATTGAACCAATCCTCTGATGCGCGTTTGAAAAAAGATATTCTTCCTCTTTCAAACAGTCTTGACAAGGTGATGAAAATGAATCCTGTATCCTATCACTGGATAGCGGATGATGGCAATACGCACATCGGTTTCCTTGCGCAAGAGCTGGATGAAGTACTACCAGAAGTAGTGCGCAAACCTGAAGGACGCCAGGCTAGTGCAGATGATGCCCGGACCATCAATCCACAGGATGATGTGTATGCTGTCAATTATTCAGAGATCATTCCTGTGCTGGTGAAAGCCATCCAGGAGCAGCAGGATATCATACGACAACTGGAAGAGCGGATTGTAAAAATGGAAAACAAATAGCACCGTTTTTCCGGAGAAAAGTGATTCAAGAATCTGGTTTACTTTTTTAATTGATACGTATGAAATTAGTTTTAATGGCTCTGATGGGGTTATTCTTCGCTACGGAATTATTGTCTCAAGAACAACCGGCTCCTTCAACTGAGGCCCCATCAACTGAGGCCCCATCAACTGAGGAGCCATCTTCGAGAAGAAGATCAGAAGCACCTTCATCAGGATCAGAAGGGGTCATTAACTCAGGAATCGTCATTCTTGATTGTATCATGATTCCGGATTGTCCATGTTGTTTCTTTTAAGGGCATGGACACTCACGAAGACCAACCTAGAAAGGGAGATAGATGCCACAGTATGCTGGACTGATAATTCACAAATGGAAGATGTCGCTGTGAGTGGGGGCCCATCAAAGGGATATATGTCCATGGATTTCATTTTATAATGCTGGCCTATATAATGTATCAGGATCACAATCCGTATTACCGATTTTTATTTGGATTTCCTCAGTTCTGGATTTTTAATTGCAGGCGTTTACCACACCGACTTAGGATGGGGAATCCCCGCCAACTGGTGTCATCAGGGTGTCTCTAGGCACCAACCATGGGTGGTGGAAGCAGGAGATGTCATGCGCAAAAATGAAGATTACGAATATATCATCATTCATCCATTGTTTTTGTGCCACATCCCAAGGTGAAAATCCTGAAGGACCATCTTGCATGAAGTAGGTCATTTTGTTGAGCGGAATACCAGATTGCAAAAAGTTTAATGGCAAGACACAGACCTGAGTTCAGAGAGTACCTGGATACATACAACGGGGACTCCAAGGGAGAAGATGAAGTGATCGCTCCAGGGCGTGATGTTACTATTTTCAGACAAAAATTGGAGGATAACCGACACCGTATTGAAAATGGTGTTACAAGATCCGGCCTACAGAATGGCCCTCAATGGCTGATTGACATTGTCCTGGAAGATATGGCCAGCAGGAGTTGATATGCGGATCCTCACCATGCTGATATGGCTATTTGGTTATGCTCAGGTTTCGGGCCAGGATCTGTCCAATCTGAAATCAGGCAACACCTTTGATGTCAATGGAACTGCATCACTTTCCATTTCATACAATGGTGTGAATTCATCATCGGATAGTCTTGTCAACCACGCTGATTCCTATTCCATTGGATTGCGAGGCAGCCTTTCGTTTTTAGGGATTGTCATGCCGATGCAATTGAATTACAGGAAAGGACAATTTAATGCATCCACAGCCAACCCCTTCTTTCGCCTGGGCCTGAGCCCAACCTATAAATGGGCAAAAGTCCATCTCGGTTATCGTACCATGCAATTCAGTAAATACTCATTGAGTGATATCACTTTTTTTGGTGTGGGCGTTGAAATCAATCCAGGAAATCTGAGAATGGCAGCTATGTATGGTGAGCTCAAGACACCAAATTTTAATCTTGATACCCTGGCGTTTCATGCAGACCTGATTTCAAACTACAAACGGAAAGCACACGGGTATAAACTTGGGTTTGGAAAGCAACGTAACTATTTTGATCTCTTCTACTTTAAGGCAAAGGACCGCTATGATGTTGCCGATGCTGAAGAGTTTTATATCACGCTCCTACCCCCACCTGAAAACGTGGTCATTGGATTTGACACCAGATTTGTTCTTTTCAAGAAGTTGACCGCCGCCCTCAATATTAATTTGTCAGCAGTGACTAACAACCAGAATGCTTCGGATGAAAGTATCGTGGAGGACCTGGATGAAGGGCTACGCAAGGCTTTAAATTCATTGATCACCGTCAATAGTACGACCAGGGCAAACACTGCCGGTGAAGCCAGCCTTCACTGGCATGACAAGTTTTTCAATCTGGGTATTATGTACAAGCGGATTGATCCTAACTATGCCAGTTTTGGAATCCATTATGTGCTTGATGATCTTGAAAATTATACCATCAACGGAGGTGTCAGGTTGTTGAAGAACAGAGTAAGCATAAATGGAAATGTGGGCGTGCAGCGCAATAACCTGAAAAATATCCGAAACAATACCACCGAGCGAATCATCTATAACATCAACAGCAACATTATACTTAAATCAAATGCCGGAATAAATCTCACGTATTCCAATTTTGCTGTTGATCAGCGAGCGGGTTTTGTCATGCTCAATGACACATTCCGCTTCGTCCAGAACACCAGTGTCATCAGCGTAACTCCATTCTACAACTGGGGTGGAGAGAAAACCAAGCACAGTATCCAGGTCAACCTGAATCGCAGCCTGGTGCAGGACATTAGCCCCCTCAATGACCTGCAATCCAATGGAAAGACGTCAGCTCAGGTCATTAACTACCGAAGGGAAATGAAGTCATCTGACTGGAGTCTGGGCCTTGGTTTACTACGTAATGAGAGCAATTTTAAAGGCATCAATAGTGAACGGACTGGTGGTAATGTCGTTGTGGGAAAACGGTTTAATGATCAAGGCATACAACTTTCATTGCAGACAGGTTACAGTATCCTCAGCCTCAACAATGAAAAAGATGGCTATGCGCTAAACAGTGTGTTATCTGCCTCATGGAAAATAAACAAAAGGGCATCCCTCAATGCACTCATGGGGTACCTCAACAAGGCTTCAACCATCAGCCGTCAATATGACGAACTCAGGTTTTCAATAAACCTCGCATATAACCTTATAGATACCAAAGGAAATGGAAAAGAAAAATAATCCAATGAACGGCATCAGAAAATTCTCGTCAAGGATTTTGTTGACCCTCCTTTCAGGCCTGGTGTCTGTCACGATCAGCTTTGGACAGCTATCGGTCAACACGGTCATCAACCCACCCTTTCCAACAAACCTCGATTATTATATTGACGATTTATCAAATCTCTATCTCAATATCATCAATACGGATCCCGGTACGACGTATCGGTACAGACTGGAAGCCGATATTTTCGGACCTGCAGGTATAACGGCACACATCAGCTACCTGGGGGAACCCATTACGATATTGCCATTAGAAACCGATTTTTACACGGGACTCCAATTGCAGATGCTTGGTAGCTCCAGTGATGGTTTTGAAAACACCAATAATCTCTCCAGCGAACAATTGAATGCGATTACGATCAACCATGCCTTACCCGAGGGAGCTTACAGTATTTGTATCAGTGCGTTTGATGAAAATGGTAATCGTCTTTCAGATGCTTCTGAAGGCTGTGCATCATTTGATATCGTCTATATTGACCGCCCTGAAATTGTGCTACCTGTGCTGGAAGATTATGTTTTTCCGGTAGTCAATGTTTCCTGGATCCAGGACCTGAGTTCTGTATCCCCCATACAAAGATCAAGATTGATCTACAGGCTGAACATTGGTGATGCGACGACTGATGAATTTTACTATTACCTCGATGATATTTTTGAAATGAATTTTTCATCGCTGAGGCAGTTTGAAACGCCAGCTACAACTTATCAGTTTGTCAACGGGGTCGAGTTTAATTTTATTGAAGGGCATGAGTATGTCGTATGGGTCACCGCCGTAGACCCAGAAGGCGAACTTATGTTTCTCGACAGGGGGAACAGCAATGTGGTCTTCTTTACGTATGGTGCGGAAGAGGATACCGGAGACGAGGAAGAGGATGAATATTATGGATGTGTGCAGGAAGAATTCGAAACGACGACTTGCACAGATCCAAGGGCGGAAATGTATTTCCCATCACATCAGGATACTTTACCATTCAGTCAGTTTCCGTTTATCCTGCGATTTGATCCTTATTGTGATGATTACCAACGGTTGGAATACAACATTCAGTTAAACGAGTTGCCGGTGGGTAATTCAATATACAACCGGAGCGATGACCTTAACTGGCCGCCGGGAGGACCGTTGCAATATCTACTAGATCAAGGCATAACAGTAGATGCTGATCGGGCCCGGATGTTTATGATGAATGATAGCTGGATGACTCCTTCATTTGAACGAAGTAAAAGCTATCAGGCGGTTGCAGATGCAAGTATGTCCATGCGACGCGGTGGCACATTCACCTATTCGTTTTCAAATGATTTTGTCTCTGGCATGCCAAAACCTGGTCTCGAGACGCCTGCACGAGAGCAGGCTTTGCCACCCGGTAGTATCATGTTCCGATGGGACAATGGTGCACTGCCCTGGAATGTATTTCCCGATGTTTTTCATCTGGTCAGGATGCATGGCTCACATGGTAGTATGGAAGATGCTACGTTTTATGGAGATGTACACGAAAAGTGGGTACTTCAGATTTCCCGTAGCGAACGTTTTGAAGAAACCAATCTCGTCACAGGTTTGACTGAAGAAGTGAACGGTTCACATTTTCAATCTGTAGAAGACCTGATGAGCGGCATTTATCTGATCAACAACCGCAGCAAAGAAATCACCGAGGAAGGTACCTATTACTGGCGTGTAATCTGGCTTAAGAATCCGGATGCAGTTTTACTCCCTAGTTTTTATGTCGCTGATAACGATCTGTATCATTCCAGTGAGATCAGGAAGTTTATCATCGATGACGAAGCTGGTGATGGGCCTGGTGGACCCGGTGACGAAGAGGAAACCGAACCGACCTGCTCAGCACCATGTGTGTTTCCAGCCATCACCAATACCACTCCGATCAGTGACCTTCCAGTCGGATCTACATTTACTATAGCAGGATTTACAGTGGAAACCCGAACAGTGAGCGGTTCAGGTACCACATTTAGTGGAGAGGGATATATCCGTATGCCACTGCTCAACAACATTAAGCTGCGTGTACAATTCAACGGATTACAGATCAATGCTTCGCGCCAGGCTTTTGCTGGCCGGGTGATACCAGTACATGATGATGCACTGCCATTTTCAGATTTCATTTCACCACTGGGGCGTATCGTCAGCATGACGCAAACCGAAGCCGAAGCCATGGATGCAGCAATCGAAGGAACCGGAAAACTTATCAGTTTGCTGACTCCAGGGGCGGAGACAGCTCTCCCTATCGGCATCGATAAGGAGATAGAAGGAAGCAGGATTGTCATTGGCATCATTGATCTCATGCTCAAGCCGGACTCCGCGAGAATGACCGCGGTAGTCAATATAGATCTTCCGAATATGGAGATCGTTGAAGGCTTCATTTCATTGGGCGCTGATGTTTGCATTACCCCTACGGGATTTGCAAACGATGTCAGGTTATATCTGCCACAGGATCAGGTCTTCGACCTCGGCAATGGAAATGAATTCGTTATCGCAGGTGCTGAAAATGAAAGGCCCACCAATCAAGTCACTGCTGTCGAATGGGATTGTGACGGTTTCAGGGCTTTGAATATCACAGGAATCCATCGTTTCACGCGTGATTGGCTCCTGCCAGAAGATTCCGACGGGGACATACAACCTACAGGTAAAGTGGAAGCAAGATTTACAGGCCGTTTCGTGCGCGGAGGTAATATCATGATCAACATTGATATGGATCCGTTCCAGTTGCCCGGCGTAGAAGGATGGGGCTTTACAGTGGCGCACAATGCATGGATTGATCTGTCGGATCTCGAAAACCCTGAGCGATTCATGGCAGCATTGCCTCGTGAATATGAGCATCCTTCGCTGACATCTTCCGGTATGCAAAATACGTGGAAAGGCTTTTTCCTTGAAGAGGTAAGTGTTAGATCACCGGAGCATCTGCAGGGACCTGATGGCAACAGACTTAGTTTTGCGCTGAGGAATATTTTTATCGATCATACCGGCCTCACTTTTTCTGCTCGTGCCGAAAATATCCTGAGCTGGGAAGGCGATGGAGATATGGTAGGCTGGAAGGCATCACTGGACACCTTCTTTGTTGATATACTGCAGAATAATTTCAGACAGGCAGGCTTCAATGGAAAACTTGGTTTCCCTATAGCTGAGGAAACAGAGTATATGAAGTACCAGGCTGCATTACAACACAGCGATGGTGAATTTGCTTTCGTATTGTCCGTGCGCCCGGTCGAAGCCATACGCATCCCGATCTCCATGGCGGTGGCTACTATTTTGCCATCAACGTATGTGCGTGTAGTACTGGCAGACTCATCCTTTATTGAAGCCAATCTATCTGCTACCCTGACGATCGGTAATAGCAATCTTCCAAGTGGCACGTCTATGCCTGCCAGTATGTCCATGCCTGGTATACGTATTGAAAACCTGAGGATAAATTCTGAAGTAGGATTTGACACCACTGATTTTGCTTTTTCACTCACAGGTATGGAGGGCATGGGCATGGGAGGCCCCGGTGGACATGGAAACAGTTCGATGGAAGATCCATATATGATGATGACCACAGGGGACAGCGAATCGACACTATCCGGATTTCCGATCGGACTTGACCATTTTAGTTTTTCCAATGAAGGCATCACGATTCAGCCTCGCATTACTCTTACAGGAAGTGAAGGTGGCTTCAGTGCCGCAGCAAAGATTTTGCTCAACACGGATATGGAACTGGCACCAACTCAGCGGTTCAATCTGACAGGGGTCACCTTGCAACGAATAGATCTCAATGTGGAGTCCAGTGACGTTACGTTGCGGGGTTATCTGGAGTTTTATAAAGATGCCACGACAGAAGGAGTTAGAGGAGGCATCACGCTGGGGATAAACATGGGTCAGCGCATAGGTATTGATATCAATGCTGATTTTGGCACTTACAAGACACCAACAGCAACTGTTTTTAACAGGCCGGATTGGTATTCCTATTTCTATGTGGATGGTACGGTCTTTCTAAGTAGTGGCATACAGATATTTTCAGGCTTATCACTATATGGATTGGGTGGTGGATTTTATCATCATATGGAAATGACTTCAAGTTTACCACCAAGCACCGCTGTTGCCAGTGGAGGATCAACAGGCAGACCATCCGGAGTACGTTACAGACCTAACTTCAGCAATGATCTCGGACTGAAGTTTAAAGTGATCCTTGGATCAAATGGTGATGAAGGCAAAGCATATAATCTGGATGTTGGCTTGCAGGCAGAATTCAGTTTTACACATGGATTGACACTCCTTCGTTTCGAAGGATCATTCCGGGTGATGACAGATGGTATTACCATTGCCACTATCGGCCGTGAAGGCAACAGCCCTGTTGCAGGATATCTTGATATGGAATTGAATCTTCCACCAGGTGCTCCTGCCACTTTCAATGGGCAGTTTTTTGTTAAAGTAAAAGTGCCCGTTAGTTCGCCGTTACTTACCGGAGTTGGTACCATACCCAACCCCCCGGAAGGTTGGACAGCGGAGAATGCTTTAGTGTGGGCAAGTTTTTATGTGGGTCCTGATAAATGGTATTTTCATATGGGCAGTCCGACTAACCGAGGTGGATTGCGCTTACGGATAGGTGATGTTGATGTGGCACGTATCACCGGCTACATGATGATTGGTCATGACATTCCTGTGTTGATGCCTGAACCTGACGCAGAATTTGTGCGCATATTCAATGCCAGTCGGGGAGGAGGAGTTAGTTCAGATCTGGGTGATCCGGAATCACTGACAGAAGGAAGACCAAGGCCCTCTGTTCCACTGGGAGAAGGCGTTGCTTTTGGTATTGCCATGGCTATGAATCTCGGCGCCGAATTTTTTCCGTTCTATTTTGATCTCTCCACAGTGATGGGTTGTGATATCAATATCACCCGTGCTGTAGAGGGTGACCGGACATGTGCGGGAACAGGTTTGGTTCCTGGTGTTGATGGATGGTATGGCATGGGGCAGTTTTATGCAGGGATTCAAGGAGCTTTCGGTATACGTATCAATCTGTTTGTAGAGCAAATCACTGTCCCGATTTTGCAGGCAAGTGCTGCGATCATCTTGAGAGGTGGATTGCCCAATCCTGAGTGGGTTGCTGGTCGTGGAAGCTTTTATTACAATGTATGTGATGGTCTTGCCGAAGGCACTTGTGATTTTGCCCTTCAGGCCGGCACCGTTTGTATCCCTGTCAATACCGGAAATCCTTTTGGTGAACTCACCCTACTCCAGGATCTCAGACCCGGCGAAGGCGAGACCGTCGAAGTATACTCCGATGCTGCAGCCGCATTTGCCATGGGTATGAACAGGATTTATGAAATTGAAGAGTATGTCACCGCTATTGATCCTCCAGCTATCCGGAGACTGGAGCCTTATATGCATTCATTTGAAATCAAATTAAACGGACGCGGGGCATCGATTCCAGGCACAGGAGAGTGGTCAGAAAATGATCACATCTATACTTTTTTTCCAAGAGATTTTCTCGCAGGGGAATCAGACTACACTGCCAGAGTGGAAGCACGAATCCGTGAAAATGGAAGAGACCTAATGGTGCGTGGTGCCGTGTACAGGGAAGAGCTTCTTCATCATTTCCGAACAGGACCTATGCCGGATCGGATCGTGCCCGATATGATCAATTTTACTTATCCCTACATACGCCAGCAAAACTTCCTGAAATCAGAAACCCGTTCAAACCAGGGATACATCGTCCTTACTGCTGCGGGATGTCCACTACTCAGTGTTGAAGGCGATGTTTCTAACATCGATGTCTCTTTCACTGCCCGGTTCACTTCAGAGGATGGGGAGGTCATCAATACACGAGCCATCATTGAAAGAGAACAAATCATCAAATTTGATGTCAGTCAACTTCAGCCCAGAAAATTGTACTGCCTGCAGATCATACGTAAAGATCAGCCAAGAGGGTCGGTCTCCCTGCCTGGCAATATGAGCCTCAGTAGTATGACAGGCGGCCCGATTGCCGGTACTCTTGGTATAAGCTCGTTACAGATTCAGAACCTGCATGCAATCTTAGGCAGAAGCACTGTTGCATCAAATCAGTTTACAAGGATACAGCTGCCATCAGGCCAGGTGCGGCAGTTTGAAAAGGAACTATTTAATTATTTTTTCAAGACATCTGGTTACACAGATTTCAAGACGAAGCTTGCTGCAGAACAAAGTGATTGGAATGATGAGACTATCACATTCGGTGTAGACGTCATCAAGCTTGAAAATTCTTTTGCTGAAAACCTGGAGTGGGTAGATGTAAATACGTTCAAGGTTCTCCCTCATTACAGATCCCGTTCTTTTTCAAAGCGTGTCAATTTTTATTTACGACCACCACTGGAGGCCGAGTTTGAGACATACGTACCAGGAACATTATTGCCCAATCAATATTTTATGAGTATCACTGCGCCAAAGATACTCGCGCCCTACCTGGATGGCGCATTCTTAAGGCAACGTGTGGTCAATAATGTATTGGTTTCATGGGGAGTGAATGTATCCTCCTCCATCCCTGGGTTTCCATTTTATGGTGGATACCAGGCTTATGATCGCAGTATTTTCTTTTCGGAGGTTACACCATTTAAGCAAGCCCTGGATGATGCAACAGTTAATATGGCTTTTACAGAAACCTCCGGCCCCGGTATCGCTATGACAGGATTTTCAGTGCCGATACTGCCTCCGGGATTTGTGCCTCTGACTGTTCGTAAGACAACTGTGTTATATAGTATGCATTTGACCGGTATGACACAGTACAGAGCGCTTCAACGGGATTATCGACAATTTGCCTATCAGACCCTCACGTTGCCAGTGGGAGTCGGTACCATCACTACTACTCCGTATGAGTTGATGAACACAACGGATAAGACCTCCGTAACACGGATACTTTCGCGGGAACCCATCGGGATGACAAAACCATCGAAGGGTCCTCATTCATTTGGGTTTGTATACAAGTATCCTTTGACAGATGGAACGGATACGTACAACGAGATTATTCCATTCAACTTTCATAACTGATTGTGATGAAAAAAGTTCTTTGCATACTCTTCAGCATCTGGACCAGTATCAGCCTGGCACAATCTACGGTCATGGATTCATTGCATGACGAAGTCAATATCATTGCAGGCTATCTGGATTCTAAAGCGGTCATCGTGCGATGGGTACCTTCTACACCTGCCGTTTGGAGTTATTCTGCATACTATGGGTATCGACTCGAACGATGTGAAGTGGATACGCTTACAGGTGATCAGACAAAATGGATACCGCTAGGTGATTCGATTATGAATCCTGCTTCACTGGAGCAATGGAGAATATTAGTCAGCCAGCACCCAAAGGATTATTACCTCCAGGCAGCAGGACAGGCTCATCACGGGGAGCGGAGAGAGACGGGGAAAACGATTTCGGACCTGGTAGCGAAAAGTGATGAATTCAGAAATTATTATGCCGCAGCGATGCTCTCCGCTGAGTTTAGTGCTTTCGCGGCAACAACTTCTGCCTTGCGTTATGAGGACCGAGATATTGTTCCAGGCAAGCTGTACATTTATCGCATACGATCACTTTGCCCTGTTTCAACGCTGGCTATCCAGGAAGGCATCACGTCTGTTTCAACTACGCACTTTGAAACATTTCCAAAAATCACCTTTGATCATATTTATGAAGGAGAAAATTTGATTGAACTCGCGTGGGATAAAAAAATTTATGGTCAGTTTTACTCAGCATTCAATATCTATCGGTCATCGGATAAAGGAAAGACATGGAAGAAAATAAATGATATTCCTTTTGCCTCCACAGGCATAAAGAATGAGGAGTTGTATTTTTTCAAGGATAGCCTGGACCAGAATTATGAAACGATGCATTACCAGGTAGAAGGTATTACGCCTTACGCCGTGACAGGGCCCAGATCCGAAATGATCACTGCCATGGGTCGCGACAGGACTCCTCCTACAGCACCATATGATATTGAAACCAATTACCTGGGAGGCGGGCGTATGCAAATCACATGGAAAGCCGACCCGATCGATAAGGATATAGCCGGATTCAGGATATCCAGATCCAATGTTGCGAATGAAGGATTTTTGGAGCTCACCCATGAAGCACTCGCACCTGGTACGCGTACCTTTACGGATACAGCATGCAATGAGCTGATCAATAATTATTATTACGTTGGCGTATTTGATAAGGAAGGAAATGTCAATGTTGGATTTCCACAATACGGTACGATCATAGATTCCATACCGCCTTCACCTCCAACCGGTTTGACAGGTTTGGTGGATACCAATGGCATTGTGACATTGACATGGAGACTGGGACCGGAACCCGACCTGAAAGGTTATTATGTTCATTCGAGTAACCGCTCGGATCAAACCTTTATCAACCTGACTGGTCATCCGGTTCAGGATACCGTATGGCGGGATACACTGCCACTCAATGTGCTGACTGAAAAAATCTATTACAAACTGGTGGCGGTGGATATGCGGTCAAATTATTCTGTGTACTCTGTTATGCTCACGCTGCAGAAACCAGACAAAGTTCCACCAGTCGCCCCCGTGATGATTGATGTACGCAATGAACATGATGTGGTGAAATTGAGGTGGTATAACAGTACTTCTCATGACGTGGTAGAAAATGTATTAGAAAGAAAAGCGGTCGGAGATACCACATTTGTAAAACTATATTCATGCCGGAGTGATGTTCCTGAAGGTTCCTACGCAGATGCCACAATACAGGATGGCAAGAAATATGAGTATAGGGTGTATGCACTAGATGATGCTTCGCTTAAATCTGGTTTTTCAGGATCAGTCTCAATTACAGCATTTGTAGACAAGACGATGTCTCCGTTGTCCAATATCCAGGCTGTGGCCAAGAGTGAAGAGAAGAAGGTTATCCTGTATTGGGAATATGCACAACAAGGTGATGTTTATTTCGCCGTATACAGATCTGTCAACGGATCCGCGTATCAATCGCATAAAACTGTAAAAGGCCGGACCTCCCTTGAAGACTTCGGCTTCAAAGCCGGGGATGTTGCAAAATATAAAGTCAAGGCGATCAATTCGAAGGGTTGGCAATCTGACTTCAGCAATGAGGTATCGGCTACGTTTAGTACTAATTGATTTCCCTTCAATCTAAAGGTTACCTGGTGGCGGCAATGACTTCCATTTCCACCAGAACTCCATAGTGGAGATCTCCACATGGTATCACAGCTCTTGCTGGTTTGTGGTCACCCATACAGGCTGCATACACCCGGTTGATTTCAGGCCAGTAGGAGCTGTCAGGGATATAGATCGTTGCTTTCAGGATATTGTCCAGTCCGGAGCCAGAGGCCTCAAGTATCGCACTGATATTAGCCATGACCTGGCGCATCTGGGGCTCGATCCCTCCTTCGACGACTTCCTTTGAAACCGGATCCAGGGGTAACTGGCCAGACACGAAGACCAGACCGTTATGCCTGATGGCCTGGCTATAATGGCCGGCTGGTGCCGGAGCAGCATTTGTTACTATTTTTTCCATTGTTAAACATTAATAATGAGTGAATTAGGTGACTCTTTTGGCTAAAATATTCTAATCCAGTAGAACAATAGGTATCTTTGCACCGTTTTTGTAAAACATTAAAGCAAAAAAACTCAATAACATGCAGGATCAGATGGTTGACCAACAACTGAAATACAAAGTAAAAGATATTACACTGGCCAAATGGGGCCGGATGGAAATTGAACTGGCAGAGGCTGAAATGCCAGGACTGATGGCGCTCAGAGAGCAATATAAAACCATCAAGCCGCTCAAGGATGCACGTATCGCCGGCTGCTTGCATATGACTATTCAGACAGCCGTGCTGATTGAGACGCTGGTTGATCTGGGTGCGGAAGTAACCTGGTCTTCCTGCAACATCTTTTCCACTCAGGATCATGCTGCTGCAGCCATCGCTGCTGCCGGTATTCCTGTATTTGCCTGGAAAGGCATGTCTCTCGAAGAAGCAGACTGGTGCATCGAGCAAACCCTGTTTGCATTCAGCGATGGCCAGCCATTGAATATGATCCTCGATGACGGAGGTGACCTGACTAACATCGTACTTGATAAATATCCTGAGCTGGTAGATGCCATCAAAGGGATCACAGAAGAAACTACAACCGGTGTTCTTCGTCTTTATGAAAGAGAAAAGAATGGCTCGTTAACCTTGCCGGCGATCAATGTCAATGACTCTGTTACTAAATCAAAGTTTGACAACAAATACGGTTGCCGCGAAAGTTGTGTGGATGCTATCCGCAGGGCTACAGATATCATGATGGCAGGTAAAGTTGCTGTGGTGGCAGGTTATGGCGACGTTGGAAAAGGTTCAGCTGCATCATTGCGTTCTGCAGGATGCCGTGTGATCGTTACCGAAATCGACCCGATCTGTGCATTACAAGCTGCTATGGAAGGTTTTGAAGTAAGGAAAATGATTGAGGCTATTCCGCATGCAGATATCGTGGTGACCGCTACAGGTTGTATCAATATCCTGACTGCTGAACACTTCAAACTCATGAAGGATAAAGCAATCGTTGCTAACATCGGTCATTTTGATAATGAGATCGATGTGGCATGGCTCAATAAAAATGCCGGAAGCACCAAGGTGGAAATCAAACCTCAGGTAGATAAGTATACAATCAATGGTAAGGACATCCTCCTGCTCGCAGAAGGCCGTCTGGTCAACCTGGGTTGTGCCATGGGTCACCCATCATTCGTGATGTCAACCTCATTTACCAATCAGGTCATTGCCCAGATTGAACTCTGGACAAAAGGTGACCAGTATGGTAACCAGGTATATGTACTACCAAAACATCTGGATGAACTGGTAGCGAGATTGCACCTTGATAAGCTTGGTGTTCAGCTCGATACACTTTCAACAGAACAGGCTACATATATCGGTGTTACTCCCGAAGGACCTTACAAACCGGAATACTACCGTTACTAATGGATAACCTGCTGCCCCGGACAGGGTGGGGGTTGAAAGCAACTTTATTGACCATACTGCTTTCCGCTTGCCTGTCTTCATGGGTCTCCGCAACCAACTCGCATGATATTCACGTGAGTGTTTGCGAGTTGAGATGGAATGAAGAGTCCGGAGCATTCGAAGTGTCCGTAAAAATATTCATAGATGACCTGGAGCGTGCCCTCACCATGGAGGGCGCTCCAGGTCTTTTTATTGGTACCCCGAAGGAATCTGAAGAAGCTGAAACCGATATATCGCATCCTACCTGCAGAAACATTTTACAATTAATGTGGATGGCACCCGGCTTGTTCCTGGTTTCCTGGGCAAAGAAATATCGGATGATCTACTTGCCGTCTGGTGTTATGTGGAATTCCCGGCAAAGGTGAGTCGCGCTGTAAAGTGCACATTGTCTAATGATATCTTACTGGAACTCTATGATGACCAGCGTAATATCATGGATATACGCATGAATAAATCGCATAAGGATTATACCATTTTCCAGCCGGGTCGCACTACCTGGACGTATACCTACTGATCCATGTTTAAGAAACTCTTCATCTGGCCTATCAAGCTATATCAGATCACTTTATCTCCATTACTTGGTGCTAACTGCCGGTACACGCCTTCGTGCAGCCATTATATGGTTGGGGCGATCGAGGAGTGGGGACCAGTCAAAGGGATCTGGATGGGCCTCCGGAGAATTTCACGATGCCATCCCTGGGGTGGTCATGGGCATGACCCGGTCCCGAAAAAGAAACAATAATAAATACGTAGAGACGCGATTCGGGATGTAGAGACGCGATTAATCGCGTCTCTACATCCCGAATCGCGTCTCTATTTTTTAATTGTCGCGTCTCTGCACAAGAAAGTCAATCGCCAGGCGATAGCCATCTAAACCATAACCGGTAAAATGGGAAGCACACACTGCAGTCAGGTAGCTGTGCCAACGGAAGGATTCTCTTTTGTATATGTCAGAGATATGTACTTCTACTACAGGATTTACGATAGAAGCCACAGCATCTCTCAGGGAGATAGAAGTATGTGATAAGCCACCTGCATTGAGAATGATTCCTGTATTTTTTTCAAAACCAAAATGGTGCAACTGATCAATGAGTACCCCTTCATGATTTGTCTGCATACAAGTCAATGCAATGCCTGGATACTTTGTCTTCAGGGTTTCAAAATATTCTTCAAAGGATGTAGCGCCATACACCGCTGGTTCCCTCTTTCCCAGAAGATTGAGGTTGGGTCCGTTGAGTATATGGATGTTGTCGATCATTCAGGTGAAAGTGAGTTGTGAGTTGTGAGTTGTGAGTGGTGAGTGGTGAGTGGTGAGTTGTGAGTGGTGAGTGGTGAGTTGCGCCCCACATCTCACGCCTCACGCCTCACGCCTCACGTCTCACGTCTGGCATCTGGCGTCTTGCGTCTGGAATCAGTTTTTTAATTTGCAATATCAGACAAGAACTTTATCCGCACCAACTGGATCTCTTCTACGGTGATGTCATCATCCTTGAGCGCCTGGTAGGCATCATTGAAGGAATCTGAAGTGGCATTCATAAAATATTCATAGATATCTTCCTGGATGCTTTCATCGACAGTCTCGAGACAGTATTGGATATCCAGTTTGGTGCCACTGCTGACGATGATGTCCAGTTCTTCGAGGAGTTCATCCCAACCGAGGTTGTTGGTCCTTTGGATATCCTCGAGCGGCATCTTGCGGTCGATCGATTGGATGATCTGGACTTTCGTTCTTGATTTATTGGCGACCTGTCGCACGACCATATCACTGGGTCGTTCGATTTCATTGTCCTCCACATATTTTTTAATAACCTCGACAAACGCCTTTCCGTATTTTTGCGCCTTGCCCATGGACACCCCACTGATACTCGAGAGTTCTTCCATATTGACAGGATAGTGTGTGGCCATTTCATGCAGTGATACATCCTGGAATACGGCCCATGTAGGTACACCTTTTTTCTTGGCTTCTTTCCTGCGCAAATCTTCAAGCTGGGCAACGAGTACTTCGTCCAGCGCAACCATCTTCGCCGGCACTTCGTCAGAGGCCATTTTCTCTTCCGAAAAATCACGGTTGAGTGGAATCTTAAAACTCTTTGGTTTCTTGATATACGCTTTACCCTGTGCGGTAACCTTGAGGACTCCGTAATTTTCAATTTCTTTTTCCAGCAAACCCGCAAGCAATGCCTGGCGCAAGATAGAATACCAGAACACTTCACCTTTTTCTACCCCTGCTGCATATCCTTCCAGTTTACTGAATTCATACTCATTCATTTCCTTGCTGGACTTGCCCATCAGGAAGTCCACGATGACTTTGGTGGAATAGCCTTCCTTGAGTTTCAGCACGACTTCCAGACCAGTCTTTACTTCATTCTTGACTTCATGTTTTTCTTTCGGATACCGGCAATTATCGCAGAAGCCTCCGCAATTACTATCATCATATTCTTCACCGAAATAGTGAAGTAAGAATTTGCGACGGCAACCACTGGTTTCGGCATAGGCTACTACCTCTTCGAGTAATTGTCCGCCCATTTCACGCTCAGCAACCGGTTTGTCACGTAGAAATTTTTCCAGTTTGTATATGTCCTTAGGCGCGTAGAAGGAATAACATGAGCCTTCCATGCCATCGCGACCACCACGCCCTGTCTCCTGATAATAATTTTCTATACTCTTTGGAATATCATAGTGTATCACTACGCGTACATCCGGTTTGTCAATACCCATCCCAAATGCGATAGTAGCACAGATGACCTTTACTTCTTCACTCAAAAAAGAATCCTGAACATGAGCCCTTGATTTGGCATCCATACCCGCATGGTACGGAGCTGCGGAGATACCATTCAGGTTGAGCATTTCGGCCAGTTCTTCTGTTGTCTTCCGGGCCTGCACATAAATGATTGCGGAAGGACCTCCTTTCCCTTTCAGGATTTGAAGTATTTCTTTTATCGTCTGCTCCTTTCCAAGTTTGGGACGAACTTCATAATAGAGGTTAGGCCTGTTGAAACTGGATATGAACTTCCGTTCGTTTTTCATCTCCAGACTCTTGACAATATCTGTCTGTACTTTAGGGGTAGCTGTTGCGGTCAGGGCGATGACCGGTATGTTATCTCCTATGCGTTCGATCATCGAACGTATGTTGCGATACTCCGGCCGGAAATCATGTCCCCATTCGGAAATACAATGCGCTTCATCCACGGCCACAAAAGACACATTCGTGTTTCTGAAAAACTCCAGGTTTTCTTCTTTGGTCAAAGTCTCCGGAGCGACGTATAATAATTTAGTAGCACCACTGGCAATGTCTTCCTTTACCTGGGCTATTTCCTTGCGGCCCAGGGAAGAATTCAGGAAGTGGGCTATGACATCTCCTTCGCTATATCCACGGATGGCATCTACCTGATTTTTCATCAGGGCGATCAGTGGGGAAATAATGATGGCTGTTCCTTCCATCATCAAGGCAGGCAACTGGTAACAAAGTGATTTGCCTCCACCTGTCGGCATGATCACCAGGCAGTCTCTGCCATCTATCACGGTTTGTATAATAGCTTCCTGCTCATCCTTAAACTGATTGAATCCGAAATACTCGTGTAAGGACGCCTGGAGATCAACTACATGCTCACTCATCGCTGTTCTATTTTATCTAAATATACTAAAAAGTAAAGTTCCGGTAGCTGTGAAGCCACGGAGCTAGAAAATAAATAACTGTCTTGAAAAGGTGTTAAAGTGGAGCGATATCAAAACATTTATGCTGATGAGAGAGAGCAGATCTGGGGGAAGATTTGTCTGCAACCATCGTTTCCAAATATACAATGTTTATTGTTAACAATGGATGTATCTGTTGGATATAAAAAGAAGATTTTTCCTATGCAGGGTATGTTATTTTCCGGATAGTTCCTTGATGACCTTTTCAAGTTCATATTCATCACCCGGGGTATAACCTTCATGTTGGTAGAGGATGTTGCCCTCCGCGTCTACCACAAAGGTTTGAGGGATGGCCTGAAAATTGAGTGCCTGCTGCAACTCCTGCTTTGAATCTACCAGTACATCGAATTCCCAGCCTTTCTCTTCGATCAGCGGCTTCACCTGGGTCAGAGCCCTCGCATTGTCAATGGTGATAGCCACTAACCTGACATCGTAGGTTTCCTTCCAATCAGGGTATAATTCACCGATGGCATCCAATTCACGCTTACAGGGGGCACACCAGGTAGCCCAGAAACTCATAATCGTGTACTTACTGCCTTTAGCGTATTCCTGGATTTTTACCGGTTTGCCCTGAAGATCAGTGATTGAAATGTCCGGCAACTTTTTGGACACCCCGGAAGGTGAAAAACCAACGGAAATAGAGACTAAAGCTATGAAAATCAGTAATTTATTCACGATATGGTGATTTGAATGTAATATGAATCTTCAGGTAAGGTAAAGAAATGACCTCTTACCTTCACTCAAATATCTATTTTTGAAGCCAATTGATTCCCAGATTCCTTCCCTTTTAACGAATCATTAATCATACAGGTTTATGTCAGTGTACCGGATCCTCACCCTTGTTATCTGTTCAACGCTTTCTTCCCTGGTGTATTCTCAGGAGCAATTGAGCGTCTCTGGTAGCCTGGACAACAATACCTACTTCTATATCTATGATGATAAAATCGTCCCTCCGGGTATCCCGCAGTACGAGCGCCAGCAGATAGGATTGGAGACCTGGTTGTCATTACGTGCCCAGATTGCCGGGTTTGATTTTGGCATGCGATATGATATTTTTGAAAATTCCGCCTTGCTTAACCCTACTGATTCCTATACAGCACAGGGGATTGGAAGGTGGTATGCCGGTAAGAAACTCGGAAAACTCTCCCTTCTTGGAGGTTACATCTACGATCAGATAGGGAGCGGTATCATCTTCAGGGCGTATGAAGAAAGGCCCCTGCTCATAGACAATGCCCTGGTCGGTTTGAAAGTGGCCTATGAGATATCACCAGACTGGACGATCAAGGGACTTGCCGGACGCCAAAAAAACCTTTTTGATTTGTATGGGTCGGTTATTACGGGCATCAATATTGATGGGTTTAAGTCGTTTGGCGAAGAAGGCAAGGTCACCATTGCTCCCGGATTTGGGGCCCTTCATAAGACACTCTCCGATGCACAAATGGATGCTCTGGCCGGAACGCTGAGCCAATACACACCCGAAGACTTTATCGACTCTGTACCATACAACACCGTCTCACTGTCGCTCTACAATACACTTTCCACTGGTCGATTTTCGTGGTATGTCGAAGGAGCTTATAAGACAGAGGAAGTCATCAATGACATTTATGCCACCAGCACTTTATGGACGGGTGTAGAGTCAGTAGGCAAGTTTGTACTAACTGATGGCTATGTCTTTTATACCACATTATCCTATGCAGGTGATGGATTGGGGCTGTCCGCTCAGTATAAGAGGACAAGTAATTTTATTTCCCGGGCCGATCCGTTTGTGACGGGCAACCGGGGGTTAATTGATTTCCTGCCACCAATGGCCAGGGTTAATACCTACCGGCTCACTTCGAGATATGCACCTGCCACACAGGAACTCGATGAAGAAGCTATCCAGATCGATGCAAGGTATGCCGTCAATAAGAAGCTGAGTTTATTGGTAAATTATTCCCGAATCACCCGCCCGGAAGCAGCAGAAAACCGCAATATCTATGATGAAATCTATACCCAGTTTACCCTCAAGAAACCTAAGGAATGGACAATGATCGGAGGGGTCCAGTATCTCCGGTATGATCAGGAGCTATATCAGGGCAAAGCGGGTGTACCCATTGTAGAAGCGATAACACCCTACATCGACTACCTATACAAGTTTGACCAGAAGAAATCATTACGCACAGAGGTTCAATACATGTCTACTAAACAGGATTACGGCAGCTGGTTATATGCACTGGCGGAGTTCTCTATTTCGCCACATTGGCTTTTTGAACTTTCTGATATGTATAATATCGCCCCGACCGTTAAGGAAGATGGCAAAGAAGGTGAAAAACTCCATTATCCAACGGCAGGGGTTGTCTATTCAGCCGGATCCACACGCTATTCTTTACGATATGTCAAGCAAGTGGAAGGAGTGGTCTGTTCCGGAGGGATATGCAGGTTGGAACCCGCCTTCAGCGGAGTGAAATTGAATATTAGTGCCAATTTTTAACTGACTTAATTTTTTGACCGTCATGGCAAACAAAAATAAACCTTCAACACTTCTGCATCTATATACATCAGGTGTCCTATTGATATCCCTGATGCTCGGAGGATGCTATGAAGAGCAAAGAGTTATAAAGCCTTTTGTGCCTACTGGAAACCGCGTGGTGCTGATCGAAGAGTTTACCGGAAAGGGATGTACCAACTGTCCCAAAGGCAGCAGGGAATTGGAAAATCTTCTAACCCAGTTTCCAAACAATCTTGTTGCTATATCCTTGCATGCAGGATTTTTTGCAAACCCTCAGTTCTTACCCATAGGGATATATGATTTGCGAACGGAGGAAGGTGAATTTTTAATAGAATATCTCTCCCAGCCCGCTGGGTACCCTTCTGGCGTGGTCAACAGGACACCTGTCAACGGAGATATGCAGATCAGTTTGAATCAATGGGCCTCAGCCATTACCTCCGCGATTCAGACTCCACCTGCAATCGACATAAGTATAGTGCGCACTTATGATGTACAATCCCGCCAGTTAGTAGTTACTGTTTCAGGCATTGGGAAAGAAGAGTTGTCAGGAGAAATACGCCTTTCCATCATGCTGACAGAGAGTGGGATTATAGATGCCCAGGATGATTTCGAAGCGGGGGGCATTGTCGATGATTATGTGCATAAGCATGTTTTGAGAGACATGATGACACCCGTTACCGGTGCACCGATACTATCTTCTATTACTACCGGTCAGACCTTTAGTGAAACATATACAAAAACGCTGGACGCCGGCTGGGATGCTGATAAAATGGAAATTATCGCTTTCGTTTCGCTCATCAATGGGTCTGATTTTCCAGTATTACAGGCTGCTTCCGTTCATCTGGTGGAATAACCAACGACCCTAAGGCTCAAATTAAACTTATCTTTGCCGACCTGATTGCCCCTGGTACGGGGTGAGGATTATACATTCGAAAAGAGAAGTAAAAATGACGGTTTCCCTACTGTGGCTCAATGATTATCTCAAGCTTAACCTGACCCCGGAACAGATCAGTGATGCACTGACCTCGCTCGGCCTGGAGGTCGAAAAAATGGAAACGTGGGAATCGGTCAGAGGAGGCTTGAAGGGAGTAGTAGCTGGAAAAGTTCTGACTTGTGTCAAACATCCTGATGCCGACAGATTATCGTTCACTACTGTTGATGTTGGCGGATCGGTTCCATCCACCATTGTATGTGGTGCCAGCAACATCGCCGCAGGCCAGACTGTCTGGGTCGCACTGCCGGAAACAGAATTGTATGATACCACCGGAAAACCATGGACGATCAAGGTTTCAAAGATCAGAGGCCAGGTGAGTGAAGGTATGATTTGCGCAGAAGATGAATTGGGCCTGGGCAGCAGTCATGATGGCATCATGATTTTACCTGATAGTATTTCTGCAGGTACGCTGGCCAGTGAATACTACCAGATTTCATCCGATATACTTTTTGAAATTGGCTTGACTCCAAATCGTTCTGATGCAACATCCGTCATTGGAGTTGCGGCTGATCTGGCTGCCTTCCTTAGTGTCCAGGAAAACGTATACCACCCGATAACGTGGCCGGAAATTCCTGAGGTAATAAAACCAGTTACAACAATACCTTTTAAGGTCAATGTTCGAAATACCCAGGCATGCCCGAGGTACACTGGTGTATTGATTTCCGGGATAACGATTGGTCCGTCACCCGATTGGATAAAAAGACGCCTTCAGGCTATTGGTGTCAAGTCGATCAATAACGTTGTCGACATTACCAATTTTGTCCTGCATGAGATTGGCCAGCCCCTTCACGCTTTTGATGCGGATAAGATCAAAGGACACGAGATCATCGTCGAAACCAAACCGGCAGGAACTCCTTTCCTGGCGCTCGATAGTCAGTCATATACGCTTCATGCGGAAGATCTGATGATCTGTGATGGTGATGGCTATCCCATGTGTATAGGTGGTGTATATGGAGGACTGAATTCCGGTGTATCAGAAAGCACAAAAACTATTTTTCTCGAAGCTGCCCATTTCAATGCGGGATCAGTCAGGCGCTCCAGTATGCGCCACAATCTCAGGACCGAAGCAGCAAGGCGTTTTGAAAAAGGTTCTGATCCTAACATTACGCTTCGTGCACTTGCCAGAGCGATGGATCTGATCAGTACCCTTGCAGGAGGAACTGTGGTATCTGAGGTATTTGACATTTATCCTCAGCCGGTACTTCCAGCTCGTGTGAACCTCACATTGAAAACCTTAAGTGAAAAAACCGGAGTGGCCTTCACTGCATCGCAGGTAGAAAAAGTGCTGGATGCACTCAACATGCCTTATGAAAGTAAAGATGGTACTGCATGGTCAGTATCCGTGCCTACTAATAAGGCGGATGTGCTGAGAGAAATAGATGTCATTGAAGAGATACTCCGTGTATTTGGGTTTTCCAATGTGCCACTGCCAACGCGGATGCACACGTCCATTGCCATTGAGCCCAGGTATAATGCGCACAAACTCAGAAGACTTATCGGGAACTACCTGGCATCTAAGGGTTTCCTGGAAACCATGAATATGTCTTTGACCCAACCTGCCTACTACAAAGGAATCGGTTGGACTGATAGCCGTCATTGGGTTACCATTCACAACACCTCTAACGAGTCATTAAACCTGCTCAGACCGGAGATGATCATTCCTACACTTGAAACAGTCAAGAGGAATGTCAATCGGAAACAGGAGGATCTTCGTCTTTTTGAATTCGGCAAATCCTATAGCCAGCAAAATGAATTGCCACAGGAATCAGAACATCTGGTCATTACCATGACAGGACAGCAGGAGCCATCGAGCTGGCAGACTGGGGGAGGAAGAAGGGTAGACTTTTTTAGCATCAAGGCTGTAGTGCATTCAATGCTTTTAAGGCTCGGGATTAAAAACTGGAATGTTGAAAGTTTTACGGACAACAGTGGGATGGAGTTTGGATTGAATTATAGTGTTGGAAATCTTGCTTTCCTGAGGTTCGGCAAGATTTCGGGTGAACTCGCTGGCAGGTTTGACGTCCGGCAGGAAGTATATGCAGCGGATTTTATGTTAGAGCCATTGATTGCCCTGGCTAGCCGTTCCACGACACTCTATGAGGAGCTTAACCGTTTTCCTGCGGTCATCAGAGATCTGGCGATTGTCATTGACGAAGGCACCACCTATGATAGGATTCAACAGTTTGCTGTCGAAGCCGCAGGTGATTCCCTGACTCAGATAGAGGTGTTTGATATCTACAAGAATGCGGACCAGCTAGGCGAGGGTAAAATGAGTGTAGCACTGAGGTTTACCATTGAAAATAAAGAAGCAACGCTCTCCGACAAGGAGATCGACCTGTGGTTTAACAAGGTGCAGAAAGCACTGATAGCCGGGGTAAAGGCAGAGATCCGGAGGTAATCCTTCAGGTTTTAACCCTTTTAGCCCCTTCGCCCATGCGGGCTCTCCCCTGTGTGCTGCGCAACCCCGGGGTTAAGGAATAAAGTCATTAAATTTTTATTTTAGTCTAAAGGCCACTTTGGCATCTTAGGCTCTGAAGCCCTTTCAGCCCTTTCAGCCTCTTCAGCCCTTCAGCCTCTTCAGCCCTTCAGCCCTTCAGCCTTTTCCGCCCCTTTAGCCCCTTTAGCCTCATCCGCCTTTCTGCCTCTTCCGCCTTTCTGCCCTTCCGCCTTTCTGCCGTTTAACCTTAAAAATCAAGGTAGTACACATTGATTTTAAACTATATCTATCTTTTTCCTACTTTCGCGTTATATTTAACGTACGATGTATCATCCCAACGAGTTAATACAGGATATACAAGAAAGACTGAACCGGATGGTGCAGGACTATCGTACTGCTATAGAGAAGAACAAAAAACTGGAAACTGAAAATAAATCATTGGCCCTTAGCCTGGAAGAGGCAATAAAACATCAGGAAACGCTTAGTAAAAGACTGGAGACTATAAACCAGGAATCATTGAGAGACACAAAAGGATTGGATCAATGGAAAACGGAGACCCGAAAAGAAATCAGGGGTATCATGAAAGAAGTTGAAAAATGTATTCCACAGGTTGAATCCTTATTGGAGAATAAATAACATATGAATCGGATAGAAGCAAACATAGCCGGTACTAAAATCCCTCTCAAGGTTTCTGAAGAAGAGGAAGTGTATGTGACAAAAGCAATTGAAGAAATCAATGCCCGCATTAAACAGTATCAATCAGAATTTACCCAAAAGGATCTTCAGGATTGTATATTGATGGCCTTGCTCACCTACGCTGTCGATTATCATAAAGTCCAGTCCAGGATGGTAGACGAAACCTCCTGGAATACATTGATTGATATCCGGAACCAATTACAGGTGCTGGAAGCTCACTCGCTGGATTAGTCTTTATTGCATTTCCTGATACCCACTTCTGCGCTGAGGCCGGCAAACCATATTTGTTGACCTAAAATTTTATTGTAAATGAACGTATTTATATTAGCCGGAGGACTAGGTGTTCTGGGGTTGATCATAGGATACCTCGTGGCCACGTTAGTGATCAAGGGGGGCAAGAAGCGTCTTCTTGAAGAAAGTAACCAGAAGGCGGATCTCGCTGTCCAGGAAGCCAGGCTCACCGCCAAGCGCATCATGGATGAAGCCGAAATGAAGGCGGAGAAAGTACTATCACAGGCAGATGCCAAGCATGAAAGCATCAAGAACCGCAAAATCCAGGAGGCCAAGGAAAAGTACAACAGCCTCAAAGCTCAGTTTGAAACTGAAAAAGCACAACACAAGGTTGAATTGAAAGAGCGCGAAGTGGATGTTGTCAACAAGGAAAATGACCTTAAAAGCAAGCAGGACGCGATCAATGCCAAAGCGGAAGGTCTTGAAGTAAGAGAATCAGAAATCAAGGCCATCAAAGAAAACCTTGAAAAACAGTTGAAGGTGGTGACCAAGCGAAAAGAAGAGCTTGATATGTCCACCGAAAAAATCATCAAGGAACTTGAAACCATCGCCAAGCTCACCGAAGCGCAGGCTAAGGATCAGCTCATCGAAGCTATCCGCAATAAAGCCGAAGCTGAAGCAATGGCTGTAGAGAAAGAAGCAGTAGCCAATGCAAAAGCAAATGCTGCCCGGGAAGCCAAGAAGATCGTCATCCAGACGATCCAGCGTATGTGTGCTGAGTATACGATTGAAAATACAGTCTCTGTATTCAATCTTGAATCAGATGATATCAAGGGCCAGATTATCGGCCGTGAAGGACGTAATATCCGCGCACTGGAAGCTGCCACAGGAGCTGAGATCGTAGTGGATGATACTCCGGAAGCTATCGTGATCTCCAGCTTTGACCCGATCCGCCGTGAAATATGCCGTATCGCACTGAAGCGCTTAGTGGCTGACGGAAGAATACACCCTGCGCGTATTGAAGAGGTTGTAGCGAAGGTCAAGAAACAAATGGATGAGCAGATCGTAGAGATCGGTGAGCGCACCGTGATCGATCTCGACATCCATGGACTCAATCCATACCTCGTCAAGATGGTTGGACGTATGCGTTTCAGGTCTTCCTATGGCCAGAACCTACTCAAGCATAGTCTCGAGACAGCGCAGTTATGCGCCGTGATGGCAGCCGAACTTGTACTCAATCCAAAACAGGTTAAACTGGCTAAACGTGCCGGCCTCCTGCATGACATAGGTAAGGTATCAGAAGAAGAATCAGAACTCTCCCACGCTATCCTCGGTATGCAGATCTGCGAGAAGCACGGTGAGATTCCATTTGTTTGTAATGCTGTCGGAGCGCACCACGATGAAATCGAGATGGATAACATCATCTCACCGATCGTCCAGGCTTGTGATGCGATCAGTGGCGCACGCCCTGGAGCACGTCGTGAAATCCTCGAAAGTTATCTCAAACGGATCGGCGACCTCGAAGATCTTGCGATGGGATTTGAAGGCGTTCAGAAAGCGTATGCACTGCAGGCTGGAAGGGAGCTTCGCGTGATTGTGGAGAGCGATAAAGTCACAGATGAGTTTGTGGATGATCTCTCTTTCATGATCTCTCAGAAGATACAGAACGAGATGCAATATCCCGGCCAGGTGAAAGTGACGGTTATTCGTGAGAAACGAGCCATCGCTTACGCCCGGTAATTATTGGCATTCCTGAAACTTCACGGAGAGAGGGAATAAAAGATAAAAGCCATTATCAGATTCAATCATCGGATCTGGTAATGGCTTTTATCATTAAGGTTGTTGTATGATAAATCGTTTGCACTCCGCCGCTTGAGGAGAAATCAGAAGTAGCTGGTATACGCCGGATGGAAAATGATTCGTGGGCAATGATAGTATTGAACTGTGATCGTATGAATGTTTTTCAAAGAGCCTTCCGGACGCATCGAGTATGATTAGTTCACCATTCATACCCTGAACCTTCGAAATACTAATGTGAAGTAAATCCGAAGCAGGTATGGGATAGATCTTAATCCCCGGTGATTCATTGAGATCCTGATTTGGTGTAAGTATTTCTATGGGCACTGGCGTCCTCGCGGATACACAGGTTATATCTTCTTTTTGAATTTGCCAGTTAAAAAAATACGGATAGAAATTCAATCCCATGGACGATGAATCCAATTGTCCCACATCCCCAATCGGATATGGATAATCAAGTGCACCCACGTTTTGATACTGGTCTAATCGGTCGCACCCGAGTGTGTACTTTCCTGGTGCAATCTGGAAATTAAGGGTAACCACGTTTTTGCCATTGGATAGATAGGCAGTGGTTTCAGCAACCAGTTCCTGATTGGAGAATAATCGTATGATTCTTTCTCCTTCAGGCATCTGATTCGTTAAGTACATATCTGTTGTCACCAGCGTAAATGGCTCGGTTACGGTAAAGTGAATTTCTTTTGCGAATGGAGAAAGTACATTGAATCCGGAGGTGTCCGGCTTGCCTCCGGCTTGAATACTCCCTGGATATTGGTAATGACTCTCCACGTAGAAAGTAGTATCCGTATACAAAGCCATTGTCTGGAAATCACAACCTTCGTTCAATAGCTGGCCACCTATTGCCGCATCAAACCAAAGACAGTTTTCACCCGCTGCATTCAATAATACTGAATCACCCGCTACAATAGCAGCCCCTTCAATTTGTGGTGCCGAAGCATCTAAAAAAATTATCTCCACCGGAGCAGAAATCAATTTGCCCTGGTCACAAACTGAATCTATGGAGACCGTATATATGCCAGAGGACATAACAGTGATAGCGGTGGTATCCATGGTGCCGTCTGACCAAAGTAAGTGTTGACCCGGAGTAGACTTCAGAATCACAGACGTACCCTGGCATTCCGTCGCGTTGCCTGTGATTATTTCTATTTCAGGCAGGTTCTTGTCTGCTAATTCTATTTCTACAGCTTGTGAAATTCCACTGCAGCCCATCGAATCTGTTACAATGACATCATGCCTTCCAGGAGAAAAAACCGACAGGCTCGATGTTGTTGATCCATTGGGCCACAGGTAGGCTGCATAACCAGTAGGTGCTGTAAGCTGTATGGAGTCACCGGGACATAACAAGGTGCTACCTTCAACTGATATTAATTCAGAAGTTCGAATGCATGGGGATTCAGCAATGTTGTAAGTGGTATCTATCGCTGGATTCAGTATTTCAGTAATCTCTCCACCCGGCCACCGTACCAACAATTTTTCTATGGTTTCTGATTGACCTATACCGAAATGAATAGCAAGTGTATTCATGGGACTATAGCTTTGACCTGATCTTAGCTCTCTGGTCTGCACACCCCACGATCCATAGAGTTCGATTCGCGCACCAATTCCATTCCTGTTGCTTTCGATGCCCCTGAGCATTAACTTGAACCAATGATTGTCGTTGCCATCATTTGTCCACAACTGACTCCTGTAGGTGACATCCAGAAAGCCATCATTGTTGAAATCACCAATAGCACCCGGTCTGAAGGGCAAAGACTGACCGGTAAACGTCATATCTCCGTTGTTAAGGTACAGCTCGTTTTGAAGCTCGGAAATGATATCTACATAGCCATCATTATTGAAGTCACCGGAGGCATTTTCCCAGGCACCCAGATCGAATTCATCGATACCGGAGCCGTTAATAATATTTGTAAAAATACCTGATCCATTATTTTGCATCAGTCGGTTGCCTTCATCGTGATTGATGATAAATGCATCAAAGTCTCCGTCATTGTCAAAGTCTTCAAAAGCAGTGCTCCACGATTGGGCATTATCATTCAGGCCGGCCTCAGCACCTCTTTCAGTAAATGTTCCGTTCCCATTATTCCGATAGAGGAGATTGGTTCTGGCCGGATTTCCAGGCAATGCTCCACCCAGGCATTTGGTGAGGTACAGATCTGTATGACCATCATTGTTGTAGTCCGTCCAGATTGCCGAATAATTGCCAGGCAGCGTGGAAGTGTTAAAGAGCGCCTGATCCAATTCCATGTTTCCCGATCCTGTATTGCGAAAGGTCTGCGATTGACCATCATCCCGGCAAACGAATGCGTCCAGATCACCATCCAGATCTATGTCAAAGAGGGTACCACGCTGACTAAATATATAGCCGGGCATAATCGTTTCTGTATAGGCCTCACCATTTTGATGTGCTATGACAAAGGACACATTTGTGTTGCCGCCAAAGACGAGATCATTTAAGCCATCATTATCCAGATCACCTGCCGTAATGCTCCAGACGGGGAGTGCCTGGATGGCTAAAGGCACAAAGCGATGAAGGAAGGTTCCATCTGGTTTCTGGAAATCAATATATAGGCCTTCGTCACTTATCCTCGTGATGTCATCCAAACCGTCCCCGTTCATATCTACACCACATTTGGCCTGACCCATCGTGCCAAAGACATACTGCAATTTGTTTGTGTGATCTGTAAAACTTACAGGTTGAGCGCTTAGTTTTGAAAGTAAGAGACACCAAAGAATAATCCATTTGACTTTCATAATTCTTTCAAGGGTTGTATGATGAATAGGACCGTCACAAGTTAAGTCCTTTTACATAGCGAGGCGAAAGCCCTCTTATGTATAGCTGATTAGTCATTAAAGGCTCATGCAGCTTTCAAGGTAAAAATGTATAGCCCCGGATTCCATCTGCATAAACCACAAACGTAAATGGAAAACCGGGGCATACAAAATGCATAAAACCACACCAAATATCTATGCACGGCTCACTAGCCAATGCAATATGTTATCTAACGAGGGTGACATCCCCTCTGAATGAACCTTCAGTACCATCTTTAAACCTGACTCTTGCCCAATATGCGAATACGGCAGGATTCATAGCCAGGTTTTTGAAGCTACCGTCCCAACCATAATTTTCTTCGTTGGGTGGAAATTCAGTATTGACAAATACCTGATTACCCCAGCGGTCAAAAATCTGGAGCTCATCGATCATTTCTACATCTTTGTTGCCATAGACAGTAAACATATCATTGATCCCATCTGCATCAGGGGAGAAGACATTAGGGATATAGACCTTCGGATCAGATTCCTCATTAAGCCGCAGACTGGCCTGTGCCAGACAACCATTCGTATCAATGGCAATGACTTTTATTTCAGTTTGCGCAGCAGGCCTTGTAATGGTTTGCTCCAGGCAAAAATCCTGGTTGCAATCGAATAAAGTTTCAGGCAACCACAGGATCGTATCTATTGCTGTTAGCGGTACATTGACCTGTGCGCGTAAAGTGACAAACGCATCACCGGATTGAATGATATCGGCTTGCAGTTCTATTTCTAATTTTTCACTTCCAGGTACATTGAATCCTGATGTCCACACGCATCCATTCTGTCCGGTCACTGTAACGCTGTACTGACCAGGCAGGATATCTGTGATGTCTTCTGTTGTGGATCCATCTGACCAATTAAAACTATTTCCGGATGGAGGCGTGACCTCCAGATCGATACTTCCATTTGCTTCGCCACAAAGCACAGGAGTAATGGTTTCGACCACCAGCAAATTGATAGCTTGTTCGTCTACCAGATACATAGCGGAAGAAGAACAATTCGTTGCATCGGACACGGTAACAGTATAAGTTCCTGCCGGTATATTCACCAGGTCTTCGGAGGTAGCACCATTAGACCATAGGAAGGTATAAGCTCCGGAAGGAGCTATGGTTAAGTTGATCGCCCCATTGGATTGTGTACAAGAGGTGTTAGCGGAAGGTACTGCAGTGAGCGAGAAGTTTGAGTTTGTATTAGATACCACCAACGATGTAGCTGCACTGCAACCATTCATATCTGTAACGGTTACGGCATACATACCTGATGGAACATTGGAGAGGTCTTCTGTTGCAGCGCCATTTGACCATACAAAGAGATAGGAACCTGCAGGACTGACACTGATATCAATTTGTCCATTGGGATTGCCACAAGTGGAAGGCACAATGGTTTCAGTGATGACCGGTTGTATGGTTTGGTCCGGGACGACAAAGGATTCAGTTGATGAACACCCATTGACATCGGAAACAGTTACGGTATAAGTCCCCGGTACCAGGTTTGCCTGATCTTCAGAAGTTATGGTGTTGGACCAGATGTATGAATAGACTCCGGCTGGAATCACGGAGAGGTCAATCGAACCATTGGGGACAATACAATTTGTATTTGCATTCGGAATTCCGGATAGTGAAAAGGAACTTCCCAGTTCAGGAACTGTAAAGGTGTCGGAAGCAAAACATCCACCGGGATCAGTGACGGTTACGCTGATGTTACCAGCATTAAGATTCTGGATATCTTCAGTGAGAGCCCCATTGGACCAGATGAAGTTGTAGCCGGCAGAGGGTGTTATAGTGAGATCGATACTTCCATCGCCTGCTCCACAAACGGAAGGATTGACGATGGATGAAATAGTGATCACAGGTGTATTATCAGCGACCACAAATGTTCCCGTAGATAAACAAGACGTAGCATCTGTGACGGTGACTGTATAGGAACCGGCACTGAGGTTTATAAGATCTTCGACGACTGTTCCGTCTGACCAGAGGAACGTATACGCGCCCAAAGGTGTAACGGATAGATCTATTGAGCCGTTAGCATTCAAACATGATGTATTCGAAACAGGAAGAGCTGAAAAGGAGAAATTATTATTGATGTTCGGGATATCGAATGTGTCGAGCGCCTGACAGCCATTGGCATCAGTTACGATAACACTATAGGTCGAAGGAGAGACATTCAAGAGATCTTCAGTAACCGCTCCGTTAGACCAGAGAAAAGAATTATTTAAACCTGGAACAACCATGAGATCGATAGCACCATTGGGTGCACCGCAAACGGCAGGAGTAATAATGGCAGAGAGGGTAGGGACTGTGGTGTTGCTGAGCACCGTGAAGGTATCTGAAGAAGAACAATTCAGGATATCCGTTACGGTGACAGCATAGTTGCCTGCCTGGAGGTTCTGAAGGTCTTCGGTGACAGCGGCATTGGACCAGACGAAGGAATAAGTTGCAGAAGGTGTTACCGAAAGATCAATGGAGCCATTCGGATTCAGACAGGAGTTGTTTGCTGTTGGAATGGCGGACAAAGTAAAGTTTGAATTTTGATTACTAATCAGAAAGGTATCAGATGAGACACAACCATTTGCACCAGTGACGGTGACTGAATAGTTGCCAGGAGATAGATTGGAAAGGTCTTCATTTGTGCTTCCATTTGACCACAAGAAAGTATTACCGATGGCAGGAGTGACATTTAAATCAATAGCACCGTTGCTACCATTACATGTTGCAGGTGATAGGAGTGCAGTTGTTACAGGTATCAATAAGGAATCCCCCACCGAAAAAGAGGCTACTGTGGAACAGTTATTTATATCAGAAACAGTTACTCCATATATTCCTTGCGATAGATTCTGCAGGTCCTCTGCAGACGCTCCACTGGACCATAAGAAAGAATAGGTTCCTGTTGGAGAGACGGTCAGGTCAATGGCACCATTTGGAAGGGTGCATGAAGTATTTGGAGTAATATCACCAATGAATGAAAAGTTTGAATTCGTATTGATAATATCAAATGTGGCTGTGTTGGTACAGCCATCATCTGCTGTTACAGTTACACTATACGTGCCGCCAGTCAGTTGTTGCAGATCTTCTGTTGTTTGACCGTTCGACCACAGGTACATAAATATTCCAGGTGTACCGATGATTAAATCAATAGCACCGTTAGGTTGACTACAGGATGAGTTAGGGGTTGTATTTCCTGAAATGAGGATAATGGTAGGATTGTCATTGACTATAAATGATTCAGAAGCTATACAGGTCAAACCTAAAGTTGCTGTAATGGTATAAGTGCCTGATGGAATCACATTAAGATCTTCTGTTGTTGCTCCGTTTGACCATAAGAATGAATAGCTGGCCGGAGGATTTACGGAGACATCAATGGCTCCGTTAGGCGTTGTGCATGAGGTGTTCGATAGTGTTGTGCCGGATATCATCAACGTAATCTGATTGTCCTCCAAAATGATGTTTGTTGTATTGGAGCAGCCATCTGTTGAGGTAACGGTTACTGTATAACTCCCTCCGGGAATAGCTGACAGGTCTTCTGTGCTGCTACCATTCGACCAGAGGTAGGTATACGTTCCTGTTGGAGTCACATTTAAGTCAATGGCTCCATTGCTTTGACCGCAAGTTGCGGCTGTTGAGGTTGCTGTTGGAACAGGAGGATTGGTATTATTGGCTACACTGAATGTCGCGTTTGCTGTGCAGCTCCCACCTGCTGAGACGGTGACTGTGTAACTGCCAGCGGTCAGGTTTGCGATATCTTCAGTGCTCGCGCCATTTGACCAGACATATGTGTAGGTACCTGTTGGAGACAGTGAAATATCAATTGCTCCATTAGGTGAAGTGCATGAAGTGAGAGGCGTAGTATTGCCAGTGATGGTGAGCGTCTGATTAATGTTTGGAACAGTAACGGTGGTAGTAGCGCTGCAGCCGTTGGCCGATGAGGTGACAGTGACGGAGTAAGTCCCGCTCAGAATGTTCGAAAGATCCTCAGTAGTTGTTCCGTTGGACCAAAGAAATGTATAAGTGCCGGGTGGAGTTATGCTGAGGTCTATCGCACCATTGGTCAAGTCACATGTCGATGCGGTGATATTAGTGTTGGTGCCAGGGAATGCAAGGTTTGAATTCACAGTAAATGATTCAGTTGCCGTACAACCTCCGGGATCGGTGACCGTAACAGTATATGTATCTGAATTCAAATTGCTGATATCCTGAGTAGAAGCACCATTGGACCAGGAAAAGGAATAGGTGCCGGAAGGCGAAACGGATATATCTACCATCCCGTTAGGGTTGGTACAGGAAGTTTCAGGTATAGTATTGCCAGTAATATCCATATTTGACCCACCAGGATCAATGGTGATATTTGCAGAGGAGGTGCATCCGCCTGCATCAGTAACCGTGACAGAAAAAGTGCCAGGATCGGTGATGTCTATTGAGGAGGTGGTTTCACCTGTGTTCCATATAAAATCTGTATAGTCGTTTTCGTTGACGATGGTGATGCTTCCCCCCTGGCCAGTGCATAGTTGAGGTGGTCCTGATAATTGTGGCGGAGGGATATTCCCTGAACCGGGCTCAATGATCAAGGTGTCGATTCCAGCGCAAATAAATCCATTTTGGGATACAACCACTACATATGTTCCAGGCTCTGAAACTTCTATTGTTGGTGTATATTCTCCGCTTGGAAGCCATTGATAACCGATATAAGGTCCTCCTGAAACGGAAAGTGTAACAGTCTGACCTGAACAAAGCGCATTTGGGCCTATAATAGTGGGGTCAGGAGCAGGTGGATAAGCCAAAACATCGCTCAATACAAACGTACAGCCTGTTGAGGGATCCGTAATCGTTAAAGTATATGTGCCTGGTATTGTGGTAAGGATTCCTGGTGTCGTTTCACCAGTTGACCACAGATAGGTAAAACCCGGAGGTTCATTAAATGTCCAGACTACTCCCAGGTCCATCGGATCACCAGGGCAACAATTCGTGCAAGATTGGTTTAACCAGGCGTAAGCACTAATAGGACCTGAGATAAATAAATTGGCAATGGCTACGCAGCCAATATTATCTGTCACGCTGACCGAAAAGTTTCCAAATTCATTCGGGACGCAAATAGTCTCGGTTGTTTCCCCGGTTGACCATAAATATGAATAAGGGGGATTTAGATTGAAACCATAAGGCACGGCAGACAATGGTATGCATGGAATAGATGGATCACAGAAATTTGGGATGACTTGAATCGACACCTTACAATGCTGGGCCTTGCCCATGGCAGGCAGGATTATGATTGCCAGGAGAGGCCATATAAATCGTAATTGTAGGATTGCACTTTTCATCAGACACTTCGTGTAAAGGCCAAAGGGCCAATCGATTCCTGCTTTTTAGAAATTCTTCCAGTTCCTTTCCAGCTCTATAAAGGTTGGATCTTCTAAGCCTTGATTATGTTTTCATTTGGTTGAACGGGTCAAAAAGGCTGATGAGAGGGCATGACGTGACAGATGTTAACATTAAATGGATTCAGAGGCTCTTTATCCGAAAACTCCCTCTGGATCTACTGATAGAGGTTTAAGGTTGTTGGCATCCCCAGTCAGCACCTAACTTCTAAAAAAGTTTTGAAGTGTAGCTATGCCACACAGCCCTTTCTTCTTACCTTTGCGCCTGATTTGAAGAATACCCTCTGCAAATGAAGGAATTACGAAGTTTAAAGGCACTTTTTTACCTTATTCCGGCACTCGTCATGATGGCCGGTTTTCCGGTATCGTTAGCTGCCCAGGAGCATAATACCACCCATCAGGAAACCAGCCAGACCACAGGCCAGGAAGCCCACGCGGACTCCACCTCTGCTGGTCATGGGACGGATATGCATGGGGATACAGCCCATGAAGCCCATGCCTGTCATTTTCACGGGGATGTTGTGGAAACCGAATATGACGCTACATCCACAGCATTTCATCACATTTCTGATGCCAATGTATATAGTATCGGATCCTTCAATTTTCCACTTCCATGTATCCTCTACGCAAAAGGTCATGGATGGGATGTCTTTTCCTCCGGCAAATTCAATTTTGACTTTTTTGGCCATGGCGAAGGCCGTACCGCCTACAATCAGTATGTATTAGATGCCGGTGCAGTAAAACGAATACAAGATGCCTCTTTCCCCTCCGGTGAGATAGCCCTTGAGGGTTTTATCCATGAAAACAAAGTGGTGGATGGGGAAAATAAAGAGATTTCATATGCTTGCTATCAAGGCAAACATTATCTGCTAGAATCCCAGAGTACCGCTGATGGCGGACTTTTCGGAGGCGGCATTACTTCTTTCTACGATTTTTCTTTGACCAAAAATGTGGTGACGATGCTGCTCATTTCCCTGCTATTGGCATGGGCGTTTTTCAGCATTGCCAAAGCTTACAGGACGAGAGACAATATGGCGCCAAAAGGATTGCAGTCTTTTGTTGAACCCATTTTCCTGTTTATCCAGGATGAGGTCGCTAAACCATTCCTTGGACACAAATGGGAAAAATTTCTGCCCCTGTTACTTTCCTTATTCTTCTTTATCCTCGGCCTGAATCTATTTGGCCAGATCCCTTTCCTGGGAGGAAGCAACGTGACGGGTAACCTTGGCTTTACAGCTGTATTAGCACTCATCACCTTCATCGTGGTGACGATCAATGGAAACAAACATTACTGGAGTCATATCGTGTGGATGCCGGGAGTTCCAGCCATCATCAAGATATTGATTCTGACTCCAGTGGAGATTTTAGGCATGTTCATCAAACCTTTCACGCTCATGTTGCGTCTTTTTGCCAACATTACTGCCGGACACATCGTGGTCATGGCGTTTGTTGGATTGATCTTCATGTTTGGAAAACTAGGTGAAAGTATAGCTGGGGGTGTTGTCGGTGCAGTCGTATCAATTCCACTGACCATTTTTATTATGGCCATCGAATTGTTGGTGGCGTTTATACAAGCGTATGTGTTCACGCTGTTGACTGCTTCCTACATTGGGGCTGCGACGGAGGAGCATCACCATGCTGAAAAACATTAAGCAAGGAGCAGGGAGCAAGGAGCAAGGAGAGAATTGAGGCTCAGAAAATAAAGAATAACGAACAAGGAATATCGAAGTAAGAAGGTTTTTGATTGGATAATAAACTCATCAACCCATCAACTGATCAACACATAAACAAGCATTTAACTAACTCAATAAATATTCATTAACATGACAGGTTCTATCGCAGCAATTGGTATGGGTTTAGCAGCCATCGGTGCAGGTATCGGCGTAGGTTCTATCGGGGGAAAAGCTATGGAAGCTATCGCTCGTCAGCCAGAAGCACTTGGTGATATCCGTGCAAACATGATCTTGACAGCAGCCCTTGTAGAAGGTGCAGCGCTGATCGCGATCATCATGGCTTTCCTTGTAAAGTAATTGCAACAACGAACTATTCCAGATGCCTTGCGATTGGCCGGGCTTCTGGAATCTTTTAACAAAAATCAAAAACTCCTGATATCAACCGGGAGAGAAAAATAATAAACTATGGATCTCTTTTTTCTTTCAGAGTTTACCGTTGCCCGTCCTGGAATAGGCTTGCTGTTCTGGACGACGATTATTTTCATAGCCTTCTGGGTCATGGTCGGAAAGTTTGCTTTCCGTCCCATCAAGGATGCTTTGAAAAAACGTGAAGACGATATTCAATCTGCCCTGGATGAAGCCAAGAAGGCTAAAGAAGAAATGGCACAACTCAACAATGACAATCAACGCCTGTTGAATGAAGCCCGTGAAGAAAGAGCAAAACTGCTGCGCGAAGCCAAGCTGACCGGTGACCACCTGATTACAGAAGCCCGCGACAAAGCAAAGTTGGAAGCGCAGAAAATTGTAGCAGATGCCAGACAGGAAATCGAAAACCAGAAGAACAAAGCCATCGTGGAAGTTAAAAACCAGGTAGGCCAGATGTCCATTGATATCGCCGAAAAACTTATCCGCCAGCAAATGGGACAGACCCAGGAGCAGAAGAACCTGGTGGACAAGCTTGTAAATGACATTAAACTCAGTTAGAAAAAGGCTAAGGCGAAGGCGAAGGCTGAGGCGAAGGAATTAGAAGAACAACAGAATACTCACAACTCACAACTGACAACTCACAAAGGAAACCATGTCATCATACCGGATAGCATCCAGATACGCCAAATCCCTGATTGACCTCGCTGGTGAGCAAGGCAAGCTTGACAGGGTCGTGGAGGATATGGCCTTCTTTGCGGAAGTGTCTAAACTAAAGGATGTAGCGTTGTTGTTGAAAAGCCCCATCATCAATTCTGACAAGAAGGGAAAAGTCCTGGATGCCATTTTTACGGGTAAGGTTGATCCAATGACCCATTCTTTTATTGAGATTATCCTGAGGAAAGGAAGAGAAGCTTACCTGGGGGAAATCGCCGAAGAGGTTGTCAACCAGTACCGTGTGATCAAAGGAATTTCAATCGTTGAAGTTGTTTCCGCAGAAGCATTATCAGCAGAAGCACTTGAGTCGATCAGGAAAAAACTTGTTGACAGCAAACTGACGCATGGCAATATCCAGTTCAAGACGTCTGTCGATGCAAACTTGATCGGTGGTTTTGTCATCTCCTTTGAAGACAAACTGTATGATGCCAGTGTCAAGCATCAATTGGACCTCCTACGCAAGGAGTTTTCATCAAAAGATTATCAAGCAGCTATATAATACTCGAATACTAATAACGATCAACATCTAAATAAACAAAATCATGGTGGATGTAAAACCTGATGAAATATCAGCGATACTCAAACAGCAGTTATCCGGATTTCAAAGTGCAGCAGAATTAGAAGAAGTAGGTTCCGTACTTCAGGTGGGTGATGGTATCGCCCGTGTGTATGGACTGAACAGGGCACAGTCTGGTGAGCTCGTTGAATTTGAAAATGGCGTTCAGGCTATCGTATTGAACCTGGAAGAGGACAATGTGGGTGTGGTATTGATGGGTTCAAGTGACAGCATCAAGGAAGGTTCAAGAGTAAGCCGTACCGGTAGGATCGCCAGTATCAATGTTGGTGAAGGATTTATAGGTCGGGTTGTCAATACACTCGGTCAGCCAATCGATGGAAAGGGCCCTATCACAGGTGTCACCTATGAAATGCCACTGGAGCGCAAAGCGCCAGGGGTTATCTTCCGTCAACCGGTAAGTGAGCCACTCCAGACAGGTATCAAGGCTATCGATGCGATGATTCCAATCGGTCGTGGTCAGCGTGAGTTGATTATCGGTGACCGCCAGACAGGAAAATCAGCTATCGCTATAGATACGATTATCAATCAAAAGGAATTCTTCGAGAAAGGAGAGCCTGTATATTGTATCTATGTAGCATCCGGTCAGAAAGCATCAACTGTTGCTAACGTAGCAAAGACGCTTGAAGAAGCTGGTGCTATGGCTTACACAGTCATTGTATCTGCCAGTGCATCAGATCCTGCACCACTTCAGTTTTATTCTCCATTTGCAGGAGCTGCTATCGGAGAGTTTTTCAGAGACACCGGTCGTCCAGCCTTGATCATCTATGATGATTTATCAAAACAAGCTGTTGCTTATCGTGAGGTATCCCTGCTGCTTCGTCGCCCACCGGGACGTGAAGCTTACCCGGGTGACGTATTCTATCTGCACTCCAGGTTGCTGGAAAGAGCTGCGAAGGTGATCAACAATGACGACATCGCTCGTCAGATGAACGATCTGCCAGACAGCCTCAAAAACGGAAAGGATAAAAATGGCCAGCCAATGGTTAAAGGTGGAGGTTCATTGACCGCTCTTCCGATTATTGAAACACAAGCGGGTGACGTTTCTGCCTATATTCCAACCAACGTGATCTCTATCACCGACGGTCAGATATTCCTCGAGTCAGGTTTGTTCAACTCCGGTATACGTCCTGCTATCAACGTAGGTATCTCTGTATCGAGGGTAGGGGGTAATGCCCAGATCAAATCGATGAAGAAAGTGGCTGGTACCTTGAAACTTGACCAGGCACAATATCGTGACCTTGAAGCTTTTTCTAAGTTTGGTTCTGATCTTGACGCTGCTACTACCGCGGTACTTGAAAAAGGAAAGCGTAACGTAGAAATCCTCAAGCAAGCTCAGTACAGTCCAGTTCCGGTAGAGAAGCAAATCGCTATCATCTATCTCGGAACGAATGGTCTCTTGAGAGAAGTTCCAATCGGAAGCATCAAGGAGTTTGAAGAATTATACCTGACCAGTCTTGCATCAAGATATCCACAAGTATTGGATAACCTGCGTGCTGGAAAATTACTGGATGAGGATACCAATACGATGAAGGCACTTGCTGCTGAACTCAAGACACAATACAAAGCGTAATCTACTTTCCAATACAGAACCATCACCATAAACGTAAAAGCAGATGAGCGGCAAGCTTAAGGAAGTACGGGAGCGTATGAAGTCGGTAAGCTCCACGCAGCAGATTACCAAAGCCATGAAAATGGTTTCGGCTGCAAAGCTTCGTAAGGCACAGGATGCAATCGTGCGCATGCGCCCGTATGCGGACAAGCTCAACTATATGTTGCGCAATGTCCTGTCTGCAGTGGAAGGTGATGTATCGATAAGCTTTGGAAAAGATCGCCCGGTGCAACATGCCACCATTGTCGTGATCACCTCAAATCGTGGACTTGCCGGAGCGTTTAATACAAATATCATAAAAGCTGCTGTCAAAGAAATCGAAAGTCAGTTCTCAGCTCAGCGTGCTGCAGGGAAATTAACGATCCTACCCATTGGGAAAAAGGGATATGATTTTTTCCGCCGAAACTACAAAGACTGCACGATCATCAGGGATTATATCACCCTGTTTGAAAATCTCGAATTTGATCACACGGTAGTTGTTCCCCGATTATTAATGGATCAGTTCAGCAAAGGGGAGACCGACAGCATCATGGTCTTCTATGGCCGCTTTAAGAATGCAGCTACACAGTTTGCGGAGACCGTTCAATATCTTCCTGTTCCAAAAATCGAGACTGGAACGACAAGACGCGTTGATTACATTTTTGAACCAGAAAAGGATATCCTGTTAAATACGCTGATTCCAAGTATCCTTGAAGTTCAGTTTCAGAAATTCCTGCTCGATACCCATGCATCTGAGCATGGAGCACGAATGACGGCGATGGATAAAGCGACCACGAATGCAGATGATATGTTATCTGCCCTCAAGATCAGCTATAACAATGCCCGCCAGGAAGCGATCACCAAGGAACTCAGTGAGATCGTCGGTGGTGCTGCCGCACTTGGAGGGTAATCCAACAGCAGAAATAGTGTTGAGCTTAAGTTGTACTTAAGCTCGCGTATGAAAAATCAAAAGGAACATGTTCCACCTTCGGGACATTGTAGCCGTTTCCAACGGCAGTTTGTACGCATTTTCACTCTAGCCGTTTACCTCTGAATCCCCTTAAAGAGCGAATAATCCACTCTATTGATCGATTAGCATCTGAGGTTGGTTAAAAATTCCCCATTTTTAACCAAATGAAAAACATAACCTCCGGGACTTTGCTTCTGCTTTTTCCTTTTTTGCTCCTGATACCAGGTTGTCAAAAGGAAAATGTAACTCCAGTGCTTGCCAAACATGAAAAGCAGTATCCGGAGATCAGGAAGAAATATGTCTACCAAAGCCTGATCAGACTGGCCAATATCAAGAAAGATCCTGATTTTGAAAAGCTGATCAAGGATGTCAATAAAGTGATCCTTTATCTGCCACCAAGTGGAGACAGTACCTACCAGATCAAGGATGTACGGAACGGCTTGCCAGCAGATGGATATGAAACGCTCGTTGATGTGCGGACTGCTGACGCGCAGCGTATCAGCTTGTGGGTAAAGGAATCAAATGCTGAGTCGCATTACATTGCCTTAATGGATGCGGCAGACCAGGATGTCATCCTGGAAATTGATGGCCAGATCAATATCGAATACCTTTCCGCTATCAATGTCGCGGATGAGGGATCTTTACTTAAACTTTTAGAAGGCGGATTTTAATGGGTGATATCATCTTACAGACTGAACAGCTGACTAAACGGTTTTCGAAGCGTATCCTGGCTGTTGACGGACTTGATTTACAAATTCCAAGAGGTCAGGTATTTGGGTTACTCGGACCCAATGGTAGTGGAAAGACCACAACGCTGGGCATGATTCTCGGAGTCGTTTCCAAGACTAAGGGAAGTTATAATTGGTTTGGTGAGGGAGATGATTATAAGCTCCGCAAGCGAATAGGTGCGATCCTGGAGCAACCTAACTTTTATCCTTTCCTCAGCGCAAGGCAAAACCTGATTGTACATAGCCGGATCAAGGACATCCGAAAACCAGATACAGATGGTCTGCTGAAGATGGTCGGACTCTATGAGCGAAGCAATGATCCTTTCAAGACCTATTCGCTGGGAATGAAGCAAAGGCTCGCGATTGCATCCGCTATGCTTGCAGATCCTGAAGTTTTGATTTTTGATGAGCCTACCAATGGGTTAGACCCTCAGGGGATCGCGGAGATCAGGCAGTTGATTCTCAATATCCGCGATATGAACAAGACCATCGTGCTCGCCAGCCACCTGCTCGATGAGGTACAGAAGGTATGTTCACATTTCGCTGTTTTACGAAAGGGAAAAAAGATATATACAGGAAGTGTAAAGGAAGCTCTGGAAAGTACAAATACAATATCTGTGTCTGCAGATGATACCGTACTTCTTGTGCAGGCAATATCCTCCTGCCCCGGTGTAGTGTCAGTGGAACGCGATGGTGATATCCTGAAGCTTCAAATCGATGACGCATGGTCCGTGGCGGCCATCAATACGTATCTGGTGGAGCACAAAGTGGCTGTCAATTATATACAACAAAAGAGATCGAGCCTGGAAGAGAAATTCCTTGAGATTCTGAAAGAAAGTGATCAATCCCTTTCGACCCTTCATAACCAGTCTGTATCATGATGAATATCCGTAAGATTACCGAACTCGAGTATTATAAGTTCAGGCATTACAGACCATTCCTGGTGATCCTCGGTTTGTATGTATTCTGCTTTATCCTTGCTGGCTTTTCAATCAAGAGCTTACTTGATTGGTTTTTGGATAAGCAGCAGGATGATAATATTCTCAAGCATTTTGTGGAAAGCGGTATCCCGCTGTTTGACTTTGTGGATATCTGGCAGAACCTTGGTTGGCTCGCAACGATTTTCAAATGGATACCTGCATTTGTCATCATTATCTCTGTGACCCTTGAGTATTCTCAAAAGACCATTAAGCAAAATATTATTGATGGGCTCTCGAAAAAAGAATTCCTTGCGTCTAAAGTGGCGCTCGTTGGAGTCATTAGTTTAGGATCCGCATTACTTTTATTACTTCTCGGCTTGTTCCTTGGCTTGCTATACTCGCCGGTGAAAGGGCTTCCTTATATCCTGGAGAATATTGAATTTGTCGCGGCATATGGACTGGAAGTTTTTGTCTTTCTCTGCATGGCCTTGTTTGCTGCTTTCTGGATCCAGAAGAGTGGGGTGACGATTATTCTCTTCCTGCTTTATACAGCGTGCATCGAACCTATAGCAACAGCCATTATCCGATATCATTATAAATTGGATGTTTGGTATTTTCCGGTAGAAGCGATCAATCTGATCATCCGTGTCCCATTTCAAAAATATGCGCTCGAATTTGTCCATGATCAGATCGTCCTGAGGGATGTTTTTGTTTCGCTTGGGTGGGCTGGTGTTTTCATCGGGTTGTCATATTGGATATTGAAGAGAAGAGACCTTTAGCCAATAGCATAGAGCATAGGGCAGAGAGCATAGAGACTGTCTCGAAACAGATTGTTAATTGATTCAACAGTAATACTTCGACGCTGCTCAATGCGTCGCTTGAAAGGGGATTAAAAGGTAAATTTAATTGAAGTCCCCTTTAGAGGATTTAGGGGCAAAAGGAGTCCGTTCAAACAGATCCACACTTCCATTCTCCAGCTTCAACACACCTCGTGGACAGACCGCAGCACATATACCGCATCCTACACAAGAAGCTCTTACAATATTTTGGCCACGTTGGGCATAATGTCTGACATCGATGCCCATTTCACAATAGGTTGAACAATTGCCACATGATATGCACTGGCCACCATTCGTGGTAATCCTGAATCGTGAAAAATAGCGTTGCTGCAATCCTAGTATAGCCGCCATCGGGCAACCAAAGCGGCACCAGACACGTGGCCCGAGCAATGGATAAAATCCGACACCAATCACTCCGCTGAAAATAGCTCCAATGAAAAAACCATATCCTTCCCTTAAAGCATAACTATTCAGGAAAAGTATGTGGCTGTTGCCGGTGAAGTAGGTGTATAAAACCAAAAGGGTCATCAAGACTACGAAAACCAATACTGAATGGACCATCCAACGTTCGATCTTCCATGCCTTTAATGATGGATCAGCAAGGTGTCGGAAAGGATCACCTGCAGTCTCACCAAGTCCGCCGCATCCGCAGACCCAACTGCAATACCATCTCTTGCCAAAGAAGTAGGTCAGTACAGGGGAAATGACCAGTATCAGTGCTATAGACCAGCCCAACATGAACAAACCAAGCGTTCCGCTTTGAAGAAGTTTATCCAGGTTCCAGTCAAAGAAAAAGTAGTAATTCAATGGCCACATGTTTTTCAGGTCCATCGAAGGTTGATTCAGTCTTTCTAAAACTTCAGGGATCAGAAAGGCAAAGCACAACTGGAAAAACATGACAGAGACTGTGCGGATCTGCTGGTACCTGTTGCCTTTATATTTGAGCATAAATTTTATACCAAATAGTAAAATGGCGAGCGTGTACAAGGTTCCATACACAAACCATTGGCTGGCTGGTTTGTTTTTTATCCATTGGCTCAAGGGATCGAAAAGAGCTATGAGGCCAGTGTTCCCTGACTCGGCAAGTCCAAGTGATTGCGGAAAGAAATATAACAGGATATAGAAACCCATCAGCGTAAGGGCAAGAAACCATGCAGTTGTACCACGGGAGGTAATGGCTTTTACCCGGACAAAATTATTTTGAATGCCGGGGGATTGCCTTTGATATTGTACTATGCTATATCCGATGACACCTGTGCTGATCAGTAGCAAAGAAAGAATCAAGGTCAGATTACTTTCAGGAAAACTTCCGGTGAAACTGATCAGTCCGATCAACAAACCGGAACAGCCAATGATCGAAAATATTTTATGACCAATAGTCAGGCTTGGGTATACTGTGGGTGTGAGAGACATGGATATGTCATCCTGATGAATCATACTGATGACTTTTGATGATTTTTCATAAATGCATGCACATGAGCGTGCTTTCTGTTTACGCCGGACCTGATGGTTACTCCCGTAATGGAACGATATGCATCTCTAACAGCGTGAGCATAGTTAGGTGAAAACTCCTGATCGAAAAGAGCAAGCTCAAGATTGGCCAGTACTACTTCGATATTGGTTTTGGTGACGATCCATTTTTCACAAACCTCTTGCCGGAACCTTACACCCATCAGGTTGAAGCCTATGACTGCTTGTTCGGTATAATTAATCCGTATGCTTTTCTTTCCATCCCGTTGTTGCCAGTAAATTGTTTTTTGACCTTCTGGTAATTTTGGACTGATTGTTCCGTATACCTGGTATTCCGTGTTGAAAAATTTAGCAGAGTTAAACCAGATACCACCATCGTATTTAACTGGAGTTCCGCATACGGTGGATGCCAGGGCTTCCCCCATCAGACGGCCGGTGTACCATAGTGGCTCAATCGCCTTGCGGCCTGGGGAGGGGCGACGTAATTCGGCACAATCACCGATGGCATAGATGTCTGCGATATTTGTCTGAAGTAATTCATCCACAAGTATTCCTTTATTTATTTCTATAGGTGAATCGCTGAGCCAGGATACGTTTGGATGCACACCTACAGCTATGCATGCAAGCTGGCAATCGATTTCTTCTCCACTGGATGTGAGTGTTGATTTAATCCGCCCTGCTTCGTCGCCTTTTATGTCTGTGAGTTCAGTATGGAGACGCAGGTCAATTCCATGTTCCCTGATCTCTCGGTTGACCATCTCAGATTCTTCAGCAGGTAATAACATATTCGAGTAACTGGATTCCCTGACCAGGAAAGTGACGGGTATTTGACGACTGTGAAACATTTCCGCAAGCTCAATGCCGATCAGGCCACCACCTGCAATAACAACCCTTTTGAGGTTTGTGCTTTTCGATTCGATATACTGCAGATCCTGTAATGAATAGAGACTGGCGACTCCATCCAATTCATTTCCGGGTATCTCAAGACGGTTTGATGAAGAACCGGTCGCCAGGATTAATTTATCATAGCTGATTTGTTTTCCCCCAGCTGTATGTACCGTTTTACGCTGATCATCAAGTACGTTCACCAAATCATTGATGAGGTGTATCCTGTTTTTTTTCCAGAACCAGGGCTCATAGGGCATGATGTCATTCCAGTGCATATGTCCCATGTACACATACATCAAGGCTGTACGTGAAAAGAAATAGTCTGATTCGGCAGAGATCACAGTGATCTGGTGATCGGCGCGTTGACGGATATGACGTGCTGCGGTTATTCCAGCAATGCCATTACCAATGATGAGAATATGCATTATCGAAATTAAGGATTATAATCCGTCAGGAAGCTTCCGATAATGGGTGAAGATGAAGGAGGGCAAAAAAAAACTCCGGTGGATGACCACCGGAGTTTTTACTTAATTCATTGTAAACTTAATCCCGCAGGATATTACATTTTTTCGAACTTGATCGTCTTCACAGCTTTTGATTCTGTCATTCTGACGAAGTAAGTGCCAGTAGCATAATCAGCAACATTGATGGTCAGTTGGTTTGCACCCTGCACCAAAGATTGCTTGCCTAAAACAGAAACAATACGGCCTGTGATATCCATTACAGCCAGGTCAATTTCAGTATTATTTGCAGCGTTAAACTCTACATAAACTTCAGTTGAAGCTGGATTAGGATACAATTTGGTTCCGGAGATATTCTTGATATCTTCTACAGCTGTTTCCAATGTGAAATCGAAAGGAATGCTGGTACCCGCACCGTAGCTGATGTTGTCATAGATCACACCACCATCAAGTGCAATGGAGATAGCACCTGCAGCGATGCTGGCCTGTCCATTTGGTGTTGTACAGCTGTGTGATGTAGGATTGACCGCTCCATTCAGAAGGCCATCACCAAAACCATCAACTAATACCACTTCATAACATCCATCAATCGTGTGGGTGAATTCTTGTGTATAGGTTTCATCGCAAGAAAGGGTACCCAGATCGGCACTTGATACCACGATGTTACCATCAGGGTCAGTGACTGTCCATGAAATTTCTTCAGGCCAGAAGTCAGTCGTTACGGTCAGCGTAGCTGTTTGAGTTGCTGTTGGCTGGATCACCTGCCATGCATAGTTGTTATCCTGAGGAGATAAGTCATCAGCATTATTCGGCAACGTTACCGCCAATTCGAGGTCTGAAGACTGATCAACTGTAAGACCTGTCAATGATACATTGGCAGATTTAAATTCTAGCAGGCTTCCAGTCCAGTCTTTGGTGCGAATAACTTCACCATCAACAAGTAATTCAACGTGAGCAGAAGTCAGTGTATCAGCACCCATGTTCTGGATCTTGGCTACAAAAGAACCTTGCTGGTACTCACCGCAGAAATAACGGGTTGTATAAGTAGCGGATACCTTTGCATCGTTATCACCTCTGAACGACACGTCATAGACATAGTCGAAAGTAGGATCAAACACATTGTTGAAAAAGTAATCATTTGCAAGTAACATCTGGCCACTTGGACGTATCACATACATGGTCGGCCAGTAGGTCAGGTTAAACTTAGTAGGGACGGTGTTGTCCTCCACGATAAAATAAGGAACACCGGTCACCCAGTCACCCTGCGTGTTCGTGCCAGTACCCAATAAATCATCATGGGTAGTGGCGGCATCGCCTTCGATGGAGAAAACAACCAGTTGGTCAGTTCCATCAGGGCCATAAGAATCCCACAGATCTTTCAGGACGTGATTGGTATGCAGGAAATAGCAGGGACCGCACCAGGTAGCGAAGATATCGATCAGGACAACCTTGCCACTGTCCAGGTAATCCTGAACTACATGCACATTGCCGTTGATATCGGTAAGTGTCAGGCCTGCTGGAATTTTACTGCCATCAATTAATTGGGCCTTGGCACTAAAAGGTAAAGAGGAGAGAAAATAAAAGGAATGCGTACAACTTCTTCATGTTAAAATCTTTATTGTGTTGAGAGTGTAAAGAGAAGTGTAAAAATATGTATTTCAGGGGATCAAAGAGCCTTTTTTCTATTTAATTGCGAAAATGTTGGACAAAGGACAATAAAGGGGAGTTTCCTGGCCATTTCAGTAGAAAATTTTGCCTGTCCAGTGGATTTTGCAAATTATTAACGGTGCCAAACTTGTCCGCACGCGGTATGCGCAAATTTTATAGATGCCTGTTAATTAGTTATTTATATATTTTTATATACACCAAAATTTATTTATCAAACAAGAGTTTGGTATTAAATAGTTGCATAGCAGTATTTTACACGTTAAATATTTATTTTATGTGTATATTTGTGTTTTAGCTTTCTGGCTTTATGTCGTGAGAGCGGCATAGGATGGGTGTTAACCTAGAAATAAATTAGTTGTATATTTACAGATCAGAGTATAATTTTAAGCACATGAAAAGACTCCTACTTTGTTTTTTCCTTCTCCAGTCACTTGCAGGTACGACCTGGGGGCAGATTTCTATATCGGTCAATCCTAGTCCGTTTGTACTCACTGGACATCCGTCTAACAATGATGTGTCAATTCATATAGAAGTGACCAATCATTCTTCCTTCGATGCTTATATCCTTTGGTCCAGGAATGTGGAATCAGCTCCTCAGGGATGGCTTACCTGGATCTGTGATAAGAATTTGTGCTACTTGCCCACAGCTAATGCATGCTCGCCCACCAAACCTAATATCCTTGCACCGGGCGAAAAGATGGACTTTCAGATCCACGTTAATCCAGGTGCAGTTGAAGGAAGCACGCCTTATGATATCACATTCATGGATTATGAGGACCCCTCCATCATTCTTGGTCATGTAGATGGCGAAGTTGTGATCAGCAATACCGTCAGCACAAAAAACAATGGTGCTCAAAGTAATCTGACCGTTTACCCTAATCCAACGACAGATTATTTCCAGGTTTCTGAAACACCCGGTTTGAAATACATCGAACTCTTCAACATCGTTGGAAATAAAGTGAGATCATATGATGCACTTCCACAGAAACAATATGCAGTAGGTGATCTGACTGACGGTATCTACCTTGTCAGACTGGTGACTTCCACCGGAAAAATTATCAAGACGATTCGTCTGAGTAAAAGATAAATCATGACTTTGCTGACTGGTTCAGTGTAGTTTTAAAATATACAAAATGCCCTCGCTTGAGGGCATTTTTATTTGCCTAAGCCGTTTATTACAACTTCCTGCAAGAAGAATCGGTTTAATTAGCTTGCCCTGACTGTACTTTTGCACTGTAAATCGTAAAATCTTATGACACATCCTGTTTCTTTATATCGCATGGGCCATTTCAACGCGGCCCATCAGCTTGCGATCCCCTCCTGGTCTATGGAGAAGAATCTCGAGACTTTTGGAAAATGTGCAAACCCGAATTTTCACGGACATAATTATGAAGTGGAAGTACGTGTGACCGGCCATCTGGATCCGGAAACAGGAATCTTAATCAACCTGAAAGACCTTAAAGAGATCCTTGAAAGAGAAGTGGAGGACCGTTTTGATCATAAGAATCTCAACCTGGATTGTCCTGAGTTTTCAGCCATCGTCCCCACGGTGGAAAATATCTGTATTGTGATCTACGAAATCATGAGGCCTTTGATTCCTGCTCACCTTGATCTGGGAATCAAGCTGTATGAAACACCCCGCAATTTTGCTGAATACCCTGGCAGGTAATGAGCTTGTATAAAAAATGTAGGGGTTCAATATTTTGAACCCCTACATTTTTTATCCCAACGTAAATCTGGATTTATTTTACTCTCTCAATTTCGCAAGCAATCGAAGGATTTCGATATATAGCCAGATGAGTGTAATCATCAACCCCATGGCAGAAAACCATTCCATGTATTTTGGAGCCTGAGCTTCTTCACCTTTCACTATCAGGTCAAAGTCAAGCAGCAGGTTAAGTGAAGCGATCCCGATCACGCCCAGCGAAAAGAGGATACCGATCGTGCCGCCTTCATGGATGAAGGGGATATTGATGCCAAAGAAACTCAGGCCAAAGCTGATCAGATAGAGAAGAGCAATGGCGCCAGTAGCCATCACCACACCCATCCTGAATTGCTGCGTCACAGGAATGATCCCTGTTTTATGAATAAACAACATGATAAATAAAACAAGGAGCGTCAGTGAAATCGCCTGGATGACAATGCCTCCACCGAAACCTGCATAGATCCCTGAAATGCCACCTACAAATAATCCCTCCATAGCCGCATAGGCAGGAGCGATATATGGCGAGTATTCCTTTTTAAATACATTGACCAGCACCAGGATGAGCCCTACGATAGCTCCTCCGATCATAAGCACAGGACTTTGTACCTGGTAATTGTATATCGCCGTGATCAAAAGGATGCCAAATAAGATCAGGGTCTTATTGATGGCTCCCTGGGTCGTCATCGTTCCTTCCTGCGCAACAGAAAGTGTTGAGGCTGATTCATTCTGGAGGCTGTTCCTTAGCAGTGGATTACCACCACCTGCAAATTTTTTAAACATGTTTAGAATGGTTTATAGGTTTATAGGTTTATGAGTTTATGAGTTGATGTGTTGATGGGCTGATTGGTTGATGAGTTTATAGGTTAAATGGTAAATCACTAAGGACTGATTACTGATAGCTGATAGCTGAAAACTGATAGCTCAACTAAAGAACTATTGTTTCTTGTATTTCGCGATGGCATCGCGGATTTTCTGAACACGGTTTTCCGGGCTTGGATGCGTGCTCATAAATTCCGGTTGACGTTGTCCGCCGCTGGCTTTTTCGAGTATCTCCATCACGGTGATCAATGCTTCCGGATCGTAACCTGCCTGGGTCATGAACCGGACGCCCAGGTCATCTGATTCAAGCTCCTGATCGCGGCCGTAGGACATGTTGACCAGGCCGGCAATCATCTGTGCGGCTTGTGCAGTATTATAATCCCCGGAGGCTACCACCGCAGCGCCTGTCAGTCCTTGAGTTAATTCCTGTTTAGCAATTCGTTCCGCGCCATGACGTGCTACTACGTGGCCAATTTCATGTCCCAGTACGCCAGCCAATTCATCTTCCGTCTCAAACTCTGAAATCAAAGCAGTGGTGATAAACACCTGGCCTCCCGGCAAAGCAAATGCATTGACGACGTTTGGATCTGCCAACAAATGGAAATCATATTGATAAGGAGTCTGGCGTGCGTCACTGTTTTGCACAATCTTTTGACCAACCGATTTGACAAGCTTTTGAGCTTCTGCATCCGGATGCAAACCCCCATATTGTTCGACCATGGCAGGAAAACTATTTAAGCCCAGCGCCACTTCCTGTTCGGCAGTGATGCTGATGTGCTGTGTCACACCAGTAACTTCATTATACTGTGAGCTGGAGTAATATTTGCATATTGCAAAACCAGCCAGGAAAAGAGCAATCAGAATACCCCCTCCAACATTACGACGACTTGGAGATCGTCCACCTCCTTGTTGTCCAGGTTGATTTCCACCGAATATTGACATGATAATGAGTTTTAACAAGATGAATGTTGATCAGGGTCGAATAAGTCCCTTTGGGTCAAAGAATGCTTGTCTACAGACAAGGTCACTTTAAAGGCCATATCCAAATATAGAGATTGTTAAGGAATTGATCCATTCATCAAACGAATGTTCTTCCTCAAGAGTTTCCAGATTTGGATGTACGCCTGAATTCTAGAATTCAGAGGTGAAGTGGAAACGGATATCCGGAAAGTTTTCGAGCGTCATACGCAGCACCCAGGCGGATTCAGCGAGGAATACAGGCTTTTCATCCTTGTCGCGGGCAATATCTTTTTTCTTGCGGGTGATAAATGCCTGAAGGCCGGCGTCCGTATCTGCTTCGATCCAGCAGGCCTTGTGAAGGCTTAAAGGTTCGTAGTCACATTTGGCACCGTATTCATGTTCGAGACGGTATTGAATGACATCAAACTGAAGGGCACCCACTGTGCCGATGATCTTATCACCATTCAATTCCTTGACAAACATTTGTGCAACCCCTTCATCCATCAGCTGGTCCAGTCCTTTGTTGAGTTGCTTGGTCTTCATCGGGTCTTTATTGATCACGCGACGGAACATCTCCGGTGAAAATCTCGGGATGCCTTTGAAATGTAATTTTTCTCCTTGCGTCAAGGCATCACCGATATTGAAATTACCGGAATCATACAGACCTACGATATCACCGGGCCATGCTTCATCAATAACTTCTTTGCGAGATGCCATGAAGGAAGTCGGATTCGAAAATTTCATCTGGCGCTCCTGCCGAACGTGATAGTAGTTTGTATTTCTTTCAAACTTGCCGGAACAAATCCGGAGAAAAGCAATTCTGTCCCGATGCCTAGGATCAATGTTGGCGTGAATTTTAAAAACAAATCCGGTAAATGTTTCTTCATCAGGACGTACGATACGCTCCTCGGTCTCCCTGGCCAATGGCGGGGGAGCGATGTCAATAAAGCAATCAAGTAATTCCTTGACACCAAAATTATTAACTGCGCTTCCGAAAAACACCGGGCACACCTCGCCGGACAAATATTTTTCCCGGTCAAACGCAGGATAGACATGTGTTACTGTTTCCAGTTCAACGCGTAATTCATCCGCCGCTCTTTTACCCACATGATGATCCAGCAGTGGGTCTTCAACATCATTGATCTCAATGATTTCCTCTTCTTCTTGTTTGCTGTGAGGACGGAAGAGAACAAGTTTTTTTTCATAGATGTTATACACACCTTTAAATTGTTGTCCCATGCCGATAGGCCAGCTGAGCGGTGTGACATGTAAGCCAAGTTTCTTTTCTACTTCATCAAGCAGATCCACAGCATCTTTTCCTTCCCTGTCCAGTTTGTTGATAAAAACAATGATCGGGGTATGGCGCATGCGGCATACTTCAACCAGTTTTTCTGTTTGTGTTTCCACCCCTTTAGCGACGTCGATGACGACGATCACGCTATCTACAGCAGTGAGGGTCCTGAACGTGTCTTCTGCAAAATCCTTGTGACCGGGTGTATCCAGGATATTGACCTGGTGATCGCGATACGGAAAGGCCATAACCGATGTTGCAACGGAGATACCTCTCTGCCGCTCGATTTCCATAAAGTCGGAGGTAGCGTGTTTCTTGATTTTATTGGACTTGACCGCGCCTGCTTCCTGGATAGCGCCACCAAAAAGGAGTAGTTTTTCAGTAAGGGTTGTCTTGCCTGCATCCGGGTGGGAAACTATCCCAAAGGTCTTTCGTTTCTGGATCTCGTCTATTGCGCTCATGGGTTACTCTGTAGAGGGGGCAAAGGTAGCAGTTTTCGCCTGACAGCTTTGCTGTCGCGAAAACCTGGGCTATTGGCATAGGGCATAGGGCAGAGAGCAGAGAGCATAGGGCAAAGGGCAGCAAAGGGCAGAGTGCATAGAGCATAGCTCAGCGGAGGGCAAGGAGAAATGTCAAAGCCCCATGGGGGCGCTATGTCTGTAGCATAGGTAAATGAAAAATCATTTTAGCGCCGTAGGTGCGGTATGTATAGTGTATAATTAAAACCCACCGGCTGGTGACAGCGGTGGGTTTTTATGAATACTTCTTGAGCGGTTTATTTTAGACGAAGTCTTTGTGATTGTAGGGAGCAGGAGATTCAACCTTCTCAGGCGTGCGGGATTTGAAATCAAATGACCAGCCTGAGGTCCTCATTTGGTCCTTGTCATCGTGACGGGGAGGCTGGCGATGATGATGCTTAGGTGATTTCTTGCCGAAGGTGTCCTGTAGTTTGTCACCCAGCTCTTCGAGCTCTTCCTTGACCATCTTAGCTATATTATTGACATTGGTAGGTTCACCCATCATCTCGAGACGTTCTGAAACGGTTTTGGCCGGAGGTACGATCGCCCATAGGACTATATAAATGAGTGCACTGGCTCCACCTACCATGGTTAACAAAGCAAAGACAACCCTGACCCAGACGGCGTCCTGGATGCCAAAGTAGGAGGCTAATCCGGAACATACACCAGCTATCACCTTGTCATCCGGATCGCGGTATAGTCTTTTGCCTGTCTTTATCTGGAATGAACCAGTGGTTGTTTTCTTTTCACCTGAAAAGGTTTCTGAGAAGTCAACGTCTTTTAATTCTTCAGGCGTGCCCAGCACACTGATAGCTTCCAGCACATCTACTTTACTGACGATGGTCTTTGACCCTTTATGTTTGTTGACCAGCTCACCCATGCGGGACTCTATGTCCTGCATGATTTCTGCAGCACCTTCACTGCCTCCAAAGTGGCGGGAGAGGGTATTGAGGTAATTGTTGGCTGCTTCATAGGCATCCTCATCGATCGTGAAGGCATAGCCTCCGAGATTGATATTGATCGTTTTATTCATTTTATAGTTGTGGTTTTTGCGAAGTGAGAGAAACGGCTTCATTGATTTCGGTCCAGGAATCTTTCAACCCTTTGAGGAAAGTCCGGCCTTCTTCGGTGATCTTAAAGTATTTGCGAGGGGTCCGTAGTTAGACTCCATCCAGTAGTACTCGAGGAATCCAGCATTCTTAAGCCTGGTCAGCAAGGGATAGAGGGTGCCTTCCACCACCACCAGCTGGGAATGCCTAAGCCGTTCGATGATGTCCGAGGTATACATGGCTTCGACGGAGAGCAGGGAGAGAATGCACATCTCGAGCACGCCTTTACGCATCTGGGCTTTCATGTTATCGAGTTTCATGGCGCAAATATAGTATAGAATTATAGTACTATGTTATACAAAGTACACTAATTAAGCATAGTACCTGATGAATAGGGCTGGATTGTCGACAAATGGGAAATACAACCTATCTAATTGACATATTGTTAAAGACTTAGGAAAGCGCACATGATCTTTAATCCACCTAACTTTGCCGGCCAATGAGAAATTCGAATTTAAGGTGGGTGATACTCCTGGGAGCCGTGACGATCCTGAGTATCATAGCCATGCAGACGTATTGGCTGACCCAGCGGTGGAGTCACGAAACCAGGTCGTTTGACCAAACAACAAAAATTGCTTTGTCAAGGGTAGCCCACAAGATGGCGACCATCAACAAGTCTACTCTTCCCTCCGGTGAAGTCATCAAGAAGATTACGCCTAACTATTACATCGTCAACTTCAGTGACGTCATCGATGCCAATATCCTGGAATCTTTGTTGTTGGCGGAATTTAGTTCACAGACCAACTACACAGATTTTGAATATGCCATCTATGACTGCTCCAGTGATGATATGGTGTATGGCAATCATTGCAACCTGATCGACTCTGATAAGCCAACAAAGAGCGAAGGAACGTTGCCAAAGTATGATGAGTTCAGTTATTATTTTGGCGTTAAGTTTCCTTCCCGCCAGGAAGATATGCGTGCGAATACCATGAGCTCATGGTTGATGGCTTTAATTGCAGCGATTACCGTGATCTTTTTCTCATATACCATCTGGGTCATCTTCAATCAACGGAGATATTCAGAAATGCAGCGGGATTTTATCAATAACATGACGCATGAGTTTAAGACACCCTTGACGTCTATCCAATTATCCAGCGACTTCCTTTCCAAACAGCCGGTGATCCAATCCGATGAGCGGCTCAAGAGATATACGGAACTCATTCGTTCTCAATACCAGCGATTGAATACCCAGGTAGAGAAATTGCTTAACGTGGCGAGGTTAGAGTCAGGCGAATTTAAACTCAAGAGTGAGCGTTTCGATATGCATGAGTTGCTGGACGAAGTACTTGAAACCAAAGGTGCGGAGTCCGGGATTGAAGGCCGAGTGTTCAACAGAATGTTTGGCGCAGTCCACACCCTTGTGGTGGGAGACAGGACACACCTCGGGAGCGTGGTCAGCAACCTGATTGACAATGCAGTGAAGTACTCCCCGGCGGACCAGCCGATAGATATTATTACTGCCAATGATCATGGAAACCTTACGTTGAGCATAGCTGACAGAGGGATCGGTATTTCACAAGCCCATCAGAAACATTTGTTTAAAAAGTTTTATCGTGTACCTTCAGGCAATGTTCACGACATCAAGGGTTTGGCCTTGGGTTGCATTATGTCAAGAAAATCCTGCAGATGCACAAAGGCGATATCGATGTGCAGAGTGAACTGGGCAAAGGAAGTACGTTTACATTTCATATACCAACTATAGCATAATGAAGGCAAAAATCCTGTACGTAGAAGATGACGATTCATTGAGTTTCATCACGAAAGACCAACTCGAAATGGAGTCATACGATGTGACCCATAGCGCCAATGGCAAAGATGCATGGAGCATCTTTAAAAAAGGAGAGTTTGATTTGTGTCTTCTCGATGTCATGCTTCCACAGATGGATGGGTTTGAATTGGCCAAGAAGATCAGGGCTGTCAGTAAACATGTACCTATTATATTCCTGACGGCCAAAACTATGGTCGAGGATAAGATGGAAGGATTTTTACTGGGTGGCGATGATTATGTCACCAAACCATACAGTTTTGAAGAATTGAAGATGCGTATCGATGTATTCCTGCGCAGACGAAAGATCATCGAAGAAGCACCAAAAGAAGCCATCATCATCGGCAAATACAACTTTGATTATGCTAACCTGGATCTCTCCATCAATGGAACCTCAAGGGACTTACTCAAAGGAAGCTGATATCTTATATTATCTCGCAGCTCGTCCTAACCAGGTGATCCGCAGGTCCGATATTCTCGAAGATATCTGGGGCAAGGATGATTATTTCTACGGCCGTAGTCTCGACGTGTTCATCAGCAGGCTACGAAAGTACCTCAATGAAGATCCTGATATCACGATTGAGAATGTGCATTCAGTTGGGTTTAAACTCAATTTTCCTGATGGGAAAATTGTTGAGTGAGTTGTGAGTTGTGAGTTGTGAGTTGTGAGGATTTGTCTGGAGACAGATTTTGCAATAATTCAATAGCCAATATTCCAACAAGGAAGTAAAAGTGAGAAGTGTTTTTCAATTGTGAAAAATAAACTGCGCCTCTGCGGCTCTGCGCGAGATTAACAGAGGGATTGTCTGGAGACGGATTAGCAAGGGGCAAAGAGCAAGGAGTTTGTCCGGAGATGGATTTTTTTTGATGCAACAGGAGTTTTTAAATTCTCCGTGCTCTCCGTGCGAAACATTTTGATGATAAAGTTCGAAAAGAAAGCCCCGTGTGGACACACGAGGCTTTCTCTTTCTTTGACCCCCTAGCCCCCTAAAGGGGGTAAAAAGGGGGATTAAATTATTCTTCCACGCCGGAGACGAGAAGTGATACTTCATTACGAAGTACTTCGATAAAACCCTGTTCGATCTTGATGGAGCGTTTTTCACCTTTTGACAGTTGAAAACGCACTTCACCATTTCCGAGGGCTGCCACGATTGGTGCGTGACCATTGAGTACTTCGAAACGGCCACCGATGGCGGGGACGTTCACGGAAGTGACTTTGCCCTGGAACAATTCTTTATCCGGCGTGAGGATGACGAGGTTCATGGTTTCGAATTGAATTAGTTACCGGACTCAGCCAACATTTTATTTCCTTCTTCGATCACTTCGTCGATAGAGCCTTTCAGGTTGAAAGCAGCCTCTGGATACTGATCTACTTCACCATTGAGGATCATCTTAAATCCGCGGATGGTTTCTTCGATTGGTACAAGAGCACCTGGCTTACCTGTAAACTGCTCAGCAACGTGGAATGGCTGAGATAAGAAACGTTGTACACGACGTGCGCGGTGAACGACGATTCTATCTTCTTCAGATAATTCTTCAAGACCGAGGATAGCGATGATGTCCTGGAGCTCATTGTAACGCTGAAGAATATTTTTAACGGCCATCGCAGTATTGTAATGATCATCACCGATCACCAGTGGATCAAGGATCCGGGAGGTACTATCGAGTGGATCAACAGCAGGGTAGATACCGAGCGCTGCAATCTTACGGCTCAATACCGTAGTCGCATCAAGGTGAGCAAAAGTTGTAGCAGGAGCAGGGTCAGTCAAGTCATCCGCAGGTACGTATACCGCCTGTACGGAGGTGATTGATCCTCTCTTTGTAGAGGTGATACGCTCTTGCATTATACCCATCTCTGTAGCAAGCGTAGGCTGGTAACCTACGGCTGATGGCATACGTCCGAGAAGAGCTGATACTTCAGATCCGGCTTGTGTAAACGGAAGATATTGTCAATAAAGAAAAGGATATCGCGGCCTCTGCAGGATCGCTGAGGTCACCGTCACGATAATATTCTGCAACAGTAAGACCGGAGAGCGCAACACGTGCACGTGATCCCGGTGGTTCGTTCATCTGACCAAATACGAGAGTAGCTTGTGATTTGGCAAGTTCTGTTTTATCTACTACAGAAAGGTCCCAGCCTCCTGCTTCCATGCTGTGCTTGAACTTCTCGCCATGTTTGATAACGCCTGATTCGATCATCTCACGGAGAAGATCGTTTCCTTCACGGGTACGCTCACCTACACCTGCGAATACAGAGATACCTGCGTATCCCTTCGCGATGTTGTTGATCAACTCCATGATCAATACAGTCTTGCCTACACCAGCTCCTCCGAACAATCCGATCTTTCCTCCCTTGGAGTATGGCTCGATGAGGTCGATTACTTTAATACCTGTATAAAGGATGTCTTTGCTTGTAGACAACTCTTCGTAGGTAGGTGGTTTACGGTGGATAGGGTAGGAGCGGTCATCTTTCACGACCGGGCCGATACCGTCGATAGCTTCACCTACGACGTTAAAAAGGCGTCCTTTGATTTGTTCGCCGACAGGCATGGTGATGTTTTTGCCGGTGTCGACTACATCCATACCTCTCATGAGGCCGTCCGTACTATCCATGGCTACAGCGCGGATGCTGTCTTCACCAAGGTGCTGCTGAACTTCCAGGATAACTTTTTCACCTGATGGGCGGGTGATCTCGAGGGCGTTGAGAATATCCGGAATCTGGCTGTTTGCTCCTGCAAAACTTACGTCCACTACAGGGCCGATGATTTGTTTGATGGTACCGACGTTCATAATAGATTGATATACTAGTAGTTATAGTCCAAAAGAGGGTTAAAATGTGGCGCAAAAGATAGGAATATATCCCTAAGAAAACAATGGCATTTTCAATGATTTTTGTAAAAATCAAAGATCCCTTTTGCCAAAGCAGTAGAATCTGTTGGTAAAATTAGTTGGTACCAATTTTACTTCAGTATAACTTCGAACTAGTTAGTTCGAATTCTACCTGGTGAAGCACCCAAAACCTTTTAAGTGACAATCTGATTAGAAGAATACACAATTTTTGTTTTCTTCAAGACAATCTTTATATCCAGTAATACTTTTCAGAGTTTGATCTTTTATAAAGGTGCTAGGAAACTGTCAAGGAGGATAAAGCCCTTGAAAGAGCATCCTAGTGAAAAAGAAAATCCAAGAAACAACTTTGCTTTTTATTTTACATAATTAAAATGAAGCGAGGTAAGAGTTGCTAGAGGACTAATTTTAATAAATACACGTCATAATGACCGTTGATTATTATAAACTCTGATCCATATTGAAAATAGAGTTCAAGCCAATAAGTGCGAAAATTAAAGAATAACTATTCGACACTTAAGTTGTATTTGTCAATTATTTTTAAAAACCTATCATCTTTAAAAAATGGCTTATACACATCTTCTTCTTTGAGTGAGTATTCAATTGATTCTTTATTTAATCTAATTGCATTTTCAAAATTTAGATAGAATTCATTTAAGTTATTTTTATGTGCATTTATTTCAGCGAAGGTAGCAAATGCAGTACCATAATTTGGATCCAATTCTAATGCTTTATATACATCCAAGAGGGCTTGATCAAAATCGTTCATTAATCTGTAAACATTTGCTCTCCCATTATATGCTCTTGGGTTTTCAGGTTCGTTCGCAATAAGTGAATTGTATAATTTTATAGCGGCTTCGAATTCTTTGAGTATAGTTAAGGTGTGTGCCAGCCCTAATATTGCATAATCATAATCATCGACCATTTCTATTACCTCTGAAAAAATCTTTGGCCTCTTTGTATTTTCTGAGACGAATAAATGAATTTCCTTTCACTTGAATAGCCCTAGATGAAAATATAACATCTTTTAAAATTCGACTACTTTCTTGGATTGCTTGCTCATATTCATTAAGAAAATAATATATTTCTGCTCTAAACAATGAAAAGTCTATATTGGATGGATTTAACTCTATTGCCTTATTAATATAATCCAATTTTTTCACAAAATTATCTTCAGTAAGTGATCGTTGGAATAGTTTTTCAGATTCTTTTATATTTTTGAATCTAAAAATCTCTTCTTGGGACAAATCATTGAATGTTAATTTTTCAAATAGATTTAAATAATCTCTTGAAACTTGAGCAACAGATTCGTCCTTGACATAGCCGATTTTAATTGTTCATCTTCCTCTAATTCTCTATCAGAATGAATGACATTAATTTCTTGTAGCAAACCGCTAAATTCCCTTTTAAGTTTTAAAATAAAGGTTCAATTCTTTCGTTTTGTCTTCTGCTTTATCAGTAAAGGGGACTCTGCTTAGAACAAATGTTATTTTGGGGGTTGAATTAATTAAAGCATTTTTTGGGTCTGAAATGCTTCGTATTATTTTTCTAACACCATCCAGATTTTCTCGATTATTTGCTGCAACTATTACAATTTCATCTGCTAAAAGAGAAATAGTAATGCCAGACATTTCTGAAATCCTGTTCTGGAATCAATAAGTAAAAAATCTGGTTTAATTTCAGTTTTTATTTGCTCTTTTAAATTTAGAACAATGAAATGCCGGCTGGGTCGGAATACATTAAATCATTCCAATCAATGGATAATAGTTTTTTCCAATAGTCAGGTGATTCTGTATTGCCTGCTGGCATAAGAAATATTCTTTTTTAGAATTATTATCTATAAAATTACAATAGTAATCTTTTAATGTTTCCGGTATATATCCAGTGGTTGTATAATCATATAAATATTCCACAACACCTTTTTTAATCCTTTTAGATAGGTTGTGTGAGGAGAATTTATAATGGAGTCCAGGTGCTTCAAGGTCGAAATCTACAAGACAAACTTTTTGTCAAATTCAGCGAGTCTTGTAGCTATATTTGCTAATGCAAGAGATCTCCCAACGCCTCCCTTATAGGAATAGAATGTGATGGTTTTCATAGTTATATATTTATTAAACTTCTTCTTTCAGATAGTTTTGAATATGCATCGTTAATTTTCGTAAGCATAGTTGGAGATGATATTATTTGAGTTTTTTCATTTAATTTAACTCTAATTGGATTTTTATCAATCTCTAACGCAATTATTACCTCCTGAATCCTTTTAAGGCTCGCAGATGAATAATTATCACTCTCATATCTTTGGATTTGTTGTTCATTTAGATTTAATTTATTGCCTAATTTGGCCTGAGTCCACCCTTTGGCGATTCTAGCACAAATTAATATTTTGTCAATGTCAAGAAGTGAATCTAAAATATAGAAATTTATGGATCCACTTTTTAATCTTTCATATTCCAGAACTTCTAAATTGAGGGAATCTAACTGACTTTGAATTGAAGCTATCCCCAATTTAATTTCATTGGAATCAGGAAATGAAATTAATTTACTTTTTAAAAGGTCAAGTCGAATATCGAACTCATTAATTAATCGCTTAGTGATTGCGAGGTTGTTTATCATTTTTTATCATGGTTAGGAAGTTTAAAAGTTTAATTGAACAATTCCTTTCGGTGATCCATCCCTATCCTTTTGAAAGAAGTCAAGCATTTCAAGAGTTGGAAACAATTCACCTTTATATTTTAGTTTTGATTTGCTCGTTTGTTTGAGAGATCCAGTAAGACAGGGTATTTAATCGAAAGTGAGTTTAAGTCAACTCCTTGAATATCCCAGCAAGAATCATAATCGCCAGGATATGTTTTTTTAGTAACAAAACTGCCATCGATGAAAATCCTAGAGCATCCTGTTTCTTTTAGATGGGTGATTGCGAGTTCCAGCCCTTGAAGCAAATTTTGACGTGTCGGATTGAAGCCAAATTCACCAACGAATTCGTTCCAGGACGCTGGGATTATTCCTGGGATAAGATTCCCGTTTTGTTGATATTGAAACATATTCAAAACATATATGTTGTGAAAAAGTAACAAATATTGATTTCATTGGACAAATATAAGGGAGATTGTCCTAAAAAGCAATAGTACACAACATAAATGTTGTGAAAAGAATATCTGTAATAATATTGTATGACGTAATTGGCGGAATATCAGATATTTAATTAAATTTCGTCGGCTTTTGAAACAGAATTATTCAAATTAGGGAGCCTGAATACCTTATCTCTTCTCGAATTCTGCTTTTCTTCAATTAGAATAAGGCCTAAAATATGCAGTGAACCTGATTTCGTTGCAAGTGAGGTTTTACCAATAAAGTTAGGTAAACATTAAAGAGAGGTAGGTTACGAAGATAGGCTCACTTGTATGCAAACTTATTCTTCCTCCTCAGCGACAGTTTCCTCCACCAGATGAGGCTCGATCCAGAAATTGTTGATCCCCTCACCCGAAAGGATGCGAACTACCTGATTATTGATCATTTCGAGGAGCGCCAGGAAAGTGACGATGGCATGGATGCGGCTCTCGCAGGTGGCGAATACATCAATGAAATCAAGGCGTGGCTTTTGGACCAGTTTGTTGACAATCTGTGTTTGCTCTTCCTGGATTGTGAAGGTGTACTGCACAATGGTGTGCACAGGATTCCGCTTGGCTTCTTCCAGGCGGTCCATGACGCGCTTGAAGGCTTGTAATAATTTATAAAGGGTCAGGCTTTCGAGTTCGGCATCAGCCAAAGCTTCTTCCGCAAGGGCTGCAAGTTCGACTTGCACATTACCTCTCGGGAAGGACATGGAGCGGGATTCCTCCTTGCGACGGAGCTCTTCGGTAACTTCCTTGTAGGACTTGTACTCGATGAGGCGCTGGATCAGTTCTTCGCGTGGGTCGATTTCATTGCCTTGCTCATCCACCTCCTTGCGGGGGATGAGCATCTTGGCCTTGATGCGCATCAGGGTGGCGGCAACCAGGATAAATTCGGAAGCCATGTCGATGTTGAGATTCTCCATGGTATGGACATACCCCAGGAAATCATCGGCGATCTTGGCGATCGGAATGTCATATATATCAAGCTCATCCCGCTCAATGAAGAACAAGAGTAAGTCGAAGGGACCTTCGAAAGCTTCAATCCGGATCGTATATGTCAGTTCCACCCGTTACTTTTAGGACGGCAAAGATATCATTATGGTCAGATTCAAAGGCAAACTCTACCTGTTACCTGCTCCGATAGAGGAAAACGGGCTCGCCAGCATACCTGCGGAGGCAATCCGCATTATGCATTCCCTTGACCATTTCATCGTCGAAAGAGCCAGAACCTCAAGGAGATACATCAGTTCGACCAAGCCCCCAAAGAAAATTGAGGGCCTGATTATCGAGGAAATGCCCGAGGATGTAGCCAATACGAAATTGATGGAAGCACAAATGCAGCCGTTATTGGATGGGAAGGATATGGGCATCTTGTCCGAAGCTGGGATGCCTGCCTTAGCAGATCCCGGGAGTAAATATGTGGCCATTGCACATCGTTTGGGTATACGGGTTGTTCCGTTGGCAGGTCCGTCGAGTATCATGATGGCCTTGATAGCGTCCGGGCTTGAAGGACAACGGTTTGCATTCCATGGATATTTAAGTGCCAAGAAAGAAGACCTGGCGAATGAGATCAGGGACCTGGCCCGAAGAGCGGATCGGGATGATGCCACACAAATATGGATTGAGACACCATACCGCAACAAACAAGTCATGGAGGCAGTGGAAAAGTATCTGGAGCCGAAACGTATGTTTTGCATCGCGGCAGGGATAGGAAATTGGGACGGGTTTGTGATCACGCGACAGATCAATGCATGGAGGAGGAGTGGGTGGCCGGAGATTCACAAAATTCCAACCGTATTTCTGTTGAAATAGGTTGGAATTTTGTGTGAGTGAAAAGTGATGCTTCGACCTGCTATCTCGCATCCTTGTGCTACAGCTCAGCAACCAAGTGAAAAATGAAAAATGAAAAACGAAAAATGTCTGCACACAGTCACACATAGTTGGATCACGGATTTTTTGTCGGAATCACGGATGACACGGATTGAAGGATTACACGGATTAAAATGTCTAATTCAGACGTAGCTCCGGCTTATGAATCACTCGCGTCAGGAGACGCTTATTATATTGCATTCAAGTCAGAGACATGAACGAACGATCTAAAAGTAAAAAAACAAACTATAGGTTACAATTAGTTGTTTAAGACGAATAATCAATAAAATCATGAGTACAATTGCTGAAGCACCGATAAAGGTGGAGGATCTTGAGAAGAAAGGATATCTGGATGTAGAGATAGATCCAACATTGGATCTGGTGGCGGAGATCAAGCGGATGAAGAAGGAGAAGAATGCAGTGATCCTGGCGCATTACTACCAGGAGTCGGAGATACAGGACGTGGCGGATTATATCGGGGATAGCCTGGGGCTGTCGCAACATGCGGCGGCTACGGAGGCGGATATCATTGTATTTGCAGGGGTGCATTTTATGGCGGAGACGGCTAAGATATTGTCGCCGCATAAGAAAGTAATCTTGCCTGATCTCAAGGCTGGGTGCTCGCTGGCAGACTCATGTCCAGCTCCGCTGTTTAGAAAATTTAAGGAGTTGCATCCGAATGCAATTGTCGTGTCTTATATCAATTGCACGGCAGAACTGAAAACATTGACGGATATATGCTGCACATCAACGAATGCGGTACATGTGATCAATAGTATACCGAAGGATAAGGAAATCATCTTTGCACCTGACCGAAACCTGGGCGCGTATCTCGAAAAGAAGACCGGACGTAAGTTGATCTTGTGGAATGGGACGTGTATGGTGCATGAGATTTTTTCGCACGAAAAGATTTCACGATTGCAGGTGCAGTATCCGCAGGCTAAACTCATCGCGCATCCGGAATGTGAAGCACATTTGCTCAACATCGCAGATTACATCGGTTCGACGAGTGGGTTATTGAAGTATACAAAGACCAATCCGGCGACACAATTTATCGTAGCCACAGAGCCAGGAATCATCCACCAAATGCAATTGGCCAGCCCGGATAAACTCTTTATCCCAGCCCCTCCAAACAACACTTGTGCGTGTAATGAATGTCCGCATATGAAGCGGAACACGATGCAGAAACTCTATGTCGCGATGAAGTATGAAATGCCGGAGGTGATTCTCCCTGAGCAGGTGATTCGGGATGGGCGGGCGAGTATTGACAGGATGCTGGAGATTTCGAAGGAAGCTGGATTGTGAGCACCCGCGCGTCAGGAGACGCGGAATATATTGCATTCAAGTCTGAGACTTGAACGAGCGAAAAGATTTATATGATAGTTTTATAAAATATCTAGATCTCTATTTTACAGTGTATTATGAAATAATTGGCATAAATTTTGCATAAAATCCGACAGCGAACATCGATCTACCACCCTATATGCGTTAGATTCTATCTTTGCCGCCCAAATTAAAATATGAAGGGATACAGATTAGTCATTTTATTCGTTGCATTAAGCTTTACGGGTTATAGTCAGAAAGGTTATGAGTTAGGTGGCCTCATCGGGGTCAGCAATTATATTGGTGATATCAATCCTAATTTTTCTTTAAAGACTCCCGGGCTTTCCCTTTGCGGAATCGGGCGGTATAATTTTAATACCCGCACCTCCATCCGGGCTGATGTCGGTATTGGCAGGCTATATGGTAGGGACGATATTTCAGAAAATAACTTCCAGCAGGCCCGTAACCTCAGTTTTCGGACTGACTTTATAGATGCTTCCCTGGATTTTGAATTCAATTTCTTCAGCCTCGTCCATGGCAGTCGTGACAAATATTTTACTCCTTACGTATTTGGTGGGCTGGCTTTCACCTATTACAATCCTAAGGCAGAACTAAATGACACCTGGTATGCGCTGAGGGAACTCGGCACCGAAGGCCAGAACAAAGGATCTGAATATGCCCGGATTACCGCAGGCCTGACCTATGGCATGGGGCTCAAGTATGACCTCAACTATGAGTGGAGTCTGAATGTTGAATTATCTGTAAGGCAGCCAGGGACTGATTATCTTGATGATGTCAGCACCGAGTACCCGGATATGTTTGAGCTCGCGGATCGCAGGGGAGAGATTGCCGTATTGTTATCAGACAGATCTGCTGAAACAGGAATCGAGCCTATTGGTGCAACCGGATATCAGCGTGGAGTCAGCAGTAACAATGATGCTTACTATTCCTTCCGGATTGGATTGGTCTATTATATCGGATTACTCCAATGCCCTGCTCTCAGTAAGCCAAGACCATAGCACTTTCAGATAAGTTTCTTACTCCCTGAACATGATTCCTATCTTTGAGGAACATGGTAACCCATTATACACTATCCGTAGGACCATTCAAGAGGGGATTCCATCTGATCACAAACGATGTATTTAAGGTCGTATCCCAATGGCCTGATCATGGTGTATTTCAATTATTCATACAACATACTTCTGCGGGCATTTGCATCAATGAGCATGCGGATCCGGCAGTGAGAGTGGATTTCGAATTATTCTTTGACAGGCTTGCACCGGAGCATTTACCTGGGATACAACATAATGATGAAGGCCCTGACGATATGCCTGCACATATCAAAAGTGTACTTTCAGGATCGACGGTCAGCATTCCGATCATTGATGGTCGACCTGCTTTGGGTACATGGCAAGGAATATTTCTTTGTGAATTCAGAACAAACGCGACCCGAAGGAAATTAATCATATCAATTATTGAATAAGCACTGATGTCCAATCTTTATCCATTGTATTGTTTGGCGAAGGCTTTGCGACTGGCATGATGCTGACGATTATGCTCGGACCGGTGACGATGATCATCCTCAGGTATGGATTGCAGGTCAACAGACTAGCGGGCCTATGGGCTGCAGCAGGCACATGGGTTAGTGACTTTGTGTTTATCGGATTGACTTACTGGATGACAACGACAATAGATTCATGGTCGCAACAACCGGGTATACGGTTGGCCATGTTTTTGGTTGGAGGATTTGGATTATTGGTGATGGGTGGTTTGATGCTGCGAGTGCGGAAGAAGTCATTTAGTGCAGAAGGTGATGTGGTGCAGGCTAGTTATATCCAGGCGTTTGTAGGAGGTTTTTTAGTCAATTCACTTAGCCCGTTTACCTTGTTTTTTTGGCTGGGTGCTGCTGTATTTCTTCATCTGCAATCGGACAATCCCATCTGGTATTATGCAGGGTTGATGCTGGCCCTTGGCGCAGGTGATTTTACAAAAGCCTGGCTTGCCCCTAAACTAACCTCCTGGCTGAAAGAAAGCCATGTCTATTGGATACAGATCGTTGCAGGTATTTTGATTGCAGGGACCGGATTGTATGTGATGATCGTTGGGCTCATCGAGAGCTGACACCTTTTTTTTAAAAAAATAATTAAACAAGTTGAAAAACAACATACGAAATCTACTTTTTGATCTGGGCAATGTCATCGTGGATATTGATATTGACGGAGCCTATTCACGTCTGAGAGGATTGTTTCACGCCGATGCCAAGCATGAATTGATTGAAAAGGCTTTTGTGGATTATGAATGTGGAAGAATATCAACCGATATTTTTATTAATACCATGTTGAGGCAGAGTGAACGCAAGTATCAGGCTATTGATGTGATCGAAGCATGGAACAGTATGCTAATAGGCATTCCGTCCTATAGGCTAGATATGTTGGAGAAGCTGAGATCAAATTACAATGTGTACTTGCTGAGCAATACCAATGCGCTCCATCTGGAGTGGATACACCGGTATGTGCGAAAGGTGCATCATGTCGATTCTTTTGAAGACCAATATTTTGACCATGCCTTTTATTCACACCTCGTAGGGAGATCGCAAGCCGAATGCATCCTTGTTTAAATTTGTCATAGAGGATGCTTTCATGACACCCGCACTTACATTGTATATGGATGATGTACAGGAGAATCTGGATGTGGCAAGTAAGTTGGGATTTGAAACATACCTCGTGAAGCCGGGTGAAGAGATAGCGGAGTATCTGAAGGAGAGGGGATTTTTTTAAGGCTTATGAAAGGCTTATGAAGCTTATGAAAGGCTTATGAGCTTATAAGTTGATAGGTTGATAAGTTGATAAGTTGATGGTTGGTATGTTGATGTGTTGTTATGTTCGGAATGCCACACTGAGCTTATCATATGTGTCGAACCATCACTTTTCGCTTCATTATCCCTGGATTTCGGAGGCATGTTGTTTCGCAGAAACGAAAAGGTGGAGAAAACAGGGATCGTCCTTTTGGACGAGGGCAAAACCCTGAGTTGATGAGTTGAAAGGTTGATGAGTTGATTGCTTATCGAATTGCTTGGCCCTTTAGGGAGAGAAATTTCGAGAAATTTTGAAGGGGGAAAAGTGAAGGAGTTATTTTTTTCTTTCCGGCGAGGAAGAAAAGGAGGTCGGGATACTTTTTGGCATAGTCAGCGACTGAGCCCTGCGGTATGCGGATACCATTGATATAGGGGACGATGCGGGCATCAGGGAAGCCGAGCTCCATCAACGATGAAAATAGCTTTTCAGCTTCTTTAAAAGTGGGGAGCATACCAGCCATGTAGAGATAATTGCCGGAGCTGTTTTCGACTTCGATAAATAATTCTTCAACAGATTCAATGGCCTGGTTCTGGAGGATCTGGCTGATGGAGGCGATCTGGACGCTATAAAACAATTGATTACTCAGCGTTGAAAATTTTACGCCTTTAGGATCTTGGAGGTTCTCCGGCACTTTTATGCTTTCGATGTCGATGATGACGGGTTCGCTTTCAAAATCGTGCAGGGCGATTTCAAGGCGCTGATTTAATTTCTGGTAGAGTGGGCTGATGTTATTTGATACCGGCTTTGCCACGAGTGGAAAGGAGCTGCCATATCCTTTCAATAAAAGCCGACTACGTGGGATGCCTTTTCCAGCCAGGTATTCTGCTGCTTTTTCTGTTTTTTTGATAGAGAAATATAGATTAAAAGTTTTTTGACCAGTCGGCAATTCAAAACAACTAAGCTCCGCTTTGATTTTTGGATAAATCAGCAAGAGGTTAGCGAGCTGATCTAGTTTCTTATTATTCTGTGGGGTCAGTATGTCAACGTTTGCATCAAAGAATAAATGGGAGATATAATATTCTTTTATTTCTACCGGTTCTGCTATAGGTTCAGTGGGCTTGACATTATTGTTGAGTGCAAGTAATTGCATCTGATAGAAAGTCGGCACTTCTGAAATTTGCTGATGAGCTGTAATGGGTTGTTTGAAGAAGACTCTGTAGATATCTTCTTCTCCGTGTCCGTCTTTGCGGTTCGATGTCAGATAGGCGGTCATCCCATCGGGAGACAATACCATGTAGGTTTCATCCAATGGAGAGTTGACAGGAAAACCAGGATTGACAGGATGTGCCCATCCTAAGGCATCCCTGTTAAAGGTTGACATGAACACATCATATCCACCTATACTCTGTAAGTTGTTAGAAGAATAAAATAATGTCATCCCGTCCCCTGGTCAGAAATGGAAAGCGCTCGTGATAAAATGTATTGATAGAAGGTCCGAGATTTGTTGCTTTTGACCATGCTCCTTCTGTAAAAACAGAAACATAGAGATCATAACCGCCATATCCACCAGGTCTGTCAGATGAAAAAAGACAGATGGTGTCATTGAAAAAGATCAGGTCAGAACCTCCATGACTTGTCAGAAACGGTCCTGAAAATAATCCGCTCAGGGTCTGACCTTCCTCTGCTGAAAAGGTGTCGGTTTTGATGACGAAGTTTTTTCCAGACGCCGTGAGATAATAAAGTATCTGTCCGTTGCTGCTGAAACCGGTCACTTCATCATAGCCAATAGAATTGATGTGCGCAGGCAACGGTGATGGTGTGGCCCATCGGCCGTTGACCAGGTTAGTGCTGTAGATATCTACATTTCCATTAGGGCGTTTGGCGCGGGCTACATCTTCACGATCCGAATTGAAGTAGATTTTATCAATAGTTGTCGGACTCGTTCGAACGCCAAATTCTTCAAATGGGGTATTGATCGTAGTCCCCGCGTTTTCAACGTACGCCATTTCTTCACCATACGTGAGTCTCGAGCCATTGGCGCAACGGATGAGCTCGTCCTTAACCCAAGGTCGTAAAGGATCGTCTGGATTAAACTTCTGGAGGAAGAGTTTGAAGTGGACATTGGCTTCAGCAAAGAGATTCTTGGACTGAAAGCATTTTGCTGCATGCATGTACACAACTGGTTCAGTTTTACCTTCATTGATGAGTGACTGGAATATATGCAGGGCACCATCCACATCATTGTTTTCATAGAGGCATACCCCGATTTTTAGTTGGAGTTCATTATCTTTTGTGTTTTCAAGACCACCTTGTTTGTAGGCAAACAGGGCAGACCTATAATCCCCGGTTGCATAGTACTCATCTCCCTGGCGTTTCATTGCTCCTGCTGACTGACCTGAAACACAGAGTGGAATGGTCAGCCAGAGGCAAAGCAAAATTGCAGTAACACAATGGTGAATGAATGCTGAGGTTTTATACACGCTGAGGTTGCTGGTATTAGATCTCCCGATCAGGATCAAAAGCTTCAAGGTAGTCTGCCACTTTCCGCAGGAAAGAGCCGCCTAATGAACCATCTACTACCCTGTGATCATAGGAGAGTGACAAAAACATGTAATGACGTATCGCGATCAGATCACCATAGGGTGTTTCGACAACACCGGGTTTCTTGCGGATAGCGCCTGCTGCCAGGATTGCTGCTTGTGGTTGAAAGATGATCGGCGTTCCCATGACATTACCAAATGTTCCAACATTGGTCAGGGTAAATGTTCCGTCCTGGATTTCTTCAGGTTTCAGCTTATTGGCGCGTGCCCTGGAAGCGAGGTCATTTACTTTTTTGGACAGTCCCATGAGATTGTAACCATCAGCATTGTGGATGACGGGTACGATGAGATTTCCGGATGGTAGAGCAGCTGCCATTCCGATGTTAATATTCTTCTTGAGGAGGATGTTGTCTCCTTCAACGGATACATTGATCATCGGGTAATCGCGGATGGCTTTAACAATCGCTTCAATAAAAATGGGGGTGAAGGTTATCTTTTCACCATATTTCTTTTGAAAATTATCTTTCACTTTATCCCGCCACAAGACCATATCTGTAACATCCGCTTCCACGAAAGAGGTCACGTGCGGAGAGGTATGTTTAGACCTGACCATGTGCTCTGCAATCAATTTGCGCATGCGGTCCATTTCGATGATCTCGATACCACCATCTGCGCTGGAGACAACCTTTGGAGCTGATGTAACTTCAGCCTTCGGAGTTGCAGCAATAGAAGTTTGGACTTGCGGTTTTGACCGGTTGTCCAGATAAGAAAGTATATCGCTCTTGGTGACTCTTCCTTCCTGGCCAGTCCCGGTGATCTGGTCGAGTTCTGCCTGGGAGATTCCTTCTGAGGTAGCAATATTTTTGACCAGTGGAGAATAAAACCGACTGCCACCACTGGAAACGGTAGCAGGTGAATGCTGGGTGACCGCTACTGGTACATATGGAACCGATGGTGTTTTAGGTGCCGGAGGGGGCGCCAAAGGCTCCTCTGCCTTAGATTTCGCAGGAGGGGGTGGCACCGAAGGTTTTTCAATGACAGGGGCTTCAGGCTTTCCATTTCCGGTAGCATTACCGGCTTTAGCCTCTGTGGCAATGACCGCAATGGTCTGGCCTACAGGCACAACTGCATTTTCTTCGAAGAGAATTTTTTCCAACCGACCGGCTACAGGAGACGGTATCTCACTGTCTACCTTGTCAGTAGCTATTTCCAGGATCGTTTCATCCAGGGCAACCATGTCTCCGGGTTTCTTGAGCCAACGGAGAATTGTCGCTTCCATGATACTCTCGCCCATCTTGGGCATGATCAGATTAAAGTCCGCCATAGCTGCAAAGATAAGCATTGCGCGGGTTAGGGTTTTGAGTCCTTTACAATTTCCTCAAAGCCTCAATAGTTATATGGTTGTTCACTTCCAAAAAGATTTAGCCCTGCTGACTAAACCAGCGTTAAATTTATAGCCACAAACCAACCTATTCCAAGTAAAATGAAATTCCCACAACCTTTTTCGCCTTTTTGGCTGTTTTATCCCTTTTCACAGCCTGTAAGAAAGGTTTTGACCAATCCAATTTCACTCCGGAAGAAATCGGACGCTATATCGCCGCCAGAGTTCCAGCCATGATCGATCCTGGAGATCCTGTCATGATCCGCTTTTCCGTTCCTGTCGATACATCGCAGACATCTTCTGTGTTTTCCTTCAGCCCCGACGTCAAGGGCAGGACCTGGTGGGAAGATGACCTGACACTTGCTTTTCAACCGGAACAAGGGTGGCAACCTGCGACTGATTACCAGTTGGAGGTCAACCTTGAAAAAATCATCAAGGACGTCGATCCGAAGATGAAACGAGTCGTCTTCGATTTTACGGTCAAACCGGTTAGGTTGTCAGTCGCCTTTGAGCCACTGGTTCCGGAATTTGACGGTGATAATCCAAGTTATATGTTGCGCGGTCGGGTATTAACCTCCATCGCCGTTGATTCACAGAAAATTGAAAAATTGCTGATGATTCAATCTTCCGGCAAAATGAATGCGATCCAATGGGAACACAATTCTGAAGGGACAGTGCATGGATTAGTCATCGACGGGATAGGTCCGGATGCAAAACTTGATTTCAAATGGGCTGGCAAAGCATTGGTGCTGAAGCATCCGGTGCCAGGTCCATCAAGATTCCTAAAGGAGATGAACTGAGTGTACTTTCCTTTGAGCCGGGAAATGATGGTGAAAGGAAAATCGGTATTTATTTTTCACAAAAACTCAATCCAACCCAGGATCTCAATGGACTCGTGACCATCAATGGAAGTACAGATGGATTTACTATGCGCAAGCAAGATCATATTCTTTCTATCTATCCGGGAGAAGCACTCACAGGACAGTTATCGGTGCAGTTGCATGAAAAGATTTCTTCATCAAGGGGACATGAATTAAAGACGCCTGTTACACTTGATATATCACTCGATGATGCCAAGCCCGCAGTCAAACTAGTGGGGTCAGGAGTCATCACTCCAGGAAATGCTGAAATCATTTTCCCTTTTGAAGCGATCAATCTGCATTCGGTGCAAGTGGAAGTGATCCGGATTTTTGAAAACAATATCCTTCAATATCTACAGCGTAACAGTCTCGAAGACCAGTGGGATCTTGAGCCGGTTGGACGCATTATTCTTCAAAAAGAAATTGACCTGACGCAATTGTCAGACCGTGATAACAAATATATCTGGACCAGGTATGCATTGGATCTCGGTCCACTTGTTAAACTTGCTCCGGGTTCTATCTATCAGGTACGAATTGGTTTCAAAGGAAGTGATACCTATCTCGATTGTTTCAAAGAAACGGATATCGAAAAAAATAAACCTGCTTTCGGAGAACTCGCTTCGATGTGGGAGTATGATTATAGTTATTCCGGATTTACATGGGATCATACAGATGATCCATGTTATCCTGCCTATTATAGTCCTGAACGATTTATCAGCCGCAATTTGCTGGCTTCAGACATCGGGTTGACAGCGAAGCAGAATGAACAAGGAAAAATCTGGGTTTATGCAACCTCGCTTGGATCAGTGGCTCCTATGTCCGGAATCCAAATTGAAGTTTTTGATTTTCAACAGCAGTCTCTTGGCAAAGGCATGACATTGACGGATGGAAGTGTGACATTTGACTTGCAACGAAAAGCTTTCTTCGTCGTCGCCACTTCAGGCAATCAAAATGGATATCTCAGGCTTGCAGATGGTTTGTCGCTATCCCTCAGTGAATTCAATGCAGGAGGCACTGGATACCAGGAAGGATTGAGAGGTTACATCTATGGCGAACGTGATGTATGGAGGCCTGGTGATAGTGTGCACCTCAATTTTGTGTTGTGGGATCCGGATGGTAAGATTGACAATCGTCATCCGGTTCGTCTGACGGTCACCAATCCACTTGGTCAGAAAGAAGTTGATATGACAAGTCCTATGTCACTGGGCGGTATTTACAATCTTGAATTTGCAACTGCGACCACCGATCCGACAGGAAACTGGATGGCCAAAGTGGAAGTAGGGGATGCTGTGTTTTCAAAAGGACTCAGGATAGAAACGATCAAACCTAATCGACTGAAAATCGATGCAAAACTTCCTGACGCGATTCTGGCATCAAAAGCTGACCAGAAAATCGATCTGGAATCAACTTGGTTATTTGGTGCTCCGGCTTCTAACCTGAAAGCTGTTGTGGAAGCACAGTTTAGCCCATTGACATTTGCTCCCGTTGGTTTCAAGGAATTCATTTTTGCAGATCCGGCAAGAAAAACACCAGGAACGGTGACCACCATATTTGATGGCAAACTGGATGCAGCAGGTAAAGCGAAAATCAATATACCTGATATCAAAGATTATCTACCGGAAGGTCAATTGACTATGTCGGTAAAAACCAGAGTATTTGAAACGGGAGGTGATTTCAGTACAGATAGAAACACCACTACATTTCATCCCTATGACCACTATGCAGGGGTAGCTATACCAGCCAATAGATGGGGATATGAAGAGTTGAAGATGAATGAACCAAATGATGTGAGAGTGGCTTCTGTGTCCACGAATGGTAAGGGTGTTGCTGGTCGGACGATGAGCGTGGGTATCTATCATGCTAACTGGAGATGGTGGTGGGACAGGACTGATGAGGACATCACACAATACAATAGTGAGCTTCATTTGGGTGCTATGGTGACTGACACAGTTGTGACCGGAAGTAATGGTATAGTCAATTATAAAGTTACTCCTCCATCTTATGGATCCTATATGATCAGGGTGTGTGATACTGAATCAGGTCATTGTACCGGTCAGTTTTATTATGCTGGTTCATGGGGTGATCCGACAGAGGATAATGATGCTGCCAGCAGGCTGACCTTTACAGCAGATAAGGAATCTTATGAGGTTGGTGATAAGATCAAGTTGAATATTCCATCAGCAAGTGGAAGTAAGCTATTGCTGACCATTGAAAAAAACAACAAGGTCATTTCTTCAAAATGGTATACTGCCACAGGAGATCAGACTCAAATATCCATTGATGCGACTGCTGAAATGATGCCGAATGTGTATGCTTTCGTCAGTCACATACAACCTTACGAACATAGTTCGAATGATATGCCACTCCGTATGTATGGTGTTTTGCCTGTCATGGTAGCGGATCCTAAAACAAAATTGCATCCTGAAGTTGTGGTGCCGGATGTGCTTCAACCTGATAAGTCATTTACGGTAACCGTCAGTGAAAAAGATAAACTACCTATGGCCTATACGATAGCAGTCGTGGATGAAGGCTTGTTAGGACTCACCCGATTTAAGTCTCCTGATCCATGGGAGCATTTTCATCGTCAGGAGGCACTCGCTGTGCAGACATGGGACATGTATGATCAGGTCCTGGGTGGATATGGCGGTACAATTGACCGCTTATTAAGTCTTGGTGGTGATGGTGCTGCTGCACTCGTTGATGCACCACAGGCTGAGCGATTCAAACCCGTGGTGATGCATTTTGGTCCCTATTATCTAGAGCCAGGGCAGAAGAAAGTGCATACGATCAAGATGCCAAATTATGTGGGTGCTGTCAGGACGATGATCGTAGCATCAGATCGTAAACGTTGGGGCTCAGCAGAAAAGACCAGTACTGTGAAGTCTGATCTTATGATACAACCTACATTGCCAAGGTTAGTATCACCGGGAGAGACGGTCACACTGCCTGTGAATGTATATGCAATGGCGGATAACATTCGTACTGCCGAAATCAAGGTTAACACAAATGATATGGCAACGGTGACCGGTGGCAGTATAAAGACTGTGAGCTTTGCTGGTCAGGGAGATGAAATGGTTTATTTCAGTCTGAAAATTCCTGATCGCCCAGGATTATTGAAAGTAGATGTGAGTGCAACATCAGGAGGAGTTACCACGAGTCAGCAATTAGAGTTAGATGTCCGTATACCTAATCCACCTGCAACACAAGTGGTCGCAGCGACGATTGCTGCAGGACAGAAATGGACAGGTAAGCTGGCGTTGCCGGGCATGAAGGGTACGAATCAGGCGAGTGTTGAATTGTCACAGATGCCTCCGATCAATCTGCAGAGCAGGTTGCAATATTTGATTCGCTATCCGTATGGATGTTTGGAGCAAACATTATCATCTGTCTTTCCGCAATTGTATGTAGCTGCCTTGACTGATTTGAAGCCAGCACAAGAACAGGAGATACGAAGGAATATTCAGGGAGGCATACAACGATTAAAATCCTTTAGTCTTCCTTCTGGTGGATTTACTTATTGGCCCGGTGAAAACTACAGAGACAGCTGGGCTAATAGCTATGCAGGTCATTTCTTAATTGAAGCTGCAAAAGCCGGTTATAGTGTGGATGCTTCGATGATGGATGCATGGCGCAATGCGCAGAAGAAAGATGCGCAAGCTTATCGACCAGGACAATACTACAGAGATGATCTCAATCAGGCGTACAGACTTTATACCCTGGCCCTTGATGGTCAACCTGCATGGGGTATGATGAACAGGTTGCGTACGCAAAAAGATCTGGATCAGGCAGCAGCATGGATGCTCGCAGCAGCGTATGCGCTTGGCAATCGAAATGACGCTGCCAATGAAATCATCCAGAAACTGACTACTGAAGTGAAGCCATACCAGGAGATGAGTTATACCTACGGATCAGATCTGAGAGATAAAGCTTTGATCCTGGAAACGTTCTTGACGATGGGCAAGCAAAATGAAGCGATGACCATGGCTCGAACGATTGCTACCTCATTGTCTGCAGAGTATTGGTACAGCACACAGAGTACTTCGTTTGCGTTGCTTGCGATGGGTAAGATGGCAAAACAGTTTACCGGAAAACAAATCAAGGCAACCATTACACAATCAGGCAAGACCGGAGAGCAGGTATCTACCACGAAGGGATTAGTCACGAGAGAACTTGATGTCGCTAATGAAAACCTTACAATAGAAAATACATCATCTGATCCTTTATTTATCAGAGTGACCACAACGGGCAGACCGCTGAAAGGCATACCTGTCGAGGTTAAAAACAACCTGAGTCTAAAAGCTACTTACATGGATCTGCAAGGAAAGGTGATCAGTCCTGACAGGTTAAAACAAGGGCAGGACTTTGTGGTACAACTTACGGTGACCAATCCAGGAACCTACACTTCACATCTTGATCAGATGGCTTTGTCTTATTTATTTCCATCGGGATGGGAGTTGACCAATCAGCGGATGGATCAATTTCAAGGTCGGTTTAAGAACAGCAGTGCGCGCTATCAGGATATACGGGATGACAGAGTCAATACTTTCTTTTCTATGGACCGTGGTGTATGGACTTATCATTTTGTGATGACGGCTACGTATGCCGGCAGGTATTGGTTGCCTGATATCATGTGTGATGCGATGTATACACACCAGGTGCAGGCGAGGTTGCCGGGGAGATGGGTAGAGGTGCTTACTGCTTCGCCTGGGGGCGAAGTGCAATAAGTAAGTGAAGAGTGAAGAGTGAAAAGTGAAGAGTGAGGACTTAAAGTTATTCAAAACGGAGTTTTGATGACACAATGACGTAGATACAACCTACGCCAAACGGTATTGTTGGTGAGGACACCAACAATGGCAGGAATACTTAGAAAATGTTTAAAGGGAGACGGAAATATTTGTGGTTGATGGTCATACCTGTGTTGGTGTGGTGGTTTTGTCTGCCTGATCCTTTGTTTGATGCATCGTATAGTACTGTGTTGCTGGATCGGAATGAGCAGTTGATGGGAGCGAGATTGGCGAAGGATGGACAGTGGAGATTTCCTGGTGATGAATTAGAAGTACCGGAGACCTTTGAGAAAGCAATAGTGGTGTTTGAAGACAAACGGTTTTTCAACCACTGGGGTGTGGATATTCTTGCCTTTGGAAGGGCGATGAGAGATAATATTAAGGCACGCTCAGTGGTAAGTGGAGGAAGTACACTGACCATGCAGACGATGAGGTTGGCGCGTAACAGGGATGCAAGGACATTGTGGCAGAAAGGCGTCGAGATGTTGTGGGCCTGGAGAGCAGAGTTGAGATATTCTAAAAAAGAAATCCTGCAATTGTATGCAGCCCATGCACCTTTTGGTGGCAATGTCGTTGGATTAGGTGCGGCGAGCTGGCGATATTTTCATAAGGCACCTGATCAGTTATCATGGGGAGAAGCTGCTACCCTGGCGGTGCTGCCCAATGCACCCGGGCTGATCCATCCCGGACGCAACAGAGACGCATTGATAGCTAAGCGAAACAGATTGATTGATAAGCTGGAGGCTGAAGGCATCATCGATCAGACAGAAGCTTCACTGGCCAAGGATGAGCCATTGCCACTGGCACCCCATCCATTGCCCAATATTGCACCTCATGTGCTGGGACATTATACAGATGCGGAAATCACTTTGCACAGTACTATCGATATTGATTTACAACAACGACTTGCTGAATTAGTCCAGCGTCATGCTGATCTGTTGAGTCTCAACGGCGTCAACAATGCAGCCTTGATGGTGATGGAGACGGAGAGCGGAGAAGTGAGAGCGTATATCGGCAATGTAAGTCATCTGCAGAAGGGGCATCAGAACGATGTGGATATTATACAATCAGAACGTAGTTCAGGTAGTATTCTGAAGCCATTCTTGTATTGTGCTGCGCTTGAAGAAGGATTGATTACGCCAAAAGGAATATTGGAAGATATACCAACATACATCAGGGGATATCAACCAATGAATTTTACGCAGCAATATATGGGCATGGTACCCGCTGACCAGGCATTAGCGATGAGTCTTAATGTTCCTGCGGTCAGGTTATTGCAACAATATGGTATACTTCCTTTTAAAGAGAAGTTGATCAAGGCAGGTATCACAACATTACATTACAGTCCTGAACATTATGGATTGCCGTTGGTATTGGGTGGTGCGGAAGTAAAGCTATGGGATATCTGTGGTGCGTATGCGAGTATGGGGAGGGTGCTAAGTCATGCTTATTTATATGATCATCAGTATGACAAAGATGACGTGCATCCACCAGTTTTATTTCAGCAAGGAGCAAGGAGCAAGGAGCAAGGAGAAAATGAAAAAGTGAATTTAGGGGAGGAAGCACCGGTGTGGGATGCGGGAGCGATATGGTTGACGTTTGAAGCGATGAGTACGTTGAGGCGACCGGATCAGGAGGGGCAATGGGAGACATTTAACAGCAGCAGACCAATCGCATGGAAGACCGGGACGAGTTTTGGTTTCAGGGATGCATGGGCTGTTGGGGTGACGCCGAAGTATACGATAGGTGTTTGGGTAGGTAATGCAGATGGAGAGGGTAGACCCGGCGTGATTGGATTACATGCGGCTGCACCGATTATGTTTGATGCACTGCGGATGTTAGACGATGACGGTAGTTGGTGGTCACCACCATATGATGCCTTGACACCTAAACTTGTCTGCAGTGAAAGTGGGTGGTTAGCTACATCATCATGTATGTCAACAGACACAGCTTTTATTATTAAAGAAGGTGAGACACCTGCGAGTTGCAGTTATCATGTGCAGGCTTATACGGACGCAACACAGCAGTATCAATACAATCCAACCTGCATGCCGGAAGCAGCAGCACTGTCCAATTTTTTCATTGTACCTACACTAGCCGAAACCTATTACAAGAGATATAACCCATCGTACCGTAGCTTACCTCCGCTGCATCCGCATTGTGCGTCTGCAGAACAATCAAATGACAACCTTGCCATTATCTACCCCAGACCGGGATCGAAGATTTACGTACCATTTGAGTGGGATAAGAAAAAATCGAGAGCTGTTTTTTCAGCAGTCCATCGTTCGGATACGGCTTTAGTCTATTGGACACTTGACAAGCATTATCTCGGAAAGACGAAGGAGTTTCACCAGATTGAAATTGATCCCAAACCGGGCAAGCATCAGTTGGTTTTGCAGGATGAATATGGGAGTATGGTGTCGACGACGTTTGAAGTGTTGAATAATGAATAGCGAATAGCGAATATCGAAATTAGAAGTAGAAGTCAAGAAGTGAAAAGTGAAAAAGGCTAAGGCGAAGGCTAAGGCGAAGGCGAAGGCTGAGGCTGAGGCTGAGGCGAAGGGGAGATAGCGGTGTTATAATTCGGCGAAGCCGTTGTTGGTGTCCCCACCAACAACCATCGCAATTTTCGCTGGTGGTGTGGACACCAAGCCAGCGGCACTTACTGGTAGCTGGAAACTGGTAGCTGAAAACTGACAGCTGACAGCTGACAGCTCACTCTACACTCTTCACTCTTCATTTTTCACTTAAAAAAAGGTGCCCTCCTTTCGGAAAGACACCTCACTTTCATACTAATAAACTTTGGGTGGTGGGGGTTATTCGTATTTGCTCTTTATAAACCAGGCATTGTCATTGAAGATAAAGCCGACATTGCCGCGGACAAAATTATCATTTAATTGATCACCTCCGGTACGATTGCCGACATCAAATCCAAACTGTAACCAGGCCACATTTCGCTGGACGATGAAGGGGAACGCTGCACCAAAGGTAAAGGCTGATTCGCTAACCTGGGTACCATCAATCACCCGTGGATCCATTTTTGTATAAAATCCGGCGCGGTACTCAACACGCTTGAAATAGGAAGTAATCGAATTAGCATCCGGTATCCATGCGCCACCGGCAGCTATTTTCCAGCTATCCATCATGGTATAAGGCCTTGCTTCGTTTTCGTACAGGCTCCATTTGTTGGCCTGGTAATCAATGCCAACCCTGAAATCAGCGGCATGGCGGTACATCAATCCAAAGCCCCAGGCTCCAGGCATTATGCCCGTTCCAGGATTGTCCTGCACATAAACTGAAGTGTCAACATCACTGGTCAGCGAATTGACTGCCACTTTTAAGACATCTGATTTGGTATTGAAATTACTTTGACCACTGACAAAGAACCCTGCTGATAAGAGTTTAGATGGTTTATCATCTTCGCCTCTGGCAGCGTTGAGATCCAATGGTTGCTCATAAATCAAACCGACTCTATATTGAAAACCCTTGTAGGCAATCGTAGACTGGAAAATGTCGTCATATGCATTACTGAGGTCTGCAAAATAGGTCTGACTCTCGTATACCTGCTGGCCGCGAAGGAGGCCAAGGTTGATGCCTGCGGCAAAGTTTTTGTACTTGAAACCATTGCCCCAGTTGATGTTGTAAATCCCGCCCCATCCTCTGAAATTACTTTGTACGGTACCGATAGAATCAATTTCATCATCGATACTGACATTGTATCCTACCTGGGTGAAAGGCCTGAGTGAAAAACTGGTAGCCCATGAAAACTCAGATTCCCTGCGCTCCAGCGCTTCATTCAACGGATTGATAATGGGAATATTCAGACTGAAGTGATTGGTATTGCCATTCCAGATCGTTTGCTTGTCGTCGACACGGGTGTAGTTGGAGCGTTTGACCATGAAGCCTAGCTGAAGGCTGGTGTACTGGAGGTAACCGAGGGAGGCCGGATTTTCAAGATTTGCCTCGAAAAAATCGTGGTATACTGATCCCAAACCGCCCATTGCATGGCTGCTGGGCATGTCGCTGTCAATAAATTCCCCCAAACCGAACTGAGAAAAAGGTGAATTATCCTTGGGTTGCGCCAGGGCAAGTCCTGTTACATTTGTAATTAATATGCAGATTAACAGGTACTTAGTAAGTGGTTTTAACATTAAAAGCTACGATTTGGAAAAGGCCTTGTGTGACCAGTTCGGGTGCGACAAATATCTGACTTTCTATCCTATCAGCCAAGAAGACTGCATCTCCTCCGGTCATAACGATCAAAACCTCTCCAAAAGCATTTTTGGCGCGCTGAAAAATTCCTTCTATTTCCATGACCATCCCCAGACCCGCTCCATTTTGCATGGCATGCACGGTGGAGTCTCCAAAAGCGAGATCGGGATGACCCGGTTCGACGAGGGGAAGCTTAGCGGTATACTCATGCATAGCTTGAAGCCGCATTCGCAAGCCCGGCGCAATATTGCCTCCCAGGTAAACGCCTGATCCTAGCAGCATATCCATAGTCATGCAGGTGCCCGCACTGATGACAAGACAATTCTTACCAGGGTAATTGGCTTGAGCACCGCACGCCGCAGCTATCCTGTCCTGGCCCAAGGTCTCCGGAGTGCTGTATACTATACGGATAGGCAAAGGCACCTCATGATTGAGTTCGATATTTTTTCCCTTAATGCCGAGGTCGGAAAGTTTCCATTCCCTGATCCCTGTAGTGGATACGATGACATGCTCAATACGATTCCCCCGGACTAATTCCTTGATGGGTGCCAGTTCATTTCCTTCTGCTGTGATGCTATCCAACGCCAAACCAGCTGTATCATAGACAACAGCTTTTGTTCTGGTGTTTCCGGCATCGATGGTTAAATACATTGAAACGAAAAGTGAAAAATGAAAAGTGAAAAATGAAGTTATAATATTTAAGTAGGTATTAATTAGCTGGTTTTTATTGGCGGATGAATCTCAAACAAATGAAGAAATTCCGCCTGTCGTTAGAAACGACTTATAAAGATTTTTCATTCGACCTTGATTAGTGATCCTGCACGACGTAGGTACAACCAACGCCGAACGTTTTTTTTATGGGTTAATGTTTAAAATGGCGGAAGCCGGTGATGATCATGGCCATGTCCGTTTTGTTACAATAGTCGATGCTGTCCTGGTCCTTGACGGATCCGCCCGGGTGAATCACAGCTTTGATACCTGCTTCGTTGGCGATCTCTACGCAATCGGGGAATGGGAAAAATGCTTCGGAGGCCATCGCTGATCCATGAAGATCAAATCCGAAAGCATGTGCCTTGAGGATAGCATGTTTGAGTGAATCAACCCTGGAGGTTTGACCGCAACCCATGCCGAGGAGCTGACCGTTTCTGACGATCGCGATCCCGTTTGACTTAAGGTGTTTGACACAGATGTTGGCAAACAAAAGGTCTTTCATTTCACTGTCAGACGGCTTTCTGTTTGTCGCAAACTTGATAGTCGCCAGGTCTTCTGTCAGGTGATCCATGTCCTGCATGATATATCCATCAAGGATACTCTTGACTTGTTGTGTTGCCTTTGGATAGGTGTGCAACTGAAGAAGGATCCTGTTTTTCTTGGCACTCAATACAGCTAAGGCTTCATCTGAAAAAGAAGGTGCGATCAGGACTTCATAAAAAAGCTCATCGATCTCTCTTGCAGTTGCTTCATCTATTTGTTTGTTGCAGATCAGTACGCCACCAAATGCTGATACCGGATCTGCGGCCAATGCATCTTTCCATGCCTGTAGGACAGTTGGTCGTGTGGCAAGTCCACATGCATTGGTATGCTTCAGGATGGCAAAGGTGGGTTCGCTGTTTTTAAATTCAGCCATGAGGGATACGGCGGAATCCACGTCAACGAGATTATTATAGGAAAGTTCTTTGCCGTTGCGTTTATAAAAGTTGGTTTCGAGTTCGCCGAAAAAGATCGCCTCCTGGTGAGGGTTTTCTCCATAGCGCAGAGGCATGCCTGAGTGAACTGAAATCTTCAGGCTCAGGTCTTCACCTTCTCTATTGAAATAATCATAGATGTGTTTGTCGTAGTGGGATGAAACCCTGAAAGCTCGTGTCGCAAAATGCTGACGATCTTCGAGTGAGCTGTGTGCCCCTTTTGTCTCCAACATAAATTTCAGGTTGCCATAGTCTTCCTGTGATGGGACGATCACTACGTCATTGAAATTTTTTGCAGCGGCACGGATGAGCGAGATACCACCGATGTCAATCTTTTCGATGATGGTAGCTTCATCATTCGTGGATTTGACGGTGTCCTCAAAAGGATAGAGATCGACGATGACCAGGTCGATCGGAGGTATGTCATATTGGGTGAGTTGTGCGAGATGGTTTTCCTCCCTGCGGGCTAGGATACCTCCGAATATTTTTGGATGAAGTGTTTTTACCCGGCCATCAAGGATAGAAGGATAGCCTGTCAGATTTTCAACCGGAACGGCTTTGGCACCCAGGGATTTGATGTATTCCAGGCTTCCGCCGGTGCTATACATGGTGACCTGGTGTTTTTCAAGCAGACGGATGATGGTGTCGAGTCCCTCTTTGTGATATACAGATATGAGGGCATTGCGGATGGGCTTTGTGCCGGACATGAGCGGGTAGGTTGGATATGGGGCAAAGGTAGGATAAAAAGCAGAGGGCATAGAGCATAGAGCAGAGGGCTGTTTTCTACCTGCCGTCAGAAACGGCTGCACAGATTATTACCTGGAGCATGATCTTTTTGATTTATCGTACGCGGTCTTAAGTCAACTTAAGCCCAACTTTGTTTTTTTTAGGTTGTTACCTGCCGTTTGAAACGGCTGCACAGATTATTGCCTGGAAGATGATTTCTTTGATTTATCGTACGCGGTCTTAAGTCAACTTAAGCCCAACCTTGTTTTTTTTATTGAACCTTAGCCTTAGCCTTAGCCTCTTCCTTAGCCTTAGCCTCCGCCTTAGCCTTTTGTTACTTTCAGCTTGAGGATATTGCCCTCATTGAAACAATGACGGCAGCGGGCTTCGTAGATGTCCTTTTCGCCGAGGACAACTGTCTCTGCATCAGTGGTTAGGCGGTAAGTGTGGGTAGCGAGGTTGCCGCAATGGTTGCAGATCGCGTGGAGCTTGGTGATATATTCGGCGACGGCGAGGAGCTCGGGCATGGGGCCGAAGGGGCGGCCACGGAAATCCATGTCCAGGCCTGCCACTATCACCCGGTGACCCCGTAGGGCCAGTTCTTCACAGACAGCCTTGATGGATTCGTCAAAAAACTGGGCTTCGTCAATGCCGATCACATCGATATGGCTGGCCACCTCAAGGATTTCAGACGGATGGTGGACTGCCCTGGAGGCAATGGAGCGGGCATCGTGGCTGACCACCTCATCAACGCTGTAACGGGTATCCCGGGCAGGTTTGAAGATCTCCACTGATTGTTCGGCTATACGGACACGTTTCAGCCGTCGGATGAGTTCTTCCGTTTTACCGGAAAACATGGAACCGCAGATGACTTCAATCCAGCCCCTGCGTTGTGTAAGGAATGACGGTTCGAGAAACATGACAGCCGCAAAGATGCATTGTTATGTTTACTCCATAAACTCCCGTCAGGAATATTGTTGCATTCACACAATATTAACCGGATTTGTATCATATAAGAAGTCAGACTGCACTAAATTGCATTACATAACGAACACATATGGATCTTACTAAAGCACAGCGCCTTCTACTCAAAATACAGGCGTTTATGGACAATGGAAACGGAAATGATATCTCCCGGTTGGAGAAAGACCTGATGAAATCATACATCATTCAGCTCTACGATGCCGTGAGTACCGAGGAGACACCAGCGCACACAGAAAAGCCTAAACAGACTGAAATACCTGTGGCGAAATTTCAAAAACATGAACCTCCGCCGGTGTATGTACCTGAACCGCCAAAGCCTGAGCCACCGAAGCCTGAGCCGGAAAAACCAGTTTACCACGAACCGGTAACACCAAAAATTCCTGATGTACCGCTCGAAATAAAAATGCCTGTTCAAGAGCCGGTCTTCGAATTACCTAAGTTTGAACCAGTAGACATTCCAGTTGTTGAACCTGTCAAGGAAGTAATACATGAGCACAAAGTTGTATCCATGCATGTCCATTCTTCCGATGATTTGGATAAATTATTTGAGTTGCCTAAAGTAGAAGAAATGTCCGGCAGGTTTAGTCATATTCCGATTGACAACATAGAAGCAGCACTTGGCCTTAACGAAAGGATCTTCACGCTCAATGAATTGTTTGGTGGCAACAGAGAAGTATTTGAATCCACCTGTGCTAAACTGAATGATCTGCATTCATTTTCAGAGGCAAAGCATCTTCTTGTCAGCGGTCCGGCCCGGCAGTATAAGTGGTCTGACCAGGAGCGTGTGAAGATGGCTGAGCATTTCATACGCATCGTAGCCAGGCGGTATCCGAAATCATAGATGGATCAGGAGACAAGACGATTTATACGCAGGTTGGGATTCCCACTTGGTTTTGTAGGAGTCATCTTTGCTATTCATCTATTACAGGCTATCCTGAATCTAGACCTGAGAAGATTGGGTGTCTTTCCGCGCGAAGTGGATGGACTACCGGGTATCCTCACAGGACCATTGATCCATGGAAGCTGGGAGCATTTGTTTTCAAATTCAGTATCCTTCATCATGTTGGGTGCCGTGCTATTCTGGTTTTATCCCAGGATAGCATTGAGAAGCATCATTTGGTTGTACCTGCTCTCTGGATTCGGTATCTGGATATCCGGCCAGCCATTCAGTTATCATATCGGTGCCAGTGGAATCGTGTATGGTATGGTATCGCTGGTCTTCTGGAGCGGGGTTTTCAGGAGGAATGTAAAATCAATCGTACTGGCTTTGATCATCCTGGTGATGTACGCCGGTTTTTTTGAAGGGATTGTTCCTGGTAAAGAAGGGATTTCATGGGAAGGTCATTTGTCAGGAGCTATCGCAGGTATATTGTTAGCCTTTGTGTACAGGAGGGATGTTGAAGAAGATGAGGTAGTGCCTGAAGTGGAAGAGGAAGTCGAAGAGAGACATTATTATCTGCCGAGGGATACGTTTGATATGACGATGGCAGAGAGAAGGGCGCTGTGGGAAAGCAGGAATGAGCAGTAGGTAGTTTTCAGTCGGCAGTCGGCAGTCTTCAGTCTGCAGTAATTCGTGATCGGTATTCTATAATCAGTAATCAGAAGGTCAGGCTCCGTGCACTCCGTGCCCTCTCGTGCGAAAATTTATGAATGAAATTCTTTTTTGGGCTGGATGCAACCATTTCCATAATGGGTTGTCTTTGGGGGCGACAGATTAATTTGTAAACTATTAATATCTAAAGTCATGCGTAAACTGACATTACTCGTTGCAATCCTTTCTTTCCTTACTAGCCAATCGATTATTGCTCAAGCCTGGGGAAATGGTATCGATGGAGAAGGAGAAGTCATCAAACAAGAGATTTCACTCCCTGCTTTGAAAGGATTTGATCTGGGATTTGGAGGTGATGTGATTGTGACTCCAGGAGCTACTCAAAAAATCGTGATCGAAGGACAAAAGAATATCATCGATAATATCAAACGGGATGTGAGCAACGGGACATGGCGGATATCGTATATAAAGAGTGTGGACAATGCCAAACCAGTGACCGTGTATATCACGATACCCACGATTGAATACGTAGGCCTCAGTGGCAGCGGCTCTGTAAAATCAACCGGAAAATTTTCAGGACTAAAAGATATAGATATTGCCGTATCAGGTTCAGGGGATATCACATTGGATATTGATGCAAAAGATACAGGTGTACGTATCAGTGGCTCGGGAGAAATCAATCTTGCAGGAACTACTCAATCGCTTGAGGTGGCCATCAGTGGATCGGGTGATGTCATGACCAAAGACCTGGTGGCTTCAAGTTGTAAGATTCAAATCAGCGGATCAGGTGATGCGGCTGTGCACGTCAATGGTGATCTCGAAACACATATTTCAGGGAGTGGGGATGTTCGCTATAGAGGAAATGCAAGTGTTACGGCGAAGATCAGTGGGAGTGGTGAAGTAACGAAGTTGTAAGTGAGAAGTTAGCAGTGAGAAGTTAAAAGTTTTCTCCGTGTACTCCGTGCTCTCCGAAACTTTTTTTTTGAATCTAAGTGAGTCGAAGTATACGGTATGAAATTTAACTAAACGACTTCACAGCCTTCCTGACCGAGCCATGTTTTTCCAGGAGATTGGAAGCGACTTCTCTTGAGCAGCCTGTTTTTTCCATGATCATGCGGATACCGCGGTCGATGAGTTTGTGATTGGTGAGCAGCATGTCGACCATCTTATTGTCTTCGACGCGACCGAGGCGGATCATGGTAGCGGTGGAGATCATATTGAGGATGAGTTTCTGCGCGGTGCCGGCTTTCATCCTGGTGCTGCCGGTGACGAATTCAGGGCCCACTTCACATATGATCGGATGATCTGAAAGGGCGATGATGGGAGCGGATGCATTGCAGGTGATACAAGCTGTCAGAATGTTGTTGATCCTTGCTTGAGCCAGACCACCAAGCACATAAGGAGTCGTACCGGACGCTGCTATGCCGACCAGTATATCTGCCGGATTGATATCATATTCCTTGAGGTCTTTCCATGCCTGCATGGGATCATCTTCTGCAAACTCCTGTGCCTCGCGTATCGCGGCATCTCCACCGGCGATGAGTCCAACGACCATGTCATTGTCAACACCAAATGTTGGAGGGCATTCAGAAGCATCGAGGATGCCTAGGCGTCCGCTTGTACCCGCACCGATATAAAAAAGACGACCACCGTCCGTCATACGGATGACGATATCGTCTACTAATTTTTCAATAGCAGGAATGCACTCCTTGACACGAAGCGGAACACTTTGATCTTCATGGTTGATATGAGACAAAATCTCCCCGGTCGACATCTTCTCGAGATGGCGATAGTGGGAGTCTTTTTCAGTGGTCCTGGTCATGCGGAGGTTGCTGTCAGGGCAACCGACTTAGCAAAAGTCGTTGAAGGCTGCCTTCAGGTTTTCGGCAATCATCATTGCACTACGGCCTTCGATATGGTGGCGCTCGAGGAAATGAACGAGGCGACCATCCTTGAACAGGGCGATAGCGGGGGATGATGGAGGATATGGGAGCAGATATTCTCTTGCCTTAGCAGTTGCTTCGGTGTTGACACCAGCAAAAACGGTGAAAAGCTTATCTGGCTGTTTTTCATTTTGAAGGGCAATTTTGACACCTGGGCGGGCATTGGCTGCGGCACATCCGCAGACGGAATTGACCACCAGAAGGGCGGTGCCCGTGCTATTTTCTAGCTCAGCCACAACTTCTTCAGGGGTGAGGAGTGATTCGAACCCCGCGGTAGTCAGGTCTTTAGACATCGGGGCTACTAATTCAGCTGGATACATTGGTATTGTATTTAAAAGTTAAAAGCTTTCAATATCGGAGACGTAACAAAGGTAATCAGGATTTGGTTGTGGGAAGCTAGGAGCTAGGAGCAAGGGCAAGGAGGCTGTCTGGAGACAGTTTCTGCTTGGATTCAATAAGGAATAGCCAGCAAGTAAGGAAAAGGTAGAAGTTTTGTCTGGAGACGGGTTTTACTATTATTCAATACCCAATAACCAGCAAGGAAGGAAAAGGAAGAAGTTTTTGTCTGGAGACGGGTTTTGCTGGGGTTCAATACGGAATAGCAAGCAAGGAGCAATGAGATGATAGTTACCTGCCGTTAAAAACGGCTACACAGATTATTGCCAGGAACATGATTTCTTTGATTTGTCGTACGCGGACTTAGGTCAACCTAAGCCCAACTTTGTTTTTTTAAAACTTAAATCATCTGGTCCCCCTTTCAGGGGGCAGGGGGCAGGGAATTAAACCGTTTTCCGTGTTATTTCAATCTTAGCGAGCTGCCGGTCTGAGGAGGCTAAGATTTTCTTGCGCAAGGCCATCAAGGCTTTGACTTCGTCGGGTTGGAGCTTGTGGTTTTTGGCGCCCTTGAGGATATCTTTTGCGAGTACCCGATTGTCGTGCCATTGACCCAGCATTTCCTGGAACTCGTCTGCGACGACCAGGCGATTGCTTTTAGGTTGAAAGATCTTTTGGAGATAAAAGATGTCCTTGATTTGTTTTCTTAAATCATGAACATCCTTTTTTGCAAGTTTGTCAGCTTTCATCAGCTGTTGAATGTTGCTTTGTTCTTCGAGCAGATATTTGGTCATCAATTGTTTGGCGGCTTTTTGAAAATAAGCCTCGACCTTTTTAGCATTTGCCTTTATTTTTTTCCTGAGCTTTTGATTGATCAGTTCCGCGAAGGCTTCCTGGTGTTTGCGAAGGTCTTTCGAAAGCTCGTCGAAATATTTTGCAAGCGATGGATTAGAATTGTATTTCTTCAGCTGTGATTGTTGGATATGGATCTCTCTCACTTCGCCCGCAAGGCTGAAGAGCTCTTTATAGGGCTTGAAATATTTTTCCTTGTTGAAATCGGGATTATAAAAACGGAGGAAGGAAAGGACAGCCTTGATTTTCTTAATGCAGAGGCGGAGCACATGAAAATCTTCAGGGGTAAAATCCTGACCTGGCTTACGGAGTAGGACCTCAATAGAATCAACCTGCTGTAGGTAGTACTTTCTTAGTTTGGCGGTTGTCTTCATGAAGCCGGGATATGGCAGATCTGGTTAGTTTGATTAAAAGTAACCTGTTTTTCCTGGTTCGTATGTAAATAAAAAGGCCCGGGCGTTCCCGGGCCAAGACATAACAATACAGAAGAAGTAAAATTATTTTGAAAGAGGTCTATTCTTCATAGAACTCTACCACACCGGTTTCCACATTGTACATACCTCCGATGATGGCGATTTCTCCTTTGAGGATCATGTCATTGAGGATCGTACTCTTGTCATGAATTTGGTGCATGGCCATTTTTACATTGAGGGTTGCTACTTTTTCCACAAACTCATCATTTGCGGAGGTGCGGTCGGTAGTGACAGTTTTTTCTGCATAGACGGCCGGCTGCAATTTGGAGAGGAGATTGGTCAAGTTGCCCATTTCTACATGATCACATGCGCCTTTGACTGCACCGCATTTCGAATGTCCAAGGACTACGAGGGCTTTCGCTCCTGCTACTTTGCACGCGAACTCCATGCTACCGAGGATATCCTCATTGATGATATTACCGGCAATACGCACACTGAAAATATCGCCCAGTCCCTGATCGAAGATTAACTCCGCTGAGGTGCGCGAGTCGATGCAACTCAATACAACAGCAAGTGGATATTGTCCGCCTGAAGTTTCGTTTACTTGCTGCAGGAGATTGCGGTTGACTTTGAGATTGTTGACAAATCGCTTGTTTCCTTCTCTGAGCAATTCGATCGCTTTGATAGGGGTCAGGCTCATTTGCATTTCCTTAGTAAGTGTTTTCATGATTTTTATTTTTAAGTATTAAGTGAGAGATGAGGATGTATTAAGCTGCTGGGACGGTAGGTATTCCCTTGACTTCTACCTGGATATTTTTCATTGATTTAGCATGGACTATATAATCCTGTATAATCTCGATAACATCCTGGTGGATATACTTTGACCTGCTCGCATCGATAAGCACTTTTGAGTTCTCAGGGATTTCATTTAGCTTTTTCAAAATGCCCCCCTTATTCAGGAAGGATACCTCTTCCACCAGGACAATATGTTGATCATGCGGGCTGTTAGACACATCGCGCATATCATAGGCATTGCGGTAGTTGTTGAGCAACAGATAAAAGATGGCGAATGCCATACCTATCCCAATTCCTGTCAACAGATCTGTGAGGAGGATACCAATGATGGTGGCGAGAAAGGGGATGAAATGCTCTCTTCCTTGTTTGTACATCGCTTTAAACAAAGAGGGTTTGGCCAGTTTGTAACCAACAATAAAGAGGATCGTAGCCAGGGTAGCTAATGGAATCATATTTAACAAATTGGCAATCGTAATGGCGCAGATAAACAGGTACACACCATGGAGTATGGCAGACATCTTTGTTTTGGCTCCGAAGGTTATGTTGGCCGAACTGCGCACAATGACCTGGGTGAGCGGAAGCCCTCCAATCAAACCGGAAACAATATTGCCAAGGCCTTGCGCTTTAAGCTCCCGGTTAGTGGGAGTTACCCTTTTATCCGGATCGAGTTTGTCAGTAGCCTCTACGCACAACAGGGTCTCCAGGCTGGCGACTATGGCTAATACAAAAGCGATGGAATAGACTTTTGGATTGGTCAACTGTGAAAAATCCGGAAACGTAAATTGACTAAAGAAATCCCCAAGGCTGGAGGGCACCGGGAGGCTCACAACCTGTTCGGGTTTGAGAGAAAAGGGAAGTATGCCCTGAATAAAAAAGTAGTGAAGGACAATACCTGTGATTACAGCGACCAGCGGCCCATTGAGCATGCCGAAAATTTTGTGTTTTTTGGTCAGCACAAGATCCCAAAGCAATAAAATGGCTAAACAGATGACGCTGATGAAAACTGCTCCTGGATTAATAAAATCAATCATCTTGCCCAGTTCGGAAAAGGTGTTTTCTCCATCCAATTGGGCAAAGGAAAAGTCTCCTTCGTAATCTTTATCGTAACCAAAAGCATGGGGTAGTTGCTTGAGTATAATCAGGAGTCCGATACCCGTGAGCATACCCTTGATGACGGAGGATGGGAAGTAATAGGCTACGAAACCCAGTTTTAGGAAGCCGGCAATCAGCTGTATGATCCCCATGAGTACCACAGCTAAAAGGAAAGTTTCCCATGACCCTCCCAATGCCGCGATGGAGCCCAGGACTATAACGGCAAGGCCGGCAGCAGGTCCGCTTACACCAAGGGGTGAGCCACTGGCCATGCCTACAACGATACCTCCGACAATACCGGCAATGATACCTGAGAAAAGGGGGGCCCCTGAACCTAGCGCAATCCCAAGGCACAAGGGGACGGCCACGAAGAAAACGACCACACTGGCCGGAAGGTCATGACGAAGCTGACTAAACATGTTTTTCATAGTGATTGATGGTTTGATAAGGCAAAGATAGTATTTGTATTTATAAAGATAGTAAAGCTATCAAAATAAATAATGTTACTTTTGTGTTAAAATCTGCATATCCATGGAAATCAACCTCACCATCAAGCTCAATGAGAAGCTATACCTGCGTAATCCGGAAGAATCTGAATTGGGTAAAAAGATCTTACACCACAGTATCGTGCTGATCGAACAGATTGGATTTGAGGCCTTTACCTTTAAGAAGTTGGCGCTGGAGATCGGGACAACGGAGGCCGGGATCTACCGATACTTTGAAAACAAGCACCGACTGCTGTTATACCTGGTGGACTGGTATTGGAGCTGGCAGGAATACCGCCTGCTGCAGGAAACAAAGAATGTCACCGGTCCGAAAACCAAAATCCAAACAGCCATCCGGTTGCTCGCCACCAAAGTTGAGGATGATATCTCCACCGGGCATATCAATGAAAAACTGCTACATAATATAGTGATGTCGGAAGGTGCAAAATCATGGCTGACGAAGCATGTCGAGGCGGACAACAAGGATAAATTGTTCCAGCCATTCAAGGACCTGTGCGCACGGATTGCGGAATTTATCAAAGCCTATAATCCGAAATTTGCATTTCCTTTTTCCTTGTCTAGTACGATGATCGAGATGGCACATTCACAACACTTCTATATGCAGCATCTTCCTTCGTTGACAGACTTCGGGAAAAAGAAGAATGAAGAGGACATCATCCGTTTCCTGGAGCAGATGGTTTTCGGTGCGCTGGATAGTCAGATGAAAACAAAGTAACCTGTACCATTTAATAGTACCTGGCAAGAACTGATTCTCCAGAAGAACCGATGTGTGCTATCAGGATTTCATCAACGGAAAGGTATTGAATAGTGCGATCTGGAATTGTGCCCTATCGCTGGATTCAAGCAATTGTGCCATCATACCAGCTTCTACCTTCAGGTTGCTGCTGAATACATATCCGATAGCACCATAGACCCTGTCGCGGTCAAATACGGGAGATTTAGGTTGGATGAAGATTTCATTGTAGAGCGAGAGGTAAATGGCCTTGCTGACCATTTCCTTTTTATTGATAGGTACGTTGAGGCCAAGGAAATATCGGAAGCGCATCTTGAAATCGCCTTCGATAAAGCGTTCTTCGATCCGGTAGCGGTGTTGGAGGTAGAAGCGACCAAATTGTTGTCTTGATATAAATTGCTGGAAGATCCGGTGTTCGTTCACATTGGTTTTCTCATCCGTGCCAGCCACGTACGGTTCGCCATGGATGTAGGCATAACCGAGCAGGAGGTTATTGTTATTGGCAGATAGATTGTATCCGATGCCGGTGCGAAAGAGGAGTTGTTCGAGGTCGCCGGCGAAATTGTAATTGCGGTATTGGATTTCATTGTGCCAGTTCCACCGGTCACTCAGCTTTTGGTTTCCGAAGTACATCATCCAGTTGCCGGTCTCACTTTCCTGAGCAGCAGCCTGGAATGGCAAAAGAAGTAAAAGAGCGTAAAGGATTTTCAACATTTTATCCGTAACACTGAAGTTGATTTATTGTTTTAACAGACAATCAAGTTAAACTATTTCCTGCCGATGGCTGAACTAATTTTTTTTGCCAGCAGGGATTTATCATTTGTGTTTCTCGCCAGGGTCCATGCCCGTTGAAGATGATCCAACTCCTTTTCCGGGTTGATATCTTCATACAGGTTGGCCAGCAATGAATGATAGAAGTGGTTTGCGTCCAGGTTTAATTTCTCTGCTTCTACGATGGCTTCTTCCTTCCCATTTGCCTTGGAGAGTGCGTAGGTCCTGTTGAGTGCGGCGATAGGTGAATACTCCATTTGCAACAGTCGGTTGTAGAGCTGTAGTATGTTTTCCCATTTTTCATGGGTGTCCTCCTTCAGTGTGTGCCAATAGGCGATGGCTGCTTCGAGATGATACCGGGTGACTTGTTTGCCCCCGGCTGAACGGTTTAAAAAATCAACGCCTTGAGCGATCAGGTCCTTGTCCCAGAGGGAAGTATCCTGGTCCTCGTAGAGGATGATTTCGCCATCCTGGTTTGTGCGGGCTTCAAAACGTGAGGCATGAAAACACATGAGTGAAAGCAAGGCATAGCCTGAAGGAGTACACGTCAGCGGATGATCCGTGAGCATGACCATGAGACGCATGGCTTCGATGCAGAGGTCTTTGCGAAGCACTGTGTTTTGCGAAGCAGAATAATAACCCTCACTGAAAAGTAAATACAGAGTACTGAGTACTGTCTCCAGCCTGCTTTCGATATCACCGGGTGGCGGGAGTTCTATTTTTATTTTTTCGGAGCGCAGTTTTTCTTTGGCGCGGGTGAGGCGTTTGTAGATCGTCTCCTTGCTGGTCAGGAAGGCATCTGCGATTTCTTCTGCACCAAATCCGCAGAGGATGTTGAGTGCCAATCCGATTTGTGCTTCATTGGATATAGATGGATGACAGATAGCAAACAACATCTGGAGTTGGCTATCGATGATATTTTGATTGGACAGGTCTATGTCAGTCTCTGGATGTCCTTCGTCCGTATGATTGAGTTCGGGGGCTATTTTGGTTTGGAACAAAGTATCGCGGCGCAGATAGTCCAGTGCCTTGTTTTTAGACACGGTATAGAGCCATGCTGTGGGGTTTTTGGGGAGGCCTTTCAATCCCCAGGTTTCAGCCGCGAGGAGGAAGGTTTCGCTGACGATGTCTTCAGCTATGGCGATATGTTCGAGGCCAAACATCTTGCACAACACAGCGATGATCTTCCTGTATTCTGTCCTGAAGAGATGTGGAATGAGTTGTTGATGTTCCATATAAAAAGCCGCCTCTGTAAAAATACAGAGGCGGCTGAAAGGCTGTTAGTTATTATCTTCCATCGGTACGATCATCCGCACCTCCACTGTGCCTCCCACCTGCAGGATGGGGCAACCATCGGCCAAGCTTGTGGCTTCATCAAGCGTGTTGGCCTTGACGATGATATATCCGCCTATGGCTTCCTTGATATCCACATAAGGTCCGTCGGTGATGACTTTATTGGGTTTTACCACTTTGCCCTCGTTGGTAAGGCGGTTGCCTGAACTGGATAGTTTGTTTTGGGCAGCGATACTGCCCATCCAATCCTGCCATGGTTTCATCATGGCCTGGAGTTGTTCAGGAGATTGAGGAGGATCATTGGATTCAACGGATCTCCTGAAAACGAATAGAAATTCTTTCATGCTGCGGAGTAGGTTAGTGGTTAGAATGCAATGCTACACCATTTCCTTCAGAATCGGAGAAGGCAGCCATAAAGCCAACGTCATCGCTGATTTTGGTTTTGGGCATCAGGACTTTTCCGCCTGCAGATTCCACTCTTGCCAGTGCTATGGATAGGTCAGGATTGCCGTTGAGATAGATCCTTGCACCTTCTGTACTGGGCTTGTGCATAGGGCCTTGCACCAGGCTGCCGGAGACTTTGCCATTCATGTCCTCTGAGGGGAAGAAGGCCATCTGCATGCCCATCATTTCTGTTTGTTCCATCTGGATGTCAAAGACGGATTCATAGAATTTCTTAGCCCGGCTGATATCGGACACGGCGATTTCAAACCAGTTGAGTGCATTTTCTTTGTTTGTCATTGTGTTTGGTTTTAGTAAGTAATAGGTTAGAAGATGCCCTAATACGAATGAGATCCTGGAATTGGACAAAGTGGGGTAGCGGAGTTTAGTTTTTTTTCATTTTTTCGTTCCATTCTCCCCTTGGATACCAAAGTATAATCGGCCAGCGGCCGTTGGATGGAGTTCTCTCCGCCAACCAGTGATTACTCAGAATGAATACCCAAAGGAATCCTAAACAGGAATCCTGAATTGGAATCTTCCTGCTGGAATCCTTGATTTTGAACTAGTTGTATAAAGGCGATGATGGAAAAAATCCCTTTCAGGGGAGGTATAGGGTGGACATAAAAAAATTATCTTTGCCGTCCCAAAATACCAGAATGTCTCCGTAGCTCAGTTGGGTAGAGCATCCCGGCTTGCACGATTTTCTTGAAAATCCAGAGACCCGGGAGGGCCCCAGGTTCGAGGAAGCTCGAATTTGTTAGAAAATATAAATGTCTCCGTAGCTCAGTTGGTAGAGCAGATGACTCTTAATCATCGGGCCCCAGGTTCGAGTCCTGGCGGGGACACTTTAAAAAGAGTCGGACGATGTCCGGCTCTTTTTTTGGTAGGTGTGGTGGGGGAAGGGGGTTCCAGAGGATAGCCCTCCTGAATGATCATTTAAATCTGACCAACTCCGTAGCTCAGCTGGGTAGAGCATCCCGGCTTGCACGATTTTCATGAAAATCCAGAGACCCGGGAGGGCCCCAGGTTCGAGTCCTGGCGGGGACACTTTAAAAAGAGCTGGACGATGTCCGGCTCTTTTTTTGCTTATGGGCTTATATGCTTATGTGTTTATGAGTTGATAGGTTGATGTGTTGATAGGTTATCAGTGAAATTTTATGCATTGCAGCTGGAACTAAATAGTTACGATACCCAGTTTGTATTCCCCCTCAAAAGGTTTAATTTCCAAAAACAAAAGAGTCCAAGGCCAGAATCATTTTTTTTACTCATTGATTAAGCATCGGAATGTATTGATAAACATTTTACTCAGCGGGTAACGTATCTGCAAGGAGGGTTGCAGGTTCACAACCACTGCGCGATCCACTTCATCTAAACTTTTCTTGATCGAAACTGTTAGCTATACAAAGGTCTGGGGTTCCACCTGGATCAAATACCTACCTGTTACTGTTTCTCTCACCCAGATTATTGATGTAGTTGTACCTCTGACGAAAGGCAGTTGAACAATCATTTTTTGCAAATTTCTAACTTGTAGGAAGAAGATATATTTCGTTTTGGAAATCTGCGCCTTCGTACATACATTTGAAAATCATTGATCAAATAGAACCACTTATAATATCGAATTGAATTTCTAATTACCACTAAGTACATTAACTATGAAACCACCAATACACCTTATTTTAGTCATTTCCGCAGCATTTGTTACTTCGATGTCTGCGCAACTTACACCTGTCACTGACATTGGTACACATACTGTGTCTGTTGGCGTTCCAGAAAAATTTGAAGCGGCTTTTCCAACGCCAAGAACACTGAAAGTGCCTACTAACTACTCCGTATCTATATTCCAGGCGGGTGGATTAAGCAAGCCACGGTTTATGGCCTTTAGCCCCAGCGGTGTATTGCATGTATCTGATATGAATTCAGGTGTTGTCTTTGCCATGCCTGATGCAGACAAGGATGGTGTTGCAGATTCAATGTTCCCAGCTGCAACCGGTTTCTCAGGAAATCATGACGTTAAGTTTTTTAAAGGGGCTCTGTATGTAACAGAGACGACGCGTATATGGAAATGTACGGACCAGGATGCTGATGGTACGTATGAAACGAAAGAAATATTTATCAGCAATCTCGGTAATAACCAGGGTGGAGGACACACCACGAGGACGGTCGTTTTCGATGAACAAAATCAAAAGGTATACGTCTCTGTAGGATCATCCTGCAATGTATGCCGTGAAAATAACCGGGCGATTATTGAACAATACGATGAAGATGGGACCAATAAGAAAATAATTGCAACAGGCATACGCAATGCAGTTGGCATGGACCTGCATCCGGTTACGAACCAATTGTGGGCAAACAATAACGGGAGTGATTATCAAGGAAATGAAGTGCCTCCGGAATGGATTGATATCATTCGCGAAAATGGATTCTACGGACATCCGTTTGCATACGGCAACGGTACCTGGTTTAATTTTAATAATAGCGAATACCAATCCCTCTTGCCTATTACTCCAGCGGATTCTGCAAAAGTTGCAACATTAGTACCTCCAGCGGCACTGATACGTGCTCATTCAGCTCCGATGGCCCTTGAATTCCTTAATGCAAATTTTGGAGAGGAACTCCAGTATGGATTTCTTTCAGCCTTGAGAGGCTCCTGGAACACAAGCAATCCGAATGATTTCCGTGGCTATAAAGTTATATACGGCCATTTATCTTCCGCTCAGGATACAACTGTGGACTATGTGTCAGACTTTTGCTCAGGGTTTATAACAGATACGATAAATCGTGTTTTTGGGGCAGACCTGTTGGCATTGCAACGGATGAAGATGGAAGAGTTTATATCAGTTCTGACGAAGGCAATAGCGTTATCCTCGTGATGACACCAGATGATATATCAGGGACTAAAGATGAAAAGGTGGCCGTAAGTGCTGCAACGATCTTTCCGAATCCTGCAAGTAGTGCTATAACATTAGCCATTGACTTGAATCAATCCGCGAATGTGACTATCTCCATTTACGATCTCACAGGTAAAGAAGTTGTTTTCGTGCCGAAGCAATGGCTTCAAGCGGGAACGCACAACCTGGAAGTCAGTGTTGACGAATTGACACAGGGATTTTATTTGGTGAAGATCAATACAGGAGATAATTCCATTACCAGGAAACTTTTCCTGGTGGAGTAATCATGTATGTCATTAGTCGATAACATCTGTTAGTTTGAGATGATTGATAGATCGGGATTGAAAGATAGGTTAACCTGGCATGTTGATCACTCCAGGCAACTTCATGATTCTATTCTATATAAATGCCTTGGTTTTCTTGCAAATACCAAGGCATTTTTATTCCATCAAACCAGTGAAGCAGTTAGTGCCAAGTGTTTGATAATCTTTGCCATATCCCAAAATAACCTAGCCAGCAGACCTCCTAGAAGAGAAATATTTTGTATGTTTATTTCCAGAGATCAGGATCGGAGCCTCTTGCATAAAGGATTGATCTGATTTCTACCCCCTCCGTTTTGGGTTGTTTAATCCAACGGAAAACCATAACGCCCTCCGATTCCTTTTCATAGAGAAGGATTTACATATTATTTGGCTATTACATATTAAAATATAAATCACACCAATGAAACCAACCACGTTGACACTTATACTCCTGCTGCCCCTGGGGTTAGCGGCGCAATTCAATTTTGAGACCCGGGTCACCAATGCGCCAGGAGCAACTTACACCTCCTTCGGTAATGCCAATGCCATGGCAGCCAATGGAGATGTTGTCCATCTGGTGTACACCGATGAACGGGGCTTAGAAGGTGAGGTATACTACCAGCGATCAATCGATGGCGGGACCACCTGGCAAACGGCTATACAACTGACGACAGATAATGGAAGTTTTTCAGGGTATCCGACCATTGCGGTCTGGAATGATGAACTCCATGTCGCCTGGACAGATCAGCGTAACGGGCATGATGATATCTATTACCGCAATTCTCCTGATGGGGGTACTACATGGTTTGATGAAACACGTATCACCAATGATCCGTTTGATTCCGGTTTTCCTTGCCTGTCTGTTTCAGGACCTGTGGTACATCTTGTCTGGACTGATACCCGTTTTGAAGATGAGGAAGTTTTCTACTGCCATTCTCTCAATGCTGGTCTGAGTTGGGGTGATCGGGTACGGTTGACAAATAATAGTGGAAACTCCATTAACGCTTCCGTATCCTCCATGGACAATGATATACATGTCGTCTGGCAGGACAATCGGAATGGCAATGATGAGATTTATTACAAACGTTCGACAGACGGTGGCCTGACATGGGGTGCCGATCGGCGCCTGACCAATAATAATGCTAAATCAAATTTTCCATCCGCTGTTGCGATGGGCAAAACCATCATCGTCGTTTGGTCAGATCTGCGCGAGGGCAATGCGGAAATTTTTGGCCTTCGTTCGGTTGACAATGGAGATACCTGGTCAGCAGACACGCGGCTGACCAATTCACCGAGAGAGTCATTAGAGCCAAAGATTGCCATGGAAGGTGCATTTGCCTTTGTCACCTGGCATGAACTTTCTGATGTCGCTACGAACTGGGAAGTGGAATCACGTTTTTCAACGGATGGGGGTGCATCGTGGACGCCCAAAAGACAACTCTCGGCCGAAGCGGGATTTTCGGGACATTCAACTGTTTGTATAGAGAATTCACTTGTGGTCGTCGCATGGACTGAAAGCCGTTTCGGCGATACTGAAATTTTATGCCGACGAAATCTAACAGGTAATCCGCTGCATGCTACGCATACATTGAACTGGGCTTATAGTATAGGAGCTGCCGGATCAACTACGGCGACCGATATGGTCCTGGATGATGATGGAAATGTTTTCCTGACAGGCAAATTTCAAAACTCCGTTTATTTTGACCCAGGCGCTGATATGCACATTCTTACCTCAGCAGGTGAGGATGATATTTTTATTTCCAAAACATCACCCTCTGGTGTAGTGCTTTGGGCTAAGCGAATCGGTGGGCACGGAACGGATCACGCTAATAGCATTGCTATGGATCACGAGGGCAATGTGATCGTGACGGGTTCATTTCATGAAACGGCTGATTTTGATCCGGGCCCAAATGTATTTCCCTTGTCTGCAGGTGTGGATGGTGATGCATATATCACCAAGCTTGATGCAAATGGTGAATTTATCTGGGCGATTCAAATTACCGGAGATGCTTTCAATGAAATCCGTTCAGTGAAGACAGATGCCTCGAATAATATTTTTGTAACCGGTCTTTTTGAAGAAACAGCAGATTTCGATCCAACAGATGGTGTCTCACTGCTCACCAGTAATGGACTGGAAGATATTTTCCTTGCCAAGTATACTCCGGAAGGACAATTGATTTGGGTCCATGGTTTTGGTGGCCCAGGCTCGGATGCCGGGCGGGGGGTGACCGTGACACTCACAGGAAATGTATGGGTGGCAGGTCATTTTCTGAATCAGTTGATTTCAATCCCAAGCCTGATGAAGCTACTTTGACTGCACATGGGTTGGAAGATATTTTTATAGCTACATATACAGGTCAGGGAGACCATATCCGTTCCTTACGGATCGGAGGAAGTGAAGATGATGAAGTCAATGGCATACACATGGATGCTCCCGGCAATATTCTATTGACCGGGATGTTTAGAGGAAATGTGGATTTCAATCCAAGTACTTTTACCACCTTCCTGGCTTCCGAGGGAGAGGATGATGGATATGTGGTAAAACTCTCGCCTTCCGGCACATTTATCTGGGCACGTAATTTTGGGGGAGAGGATAATGATAAAGGAATTGATATCAGCGCAGATAACTTTGGAAATATCCTGGTCTCCGGTTATTTTAGAGGGTATGCAGATTTCTATTACGGTAACGTGACTTCCTATGCGCAGGCTACCGCCGAAGAGGATGTTTTCGTGCTCACGTTGAATTCCAATGGTGATTTTGGAAAGATGGATCAAATCAGTGGAATGGGATCCGATGCAGGCCACACCATAGCACAATATGAAACGACCCGCTATTACATTGCCGGATCATTTACGCAGGAGATAGATGCCGATCCATCAGGTGATGTGCTTTCCTTGCATTCCAACGGTGATGATGATTTTTTCCTTGCCAGCATCAATATTTGCCCTGCGGTGTATTCATCTTTCGAGGCTACAGCCTGTGACAGCATGCTATCTCCTGACGGGGAGGCGGTTTGGACTTCCACAGGTACGTATTTGGATACGCTCGCATCCTTTATTGGATGTGACAGTATCATCACGGTGGTCCTCACCATCAATATCCATGATGAAACTGATGTCACGAACACAAGTTGTAATAGCTATACCACACCAAATGGACAAAATACCTGGACACAATCAGGTGAATACATGGAATCCCTGACCAATACAGATGGATGTGACAGTCTGGTCTTTTATAATCTGACCATTTATCACAGCAGTGAAACCACCGATACACGGACGGAGTGTGGTCAATATGAAGACCCTCTTGGAAATGTCTATTCATCGTCCGGCTTTTATCTATACACGATGCCGGATGTGCATGGGTGTGATAGCGTCATCTCGCTAGAACTGACCATTGTCCATCCATCGGAAACTGAACGCGCGGAAACAGCTTGTGACAGCCTTGTGACTACTGGTGGGGTGTTGACTTTATCAGGTGACTATATCCAGCTATTCACGGGTACAAATGGGTGTGACAGTTTAGTCCTTCTCCATTTGACGATCCTTCATTCCTCCTCAGGATCAGAAGTGGTGGAGACATGTTTTTCTTATACAACACCGGATGGTGAGGAAACGTATGATGACTCCGGAACATACACCTTTGTAGTACCCAATGCTGCCGGATGCGACAGCGTGGTGACCCTGGATCTTTTGATAATCGGTCCTGACCATAACATTACGATCAATGACAATTCCCTGTCAGCCCGGCAGGATAGTGCCGCATACCAATGGTTGGATTGTAATACGAATACACTGATCCCGGATGCGGTTGAACAAACATTTTTTCCTGCAAGTAGTGGTACCTACGCGGTGATTGTAACCCTTAATGGGTGTATTGATACTTCGGACTGTGTGGAGCTCATGCTGGTGTCTTCGAATGAGCCATATTCCCCATCGGACATCAGGCTTTATCCTAATCCGACTAAGGGGGATATCCTCATTGATTTGTCTGCACTTAGGGAAAATGTGCAGATGGAAATTACGGATGTCTATGGAAGAAAATTGGAAGTAATCAATTTTCAACAAGTGCAATCGATTCCATTTTCGCTCCATTTTCCTCCAGGCATATACCTATTCCACATCCTTGCTGACGGTCAGCATAAAGTGATGCAGGTGGTTAAAATGTAAAGGGGCTTATGGGCTTATGAGCCTATAGGCTTATTAGCTTATAGGTTGATGGGTTGATGGTTGAGGGATAGGCATTTGCCCTTCCGTGTCCCCCCGGATAGCTTATTGTTTACTGAGTTGATGGGTTGATAAGTTGATGGGTTGATAGGTTGATAGGTTGATGGGTTGATGGGTTGATGAGTTGATAGGTTTAGTGGCCACTCCCCACCAATCATTTGTTAGAGGTTATGAAACTTTAGGCTTGAGCTTATTTGCTTATGAGTTGATGGTTGATGGGTGATAAGTGATAAGTTGATAGGTTGATAGGTTGATGGTGTCGGGTTTGATGGTTGAAATTATAGGTGATAAGATATGTTTATACGTTGATGAGTTTATAGGTTAATCAGTTTATATAGTATAAGCTTATAAGCGTATAAGCAATAAGCTTTCGAAGAAAGAATGACGCGTTTAATTCTTTTAAAGCGTCATTTCGAAAAAAGGAAACCAGGTCGTATTGTCTCTGCTCATTTCGCCTGTTTCAATCCATTTTCCATCGGTCATCCTGATGGTATATTTCATCCTGCCGGCTTGAGGGTGGGTAAAGCCCCAGATAAAAATTCTATCAGATACAACTTCAAAGTCTGCATCAACGTAATTGCCATCACCGCGGAATGCACGCATTAGATATTTTTGGGTAGCCTTGTCATAGGAGACTATCGCAAAGGCCTGGTGTATGACTTGATTTGTTTCACTATCGGTTCCTAAGCCATCGATGACAATGACCGATTGATTTACTTTTTGGATTACATTTTCACTTTGATTGAAAAAGTGTTTGTCTCGGCCCATTTGAATCCAGCCAGTGCCGGACCATTGGCCGGTGAGTACGGTAAGTTTTTCCATAGCCGCCTTAGTAATGCTATCTGGAGTCATCCCAAGTTGTGCGGCAATGATCGCATGAAGGATGCAAAAGAATGATAAGGTGAGGAGTAGGTTTTTCATGACTGTTTCGGGTTTGTAAATCTAATATACTCAAATTTTCCTGAGCAACATCCTCTCCCGGCAGCAGTCCACTGTAAGGCTATCGGTCCATCAATTCATCCAGATCAGGAAGCTGACGACGATGACAATCCGGTAATACAGATAGTGCTTAAAGCCATAGTGCTCTAGCAGTTTCAGGAATGCCTCGACAAGCAGTATATGCCTAGATATAGCTATTTCAGGGTTTGCAAGGAAGCGATACGTTTGTACAATCCAACGGTCTAATCCTTTTTGTATGAAATATCTACTCTCCTTCTCCTTCCTGTTTTTTTCATTTTGTCTTGTGGCCCAGAGTAATAATGTGGGGATAGGGACGACCAGTCCAGCGCCTGAAGCAATCCTTGACCTTTACTCAACTACATCAGGTTTGTTGATCCCAAGAATGACAACCATGCAGCGGTTGAACCTTGCTAATGGCCTTGGTACAGATGTGACTTCCAATGGTATGATGGTCTATGATGTATCTCTGCAGAAGCTTATGATCTATGATTCTACGTTTAATGGCTTTGCCGGGACCTGGCAAGTCTATCAAACTACAGACAAGACATGGAATACTGTTGGAAATCAGGGCACCAATTATACATCCGAATTTATAGGGACAACTGATGATGTTGCACTTTCATTTCGAGTGAATAACCTTCAATCAGGTTTAATTGATCAGCACACGAAAACCACTAAGTTGGGGTATGCTACAGGATTGTTTGGTTCTAACTCAGTATCCATTGGTGACCATGCAGGAGCCGGAGCTACATTTATTGCAACGAATAACATCAACATCGGATTGAACACAAATCTGAATAACCCATCCGGGGTAAAGAATATTGCCATAGGTGTAAATGCAGGACTGAATAACCAAAGCTCCTTCAACACATTTATAGGCGATGCCAGTGGAAAAGCGAATACCACAGGGATCAATAACGTTTTCATGGGAGAGAGTGCCGGTATCTCGAGCACAGGCTCTAGTAATACCATGATAGGAGCATATAGTGGTTTCAGCAATGTTTCTGGTTCATCAAATATAATGCTGGGACAATCTGCCGGCTTTGGCAACGTAAGCGGATCCGGTAATATTTTTCTTGGTGTGGAGACGGGTTTTGAAAACATAGGGAACAATAATATCCTGCTGGGAGATCATGCCCAATCTGATATTCCTGGATTAACGAATGGTATTGCCATTGGGGCGAATACACATTTACAAAGGAGTAACACCATCGTGCTTGGGACTTCAAATGATATTGGCATAGGTACTTTTTTACCCGATCTCTCGGCGGTTTTGGATATTCAATCCAATAGTAAAGGGATTCTTATTCCACGAATGGCCACCCCGGTTATAGAAGCAATCGCAAATCCGGCAGAGGGCCTTCTTGCTTATGATTCCTTACTGCATGTGTTTCTTTTCTTCGATGGACTTGAATGGAAGCCAATAGTAACAGATACTAATGTTTGGGGGACTTCCGGAAATGCCGGCACCTTTCAGGAAAATTTTATTGGTACGACTGATTTACCAAAGTTGACGTTTAAACTGAACAGTCAGCAATTTGGTTTTTTGAATTCCCAGGAGCATAAGATTCATTTCGGCAGCAGAATAACGAATCCGACTAATTCGGTGATCATCGGAGACAGCGCAGCATACAGCGCTGCCATGTTTGCGAGTGAGAATACTATTGTTGGAAATTTTGCCGGGAGACATCTTGACAATGGATTTGGCAATACCCTTTTCGGTGACAATGCAGGATACCGGATATTGAATTCCACTGACAATACCATCATTGGAAAATCGGCAGGGATCAATACGACCAGTGGATCTTCCAATACATTTCTTGGAAATCAAAGCGGTAATGGAAATATTTCCGGAGAATACAACACCTATCTGGGCGTGGGGACAGGGGTCCATAATGCCACTGGAAATTTCAATACAGCATTAGGAACAAATGCCTCATCTATGAAATCAGGCAGCAATAACATTGCTATCGGCAACAAAGCACTAAGTGGGGGTAACCTCGGAGGATATTTATATGGTGATAATAATATTGGGATTGGATTTGAGAGTGGCAATCATTGGGTGTTTGAAGATTCCGTAGGGTTTAACAACATTTTCATAGGGGCGAATGCTGCCGGATATAACTCCAATGGTGATACACTTATCAATTCGGCAGCTATTGGTGCAAATTCTATCGTGGGTAGGAGTAATAGTATTGTTCTCGGCAATGGTCAAACAAATGTGGCTATCGGACATCCCTATCCTGATCACAAGCTTGATGTACTGGGGTCTACTAAATTGCACGGTCACTTGATCTATAAGTCCGGAGATCCGGAAGTAGGTGATATCCTGGTTTCGACCAGTATCGATGGTGATGCTGAGTGGGTTGATCCATCAACCCTTCCACTTAATTTTTTAGAAACAGATCCTGAAGTTACCTCTGGTATAATTGATTTTGTACCGCGTTGGACGGGTTCGAGTTTGGATGACGGTATAATCCGTGATAATGGAGTTGAAACTGCCATCAACACTTTAATCGTTCCCGGCCAGACACTTACAGTTGGCGGGAAAACAGCAACCACAAATTTTCAGATGACCGCAGGAGCAGCAAATGGGTTTCTTTTGCAATCAAATGCATCAGGAAATGCCTCTTGGGTTGATCCAGCGTCATTGGCGATAGGGGAAATTGACCCTCAGGTTGGTGTCGCGGTGGTTAATGCTATCCCCCGATGGAATGGAACGACACTGACTGATGGCGTGATAATGGATAATGCAACGAATGTGGGCATAGGAACAACTAGTCCGAATCCTAGCGCATTATTGGATCTGACTGCTACAGATAAAGGGCTCCTCATTCCAAGGTTGACCGCCAGTCAGCGATGTGCCATCAACAATCCCGCCAATGGCTTGATGGTCTATGATCTTGATTCACTTTCTCTGTTTGTGTACAGCGGTAATCCGCTGCGATGGAAATCACTCATCATGAACATGGGGACTACGGCGACGTTGTGGTATAGGGACCAGGATAGTGATGGATATGGAGATTCCACGCAGGATTCTACGTCTTGCAACCAGCCTATTGGATATGTAGCAGTGGGAGGAGATTGTGAAGATGCCAATTCAACTATGTATCCAGGCGCACCTGAACTCTGTGATAACCTGGATAATGATTGTGACGGAGAGAATGAAGAAACGATTAATCTGCTCGATGATGAGAATAATTGCGGTGCTTGTGGGAATATATGTGTGTTTCCTAATGCAACTCCAGTTTGTGCGTCAGGCATTTGCACCATGGGGGCATGTGATCCGGGGTTTTTGGATGCCAATAATGATGACATGGACGGGTGCGAGATTGATCTTAACTCAGGAAACTATTGCTATATCGGAGGTATGTTGTATGCCGCCGGTCAGGACAATCCGGATGTGGAATGCCTGGTATGTAATCCCGCAAAGAATCTAAATAATTGGAGTCAAAAAGAAAATGCAGGACAGTGTCTGACAGATACAAGCGCTGTAGTCAATCCTACTTTTGGCTTATTGGTTTATAGCATTAGTGACAGCCAATATTATTTCTATGATGGTAACAAATGGAATGCTTTGCTATTCCAGGAGACGGATCCTCAGGTCGCATCTTCTGCTTCAAATCTTGTACCTCGCTGGAATGGAACTTCTCTTGTTGATGGAGTTCTTCAGGATGATGCCACGAATGTGGGTGTAGGCATAGCGCCAGTAGCGAATCAGAAATTAACGGTCGCAGGAAAGACAACGACTACAAATCTCCAAATGACCAATGGCGCAGCCAATGGACTTGTGTTGCAATCGGATGCTACAGGAAATGCGGCATGGGTCAATTCTACTTCACTACCTATTACTGAATTTGATCCCCAGGTTGGATCTACTGCTTTAAATCTTGTGCCGCGTTGGAATGGAACTACGCTCGTGGATGGAGTCATACAGGATGATGCCACGAATGTGGGTGTGGGCGCAGCACCTGTAGTGAATCAAAAATTAACAGTTGGAGGAAAAACAACGACAACTAATCTGCAAATGACAAGTGGTGCAGGCACTAACCTGGTGCTTCAATCCGATGCTTTAGGAAATGGTGCCTGGGTGAGCCCCAGCACACTCAACATCAACAACCTGTACAACACCAGTGGCACATTGACGGATGCCAGGACGGTGACGCAAGGGGGCAATGCATATACAGTATTGAACAATGGAGCACAGAACACGATTTTCAATTTGTCATCCACCGGAGATTTTGATGTCCAGAATAATGGGGTCAGTGCCTTGCGGGTCAGTGATGCAGGTAAAGTGGGTATCAATACCTCTGCTCCTTTGGCGATGCTGCATGTTGCGGATAGTAGTGTTGTTTTTACCGGTGGAGCATCACCTCCCCAAACACCTGGCAATCCTCCTGTGAGTGGTGCAGGGGTAAGGATGATGTGGTATCCTGATAAGGCGGCATTTAGAGCGGGTTTGGCCGAGGGGACTTCCTGGGATAAAGTGAATGTTGGAAATTATTCTTTTGCAGCGGGAGCCGGAACCATTGCGTCAGGAAATGTTTCCACTGCGACAGGCACCGGTACAGTTGCCTCCGGTGTTTTTACAACAGCAATGGGCAGTGGTACAATTGCACAAGGAGGTAGTTCCACGGCGATGGGCAATAGTACAATTGCCTCAGGAAATGTTTCCACTGCGATGGGCACCCAATCAATAGCCTCAGGAGAAAGTTCCATTGCGATGGGCAACCATTCCATAGCCTCTGGAGACAATTCTACGGCGACAGGCTTATTTACAACTGCCTCAGGCTTTCATACAACAGCGATGGGTAATTCTACCACAGCCTCAGGTAATTCTTCAACAGCGATGGGCAGTTTTACAAAAGCGTCTGGAGACAATTCCACTTCGATGGGTAATTCTACCACAGCCTCAGGTAATTCTTCAACAGCGATGGGGTTATCTGTTACAGCACGCGCGTATGCCTCATTGGCCATTGGCCAGTATAATGACTCTATCGCCAGTAGTTCGCCGACGACGTGGATTACTACTGACCCTGCTTTTGTCATCGGAAATGGAACAGCTGATAATGCCCGGAGTAATGCCTTTATGGTGCTCAAAAACGGAAATACAGGAATAAGTGCTACTCCTGTCGCAGGACAGAAACTGACTGTTGGCGGAAAAACAACCACCACTAATCTCCAGATGACCAGTGGAGCAGGACAAACGGTTTTGTACTTCAATCGGATGCCTCCGGAAATGCAACATGGGTCAATTCAACTTCTCTTGCCGTCACCGAATTGGATCCCCAGGTAGGAACAATCACCTCCGGTAGGATACCCCGCTGGAATGGGACCTCCCTCAATGACGGAGTGATCCAGGACGATGGTACCAATGTAGGTGTGGGCACAGCTCCGGTAGCCAATCAAAAGCTAACAGTAGCCGGTAAAACGACGACGACCAATCTTCAGATGACTGCAGGAGCAGGCGCAAATTTCGTAATGCAGTCCGATGCCTCAGGCAATGCCTCCTGGGTCAATGTGAATACACTGAATGCAAATAATATTTACAATTCCAATGGCACACTTACCGGAGCCAGGACGCTCACGCAGGGAAGTAATGCATTGACAATATTGAATAACGGAACTCAGAACACAGTCATCAATTTGTCTTCCACCGGGGATCTTGATATCCAGGACAATGGTGTGAGCACGTTGTATGTAGATGATTCAGGGAATACCGGGATCAACACCAATGCGCCTCAGGCTGGGTTGCATATCAAAGGTGTAGCCTCATCCTTTGATGCACATCTCCGCCTCGAAACAGCAGGATCAGGTACCGATTATGTCAACATCCTTTACGACGGCAATACGAAATTCAGAAATTTTGGTGTAGAAGATAATTTCCAGTGGAGAAACAGCGCCAACAACATCAGGCTGTTATTACAGGATGATGGAGATCTAGGAATCGGTGTTGCTGATCCATTAGCTAGGTTGCATGTGAATGGTGCCATCGCCGTTGATGACATAGGAAATATTGAGATCACTGCGGACAACCAGGTAGTTACAATTGGCAATTCCAGTTATTTAAGGCTTAGTTCAAATTTGTCCCCTGCATCTGCACGTACGATCGTTCTTTCAGATGGGCTGGTGGTAGGGCAGATCGCATTTATTGAATGCAATGAAACTGGCATAGAAGGGTTCGAAATTCTAGATGGAGCTGGTAGTAATACAAATACCACAGGCACGATTGCCATGGGAGCCGGGGATATGATCCAACTGATGTGGAACGGGACAGATTGGTTGCAGATTTCTTATTCCAACAATTAAAGATCAGGCGGCTCCGCTGTGATGTTCATCCTTTGTTTACATTTGGAAGATAAAGAAGGATACAAACGTGGCGGATTTCTCCTCGGGTGCGCAGGTGCGGTTTTTATTCAACATGGTTTTGCTGTTTTGCCTTTGTAGCAATCAGGCTTTAGCCCAATATGCTAACCTTCCGTTCCGCCATATCACTCCCGATGATGGCCTTTCTCAAGGTGTCGTTACCGGTATCTTAAAGGACAGTCATGGGTTTGTCTGGATGACCACCTATGATGGGATCAACAGGTTTGATGGTATCCGGGTACTGAGCAATGATGAAATTGCCCCCGGGCTGGGTATTATTTCAAACACGGCTTGTATCATTGAAGATAGTAGAGGAAATATCTGGTTCGGCTCTACTGAGGCATTGATCAAGTTTGATTATCAACAGAACCGGTTTTTTACCTATTCGCCGGGTGCTAAGCCAAATCAGGATAACACTAACCTAAAGGAATCCATTTATCCCTATACAGAAAGGGAAGGGATGGTTTTATGCAATACTATTTCGTTGGCCCGCTGCTATATTTTTGATTCCCGCCTGGGAACATTCTCCCCTTTACTTGAGTATCCTATGGGGTATGCAGATTCAACTCAACTTATGGTGCTTCCCAGGGAAACCACGTTGTTTGCGAAGGATTTTTGTTTTCCATGTTCTGATCAATCCAAGGGGATTGGAGTGTCCTGGATGGAACAAAAGAGTGATCAGTCCTGGCATTGGGCAAGAGGATATTTACCTGGAGTGGATGGTGATATCTATGTGACAAAAATGAATCACTACCAGATTGATATCCTGCTATGGGACAAAGCCAGATCTGAGCAGGACACCTCAGGCAAACGTTCTTCCTTCTATACGTATGATATACTGAGCGGCAAAGTAACCTCAACCTATAAGACTGACTATGATATCTCCTGGTTTCAAAGAAAGGATGGCTTCCTCTATTTGAGCTCAAAAGAAAGTGGCCTGCATATCATTGATGAAAAAACCGGCAAAGAAGCCGGGCAAATCCGTTATGAGCCGGGGGTGGCCGATGGACTAATGACCGATTATATCAGCGTATTTACAATCACTGACAATCAACTCTGGGTGTCCAGTTGGGGAGAAGGAGTTGACTATGCCTACATGGGTGGAACTTTATTTACATCGCATTTTTCGGCCAAGGAGGCAGAGCGTCATCATACCTCAAATTTTGTCAGGGGCATTGTCGAAGATGAACGGGGACATTTCTGGTGCAACGTAATTGTCAATGGTATCATCGAACTGGATGAAAACCTGGCGTATATCCGCACTTTACCCGGGACTCAAGGGATGAACAGCTCCTCTATCTTTATTGACGATCAGCAGGTGCTTTATTTTGGGGAGAAGGGAATGTGGTCCTATGATATACGTCATCAAAAACTGGGCAAGATTCAAGCAGGTAGTGACCTGGGAGACCAACCAAGTAGCAATGCAGACTTTCATTATTACACGACGGACCATGAAGGGAATTTGCTTGGTGCCTCGTTGTGGGGCATATTTAAAATCGAACGAGATAAAAAGGCCCTGGCGAAAGTCCAATGCGACCTTCAGGAGTTTAGTGAGCTTCAACAATTTGGCTATGTGGATCGTCACGATCAGTTGTATGCCTATTCGGCAATCTATGGGCTAAATATATTCAGGAAGGCAACAGATACCTATGAAAAGGTGTATTCATTTGCCGAAACCTTTATCCCCAGGCATGTGTATGAGCAAAATGATAGTATACTCTGGATAGGAACCACTGCCGGATTGATACAATTTAATACGAATGCTCTGAAAATTGTGCAATGGTACAGTACCGGAGACGGCTTGCCAAACAATACCGTGTATGCTATCGCTCCGGATGGCCTCGGGAGACTATGGCTAAGTACCAACAGAGGGTTGTGCAGTTTTGATCTTAAGACTCAACATATAATCCAGTTTACCGATTACCCCGGCCAGCAAGGGCGGGAATACAACAGGCATGCTGTCTGCATTGCCAGGGATGGAAGGATATTGTTTGGTGGCGTCAATGGGATCACTGCGGTGCATCCGGCTTTTTTCAACCGGGATATTACAAAGCCCGTAGTCCAATTTACCTCCATCAACGATGATGAAGATCTCAATCCATTCGGGCATGATCAGGTTTCGACTACAAAAATATTAAAGGCTGGGACCTCGCTCATGGAGTTTCAATTTCTGGCTATTGATTATAGCAACAGTAAACTCTGCAGATTGAAATACAAGTTGGATGGTGTGGATGAGGACTGGAAGCTGACAGATAATCCAAGCAGTGCAAGGTACCTCAATCTCAAGCCCGGCAGATATGCCTTCAGGGTTTTAGCGTCTGATGCCAATGGGGTATGGTCAGAGGAGGGCAAGGCGTATTATTTTGAGATTGCTGCATTCTGGTGGCAGACCCTTTTGTTTAAACTTGTGGTCATCACCGCCATGATAGCCTTTATCGCATTAGTGATCAGGCTCTGGCTGGCGCACAAATGGAACGAGCAAAGGAGTGAGCTTGAAAAGCAACTGGCCATTTTGCAGGAGCATGAGCGCATCAGTGCTGATCTCCATGATGATATCGGATCGACCTTGAGCAGTATTTCAGTCTATAGTGAGTTGGCGGACAAGTACTATGCTTCGCGCCCCGAAAAGAGTCATGAGATCGTGCATAAGATCTCCGTGCAGACACGCGAATTGATGACCCGTATTGAAGACATCATCTGGAGTCTTAAGCCCCATACCCTGGACAAGACAACATTCAAAAGCCGCTTTCAGGACTATGCTCTGGAGTTGTTGTCCGGCAAAGACATGGGCTATACGATCGAAGTAGATCAGGGGGTAGATGACCTGGTCAAAGATCCTTTTCTCAGGAAGAACATCCTGCTGATCATCAAAGAGGCTATCAACAACAGTGCAAAATACAGCCAGGCTTCGTTGGTCGCTATCGAAGTGCGAAGAGCACCAACACATCTGAATATCACTATTAAGGACAATGGAACCGGCTTTGATTCAACCTCACCAACTGCCGGAAACGGGCTTGGCAATATGAAAAAGCGCTGTGAGGATATCGGGGGTGCTTTTGTACTTCAATCCACTCCGGGTCAAGGAACACGTATAGAGGTAAATATTCCCATGGCTAATATTAGGCATTAGTAGTCCGACTATTTAACTATATTTTTACGGAATGACACGTGTCTTTATCTATGACGACAATGCAGCACGCCGGGACAGCCTGATTGCACTATTGGATCTCACTGATTCGATGGAGTATGCAGGCAGTGCAGCAAATTGCACGCAGGTCGAAGCAGATATGTCTTTGGCCATGCCGGATATTGTGCTCATGGATATCGAGATGCCGGATGTGGATGGCATCGAGGGGGTTAAAAGAATCAAAAGCAGGTACCCGGATATCAAAGTGATCATGCAGACGGTCTATGAAGACAATGAAAAGATATTCAGTGCACTTAAGAACGGGGCAGAGGGATATATTCTGAAAAAAGCCTCCATTGCCAGCATCATCGAAAGTATCAATGAAGTGCAGAATGGCGGTGCTTTCATGACCCCCAGTGTCGCACTTCAGGTGCTGAAATTTCTCAACAAACCTGTTGAAAAGGATGAGCGGATGCAGAGTCTCAGCCCGCGGGAGCGCGAAGTACTGACCTTTCTGGCGGAAGGTGATAGCTACAAAATGATCGCTGAGCGGATGCAGATCAGTTATGGTACCGTCAATAATCATATCAAGAAGATCTACGAAAAACTACAGGTTCACTCGCTTGGCGAGGCAGTCTCCTATGCGTTGAAAAGTAAGACTAACCTATGATCATTGACCCCAGGAAATCAACATATCATCGAGTGGTTTGTGCTGGGGGCTTCGGCCATCATGCTCGTGTATCATGCCATCCTGTTCTTCCAGCAGCGCGACCGGTATATCTTGCTTTATTCAAACTACCTGTTTTCGCTGGTCATCTACCTCGCCTTCAGGCGCTGGACACATTATGACACCTTCACTAATGACACTTTCTCCTGGGCATATGTCATAGATCATCCCCTGATCCTGTATATGCTGATGAGCTATGTGTTGTTTATTTCCCGCGTGCTGGAGATCAACAATAACGCCAGGGTGATCAAGTTTGCTGTGATATCCTTCTATATCTGTATTGGATTATTTTTTGCCATTCATGTGTATAAAGTTCTTTTTACGAATGAAATGGCGATGTCCCGGGGATACTTTTTATGGAGTAAGTCAGTGTTGCTTTTCTTTGCCTTCATCGGTTTGTATGGTGCGCTCAAAGTTCGCAAGAGCACGTTTGTCCGTATGATCATAGCGGGAGGAATCGTGTATGCTTTTTTTAGTTTGCTGACAGTCTATTCCATCTATGCACAAGTCAGGATACTTGGGCTCTATGAGTACGAATTATACTTTATCGGCTGCCTGCTCGACATACTGCTTTTCTCCTCTGCCCTGGGATACAGGAGTTACCTGATCAATCAGGAGAAGATACAGACGCAGCAACTGTTGACCATCGAGAGTGAAAAAAACAAGGAGCTGCTACAGGTGCAGCATTCCATTCTGCAGAAGAAGAATGAACTGAGAGAGTCGCAGGAGGTGATGAACAGACAATTGCAAAATGAAGTAGGTGCCAGCCTCAGCAGTATCCATCTGTATGCTGAACTGGCTGGTAGTATTGTCTCCACTAATCCTGATAAAAGCCAGGAGTACCTGGAGCGTATTTCCGGGCAGAGCAAGCAGATCATGGAAGATATCGGGGATATCATCTGGTTGGCGCACATCCCAAAAGAAGAAATGCATGAGGCACTGCTCAGCCGGATCAGGAATTACAGCCATGAAATACTCAATGCACGGCAAATAGCCGTTGAATATCGCATCGAACCAACCTATTATATGGTGCCTTTGACTCCTGAGGTGATCAAAGAGACGCTTGTCTCTATCAAGGCGGCCATGAAGGAAGCCATTGACCAAATCGGAGGAAAGAAAATGGTTTTGGAGATTCGTGGACTTCCGGATCAGTTTAGTATTTCCTTCGCCTGACCATGATTTTTCTCTTTCCTATGTCTATATCTAGCTATTGACCGCTGGAGGTTGAAATTCCATCTTTGAGGGGTATTGCAGACTCACCAATTATCACTAAAGATGCGCTCAACCAGATCATACTTATTAGGTGTTCTATTATTTCTTGCCTGTGTTTCCGGCTTTAGCCAGGTGACGACAAACGGGGCATCGGGATTAGCGCCTACATATCCTTCGCTTGCAGATGCGATTTCAGCTTTAAATGCTGCAGTGATTTCAGCCCCGATCATCATTGAGGTCAATGCGGATCAAACCGCTCCGTCCGGTGGCTACATCATCACTGCCCAGGGTACCGCTGTCAATACCATTATCCTTCGTGGCAATAATAATACGGTGGTAGCTTCCAATGCGCATGTCCCTGGTAGTTTTATGGATGCCATCTTCAGGCTGGAAGGCGCCGATTACCTGACACTGGAGCAATTTGTCATGATGGAAAACCCAGCCGCGACCAATGCCTCAGATGCCACGAATACCGTTACGGAATGGGGTGTTGCTTTATTGGCTTCCTCATTGACCAATGGTAGTCAGAACAATATCATCCGGAATAATACGATATCGCTTCGTGTCAGCACGGTTGATCGTAACACCTTTGGGATATATAGCAATGTAAGGCACTCCACTACATCTGTATTGGGCGGTGGAGACCCGACGGTTTTTTCCGGTACTAACAGTAATAATAAGATCCACAGCAATACCATCAGTAATGTCAACTTCGGAATATCATTTACAGGGAGCGGTGTGAATGGAAATGGTGACACAGGTAATGAATTGGGTGGAATGTTAGCCGAGACAGGGAATACCATCACAGAGTTTGGAAAAGTCAAATCATCCGTTCTGTATGCCTCCCATACCGATACGAATTTTGGAATCCAGGCCATCAACCAGGTCAATGAAACCATTTCCAATAACACACTGATCAGTAATGATATCACCTCTTCAGGTACGATATCGGGAGCAAGGGGTATACTTAAGTATTATACGGCTGACCCTACCGGAACTACCGTGTCCACTATTTCAAAAAACCTGATTACACTTACCTACACTGCGTCTACAAGTGATGTAATTGGCATTTACAACTCTAGTGCTGTTGCCGGGGGGGCAGGCCAGACCCTAAACATCACAGACAATAAAATCATCAAGAGCAGAATGACCGCAACCACTACTCTCAATATACTGAAGGGTATTAGTAATACGGCCAATCTGGGAACTTTGAATATGACTGGTAACGTGATCAGAGGCTGCACCAGTGCCCAGACCGGGGGGACATTTACAGCTATTGAGAATGCCGGCATTGTCGTCAACAGTATCAATATCAACAATAACCTCTTAGGAAATGAAGAGGGCTCTGCAATCCTTTTCACCGGGGCCACTGCCCCCAATTGCCTGTTGATCTACAACTCAAATGGTGGAAGTGCATGTTCACTTTCGATCTCCGGCAACCAGTTTTATGGAATCAGTTATACCAATATAGTGGCGAGTACAGTCACCTTTATCCGAACCATTAACGCCTCTATTCCCACTGTGCTGATCAGTAATAATCTTTTTAAAAACATCGCCTTAAACACCTCCTCTACGGTGTATTTCTTCCAACGCTCCTCGAGTTCGCCGGCCAATAGCACTTATACAATTACAGGAAACCAGATTGTAGGCAGTTTTTCCAAAGCAGGGACTGCCGGGGATGTGACTATTCTTGATACCGGCTCAAGCCTGACAGCCGGAGCCAATTCATCCACCATCATCAGTAACAATAACTTTTCAAACATTACTCTTTTGGGCACGAGCAGGATGACAGGATTTTCCTATAATATGGGCCAGTCGTGCACTATCACCAGCAACATATTGTCCAACTGGACCGCGGGCGGAATCAGTTCTCAAGGTAATGTGGGTATCACCGTCCCAGTCGCTACTATCCAGAATATTTCAAAAAACGTCATCTCCAATATTTCAAATCCTTTCGCATTTATCGGGATCAATATCAGTGGTACGGGCACCTCGACAGTATTGGATTCCAATCAAATATCAGGTATAACGACCGTCGGGGACAATACCGGGTTGAGCTATAAAGGAAGCCACACGATGGTCACCATAAGTAGAAATACAATCTGTAATCTCACCACATCGAATGCAATCATCACAGCACTGCTCCATCAGGTCAATAGCGGGTCTACCACATCAAGTATTTTCAGTAACAAAATATATGGAATACTCTCCAATTCTGCTACAGTTGGAAATGTGAAAGGCATGTTGTTGGGTAAGACCTCTTCCAATAATGGACCATGCACAGTTTACAATAATTACATCGGAGATCTCAGGGCGCCTACATCAGATGTAGACAATTCTATCAAGGGCATCGAATTTGTTACAACTTCAGATGCCAGTGATTACAATTTCTATCACAATACAGTTTATCTCAATGCTGTGAGTTCAGCAAGTCAATTTGGTGTATCCGTCATGGCAGCTACTACCGGTGGAGGATTTGTCAGACTGGATCTGAGAAATAATATTTTTGTCAGTACATCTACACCCAATGGGCCAGGGTTGAATACAGTCTATAGAGGCCTTACCTTGACGCCGGCCTTATATAAAACCACAACGAATAATAACCTGGTATATGCCGGGGTACCCGATGCCAAACGACTGATTTATTACAGTTCCGTAAGCGTCCTTGACCAGACGCTTGGAGCTTTCCAGGCAAGAGTATATCCAAGAGACAATCGTTCGGTGACTGAATTGCCTTCCTTTATTTCAACGATGGGTTCGTCTGCTGATTTTCTACACATCAACACCTCGATGCCCACGCGGATAGAAAGCGGAGGTTCACAGGTTATCGGTATCACATCTGATTATGATGCAGTCATCAGGGCTGGCAATATGGGCTACACAGGCACAGGCACACTCCCGGATATCGGTGCTGATGAAGGAGAATTTATTTTGACGGATGCACTCGGACCGGAAATCAGTTATACCTCTTTAGGCAATACAGCTTCTTTGTCAAACAGGAATCTGGGCAGCGTAAGTATCACCGATGTGAGTGGGGTCAGGATCTCTGCAGGTCTCAAGCCGAGGTTATATTTTAAAAAGAAAACGCAGGCTAATGCCTACAATGACAATACCAATGCGACAGATGGTTGGAAATATGTTGAAGCTAACGGAACATCTTCGCCCTTTGACTTTGACCTCGACTACGCTTTACTCAATGGCGGAGGTCCGGTGGTCGGAGATACGGTCCAGTATTTTGTGATTGCCCAGGATACAGCCATGACTCCAAATGTTGGATTCAATCTGGGTATACCCACTTTAACTCCAGCGACAGTAGCACTCGATGCCAGTCATTTTCCCATGACTAATACCATCAATGCTTATGCGATCAAAGCAGCTATGGAGGGCGATAAGACGGTCTGTTCGTCCGGCTGTGATTACCCTTCCCTGACCAATGCTGGAGGAATATTTGAAGCGATCAATAATTCGCTGGTCACCGATAGTCTGACCATCAGGATTGCTGGCGACCTGACCGGAGAGTTGGGAACACATCCATTAAATGCGTATGCGGTCAATGAGCGTATCCTGATCCGCCCTTTTGGAGGCTTGCATCGAACCATCTCAGGGACTGCTGCAAACGGGACACCGCTGATTGGAATCAATGGAGCTGATAATGTGATTCATAGATGGTATAAGGGCAGGTGGAGATTCCCTGACTATATCTAATCTGTCAACTTCAAGTTCTGCAGGTACATCAACAATCCGATTGATTAATGGGGCTAATGGAAACCTCATTGCGCGGTGTCGCGTATTGGGCTCGGCTATAGGCTCGCTAGGTTCCGGTGGTGCAGTTATTTTCTTCAATCAGGTCAGTGCCGGAAACAATAATAATATCCTTGAGGATTGTGATGTTGGCGCGGCAGGTTCAAATCTACCAAGCGTGCTGATTTACTCCCTTGGAAGCAGTTCGCATACTGGCAATACGATCAACGGATGCAGGTTGTTTGATTTCTTTGCCCCGGCCACTTCTTCGGCAGGCATATACCTGGAGAGTGGGACCGGGTGGTCACTCATCAATAATAAGTTTTATCAAACAGCAGCCAGGACCTTTACGACCAATAACGTTACACATTATGGAATTTCTCTATTAGGCGGTAGTGGTTCACAGGTCAGCAATAATACGATAGGGTACAGTGCGAGCAATGGTACGGGATTATATAGTATTGTTGGATTACAATTTTCAAAGTGGTTTCCGATAGATATCAATGCCGGTACGGCGGCTGCTCCTATAGAGGTGCAGGGCAACAAGTTATCGAACATGTCTTATAGTGGTACGATGTCAGGAACTGGCATCAACACGCCTTTTGTGCTCTGCAGATCTGCAGGTGGTGTATTGAATGTAGGGACTGTAAACGGGAATATACTGGGAGATTCGTTAGTCAATGGAAGCATCACCTATTCGAGCAGTTCAACCTCAGTAAGTGATATCAATGGATTCTATTTCTCCGGTGCTACGAGTATTGTCAATCTGAGAAATAACGTGATAGGTGGCTTACAGACTGCGCTCAATGGCACAGGTGGAGCAAACATCATTGGTATACAGACCGCAAGTGTTGGCGCCATGGATTGCAGATTCAATACCATTGGTGGCCCCATAGCCAATTCCATACAATGCTTATCTGCCTTCAGTTCATTTGTGCGTGGAATTGTACACAACTCAAATATATCAGCTGTCATTTCTGATAATATCATTCGGAATATGACCAGCAATTGCAGTAACGTTATTTCCGCGCACCTGATAGGGATTGCAATAAATACAACAGCACTCCAGACTATTTCAAGGAATCGTATTTATAATTTGACAGGCTTTAGTACTTCAGGAGTTGCCACGAGCAATGTTGGTATTCAACTGCTTACAAGTACGGTTGCCGGCACGGTTACCATGGTGGAGGGAAATCAAATCCATTCTTTGGAAACGACTAATGCCTCTGAGCAAATTGTAGGTATACAGTTGGGTCAGGGTTTTAATACGTGCACCAACAATATGATTCGCCTTGGCCTTAAGCAGGATGGAACTGCACTGACTGTGCCATGTCAGATATCCGGCATCGTGGATGAGTTGGGGACACCTAAATTGTTCTACAACAGTGTGTATATCGGAGGTACGGGTGTATTGAACGGTTCAACAACTTCGGCAGCTTTCAGAAGGGTCAATAGTGCGGCCTTTGAGGTCAGAAATAATATTTTTTCAAATGGCAGGCAAAATGCCAGTACAGGTGGAAAGCACTATAACGTGCACTGGGTATCGAGTACCGGGATATCGAATAACCTGAACCACAACGTATATTACAATACGGGTGGGAATGGAAACTTCTTTGGCATCTTTGCTTCTACAGAGACGGCCAACTTTCAGTCCTGGAGAGCCCTGATGCAAAGTTTTAATATAGTTGCAGATCAAAACAGCCATTCAGAAAATCCGTTTTTCATTTCACCGGACGGAAATAGTACTAACGGTAATCTCCATATCCAGTCTCTAAGCAATTCAGTGACTGAAAGCCGAGGAAATCCCATAAGCGGGATACTATTGGATATTGATGGACAAAGCAGGGCCGCTACTCCGGATATTGGCGCTGATGAAGGGACTTTTGCATCTCTTATCATCAGCTACACTCGTCTCGATGGTACGATCTCACTCTCGAACCGAACATTGGGCAATGTATCTATCACTTCTTCGAATGGAGTTAACACTTCAATGGGTACAAAACCAAGAGTGTATTTTAAAAAGACGACTGATCCGAATGATGTCACCGGGTGGAAATATGTCGAGACGAATTCTGCTGGATCGCCGTTTAGTTTCGACATAGACTATACACTCCTCAATGATGGCATGGTCAGTCCCCTCGATACCATTCAGTATTTCGTGATCGCACAAGATCTGGCGATGACACCAAGTGTGGCTGTAGAAGATGGTTTTACGAATATGGTGCCCGCAAGTGTAAATCTGGGAGCTTCCGAATTTCCGATCACCGGAAATATTAATAGCTATATAATCCGGAGGACTATCTCTGGTACGAAAACCATTTGCGCATCCGGTTGTGATTATACATCATTGACAAACAACGGAGGGGTATTCAGTGATATCAATAGTGTTGTTGTCATAGGTGATTTAACTGTAGAGATCCGTGACAATCTGTTGGCAGAGACAGGAACCCATCCATTGAATGCCTATTCACCAGGCTATGCTATCACGATCAGGCCGGCTGGTGGATTGACACGTGTGGTGAGTGGTGCAATAGCCGGAAAACCCCTGATCGATTTCAACGGTGCGGATAGCGTACTGGTGGATGGCAGGAATACCGGTGGTGATTCTCTGTTTATCACCAATACAAGCACGTCATCAACGACTGGAACTTCCACCATCCAGTTTAGAAGCGATTCCCGCTCCTGCACGATCAGGAATTGCATCATTTCCGGCTCCTCTACGTCCACAGGTTCTGGCACGGTGTACATTACCTCGTCTGCTATTGCTACAGGAAATGATAATATCAAGTTGATTAAGAATACGATTGGTGCTGCCGGAAGCAACACGCCGTTGCATGCCATATACGGCATAGGTCCAGGATTTCAAAATGACAACCTCGTTATAGACAGTAATTATATCAAGGATTATTTCATAGCCAATGGAGCGTGTGCCGGAATAAACATATTAAATAATTGTCCTAATGTGCTGATTAGGAATAATCATTTTTTCCAGACAGTGCCGCGTATAAAAACTGGCGGTACAAATCACGCAGCAATAAGGGTAGCATCTTCTGCCATCATCACCGGCAATATTATTGGCGGGTCGGACCCTATGAATAGCGGAACATATACGGTCACTGGAGTTTCCAATACTAAAGTGTATCCTATCCATATACTCACTGCCGGAACTGCATTTTCTACCATCACGGGAAACACGATACAGAATATCTCCATTGCAGGTGCTATGAATGGCAGCAGCGATTTTAACACTCCATTTACTGCCATTTATGTTAGCACAGGTACGGCGACTATATCCGGAAATCTGATTGGAGATACGACTACGACAGGTAGTATTACATACACTACAACATCCAATAGCGGAAGCCATATCATGGGGATATGTAACTATGCCGGTGGGAATTTGACCGCCAATCATAATGCAATGGGGGGAATCACCCTCACAGAAGGTGGCACTGGAGCTATTAATTTCACAGGGATCAGGTCGGTCGTCAGCGCAAGCCAGACATTTACAGGTAAGCATAATACTATTGGTGGTAATGTACCATCCTCCATACAGAACAATACGTTGTTAACATCCCGTACTATTGTTGGAATGGATGTCTTAGCCGGGTTTTCAGTTATTGACAGCAATACCATCCGAAACTTAAAAAGTTGCGGGTTTTATGGCATGTTTATTAATGCTGGCTGGGCATAGTATACGCCACAATGAGATTTATAATTTGCAGACCAATCTTGCGCAATTTTGCCATCTTATGGGATCTATTTGAATGCGTCAGGCACCATGTGGAAGGAAATAAAATCCATAGCCTCATTGCAGGATCATCATCCGCGTCCCTTAAGGGCATATTGGTTCAGGGTGGAGTTGTCAAGTTGATCAATAATATGATCCGGTTGGGCCTGAATGATGATGGCACAAGTGTTGAGAGTTCAATGCGATTATCAGGTATTTCTGCGGCGCCTGGTACAGAAACCAATGTGTATTTTAATAGCGTATATATCGGAGGAAACGTAACAGGTACCTCAGCAACGAATACCTATTGTGCACAAATAGACAACAGCATTAAGAATATCCGAAACAATATATTCTTCAATGCCAGATCAAATGCCACTACCGGAGGTAAGCACTATAGTCTCCGTATGGCCAACATAACGGGAATGGTTGTTGACCATAACGTATATCATGTCACCGGTACGAATGGTGTCCTGGCCAATATTGTGAGTGCAGACAAATCAAGTATTGAGGCCCTGCGATCGGCTACATTACAGGATGACAACTCGAGTGCAGGTGATCCGAAGTTTATCAACCCGACCGGAACAGCCGCCCTCTTTGACTTGCATATTGATACGGCTGTTGAAACACCTGTGGAAGGAAATGGTGTCGCTATATCGGGCTATAATCTAGATTATGATGGTCAGGTAAGAGCTGCTCTATCGCCGGTTGATATTGGCGCCGACGCAGGCAGTTTTATCGGGAAGGATATGATCTTGCCCGTCATTACTTACGCAGACCTCAGTGCAGATTATGTGAAGACTTCACGTCCATTGAGCAATGTACTGATCACGGACAATGCAAGCGGGATAGACACAGCGAGCGGACTGAGGCCAAGATTGTATTTTAAAAAGTCTACCGATCCAAATACAGATACCGAATGGAAATATGTAGAAGCTAACGGCACTTCCTCACCCTTTGACTTTAACATTAATTACAGCCTACTTACTGCAGGCAGTGTTTCGGTAGGTGATGTGATCCAGTATTTTGTGGTGGCAGCAGATACCGCTACTACTCCAAATGTGGGTAAGAACGCAGCTATTTTTAGTGCCACGCCGACCTCTGTAGCATTGATGAGTGCGCAATTTCCGATCAACGGAACGATTAAATCATATACCATTATCGATACCCTTGTCGGCACAAAGACCGTTTGTGCATCCGGATGTGATTTTACTTCGCTGACCAACAACGATGCGGGTGGAGCATTTAAAGCTATCAATGATCGTATACTTACAGCGGATGTATTATTGCAGATCACCTCGGATCTCACTATTGAATCAGGAACAGTGAGTCTCAACGCATTTGCTGCACCATATACAGTGACGATAAAGCCGGATGGAGCTCCCCGACTAGTTAGTTATGGCGGGGCTAATTCACTCATCGTCCTCAATGGAGCTGACCGGGTCATCATAGACGGGTCGCTCAGCAATACAGCAAATACGCTCTGTCCTTTAGTGCAGGCATCAAGAGACCTAACGTTTAAAAACACCGCAGCAAGTGCAAGTGTCATTAACCTCAGAAGTCAGCCCACCAATCCTGCCACCAACAATGTGATCAAGAACTGCAACATCGAAGGGAATGCCACATCAACAACAATCTTTGGTATTGCTTCTACTGACCAGACAGTGACGATCACTTCGTTAGGCAAGGACAATGACAATAATTCATTTGTCAACAATTCGATCAGTAAAGTTCAGTATGGCATCTATAGCCAGGGTGAAACCAGAAGCAATAAAAATCAGGGTACTGTCATTCAACTCAACAACATTGACCTTACCTCTACAGCCAATACGGCCGTTGCCGGCCTATATCTCGGTTTTGAAAACAATGCACAAATATCAGGTAACACAATAAAAAATATAAGTAATAGCACCAAGACAGTTGCCGGTATAGCCCTGGGCTTATTGCCTTCGCTGAATATGAATGTCTTCAACGGGAATGATGTATCTAATAGCGTGATTTCACTCAACACGATCAGGGATATAGCACGCATCGGTGATGGTTCTGCTTTTGGCATTACCATGGCGGCTGTTATTGCCGGAGGTTCTTCCACCAATGAATTGAGCAATAATATGTTGTTCAACATCAACAGTACTGCAGCCACCACGATGGATTATATAGCTGGAATCCTGGTCGGAGGTGGCGCAGTAGGAACGACAAAAGTGCTGTACAATACCATCAAGCTCGCAGGGGTTTCGGCATATTCAGCTCCGGGATTCGCCATGGTTATAGGGTCCGGCAATCCATCTATCGAGATGAAGAATAATATTTTCGTCAATGAGATGACGTCTACGTTTGGCAAGAATTATGCATTGGGCCTTGCGTATAATGGATCATTCTCTAATCTCAACTCAGATCGCAATGACTTTTTTACCACCGCAAGTCCTTTAGCCATAGCCGGAGGATTGAATAATACGCCATCAGGAAACCTCACCAACCTCGCAGCATACCAGGCGTTGACCGGAAAGGATATGAATTCCAAAAACGCACTTCCGGAGTTTGTCTCTTCTACAGATTTACATTTGACCACAGCGGCTGTCAATCTGATCAACCTGGATGGAAAGGGTGCGCCTGTTTCCACCACCATCGATATTGATTGTGATACCCGAAGTGTATCCAATCCTGATATCGGCGCGGATGAGATTGCAGGGTGTGACTATCCGACGATTTCCTCGCTGTCTGCAGACGTCAATCCTATCCCATGCAGCGGCAACGCAGCAAATCTAACCTTAGTGGGTACACTCAATGATGCTACTGACTGGAAATGGTACAAGGGCGGTTGTGGCATGACCATGGAAGGTACAGGCACCACTATAGCGGTCATGCCGGATGCGGCCACCACCTATTATGTGAGAGGAGAGGGGGGATGTGTAACAGGAAATACTTGTCTATCTATTTCAATAACCATATCAGGGGCCCTCACCACCAATACAAATGACGGTGGTGCAGGTTCCCTGAGAGAAGCGATCACGTGTGCGGGGGATGGTGACACGCTTGCATTTGACCCAGGGGTGCTCAATATGGGTGATACGATTATGATTTCATCTGGTGCATTGACTATCAGTAAAAACCTCTTTATAGATCAGGGGCCATCAGGAATAGTTAAGATCAAGACCACCGGAACACATTCGATCTTTGATGTTGATCCAGGATCTTCCCTGAGTCTGAGGAATGTCCATTTGTTTATGAATCCCACCAGTCCCAATACGCAGGGTCGGGCAGTATTCAATGAGGGATCATTGACCTTGAAGGATGTGGAGATCTTAGAGCGTCAGGCTAATCTGTCGGGTAGCGGTAGTACGATTCATAGTCAGGCTGGAGCACTGATCGAAATTGTCGCCGGATGTCAATTAAAGATTCAGTAAAAGGTAAAGCAATATGAGAACTGCCCAGGTATTACATCTGCCAGGTACTGAAGTTTCCCTTCAGTTGGAGATTGACAGGTTACGGCACCAGCTGCAGATAATCCAGATCAAACTGGATGAGATGATCCATATACATCAGCAGCAGATAGACAAGGTGATCAGCGTGTTTGTGCGGGGCCAATACCGGATGGTCCATGTCAGCGAGATCCAGATGATCAAGGCGATGAACAATTACTCTATGATTTACCTGGATGGCGGTGCAGAACTCATGACTTCGCGGACATTAAAATATTGGGAAAAACAATGTGCTTGTGATGATTTAGTCCGAGTGCATAATTCCTTTCTCATACATAAACATAAAATCACTGCGATACAACCGGATGATTGCACTATCGCTTTGCGCAATGGACTGACTGCTCAATACACCAGAAAGTCGAAAACGTGTTTGCTATTGCTTCTAGGCCAAAAGGATCGAACCCAGGAACCAAAAACCCCAAAATCTGCATTGCACCCTTTGGTATAGTCCTGGCAGGAGATCAATTCAAGTAATGTTTCACACAAGGCATTATGGATTTCCTGCTGGGATTATTTTTGGGTGGTAGCAATCACCTGCGGTTTTGCCGGACTTCTTTCCTGAACTGATTGTTTGCTTCGGTTCATAAGGAATAGCATGATCATCCTTTATCTCCGGTATTATAAGACCGCCTTATTCATCCAGATGAGGAAGATGACGCCGATGACAATCCGGTAATAACCGAAATGCTTAAAGCCATAGTGCTCCACCAGTTTTAAAAATACCTTGACAGCAATCCAGGCCGTGATGAAAGCGATAATCAGTCCGAGGCCCAGCAGGAAAACTTCGGTTCCTGTAAAAGTGAGAGGGGTCTTGAGCAGATCATATCCTGTCGCAGCAAACATCGTAGGCACAGCCAGCAGGAAAGAAAATTCAGTAGCCTGTTTTTTATCAAGGCCATTGAAGACCCCGCCGATGATTGTGGCAGCGGCCCTGGAGACACCAGGGATCATAGAGAAGCACTGGATAAGTCCGATAAAGAAAGCATGTTTGTAATCAATGCTCTCCAGTACATCAGTAGTGCTTTTCCGCTCCTTTACTTTATTGTCCACCAGGATCAGGATGATACCACCGATGATCAATGAAATGGCAACTACTGTTGGATTGAACAAATATGTTTTGATAAAGTCATAGGCCAGAAAGCCGATTACAGCGGTAGGTAGAAACGCAACAAAGAGTTTGTAGTAAATGGTTAAGCCTTGTAAGAAACGTTTTGCATAGAGCATGACGATCGCGAGGATAGCACCGAGTTGAATGGCGATTTCGAATGTCTTGACAAAAGCATCTTCATGAATCCCCATCAGGGTAGAAGCCAGGATCATGTGCCCTGTCGAGGATACCGGGAGAAATTCTGTCAGTCCTTCGACGATAGCGATGATGATGGCTTGTAATGTATTCATCTGTTCAGTTTGAAAATGCGCAGCACTGGTTTGCGACGATAGTTAAAGAAGAAAGATTATAATTTAAAAAATGGCAAGGCCACAGTTTGTCCTTGCCTGGCTATGTATTTAACCCAGTACATTCCATTCGACAATCCTCGAAGATCCAATTGCATGACAGGCTGACCGACTTCTATTGTTTTTTGCATCAGCACCTGGCCAAGAGGCCCCAACACCTGGATCTCCCTGATGCCTGCTGATGGATCACGCATTTCGACTACCAGTATGTCCTGCACTGGATTTGGGTAGAGGATTAATCCACCTTCATCATATCCTTCATGAGTACTCGTTGAATTGTCAGGGAAAAGCTGAGACTTTGGAATGATGTTCTTTGCCATTCGGTTGCTGCTCCAGGCCATCCTGCAAACCGCACCGCCGCCTTGTTCAAAGAACTCGAGACGAACAGGATATTTTACACCTGCTTCGAGCTTGATCGAACCTGTGTATTCTGTTGGTGCTTGTGCTATCCATCCATTAGCGATGAGTTGGTTATCTACCCATAGCCTGACCCCATCATCACCGGTCACATGAAAATGAATGCTATCCGTAAAATAGGGTTCGACAAACCCCTCCCATCTGACGATCCAGAAATCTTCGCCAAACAACGCATTGTCAGGTGAGGCTTCGCCCCAATTAAAATCAATGATGGTATCAATCCTGGTCAATAGGTATGGTGGATAATAGTTTGGATCATAGGGTGGGTTGTCATAATAATAAGCCCTGAGTCCGGTGCCATCACCAATCGGAATGGCTTCGTACATGGCCGTATATGTCAGTGTATCATCGGCTGCCGGAAAGGACCTTGTAGGTTGTGTTTCCCCATCGCTCCATTCTCTGAACACATATATCGTATCACCATCGAGAATAGATGGTAATACACCGATCTGTCTGATGATTCCGACCACACTGGTATCACTCACCGGTGAAGTCAAGTAATCACTTTCGATATATACAGGCAGACTATCCGGGATGGTATGCACATGGAATATTGTCTTCACAGGATAAATATCCCTGGTCACACTTTTGTTGAGACCTCCTTGATCTGTAGCGTTGAGATGAATTCTATACCAAACATTATCAGAAGTCTCACCGACGGATGGAATTATAAATTCACCTTCTGTAATGCCGGTGGTAGAAACCAGACCCGGATGTGTATGGACGTTGTGATGGAAATCTATTTTCCAACGCATTCCATCACCATTCAATTCGACTTGCTCCATATCCAATGCTCTGCCTGAGAAGAAAAGCGTATCCCCGGCTCGATAGGTGGTTCCGGCTACGGGAGTGATGATTTCCGGCTCAGGACGTGTATTGGAGGTGACACGAAGTATGCAAGTTGCTGATGTATCAGTTCCTGATCCATTGTTGACAATGCAACGGTATACACTTCCGCTGTCTTGTAACGTGGTGCTCAGGATAATGTATTCGGATGAATTTGTTCCTGGAATATCCTCACCATTTTTTTGCCATTGATAGGCGAGTGGTTCATCACCAGAAGCTGAAATAGCAAAGCGTGCTTGTTCGCCTTCAGATACCAGGAGTGATTGTGGATTGACAGAGATGAAAGGGGCACCGGAACCGGTATAAAAAATACGCCATAGGGTTCCTTCTTCACTCGCAGTATTGTCTTCTTGTGATCCTCCGCCGATGCCGGCACGTGCCAGATAATACATAGTACCATCGGGAGCTACCAGAAGATTGAGTGGACGATCAATGCCGGTTGCAAAAAAAGAGGCGATGCCCGGTATGTCCGGATTCATAAATTTGATGTAACCCCTGCAGTAGTCCGCAAAGAAAAATTTGCCGTCATAGATGGGTGGAAACATGGATACTTCCGGGTTGTAGAATGCAGTACCCACTGCGGCACAACCTGCATTATGATTGTAGGAGAAGACGGGTTCCATGTAATTGTCCGGAGGCGTTTGGCCATTGATAGGTCCTTCGATGAGCGGCCAGCCATAATTATGTCCGGGAAGGATTTCATTTATTTCTTCCCACGAAGCAGCTCCTACTTCAGTAGCAAACAAGCGACCGGTACCGGGTTGAAACGCCATTGAAAAAGAATTGCGAAGCCCCAGCGCATAAATAGCCCGGTAGATTCCTGTCGTTTCATTATAAAATGGATTGTCTTCCGGAATAGATCCATCAGCGTTGATGCGGATGACTTTGCCGAGTAGCGAATTCATGTCTTGCGATGCGTTACCATTGGCACCATCACCTATGGAGATATACAGTTTTTCATCCGGGCCAAAAGACATGGAACCAGCATTGTGGACCGTGCTGGCTAAAGGGTCGATATCGAGAAGTATCGTTTCACTTCCAGCCACTACATAATTACCATCGGCTGTAAACCTGCTCACACGATTGTGATTAGCGCCTTTGACGGTGTAATACAGGTAGAGGTATCCATTCTCCTCAAATGAAGGATCAAAAGCTATTCCACTGAGACCTCTTTCATTGTAATTGTCGACCTCAAGGACCAGAAAGGGATCTGGAAGTAATTGGCCATTATCTACGACCCTCACTCTGCCTGACTTCTCGGTAATGAATATGCGGCCGTCTGGAGATATGGCCATCGCGGTGGGATCAAGTTCCTGGGCTACAAGGACTGCGGCGAAAACCAGGAGGAAGAACCACTTCATGAGCCTGGAGTAAACCTGTGAAAACCAGGTTGATAACTAAGAAGAAACAGAATGTACGTATGGAGGAAATCATGGTCAATGATAGGAAATTTCAGGTAAAATTAGGGTAAAGGGCAATTAACACAAGGGTGCAACCCTCCTGGGCTCAAAGCCCGATTCGACCTAAATGGTATATTTGCAGCGCTGGTCATCCAGAAATCATTGAAACTTTCACAAACCAACTAACATGCATAAACTCATCCTTTTTTCCCTTTGTACATTTCTTTGTTCCAACCTATGGGCGCAAAAACTCAACACTAAAGACTTTGAAGTTGAAGCCCGTTATCTCCAGCTTCCAAACATTGGTCTCGATCCTACCTTCAGTACGTATGATATCAAGGTGGATGGTGACGCGGCCTTGTTAAGCAAATATGGTTATACGCTGATGGATGTCAAGCAAGCCATGACGCTGGATGGCTATAATAAAGTTGCAGGAGGCGGTAGTGTCTCTATCCAGGTCAATGCGGGCGGACCGAGTGCTTCAGCTAAGAACCTCAGTACCGTAGAGAAGACCGGACAGGATGGAACAAAGTATAAGGAGTATTCCTATTACCATGATGTGTTTATCTCCAGCAGTTATAAGATTATCGACTATAAGGGCACGACACTCGAAGATGAAATTGTGACCTACACGGAGAAAATATCCACCTCTGCCTACAGAACAGTAGATGAAGCGAATAGTGGTTATAAAATTGATTTTGAAAGTACCGGCAAAGTTAATCAGAGCCTGAGAAGTATCCTGGCTAGCAACATCCAGAATATGCGTAACCAGCTCAACTATGATTTTGGGTTGCCGACGAAAACATTTAAAGTCAATTTTGAAACGCTTACTACTAAAGATCATCCTGATCTCAGCAAGTTTGATCGGATAAAGGCTGATGTTCAGAAAGCCTTTTCGTTAATGACACCTGAGGACAATAGTGCCTTTGTAGCTGCGATGCAACCGATTGTTGCCTTCTGGCTTGAGCAGGAGAAAAAATATGATCCGGCCAACAAGGATGAGAAAAAAATGAATTTTGCCATGCGCTATAATCTGGCTACAGCTTATTACTGGATGGATGATTTTGACAATTCACGGACATATGTCAATATGATGGCGTCTGGTGATGTAACTCCCAATACAGGTAAGACTATGTCTGAAAATCTGTCCAAGTTTACCGCTAAGCTCAAGAAATTGAATCGTCCCGGCCAACACTTCAAACTCGCTCTGTCAGAAGAAGAAAAGACAAGATCCGGCGAGGCTGAAGCAGTGCGGGAGGCCGCCTATGCATCCGGTGATGTGAGCAAGTTTGATGATTTCAATGGTGCGCTGGGCGTGACCTCCGCCAGTATCGTGGAGCCGGCAGTCTTGCATAAAAAGGGTGGTACAAAGGAGACAGGTTATATGGTGTTTGAAAGCACAACCAAGGTGCCTGATTTCAGAGAGCCAAAATATATTCGCTTTGGAAAAGCGGACGGTCGTAAGGTAGTAGCCGCTTCATTAGATTACACGCTGCTGGATTCATTGCTGATCGGCAAACAAATGTACCAGGTCAAGGATGTGCGGATTAGTGCCGGTATTGCCAGTCTGGAAATGAAAAATGCTATTGTCGAAAAAGTGGTGGACTATAAACGTACGGCGGTGGTGATCGTACATCCACCATTTATGTATGCCAAAGGCTTGTTGGCAACTGATGAACCATTGGTTCCTGAAATGCTGGTGTATAATAAAGCCAGTAAAGAATATCTCTATGCTGACGGACTGATGGGTTATACACCCACGATGTCTAAGAACGTAGAAGACTGTCCGGAAGCCTATGAATATGTCAAGACTAAAAAACCTGCTCCTGCCGGACAGGCACTCAGCCCACGTCTAAAAACATTTGCGAATGCCGGACAAATGGTAGAGGCTCTTCGGATTTATGATACATGTGCTAAATAATATTACACGGCTGGAGGATGGCCTTGATTGAAAAAATCATCCTCCAGCTGTGCATATACATAGCCATCAAACCATTGTCCACGAATAGGTAATAGTTTCCGTTTCAGACCTTCACGTATCATGCCTGCTTTTTCAAGTACTTTGATAGAAGCAATGTTTTCTACAGCACATCCGGCTTCTATCCGGTGCAGATTTAGGTCTGTAAATCCAAATCTCAGAAGCTCACCCAGCGCTTCGGTGGTATAGCCCTGGTTCCAAAAGGTTGGGAGGGTTTTAAACCATACTTCGGCAATCCGGTAATTTGCTTTGCCTTTTACAAGTGCAATGAGTCCTGCAAATGTATTTGTATCCCGGTGAGCCATGCATAGTGTATACGAAATCCTCGGCTCCATCGATTGTGCGCTGATCCATTCTTCAACCCATTTTTGAGTTACATCGATAGCATCCGGTAAGCCCAGCACATTGTATCTGTCAGTTTCAGGGAGGGAGAGAAGTAGGTGAATGTCATTGAGGTCCGACATGACTATATCACGTAGGTGTAGCCGATGGGTAGAGATCACAAATTTATTTTCGTTTAGTAATCGGACCTGTAGTTTCTATTATTTCTTTTTCACCTGCTTTACAGCTGCTTTGGGTGCAGATTTTTTTAGAAGTACTTTACGCACAGTTTTTTCCTTAGCCTCTTGCTTACGCTCAGCCTTTTGTTTAGAAAGTTTAGCAGGTTTAGAGAGTTTAGTTTCATTTAGCTGAGCCTTCGCCTTCTTCTCATCCTCAGCCTTTTGCTTAAAAGTTTAGCAGGTTAGTATTCTCTTTGGCTTCGCTTTGCACTTCTTGTTTGAAAGTTTAGAGGGGATGGTTAATGGATTTTTCTTAGTCTTTGCCTTCGCCTTATGCACAGCCTTCGCTTTGCTCTTCCCCTCTCCGCCCTTTGCTTTCTGCCACTTATATATAACAACCGTCAACCCAGGCAAAGCAAATTCCATCGAACGCGTCTTATGCTCCCACGCCATCTCTTCGATCACAACTTTTTCAGGCACGTCCCTTCCCTGGCCCCAATACTCCGGTTTGTCAGAGTGGTTAAGTAGTGTCCACTCACCATGCTCTTCAGTGCCAATCCTGTATTGCGGACGATCCACTGGGGTCATGTTGAGAATGACTAATACTTTTTTGTCTGGATTTAATCCGATGCGTTCATAGGCCAGCACACTTTGCTGATAATCATCCACACGCACCCACTGAAATCCTTCCGGTTTTGTACAACATTCATGCAAGGCACGTTCATGCTGATAGAGATGATTCATTGCTTTGGTCCATGCCATGATACCGGCATGTGATTCAAAGTCGAGGTTGCCCCATTCCAGTTGCGTTGCGAAATTCCATTCATTGCGCTGACCAAATTCACATCCCATGAATAGCAACTTGGCACCTGGGTGTGTAAACATATAGCCCAGCATCAGGCGCAGGTTTGCAAACTGATCTTTTCCGGTGCCAGGCATCCTGCTGAGCAGCGTTCCTTTACCATGTACCACTTCGTCATGTGAAAACGGAAGTACATAGTTTTCAGAATACTGGTAGATCATGCTAAATGTGATCTGGTTGTGGTGATGCTTGCGATAGAGCGGATCCTGCTTGAAGTAGCCAAGTGTATCGTGCATCCATCCCATCATCCATTTCATACCAAAGCCCAGGCCACCTGAATATGTGGGGCGTGAAACACCAGGAAAATCAGTGGACTCTTCAGCGATGGTGATGATATCCGGATGGTATTGATACACCGTTTCATTCATCGCTTTGAGAAAATCAATCGCTTCCAGGTATTCTCTTCCGCCAAATTTATTGGGTTCCCATTCACCTTCTTTTCTCGAATAATCCAGATAGACGATAGAAGCCACAGCATCAACGCGCAAACCATCAGCATGATACTCATCAATCCAGTAGAGTGCATTACTGATCAGAAATGATTTGACTTCGTTGCGCCCATAATTAAAGATCAGGCTTTGCCAATCCGGATGAAAACCCTTGCGGGTATCCGGATGCTCATACACATGACTTCCATCAAAATAACCAAGGCCATGGCCATCGGTAGGGAAATGCGATGGCACCCAATCCAGGATCACTCCGATATTGTGCTGATGCAATTGGTCAATCAGGTATTTGAAATCATCGGGTGTACCAAAGCGACTCGTGGGTGCAAAGAAGCCTGTGATCTGATAACCCCATGAGGGATCATACGGATGCTCCATCACCGGCATGAATTCAACATGCGTAAAACCCATTTCATTGAGATAAGCTGGTAGTTGTTCAGCCAACTGTAGATAACTCAAAGGAGTCCCATCGCCGTTTTTTCTCCATGAGGCCAGGTGCATTTCATAGGTAGAGATAGCTGCACCTAATCGGTTACGTTGATGACGATGTGTCATCCAGTCTTCATCCTTCCATTGATGCTTATCTTGCCAGATGACAGAAGCCGTCATTGGTGGATGTTCGTGGAGCCTGCCGTATGGATCGGCTTTGATTCCTTTCCATCCGGTGTGAGACGCTATCGCATATTTGTATAGTGTTCCAGGCTCCAGGTCGGGAATGAAACCTTCCCATACCCCTGAGTTATCCCATCGCGGATAGAGTTCATGCGTTCCGGCACGCCATTGGTTGAAATTGCCAATGACAGAAACTTTATTAGCGGCAGGCGCATAGACCGCAAAGGATACGCCCTTGATTCCGTCTACTTCTGTGGCATGGGAGCCTAGTTTTTGATACAACCGACAGTGATTACCGCCCTGAAACAGGGTGATGTCATAGTCGGAGAGGATGGTGATCGGTTTGGCTTTGTTCATTTAGTGCAAAATACTAATCTTTCGATGCTTTAGCATCTTGAAAGATTGGCTGAAGGGGCCGAAGAGGCTTAAGAGGCCAAAGAGGTCTTAGGGATGTATAAATAATATTAAGGACACTACTTGCCTCTTAAACCTTTTGGGCCTCTTAGGCCTTTTAAGCCTCTTAGGCCTCTTTCGCCATTTTCTTAATCACCTTGGTCTTCAGCCTCAGCAGGTATAGCAACGATGCCGTGCATCTCACACCACTGACATTTGCCGCATCCTGTACTAAACTCCATGTTCTGTATTTTCTGATACGTGTCTACGATCTGCCGTGTGACGATCTCCCGGTCCTCAGTGGTGACCACTACTTTATGTTGCTTGAAAGTGCCATCCTTTTCAGGTTCCAGGGCCTGGAGCCACCCATGGTCCATATGCGTGTGATACTTAGGATCCTGGCTGAGCATGAGGTCATAGAAGACCATCTGGCGCCAGTAGTCTCCACCATTTGATTTTTCGTCAGGGGCTTTTAGTTTTTCCCTAAACTTATCTGTCTTTCCGGATTTGTAATCGTAGACAACGATCGAATGATCCTTCTTATCGACGCGGTCAATAAAGCCGGTCACCGGCACACCCTGAATGTGGATGTCCCTGATCCTGTATTCGGTGTCGTAGCGGATATCCTCTGACCATGTAGGGCTATACTGGTCATAATATTTTTCGAGCACCATTTTGCCATACGTCGCAGTATCAGCATATTCTTTCGCGGTCAGGCGATGCTTGTTTCGCTCCATGTAGTACTCATAGATGCGGAGCAGGTATTCTTTGCCGGCAGCAAGGTCACGCTCTTCAAATTTTTTCCGAAACAACATTTGCAACGCCTCATGCAAGCCTGTTCCGAAGATCAGGTATACCTGCTGGCCTGCGGGAATGACCAGGATTTTTTCATAATAGAAAGCAAGCGGACACTCCAGGTATTTGTTGAGTGCAGAAACATTGAGGATAAAATTTTTCACACGGTCACGAATCTCAGCTTCATCAAGCAAGAGGTCAGCAGTTTGCGCACCGGACATGACATACTGCAGATATTCTGCCTGAAGGTTTTCATCAACTTCCGGTTTCATGGTGATGACGTTAGGATCGCCATTCTGGATTTCAGTCAGGTAAAGACTTGGTACAAGGTCCTTGCCTTCATCTTTCTTGCGACCATAGGACATGGTGAGATCGTACTTGGCTCTTGTCATCCCTACATACAGCAGCCTGCGCCTGTCCTGGTCCTGGATATCCGCCCCGGGTTCCATGGAGGTGGAGAGATTCACTTCTCTGACGAGATTGTCAGGAAGCGTAAACATTTGGGTAAAGGCTTTCTTCTTTTCCCATTCGTTTTCGGTGATATTCTTGATGATTACTTTTTCATATTCCAGCCCTTTGGCACTATGGAGTGTGGAGAGGAAAATCCCTTTCGGTGGTGGAGCGAGAGATTGTATCGGCAGCCTGATGTCATACAGTTTCATCAGGTTACAGATTTCGAGCAGGTCAGTTATTCGAAAACTTGATTTGCCTGAAGCTTCAAGGTCAGTGAAGGTGTAAAAGGTCTTCAGTGCATAGAGATGCGTAAATTTCTCAGGTTGCTTCAGGACCCAGTTCATCAACCCAAAACGATGCGCGACCCACTCTACAAAGGCCATCAGGGTCATCGAGTGATATGCCGTGATACTGTCATCCAACAATTTTGCAATGCCCTCCATCCAGGGCCTGTCCCGCAATGCGAGTGGCTCCAGCTTGGCAGGATCACTGATCCATCCGTAGAGTGATGTCTTATCACTTCGGTCTTTTGACGTATAGGAAAGAATCAGTTTTTGCAAGTCATAAGGCCTTGGATCAAGATATTGCAGATGCAGTATTCTGTAGAGTCTGCCATCATTGTTATTGGCGCCTTCACTGAGTTCATTGATGCAGGTGAGGATCTCAAGCAGGTGACTGATCAATATGTGGTTTAAGGCATCTACTGTCTTTGCGATCTGGAAGGGGATGCCAGCACCTTTGAGGGCCTGGCCCAACTCTCTGCCGAGTTCGTGTTTGGTATACAACACAGCAAACGAGCCATCATGCTTTTCTTCATGCCATCGCCTGAGTTGGTGAAAGATATCCGCATTCTCATACGTCAGTGTTTGGTAGGCATTGATATGAACAGGCTTGTCATGCGAAGAATGTTTTCCGGAAGCCAGCAGGTTTTTATCCTTGCCGAAGAGCGTCTGAATCGCTGATTCTTTTACCGGGTTCATGATCACTCTTGCTGAATCCAGGATGAGTTGAGAACTGCGATAGTTTTCTTCAAGCAATATGACATCGGGTTGATATTTGGCATGAAAGTCAAGCAGGTTCTTGACATTGGCGCCCTGGAATCTGAAGATGGCCTGGTCATCATCGCCGACGACAAAGATGTTTGGGCGATCGATCCATTCGTGATCTATTATTTTCTGGAGGATCGCCAGTTGGATACCATTGGTGTCCTGGAACTCATCTACGAGCACATAGAGGAAACGTTCCTGATAATTAGCTATCAGGTCGGGATTTTCAGCAAATGCATTGTTGTCCCAGAGTAGCATGTCTTCAAAATCATACTTGCCTTCTGCCGCCATCAATGTATTGTAATGGTCGTATTCATTTACTGCGGCTTTGAGCACCTCCATCCGGCTGAGGACTTTGTCATTAAATTCCTTGACCTTAAGATCGCCTGGTTTATTTTCTCCTGATTTGCGCTTGTAGACATATTCATCGCTATTCCGCATCCGTTCGATATACTCATCGATCTGGCGGTGCATAAAATCGGGTTTCCAGTTTTCCTTTTTCATCGTCATAAAAAGTTCATGTAGCCTCTTCCAGTCCGAGTAGGTAAGTCCTTTGAACCTTTTGAGCTGATGTTGTTCATCAAAGGTGTCGATCAGTTTTTGCAGGAGTTTGAATCGTTCTATTTCTGAAATGGGTTCCAGTTCGCGTGCCTGTTGAAATATGCCTGGATTTTCCTGGATGACCAGGTTGCAGAAGCCGTGGAAGGTGCTGACCTGTATCTTATAGGCTTCAGGGCCGATATATTCGATGAGGCGATGGCGCATTTCGGAAGCGGCGGCATCGGTGTAGGTGAGGCACAGGATGCCGGAAGGGGGAGTGTCGGTTTCGCGTATGATATTACCGATGCGGAGGGAGAGGATTTCTGTTTTTCCGGTACCGGGGCCTGCGATGACCATGACGGGGCCTTCGATGGAGTCAACGGCGAGGCGTTGGTTGGGGTTGAGGGAGTTTAGTTTTTCTTCGAAAGTCATTGGAAGATTATAGGCTAGGGCTGAGATGAGTTATGAGTGGAGGAAGATACTGCATTTGTCGTTTCGGCTCCGCTCAACGACCGGGAGTTTTACACGGAGCACAGATTCTTTTTGATTTGACATTCGAAACAGATATTACTTGATGACGTTTCGACTTCGCTCAACGTCGGAGTGATTGATGCCTAAACGACGCGATTGTATGATCCTCTCAACTAAGCTCAACGTCTGAGTGATTGAGGTCGAAAGTCATTGAAGTCGTCGAGCGGAGCCGAGACGACGAACGTAATGTCTTGCGAATGGGTAATAACTTTAGAAGCTGTGTCATGGGTAAATATTCCGGTCGTTGAGCGGAGCCGAAACGAACGGACCTTTCCTCACATAACTCAACCCCACCAGACTAATCAACAAAAAAAGCGAAGTCCCCACCGTCGTATCCAATGGATGCTCCACCATCATCGAAAGTAATTGCATGATAAACAAGACGGGAATCAAGGGCTGTTGCCAGAAGAGCGAAAAGGTCATCGGGTAGATGAGCATGAACAGAAAGATGGTCAGTCCAAATAATCCAAAGCTGGTGAATACATTGATGTATTGATTGTGCGGCCGCTCGTAGGTGTCTTTATTGTATTCGGTTTTGTAATAAGTTTCTAACTCATTCCTGAATTGTCCTGTACCGGTTCCAAAGAATGGATGTCGGTTGCCAATGACGATGCCGGCGCGCCACGATTGCCAGCGTTCGGAGTCGGAATATTGTTCTCCTTCGCCTTGGTTAAACTTACCAAGATCGTAGATAGTGTAATTGATTTTCTTTTCGAAGCCAGGCATGACTTTATAGGCTATGATAGGAGCGAGTATCATGATACCGAGGATGGCAAATTGTTTCCAGCGGTGCAGATGGCGCAGGTAGGAAAACACCAGTAAGAGGATACCTGCATATCCAAGCGCAAGGCCTGATCGCACGGAAAGTAAGTGAAGGAAATAGAATAGATAGGCCGCAAGGATGCCATACACCCATCGCTCCCATCCATATCTGTAACGCTTGTCTTCTATCGCAAAGGACAGACAGATGACCATACTGATAGCGATGATGACACTGTAGCGTATATGGTTAGTGGGTGTGGGGAGTGACCCGCCGAAGCCCAGGCTCTGGTTAAACAGATAAAAATTTTCAAAGTAACCGACCTGTACCCAGATGGAACTCCATACCGCCATGATGACCATAGATAGAAGCACAGCCATGTAGTCCTTTTTAGAAAAGGGATCCAGCAAGGCAAAAGCGACCGGGATGATCAGGAATGGGATTTTCGGAAGGGTCAGGGACCACCATTCCGAAAGATTTCCGGCATAGGCTGCACTGACCAGGTATAAGAAGAAGAATAAGGTAAAGACCCAGAGATAAGGCCTCTCCCGGATACTGGTTGAAACAGCCTTCGGGGTCAATAACCACCTGATCCTCAGGGGATGTATCTGTATGTCTATAGCAGCAAACAATATCAGACCTACCGCCGACAGGCCTAACAGCGCCTTTGACCAAAGCAAGGCCATGGCCATAACCATACACATGAAAACGGCGATCGGATGGCGTAACGACATGGCCGGAAAGTTAGCCATTAAGTTTGGGTAAGCGTAGTTCCTTACTTTTGCACCCTATGAATCACACCTTTAAAGAATTAAAAAAGCCTGATCAACGAAATAGAAACGGTATCGATCACGGATGAAACTGCGCTCGAAACATTTCGTATTCGGTTTTTAGGAAGTAAGAATATTTTAAAACCACTTTCTGCTTCCATACGTGATGTTCCTAATGAACAAAAGAAGGAGTTTGGGCAGTTGGTCAATGAAGCCAAGCAAAAAGCAGAGGAGGTATTCCAGCAGACACAAAGTAGTCTCACAGGTGGTCGGTCAAGTGATGTGAAGATCCCTGATATGAGTTTGCCGGAGACACCGTTTCCGATCGGTAGTCGTCATCCGGTGAGTATCGTGATGGAGGAGATCATCGACGTGTTTTCCCGCATGGGATTTGAAGTAGCTGAAGATCGTGAGATCGAAGATGACTGGCACAATTTTACGGCCATGAACACGCCTGAAGATCACCCTGCCAGGGATATGCAGGATACGTATTATGTAGCCTCACCTCCGGGATGGTTGTTGCGCACACATACATCATCTGTGCAGGCGCGCGTGATGACTACACGTAAACCACCGATCCGGATTATTGCCCCGGGCCGTGTGTACAGGAATGAAACTGTTTCTGCAAGATCACACTGCCAGTTTCACCAGGTGGAAGTGCTTTATATTGATGAAGCTGTTTCGTTTGCGGATATGAAACAAACGTTACATCAGTTTGCACAGGCGATGTATGGAAAAGATGTCGTGACCCGCTTGAGGCCATCCTATTTTCCATTTACAGAACCAAGTGCTGAAATGGATGTCTATTATGGATTGGCAGATGAACATGCTTATCGTATTACCAAAGGCACCGGATGGCTTGAGATCATGGGCTGCGGAATGGTGGACCCTGCAGTGTTGGAAACTTGCGGTATTGATTCGACAAAGTATTCTGGCTTTGCTTGTGGCATGGGTATCGAACGGCAAGCGATGATCAAGTACCGGATCAATGATATCAGATTACTTTTTGAAAATGATGTGCGGTTTTTGAAACAATTTGCATCAGTCGTGTAAATGGCAGAAAGGCGGAAGGGCAGAAGAGGCGGAAGGGAAATAATGAGTTTGTAATATTTTCTCCGTGTACTCCGTGCCCTCCGTGCGAAATAACATTTGTAAAAATGAGCGAAGGGTTCAAGGGGCTGAAGAGGAGAAAGAGGCAGAAGGGAATCTCACCTCTTACTCTCTTACCTCTTACACTCTTACAATAATATAAATTCAATGGAAGTAGGCATACCCAAGGGTACAAGAGATTTTCTCCCGATCGAAGTCGCACGGAGGAAGTGGATGTTTGGCATCATTGAAGAAGTCTTCAAGGTCTACGGGTATGTGCCCATCGAGACACCAGTGCTTGAAAACCTAAGCACCCTCACAGGTAAGTATGGGGAAGAAGGTGACCGGCTACTGTTTAAAGTGTTGAATAACGGTGACTACCTCAACAAGGCGGATGACCAGGCGTATCAAAACAAGGACAGTAATAAATTCACACCATCGATTGCCAAGCGGGGTATGCGGTATGACCTCACGGTGCCATTTGCACGCTATGTGGTCATGCACCGGAATGATATCTCCCTTCCGTTTAAGCGCTACCAGATTCAGCCTGTATGGCGCGCTGATCGTCCGCAGAAGGGACGGTACCAGGAGTTTTATCAATGTGATGTGGATGTGGTGGGTAGCAAGTCGCTGTCCTATGAAGCAGAACTTATCCAGATTTATGATGATGTATTTGCAGCGCTGGGCATTCCTGTTATCATTCGTATCAATCACCGGCAATTGTTGTCGGGCATCGCAGGATTTGCAGGCATCGGTGAGCAATGGATCGATATGACCATGGCTATTGACAAACTTGATAAGATAGGCGAAGAGGGTGTGCGAAAAGAAATGGGAGAGCGCAATATTCCAGCAGCAGCTCAGGATATTATTTTCAATTTGTTGAAACACAAAGATATTGCATCACTGCGCGCAGCCGTCACAGAAGACCCCGCAGTAGCAGGTAGCCTGGAGGAGATGGAACGGGTATTTAATTTCCTGGATGGTTTAACGCTTAAAAACAAAGTCCAGTTTGACATCACCCTGGCCCGCGGTCTTGGTTATTACACAGGTTGCATTTTCGAAGTGACAGCCGTTGATGCAGAGATGGGTAGCCTCGGTGGAGGTGGTCGGTATGATAATCTCACAGGTGTTTTCGGATGGCCCGATGTTCCTGGTGTGGGAGTTTCTTTTGGGGCTGAACGAATCTATGATGTATTGGAAGCGAAGGGACTTTTTCCGGCACATGTACAGGCTGGTCCGAAAGTACTCATCGCAGCTTTTGATGATGCTTCACACCAATATGCCTTTAAGTGCGTAAGTCAGATCAGGCAGGCGGGCATTGCAGCCGACCTCTATCCGGAGCCAGGTAAACTGAAGAAACAGTTTAAGTACGCTACTGATATCGGCAGCACCTATATAGCTATTGCAGGTGAAACAGAAGCATCCAAAGGAACCTTAAATCTGAAGCATCTCCAATCCGGAGAGCAGGAGGAATTGACTATTGAAGCCATTATTGCCAAACTCAAATAATGGCTTGCATTTAATTAGTGGCTTGTTGACACTAATTTTTCTTCTATTAAAGGATCACCATGGAAAAAAAGGGTACGGACAGGACGCGTCCTGTCCGTACCCTTTTTTTCCATGGTGATCCTGGAAGGAGATTTTTCCATGGTGATCCTGAATGGAGATTTTTCCATGGTGATCCTGAATGGAGATTTTTCCAATGGTGATCCTGAATGGAGATTTTTCCATGGTAATCCTGGAAGGGAATTTTCAAATGGTGATCCAGGATGGAGAACTAGCGTTTCCCTGAAAAGACAAACCCTTTACTCCATTGCAATCCACGTGGAGTGTGAACGGTAGCGAGATATACGCCCGGCACCAGATCATGTAGCGTGACCTCTCCTGCCGCACTGATATCGCGTCTGGCGATAACTTTTCCTTCAACATTCAAAAGCGTCAAGGTGCCGTTCAATCCGCGAGCCCAGGAGATTGATTCAGCATTGATGATTATACCAGGGTTGTAGATGTCAGGAGTTTCTTCTTCTTCCTCCACGGCCAGTGATCCTTCTGCCTCGTACGCCCCTATATCATGTTGCGCACCTTGTGGTCGCGTGGTGCCCTCGATATCCTCATTGATGCCAAATGCAAAAGCAGCACTGCCTTCATCGACAGCCTGTGCATCATTGAGCAGATGGTAGTCTGATCCTGGAATTACAAACAGTTCATTGAGTGGGTCGGCAATCATACTGTTGGCATCATATCCGAGTGCCTGCCATTCGGTCAGGGTCATGGCTTGTCCATCTCCTTCATTGCTCAGACTGTTGACGACAATATTGTAATCCGAATCAAATCCCGGCACGGCATCCGGATCGAGTGCGATACTTCCTCTCCAGGGATGTTGGTTGATCAGGATATTGTTAAAGACCTGTGCACCTGACGAACCATTGACCGCGAGGATACACCAGCGTGCATTGCTCGCATTGATGATCGTGTTGTGTACGATGTCTGCATTGATGGAAGGCTCATTTCCATCCTGCTGGAATAGGGCTATGCCAGTAGCATGATTTTCATAGAGCAGATTGTTGTAGATAAAAGCACCTTGCACACCATCGAGGTTGATGGCGCCTCCACCGGCGACTCCATTTTCATAGATGATGTTGCCATAGATTTCAGGATCGGTGCTGATGCCGTCCCCTCCCTGGCTTCCATCCGCATTGATCTGGATTCCTCCCCGGTTGTTATGATGACAGATATTGTATCGAATGATCGATCGGTCACTACTGTTGGATACATAGATGCCATGCTCATCAATGGAGTTGAGACATTCGTTGTATTCAAGTAGGATATCATCTGTAAAGCCGGTGAAGATGCCCCGTTCAAAATTATTATCGCAGAACGTATTGCGCACAATACAATTATCTGCAAATACCAATCTGATTCCATTCCTTGGTTGGTTGATCACCCGGACACCGTTGACCTCGATATAGTTTGCATCTTCAATGTTGATGCCATCTGTTGTGACCGGATTAGGTGCATTGATGACAGCACTATTTCCGAAGGCGATGAAAACAATCGGGTTTGCGGCGGTCCCGGTAGTGCGGAGATCAAATCCTGCATAGTTGCCATCAGCAATCCAGACAGAATCACCAGCATTGACCTGATCGGCTGCATACTGGAGTGTGCGCCAGGCCTGGGCCCAGGAGTTGCCTGAGTTGCTATTATTGCCTGAAGTAGATACATACTTTGTGGCCCCATAACATGGGATCGCAAGCATGAAGCAGCATATCAGCAATAGAAGGTGGTAAGCTGGTTTGAAAGTGGGTTTCATAATCATCCGAATTTAAAGGTTCTTTAAATCGGGTGTGAGCACGGTAAAGTTAAAAAAGAATTGTGAGTTGTGAGTTGTGAATTGTGAGTGGATTTGGGAGAGTCGTGAGTCGTGAGTCGTCAGAAGGTGATTTTCGATTTCTATTGTTAAGCGAAGTCGAGCCAATCAATCTATTGCTAGGCTGCAGAAATTTCGGATCGTTGAGCGCAGCCGAAACGATCCATTCAAAATTCCCTTGGTGAGACCTATGGATATCTTGGGGAATTTCTCGGTCGTTGAGCGTAGCCGAAACGATGCATTTCAATTCCCGGTCGTTGAGCGTAGCTGAAACAATCAATTCAAAATTCCTGGTACGCTCCCTACTGATTTCCCAGGAATAAATTTCAGGTCGTTGAGCGTAGTCGAAACGGCCCTTTCAAATTTCCCGGCCGTGGAGCGTAGCCGAAACGACAAAAAAAAATCAGCGCCATGTTAGCGCTGATCTTCTTGATACGAATTTGAATGTTGATAGTAAAGGATATCAATTATTCTGATATCAAAGATAAACGACTGTTTGATAGATTGTACCCCCCACATCATTTTTTTTTAGAGCACCCGAAAGGCATCTCCGACCCGGATATGACCTTCACGGATCACCGCAGCACCCCATCCTGCTTTTTCATCAAACGCTTCCACTGCACCATCGCCGAAGTTTTCATTCATTCGTTTGCATGGATGGCAATAGCAGGTGATCTCCAGTATGACTTCCTCACCAAGTGCAATTTGTTTTCCGGTAAGGTCGCCTCCAGGTAATGTATCCACGCAAATGTTTCGTCTACATGCTGTATGCGCGTCGCCTTGAAACCCAACATTGGCGGACACTGTAGCCAGATCATGGGCAGCGACTAAGGTCACCTGTCGTCCACTTTCGGGTTTGAAAAAATGATCACCTTCGATACCGCCAACAAATATATTGGCCTCCGTGATTCGTTTTGGTTCACCTCTTTTGACAGGTCGTATGACGATCGATTGAACAGATCCCATCGTGTTATATTTTTAAAATTCGAGTGAATATTCGTTTCCTGCGATGAGATGATCAGCAATAATTCGTCTCGCCTGGACGGTGTTGACGGCCGGATAATTACTAAATCTTTTACCCCTTTGAGCATGATGATGAGCTCATCTCCTGTCGCAAATGCCATCAAAGCGTCCGTGGCGTGCTTCTGAATCCTGGCCTGCGCCTCGCTCAGGAAGAGTTGTGTGATCGCTTTTACGACTTCTGCCGGATAGGTAAAACTGCCTGCTGCAAGTTTTTCTGCTCTCAGTAAAAGTGATTCGGCGATGAAACAATCGATCCCGATATCCGCGATGTGCATGACGATTTCCTGCTCATGATTGAGATCGTGCTTTCCGTCCAATTGGTATTTGACAGCAGCACCCGCGACCAGCAGCATATTTTTCTTGAAGTGCTGGATAGCGAGATGTTCTGCCGCCCATGGTCCCTCGTCGGTTGTTTTGGTAGGCATAGACATCAGCTCTTTCTGCACCGCCCATGCTGGCCCGACCAGGTCGAGTTCACCTTTCAGTGCCTTCTTGATGATTCTGTCAACGAGCAGCAATCGGTTGATCTCATTCGTCCCCTCATAGATCCTGTTGATACGTGCATCACGATAAGCACGGGATGCAGGATACTCCTCGGAGAAACCATTACCTCCATGGATCTGCAACATCTCATCAATGACAAAATCCAGGTACTCTGATCCGGCCACTTTTACTATCGCACATTCAGCCGCAAATTCTTTGGCGGCATCAAGCATCGCCTGTTCAAAGGAACTCCCGGCAGAGGTCAGTTCATCTTTCAACTTACCCATCATGTCTGATAGACGGTAGGTGGCGGATTCAAGTGCGAAAATAATGGCGCCCATTTCCCCAAGCTTGTGTTTGATCGCACCAAATTGGGCTATGGGCTGACCAAACTGAATCCGCTCATTGGCATATTTAACGGCGATCGAAATACTTTTTTTCGAACCACCCATGGCCATAGTGCCAAGTTTGAAACGACCGATATTCAGTGTATTGAAAGCGATGAGGTGTCCATGTCCGATTTTTCCAAGTACATTTTCAGTAGGTATTGCTACATTTTCAAAAAACACCTGGCGGGTAGACGAACCTTTGATCCCGAGTTTCTTTTCTTCAGCACCCAGTGTGATACCAGGTGTTTTAGCTTCGACAATGAAGCCGGTAAATTGCTCTCCTCCGATTTTAGCAAATACCGTAAACACGTCAGCAAAGCCTGCATTGGTGATCCACATTTTCTGGCCGTTGAGGATATATTGTTTGCCATCAGCAGAAAGATCAGCACGTGTTTTTGCCGCAAGCGCATCTGATCCCGATCCGGGTTCTGTAAGGCAGTAAGCTGCTTTCATTTCACCGGAGCAAAGTTTAGGCAGGTATTTTTTCTTTTGCTCATCCGTGCCGAAATAGAGGATCGGCAACATACCGATACCGATATGCGCAGCGAAGGTGGTATCAAAGGAACCTCCTGCTTTGCCGAGTTCATCAGCAATGAGTGTATTGGCATTTGTATCCAGCGGATTGCCTCCGTACATTTCAGGAATATGCGCACCCAGCAAACCGAGTTCACCGGATTTTTCCATGAGTTCGACCTGGGCATCCAGTTCGTGCGCCTTAGCGCCTATTTCCGCCACAAAGTCCTGGCACATCTGCTTGACCATGCGTTGGTCCTCATTGAATTCTTCAGGTATAAACACATCCGTGTAGACGGAATCCCTGATGATAAATTCTCCGCCGCGAAGGGCTTTAGGTGTTGTCATTGGAACTGTTTATATGGGTTGATGAGTTGATGGGTTGATAGGTTGATGGGTTGATAGGTTGATGAGTTGATGGGTTGATCAGTTGATAGGTTTACCATGAAGTCATACAAAAAACTATCACTTAACAAGGTAGACCATATTCAAAGTACTTCATGGTTGATAGGTTGATGAGTTGATAGGTTGATGAGTTGATAGGTTGATGTTTGAGATATTCTAAACAAGATTAATCATTCTTTTATTTTGTTGCTATTGGGTAATTGGATGGTAAACTGATAGGATGATGATTTGGAAGCGGGCTGCTTTTTAGGGGCAGCAGGTGTTGTAGTGACCTGGTACTGAACTTGTAGGCCTTGTGGGGCGGGATTTATTTTTTTAGTAGCAGGTAATACTGCCGGTGAGCCGGGCAGCCGGAAATGAATATTTACCTGGTGGCTGAACTTTGATTTGATCTTTCCATCTTCCGGTACTTTGAAAGTCATGGTGCGGATGATCCGGAGGGCCTCTTCGTCACAACCATGGCCTATACCTGAAACTACTTTTGCATCAATCACCTTCCCTTTAAAATCAACGGTATACCGGATGGTCACCCTGCCCTCAACTTTTGCAGCCAAAGCTTCCTTCGGATAGCGCATTTCTTTCTTGACATAAGCATCCATCGCTGTTCTGCCGCCTTCAAAATAAGCGGCTTTGATAAAGTCCTTGTCCTTCCGTTCTTTCTTCATAGCGTGATAAACAAATCCGGCGCCAGATCAGTTGTCGGATCTACAGCATAACCAGTGAAATCAGTTATTCCACTTTCCCGCAACACGTCTTCATCTATAAAAAACTGCCCTGTAGTCTCTTTAGGGTTTCGGGACAGGATGATTGCTGCAGCATCGGCCACGATAGCCGGCCATCTCGATTGACGTATGAGTGCGTCTCCGCCTAGTAAGTTCTGCACCGCCGCAGTAGCAATCGTGGTGCGCGGCCACAATGCATTGGCTGCTATTCCATATGGTTTCATTTCGGCAGCAAGTCCCATGGCAACCATGCTCATTCCGAATTTGCTCATGGTGTATGCCGTAAAGTTTTCAAACCACGCAGGGTTCATATCGAGGGGAGGGGAGAGGTTGAGGATATGCGGGTGTGATGATTTCTTCAAAAATGGTATGCAGGCCTGTGACATCAGAAAAGTGCCCCTGACATTGATCTGATGCATGAGATCGTATCGCTTAGAAGGTGTATGCTCGATGCCCGCCAGATAGATTGCGCTTGCATTGTTGACCAGGATATCGATGCCACCAAACTGCGCCACCGTATCCATCGCGACTTTTTCAATCATGGCCTCATCCCTGAGATCTAATACCAGAGCCAGTGCGTTTCCGCCCATTGCCTTGATTTCTTCTGCAGCTTCATAGATTGTCCCCGGCAGTTTCGGATGTGGTTCGGTGGTCTTTGCGGCCACGACGACATTCACCCCTGCTGCTGCCAGTTTTTTGGCGATCGCCAGGCCGATTCCCCGGCTGCCACCGGTGATGATGGCGGTTTTGTTTGTGAGTACTGTTGACATGCGACGTATCTCATCCACAATATGTGCGGACCTGAACAAATGTAGGGTATTTCGGTAAGTGTAAGAGAGTAAGAGAGTAAGAGCGTAAGAAATCCAAACCATTACCTGCCGTCGGATACGGCTGCACAGATTATTACTTGATGCATGATTTCTTTGATCGGTCGTACGCGAGCGCAGGTAAAACCTACGTTCAACTTTGTTTTTTGTTTTAGACTTTCTAAACACTGTGCCTATATCCCCATTCTGTCGACATGGCTAACCTCCTAAGCCCTAACCTCCTAAACTTATCAACAGATCAACTCATCAACAGATCAACTCATCAACCAATAAACTCATCAACCAATAAACTCATCAACAAATCAACCCATCAACCAATAAACTCATCAACAAATCAACCCATCAACCAAAAATCTTCTACATTGCACAAGTCATCGAAACGGCCCAATCAATGTCTACTCACGCATCTATCCCCTCATGAAAGCGCTAGTCATCTCCGGTGGTGGAGCCAAAGGCGCATGGGCAGGAGGCTTTGTTGAATTCCTGTCCAAGGAGGCGGGTATGAATTGGGACATCCTCATTGGTTCATCGACCGGTAGCTTGTTAGTACCACTGATAGCAGTCAATGCTTTTGAAGACCTGAAGAAGGCTTATACCACCAGTCATCAACGCGATATCTTCAGCAACTGCCCTTTTTTTCTGCACAAAACAGAAGAAGGTTTCAAGGCAAGTTTCAATCACTTCCGCATCCTCCTACAGTTTATGCAAGGCCGGAAAACTTTTGGAGAGAGCAGAAATCTGAAGCACCTGATCAGCAGAGCATTTCCGGAGAAGACATGGGAGGCCCTGCAGGCGAGTGGCAAGCAAGTGATTGCTACGGTGTCTAATCTTACGCACAATCAGGTTGAATATAAATATGCCCGTGACTGCACCTATGAGGATTTCTGCGACTGGATCTGGATGTCGTGCAATCTCGTACCATTCATGAGCCTCGCGATCAAGGACGGATGTGAATATGCTGATGCCGGCTTCGGAAATCCTATACCTATTCAGGAAGCTATCAGCCTCGGCGCAACTGAAATTGACGCCATTGTCCTCCAACCGAGACACAAAGTCAGCACCTCTCCTCCGGCTTCCAATGCGTTTATGCTGATGCTCAAGACCTTCAACTTTATGCAAAACCAACTCGCGCATGACGATATCCAGATGGGCCTGTCTGAGTCCCGGCTATCCGGTAACAGAACGAGGCTCATCCATACACCTATCGAGCTTACGGACAATAGCTTCATCTTCGATCCCAGGCAAATGCTCAAATGGTGGTATATGGGCTATGCACATGCAGAGAAGATGTTCAAGGACGGTTTCTGGGACACAGGCCGATGATGCTAACATCCATTCCTTTAATAGATTTGTATTATCTTTTTGAACTGAAGGCCCTGCTTCAACTCCAACATTGAACCATATGCATGCTGATGATCAATATCTTTTTGCCCGGGAGGTGGTTTTTCCGCCCTTGCCGTTTGAAATCTGCCTGAATCTGGAGCATATCTTCAGGTTTTGGGAAGAGAAGGCTGCGCATGGATCCGCTTCAGAACAAGTGCATGCAAAAGCAGTCCTCACTGCGGTAGCTGATTTTCCAACCCTGCGGGGACCCATCACTGACCTGGATATTGTTGAAACCCATAGTCAACAAATCAATTTATTACTCTCCGCTATTTTCCCTGATATCCTGGATGATAGTGAAGCAAAATCCGCGAGCTTACCCTTTCTGCCGGTTTTGTTCAATTTGTCGAAGAAACTAAAAACGATATTTAGTAAAGCAGGGCCAGACTATAAGATCAGGTTGAAGAATTTCGGAGAGGATGAACTGTACAGGTTTGCCTGTGCACGTGTCATCGAGAGTATCTACAATGTGCCGGTCGATTTTAAGCATCCGCGTAAAGTTGATATCCCCGATCTGGAGCAAGGGGTCATGCGTCATTACAAGGCGATCACGACAAATGATTTCTCGGCCATCAAGCCGAAGGACAATGCGCGCTCGCTGTCACCGGAGGATATTCAATTGCTGCTCAGCAACAGCGATGATTTTGCATTGTGGCGCAAGATGATTCCACCAGGCACCTATACCTATGAAGGGATTCATATCGTCACCTTCTTCGATCAGACGCAGGAAGAATCTTTATCAGAACTCAAGCGTCTGCTGCTGGAGAGTAACGCGCTGCAGGATCATGCTATCCTGGATCAGGTCGAGCAACAACTGGCGCAATATCTCAATATTGGTAAGTTTGATATTGGCTTTGATGCCTTTGATGAAAACGGCTGTCTCATCCGTGCACTGCATGGTTCTGCGACTTCAAGCAGGTTATTGGAAGACACATTTGAGTCATCAGTGGATGATTGGTTTTGTGATCCATCCTTTGACGGGCTGCTCAAGCGGAGGGAAATACATGTGGTCTCCAATGTAGAGGAGATGATGGCATCGCCGTCTGATTTTGTGAGGCGGATGAATAAAAAAGGTGTAGGCAGTTTCATTGTTGCCCCGCTAATTCTTGACAACAAGATCATTGCTTTTATTGAGTTGACTTCGCCGAAACAAGGAGTATTAAATTCAATGGTGGCTGCAAAGCTCAACAATGTATTACCGATGTTTAGCCTGGTCGTGGGCAGGGCGATTGATACGCACACCATGAAACTGGATGCGATCATCCAGGACAAGTTTACTTCCCTGCACCCGACCGTCAACTGGAAATTTATCAAGGCCGCTGAAGCTATTTTCCAGGAAGAGTTGACTGGAAAGCCGGGCGATACAGATATCTTCTTCCAGGATGTTTATCCGCTGTATGGACAATTTGATATCCGTGGTTCATCAGATGCACGCAATGGGACCATCCTGGCAGATTTGAAAGAGCAATTAGAGCTTGCAGGAGAGGTCATAGAGCAGGCACTCAAATTGCAGAAGCTACCGATCTATGAGCAACTCTCTTTCAGGATCAATCAATTCAAGGATTCACTAGGGAGTACACTGCGGGCTGGAGATGAAGTGAAGATCATCGACTTTGTAAGACGTGAATTGGATCCGGCCTTCCATTACCTCATGACGCAGGACAAACTCAAGGGTGTGGTAAATCGCTACCAGCAGGAGCTGGATCCAAAACTGGGTATCATCTACAAAGAGCGCAAGGAATATGATCAGTCTGTCAACCTGATCAATGAGCGCATATCAGAGTATGTCAATCAGCAACAGGTGCTCGCGCAGGGTATGTTTCCGCACTATTTTGACAAGTTCAAGACCGATGGGGTAGAGTACAATGCCTTTATCGGTCAGTCACTCGTGCAGACCAAAGTATTGGATCCGATACATCTTAAGAATTTGCGCCTTTGGCAGATGTTGGTAGTATGTGGGGTGGAGAACATACATCAATCGTATAAGCATGAATTACCGATGCCTTTGGATATTGCATCTCTCATACTTGCATACGGCAATCCTATGGCGATTCGCTTCCGCCAGGATGAAAGGAGATTTGATGTCGATGGTGCGTACAATGCGCGCTATGAGATCCTCAAGAAGCGCATTGACAAGGTTCATATCAAGGGCTCAGAAGAACGCCTCACCCAGCCCGGCAAATTATCCATCGTCTACAGCCAGGACTGGGAAGCGGATGAGTGGTTGCAATACATTCAATACCTGCAGTCCACGAATTATCTCGACACCAATCTTGAAAGTGTTCACCTCGAAGACTTGCAAGGTGCGACGGGGTTGCAGGCTTTCAGAGTGGGCTTTAGATATGAGGAGTCGCCGGAGGAGTTGATTAAAGAAATGATGAAGGAAGTGGCCTTATAATTTTTTAGATGGATAATATTAAATAATCCTTAAGAAATGAATAATCAAGAAATACTTAATCTCTTTGGAAAATTACTAATTACTAAAGCATTTGATAATAATGCATCAATAGTTAAATATAGTTTGGAGGACTTAAAAGAAACTGAGAGGTTTAAACATCTATTTTCTATCATGGACAATACCCAAAAATCAGAACTTGATAGTTTGGCCTATGAACTATTATCAGGCTTATTATTTGATTTCCTCAGAATCTTTGAAGAAAATAAAGAGTTTAAAATAATTTATGAATCTGATGGACAGCAGGTTGATCTTGTGAAGATTAGTGAAATGTTAAAAGCTGAGCCAATTATAAAGGGTGGATGGATTGATCAGTTTAGCCAGTTTTACAATAAAGGGGACGGGGCTGAAGGTTTTTCGAGTAGACATTAGGTTTAGGGGCTAGGGTCAGAATCCACAGACGATACCATCATGTCGTTTCGGCTCCGCTCAACGACCGGAATTTTTGCCCATGACACAACGTCGTAAGTATGTTACTGCCCATTCGGAAAATATTACACTCGTCGTTTCGACTCCGCTCAACGACTTCAATGATATCCATAATCATTCACCAAGACGATGATTGAAGTCAAAACGTCAATCCCAAGTTGTCGTTTTGACTCTCGCTTCAAGTCAGGTCTTGTCGACTTCATGGATTCACGTAACCAATTTCAAAGACGTTGAGCGAAGTCGAAACGTCATCGAGCTGTAGCTGTATCTATTGGAGAATCAAAAAGAATCTGTGCTCCGAGTAAAAATTCCGGTCGTTGAGCGGAGTCGAAACGACAAATGACAAATCATGGAACAAGGGAAATATTAAGCCGAATTCCTCGCCGCATTGATAATCCCCGGCATCGTCCGCGTCACCAGCTTCCGATATAGCGCTTTCAACGTTTGATCTCCTTCACTATCGCCTAGATGATTGATCTGCAACAACGCATATTGCTGGATCGTCAGCAGGGGTAGTACAATGTCCTCCCTCAGGTGGATTGATTCCCGGATAGTCTGATTGCCCAACAATTGTACTTCGCCGGTGGTCTGGATCAGCAGTTGTTGCGATCGCTCAAATTCTTCATGGATCATATTCCAAATCTCGCCAAATTCAGGATCTGTTGAGAGGAAAGCTGTCAATGGGAAATAACACTTTGCCAACGACTGCATACTATTCCCAACTAACGTCTGAAAAAATCTGGACTCATGGTAGAGGTCTTTCACTTCCTCACCCTGACCAGATGCATTCAATTGCTGCAGCGCCGTTCCGAAGCCATAGTAGCCGGGGACGTTTTGTTTCAACTGGCTCCACGAGCCGACAAAAGGAATAGCACGCAGACTTTCGAGCGTCATTTTACCACCACCGCGTTTATCAGGTCTGCTACTAATATTGGATTCTCCATAGTACGACAAGGTTCCGTTTTCCTGCAGGTAAGTTAGAAAGTCAGGATGAGATTTTAACTCAACATAAGACTGATAGGCCTTATCAGCCATATCGTTGATGAGACTTCTCTGCTCGGTAGTCAATCCCGGCGTCCGGTTTGGATAAAGGTCATTTTCAATACCTGCAGTGAGCAGTTGCTCAATATTGTAGATAGCCAGATCTTTGTTGCCGAAGTTGGAGCTAATCGTCTGCCCCTGTATCGTCAGTTGAATTTCCTTATTTTCAATCGACGGTCCGAGTGACGAATAAAATTTATGTGTATTCCCACCACCTCTTGCCGGTGGACCACCACGGCCATCAAAGAAGATCACCTTGACACCATTCGCTCTCGAGGTCGCTGTAACTTCCTCCTTGCACGTATAGATGGACCAGTTAGCTTTGAGGTAACCTCCATCCTTTGTACCATCCGAAAATCCAAGCATCACCGTTTGTACTTGCCCTCTCGCTTTCAGATGCACAGCATATGGTGCAAACGAATACAATTCCTGCATGACTTCTGCTGCAGTGCCTAGATCATCAATGGATTCAAATAAAGGGACGATATCGAGGTTCTGCTGATCATGGCCATGAATCCACTTCATGAGCATCAAAATCGAAAACACATCTAGCGCATGACGCGAATTGCTGATCACATATCGATGACATGCCTTTGTACCATTAGTCTGTTGAATTTTCCGGATGGCCTGCATGGATCTGATGATATCAATCGAGGTTGGGTCATTGGTCACATTAGCATCGATGGTCCAGGTACAAGAATTCAGGTATTCCATTTTATCATGAATACTCTTCAATCGATACGCATCCAACGCTGGTTGACCTGCTTTGTGTAAAATGATTTCTTCCACCAATGCCTCATGCTTTCGACTTTCCTGCCGGATGTCGAGGGAAGCAAAGTGAAATCCAAACAACGATACTTTGGTGATAAACTCATCCAGACCTTCTGCAAACAAATTATCATGTTGTTGTTCTAGGACAAGACGCAATGCCAACAATTCTTCAGTCAGTGCAGCCGGCCCACTGTATCCATTGACATCGTCAAATAGTGTCTTTCCTAATTTTTCTCCAATAGCCGTGATCTGCTCATATACATGCTGAAAGGTAAGGCGTCGGCGTAGTTTATGGACATCTTCAATGTAGCAATTCAGAATAGCTTTGCGCAATTGAGCCGCGGTCTCCAAGGTAATCTCCGCTGTTACATTCGGATTGCCATCGCGGTCACCTCCCGGCCAGAAGCCAAGATCAATGAAGTCTTTCCTCGGCAGTGGTATCTGAAGTGTGTCTTCAATCTTAGTCACGATCTCCGGCACTGCATCATAGAATACTTTTCGCAAGAACCAGATCAGACTCTTTGCTTCATCTAACGGAGTTGGTTTAGTTCGCTTGACAAAAGGGGTTTTACCTAATTGAAGCAACAAATCATTGACTTCAAATATCCGGTTGTCCCTGATCGCTGCGGATAGATCAGTGATGATTCCCAGTACTGTGCCTGGATAAAATTGTGTTGGATGCGCCGTGAGCACGATGCGCAGCCGATATTCCTCGAGTTTGTGAAGCAATGATTCGCTCAACCCATTGGACTGAGCTTTGGTCACCATATCATACACTGTTCCCGGACCATCCGGATCATGCAGTTTGTCAAAAGCAGCTTCCTCCACCGCATCAAAGAGCACTACCTGACGCTCGATGTATTTGATAAAGTTGAACAGGAGATCGGTCTTCTCACTTGCTTCAGCACCGGTCAGGTATTCTTCAAAGAAGCCATCAATGATCTCCTGTGGACTCTTTCCCATCTTATAGCTCGTCTGGCAAAGTTCTGACAGCAATGGCAGTAGTATCCCGGTCTGATGAATAAGGTCAAAGGGGAGTCTTAAAAACAAGCTGTTGAACAAGTGGTACTTGGTTCCCACATGCCTGTCAAATTTTTTAAGCGCGGTTTGATCCATAGCTATTCAAAGATACCAGCCATTTTGGCTTTTGTTTCATTTCATTCACATTAACCGTATACCTCCGCCTGGCCTTGGTCGTCCCATGTCTTGCCCTGACACCCCTTTTTCACCGTTTAGCCGAATAGGTCGATGTTACATTTCTAATGTGAGTTATTTAGATGCTGAATTAAATGACATCAGCTATGCATCGCATCCATCTATCCATCAGCAAGTATTCATATATCGCTTGCTTTATTATCGTCAATATCTCTGCATGGGGTATTAATGGTCTTTATGCAAATACGATCACAGGTATTGTTAAGGATAGTATTTATCAACCTGTTGATGTGGCTACCGTGAGTCTGATGCGACTACCTGATTCTGTGTTTGTCAAGGCAGAGTTTACCGACGTCGATGGCACATTTCAGTTTGTAGAAATACCGGCTGGAAGTTATTATCTCAATGTCTCTTTCCTGGGATACAAGGATTATTCAACAGAAACATTTGAAGTAGTGGATGGTGAGACCGTTTCACCACTTCCAGAAATTATACTCCGTCCTGATGGACTCGAACTCGCGGAAGTCAGTGTTGTCGCCCAAAGACCTTTTATTGAAAGAAGAGCCGACCGCATGATCGTCAATGTCGAAAACAGTATCCTGGCAGCAGGTTCCAATGCTTTAGAAGTGCTCGAACGGGCGCCTGGCATCGTCGTGAGCGCTGGGGAATCCATTTCCATACGCGGCAGATCAGGCGTGATCTTTATGATTGATGGAAAGATCACCCCGATGTCAGGACAGGAGCTCTCCAATTACCTCAAGGCCATGCCAGCTGGTAGTATCGATCGCATAGAGATAATTACCAATCCATCCGCTAAATATGATGCAGCAGGCAATGCCGGTATCATAGACATCCGTCTCAAGAAAGATGCTAACATGGGAACGAATGGTACCCTGACCTCCAGCTATAGCCAGGGCGTGTATCCCAAGGCAGGTATTGGTGTTTCACTCAACCGCCGTTCGAAAGACCTGAATATTTTCGGTGGCTACAATTACAACTACCGTGAAGGCTTCAATGATCTCCGCCTCTATCGCGCCTTTTTTGAGAATGGCCAACGCACTGGTGCCTACGATCAGAAAAATTATCTCGTAATACCATATCATTTTCATTCAGCGAGATTTGGTGTCGACTACACCATCTCACCGAATACCCTGGTAGGAATTCTCGCCAATGGAAACATCAATGCTTTTAAACCATCAGGGCAAAACAAAAGCAATGTAGAAAACGGTGCTCAGGAGGTGGTCTCCGCATTTGCCACTACCAATGAAAGCAGTGATCTATGGCCTTCGTATTCACTGAATGCCAACCTGAAACACACCTTTCCCAAAAAGAAGCAGGAACTCACCGTCGATCTGGATGTAGCCAGGTACTGGAATGAAACAGAACAGCAATTTACTACCCGCTATTACGATGTCAACGGAGAAGAGTATTTGCCATTTTATCTGCTCGTCGGTGATCTAAATGGTAATCTCAACATCAAATCAGCCAAGGCTGACTATGCATATCCTATCAATGAAGCTGCCAGATTTGAGGCAGGGGTGAAGACAAGTCTTGTCAGCGCTGATAATGATCTCCAATTCTATGACGAAAGCGATGTCAACAATCCGGTTTTCGATAGCACCATTAGTAATCACTTCCTGTATGATGAGCTGATCAATGCAGCATATGTCAATTTCAATTACAACTGGACGAAATTCAGCATCCAGTCTGGTCTGCGCGTCGAACAAACAGTAGCAGATGGCACTCAACTCATCAACGGTGTTTCCTTTGACCGCAATTACACAAATCTGTTTCCAAGCGTGTTTCTCAACTATTCATTTTCAGATAACTACGCGATGGGTCTTAACATGAGCCGCCGCCTTGACCGACCTTCATATCAGCAATTGAATCCGTTTAAGTTTTTCCTTGATCCAAGCACGTATCGTGAAGGGAATCCTTATCTCAATCCACAGTTCACCTGGTCATTTGAGTGGAACCATACTTTGTTTCAAGCGCTATACAGCTTCTCTTTCATATGCACGAACCACTGACAACATCACACAAGTAGTTGGGCCTGTAGAAGGAGAAGAACGTGTCACAGTGCAAACTGATCGAAATCTTGATGAAGCAGATTATTATTCGCTTTCAATCGGCATACCAGTCAATGTCGGTAAATGGTGGAACAGCAATAATTCTTTCTCTTGTTACCTCGGCAACTACATCGGGAACTATGCCGACACAGAACTCAATGATGGAAATCTTGTATTGGACATGCGAACCAACAACACATTTATCCTCGGCAATGATTGGGCAGCTGAATTGAATTTCTCTTACCATACCCGCGAGCAATATGCGTTTATGAATCTGGATCCAATGTGGGGATTAGGCGCAGGTATCCAAAAGCAACTTTTCAAAAAGCGTTCGACACTCAAACTGACCTTTACGGATATCTTCTGGACGAATCTGCCTTCGGCATTTATCAAGTACACTAACTACGAGGAGTCATTTGATGTCTACAGAGATACCCGCATGGCAACGGTATCGTATACGCACCGTTTTGGTGATTCTCAGGTAGCTCCTTCCCGCAGGAGGGCAGGAGGAGCTGAAGATGAAAAACAGCGCGCTGCTGCAGTTCAAGGCTAGCAGGATAGGGGTTGAGGGTACTTTCCATTTGATGGCTGTAACTTGCGCCAACAAATGGATTGGGATTCAACGATAAAAGGGTTTATTGCCTACCTCACGCTTGAGAAGGGGCTGTCCGGTCATAGCATTGAAGCATATACACGGGATGTGCGCCGCATCGCGTTGTTTATGGTCAAAGATCTTGGTGTCAATTCACCGACTGCAGTTACATCCCATCAGATCGAACAATTTCTCCATGTACTCAATGAGGTAGAGATCAGTCATAGAACTCAGGCAAGAATGTTGTCAGGTATCCGTGCTTTCTATCAATATCTGATTCTGGAAGACATGCTCGCTGCCGATCCGACAGAGCTTGTTGACAGTCCGAAGACAGGGCAGTATCTGCCGGAGGTTCTTAGTTATGAAGAGATCCGTCGTATGATCGACAGCATTGACCGCAGCCATCCGCAAGGTGTGCGCAATGTCGCAATCATCGAGACTTTGTATGCTTGTGGCTTGCGTGTATCAGAACTCACAGGCTTACTCATTAGCAATATCTTCCCCGACATGCAGATCATCCGCGTCATCGGCAAGAATAATAAAGAGCGCCTCGTTCCCATCGGCCAGGAAGCCCTGCACCAGATCCAGATGTACCTCGAAGGCGACCGCAACCGCATGATGAATATCGACAGTACCTCGAAGGACATCCTGTTTCTCAACCGCCGTGGAAAAAAACTATCCCGCGTCATGATCTTCAATATCATCAAAGACACCGCCGCCAATGCCGGTGTCACGAAGACGATATCACCCCACAGCCTTCGGCATTCCTTTGCCACTCATCTCGTCGAAGGCGGCGCCGATCTTCGCGCCGTGCAAGAAATGCTCGGCCATGCGTCCATCACCACCACTGAAATCTACACACATCTCAACGCTGATTATCTGCGTGAGACGATTAATGCGTTTCATCCGTTGAACAGAGGATTTGAATAGAGTTTCTGCCTGAAGGCAGATTATGCTTTTTCTCAATAAGGAATAGCCAATAGCCAAGGAAAAGTGGGAAGTATTTGTCAGGAGACAGTTCTTGGCTTTTTTCAATAAGGAATAGCCAATACTTCGACTACGCTCAGCACGAGTAGCCAATGAAAAGTGAGAAGTATTTGTCTGGATACAGATTTATGTTTTGCCTTCCTTTGCTAAATTTCTTTTAGCAGTTTCTATGCTTTTGATAAAGATGGCAACAAGTTCATCACTTTCCTGTATGCCATAAATGACGTGTTCATCATTTACGAGGATGTTTCCTTTATGGATAATCCGAAGGTTAATATGAGATTCCCTCAATTCTTTGAGTACAACCTTAAGTTTGTGGACAAAATCTTTGCGTGATTCTGCGCCTTGAGCTTCGCCATAATTCAATGCCGGAGAAGTGCCTGATCGTATGAGCTGAGAAGAAAGTTGTTTCCCTGCAACCGTGTTTGGCATTTTATTGACGATTTGAATGATCAAGACTGCAAAATCAATGAGTCGTTCCTCAAGGTTATTTCGTGCCATGAGTGGTTTGTTTTTAACTGGTGATTTCAAAATCCAAAATGGATGTAGAGACAATAATATTCCCTGCTGACCAAAAAAGCAAGAACAATTTTCTCCTTCCTTCCTTCCTTGGGGTTTGGGTTGATAAGAAACTGTCTCTAAAAACCCTCTCCCACCTCACATTTTTCTTTCTTTTTTTCCTCCCCCCCACTCCTTCCTTTTTTTCTTTCCTGCGCCCCCCCCCAACCTCCCCCCCCCTTTTTTTTTTTGCGCTTTTTGTTTTTTTTAAAAATAACAATCTTTCTCCCCCCAAAATCTTTTTTCTTTTTCTTTCTTGTTGGTTTGGATATTGAAAAGCAGGAGAATCTGTATCCAGACAATACCTTTTCACTTTTCCTTCCTTGTTGGCTATTGGATATTGATACTCAGTACTTTCTGTCCCCTGACAGACGTTCCTTTGAATACTGATATATTTGCCCCATGTTTTTCCAAAAGCACCCTTTTTCTCTGTTATTGGCCGCCTTGGTGGTCTTCCTGGCTTCGTGCGCGGCTCCAAAGAGCCCGACCGGCGGTCCTGTGGATACGCTGCCTCCGGTCATTATTGAGGAAGTATCGACTCCAAACCAACAAACCAATTTTAAAGAAGATGAAATCACCATCACATTTGATGAGTGGTTTACGATCAAGGATGTCGCGACCCAACTGGTAATCTCTCCTCTCATGCCAGAGCAACCGGTGGTCAAACAAAAAGGAAAATCAATCGTGATTACGCTACCGGATAGTCTGCTCGAAGAAACAACCTACACCCTCAACTTCGGTAGCGCGATTGCTGATCTCAATGAAGGCAATGTGCTGGAGAATTATGCTTTCGTATTCTCAACAGGTGATGTACTCGATTCTGTCAAGATGAGTGGCACTGTCATCAATGCGGTTACACTCACTCCTGCAGAAGGCGTGTGGGTCATGCTGTATCCGGTAGGAATAGATAGTGCTGTGTACAAGCGCAAGCCAGAATACGTAGCCAAGACCAACAAAGAAGGTAAATGGGCGATGTCGAACATACGCGCTGATTCATTTAATGTCGTGGCACTCAAGGATGACAATCTCAATTTTCTATATGATCAGGACACCGAATTGTTTGGATGGATCGATTACAATATTTATACCCTGAGACCAACTGCATTACTTCCGGAGATCAAGGTTTTTCCCAAAGTAAGGCAACCGATCATCCGTGATGTAATACATACGGTGCCTGGATGGATTAAAGTAATTGTTGACGGTCCGGTACCTAAGCAGACGCCTCGGTTTAATCCGGAAGTTGAAGGAGCAGTCACTGCATGGGATGGTGATACACTGCATGTCTGGTACAATGCAGTTAAAAATTATTTTGGAGAAGCTATTTTGCTTGAGGATACCACACGTATCAAAATTGCTCCGGGAGCTTCACCTATATCCTGGCCTCTGCGCGTGACGACAGTGACGAGCAGATTGCATCCGTTGGCCACCGCCCAGTTTAATGGTACGGTCCCTTTCGAGTTGGTCGACACTGCAAGGATTACGCTTGTGAATGATTCACTGGGCATGGTGCCATTTACCTTGCAGACTGATTCGGTCAACAAGAAAATGATTTCGATTGACGCGGCCTGGAAACCTCTTTCAAAGTATACCTTAACTTTTTTACCTGGTGCAGTCAAAGATATCTGGGGACGAATGAATGATACCATCCGTCACACCATCGTAGTCGTTGCTGCAGATCAGTTTGGTGACTTCACGGTGATCGTGGATGGACTTGACTCTACAAAAAATTATGTGGTATTGGTGAAGACCGGAGAGGTAGCATCAGCGCGTTTCAATATCGACCTTCAGGCATCAGCACAACTCAAGAAGTCCGGTATGGCACCTGGCAAATACACTATTGAAGTCATCGAAGACCTGAACGGAAACGGAATATGGGACTCAGGGGATTATCATACCCGCCGGCAGCCTGAGCGAAAGAGATTTTTTACACCAGATCCGTTGCGTGCCGGATGGGAGCTGGAGACCAAAATCACCTGGCAGTAAGAAAACTAAGCTGAAGACAACTAACCGGGGCCTTTATAGGTTGTACAGATGCAAAATGTGAAGCGTATTTTGTGCCCTCAAGTAAAGATATAAAAGACAAGACATGAGATTGTGGACAGATAGCCTGGTGAAGTTTTACGGCCGACGCAAGGTCGTGGATCAGGTCTCTATTGAAGTGTCCCAGGGCGAAATCGTAGGGCTGCTGGGGCCAAATGGCGCAGGCAAAACGACAACCTTTTATATCACCGTAGGATTTATCAAGCCTACGGAAGGCCATGTATACCTGGATAAAACAGAAATTACAGACCTCCCGATGTACAAAAGGGCCAGGCTAGGTGTTGGGTATCTTCCCCAGGAAGCATCCGTTTTCCGCAAACTCACGGTCGAAAATAATATCAAAGCCGTACTCGAACTGACTAGTTTAAGCCGCAAGCAACAGACAGAAAAGCTTGAAACCCTGATGAGCGAGTTTGGCCTGGAAACCGTGCGCAACAATATCGGTGACAGCCTTTCCGGTGGAGAGCGCAGGCGCACAGAGATCGCAAGAGCACTCGCTACTGATCCAAAGTTTATATTACTTGATGAGCCGTTTGCAGGTATCGACCCTATTGCGGTAGAAGATATCCAACATATTGTAGCTGCCTTGAGGACCAAGAATATTGGCATCCTGATCACTGATCACAATGTTCGGGAGACGCTGTCCATTACCGACAGAGCTTACCTGATGTTTGAAGGCAAGATCCTGAAGACCGGTACCGCCGAAGAACTCGCAGCAGATGAAATGGTGCGCAAGGTTTATCTCGGCCAGAATTTTGAATTAAAGCGAAAGGTCAGCTGATGAAATGGTTTTTGTTTTTCTGCTGCACCGGTCTTCTCCTCGTTTCCTGTACCAATCGTCCGGTGAGCCCTTCTAAGGCAAGTCGCAGGGCAATCGATACTATCTTTCAACTAAAGGTGATAGCAATGCAACCAAAGATGGACTCCATCTGCACACACGTGAAGGACAGTATTTATAAAGTGGCTGTTGATTCGATCTTAGAAGAACGAATGGCGGAAATGAACGAGCTCGTCGAATGAATTATCGTCTTCCACATATCGTAGTTGCGAGTGTATTACTCATCCTGTTTTCTTGCTCAGAGGAAGTCAGCCAGGAAGACCTCGTCAAGGCCGCCGTCGACATCAAACTCGAACAATGGAAACTTGCACAACTAAACTCCTGCAAGGATATAGCATACACCAGGGCAGAAGACTATGTTGATTCCCTGTTACTCGTTAATTCGTTGGAATCAAAGCTGGACACTATTCCTAAACCACTCAAGCCTGTCAAACCCGCGAAGCCCGGCTTTAAGATCAAACCTGATAGTGTGGTGGTTGATCCAATCTATAAAAAAGAGTGAGTTGTGAATTGTGAATTGTGAGTGTCCCAGGTCCCTGAGCTTGTCGAAGGGTACAAAGGCAAACTTCTCTCTGCGCCGCCTCTTCGCCTTGCGAAGAGGGCGGCGCAGGAATAAATAGAATCTCCTTCCCTTCGACAAGCTCAGGGACCAAAAAAAAGTTAATAGTAAATTTAAGTTGATCTGCACCTTTTGATTGTTAAAGGTATATCCGTCTCCTGACAGACCCTATGCTCTCTGCCCTATGCCCTATGCTCATTCTACATCTGCATGGTACTTATAAAACTGTTTATTCATCTTCCCGACACGCCATGAAGGAAATTTCTTATTTGAAATCTTCAGGAAAAGAACATTAATGCCGCCACGGATAAAATCATTTGGAAAAGGGGCTGGTATTTTCTGGAGGTTTCGGTTATACACGACCAGCGCGTCGTGGGCATCCACCTCGGTGCGCTCAAAGAAAAGGTAGAAGAGAGGCTTTTCACTCAGATCGGCGACAGCAATCCTTTCTCCGTCCAGATTGTAATAAGTGGCCGTGTTGAGATTGCGGGCATCATAGTCGAAGATATACGCCACCTTTGAAAAATCATATTTGGTTTTAAAGGCTTCGATATAATCTGTGAGCAGGGTATCTCGTTCTTCAATGGTCTTATTAAGTTCTTTCTCCAGGCGTTCTTTGTTTTTCGGGTCCTTGGTTCTCCCGGCCATGGCGGTCAGGGTATCAATTTTTGAAGTATAGGTAGGAAACCTGATGACAAGGGTCCCTTCCCTGAGTTCCTTGATGGAGTAGGATGGAGTCGTCATTTGGCCGCAGACTGGAAGAGACCATATCGAAGCTGTAATGGAGATGACGGTGATAATAAGTAGCTTGTAAATCTGTATCCTTGTTATCAAAGGGTTAACACTGCTCCTGAAGTCCTTCATAGATTATATTTTCGCAACGCGATAAAAATACAACCACCTTATGCATACCAGTGTAGATATAGAAGCGCTAAGTCAGGAGATATACAATGAAAGTGCGTTTGTAGACCGGATCATAGAGGCCAGTGGACGTGTGATCGTTGGTCAGAATTATATGATCAGCAGGCTGCTGCTCGGATTGCTGGCGGATGGCCATGTACTGCTCGAAGGTCTTCCAGGCTTAGCTAAGACACTTGCCATCAAGACATTAGCCTCATGCGTGGATGGCAGTTTCAGCCGGATCCAGTTTACACCTGACCTCCTGCCTGCCGACATCATCGGTACCATGATCTACAATCCGGCGTCCAGCCAGTTTACGGTCAAGCAAGGTCCTGTCTTTGCCCAGTTTATTCTCGCAGATGAGATCAATCGTGCCCCTGCCAAGGTGCAAAGCGCCCTCCTGGAGGCCATGCAAGAGCGTCAGGTGACGATCGGAGGTGAGACTTTTAAGCTCAAGGAGCCCTTTTTGGTCCTCGCCACCCAAAACCCGATAGAACAGGAAGGCACCTATAATCTCCCCGAAGCACAGGTGGACCGCTTTATGTTTAAAGTCAAGATCGGCTACCCTGACCGCAATGAAGAGCGCCTCATCATGCAACGCAGCCTGACCGGTGAGACAAGCCTTAAGCTCCAACCCGTCGTACATCCTGAAGACATATTGAAAGCCCGCAAAGTGGTCCGCAGAGTCTATATGGACGAAAAGATTGAAAATTATATCCTTGATATCGTATTCGCCACCCGACAGCCTGAAGGCTCACTTGCCCGGTTAAAACCACTTATTTCTTACGGAGCCTCCCCCAGAGCCAGTATCAACCTCATGATCGCAGCAAAAGCCATGGCGTTTATGAAGCGGAGAGCCTATGTCATCCCGGAGGATGTTCGCCAGATATGTCCTGATGTACTGAGACATCGGATCGGCTTGAGCTATGAAGCAGAAGCTGAAAACATCAGCCAGGAAGATATCATCAAAACCATCCTCAATAGTATTGAAGTACCTTAGGCCGCGGTTATGACCATGAAGTTCTCATTCATCATCCCTTTTATATTGATCTGCCATCTCCTGATGGGTCAGGCTGTGGCTGATGCATGGATGGAATCTCAACTCGGGAGCATCACCTGGCAGGAGTCCTATAAAGGCGTACTGGCTGATTACCACCCCATCACACTGCAATTGGCTTCCGATCAGCACCAGATAGCCGGATACCTGATTCATGAAGGTGACGGGCGAAAACACAAACTCATCGGTGACTGGAGTAACTCAGGACATTTCCAACTGCAGGAACGTGATGAATATGAGAGACTCACCGGATATCTGACGGGTACTATCTCCAATGACCAGGTGTTGATGAAATGGATGTCCGCGGATCAAAGCAGATTGTTTGATGTGAAAGCATTCCCGGAGCGGTTGATCAAGATCAAGAACTTCAAGCCAGCAGCAGAGTGGATAGAGATCGCTGGTACACCGACCAGTTTTATTTCTGTCCAGAAGATGGATTATGGAATCGTATCAGGTATAGCCAATATCGGGGGTCATTATGCAAGGTTTGATGGTAATTGTCTCGATGGTACCTGTTCGATTTGGAAAACTATTCTGGCAGGTCCCGATGACAAACCATGGAATCTGACCATGCGGCAGAAGGACCTCAACCATTACAAAGCTTCTATCAACGGCGTTGAATCGATTGCAACTATAAAGTTTATCACACCACTTGCTGTGAAATTATTTGACAACTCAACCGGCTTTCTGGATTTCACTTATCCAAAGTTTGAGAGCAAGGAATATGAAGTATGGTTACAGCAGAAAATTGATTCACTCTGGAAGGTGGGCATCTTAGCACTTGAGGCAAACAAGCAACCTGAAGATGCAGTAAGGCTTTCTTACCGGACCTCCGGTTGGATCGAAATCGTAGATGAAGGAGATTCCTATGTGAGCGGCATGATCACATATACCAATCCGGATGTATCGCACAGGGAGTCATTCCTTTGGCTGAAGAAGGAAGATGTCTTCGTGCCCCAACAGGAATTGATGAATACCCCGCAGGATCTGGCCACTGCATCAGCCGCTGCGATCAGTACCGACCCGTTTATTGAAGATGAGCAGTATAATATGTGGCTCCAAAATGTAGGATATACACTCGTCATACCCACTGTATCTGGTGTGGCTATGACGACAGAATTCAATATGATATATGGGGATGATCTAAGGCTGCTATCTGTAGAAGAAAGCAAAGCAATCATCAAGAGAAAATATTGGAAATATTTCGGATGGTAATCAACCACCTCTAAAAACTATCAGGACACGTGGATACGAGTGAATTACTCAAGCGGGTTAGAAAAGTCGAGATCAAGACCAGGAGCTTGAGTAAGCACATATTTTCCGGAGAGTACCACAGTGCCTTCAGAGGACGTGGGATGTCTTTCAGTGAAGTGCGCTCCTATCAGTATGGGGATGAAGTGCGGGATATTGACTGGAATGTTACAGCACGCACTGGCGAGCCGCACATCAAAGTCTTTGAAGAAGAACGCGAACTGACCATTATGTTGCTGGTGGATATCAGTCGGTCTGTTCATTTTGGTACAAGGGATCCATGGAAAAACGAATGGATGGCGGAATTGTCGGCTGTACTTGGATTTTCTGCTTTGCAAAACAATGATAAAGTTGGATTGATCCTGTTTACCGACAAGATAGAAATGTATATCCCTCCGCAAAAGGGTCGTCAGCATCTGCTGCGGATCATCAGGGAGTTGTTGTACTTCGAACCGGTGAGCAGGAAGACTGATCTCAATGTGCCGCTGGAGTATCTTACTAATGTCATCAAGAAGAAATGCATTGCCTTTGTGCTCAGTGATTTTATTTCCAACTCGTTTGAGACCACACTTAAACTAGCGGCTAAAAGGCATGATGTCGTCGGGATGCATGTCTATGATCCGGCTGAAGCGATGCTGCCTGACGCAGGTATCGTGCAGATGCGCGATCCTGAATCCGGAAAGATGATGATAGTCGATACCAGCGATCTGAGCGTCACAGCCGCTTTTTCAAATGCCTACAGGGATCGGTTCAACCAGTTCAAGGAGCAATTTAAACGCGCCAAATGCGATACGATGTCCCTCTCGACGGATCAATCCTATATCCAGGAGCTTCACCGTTTTTTTAAAAGAAGAGCTTCGGCATGAAAGGTATTTTTCTTCCACTGGTTTTCTTTCTTCCTTTTGTCTGTCTATCACAGGCGACCTTGTCTGCTGACAAGACTGAGATTAAGATCGGTGATCAGATTAAAGCAACAATCCTCATCAATCTCAGTGAAGGCAGGGAGCTGTTGAATGCAGATCACATTTGGCCCGATTCGATGAAAGGCATTGTAGTCGTTGACGGACCGTCATGGAACAAGGAAAAACCTGAATCCACCACAGCTACATGGTCTGTTGCTTTATTTGATACCGGAGTTGTAAATATTCCATCATTGCCCCTGGTCATACAGAAGCAAGGAATGACGGATACACTTTTTACCAATGCGTTTGCTGTCAAGGTCATGCCGGTAGAACCAGATTCTACAGGACTATCCGGTATCAAGGATATCTATGAACAACCTTTTAGTCCCGGGTATTATAAAAAGTACATTCCGCATGTCATCGGATTCTTGCTTTTCATTGCTGCTTTGATATTCTGGCTCAGGCAACGCAAGTCAAAGCGTGTTGCACCGGAAGTAGTTGCAATACCACTTCTGCCGCATGAGTGGGCTTCAAAAGCATTGGATGAACTCGCAGAACGGAAACTTTGGCAGAGAGGAGAAATAAAAGAACATTACACATTTCTCACCGACATCTTGCGCGAATATCTCGAACGCAGATTTGCCATTCATGCCCGTGAACAAACATCTGATGAAATTCTTGTTCAGTTAAGGAAACAACATCTAAGCAATCCATTATTAGCAGATACAGAAGAGTTGCTTTCCGTAGCCGACCTGATCAAATTTGCCAAGGCGGACCCGGGTATGGATATTCATGCAGCCACGATCGAACGTGTGAGAAAATTTGTGATCGAAACTATACCTGCTTTCCAGCAGGACACAACAAGTGAGGTAAAAGAAGAGGGAGATGAAACTGTTCAATAACTTCATACTCCACGATCCCTGGTGGTTGTTACTACTGGGATTGATTCCACTGTTGATCTGGTTGCGCGGGACGCGTAGACGTAAGCTGGGAGCCAATGCTATTGAGATGCCACTAGGTGTGGGTGCTATCCAAAAGTCATGGCGTATGATACTATATGCCTGCGTCGAGCCATTGTTTTGGGTAGGGATCGGATTATTGATCATTGCGATGGCACGACCTCAATCCGAACATGCCGAAGAGATCGTCAAAGGAGAGGGAATTGATATATTCCTGGTCATGGATCTTTCGTCTTCGATGTTGGCCAAGGATTTTGAGCCTGATAGATTATCCGTGAGCAAAAGAGTGGCGGTTGATTTTGTGACACACCGGACTTATGACCGAATCGGTCTGGCAGTTTTTGCCGGAGAAAGTTACACGCAATGTCCGCTGACCAACGATCATGAAGTCCTGAAAGAATATCTTAAGAGCCTGGAGTGTGGTGCACTAGAAGATGGCACGGCCATCGGGATGGGCCTTGCTGCCGCAGTCAATCGCTTAAAGGACAGTGAAGCAAAAAGTAAAGTCGTCGTGCTCCTGACGGATGGAGTCAACAATGCAGGGTACATACGGCCTGCAACAGCAGCGGGGCTTGCCAAGGAATTTGGTATCAAAGTTTATACTATCGGTGTAGGCAGTTATGGACAAGCGTTGTCACCTGTGCGTCGGCGTGCTAATGGTGAGTATATGTTTGGGATCACCAATGTGGAGATTGATGAAGAACTGCTCCGAAAGATTGCGGAGGATACAGGTGGAAAATATTACCGCGCTATTTCGGAAGAGTCGCTGCAGGAAGTCTATAATGAAATCGATAGACTTGAAAAAACAGAAGTGGAAATCACGGTGTACAAGCGATATGTAGAGTTGTATTACTGGCCGCTCATCGCTGGCTTTTCACTCCTGCTTTTATTGTTTTTCCTGCGTTCCACACTTGTGCGAACTTTGCCATATTAAAAAAAAAGAGAACCGTTTTCGATTCTCTTTTTTTCTCTTCTTGATTTTATCGCTGATTGAGCAACTTGAGTTTGTCAATTGCATCCGGGTCAGCAGGATCTAATTCAAGGATTTTTTCATAATACATCTTAGCCGTAACGTTGTCCTTTTCTTCTTGCTGTATCCAGTAATAGGCGAGGTAATTATAGGCCCATTTCAGGTTCTTGATGGTAGTCGCATTTTTTTCCGGTGCGGCTGAAGCAAATTTGACATAATTTTCAAAATGTTCTTTTGCTAAAAAGAGTTTTGTTTCAGCTGTATCCATTCGCTCAGCGATCTTTGCTCTCATCCACCAACCCTGCGCATATTCAGGTGTTAATTCCAGTATTTTAGCAAAAGTAGAATCAGCCTGGAGATCCTTGTCAAGGTACCAATACGCTAGTCCCAGGTAATAACTGTCAACAACTGAAAGTGGTTTTTCATCATTTTTCCGCAAGTAGTAGGCAACGGATTGCTCATAGTTCTTGATATCAAAATACCCTTTAGCCAGCATCCCGTTGATCTCCTGGCTGCGGGTAGAATCCAGCTCCAGGTACTTGCGATAGATATGGGCAGCCTCATCTATTTTGCCAAGCTTGAAAGCAGCTTTAGCATGGTAATCATAGTCGGAAGGGAATACAGCACGGTCCTCTTTTTTTCCAAGTTCTTCAAACAGCTGTTGGCTGTGATCATAGGAATGCTGGAAATCTCCTTTCTCTGCGTAAGCCCATGCCAGCCACCTGTGCAGCGTGTATTGCTCAGGATTGGTTTCCAGCAGTTTCTCGCCTTCAAGGATGGCACGATCATAGTCTTTGGCCTGGAAGGTCAGGAATTTGACAAGCCTCACTTTGGCATCCACATCGTCACCGGATAAGGAAACATACTTATCAAGTAGCGGAGTTACTTTAGCATACTTCCCGTTTTTGATGTAAAGCTCAATAAGGTACTTATAGGGCTGCGCATCATTAGGGGAGAGTTCGATAGCCTTTTCCAATAAGGGAATCGCTAATGAATCCTGCTTTGCTTTAGTCCAGATCCTGGCCATGCTGATATAAGCAGAGGAAATAGTCGGGTCCTTTTTAATAGCGGTCTCGTAACATGTCATCGCCTCACCATGTTCCCCTGTTAATTCATAGGCATCTCCCAGATGAGCCCAGTATTTAGCTACCGCAGGATTCATATCTCTGGCGATAGACAGATATTCAACAGCTTTGTTTCCGTTTGGCTTTTTGTTGCTGAGATAGGCTTCCCCGATCTTGGCAAAGATCTCTGGATTCTTTTTATCCAGCCTGGATGCAGACTGGAAAAACTCTTCAGCTTCCACCGTTTTGCCCTGGTCGAGCATCAGTTTACCAAGACCCACCTTGCATTCTGCGCATTGCGGATTGATCGTCAGCCCTTTCTTATAGGCTTTCTCAGCTTCTGCCGGAGCATCCGTCAGGTAACTTACCTCACCGATATAGTAATAAATGGTTCCGTTCTTCGGATCGCTTTTGGCGATCGCATTGAAGGTGGTCTGGGCTGCTGCATAATTCTCATTCTGCAACTGCTTGATCCCTTCCTGCAAGGACGGCACCTGGGCTTGTGGGATTGTCGCACAAGAAACCAGGAGGGCGGCAAATAAAAGCTTTTTCATTTTAAGGGCATTTAAAAAATGAGGGTGCAAAAATGCAACATGATTATGATGTATCGTCTTCATTTAACAACTTTTATATCGGGGGAGTTTTTAAACTCAAGATTTCGTTCGGTTTGATAGGTAGGCAATAGTCCTGCCTTCAAAACGATTTTCTGGCCTATTTCACCACATATAAAGGAGGCAAATCCAATCCCTACATCACTTTTTCCGGTATTATTGATGACATATAATTCACGGGTTAAGGGATATTTCCGGTCCTGGAGATTGTACTGGTAAGGCTTCAAAAACCCATATTGTATTGAATCCTGGGGCCTGCTCAGCGCCAGGAGGTTCACCTCGGCCAGTACTTCCCTGGTGAACGCACTGTCGCTGTCTCCGATAGCTACATAATCGATGATACCGATAGCATTTTCATGTGCCTTGATATATTCGAATACTTCCTTTTTGGAAGCCAGGGCATAGAAATGACCGGGTAAATCAGGTTTGTTAATCAATTGTAAAATCTGCTCCGTGATCCCTGATTTGACATTTTCAATGACGAAAATCCTGCCGGAAGCAGAGTCCCCGAGCATGGAAACCATTTTTTCATAGGTATACGCAGTGTCCGCTGCATTCCGATTGGCGATAAAGGCAATAGCGCTGGTCGCATAAGCGAAATGTCTTGGTTCGGATTGACGCCTGGACAGGTAAGAGGTCTCCTCAGCGTTGAGCCTCCTGGTACTCATAATCAAATCAATGCTATCCACCAGTAACTGGGCAAACATGTCACGCTCGTTGGTATACGTGATATCCAGACGGGCATATGGGTAGAAGCGTTCAAAGATCTCTTCTTCCTGTTCTACGATGTCTTTTATGCTCTCATCGGCCAGGATACGGAGGGCGCCCATGGTAGGACCTTCAATATCCTCTGCTTTCTTCACGCATGCCATAGAGGTGCTGAAGAGCAGAAAGAGTAGATATGCAGTAAAGCGTTTCATAGTTACCTGGTCAGGTCTTTTACTATTTATATGACGTGACATCATATCTTATTCAGTTAAGCTGCTGTTAAGGAGAATTAATATCACCTTAAGACAAGACATTGCTGTTGACTAAGAAGGTCTGATTCCCTGTCAGGGAGATCAGACCTTCACTACATGTATATCTTGTCGTGTTTACTTTTTCATCAGGGCCCTGTACACCCGAAAGGCGCCATACAGTACAAATGCCGCAGACAGGATTTCGCCCCAGGGCGAGAGGGGGATGACTTTTTTGATAAACATAAAGATCCCCAATCCAATATACGTCAGTCCCAGAATTAAAAGGAACAGCCGCCTGATCGCTTCGGCATCCATGCCTTACTGAAGAACGAACTTGATCGGCAGGGTGAATGTAACCGGTACAGCTCTTCCGTTGTGTTTGCCCGGCTTCCATCTAGGCATGCCATTGACAACACGTAAGGCTTCTTCATTACATCCGCCGCCAATACCACGAACCACTTTTGCTTTTTGAATATCACCTTCCTTGGATACGACAAACTGCACGATGACCTGGCCGGCAATTCCATTCTCCCGGGCAATGGCAGGATATTTTATCTTCTCGTAGATGTATTTGTACATAGCCTCTTGACCATCAGGGAAAGTGGGCATTTGTTCTACATAAGCAAAAGGCTCTTCTTCCTTTGGCTCCTCGAGCACGGGTGGTGCCGGGGGATTATCAGGTTCTGTCAGGGATGCATCTACACCGCCTTCTTCGCCTTCCTTGGTCTCCGTAGCGATCTCCTTGTCTTTGATTTCCTCGACGGTTGGTGGAGGTGGCTCTTCTTCGATGACCTCTTCATCTTTCTTTACCACCGGAGGGACAAACTTAATCTGGTCCTTGATCGGTGGAGGTTTCACCTCAGGAGGAGGAGGTGGAGGTGGTTTCAGAGGATCAATCGGTGGAGGCTCGGCAAGGGTAACCTCCTTCATGATCAGGTCATTTTCTGCATCAGGTATGAACCCCTTTATCATCTGTATGATCTTTGGAGAACTCACCGCCAACAGGAAAAATAACATTCCGCTTATCATTGCCCTTGACATATGTTTGTCATACAGGCGTCTGAGCTGGAATGCCCCGTAGGATTTATTTCTGCCATCAAAGACGATGTCATCCATCGAATTCTTCAGCAAATTTTCATTTTCCATGATTAAGCGTTTTTATGTAATGTAATGATGCAGGTTGCTGCATAATTGCATAAAAATTATTTTCTACTCTGACCAGTCTGAAGGGCTATCAGGGAATCAATCGGATCATTGGGTTCAAGGATAGCATATCGCTTGACATCATTGATGGTCATTTCATCCAATACATCCACTATGTTTTTAACATTCGAGGCTGGCAAAGGTTTGATCATGACAAACAGATCATCCTGATTGCCCCATTGTTCCTTCACCTCTTTCTGGCGGCGCTGGATAAATTTTCTAAGGCCGGATGGGCTATAATCTATGCTGTCCATGGTGATCTCGGTTCCAGCTTCAATTTCATCAGGCGACACATAGGCATAGATCTTATTCCTGGCACCTAACATCAGCGTAGCCGTTTTAGACATTTTGATGGGAGGTTCCTTGACTTTTTCTTCCTCCTTGGCAGGTTTGTTGACCTCCATGGTCTTTGGCTTATTCATCGTCGTGGCCAGCATAAAGAAGGTGATCAGCAGGAACCCGAGATCCACCATGGCTGTAAGATCAACCCGTGTGGACATTTTTTTTGTACGTACTTTTTTCGAACCTTTCTTATGACTCCCACTATCGGAAGTTTGCATTTCAGCCATAATTCACGTTTTTACTTTTGTAATGAATAAATTATTCCTGCGCTGTCTTGGCTGATGTGATCAGGTTGAACTTGTTGACCTTCCGGTTTTGTAAAGCCTGGATCAGCTTGTCAAAGTGCCGGTATTCAGTGGTTTTGTCCCCCTTGATAGCTATACGCAGGTTATTGTTTTCCTGGCGTGAAAACAGGATCAGGTCTTCAACCTGGTGCTGTCCACCTGTAGTGTCAATGTTCAATCCTGGCTGATTGAATGCTCCTCTTGCGGTCGGATCCATTTTGAGGAAATCCGGCAAGGAACGAATATCCATACCCCATGTTTCAATCAGACGAAATGCATCCTTTTGATCCTGAGTTAATGTCAATTCATACGTGGTAGACAATCGCTCGAGTAATTTCAACCTTGTATTCTGATCATCCAATCCAAAAAACAAGCGGCCGTCAGGAGCGATCTGGAACATCATGATATCCTTTTCAGGGATAGGTATCTGTGCCGTTGATGACGGAATGTCAATTGTCACAGCTTCCTGTGGCCTGAATTTGGTCGTCAGGATGAAAAAAGTAAGCAGTAGAAAGGCCACGTCACACATGGCAGTCATATCGACTGATGTACTCTTTCTGGGTATTTTGACCTTTGGCATAACTTAAAGAATAACGGTGCGTGAAGAATTAATGTTTTGCAGCAAAACTCTGTGCAATACTGAATCCTGCCTCATCAATTCCGTAGGTCAGCCCATCAATTTTGGTCGTGAAATAATTGTAAGAGATAATGGCCAGAGCAGATGTACCGATACCTAAAGCGGTATTGATCAACGCCTCTGAAATACCGGTTGATAACGCAACAGCATCAGGTGCTCCTGCAGTAGCAATCGCCGAGAAAGCGCGAATCATCCCAAGTACCGTTCCCAGAAGACCCATCAGGGTAGCAACAGAAGCGAATGTAGCCAGGATAACAAGGTTTTTCTCAAGCATTGGCAACTCAAGCGAGGTTGCTTCTTCGATTTCTTTCTGGATCGCCAGGATTTTCTGGTCTTTTTCAAGGCCAGGCATTGTAGACATCGTATTGTATTTGTGCAATCCTTCACGGATGACATTTCCTACCGAGCCACGTTGAGTATCACATTCCTTGATAGCTCCGTTGACATCGTTGCGATCCAGATATCCTTTGATCTTCCTTACAAATACAGGAGTCGGGCCTTTACCACTGGCCACATTAAGGGATACAAAACGCTCAATGATCACAGCGATAACGATAATCATACTGGCCATCAGTACGGGTACCATCAAACCGCCCTTGTACATCATTCCGAGATAGTTGCCTGCAAGTGGGTGTCCTTCGGGATTGTTATCCACAAAATTACTTGGACTGCCCAGGATAAACTTAAAGACGATAATCCCGATCACCAGCGCAACCGGAATCAGGATGGAGGCAAATAACCTGTTGAAAGAACCGCTGGAGGCAGCTTTTTCGGTTTTGACACTTGGATTGCTCATAAAATTGGATGATTTAATGTTTTGAGTTTAAACACATTATTTGGTTCAGAAAATAAATGACTGTACCTCGCTTGCGAGGCCGTCATCAGCACAAAAATATTTTTATTTTTCGATTACGACTTGGGTATTCCATAAATTTTGAGGTTGGCGGTATCCTCAGAATTTTTGAAAGTAACACCATCATTTGATATGGTATAATTGTGCCACATATCACACTTTGACTACCAAAGTAATAGCCTTTAGGATCACTGTTTCTCACCATCCTGGTCGTATTCATACTCTGACAGCTAATTGTCAATTATTTTACGCTAATGATGCCGGGCAGCCCCGGATTGCATAAACCAGCCATCCACCCGCTCGGGGCTAGTTGATCATAAACCGTCAGGTTCCATCGTTTTGGAGTCACTAACCGGCTTCTGTGTTAACCATTTCTCAAGAACGATACAGCATTAAGGCATATGACTATTTTTGCTTCAAATGGAAATGCAGCATGAAGCCTGTCTAAATCCCGATGCTTTTGACATCAGGGTATCTCAGACATACTGCAGGAATTGATACTTGAGGAACACTTTAACAAAACCTTTTTAGAAACGCAACCACCAAGACACCATGTTTAGATTTGAACATCCCGGTTTTTTCTGGTTGATAGGATTAACTATCCTGGCGGTCATCTTTTATTTCACACGGCAATATCTGGCCCGTACCGCCTGGTCAAGGTGGGGAAGTGATACTTCCAATCAGAAAATCACTAGTGGTCAGCACGTTAGGCCTAAATGGATGTGGCTGGGATTATTGGGTACTGTGTTGCTCACCATTGCTGCCGCCAACCCCCAGTGGGGCTACAGGTCGGTGGCTGTAGAAAGCAAGACCGCAGATATTTATCTGGTACTAGACATCTCCACTAGTATGCTGGCAGAGGATATAGCCCCAAGCAGGCTGGAGCGAGCCAGGAGAATAGCACTGGATCTTTCCACTAAATTCAAGACAGACAGGGTAGGGCTGGTCCTTTTTGCTGGCAATGCCTATGTCCAGAGCCCACTCACTACCGATTGGCACGCCATCCAATTATTCCTCAATGCCGCTAATCCTGATCAGGCAGGCACCCAGGGTACCTCTATCGGAGAAGCCTTGAGGTTGATTCTGGCTGCAAAATCCAGTGAAACGGATAGCAGAGGTGCAATCATCGTCCTTACCGATGGAGAGGATCACGACACCGACGCCCCTGACGCTATCGAAGAAGCTGCCGAAGCAGGCTGGGTCACCTATATTATAGGCGTAGGAACGGAAGCCGGAGCCACCATACCCATTTCGAACGAAGGGCAGAAGTATCTCAAACTTGATGATAAAGCCAGGCCAGTCCACACATCTCTAAACAAAACCCTGATGATGGAGCTTGCCCAAAAGGGTAAAGGCAAATATTTTGACGCGACCGGCGGAGATAAAGTGGTCGATGAACTTGGGAAAGAATTAGCTGGGCTTGAAAGAAGTAAGATGGAAAAACGTTCTTTCACGGAGCATAGAAGCTATTTTCAGTGGTTTTTGTTTCCCGCCCTTCTGTTGATCGGTTTTATGGTAGTAGCCAATTACAAATCTGACGTTATCTGATGAATATGATCCAAAATATCGTTCCGATCTGTTTCATGATCATTTGTTCGAACGTAACAGGATGGTCCCAGGCGGATTATCCATGGTTGAGGGTAGGTGATGAATTGTATGAACGACAGGCTTATACGGATGCAGAAACAGCTTATCGTAAAGCATTGGAAGAAAAAGAAAAGCCCACGACTTCATTCAATCTCGGCAATACCATCTACAACCAGAACCGCATCCCCGAAGCTATCCAGCAATATCAAAAGTCGATCGAGACATCAAATGATCCGGCCCTGAAATCAAAAGCCTGGTATAACATGGGTAACGCCCACTATCAAAACCAGGAATATGATAAAAGCATACAGGCATACATAGAATCCCTAAAGCTTCAACCAGAAGATGAGGAAGCTAAGAAAAACCTGACGCTCGCCTTACGGCAATATCAGCAGCAACAACAACAGCAGCAACAGGAGGATCAGCAAAAGAAAGAAGATCAGCAGCAACAACAACAACAAAACGAACAACAGCCTTCTGATCAACAAGAAAATGAATCGCAACAACAGGACCCATCAAACTCTTCCCAAAAAGAGCCACAACCTAAGGAGGATCAAAAGCAATCTGCCGAGGAGCTGAGCAATGAAGAAGCAAGAGAAATCCTCAAAGCGATAGAACGCGAAGACCAACGTGTGCAGGAGAAATTAAAAAAAGGAACAGCAAAGTCTTCGCCGCCTGTGAAAGACTGGTAGGTTAAGTGAAAAGTTTCTCCGTGTACTCCGTGCTCTCCGTGCGAAATATTTAAACAAGAATGCCTGGGTCGGATCACAGAGAAAGGCACTTCAGACCGGATTGCATTGAAGATTGATTACGCAGGTTGACTTGTTTGGTTTGTTTGAAATGAAGGTCATTAGAGGTATTTGATCATTGTAAAACAAGAATTGAAACATAAAATGAAACGCTTATTTTTCTTGCCTTTGTTATGGCTTTCGATCACGGCGTTTGGACAACAGCCGGTGGTGAAAGTGGAGGTCAGTTCAGACACTATCTCCATCGGAGAAATGGTGGAGGTGACCTATACCATAGAGAATGGAGAGGGAAAACTCAACATGCCGGATATGAGTAAATTGCCGGTGGTCAGTGGCCCCAATACCTCATCCAGTTTTATGTACCAAAACGGAAAGATGAGTTCAAACCAATCCTATTCCTTTACCTTGATGGCCATGGAAGCAGGCACGCTGATCATACCAACAGCTACTTATCAGACCGGTGAGGAGAAACTGACTATCAATCCTGTTGAAGTCGTGGTGCTGGCAACACCCGGAACAAAATCTTCTTCAAAGTCTGCAACTGAAAAACCAAGTTCAACCACAACCCGTGAGAAAAGGAAATTTTAAAACACTTCGGTTCTTCTTCCTTTTTCTCATCCTGGCCGGTACGATGAGTGTGGCGTTCGCGCAGGAACCTGAATTCAGAACCAGTGTTTCTACATCAAAGATTGCGCAGCATTCAGTTTTTGAGGTTCAGTTTGAACTCCTCAATGCCAATGGTTTGGATTTTCGTCCTCCATCCTTTGAGAGTTTCAAGGTGGTCGGTGGACCCTCTATTGGATCCAGTACGATGGTGATCAATGGTGCTGTCAGCAGGAGTCAGTCATGGTCTTATTCACTGCTCGCTACGACTCAGGGTAAATTGACAATTGGCTCCGCAACAGTGGTCGCGGGCAGCAAAAAATTTATTACACGGCCTGTCTCGATTGAAGTCATCGCACAAAAGGATATCGCTAAACAAGGGTCTTCTTCTTCCAGAGAGCCTGTGCTCTTGAGAGCAGAAACCGATCGTAAATCATACTATCCGGGCCAACAAATTATTCTCACCTACAGATTACTCTTCAGGGAGAATGTACAGACGGTGAGTACTATCGATGAAGATGATTACGCGGATTTTTTTATTCAAAATTTCTCAGACTTTAGTCGGGAGGCCACATACGAAACCATCAATGGATTGCAGTTTACCTCGAGGATCATAAAGTCCATTGCCTTGTTTGCTCATCAATCGGGCACGTATACCATTGACCCGATGGTGATGAGTGCGGGTATCAATGCACCTTTTCCGGGCAACCAGGGATTTTTTACAATGCGGAGGATACAAGATGTCCAGGTGGCATCAGAACCGTTGACGATTACCATACTTCCACTACCTGCCAATGCTCCGACTTCTTATTCCGGAGCGGTTGGAACATATCAGATGAGCCTCACACCTGGCAAGACGGAGATCACTACAGATGAAGCATATACTTTCCAGGTCGAGATTACTGGCAATGGCGATTCACGCAGATGGGATGTTCCTGCAGCAGTGGTCAATGGGGATTTTGAAACCTATGATCCCAAGATACTCGAGGATAAAGTTTTTGATGCAGGTAATGAAGTGTCCCATATCCGCAAGGTCGCGTACCAGATGATTCCGGCCAGGCCTGGTGATTACACCGTAGTCGTCCCCTTTACTTATTTTGATCCGGCACAGAAACAATATGTGACCATTGTATCCGATACGATTGAGCTGAATGTCACACAGGGCTCAGGCATTCCTTTTGATACGTCCTCCTTAAACAAGGTTGCTTCAGGACCAACTGAGTTAATGAGCATTAACCCTGTCCTTTTAAAAGACAAGTTCTGGGTTTCGATTCCACACCTTTTACTTTTTACCCTGGTGCTGACCGGGTCAGGTTTAAACTTTTTTTATGCGGCAAAGCGCAAGCGTGAAAATCAAATGCCAGAAGCTCAACGCATCAGGAATGCTGCCGCTGCCCATGCAAACAATCAATACAACCAACTGGAAGCAAACATCAATGCTATACCGGGTAATACATTTTTTGAAAAGGCAACAGAAACGTATTATAAATTCCTGATCGACCGGTTTATAATCCCCTCCTCTGAACTTGATGAAGCAAATCTCAGGAAGTATATGACCAAAGCGGATGTTAGTGAGCCCTTGACAGATCGTGCAGTCGTTTTTTTCAACCAGTGCCTCACCGTCAGGTATGGAGGCATACCGGGAGGTTACTCCAGGGAAGAGATGCTACGGGAATGTCGCGAGATAACTCATTTGTTGACCTAAACGTCCTTCATAGCCTCAAATGGACTTCAAGCGCTTCCAACCTGTCATATTCCCTTTTTTCTTCATATCATTGTCATTGCATTTCGCCCTGCCCGTATCATTCCATCTTCAACTCATTACCCTGAGCAGCAATGGCTATTAAAAAGCAAAAACAAACCTCCCCTAAAAAACAATCAACAAAACTCAGGCTCTGGCAGTACCTGCTGTTGATAGTCATCCCGCTGGCCGTGTTTGGTCGCTCTGTTTTTTTTGATTTTGTCATGCACGATGATGACAAGATGATCCTGGAGAATACGGTGATCAAGGAAGGGTTTAATCCAGCTATTGCCTTCAAGACAGATGCATGGTTTATGGATGCCCGCATAGAGCTCTACCGCCCATGGCAAAGTATCACGTATATGATTGATTATGCACTTGGGAAAGAAAGTCCTACGGTGTACCATGTCCACAACCTGCTTGTGTTTGTAGCTGGCGTGATTCTTTTATTTTTCCTGTTGCGATTTTATTTTAAACCAACGCTCGCCTGGGCAGGGACTCTGCTGTATAGTGTCAATCTGCTGACGCCTCACGCTGCCGGTTGGATAGCGGCACGAGGTGACTTGTATCTGATGTTGTTTGGTGTGGGATTCATCGTGTTGGTACAGCAATATCTCAAGACAAATTCAAATAAATTTCTCTGGCTTTCAGTCCCCGTGTTTTTCCTGGCATTGTTGTCAAAGGAATCTGCCGTGGCGCTGCTTCCCATCGCTCTTGTGATGTTGTATGCTGAGCGAAAGAAGTTACCGTCTGGTATAGAATGGGTATGGATGGGAATCAATGGATTATTATTTGCGATTTACTTCGCCATGAGGTCTTCTGCTATTGCCGATGCAGGCAATCTTTCCATCCTTGCTTTTTTTAAGAATACACGTTCGCTGTTAGAGGAATCTTTTAAAATGATAGTACCACTTGGGTACAGTGTGATGCCGGGGTATTCAATATTCTGGACTTTAGGTGGGTTAGTCGGTATTGGTTTGCTCGCGTATATGCTATGGAAATACAAACCTGATCCAAAACTGATGTTGATCGGCGGTGTCATTTGGCTCGCACCATTACTCCCATCATTGGCATACGAGCCTTCCTTTGCTGGTGTTGCGTATGATTATCTCGATCACAGGTCCTGGTTTCCTTTTATCGGACTATGGTTGATCATCCTTGCGGTAGTTGACAAATCGAAATTGAGCTCGCATAAAATAGCTCCTTTTGTATTTGTCGGTATCATGGTCTTGTGGTCCGGAATCAATTTCTGGAGAATAGGCACCTACGATGGGTGGGAGCCATATTATACTAATGCAATCACTACCAATCCCGGATCAGGATTAGCCAATCTCAACTATGGATCTATGCTTAGAGATGAAGGTAATTGGGAAGAGGCATTGCCATTTATGAAGAAAGGGTCTGAACTGAGTCCGGATTATACAGATGCTAAGGTGCGGCTCGCCGAGGCCTATTTTAAACTGGCTAAATATCCCGAAGCAGTTGAAGTGGCCAATCAGGCACTCGCTAAGGAACCAGGCAATATCTCAGCCCTTCAATTTAGGGGCAGCGCACTTGGGGCCAGCGGTCATACAAAGGAAGCAGCCGAAGATTTTAAAGCCATCCTCAATGCGGATCCGAATAATCAACATGGGATGTTTAACCTTGGTGTAGCTTACAAAGAAGCCAATCTGCTTAACGATGCTATTGAAACATTTTCAAAATTGATTGTGGCTAATCCCGCTTTCCCAAATGCTTATTACGAACGTGGATTCTGCTATGGAAAGATGGGTATGTTTCCACAGGCAAAAGCGGATATGGAGGAATCGATTGCCAAACAGCCTCAGCATGGAGCTTCTTACTTTTTCCGCGGCAGGACCTTTGAGGCCCTCGGTGACCTCCAGGCAGCCTGTGCCGACTGGAAAAAGGCAGTTGAGCTGGGTACTCCGGATGCGGAGCCTTTCCTTGCAAGATGTCAGGCAAATTAGGACTAAGGAACTTATCTTTGGCCTCCTTACGTCGCATAAACCTATATGAAACAATCAATTAAAGAAATCCTCAAGGGTAAGCCAATTGGCACTGAAGTAACCGTTTGCGGATGGGTCCGAACCTTCAGGAGTAATCAATTTGCGGCTGTCAGTGACGGGTCCTGCATTCAAACCATTCAGGTGGTGGTAGATCACGAGGCTACCGATCCGGGTTTGCTCAAGCGTATTACAACAGGTTCAGCGATCATAGCCACGGGTACTTTGCTCGCCTCTCAGGGCAAGGGCCAGGATGTTGAATTAAAGGCCACCCATATCGAAGTAGTCGGCGATGCAGATCCGGAGAAATATCCATTACAGCCAAAAAGGCACAGCATGGAGTTTCTGCGGGAGATCGCACATCTCCGCATCCGGACCAATACATTCGGTGCAGTGATGCGCATACGCCATTCACTGGCTTACGCGATTCACCACTTTTTCCATGAGCGCGGTTTCTTTTATTTCCACAGCCCTGTCATCACAGGGTCTGATGCAGAAGGAGCAGGTGAAATGTTCAGAGTGACAACACTGCCTTTAAACAAGATCCCTTTTACCCCTGAAGGTGCAGTAGATGTTAAAAAGGATTTTTTCCAAAAGGAAACAAACCTGACCGTGTCAGGACAACTTGAAGCAGAACTTGCCGCACTGGCGCTGAGCAGAGTCTATACATTCGGCCCTACTTTCCGCGCAGAAAATAGTAACACCACAAGACATCTTGCTGAGTTCTGGATGATTGAACCGGAAGTTGCTTTCTTTGATCTGCAGGACGACATGGATCTCGCTGAGAGCATGCTGCAGTATGTGATTTCATTTGCGCTGGAGCATTGTGCGGATGATATCCAGTTTTTGAAAGAGCGCCAGGAACAAGAAGAAGCGTCAAAGCCGCAGGCTGAGCGCAGTCCGATGGACCTGGTCTCCAAGTTGAAATTTGTTGTTGATAATAAATTTGAACGCCTGACCTATGGTGAGGCTATTGAAATATTAAAAAACTCAACACCTAATAAAAAAGGAAAATTTCAGTATCCGATTGAAGGCTGGGGTACTGACCTCCAATCTGAGCATGAGCGTTATCTCGTCGAAAAGCATTTCCAGAAACCTGTAATACTCACGAACTATCCTAAAGAGATCAAGGCATTCTACATGCGAGTGGATGAAGGGGAGAAGACAGTATCTGCCATGGACATCTTATTTCCTGCCATCGGAGAGATTGTTGGTGGTTCGCAGCGTGAAGAACGACTCGATGTATTGACGCGTCGGATGGAAGAGATGCATGTGCCGCTGGAAGAGATGCAGTGGTACCTTGATACCCGCAGGTTTGGTACTTGTAAGCACGCGGGGTTTGGTCTTGGATTTGAGCGTCTCGTTTTATTTGTCACCGGGATGTCTAATATCCGCGATGTGATTCCGTTCCCTCGTACTCCTGGTAATGCGGAGTTCTAGCGTGAGAGCGTGAGAACGTGAGAGAGTAAGAGGTAAGAGAGTGAGAGAGTGAGAGAGTGAGAAGTGTGAGAGAGTAAAAAGATTCGCTGCGTCTTTGCGTCGTTGCGCGAAATTAAAATAGAAGATTCACTGCGCCTCTGCGTCTCTGCGCGAAATTTTTTTTTAGAAGATTCACTGCGTCTCTGCGCGACATTTTTTTTAGAATATTCACTGCGCCTCTGCGTCTCTGCGCGACATTTTTTTTAGAATATTCACTGCGCCTCTGTGGATCTGCGCGAATAATATTGAGCCTTTATGGCGGCAGAACTGTCTGGCATGCATCCTGGAATAGACTTATTTCCACTTCCAGCCCAGTTCCCGTTGGTAGGGAATGTCCAGCCGCTCTGCGAGATCCAGCAGCATGGACGAGGTGTCTTCAATAGAGGCAAGGTTCGCTTTTGGTATCAGGATCGCTTGTCCTGATTTAAGGGATATGGAATAGAGTACATCAATTTCATGTATGATTTCCAATTCCGTCATAGGCACTACACTCTCGTTGTCGCCATCCTTCATGATGATTTCCTGTTCACCAAAAGTCAGGGTTGTTTTTTTATCACCACGGGTTTTAAACTGATCGCTGACGAATGCGCTGATGTGCTTGACATACTGTTTGCGCTCCATGGAGGCATATAGGAAATACAAGGGCATGCAGACCAGGAAAAAGATGGCTCCGGTGACCACGCCATTCCTTTCCCAGATAAAAATGCCGGTCGCCATGTAGATGAGCAGGAGGAATATCTTGCCCTGTGCCCTTCGTTTGACCACCCGTTTTGCTTTCGAAGTGGCAAAGAGTTGATGGGTCAGCAGGTCTTTCTCCGTGATCGTAAATTCAAGTTTCATAGCGTGAAAGTAAGGAAGAAATGAAAAGGGGACCTGATAGAAGCGGGCACTAAGGTTTGTATTGTCCGAAATACCCCTTGCTTTCCACCTTGCCAGTGAAGAAATTGAGGAATAAGGCCACAAAGAGAATGAAGAGAGTGGATTGAAAGCTGACCAGGAATTTTCCTGTTGGGCCTGCAGGATAGAAGTCGCCAAAGCCGATGGTCGCAGCGGTGATAAAACTGAAATACACCGAATCAAACCAATGGTCAAATGGTTTGTTGAGGAAGTCGCCAAAGGCATATATGACTCCGAAGTCAAAGATGATTTCAGTATAGTTGATAAAGAGTAAAAGCATGGATCTTCTGTAGGACCTTGGGCGGGCGATCACATCGGATGCAAAAATCAGCGTAGGGATATAAAGCATGGTCTCCACCATCAACCAGACTAATATCCAAAAGAGCACCACGTTTTTCTGCAGGTCATGCATGAGCAGGTACAAGGGAAAGAAGAGCTTGAACAGCACATACACATCTACGGCCAGATCCTGGTAACGGACATATTTCTTACTGAAGATTTCCTTGAGATATAAACCCGGGAAAAAGAACTGCGAGACGGCCAGGAATAAACGAAGGAGTTTTTCTATTCCGGTATCATTGTCAAATTCATTATTCCAGACCGCCTTGATATTATATAATCGGCGATCGATAGATCCATGAATAGGTATTTCGCCCTCATGTGGCCGGCCCAGGATAAGTTTCTCAGGATGTACTTTCATGGAAAGAGGAGAATTGGTGGTTGAACCGTATACATTTTCGGTCGATAGTGTCAATCACTTATGTAAAGATATGGACAAAACATAAGCACAGGTTATTCGGGCTCAATACATCAAACCGGATAAAAGAGTCCGGTTTATCAAGACCATCAGATGGACTATTTGACTTTGTTTTGCTCTTTTCGGATCACCTCCGTGATAGAGACATCATCTATAAAAATATCCCGGACCACAGCATCACCATTCATGACCATGACTAAAGCATAGGCTACCTGGTTGGAATCAATCGCAGCTTCATTATAGATCGTTTCAGCTACAGGTGCCTTTGATTCTTCCATATAAAACCGATCAAAAGGATAACGGACAAATACCGTACTGAGGGTATCTGTCATGATATAGTCTATATTGGCTTTGATGTAATCATCACTTCCCTTGGGCTGTTCCTTTATTATTGACTGAATCATCGCGTAGCCATTTGAATCCGTAGTAAGGAATACATATACCTCATCAGCATTATTCCACTCTTCTGCGTTTTCGACCTTGACTCCGGTCTCATTAAAAGACAGCGTGATGTATTTTCCCCTGAAAGGATCGTTGGGATCTATCGGTGCTGTCCGGAATTTATAAGCTGTTCCCTGCGCGATGACGCGTTCTTTCTGGAAGATCATGCTCGCAGGTACATAGAGCTGCGCGAGTACCATGAGGAAGAAAGCAGGTATTGTTATTTTTTGATTCATCTTTGTGAGTTGTCAATTGTGGAGTTGAAGGATGGATGATATTTTATGAGGCCGCGATTCATCCGTCTCTTATTTTAATTTTTCACTCTTCACTTTTCACTCTTTTTTTCCTTCTAGCCATCCAGTAATTAGCATAAAAGAATCCCAAGCCAACAGCGACAAATAACAAACCTCTGAGTATGAAACTCAGGTTGGTATCAAAGAAGCGGCATATGATCAGCACCGTGACAATGAGTAAACCGTAATTGAGAATACCAAAATGGTTGTGCCTGGCTCCTTCGCGAATCGTCAGGATACCAATCGCCAGTACCAGGAGATTGATCAGGATAGTGACAAAGGGTGAAGTCATTCCGACAAAGAAGATGCCGATTAACAGGAGGAAAACAAGTTCGACAGGTTTAATAGTAAAAGGCGATTCACGTTTCTTTTGGTAGACTAATAGCGCAGTGGCTGCAAGTGTAAGTACTACCGCGGTGATAAATTCAGGCGAGGATACCATAGCTTCAGTTGAAAACTCCTTTGTCCTCAGATCTTCCCAAAACCAATCAAAACTCAGGCCCAGCAATAAGGCTACTGATCCTAGTGAACCCAAAACAAGATATCCGTTGTTCCTGATTTTTTGCTCGCGGAGTATGGTTGTATTACCGATCTGGTACAATACACCAAAGAGACTCATGTAGGCGATAAACATCAGTTCTTCAAACCCAGTGGCCACTGTTCCTAATACTGTGATGACAGAGATTGGAATAAACCAGTTGTGAAACGTGAAGAAATTGCTTTCACTATGTTTTTTATAGAGGTTATAATAGTGTGGTAACGCTAGTAAAAGAAGGCCCCAGTACAGGTATGATTCACGTTCAGGATAACCCCAGTATCCTGTTTCGCAGGCATACCAGGTGATACCGCACAAATAGAGCAGGGAGGCGACAGAAGACCGCATCACATAAATGATGGGCAGTGTCAGCAAAGACCAGGTAAAGAGAAAGGAAGAGAGATTGCCCGGTATATTGTAGATCTGGCTGATAAGGGCTATGCATGCGCCTATGGCCATAACCAGGAAAGTGGAACCAGCTTCCCGCCAGGTGATACTGTCTTGTTGCCTGAAGAGTGTATACCCGCAGATAGCTTGCCCTGCAAGTAAAGGAATGAATGCAATGACTGTTTTAATACTCCTCGATAGCTCATCCCAATTATGCGCCAGGATGAGCACGATACCCAGGCCCACCAGGAGCGAGCCCAAAATCCCGAACACAATCACCAGTTTGTTTTGAGGTGGTCCCGCTTTCGTCAGGTAGTATTGTTCAATGCGATCAGCGGTGTCTTGTTCAATGACACCAGCCTTCAGGAGTTCGGCTACTTCCCTGCTTAATTTCATAGTTGAGTTTTTCGGTCTCTTAAAGATAATAGGAATATAGGACGAACGAATTGAATCAAAGTGAAGATCTGTCTCCTGACAAAACTTCTGACTTTTCCTTGGCTATTGGTTATTCCATATTTACAACTAGCAATAGCTGTCTCCTGACAGCCCCCTTGCTCCTTGCTCCTTGCCCCTTGCTCTACGCCAGACTGCGGTCAATATCCCTTCTGACATCCCGCTCTTTAATAGTATCGCGTTTGTCATACTCCTTCTTGCCCTGCGCCAGCCATATCTCGCACTTGGCGTGCCCGCGCTCTGAAAAGTAGATGCGATAGGGAACGATAGTCAGTCCTTTCTCCTCCACCCGCCGCATGAGTTTCTTGAGCTCTGATTTGTGGAGCAGTAGTTTCCTTGTCCCTTTTGCTTCGTGCTGGAACATGCTGGCATGCTCATATTCGTTGATGTGGAGGTTTTTGAGGTAGAGCTCGCCGTGCTCAAACAGGCACCAGGCATCACTCATATTGGCCTGTCCTAGGCGCAGGGACTTGACCTCAGTACCTTTCAGCACAAGACCGGCTTCATACTTATGGAGCAGGTTGTATTCGTGTCGGGCTTTACGATTGAGGATTTCCAATGGTGTTATTTTGGACAAAGGTAATAGGGACTTGGCCAATTCGGGGAAATTGGGTTGGTGAAATCCCAGATCCGTCTGAGTTGTGCCCCGGCTTTGTCTACTTCGTCAGGTCGGACAATTGAATTTTGATGAAATTGTAAGGCCAACCTGACGAATTTATATAAATATGTAAGGTTGAGCTGACGAATTTATATAAAATTGTAAGGTCAAACTGACGATTTTATCTATTTTTAAGGCTAAGTGAGATTGTATTGAAGGTATAAATAATCGCAAGTATATGATTAACAGGCATATAGAAAGAATTATCCAAAAATCATTACATGATAGGAAAGTAATTCTGCTACTTGGGCCGCGACAAACGGGTAAATCCACCTTGTTGAGGGAACGATTTACTGGTGAGGATGTGCTTTGGCTTGATGGTGATGATTATGATGTCAGGGCGATTCTAACCCAAAATACTTCTGCATATCTGAAAAACCTGCTGAAGGGAAAGCGAAGATTGATTATTGATGAAGCACAAAATATCCAGGGCATTGGCCTCACGTTAAAGCAAATTCATGATCATGTCAAAGGTGTTGAGGTAATCGTCACCGACCCCGGGTCGTCCGAGATGACAAGCCATCTGGATGTTGGAAGAATCCCCGGCAACGCCTGATCTAGGCTTCCGCGGTCCCCCCCCCCTACTTAAATGGCAGGAAATCAAAAAGCCGGTAGAGTTGGAGAAGCTGGTGCAGGCCCTGGCTTTCCAGATTGGCAATGAAGTATCATATAATGAACTGGCGCAGATGACAGGCCTGACCAATGAAACGGTACAACGTTATATCGATTTGCTGGAAAAATCCTTTGTCATTTTCTCCCTTTCTTCTTTCTCGCGCAATCTTAGAAACGAGATTAAAAAGGGAAGGAAAATATATTTCTATGATACAGGAATACGGAATGCAGTCATCAGGCAGTTTCAACCCCTCAGTCGAAGAAATGACATTGGGGCGCTTTGGGAAAATTTCCTGATTGTCGAAAGGATGAAATTCAATTCATGGAGTGATCAATATCCTAATACTTATTTCTGGCGTACACATGCGCAACAGGAAATTGATTATATCGAAGATACGAATGGAATGCTCTATGCCTATGAATTTACCTGGAATGAAAAGCGGAAGAAGAAACTGGCCTCAAGTTTCAGCCAGACTTACAGTGATCATATATTCAAAGTGGTCAACCGGGAGAATTATTATGAATTCATTACATCTAAATTAAAATAAACAAAAATTTGCAAGAGTCGTTTTTTTTTTTTCAGGTTGGCCTTAATTTTTTAATATCTTAGCATAAACCATTCACTCCAAAAAATCAGATCATGAAAAAATTCATCTTGTCTGCCTTTGCCAGCCTCATTGCTTTGTGTTCCTTTAGCCAGGTCTCTTTAGTGAAGGATATCTCGCCGGGTGCGGAAAGCGCATTCACCTCAGGATCCCATTCAGGTATTGCACTGGGTGATAAGTTCATCTTCCCGGCCAGAACCAGTGTGCAGGGAATTGAATTGTGGATATCCGATGGATCTGATGCAGGTACAAATCTTCTCAAGGACATTAATCCAGGTATTGGTGATAGTGATCCTCAATCCTTTTTTGTAGCATTTGGTAAAGTCTACTTTAATGCTTTCACCATCGATGAAGGAAAAGAACTTTGGGTAACCGATGGAACCCTGAAGGAACTCAATTAGTTATGGATATTGAACCCGGAGCAGAGAGTAGCGATCCGATTCCAGGAGATATCTATCAAGGCTACTTGTATTTTGCGGCAACTTCAAATGCAGATCGGGAGGTTTGGCGTGTAGATTCAATTTCAGCACCTCATTTATATGAGAATATAAATTTAAATGCTCAGGGCAGACCCCGTGAGTTTAAATCGGCTAATGGACTTTTATATTTTAGCGCAAATGTTGCCCCTGTAGAATTTGGTGGTATCGATCAGGATGAACCATTCGTAACGGATGGCACTGAGTTTGGCACAACGCATCTGGATATCGAAGTAGAGAGTCCTGCTGGTGGTAATGTTATGGATTTTACGCCCTTAAGTTCCTGGGTATTCTTTCATGCTTCTGAATTTGGGGGTATCGCGCCAAATGATATTGTGCCATACTATACCCAAGGAGATCAACTTTCCACCGGCATATTAGGGACCCTATATCAAACCCCTATCTATTGGTTAATGCCTGTAAAAGGAAAGATAAATTTTTGCGATGAGTTTAATTTATACCAACTTGAAGCTACCGATTTCAATGTAAATGTTGAGGATATAGCACGCTTAGCGAATCCTTTACGAAAGGAGGAGAAAAAGCCATTGGCATACATAAATGAGAATTTGTGCATCCCCGGTAAAGACGTTGATAATGATCTTGGTGTTGAGCTGTATTTTTCAGATGGCGACAATGTCTCGTTCAGTAGAGACATCTTTCCTGGTACAGGCTCAAGCGACCCCTGGTATATTGTTCCGATGGAACTAAAGCAGTCTTTGCTGCTTCATCAAGTGCTACAGACAGAGAACTATATGAAACCGATGGTACTCCGGAAGGAACCAAGCTAGTGGTCGATCTGAACGCAGGAGAAGAAGGTTCAAACCCAAATCATCTCGTCATAGCAGGTAAAAATGTTTTCTTTTTTGCTACTACACCTCAGACAGGATATGAGTTATATAAGTATGAACTTGAGCCAAGCAGTGATACACAATTGCAACAAGTTTCGTTTGAAGGAAAGATATATCCACAGCCTGCTTCGGCAGGACATTCAATTAATATATCATGGCAGGATGGCCGACAATGGTCAACAGCAGAATTGTCTGATGCGGCAGGCCGTTTAATAAAATCATACCGAATAACGGATGAAGACCACTTGACCCTTGACACAAATAATTTGCATCCAGGGATCTATCAAATTACCATGAAGAATGACAATCTGCAGATGACAGGCCGGATTATCATTCAGTAGACTATTGCTGGTTGGTTTTTAATTTACAGCAATGCATAATTCCTGAAATGTAGAGCCATATCTCATAGGATCTCGCGCAGAACCCAGAGCTGCCGAAGGAATATTCTTAATTCGGTTTGAGCCTGGCTCAAAGCAGAATGGGGGAAGGTGATTCCTTCCCTTCGACATGCTCGGGACCCTCGAGCTCTCACGCTTCTCACTCTCATCCCTTCACTCTCCCCTCACGTTCTCACGTTCTCACTCTCTCACGCTCTCACGTTCTCACGACTTCGACTGCTGATTACTAAACGTCATCGGCTTCTCCGGCTTCAGATTCTTGTTAAGGAAGTCCGTCATCTTGACGTACAAGTGCCTGCGCGCATTATCGCCATAGATACCGTGATTGCGGTTTGGATAATAGTACGTATCGTATTGTTTATTGGCTTTGATCAGCGCGGCTGACATCTCTGCCGAATTTTGAAAATGCACATTGTCATCGGAGTTGCCATGCACGAGCAGATAATTGCCGGTCAGGCGATCTACAAAATTGACTGGGCTATTGTCTTCATACCCTTTTGAGTTTTCTTCGGTAGTGCGCATATAGCGTTCGGTGTAGATAGAGTCATACCATTTCCAATTCGTGACAGGTGCGACAGCGATTGCTGAATTGAAGACATCATTTCCTTTCAGCAAGCAAAGGGAAGACATATAACCTCCATAACTCCATCCGAAGATACCGATGCGGGAAGAATCAGCATAAGGTAAGTTGCCAAGGTATTTGGCGGCTTCTATCTGATCGATGGTTTCATAATGTCCCAATTGCAGGTAGGTCATTTTTTTAAATTCTTCACCACGTCCTCCGGTGCCCCTGTTGTCGACACAGGCGATGATATAGCCTTGCTGTGCGAGTGATTGATACCACCAGTAATCGGCGCCCATCCAACCATCAAGTACTTCCTGGGAGCCAGGTCCTCCGTAGAGAGTCATGAACACGGGATATTTTTTTGCAGGATCAAAATTGGCTGGCATGATCATATAGCCATTGAGATCAACTCCTTCCGAGGTAGTGAAATTGAAAAATTCAACCGGTTGTGCTCCTGCTTCTTCCTGTTGTTTTTTTACACCCTCATTGTTTTCAAGTACTCTTACCACCTTCCCTTTGCGATCATATACGGTGTAGGTTGGTGCCGAATTGATCGTGGAGTGATTCAACACAAACAAATCAAAGGTGGTGGAAAATTGCGCTGTGTTCATGCCTTTATCGACATGCAGTTGTTTCTTGGTTACTCCATCAAGCCCTACACTGAATATTTCCCTTTCCATCGGAGATACCGACGCAGATTGATAGTAGATCGCTTTATTTTTTTCGTCTACACCATAAAAGGACGTAACCTCCCAGTTGCCTGTTGTGATTTGTTTCTTTAGCGAACCGCTCATATCATACAGATAGATATGGTTGAATCCATCCTGCTCGCTGGTCCAGATAAAACCTTGCCCGTCCTGGAGAAAGGTGAGGTTGTCATGTATGTCGATATAATATTTGTTTTCTTCCTGCAGCAGTTTTGTCGTTTTGCCACTTACTGAATTTGCGATGAGGAGTTCCAGATGGTTTTGATGCCTGTTCATCCAGAATACACAAAGTTTTGACGGATCATTAGTCCATTTAATACGAGGGATGTAGCCATCGGGATCGCTGGTGCGGTCAACATCCACTTTCTTTTTGGTCTTCGTGTCAAAAATATGGATACTGACTTTTGAATTTTCCATACCCACCTTGGGATATTTGAAGGTGACATTTTCAGGATATAATTCGCCGGTGTAATTGGTCATGGTAAATTCCTTGACGGCGCTTTCATCAAAACGGTAGTAGGCGATATAGCGATTGTCGGGAGACCATGCAAAAGCTTTTGTAAACGAAAATTCTTCTTCATACACCCAGTCGCAGGAGCCGTTGATGATATGGTTCCACTTGCCATCTGTGGTGACCTGCGTGATTTTTCCGGAAGCCAGATCCTTGTAGTACATGTTGTTGTCCATGACAAATCCTACCTTCTTGCCATCAGGTGAAAAGGTAGCATGCATCTGCTTTCCTTTTTCATTTAATACTGCCACTTTACGGGAAGTGTTATCGTAAACATAAGTCCACTCTTTCGTGGAATGGCGGTAGATGGCTTCACTGCCTGCGGTCAGCAGTAATTGGGATTCATCATCGCTAAACGTGTAGTCATCAATACGCTTGTCTTCGCCAGGTAAGTTCAGCAGATTCACATCAAGCAGGGTATCGGTGAGGTTGCCGGTAGTGAGATCATACTTCAGAATGTAGTTATTCTCCAGGGTGGTGTAATGCCTTCCGTCGTTCATAAACCTAAAACCGGGAACACCTTTGGTGCGGAAGGTTCCTTTGGTCCATATATCGTCAATAGTGATCTGCCGCTGGGCTTCAACATGAGACAAGGGTGCAATGATGAAACTTGCGAACAAAAGAGCGTATAGCCAGGATCGATTCTTGAGCATGATAGTTAAATTTAAGAAGGGTAAAGGTCGTGATTAGTATTTGCAGATCAAAGCTGTATAAGCCAGGATGGTCTATGAATCATGAAAGTATATCGAATACTTGCAGCATGATTTTTAGAAAAGAAATGCAGTAGAGCCCACTATACCCGCCTAAACAAATAGTAGGCTATCTAAGATCCTAAAGGTGTCCGGACTCCAGCTTGCACGGAGACCGAAAGCAGGTGTTTTCCGTTATGATTACTGAATCTCAGATTGGGGATCTGGTACTGATATGCCGTCTGGAGGAAAACGGTTTTGCGCTCGGTCAGGCGATATTCCAGTCCGGCACCAAGATTAGCGGATATGTAGCTTGTTGTGCTGAAGGGTGCTTTTTCACGAAAATCCTCGCTGACCCGTTTTGTCTCGCGAATGGTTCTGGCCAGGGAAGGATTATTGTTTGGATTTTCACCTTCAGGAAGGGAAGGGAAATTATATTTCACCAGGACATCGATATCTGATTGCGCGATGAGGTGGAGGCCAAATCCTGCAAGGGCATACGCTTTCAGGCGACCTTTGGGTGCGATGCGATACCTGAACTGAAGCGGAACAGAAATCAACTGCATACGCATGGCATCAAATTCTACATTGCTGTGATCAGCCGTTATACCCACTGTTAATTCACGCCCTGGACTAAAGCTCTTTGCACTATAGATTGCACCGGTTTCTACAGCCCACCTGGCGTGTGCCAGTGCCAGTGTAAAACCTGCGCCATACCCAGGGCTGGTCAATCCTTGCAGCGGGAATATCACCTGCCTGCCATTGTTATACAATCTGTCTTCAGGCATCTTTAACTGATTGTAGTCAACCTGTGCCAGCATACCGAACTCCAGAAATGTTTTTTGAACTGGTTTAACAAAAACCGGATCAGGTATCGGTGATACATTCACGTGTGTTAGGTTGCTTGTACGATGGGCAAGTGACTCAGTAATGTATGTTTCTGAAGAAAATAATGTGTTATTTGTTTCCGAAAGAATAGGCCCACTTTGTTTTTCTGCTGCGCCAGATACATTTTGAGGTGCTGATGAAATGAATTCACCTTTAGTAAATGAATCTGCAAATGGTATCGCTTCTAAAGTTTCTTTTTCATTGATATCCGGGAATGAATTGAGGTCGCCATTCGTCAAATTATTTGAAGACGTGACTGAAGAATACGATTTCGATTCATCACGATTTGACCTGGAATCAGAGCCGATCAAGGATGTGTTTGATGTTGGAGCCTTTATTGGAGCAACAGCAATTTTTGTTAAATCCGCAGATTCATCATTTCCGGATTGCTGGTTTTGATTTGCGGTCATTTCCTCCAAATCATTTTGCTGCTGTTCGTCAGCTGGCGGTATCAACATCGGTAATTTCCCGAGGTGCCCCAGATGGAGTATGGTGATGAGTATGAGGACCATGGCGGCGGTCTCAAAAACCTTAAGGGCTATCAGTTTTGCGCGAAGAAGTTTATGCGCAGCGAAGCGTTGCTGGAAGAGCGGCCAAGAATGTGGATCCTTAGGTGGCTGGAATTCACTTATCCTCGTGCGGACCTGGTCGTCAAATTTGGCTTCGGAGGCATCGAGAGAAGCCTCAATCCGATCCCAACCTGTGACCTGGTCTGGAGGCGAATAGGCGGAAAGTTTGTCTTTGAGAATTTCATCCTGGAGTCGTTCGGCACTTTCCGCCGGATCAGAGGTGATGTCAAGTTGATGCTCAAACTCCTCCCAATGGGAAGGTTCGCCTTCTGATTTGAAATCACCAAGTAAATCCCGCAAATGGTTGTCCCACTCCTTATTTCCCATATTTTCCCAGTCTTACAGTCAGTAGATCCTTGAGTTTGGACCTGGCTTTCACAAGGTTAGAACGGCTGGTACTCTCTGTGATGGTGAGAATGTCCGCGATTTCCCGGTGAGAAAACCCCTCTACGACGTAAAGATTAAATACAGAACGATAAGCGGGGGATAACTGCTGTATGCACTTGATAATTTCCTGGACGGTCAGTTTGCTGATGGCGTCGGGTTCGCTGGTCTGGACGTCAAATGCCGTTTCCAGATCATCCGTACGCCGGCGGGATTGCATCCTGTAATAATCAATAGCGGTATTGATGACAATCCGGCGCATCCAGGCGATCAGGGAGGTTCCGGGTTGGTACTTGTGCATGTTGTTGAGAATCTTGATAAAACCCTCGTGGAGGATGTCCATCGCATCGTCCTGGTTGCTGGAGTACCGGTGGCAGACACCCAGGAGGAGGGTATAGTTCTCCTCATAGAGCTGTTTCTGGGCCCACCGCTCTTTGGCGATACAGGCCTCAATGAAGTCCTTTTCCTGATGCAGGCTGATCGAAATACTCATACTGAGAGGAAATATAGGTAAAATCCGCAAATGTCACTGCCCATAAATCGCCGAATGTCCGGTATTCAACATTCGAAAACTACCGGTCATCGATAGTATGAAGCGAATGGTAAATCTCTTTTTACCTTTCGGATATGGAAAAAACAATGGAGCAACTGCAATATCCGGTGGGCAAGTTTACATTGCCTGCCGAAGTGACAACAGAAGAAATTAAAAAGGCCATAGAGCGAATATCCGTTTTCCCGTCTCGAATTCTTGAAGTGGTCAGGCAACTTTCACCTGCGCAACTTGACACACCATACAGGCCCGGAGGATGGACTGCCAGACAAGTGGTGCATCATTGTGCGGACAGCCACATGAATGCATTTATCCGATTCAAACTCGCTCTTACGGAAGACGCGCCAGTCATCAAACCATATGAGGAGGCTGCATGGGCTGAGCAGCCAGATTATAAAATGGGTCCTGAGATCTCATTGATCTTGCTGGGCAGTGTCCACAAACGATGGGTGACCCTGATGGAGTCTATGGATGAAGCAGATTGGGATAAGACCTTTATCCATCCTCAATATAATCGAGTACAAAAGCTCCGGCAAACAGTGATGTTGTATGCATGGCATGGAGAGCATCATTTGGGGCATATCCTGAATGTAAGGTAAAGGGCAGAAAGGCTGAAGAGGCTGAAGAGGCGAAGGGCTGAAGAGGCAGAAGGCTAACAGAAGAGATCTCTCTCTGGAGACAGAATATATTTGGGGTTCAAGTCTGAAGACTTGAACCAGCTTTTAAACACATGAGGACGCGTAATCCGTCTTTAAATTCCCTCCGCTCTCACGCTCTCACGTCTCACGCTCTCACGCTCTCACGTCTCACGTTCTCACGTTCTCACGCTCTACCGTCAAGCATCATTTTCCTGAGTAGCACAAGCGAGGCAATCGCTGTGTATTCAATATTGCTCATGCGGTCGCGGGAGAGCTTGAGGAGGCGGGCTTTCGTGCCGTGTGGTCCTGCGCAGGCGATCCATATGGTGCCAACAGGTTTTTGCGGAGTAGCTCCCCCAGGTCCTGCTATACCGCTGGTGGCAATAGACCAGGTGACGCCTAATTTTTTTCGTACACCTTCTGCCATGGCGGTGACAACTTCTTCACTCACTGCACCGTAGGTATTGAGCATGTCAGTGGATATGTCTAACAGTGAAGTTTTTAATTCATAGGCGTATGGAATGACAGAACCCAGATAATATTCTGATGATCCCGGTATGGAAGTAATCAAATGGGATACGTACCCTCCGGTACAACTCTCCGCAGTGCCGATCGTTTCTTTGCGTTCTCTTAATAATCCTCCAATAGCTTTCGCAAGGTTGATATCCCCGGTTCCATACACCAGCTTTGCAAGTCGCTCGACAATTTGTTGTTCGAAGTGGTCGAGTTCTTTCTTCAATGCGTTATTGTACGAAGTGAGCCTGAGGGTCACCTGGCTGAAGTGGGGCAGGTATGCAAGTTTGATATCGGTTGGTAAAGATGCTTCGATATCTTTTATCATTTCCGCTATGACCGTTTCACCTTCTCCGGCAGTGCGGATGATGCGGTGTTCAACGGGATTTCCTTTGGGTAGTAAGTGGATGATTTTGTCCTTGAGCAGATGCTTCATTTCATTTGGCACACCCGGGACAGAGATCACGATTTTATTTCCTTTCCGGAATATTGTACCTGGTGCAGAGCCCTGGTCATTGGGGATAATCTCAGCTGCATCCGGTTGGTAACATTGCAATTTGTGCATCTCAGCTGGTTCCCGTCCCAATCGTTTAAGGATTTCTTTTACACGATCCCATGTTTCTTCATGCCACACTTTCTTACAATCAAAATATTGGCAGAGTGCATCCACCGTGAGGTCATCGCTGGTAGGTCCCAGGCCACCGGTCATTACTAACAAGTCCGCCGCTTCCAGGCAAAGTGACATGCACTCCATGATCTGTGGTATGTCGTCCCTCACGCCAAGTTTACGAGTGACCTGCCATCCATGTTGATCCAGAAACGATGCGATCCAGGCACTATTGGTATCGACGATCTGTCCGATCATCAATTCATCACCGATCGTCAGGATGGCTGCTTTCTTAATATTATTCATTGTCGCAAATTTATCTCTTATGTGTTTTTGTGTTGATAGGTTGATAAGTTTATGAGTTTATGAGTTTATCAGTTTATGTGTTTATCTGATTATGAATTTATAAACCTATAAACTAGTCAACCCATCAAACCATCAACCCACAACTCAACTATAACCTATCAACTTACAACACATCAACTACCCAACCACCCACTTCACTTCATGCGAAGCATAGTGCCTTAATTTATCATCACCATTTTTTAAAATGAGATGTCCTTGCATGGAGATGCCAACCACTTCTGCTTCAAATCTGGAATCTTCTGAAAGGAAAGTAAATTGGTTTCCCTTTCCAAAAACATATTGGTCGTAGTCGGATTTCCAATCGTAGGTTTCTTCTTCGAGCATGGCCATGACATGTTCCCGGATGATCAGGGCAACTTGCTGAGGCGCAAATTCTGAACCTGTGAGCTGATAGAGAGAAATAGCATTTGAAATAGGTGACGGGAATTCCTTCTCATTGACATTCATTCCGATGCCGATGACAGAATGCTGGACTTTGCCACCTGAAAGAGCATTTTCAATCAGGATGCCACAGAGTTTTTTACCTGTTGCATAGATATCGTTTGGCCACTTAATCAACGGCTGTATGGAGGGGTCTATGGATGTTAATGCATTCACAATACCCAGGCTGATCTTCATACTTAATGTAGGGAGGGTTGAAATGGGTAAATGCTCCGGCAGATGGATGATCGACATCGCCACATGGCTTCCCGGGCCTGAAATCCAGACCCGGCTTAGCTGGCCCCGGCCATCCGTCTGATGCCTGGCAAACAGGGTCAGTCCGTTGATGCCGGCCCCTTGGGCCAACAATCGCTGTGCTTCTTTGTTGGTAGAATCAAGCGTATCGTAAATCTTAAAATAGTCCATTTAATAGCTCAAAAGACACTTACCTTTGCGGCCCATGTCCGGTTTTTGGGTGACAATTATCGTATATTTGGTGTAATATATGAAGAAGGGGAAAGGAAACAGGATGCATGAGATAGGAGGGTAAGAGAAAAGAGGCAGTTGAATTGGAGTAGATTTTATAAATAAAAAGAGAACATTTGGCAAACCTAAAGAAAGCCACTCAGGCAAAAGCCGTTACCAACGGACTTCCGGATTTGATTATCGACTGTATTACAGATATTAAAGGCAAAAAGATTGTGTTACTGGATCTCAGGGAATTGAAAGATGCCCCCACTGACTTTTTCATTGTCTGTGAGGGTGATTCCACGACCCAGGTCAGGGGTATTGCCGGTAATATCGAACGTCGACTCAAAAACGAGATAAAACTACATCCGGGACACGTCGAAGGGCTCGAACATGCCAAATGGGTGTGTATGGACTACTTTGAGGCTATCGTCCACATCTTTCATCCGGAAACCAGGCGATTCTATGATCTGGAGCAACTATGGGGAGATGCCAGGCGGACCGAATATGAGGATAGTTGATCGATTATTTGTCGGCATACGTGCCCGCAGGTAAAACCTTATAGGCTTGCATTTCGTTACTAAGAAGCCAGTTACAAACCAGCATTTAGAAAAAAATCAATGAGTCAGGACGATAATAATAATCAGGAAAAGAAACCGGGGAAGTTCTCCTTTAATTCCTATTGGATTTACGGGAGCATTATCCTTGGACTGATCGTATTCAATCTGATGTTCTTAAGTGAAGCATCAACGGAGGTGATCAATTTTCAGCGCTTTGCCCAATTGGTGGAGGCAGGCGATGTAGCCAAGATCGAGGTGGTCAATAAAAAGGACGCTCGGGTATTCCTCAAGGAAGAAAGCCTGAAGAAACCGGAATTCAAAAAACTGAACGAGACGACGTTTAGCAAGACGCGTCCACAGTTTGTTTTCAATATCGGACCACCCGAGTCTTTTGCTGATCAGATCAATGAACTCAATGCTCGTGTTGATCCGCAGCTCAGGGTCAAACTTGAATATGTAGACAAGGAAAACTGGATGGGCCCACTCATGGGTTGGTTGATTCCGATTTTCTTGTTCCTCGGTCTTTGGATATTTATGATGCGCAGAGTTTCCGGTGGAGCCGGTGGACCAGGCGCGCAGATCTTTAATATCGGAAAGAGTAAAGCGACCTTATTTGAAAAGGATGCTAAAGTAACAGTCACATTCGCTGATGTTGCGGGTCTTGAAGAAGCCAAAGAAGAAGTAATGGAAGTAGTTGACTTCCTGAAGAATCCAAAAAAATATACATCACTCGGTGGTAAGATTCCAAAGGGTGTTCTGCTCGTAGGTCCTCCGGGAACCGGTAAGACCTTGCTGGCGAAAGCAGTGGCAGGCGAAGCAGCTGTACCTTTCTTCTCGATCTCTGGTTCAGATTTCGTGGAGATGTTTGTTGGCGTCGGTGCATCACGTGTGAGAGATTTATTTAAGCAGGCGAGAGAGAAAGCACCTTGTATCGTATTTATCGATGAGATCGATGCGATAGGCAGGGCGCGCGGACGTAATGCATTCCAGGGAGGCAATGATGAGCGCGAGAACACGCTCAACCAGTTGCTCGTAGAAATGGATGGTTTCAGCACAGATAAAGGTGTTATCATCATGGCGGCTACTAACCGTCCCGATATCCTCGATGGTGCGTTGATGCGTCCGGGACGATTTGACAGGCAGATAGGATTAGAGCGTCCGGATCTTGCAGGACGTGAGGCGATCTTCTCCGTGCATCTCAAGAACATCAAAATTGGTCCTTCGGTAGAGCCTAAGATCCTGAGTGAAATGACACCTGGATTTGCAGGTGCCGATATAGCCAATGTATGTAATGAAGCAGCGCTGATTGCTGCACGAAGGAATAAAACAGAAGTGGATCTTGATGATTTCCATTATGCACTTGACCGTGTGATCGGAGGTCTTGAAAAGAGAAACAAATTGATCTCTCCTGAAGAGAAAGAGATCATCGCACATCACGAAGCAGGTCACGCGATTTGTGGATGGTATCTCGAGCATGCTTCGCCATTGGTGAAGGTGACGATCGTACCGCGTGGTATCGGGACATTGGGTTTTGCGCAATATTCGCCGAAAGAAGAATACATCACACGGACCGAGCAGTTGCTTGACCGTATGTGTATGGCACTGGGCGGACGTGCGGCGGAGAGTGTGATCTACAACAAGATTTCTACCGGTGCGCAGAGTGACCTTGATCATGTAACCAAGATGGCGTATAGTATGGTGTCTGTATATGGTCTTGATGAGAAAGTGGGAAATGTTTCGTTTTATGGAATGTCCCAGGATCAGTTTTCAAAGCCGTATTCAGAAGACACTGCAACCTTGATTGATGATCGGGTACGTGAGATTATAGATGGACAATATGAGCGTGCACAAAAGATGTTGAAATCGCACAGGGCAGAGTTAGAAATGCTTGCAAAGGCACTCCTCGAGAAAGAAGTAATCCACAAGGCAGACATTGAACGTATGATTGGTCCGCGTCCGTATCAGGTGAAAGGTACGACCGCCAAGGATGAAGAGACGCAGACGAATCCGGTAGATCAGGATCCTAAGGGAATTCCTCCGATTCCGAGCAGTATCGAGACGAATCCGGATATGGGGGATATAGGGAGGATTGAAGAGTGAAGAGTGAAAAATAAAGAGTGAAAATGAAAAGGGTTTAAGGGGAATTTAAGTCCCCTTTTTGGGAAAATAAAAGGGTTTGAGACAGGGAGTTTCAGACCCTTTTTTATAAAGGTGTTAAAAGTCGAAGCTCAAAAGTTAAAAAACAGTGTGGCACACCTAGGTGTGCCACACTGTCGTAACTGTTTGATTGTCAGGGCCGCCAGGGGTGTTTTAACTAAATTTCAAATTTCGTTAAAATGCACGCTTAGCCAGTTAATCAGGAACCAAGGATTTGGGGCAATTCTTCCCCCTCTTTACTGAACTTCATCGAGATCGAATTGACACAATGCCGGGTGTTTTTAGCGGTCATCCGTTCGCCGGTAAACACATGGCCGAGGTGGCCTTTACAGTTGGAACAAATGATCTCCACCCTACGTCCGTCGGCATCGGTATGCTTGTCGACTGCACCGGCGATCTCATCATCAAAACTCGGCCAGCCGCAACCTGAGGCAAATTTATCCTCCGATTTGTACAATGGTTGGTTGCATTGCCTGCAGATATAGGTGCCGGGCATCTTATTGTCGTCATACTCGCCAGTGAAGGGACGCTCGGTGCCTTTGTTGATGATCACACGGGCTTCGTCCGGAGATAGGGGATTGTAGGGCATACTTGTTCTAATTGATTGATTGTCGAATAGAAAACGATTGAGGTAGGGAATAGTTTTATCCCAGGTATAAGAAGTATTCAGCTGTCTGCTGTCAGCTATCAGTAATCATTGTGAGTTGTGAAAGTTGCTTGTGCTGAGCGGAGTCGAAGTATGAGTCGTGAGTCGTGAGTCGTGAGCCGTGAGTGTGAGCTGTGAGCTGTGAGTTGTGAGTGTGAATTGTGAGCCTTGAGTCGTGAGTATATCGTGGGAGTAATTTAGAATACTCTGGAAGCTGGAAGCTGGTAGCTAACCACTGAGTCATGAGAGTAAGTCATGAGAGTAATTTTAAATACTCTGGTAGCTGGTAGCTGGAAGCTGATACAGATAGCTGACAGCTGACAGCTGAGCTGATAGCTGATAGCGGATAGCGGTGAGTGTGAGCCGTGAGCCGTGAGCCGTGAGCCGTGAGTATGTGGTGAGGGTAATTTAAAATACTCTGGAAGCTGGAAGCTTAAACTGACAGCTGACAGCTGATAGCTGATAGCGGTGAGTGTGAGCCGTGAGCCGTGAGTATGTGGTGAGGGTAATTTAAAATACTCTGGCAGCTGGAAGCTGGCAGCTCGATATCTGATGGCTGACAGCTGATAGCAGACAGCTTTTTAAAGGATACCCATCAACCCACCAGGCCAAACCCCGAGTAATAAACTGAGACCCACACAAACCAACATGACGATAGTGTATAGTAAAGTCGGTTTGATCTCCGTATCATCACCCTGTTTGGTATACATCGCCAGGATGACTTTGAAGTAGTAGTATACACCGACAATCGATGCCAGTACTGCTAAAACGGTCAGGATCGCATACCCGTTCTTAATAGCTTCAGAGAAGATGTAATATTTTCCAAGGAAACCAGCCAGTGGTGGAATGCCTGCAAGCGACAACATACTCATCGTGAGCATAGCAGCAAGGAAAGGTTTCTTTCTGCCCAATCCGTCAAACGCATCAATGGTTTCTTTGCCCGTCGCTTTGAAGACAGGAATAGCCACCGCAAAAGCTCCTATCGTCGCAAGTACATATGCTGCTCCATAGAAAAACAAAGCAGACGATGAATCTGACTTGAGGCTAAGGATAGCAAGCAACATGTACCCCGCATGAGAAATCCCTGAATAAGCAAGGAGTCTTTTAAAGTTTTCCTGGCTCAGGGCGATCAGGTTACCAACGATCATGGTAGCGGCTGCCACGATGACCAGGATATCATTTGTATAATCGTGTATGCCAAGTAACCCACCAGACATCAACCTGTAGAAGGCTGCAAAGAATGAAACCTTAACAAGTGTAGCCATCATCGTGGTCACCAGTGATGGCGAACCTTCATACACATCAGGGCTCCAAAAATGAAATGGAACGGCGGCCACCTTGAATAAGAAGGCAGCGACCATCAGCAATGCACCCACCAGGAACATCGGACTGTTCATGCCGGATGATGCAGCAAATTCAGAAATCTTGCTTAGTTCAAAGGATCCTGAAGAACCATAGATCAACGTTATACCAAAAAGAAGGATGGCCGATGCAAAAGATCCCATCAGGAAATATTTGAAACCTGCTTCGTTGGAACGGATATCAAACTTGCGGCTGCCAGCCATGATGTAGAGAGAAATCGACACGATCTCAATGCCCAGGAATAGCATGATCAGATTTGCAAAACTGGTCAATACCATGGCACCTGTCAAGATGAATATAAGGATGGCCAGGTAATCACTCAGGTGATGTTGTTCGTCTTTGTAAAAATCAGCAGACAAGGTGAAGAGCAATGCAGCAGCCCCGATCAGCAAGCCATTGAAGGCCACCGTAAACTGATCGACCTGCATCATATGCGCCATATCCATGCCACCGATCATGATCGGACCTACATGTTGCCAATCCATGTAATTGACACAAAAGATGGCAGCCAGTCCGGCGAGGATGACCGGGATCAGCAGTTTGCGCAGATTGAGAATCTCCGCCACCAGGCAAAGCAATCCGAGACAACAGGTATAGATTAATGTGTACACAGTCTTTTCCTTTATGGTGATTATCTGGATTATATAGGGGTTCAATATTTTGAAACCCTGCATCATCCAGATTGAATTTTATTAGATCACAGTTTTGTTCAATATCGTTTGCAGCACCGGTTCAGCCATATCCAGGATAGGTTTTGGATATACACCCATCGCGACGATGACTACCACCAGGATACCCAATGCCAGTTTTTCATTCCAATACAAATCAGGGAATACAGGTACGCGAACACCCGTTTCACCCAGCATTACTTTCTTAAACATCCGCAGCATATAAACTGCACCAAGGATGATGGTCAGTCCTGCAAATACAGAAAGCCATGTGTTGTATTCATAGACGCCATACAGCAACAAGAACTCTCCGATAAAACCATTGGTCAATGGTAAGGCAACACTGCCGAGTACAATGACCATAAACATGGTTGTAAACTGCGGAGCTAAATTCCTGATTCCACCAAGTTCATTGGTTTCATTCGTGTTAGTCCGATTGAAGATGATATCAGCGCAAAAGAAAAGTCCAACTACGTTGACACCATGAGCTACCATCTGCACAACGCTTCCTTGAAGTCCCTGGATGTTGAGGGCAAATATGCCTGCGGCAATTAATCCTACGTGGGCCAGAGATGAATAGGCCAATAGATTTTTGAGATTGCGTTGCTTGATGGCGATGATAGAAGCATAGACAATGCCCACGACACAAAGCGTGATAGCCAGTGGTCCCCATTTAGCAACCCCCATTGGGAGGATAGGTAATAGCCAGCGGATCAGACTATATGTACCCATCTTGAGCATGATACCGGAAAGCAACATCGTGCCTTGTGTAGGTGATTCACGATAAGTGTCAGCCTGCCATGTATGGAATGGTACGATAGGGATCTTGATCGCAAAGGCGAGGAAGAACATCCAGAACAGCCAGCTTTGATTGCCATCAGAAATATAGATGCGATAGAGCTCCCGGATATCAAAGGACTGATCAGGATTGTACCAGTACAACATGATAAATCCAAAGAGCATCAACAAGCTACCTGCCAGGGTATAGATGAAAAACTTGAGGGTGATCGCCACACGGTTAGTGCCGCCCCATCGCAATGCAATGAAGTAGATAGGTATCAAGGCAAGTTCCCAGAAGATATAATACAGCAACCCGTCCATCGCCATGAAGACACCCACGAGGGCGAACTGCATGAGTAGGATGAGCGAAAAGTAGCCGGCAGCATGCGGGGTATTCCTGTTGAAGGCGGAGAGAATGATGATCGGCGTCAGGAAATTGGTCAGCAAGACCATGACCAGGCTCAGGCCATCAAGTCCGAGGTGGAAACTCACCTTCGGTGATTCGATCCAGGAATGAAAGATATAGAAGGCTTCAGGCCCGGAAGCCTGGAACACAGATACAGCGTATCCGGTAATCGCCAATTCAACGACAGCCAATCCCAGGGCTAATTGTGCAGCGAGCTTTGATCCACCAAGCAATACAGCCAGGGCAGCTATCAACGGGAAGAACAAGAGTAGTATCGTCATCATCAGATCAGCAGTCGAATTATAAAGAGTACAACCATCCCTATCACCATCGCAAAGACATAGAAACCGGTATTTCCATTTTGGAAGAGACGCAATGTTTTGCCACCGGAATCCATGACTCCTGCGGTAGCATTGACCACACGGTCGACAACCTGTTTGTCAAAGAAGGTTCCAAACCACTCGGACATCTTGAATACCGGTTTTACAATCCAGGATTCATAGATTTCATCGACATAGAATTTATGGTAGATCAGTTTTGGTATTCCGGTAATAGCACTATCCGCTTCAGGCATCGCCTTGAGGGTGATATATTTCCATCTGGCATACAAGATCATTCCGATCGCCGCAAGACCTGCAAGTGTCATCAATCCGATCTCCAGTGAATGACTGAGCATCTCACCATGATGTATCAACGAAGCGGAAGGTTCCGTCACCGAGGTCAGATAAGTGCCAAGTAAATGGCTTACGTCGAACACAGCAGGCAATCCGATAAGTCCTCCGACCACAGACAATACACAAAGTATAATCAACGGCAACGTCATCGTCCATGGTGATTCATGAATATGATGTTTGGTTTCTTCCGTTCCGCGGAAGTTGTTGAAGAACGTCAGGAAGACAAGTCTGAACATGTAGAACGCGGTGAGCAGCGAGCTGATGAATAAGATGATCCACACCAATTTATTTTGCTCGAAGGCATGTGCGAGTATTTCATCTTTGGAGAAGAAGCCAGAGAGTAAGGGGAATCCGGATATCGCCAGCGCAGCGAGAATGAAAGTTAAGTAAGTGACGGGAATCAGTTTTTTCAAACCACCCATGTTGCGGATATCCTGTTCGCCATGCAGCGCGTGTATCACACTACCTGCGCCGAGGAATAACAGCGCCTTGAAAAAAGCATGTGTGACCAAATGAAAGACTCCGCTACTGAAAGCACCTAATCCAAGTGCGGCAAACATCAACCCAAGTTGAGAGACCGTAGAGTAGGCGAGGACCTTTTTGATATCGTTTTGCTTGAGGCCGATGACGGCAGCAAACACAGAAGTCGCAACACCGATCCAGAGGATGACGGTCATCGTCGTTGGTGCCATTGCAAAAAGCACATTCGAACGTACGATCATGTAGATACCTGCGGTCACCATCGTAGCGGCGTGAATCAAAGCAGATACAGGTGTCGGGCCAGCCATCGCATCTGGTAACCATGTGTATAGTGGTAGCTGAGCTGATTTACCAATCGCACCAACAAAAAGTAAAAGCGTGATGCCTATCAACAAAGTGCTATTGGCAGTTAAACCCGTAGCAAGTCCTTCAACAGCCTGGATGTCCAATGTGCCGAAGTGGAACAGGATGAAAAACATACCAAGCAAGAAGCCAAGGTCACCGATGCGGTTCATGACAAATGCCTTTTGAGCAGCATCATTGTATGCTTCGTTCTTAAACCAGAAACCGATGAGCAGATAGGAACAAAGTCCGACGCCTTCCCATCCGATAAACATCATCAGGTAGTTGCTACCCATGACAAGCAGCAGCATGAAGAAGATAAAGAGGTTGAGGTAGGTAAAGAACCTGGTGTAGCCTTCATCTCCATGCATGTATCCGATAGAGTAGAGGTGGATCAGGAATCCAACACCTGTGACGACCATCAGCATGACCATGGTCAGGGAATCAATCCACAGACCAAAAGAAATGTCAATGTTGCCGAATGAGATCCAGTTGAATACATCGATCTGGATCGCCTGTGCCGCTCCGAGATCTTTGAAGATCATCAGCACACAGATGAAGGAGGCTAATACAGAGAGGCTCCCTATCCATCCTGTGCTTCCTTTAGGCAGGTATTTTCCAAGCAAACCATTCACCAGGAATCCCATCAAAGGGAGCAGGGGAATCAAGAGCCCCAGGAATGTCATGGTTGGGTTATTGGTTATCGTTTCTGTCACGGTCTTTTATTTTTGAATCACTGTTATAGGAAACCTATCACGGTGACCGTCTACCATTTTAATTTATTCAAGACATCAATATCTGTACTGCCGATATTGCGATATATGCTGATCAGTAAGGCGAGCCCCACAGCCACTTCGGCTGCAGCGACCACCATGATAAAGAAGACAAACACCTGGCCATCACTATTGCCGCTGTAGGCGGAAAAGGCAACGAGCAGGAGGTTGACCGAATTGAGCATGAGCTCGATACACATCAGGATGATGATGGCATTGCGCCTGAAGAGCACGCCCATCACACCGATGCAGAATAAAAAGGTACTGAGGAATAGGTACCAGTTGAGCGGAACTAAATGTGCTGCTTGTTCCATATCAGTGTTTTTCTTTTTTAGCTAATACGACTGCACCGATCATTGCTGACAGGAACAGGATGGAGGATATTTCGAAAGGCAACAGGTAGTCAGTAAATAACCGTTGACCAACATGTTGCACCAGGCCTTTGTCGGACGCGGGTGGAAATGCAAAGTCGCCGAGCGTTGTAGATTTTATAGAAGCAAGCAGCGTGACAAATAACATGCCTGCTGTGATCGTAGCGGCAATTCTCAGTTTACCTGATTTAGGCACATCCGAATCTGCATTGAGATTGAGCAGCATGACCGTAAAGAGGAAGAGTACCATGATGGCCCCTGCATATACGATGATATGTGTGATCGCGAGAAACTGGGCATTTAACAGGATGTAATGTCCGGCGATCGTAAAGAAGCATACGATCAGGGACAATACGCTGTACATAGGCTTGCGGGTAAATACCACCACCAATGCGCTCAGTATGGTCATCGCAGACAGTGTAAAAAATAGGAGTTGGCTCATTCTGTTTATATCTTTCGTTAGATCCGGTCGTCAACAGACGACAGATCATACATTCATTTCATAGTCTTTCTTCCGGCCACTGATATCGATACGTGTTTCCGGTGTAGTTCCTTCCACTAACAGGTCCTTTCCATAGATAAATCTATTGCGGGCATAATTGGAAGGAAGAATTCTATCTGTTAAGTAAATCGCATCTTTTGGACAAGCCTCTTCACATAGTCCGCAGAAAATGCAACGAAGCATGTTGATCTCATACATCGCGGCATATTTTTCTTCGCGATAGAGATGTTCTTCTCCCTTCTTGCGCTCAGCGGCTTCCATCGTGATCGCTTCGGCTGGACAGGCTACAGCACACAGGCCACAAGCTGTACAGTTTTCACGTCCCTCCTCATCACGTTTCAATACATGCAAGCCTCTGTAGATATTGGCGATGGGTCTTTTTTGTTCGGGATAACGGACAGTAGCTTTCTTCCTGAAGATATGGGAGAACGTAATGATCATGCCTTTGATGATCGCAGGCAGATAGAGTTGTTCGACCCAGTTGAGAGTCTTGACAGAAGCTACTTTCGATCGGTTGGTCAGTTGCATAGGTTTTATTTTACAAATGTTAGCCATGCACCGGTAGCCAGTACATTGAAGATCGACAGTGGAATCAATACCTTCCATCCGAGGCGCATGAGCTGATCATACCTGAATCTAGGTAAGGTCCAGCGCACCCACATGAAGAAGAAGATAAAGAAGAATATTTTTCCAAAGAGCACACAGATGCTCACGATAGCCGCGATGTTAGGAGACATGTTGAGGCTGTCCAGTCCCGGGAAATGGTATCCGCCAAAAAACAGGCAGGAGATGATCGCCGAAGAAATAAACATATTGATGTATTCCGCAAAAAGGAAAAAGCCGAGTTTCATTGAACTATACTCCGTATGATAACCTCCGATCAGTTCGCTCTCAGATTCGGGCAGGTCAAAAGGAGCCCGGTTACACTCTGCAAAGGCACAAATCAGGAAAATCAAAAAGCCAAGCGGTTGATAAAATACATTCCAATGAAAGCCTTGCTGCATGTCTACGATTTCACGCAGGTTGAGCGAGTTGGACATCAGGATGATCGAGATGATCGCCATCCCCATCGGTACTTCATAACTGATCATCTGCGAAGAAGCACGCAATGCACCTAACAAAGCGAATTTATTATTCGAAGCCCAACCTCCGATCATGATGCCGTAACCGCCAATGGATACAACTGCGAGCAGATACAGGATACCTACATTGAGGTTAGCTACCTGGAGGCTAAATTCATGATCACCGAAGTAAAATGATTTACCCCAGGGTATAATCGCGCTGGTCATGAGCGCCGTCAGGATAAACAGCGACGGTCCCAGGATAAACAGAAACTTATCTGCGTCCTTTGGCGTGATGTCTTCTTTCAAAAAGAACTTACCACCATCTGCCAATGGTTGTAGTATGCCCCATGGGCCTGCACGATCCGGACCGATACGATCCTGGATGACTGCAGCTATTTTTCGCTCACCATACGTTGAGTATGCGGCGATGGCCAGGCTGACGACGAAGATGACGACGATCAGGATGACTTTGTCTAGTATTAACCACCAATCTATCATTCCGGCAATGCTTTAATATCGTTAATAGTCAGTCTCTTTGGTTTTACCAGTTTCTTGTACTTGTTGGCTGATATCACCGAATGCCTGCTGATTTCCCTTACACCTTCAATCGTCCAGTCTGATGTTTTTTTCTTGTCAAAACGGCATGTGTTGCAGATGAACTCTTCTACCTCGCCCCACTGATCTTTCCTTCCAGTCACTCTCAACACATCATCGCCTTTATACCAGAGGACAACTTTGCCTGAGCATTTGTCACAATCCCGATGAGCATCGACAGGTTTCGTAAACCAAACCCTGCTCTTGAAGCGGAAGGTCTTATCAGTCAGCGCACCCACAGGACATACATCAATCATGTTGCCTGAGAAGTCATTGTCGATGGCTTCCTTGATATACGTTGAGATTTCAGATGCATCACCGCGGTTGATGACGCCGTGCACACGACCATCTGTTATTTGTTCAGCTACTTTGACACAACGATAGCATAGTATGCATCTCGTCATGTGTAGCTGGATGGTATCGCCGATATCTATTTTTTCAAAGGTTCTCCTTTCGAAATCTGTCCGCGTGTTGTAGTGACCATGCTCATAGGACAAGTCCTGGAGATGACATTCACCTGCCTGGTCACAGATCGGGCAATCCAGCGGATGATTGAGTAGTAGAAACTCCACGACACCTGCTCTGGCATCCTGCACTTTTTCGGAAAGTCCGTTGGTCACCACCATGCCATCCATCACATTGGTGCGGCAGGAGGCTACCAGTTTAGGCATAGGCCTTGGATCTTTTTCAGATCCCTTGGTGACTTCTACCAGGCATGTGCGGCAATAGCCACCACTGGTCTTCAGCTTGCTGTGATAGCACATGGTCGGAGGCGCTACTTCAGGGCCGATCATCCGGGCTGCCTGCAGTATCGTGGTGCCATCCGGCACGTCTATCTCAATACCATCAATTGTTACTTTCGCCATTATTCTATATTCATCAAACTCATATGGACTACAATTAGCCCTGTAGAGTTCTGGTTAATATTTCAAATTATACTTCAGCCGTTGCAAGGTTATGACAGTGATCATAGTAGCTCACTACATGTTGTTGCTTCGGATGGTTGACATATGCTTCAAACTCATGACGGAAATGCCGGATCGCACTGGCTACAGGCCATGCGGCAGCATCACCGAGTGGACAAATCGTATTGCCCTCTATCTTTCGCTGGATATCCCAGAGTAAATCAATATCTGTCGATGAGCCATGACCGTCAAGGATCTTGTGGAGGATTTTTTCCATCCATCCGGTTCCTTCGCGGCAAGGGCTGCACTGTCCGCAACTTTCATGATGATAGAAGCGGGTAAATGTGTACAGGTTGTGCACGATACTGGCGCTTTCATCCATTACTATAAATCCTCCTGATCCAAGCATGGTACCAGTTGCAAATCCACCGTCTGCCAGAGACTCGTAAGTCATCAAACGGGGTTCACCGTTTGCGGTCTTCAGAATCAACTCTGCAGGCAAGATGGGTACGGATGAACCACCAGCGACAACAGCCTTCAGTTTCTTATCATTCAGGATGCCTCCGCAGAAAGCATCGGAGTATATAAATTCTTCAACAGGGACACCAAGTTCTATTTCGTATACACCAGGTTTCTTGATGTGGCCTGAAGCCGAGATGAGTTTGGTGCCGGTTGATTTGCCAATACCAATTGCGGCATACGCTTCGCCACCGTTGTTGACGATAGGTACGACTGCAGCTATCGTTTCGACATTGTTGACTACCGTAGGGCAGTCATACAAACCTTTCACAGCAGGGAATGGTGGTTTGATTCGTGGATTTCCGCGCTTGCCTTCGAGTGATTCGAGCAGTGCAGTTTCTTCGCCGCAGATGTATGCGCCTGCGCCTGGGTGAACGTAGATATCATGATCGAAGCCGCTGCCCTGGATATTTTTTCCTAACCAGCCGTTTTTATATGCTTCTGCAATAGCTTTTTCCAGGATGCGGATGATGTAAAAGAACTCTCCGCGAACGTATATGTATGAGGTATGTGCACCGAGTGCAAAGCTTGCAGTGATCATTCCTTCGAGGAGCAGATGGGGGATGTGCTCCATCAGGTACCGGTCCTTGAAAGTGCCTGGCTCTGATTCATCTGCATTGCATACGAGGTAGCGGGGCACGCCTTCAGGTTTGGCAAGGAAGCTCCACTTCATACCGGTAGGGAAGCCGGCGCCTCCGCGACCACGCAAACCTGATTTCTTTACTTCTTCGGTGACAGCGTCAGGGGTCATGGTCTTCAGTGCTTTTTCCACTGAAGCATAACCGCCTTTGCTCCGGTAGACATCATATGTCTGGATGCCCGGGACGTCGATATGTTCTAATAAGAGTTTACGTTGCATATTTTTTAATAATTCTGCGTCATCTGCGTTCAACTACAGTGTTCTGAAGGTTGTGTGATCCACATATCTGCTGTGGGTTGTTCTTGATTTGTTTTCTTCGAGCAGTGCGTCCACTTTTTCCTTGGTCAGGTTTTCATGATATGTCTCACCGATCTGGAGCATAGGTGCTGTGCCGCAAGAGCCGAGGCACTCTACTGTCCTCAGTGAGAATTTTCCATCTGGAGTGGTCTCACCATCCTTGATGCCCAGGCGGTTTTCGATGTGCTGTACGATGTCGTAGGCACCTCTCAGCCAGCAAGAGCTGGTCCTGCATACTTCGATCAGGCAGTTGCCGACAGGTTCGAGATGGAACATCGAGTAGAAGGATGCCACCTCATACACCTCGATGGGTTTGATGTTGAGGATTTCTGCGACGCGGTTCATCACCGGTACGCTGAGCCATCCGTCTGTATCTGCCTGTGCGATATGTAACAGGGGCAGTAAAGCAGATTTATGCTTTCCTTCCGGATAGCGCGTGATGATGCTTTTCATCAGGGCCTCCGTTTCTGCTGAGAATTTTATGGTTTCTGTTTCGCTCATTTTAAATTAATGTCCCGGCACGATCCGGGTTTATGTTAAAGCTGTCGGCTGTCAGTTTTCAGGCTTGGGTTTTAGCTACCAGCTTCCAGAATTTTTATAATTACTCACAACTCATACTTCGACTCCGCTCAGCACAAGCAACTTTCACAACTCGCAACTGCACTTCTGCTCCTTGCCCCTTGCCCCTTGCTCTTACGCGTCAAGCTCGCCTGCGATGACATTGAGCGAACTCAGCGTCACAATCGCATCGGAAAGCATGCCTCCTCTGATCATCTCCGGATAGGCCTGGTAGAAAATAAAACATGGCCTGCGGAAATGTAATTTATACGGTGTTCGTCCGCCGTCGCTGACGAGATAAAAGCCAAGTTCACCATTGCCTCCTTCGACAGCATGGTAGACTTCGCCTTTGGGTACATCGGATTCGCCCATCACGATCTTGAAATGCCAGATGAGCGCTTCCATATTGTTGTATACATCTTCTTTTGGTGGCAGATAGAACTCAGGTACATCTGCAAAGTATTTGCCTGCTGGCATATTATCCAGCGCCTGGCGGATGATCTTCAAGCTCTGCCATATCTCTTCCTGGCGAACCATAAAGCGATCATAGGTGTCACCATTGACACCGATAGGAATCTGGAAATCAAAATCTTCATATGAACTGTACGGATTGGCAACCCTTACATCATAATCCACACCTGCTGCGCGCAGATTCGGACCCGTGAAACCATAATTCAATGCACGCTCGGCAGTGATAGGTCCTGTCTTATTCGTGCGGTCAAAGAATATCCTGTTGCGTTCGAGGAGAGTTCCAAATTCCTTGAAGATCTTTGGAAAATCAGCCAGGAACTCATTGATCTTCTTGTACACCTCAGGGCTGAAGTCGCGCTCCAGTCCACCGATGCGACCGATGTTGGTGGTCAGACGTGCACCGCAGATATGTTCGAATATATCATAGATCTTTTCTCTCCATTGGAACAAGTAGGTGAAGCCTGTCAGTGCACCTGTATCCACACCAATGACGGCGTTACATACCAGGTGGTCAGAGATCCGGGCAAATTCCATGATGATCACCCGCATGTATTGAGCCCGCTTAGGGATGTCAACACCGATGAGTTTTTCGACAGTCATGTGCCATCCTATATTGTTGATAGGGGAGGAGCAATAATTGAGACGGTCGGTGAGTGTAGTGATCTGGTAATAAGGCCTGCGCTCTGCTATCTTTTCAAAGGCGCGGTGTATGTATCCACAGGTTTGTTCGGAGTCAATGACGATCTCTCCGTCCATGGTGAGGATGTTCTGGAAAATACCGTGTGTGGCAGGGTGTGTAGGACCCAGGTTGAGTGTAGTGTATTCAATATGCAAATCACTTTCACGTTCTTCCCCGGAAGCCGTATTCTTTATTTTATTTTCTTTAAGGGTCGTCTGGTCCATGTTGGTTTGTCCTTGCTTATTGATGATGGCTTCCTGTTCTTTATATGTTTAGCGACCGAAGTATTGATCTTCTTTGTCTGTTCTAGTAGCGTCTTCCAGCGGAAATTCTTTACGCAGCGGGAAATAATCCATTTCTTCTACGTTCAATATCCTCTTTAGATTTGGATGGCCGATGAAGTTGATACCATAGAAATCGTATGTCTCACGTTCCATCCAGTTGGCTGAGCTGTATAAGGAGGTCAGTGATGGTATTTCAGGTTTTGAAACAGGCATAAAAGCTTTCAACCTCAGTCTGACGTTGTTTTCCATACTCTGCACATGATAGACGGCGCATAATTCCTGGCCTGTGAGATCAGGATAATGGCTGCCGCAGATATCTGTGAGAAATTTGAACTTGAGTATATTGTCTGTATTGAGCCATTTGACGATGTCCAGGATGCTGTCTGGTTCGATGACTACCGATACGATACCAAAGGTTTCTTCTGCTGCCTTGATTTTTTCACCAAATTGCTGTTGTAGGCGTTCCAGCAGAAATTCATTTGTGATACCTGCCATGATCTTATTGTATGCCGTATGAGGTGAGTAATGCCTGGTATTGCGGGGAATTCCGTCTCCGCAGCGGTTCATTCTTGGCCAGTTCCTGCACTTTCATGATACCATCGATGATTTGTTCAGGACGGGGAGGGCAACCTGGTACGTATACATCCACAGGGATCACCTTGTCGATGCCTTGTAGTACGGAATAGGTGTCGAAAATCCCGCCGCTGGAGGCGCAGGCTCCGATTGCGATCACCCAGCGGGGCTCTGCCATCTGGAGGTATACTTGCTTGAGGACCGGGCCTAGTTTCTTGGCGATGGTACCTGCTACGAGGAGTACGTCCGCCTGCCTGGGAGAAAAGCTCATGCGCTCGGACCCAAAGCGGGCGAGGTCATAGTTGGATCCCATGGTGGCCATAAATTCGATACCGCAGCAGGAGGTGGCAAAAGGAAGGGGCCAGAGTGAATTGGCGCGGGCCAGGCCGATCACCTTTTCGATCGAGGTCGCGAAGAAGCCTTCGCCCAGGTGCCCGTCTGGTGCTTCGACTAGGTTTACATCTGTTTTTTTGATATCAGTGGTCATTTCTAAGCGGGTATTGGTAAAACTATACATAGTTGAAACAGAGCCGTAAAGCAAGAGTTGTTACCTCTGGTTCCATTTAGTCCCATTTCAAAGCGCCTTTTTTAATGATATAAGCAAATCCAAGTAACAGGGTAGCAATGAACAGCACCATTTCCACGAATCCGACCATGCCTAATACCTTAAAGTTGACCGCCCATGGGTACATGAAGATCACTTCTACGTCAAAGAGGACGAAGAGGATGGCGGTGAGGAAGTATTTGATGGAGAAAGGGATGCGGGCATTGCCTACGCTTTCGATACCACTTTCGAAGTTGACCAGCTTGTCACTGGTGAGTCTACGGGGGCCCGCAAAGCGGATTGTGACTAATACTAAACCGACAAAACCAAGTGCGACCAGAAACTGGATCAGAATGGCGACGTAATCAATTGAATTTGACATAGTTACATTCGATGAAATGCAAAATTAGCTATAAAAAACGAGAAAATCGTCAGGGCTTTGAAGTTCTGTGGCACAATGCAAAGGATCATATCAGGGGATGATTGTGATCAGTGGAATGGGGATGTTTGCCCTGTCTGACCCCAGCAGCAGATCGACTCGGCGAAGCCGTTGTTGGTGTCCCCACCAACAACCACCGTAATCCTGTTTGTTGCAGGGGCAAAAATTGCTACAACGCTCTCTGCGGCGCTCCTGCAGCTGCGCAGTTTGCCCTCGATTATTATGGCTGCGCCAATAATCGATCCCTGTGTTCTCCACTCGTGAGTTTCTGCGAAACATCACGGTTCCGAAACCCCGGGACATTGAAAGTGAAGAATGAAAAATGGGTTGTCTGGATACAGTGTTGGCTTGTTATCAATAACCAATAGCCAGCAAGGAAGGAAAGGTGAGAAGTGGAACACTAGTGTGAATATGTATGCGTGGTCTTGAAAGAAAAATCTCATGGTTAAAACGGCCTTAGCCGTTGCAGGAGTTTGCTCCTGCGACCACCTGTATCCCTATCGAAATTCCAATCGAAAACCTAAATTGGAATTCACATGGTTGCAGGAGCAAACTCGTTGAACCATCGCCGCCAGCAACTGAGAGTACATTAGATGGTATTTTCGCCGCCAGCATTTGTTGTGTCATCTGTCAGACAAAAAATGAAGAATATTTACTGATCACTCATGTATTTGAGTAGCAAAATATTATTTTTACCTGAACGCTAAATGCAATCCTATTTAATAGGGCATTTAAAACTATAGTGAAATATTTTTTTTTTGAGGGCATAGCCTCGAGGAAGATTTTATTATTCTGAATTCAAAGAAAACTGAAATGAGGCACCAATTCTTATTTCAATTATACATATACGATCTTTTGGGCATCCGCCCTGTGTATCTATTGAGAGAATCTTGTGATCAAGGTGGTCACATTTAGTAACTGTGGAGCCGGAAATAATAGTCCGGCTCCACAATATTTTAAAAATCATGCTACGGATTTTATCATTCTTAATTGTAGTATTCTGCCCAACTCAGTTAATGGGTCAACCAATGTTGGATTCGCTATATGCTGTCCTTCGTGTACAGAACCATACGAATATGATCCACCTTTATAAAGATGGATTTTTCACGATTGGGTATGGCACAGATGTAGGTCCATTTAATTCGTATGGTACTTTGTTTACTTCTCATGATTTCGATGGGAAAATCAATTTTTCAACATATACACTTGATTCAAATAAACTATGGCAATATACTGATATTAACATGGTCGTTATTGATTCCTTTGCATACACAATTCATATTGGTGATAACCCCGATGAACTCATCAAAATAAATATTAACGACGGGAGAATTCTTCATAGAAATGAATATTTTAATATGGCTGGGGGGACGATACCAAGCGTTTTTCCTCATTCCATTCATTTAATCGATTCGAATACTCTATTGCTAAATGTCACAGGATATGCACAAGGTAATCAGTGGGTAACACAACTTTGTCGTTATTCTATTCCCTTTGATACTTTTGATTATTATTTTAATTCATACCCTGATTATCACCAGGAAATCCTGAATTTAGTAAAATCACCAACAGGTTTTATCCTAAGTGGTTACTTACGGAGAGGAAACCCATCAAGTTCTTCATTTGAACAAAAAGCCACAGTTGTTTGGCTGGATAGTACTTTTCAAGAACTGCGGCGATATATTTCACCGGAAAGTGAGTATCAGGGCTGGGGTCATGACTTACAAGAGGAAGCGGACGGTGATCTGATAATGACCAATTGCATAGGACGGCAATATTATGTTGAGTGGAGTCAAGAATTTACATATACTTATAGGCCATCGATATATAAATTGAATAGCTCAGGAGATTTACAATGGCAAACTCCGATGGGGCGAAATATATATCTGGACCATGCGTTTTGGTTTTCGGCTTTACTCCCTTCTAACCTTGGAGATGGATACATTGCTGCTGGTCGTCAAACTAATTTTTCGGACTCATTGTTTTACGGAACTTCGGACACTGTCAATGAAATAGGAGAGAATCTCCGATTTGAAGCTTTGATTGCTAAAGTATCTAATGATGGAGACAGTATTTGGTCAAGGTCCTATTATACGGAGGATTTTTTGTATTCCAGAGCAGAGTTTAATGATATGATACCTCACCCAGAAGGTGGCTACCTTCTTTGTGGAACAGCTGATAAATTACCCTGGGATCCGGAAAAATTTCCTGTAAGTTTTGGCTGGATATTGCATGTAGACGAGTATGGATGTGCTGTACCGGGCTGCCAGGAAATAGTAAAAACGGATGATCCATCTATGCCTGATGCGATCCGGTTTTATCCAAATCCTGCCAAAGATGAAATGTATATTTATCAACAAGAGGACGAATGCATCGACTATACTATCTTAGATATTCAAGGAAGACAATTGCATCAACATAAAAACTGCCAGGGAGGCAGTACTGGCATTATTGATGTTCATAACTACCCAACTGGTGAATACATCCTTGTTAAAAAAGATCAAGGAGGACGAATTAGGTCAGAGGTTTGGATAAAGTCAGAATAGAAATTTAAAACAAATTATTTTACTAACACATAATTCATTTAATAAACAATTCTGGAGTATTGGATATAAGAAAACCTTCACACTTTGATACATAGGATTTGTATCAAGACCTTTTCAGATAAGGGTACATCAATTGGGAAGTTTATTAAGGGCGCTTCTAATAACTGTCAAATTTACTACGATAACTGTTGTAATGTATTGACAATCAATTGTGACTTTTACCAATAATGCTGTTATTAGAGGCGCCCTAAATTAGATGATTTTAAGAAAGATGCATTTTTGGATTTATTATTGACTAAATTGGTCTTGAAACCCAACCAATCATTCGGAATTTTAGTCTCTGAAAGAAAAGATGATGAAAAACCTTATCCTCATTACATGCTTTATTGCCATTGCTGATTCTTACATCTCAGCCCAGTCTGCTAAATCTGTGTATTTTGAATTGGGTGGACCCGGAATTGCTTCCTTTAATTTCGACACTCGTTTTTCGGGCAGGGAAGGCGGTTTAGGCGGTCGTATTGGTGCAGGTTATAGCAAGTTTGTGGGTGACGGTAGCTCAGTGTTTTATCTTCCGTTAGGTATCAACTACCTCATAGGGAAAGAGAAACATTTCTTTGAAATGGGTGCCGGTGTAACTCCCGTTTTTGGAGTTGAAGATGGTGACACCGTTATATCTGAGCCGTTTGGCCACCTGATTTTTGGTTACCGGTTTCAATCACCCAAGGATGGATTTACGTTCCGAGCATTTGCATGTCCGGTATTTAACAGCATTGATTTTATTCCGTATTACGGGGGTATATCCGCTGGATACAAGTTCTAAGGACTGAAAATATTATTTTGTAAAAGAAATTTCGATGTATACACTTACTTATTGCGTTGTCGAATGCGAATAATGTTTAGAGTCAAGTCAATTAACTTAAAGTAAATGAAGAAATTCCTATTAGTCATTGTTGTATTTAACCTTGGTTTTACTGTAGTTGATTCAACCCGTTATTCGATAAAGAATTATCCTGACTATCGAGCAGCCAAATATTCTATACCAATAGATTATTTGGCTGCTCATGATATTATGGGATATTCAGATCCAAATCCTGGTGATATTCCTAAATATGTTACAGCTTACAAGTATTTTATTCAGTATGGAAGTGACATGGTAATCACCATTTTGGATCCAGGTATTGGCATGGAGTTTATGGGAATTATCATCAAGAAATGGGATTTTGAAAAACGGAAAACAGAATGTATACATTACATGGATCATTTACGGAAGTATAGTATAATCAATGATTCTATTACATTTTCAATTGAGGATAGCAGAGGTCGAATATCACGCTTATGTGCTGATGTGGCTCCTCTGTCTGAATGTGACTCGGTTAAAATTATTTCATATTCCGGGGATGCTGAATATACAGTTAAGTTTAACGATACTATTCCAAATTTAGCCTCCCATACTCTCTTTTATCCAGATATTAAGTTTATACCTACCAAAATATTTGGAGTTGGTTACAATAATACTACCCTATCATTGGAGGAAGTAATTTATGGTAAGTCAGCGGTGGATTCACTATTAAATTTATTTACGTTTGAGAATTATAGTTTGATAACAGAGGAAGATCGAAACCAAATTAGTGATCAGGAAGTAATTGATTTGATGGAGGAGTTTGATCGTGCGACAAAGAAAAAGCATTAATTGGAATGGATAAATATTGAATTCTTTTAAATGAATTGGAGATGGTTAGATTTTTAGTGTTTATTCTATGGTTTATCACTGCTGACCACAATCCAGTCGTCATCAAGCCAAAAGTAAGTAATGAAAATTATCGGGCAGCTCGCTATTCAATGTGGATAGATTTTACCAAGGCACAACAGATTGTACCTGAGATGCAGTATGTCATCCCAGGTTTGACAACACTTTCCTATAAGTATTTTATTCAGTATGGCAGAGATACGCTTATTGAATTAATAGATCCAGGTAATGACATCAAGGCATTTACAGGGTTCTATCAGGATTCTCGACTACGCTAATAGAAAATCTACATTTACGTGTTTTATTGATCAGTCAAAAACGTACTACACGACGAAGGATTCAATAACGTATTCAATAGATGAACGTAGAGGCAATGTTACAGATCTGGGTAAGGGAGTTGAATTAATTTCCAAATGTGATACAGTAAAATACACTTTGCTTATTCCAGAAACCAACTACACTGTCATTTTTAATGATACGATTGCCAATTTGCGCTCCAAGGGCCTTTTCTATCCTGACATTGAGTATTTGCCATATCAAATAATAGGAATTGGCCCGGATAAAAGCACGATGACATTAGAAGAAGTAATTTATGGCAAGTCGGCCATTGACTCAATTCTTCAACAATATGATTATAAAGGCTACTTGCAAATTACAGATGCTGATTTCAGCCCAGCTGATATTCAGAATGTGAAAGACCTCATTGAGAGGTACAGCAAAATAAAATAAGTAGATCCACGGTGCAATATCAAAACTGCATATTCACCCCCACCATAAAATTCCTTCCTGCCATCCGATAGCGCTCTATCTCTTCATACTGAACATCTGTAGCATTATCGATTTTGAAGTACGTTGAAACTTTGTCTGAGATGGTATAGGAGAGCTTGCCACCAAAGAGGATGTATCCTGCAGGCTCACTGCCCGGATAAATAAACACCTCATCAATCCGGCTACGTGAACGGGCCTGAAGGAATAGCTGGAAGCGCTTGTGACTCACCAGCAGATTGGCATACGTTGTATGTTTTGATTTATAAGCAAGGACGTCATTGATGGCTTCTTCTGACACGTCTTTAGCGTCGAGATAGGTATATCCTGCCTGGATCGAGATTTCCTTTAAAGGCGCATACTCAGCGCTGACTTCAAATCCCTGCAGGATGGCCTTGTTGAGGTTGACGACTTCAAACAGGAGTGATCCATCAGGCGTCTGGCGCTGTTCGTAATAGATGAGGTCCTTGTAGTTGTTGTAATACAAAGCGACATCAAATCGGATTTGATTTAAGTTGATTTTAGTCCCGACCTCTGCGCTTAAGGTCAGCTTTTCAGCTCTGAGCAGTGGACTTGTAGTGAATTTCAAACCTCCGCCCTGTTCAAATTTTGTGTATCGTTCAGAGATGGAAGGGTTTCTAAAAGCCCTGGCCAGTAACGAACGAACAGAAACTTTAGGGGAGCATTGATAGACGGCCGCAATCTTCGGATTGACATTGCCTTCCATAAAAGTGCCTTTGATGCTGTAATAATCATATCGCAATCCGGCTGTCAAAGTCAGGCGGTCACTAAATGTCATTTGGTCTTGCACGAAAACGCCGATGTTAGTTGCCCGATGTATGCCATATAACACGGTATCAGGTTGACCATTGATATAATCGGACTGCAGATCGAAGCCCCCGATGACATAGTGTACATCCCCCATGCTCAGGTCTATCTGAGATGTATTACCGACGCGGTGTACTAATACTTTTTCGGAATCGATATATTGTTTTCCGGTATTGACATTGGTGCTGTCGTTGGCGGGGTCACCATTGAAGACATAATCTGAAGCAGAACCGTAGTAATAGAAGCGGGTAGAATACTTCACATTAGAACGCGCAAAGGCCTGGTAGTATAAGTCTCCGTTCCATTCACGCCGATGTTGGGTATCATCTTTTCTATAATCTGCAACTGAATAAGCTTCAGTAGTACTCAGCCATGTGGCTGGTGTATCATTGAAGATATCATTGTACATCGCTGAAATCTGCAAGCTACGGTTGGGAGAAAAATCAAATTTGAATTTTCCATACCCATTGTACAGGTTAAAGGATGATTGTTCTCTGTTGCCGTCATTTGATTTGCCTGCAAAATTGAAGAGGTAGGACCATTTGTTGAGTTTGCGGCTGGTGATAAATTCTGCGCCAAAGAAATCATTGTAGCGTTTGTAGCCGGTGTATGCCGGTGCAGGTCCGTAAGCGCCATAATGCAGGTTGAGATCAGAATGTGAGGCCGTATCCGGTGTGCGTGTGATGACATTGACGATGCCGCCCATCGCGCTGGATCCATAGAGAGATGAGTATGCACCTTTAATGACCTCTATTCTTTCAATAGCCGCCAGCGGTACCAGGTTCCATAGCGCACCACCTGATTCGGGAGTGATAGCGGGCCTTCCATCCAGGAGGAGCAATACTCTATTGCCTATGCCTCCACCTGCTACTTCAGAAGCGCCGCGGATGGAGAATGATTGAACATTTGCATTACTGGATCGTGTGACGGTGATACCATTGATGCCATTGAAAGCATCGTCAAAAGAATTTGTTCCGGCCTGGAGTAATTGCTTTCTGGTGACAAGGCCGACGCTGGCGGGTGCCAGGTTGAGACTTTGTGATTTTCTGGATGCGGAGACGACGACCTCTTTGGTGAGATATGATTCCGGATGCATGCTGATATGCAGGGGATCATCTGATGCGGATACAGTGTCCAGCAACACTGTTTGAAATCCAATCATGGAGAAGACGACTTGATAATGTGTCTCCGTCAGGCCGCTGATCCGAAAGGCGCCGTTTTGATCACTGGTGGTGTTAAATGTCGCGCCGTCCTTGAAGGTAATGTTTACATAAGATAAGCCTTCTCCCGATTCGGCATCAATCACTTTTCCGGTAATAGTCCATTGACCGGAAAGATTGGTGGCGAACAGGAGAAGGCCTATCCAAAAAAGAATTGTGTTTTTTATTGATACCACTGTGTTACGAAAGCGAAATCAGCTTTGAAGTTGATCTCTACGTTATCACCTTTCGCTACGGTAATCGTAGAAGGTGCAGGGTAGTCAAAAATCGTAATGATTTGTCCTCCGCCGATATCAGCTTTGATCACGATACCATGACTGACCGTGGCAGGAGTGTTCCAATGCACGCCTAATGTTGCAGTCTTCAAACTTGGATCAGAAACGCCATCATGTCTGAAACCAAGCGCGAGAGCAGAATAAGTGCCTGGATCAACTTCCAGTTCGTAATGGTATTCTGTCTGGCCTGGAACGTAGGTCAGCACCAATGGATTCTGGGAATTGTATGGAGCACCAAGTGCGAATGTGCCGCCAGGAAATCCAGGGTACAGGATATTTGGGGAGATCGGTCCCCAGCCGGCGCCGGCAGGAGGAGCTGCATCTACAAACGCAGGGAAAATAGTCAGCTGAACTTCGCCGCTGTCTTGCCATGTAGCCCAGAGTGGAGCATTGTCAATCGTAATCGTACCATGTATGGTAGCGGTATCAGGTGTAGGCTCGTCGTCCTTGCAACTGGTCATCATCACGACCGGTGCTAAGAGTAAAAGCATGATTTTCAGGGAAAAAGATAAAATTCTCATGTCAAAATGGTTTAGTGCTAATGAATGACACAAAGGTGCGGCGCCGGAGGTTGGAAAAATACCCCGTGAGGGTGAAACAATAACGGGCAAGGAGCAAGGAGCAAGGAGCAAGTCGTAGCGCAGCGAAGATCCCGCCCCGTACGGGCGGCGGGAGGGGCTGTCATGAGACAGATTGTGCTAGTTATCAATATGGAATAGCCAATACCCCCCCCCGGGCGCCGCCGGGCCCCCCCCCCCCCCCGCCGCCGGGGGGCCGGACGGGCGTCAGGGACAGATCTTCAATTGTCAAAAGGAATAGCCAATACTCGACTTCCGGGCCTTTTGTCGGGAGACAGATTTTCCTGCTATTCAATAGCCAATAACCAATACCCAAGGAAAAGTTAGAGGTTTTGTCAGGAGACAGATCTTCCTGCACGCTCGTCAGGAGACGAGCAAAATATTGCATTCAAGTCAGGAGACTTGAACGAACACCACAACTGGAAGCTGCTTGCTAAGCTTTACTTCTGCTAGCTGACGGCTGATAGCTGATAGCTGACAGCTTCTTCAACTCTTTTTCGCCATTCATCATGCCTAATCAGCAATTGATCCGCTTTTCTTAGGACGCACACATGGCTGACAATACTTTTGGGCCATCAAATTCGAAAACATAATTCTAACACGTAAACCTTTAAAAAATCATGAGGTCATTTTTACTCTTCTTAATGATACTGGTGCCGGCGATAAGTCCCGTTATTGGTCAGTATGCAATGCCGCTTAAGGCAGGTCTACTCGTTGAACAGATCAGCCTGCCCACTTTCCAGGATTATGGTTCCCGCCTGGGTCATGGGTTCACATTGGGAACGAATTTTACATACAAGGAGAAAGTGAAATCAGCTCTCCTGCAAACAGCAGATTTCCATATCATCTATCATGAAGAATATGGAACTTCTTTTATGCTGAGTTCATTGTTTGACTACAGCATCAGACCAGGCAAATTGAATATGGATATAAAATTGGGGCCTGGCTATATGCTCTTCAATCACTATACCTCATTGTATAGTCAAGGGGATGACGGATATGAGGAAGCCTCCAGGCTCCAGGGCAAGTTTGTAGGATTGATCTCGCTCTCATGCTCTTACACCATCGGATCCATACGGCCTTACCTGGCGTATACCACCTATTTTGAAACCCCATTTATCAACACCTATTCAACTTTGCTGCCACATCAGATGGTTGAACTCGGTGCTTATTTTACTCTTCATTCTAAATAACACACAACAATGACTAAGCTATTTTCAAATCTCTCTATCCTGATTCTCGTCAGCCTAATGGTTGCATGCACCCAAGAGACTATTCCGGCTCCGGAAGCATTACTGTGCGAATCAGATTATCAAAATCATCCTAACCATGCAGCTTATGAGCAGGCACTGCAACAATATGTTTCTAACTCCAGTGCACCGGGTTCGGTCATCGGCGTAAAAAAATACCAGGAGCAGGAATGGGTAGGAGCGTATGGTGCCAGTAACCTGGAGCACCAGACTAATATGGAAGTATGTACGCCCTTCAGGACAGGAAGTGTAACCAAGATATTTACTGCAGTCATCGTCATGCAATTGTATGATGAAGGAAAAATCAACCTATCCTCCACTGTAGCAGCGGTATTGCCTTCAATCTCGAATGATATCCCAAACTCAGCGAGCATGACGGTTCAACAATTATTAAACCATACCAGTGGACTCCGGCAGCCAACGGATGATGATATCAATTATCAATTGACCGTCATCAACAATCCAGATTATATCGGGTCACTTGATGCAAGGAAAAGGCTGGAGCAGTATATCTATGATGAACCACTAAAGCACAATCCCGGTGAAGACAGCTATTATAGCAATGCAGGATATTGGTTGCTGCAATTGATGATTGAACAAATCACCGGAAAGACTTTGCAACAAAATGTTGAAGAGCGAATTGTGGAGCCACTCGGACTTACCAACACGTATCTTGAAAAGCGAACCGACACTGACGTCTCAAGGGGATACAACTTTTCCGGGCAGTTACTTAAGGATGTGACCATCTGGGATCGTGCGGATAGCGATGGAGATCCTTCAGCCGGTATCATCAGCACGGCAGCGGATTTGCTGCTCTTTGGAGAAGCGATTTTTAAAGGCAACCTGGTCAGCGATACTTCACTTGCACTAATGAAGACGACTACTTCATTTCCTTCCTGTAATGGTGACTGTGGCTATGGCCTTGGCATTGAAAGCTGGGATACCGGACAAAACCTTGGATACGGAAAAAACGGAAGTTCGATCGGTGTAGATGCTAACCTGATCTTTTTCCCTGAACAGAATACGACCATTGTCATCTTCTCCAATTTTGGTGGAGGGAATGATAAGTCTGTTATTGATGTGCTTTTGGGGGTTGAGTGACTTTAGGCGAGGAGCAAGGAGCAAGGGGCGAGGAGCAAGGGGTCTGTCAGGCGACAGCTTATGCTAGTTGTCAATATGGAATAGTCAATACTTCGACTCAGCACAAGTAGCCAAGGAAAAGTTAGAGGTATTGTCTCGAGACAGATTTTACAGCACTCTCGTCAGGAGACGAGCTACATATTGCATTCAAGTCTGGAGACTTGAACTAACAGGGTAGCAGTAGATGTGCGTCCCGCTAAGCCTGGTAGCTGGCAGCTAAACTCTACTGATAGCTGAATGCTGATAGCTGATAGCTGACGGCTGACAGCTAAGTTTAGTACTTTGGCAATGAAAAGAAATCCATTATGCCTTCCATCGTCACGGTCACGTTTAGTCCAAGTATCGATAAGAGTTTTACCACTCCTGAGATGGTGCCTGATAAGAAACTCCGATGTTCGGCACCAAAACTTGATCCGGGGGGTGGGGGTATAAATGTTGCCAGAGCAATAAAAATATTGGGAGGAAAGGCCACGGCTGTTTTTCCCTCAGGTGGATATACCGGAAAACAATTTGACCGGTTGCTTGAAGATGAAGAGGTACCGATGGTGATCATTGAATCAACGAATGAGACGCGAGAGAACATCGTCGTCGTCGATCAGTCGAAAAATCTGCAATACCGTTTTGGTATGCCAGGCACGGAATTAAAGGAGGGAGAATGGAAAGAGATACTTCGTGTCATTGAAGCGATGGAGGATATTGAATACCTGGTATGCAGCGGAAGCCTGCCACCAGGGGTGCCGGAAGATATCTATGCGCAATTGGCAACGATTGCAAGGCAGAAAGGGGCAAAGTGTATTGTGGATACGTCAGGGCGGCCTTTGCGATTGGCTATTGAGGCCGGTCTGTATTTAATCAAACCCAATATCGGCGAGCTGAGTGCATTCGCCGGAAAAGATTACCTGAGTATTGAGGATGCAAAAGAGATCGCATTAAATATGGTCGTCTCCGGCCAATGTGAAGTTGTGGTTGTATCCATGGGTGGTGACGGCGCGATGCTCGTGACGAAGGATATTGTTGAAATCTATACTTCGCCGAAAGTGGAAAGGAAAAGCACTGTAGGTGCCGGAGACAGTATGGTGGCTGGGATTATTTATTCACTCTCCGTGAATAAGAAATTGACGGACGCAGTTCGATATGGAGTTGCTTGCGGCACAGCAGCGACGATGAATCCGGGGACGGAACTTTGCAGGAAAGAAGATGCTGATGCTTTGTTTGAAATAATATGAGCAAGGAGCAAGGGGCAAGGGGCAAGGAGGCTGTCTTGAGACAGGTTTTACTTTATATCAATATGGAATAGCCAATACTTCGACTCCGCTCAGCACAAGTAACCAAGGAAAAGTAGGAGGTTTTGTCAGGAGGCAGACATTCTTGCCCGCTCGTCAGGAGACGAGCAAAATATTGCATTCAAGTCTGGAGACTTGAACGAACAGATTTTCAGTGCAACAAATGATCGTGCAAGGCGAAGGTGTTTTTAGCCAAGGAAAAGTGAGAGGTTTTGTCAGGAGACAGATTTTGCTATTATTCAATAGCCAATAACCAATAACCAAGGAAAAGTAAAAAGGGGATTTGTCTGGAGACAGATATTACAACCCGCTCGTCAGGAGACGAGAAAAATATTGCATTCAAGTCTGGAGACTTGAACGAGCAGAGACAGAGTAATGAGTATACTCTGCAGCTGGCAGCTGGTAGCTCCTTTTATTCCTGATAGCTGACAGCTGACGGCTGATAGCTTAAAGCTTCTTCAACGCTTTTCCGTCATTCATCCCACCCAAACAGGCATTCAGTCCCCTTTAAATTGGAGGCAAACCAACCTGCCAATACTTTTGAGTCATCAAACAAAAACACAACAATTACATAACTTTTAAACTCTAAAAAAATGAGAGCTATTCAATTACTTCTGATGATGCTGGCTACCGCGATGAACCCGGTTTTTAGCCAGAAACAATTGCCCGCCAGTATACAGCCGTATGCGGTCAACTGGGGGTACTCCGTCAAATCAATGTTCCAGGCCGCAGGGTATGAAGTGCCGGGCCCAAAGGCAAATTTTGATTTAAAACCTACTATTGAAACACGGTCAGATAAACCTCGTCTGGATTCCACCATCACGTATCACGGGTATAATCTCAACGTGCCGGATTCGATGCCGTTGTTCCGCAACATCCACACCTATCCGCAGCCGGACATGGAAGTGGTCACGGAGTATTTCTATAACATGGATCACTGGATGCCGTTGAGTCGCACAGCGATGATTACGGATGAACTTGGAAGATTGGTTGATGCTTTTTCGCAGGTGTATGATGAGGAGACTAATACGTACCTGCCTGATTCAAGGATTGTTTTCTATCCACATGAAAACAGCCTGACAGAAGCCGATTCTTTCTTTGTCTACGGATGGGCTCCGGAACTTAAGGACTGGTACCGTCTGCTGGCAGTGTGGAATACATTTGATGGAGCGGGACGCTTGCGCGAGAGTCTGAGTTCGACAGAGCTGTTTGAATTTCCGATCGTGTTCCTGGATCGTTATTCGTACAACAATGATGATCAGCTCACCGGTATTGAGTCATTTAATATCGATGGTGGGGAGGAATACCCCGCAAGTCGTGAGAGCTTTTGGTATGCGGATGATCTCTTGCAGTCTACGGTTACTGAAACATCGGATGGGGCAAATGGATTTATTGCGGAAAGTAAAATTGAATATACCTATACACCTTTTCGGCTACAGGAGCTGGTCAAATCCTTTGTCCTGGATTTCGAATTGAATGACTGGAAACTCACCCAGGTCATTGGCTATGTGTATGATCTCGAAGATCGTGTTTCCATGGTCGAGGAAAGTAATGCCACGGAAACCAGTCAATGGGAGCGTACGCTGACAACGTTTGATTACTTCAAAGATGAACATCTGGCATCTCAATCCAAATTATCCTATGACCATCTGACAGATGAGTGGAAACTGGATCAAAAGACCTACTATTATTACAATCAGACTACGGCCTATGAGCCGGTAGATCCTATTTCAATTGAAATGCTGAAGATGTGGCCCAATCCTGCAAGCGGCAATGTTCAATTCGATCTGCAGGAAGATGCATCTCTACATCTATACAATCCGACAGGGCAATTGATCCGTCGCTTTGAGACGAGCCAGGGTAATCATGTGCTGGATGTTTCCGGCTTACCAGCTGGTACTTATTTTGTAAAAGCGAAAAGCAATGACCTGTACTACACCGGCAGGCTCGTTGTGCAACAACTATAAAATGTTTTGCATCCTATAGACAGATCCGGGGCGATAACGATCGTTCCGGATTTTTTTTTGGCCTTTGGAGAACAAAGCTAAGAACGGGGACGGAGCATTCCACTTCCGCCCCCTTTCCAGATGTCATCAAAAAATATATCTTTGCCCCTCCTTCGGGCCTATAGCTCATTCGGTTAGAGCAATTGACTCATAATCAATAGGTGCCTGGTTCGATTCCAGGTGGGCCCACACGAAAGGAAACGGGGCTTTATGCCCCGTTTTTATTTTACAAAACAAACTCCCCAAAGTTTTCCTTGTCGATCACCTTCCAGGATTCCTGACCATATGTATCCATCCACGCTTTTGGGGCACTACTCGACTTGGATTGCCATTTGAATTCATAGCCAGTAACTAAGCCATCTTTCTCCTCAACAAAGTCTACTTCCGCTCCTGAATAGGTGCGCCAAAAATACATGTTGGGGTAGGACCGGCTGTACTCCATTTTTTTCTTGCGCTCCATTAGTAAATAGTTTTCCCACAGCGCTCCCAGGTCAGGACGAAGATCAATAGGTGAGAAATTCTCGATCAACGCATTCCGGATGCCGAGATCGTAGAAGTAGATTTTATTCTTGCTGGTGATCTCTTTCCGGAGATTTCGACTGTATGGTCCCAACGTGAATATGACAAACGATTTTTCCAGCAGATCGATATAGTGAAGGATGGTCTCGCGGTTTATTTGAAGTGTATTGGCCAGCTCCTGTATGGACACCAGGTTGCCCAACTGGTATGCCAGCAGGCTGAGCAACTGCCGTATTTTCTGCGGATAGCGGATGTTGCCAATTTCAAGAATGTCCTTATAGAGATAGGATGAGGTCAGTTCGTTGAGATATTGCCGCTTATCCTCATGGTTGTCCAGTGTGAGTACTTCCGGGTACAATCCATAGCGGAGCCAGTCGGGGATTTTTTGCTGAAGTTCATACGTATTCAAACCAGCATGTGTCTGCCATTCTGCTGCGGAGACGGGATAAAGTTTATAAGTCCAGGTACGGCCAGTCAATGGCTCTTTGATTTGATTTGCCAAATCTAGGCTCGATGAGCCTGTGACAATAATCCTAAGCTCCGGGATTCCTTCATACAGGATTTTCAGGTTGATCCCGATATCTGGAATGCGCTGCGCCTCATCGATAAAGAGGATATCATATCCAGCCACCAAGCCCTTCATTTTGTCCAGGTTCCGGCTTGAAAGGATATCGTGGTATTGAACCTGATCTGCTGAAATCTCCAATACCCTGGCTGATTGCTGTTTGAGCATCTCCTGGATCAAGGTCGTTTTACCCACCTGCCTGGCACCATATAGAATAATGACTTTACCCGGTTTTTGAATCCGGGAGAGGATTGTCTCAGATAGTATTCGCCCGATCATGAAGGTAAAAATAAGGAAAAATCACGGTCAACCGTGAATATTCATGCTAAAAATCACGGTCGACCGTGGAAATTAGCCTTAAAAATCACGGTTGGAGTTAAATTCTAGATACCAGATGCCAGACTCGCAGATACCAGACGTAAGACGTGAGGATCTGATATTAGATAGACATATGGATTAGACATCCCAAAATGGCGCGTCTGGCATCTGCGCGTCTGGCATCCCAAAATGGTACGTCTGGCATCTGCGTGTCTGGCATCTGGCATCCAAAGCGCGATCTCTTCGCTACTCCTCAATCTTAATGAGCCGGATCTCCACCCGCTGATTTTTCTTCCGACCCTCAGGGGTCTGATTAGGAGCGATAGGTTTACGCTTGCCGTGACCGATGGAGATCACACGGCGTGATTCGATGCCTTTGTTGATGAGGTAGTCAGCCACAGATTTGGCGCGGGCGGTACTGATACGGTCACAATAATCATCGGCCGGCAGACTGTTGGTATGACCGGATACTTCAATGATGATCGTCGGATTATCGTACAGGAATTCATACAGCTCATCGATGGAAGGAACAGCCTCTGGCTTTATCACGATACTGTCGGCATCAAACTGGATTTTTTCCATGCGGATAGGCTCGCCGGAAGCAAGGCGTGTAGCGGTCAGCTCTGGGAGCACTTTTTCCTTGATGATAAATTCTGCCGAAGCCGTACATCCATTTTTATCCGTCACGATCACCCTTCCAGGTCCGAGCGGAAGTTTGGAAGCCAGGTGACTTGTCTCTCCCGAATTCCAGCTATAGGTATAAGGCTCCGAACCTCCTTTTACTTCAACACCACCTTTCCCATCGCTGATACGGTCATTGGTAGCTGAACGCAGATTGACGGGTTCGACTTTTAATGCAGGTGGTCCGGTGACTTTAAATTCAGCTTGTGCTTTTTGTCCTACAGCATCTGTTACTTGCAAGGAATAGTTTCCTTCACCTATGCCTGAGGCAGATGCAGTTGATGACGAATTACTCCATGCAAACGCATAGGGAGGCTTCCCTCCCTTCACCGCAGATTCAAGTTTAGCGGATGCTGTGCCGGGGCAGAGAATATTTTCTGTTTGTTTGATCGATACCGTTAGTGGTAGAATATCTTCCGTGATCGTCACACTTACACTCGCGGTACAACCAGCTGCATCTTTTACAACATAGGTGTAGGTTCCTGGTTTGAGTTCTTCTATCTTATGGCTTGACGCACCTGATGACCATGTATGACCTTCTATACTGTAATTGCCTGTACCACCCGGATGCTTTAAGAGTTACACTTCCATCTGCACTGCCAGTATTCGCAGGAGATATTTCTTCGGCAGTGACGGTTAGTGGTTTTGGAGCAGTGACTTCAAAGGATGAAGTCGCGGAAGAACCATTAGCATCAATGACCTGCAGTGCATATTGACCTGCCATCAATCCTGTGACTTTTTCACCTTTCCATTCGTTAGCTGGCCCTTTCCAGATAATGGAATAAGGTGACTTGCCACCGGTGACCATAGCTTCGAGGGATGCATTGGACTGGCCTGCACAAACTATCTTTTCACCTTGTTTAATCGAAACGGCCAATGGCAGGATGTTTTCAGTAATGACAACTGACCCTTCGGCAGTACAACCATTTTCATCGGTGACGATGACAGTATGTGTGCCGGCACCCAAAGCAATTGCTTTAGCAACCTTTTCTCCGCTATCCCATGCATACGTGTATTTACCACTTCCACCGGTCACGCTCACTGATGCCTTTCCATCTTTTTGATTTGTACTTGCAGCAGTCTCAACTTTCGTAGTTACGACCAGTGGTTCAGGCGAGAATACTGAAATGACAAAGGTGCCTGATTGACCAACGGCATCTGTTACAGTTAGCGTATAAACACCATCAGCAAGATTCTGTTGAACAGGTGTTGTGCCATCAACATTCCATTTGTACTGGTATGGTGCTTTTCCACCAGCTACGATCGCCTTGACACTTCCTTCTTTAGAGCCTGCACATTTTACAGTACTCGTTTGTTCGATGGTCACTTCAAGCGCAAGGATGTTTTCCCGGATATCTACACTTCCTGTTGATGCACAACCTGCCGCATCAGTCACTGTCACTACATGAAGGCCTGCGGCAAGCTTTAGAGCTTTACTCGTGGTTTCGCCATTATCCCATGCATATTGGACCGTACCGGTGCCACCTGTTGCTTTTACTGTTGCTTTTCCATCCACACCATTGGTCGAGGCCGCTGCATCTGTTGTGACCACTAAACCTAATGGCAATGGCTCAGAAACGATAGTCGTGGCTGTATATTTTGTGCCTGTTACGTCAGCAACGGTGACCGCGTAGGATCCTGCTTTTATTTTTTCCAGATTTGAAGTTGTTGCCCCATTACTCCAAATGTAAGTGAAGGGCTCTTTTCCACCTTTTACAGTGGATGTCAATGCGCCATCAGCGTTACCAGCACAGTTGATCTTAACTGTTTGTTCGAGGGTGACCTGGAGCGCAAGTATGTTTTCTGAAATCGCAACAGAAGCGGTCGCTGAGCAACCAGCTTCGTCCGTCACGGTAACGGTGTGATTGCCGGCAGGAAGTTTCAGTGCCTTATTTGCTGCTTCACCATTAGACCATGCGTATTTATAGGTGCCGGATCCACCACTTGCCTTCGCTGTTGCTTTTCCATCGCTTCCGTTCGTTGAAGCAGGTGCATCCGTAGTAGCGGTGACCGTGACAGCGAGCGGTTCTTCAACCTCGGCGGAGGCTGTAAATTTTGTGCCCACTACATCCGTTACAGTTACAGCATAAGATCCTGCTTTCAGATTTTCAGCGATGGCAGCAGTTTGTCCATTACTCCATATATAAGTGTATGGCCCTTTTCCGCCGGAGATATCCGTGCGCAGTGAAGCGGTAGATTGCCCATAGCAATTGTTCTGCCCGACCTGTTTGATGATGACACCAAGTGTAGCAATGTGTTCAGACACATTGACTGTAACAGCGGCCGCACATCCATTTGCATCCGTGACCGTGAGGGCATGCTCACCTGCAGAAAGTGTTTTTACAGCAGCAGTTGTGGCACTGTTGTCCCATATGTAGGTATAAGGAGCTTTTCCACCAGTGACTTTAACCTGGGCCTGTCCGTTTTGTGCACCAAGACTTGCTTTTGCCAATACCTCAGGCACCACTAACAATGCAGGTGGTGCAGTGAGCGTAATAAATGCTGACGCTGTCTGACCCGCAGCATCTGCAACTGTGACTGCATATTCACCAGCACGAAGATTGATCAATTTGCCTTCGACAGTCGATCCATCACTCCATTGATATTTTATAGGTGACTTGCCGCCTTTAACTTCTGCCTGTATGGCTCCGGTTTTTGCATCAGCACATTTGGTTTCTGAAACTGCAGTCAGCACGACGGACATCGGCAATACTTTTTCAGGCACATTAAATCCTGTGGTGGCAGAACAACCACTTTCATCCGTGACCGTCACAGAATGCGGACCTGCTGTCAGTTTCGAAGCCAGTTGAAGCGTTTCTCCATTGTCCCATTTATAGGTCATAGCACCTGTGCCGCCATTGACTAAAAGATTGACACTTGCATCTCCTTCGGCTGAACCTGATGATGGTTTGACGACTTCTATTGAAATTGCTAAGGACGGATCTGGAATCTTGTACTTGCCTGTTTTATTTACCCCTTTTGAATCGGTGACGGTGAGTACATATTCGCCAGCAGGGAGTTGCGTGATCTTATCAGTCGTCTGGCCACTAGACCACAGATAGGTATATGGGGCTTCGCCGCCAGAGATTTTGACAGAAAGCGCACCAGTAGGTTGTTTGCTTTTACAATCGAGTGGAGTATCCATGGAGATCAGGAGCACCATCGATGCTTCCCATTTCAGGAGATAAAGTCCTTTGTCATCAGTGCCGGTCCATATAGAGCCATCCTGATCGACATCCAGGCAATTGACATACTGGCTGGTGAAGTATTGGCCTGGACCAAATCGTTGATAGCGACTGGCCTCCACATCAAATCCTGTCATCATGTTAGATGCTATCCAGACACGGCCTTTATTATCGACAGCGATATCACGAAGTTTGCCTTCCAGGTTTTTGAGCTCCATAGCGATCGGGGTCCATTTACCCTTGGTGTCCACTTGCCATAGAAAGTCATCACCGAGTATCCACATATTGGTACCCCAGGCATCGACGCCGACGAAATTTAAAAATCGTTCGTGAAGTGTCCATTTGTCTCCATTGCCTGCGAGCATACCGTCGTCAGTGGCGATCCAGATCGTGCCGTTGTCATGAATAAATATATCATTGATCTGATTGGACGTGAGTTTTTTGTTAGCCATGTTAAAGCGCTGGATCACTTTCAATGGGGAGAGTGATATCTGATATGCCCCTTCATCCTGCGTGCCGATCCAAAGTGATTTTGTCTTAGGATCATAGGAGGCACTGGAGATGACGGCTGTGCCTAATAAACTGGCCATGGCAGATGTGCTCCATTCGATGTTAGCATTACCACCACGAATGGTGAGGAGATTGGTCATTCCGGCAGGAATGGATACTTTTTGAACCAGATCGAGGCCATAGACTTTATGTAACCCCTCACCATTAGAGACCCATTTGATATTTTCTTCATCCACCCAGATATTGTTGATAGGGCTGGTCTGGCTCAGTTGCTTGCAACGTTCGACACTCGGGACCATATCCTGGGCCCGGACGAATGGTGCCAATGCAATGAAAACAATCAGGGAGAGCAGTAATTTAATGGTAGTCTTATTCATGATATCGGAAGCCGGGGGAAAATATGGATGCGTAGCAGGGAGGATGTTTCTATCAGGCATAAACGACATTTCGAGTGCAGTTGTTTTTCAGGGGCCCGATGATCAGGGCTTGTTAACAAATGGTTCCGACTTGCCAGAACCCTCGAAAATGGGCTTGGGACGGTACCAAATGAGGGGCAAAGGTATGATTTGAGGGGGAAAAAGGCCAGGTTAGGAATGAAAGTCCTGTGGGTATTCATGTGGTTGTTGGTGAGGACACCAACAACGGCCGGTGGCCGAGAAGGTATAATTTGAAGGAGAAAGGGGGGGATTGGTATTGATCTGTAAATTTCACAATTGCCCTGGCTTTTAAGCCGGGGCAATTATAGCCTTATCATTGTTTGGAATAGCAGGGGTAATTGAAGCTTCGCCTCAGCCTTCGCCTTCGCCTTTTTTCACTTTCAACGTCTATGCTCAATAAACTTAAAGGCACCCTGCTCCGGGGCAGCACCCGCAGCACGGATGGAATAGATAAAGGATAGCATGACGTATCTGCCGATCGAATTGGTCCTTATTTCTTCAAGATAATTAGGGGTCGCGGTTTGGGAGATACCACGGTTTTCGTCAAGGGCATCGAAGACAGAAAGTTTGATCTGCCCTTTATCCCCTGGCAGGACGAAACGCGAGATAGAAGCCTGCATTAAAGGCAGGGACTGGCTTTCTGCAAACTGATCACTGGTATAAAGTTTGTAATCATAACCCGCATTGAGTCTCCATTTTTTCCAGACGGTGAGGGTGAAGTCAATGAAGTAATTGTGGAGCAATGTATTCTGATTGAGTGCTTCGTCAGAGGTATAGTAGTTGTCTGAAAAGGTCAGCTTAGCGCCAAGGTTATATTCAAGTACTTTTGAATTCATATTGGAAATGGTAATGCCTGCCGTCCTTGACCATCTGTTGAGATCCAGCAGATCGGTACCGATTACATTTTGGGTGTTGGTAAAGTTGAAATTTAAATCAACCGTAAACCGGCTATGAATAGGTTTGAAAGGCCGCCCGTAAGAAACATACATGTTCATGCCGGATTCCTTATCGATGTTGATCGGAGTAGATATTTCACGAAATTCTTCATTGACAAACCGGGAAGTGATGATCTTGTGATTGGTGAGCGTACCGCCTATCGAGGCAAAAAAAGCAGTGGATGAAAACTGGCTGAAAGCATGGAAGTTGATGCTCGCATTGTGATTGTATTCCGCATCAAGGTTTGGATTTCCGATGTAGAGTCTGAGTGGATCTGCATTGTCCAGTACAGGCGACAATTGAGTGATCGTAGGCTGAGTGATCTTGGTGTTATAACTGAACCTCAGGTTCTTTCCATTTCCCAGATCAGAACGCCACATAAATTTTGGCAGCAAATGATTGTAGGTCTGGCGGATATCGGTTTCATTCCGGCTCAGCTCACCGGTGAGTTCGGACATCTGGTATTGAAGCCCGGCATTTACAGTATTGACTTCTCCACTGTAACGGAAGGAAACACCGGGTCTGTGATACTGAAACACTGATGTATAGAAATTGGATAAGGTGTCATTGATCACCTGGTTGCCATTTTCTACATCGTAGACATCATGGACGTAATCCGCATTGAGGGTATTGAAATTGTAACTGAATTCAAGGAACCTCCTCTTTTTCAATGGCTCTGTATATGAAAACTGGCCATCCAGACGCAGGTCATTGGAGAGGGTGTATTGTAGTTGATCGAGTGCATCTGTTTCCCCGGTGGTGAGGTATTCAGTGAGCGCATCGAGTTGGCTGTCTGTATTTTGTTCACCCGAAGTTACCGTTCCGCCTACAGAAAAGTTTCTGCCTGTGTTGCCCAATCTCTTGATATAAGTTGCATTGGCATTGAGGGAGAGGTTGTCGCTCGTATTGAGCGTATTGGTCAGTGATTGATTCTGGAGGATGTTGTCCGGTACAAAGTTTTGTAAAAAGGATTCACTCAGGGAATTACCATCACCAAAGCCAAGTCTTGCATTGACTTTAACTTGCTGGGTGGAATCAGGTTTGATATCCGAGTTGAGGGCAAAGCTGTGCGAGCGGTTTTCAGTATTGCTCTCGCTGTCTTCATCGGTCGTGAAGGGGTTGGTGGAAATATTTTCCCGGAATGAATTTTCCAACAGGTTTTTATCTACATCGTTGTAGAAATAGCTGGACCTGATGTTGAATTTTTTAGATTTCTGCCAGTTGAAGTTCAAGCCCGCTGCGCCAGTATTGACCAAACCATTGGAAACTCCGCTGCTGAAAGGTACGTCCTGCGTAATACTCATTTCTGATGATCGCATACCACCGCCTCCAGACATCCCTCGCATACCACCGGAGAAGTTCATCCTGTCATTGAAGGAGAATCCCTGTTGATTGATGTTGTTGAGTTGTCCGAGAAAGGAGAGCTGTGTTGTTTTTGTAAAACGATTGATTGCCGCTTTTGCATTATAGCGTTCGTCTGTCCCATATCCTGCTTCGGCGGTGCCAAACAATCCTTCTTTGAATTCATCCTTGAGCTGGAGGTCAATTGTTTTTTCACGTGTTCCATCATCGACGCCAGTAAATGCGGACATATCAGATTTCTTGTCATACACTTTTACTTTTTTCAGCGCCTTCGCGGGTAGGTTTTTGGTGGCCATCGTTGGGTCTGATCCAAAAAATTCCTTGCCATCGACGTAGATGTTCTGTACTTCTTCGCCCTGGGCTTTGATTTTTCCATCAGCGCCTACTTCGATACCAGGTAGTTTTTTCAACAAGTCTTCTACTACCGCATTCGGTTGTGTCTGGAATGCATCGGCATTGTAGGAGATGGTGTCTTTGCTAATTTGTATCGGTGTAAAATCTGCAGTGACTTCGACTTCGGAGAGTATAGTAGTGGCAGGTAGAAGTTTGATTTTACCCAGATCGGTTTCTTCGGTCAATCCGGAAGTGATAGGCTGGAACAGTGGTTCCATGCCCAGGAAGGAAATATTGAGCAGGTAATTGCCCTTTGGAATGTTCTTGATGGTGAAGGCGCCTTGTGTATCTGATGTTCCAAACTGTACCAATGTGGAATCAACTGCGTCGAGTACCATCAAGGTTGCGCCGGGAATGGGAAGGCCGGCTTCATCTTCGAGGGCCCCTTTAAAGGTGGTTTTATTGACCTGGGCAGAAAGTGAAAAAGAAAAGAGAATAAAAGAAAGTAGAAACGTCAGCTTCCATTGGCTTGCCTGAAACATAATCTAGAATTTGGGATTTAATTTATTGCCTGATCATGAACATGTGCTGACCACCTACCGGTCCACCTTGCTGCATGCCCATCTCTTTCATTTTTTCTTCACGGATTTTTTCAAATTCCTCCGGCGTTACTTCCTTTCCTTTATTCGGAGCAACAATCACACTGGTGTCGACACTATCTAGTTTTATTTCGGTGGCAGTGATTGTGCGTAAGCCATCATTGACATCGACCTGCAGGATCATGCCAGGGAGGCCCTGATAATCGGAAGGCCCGTTGGTTACTGGCAGTTGCGGTGAAAACCAGACAACCATAGATGTCACACTGTCTTCACGAAAAGTGGCTTCAAGGCAATTGTAGCCAAGGATTTCTTTTTGTTTCTTACCGATTTTCCATTTCCGTGGTTTGGGTGGACCAGTGATGAGAAATTGTTTTTGCATGAAGTCGCGGGAATCTATCATGGTATCCTTCGCCAGGTCTTTATATACGACCCGGTTAGCTCTGCCTGCTCCAAAGCGCATACCCATAGGAGGTCCTCCCGGAGCAGTGCTGGTGGTTGGTAATTCTTCCTGCTTCTGGGCGCGGTAGAGGGATTCGTCGCCTGCAAAGATCAATTCAAACTTAGAGATGTTGTACTGCGGGATCATATCCTTCATGTCCTGACGCTCAGGGGGCAGGTTTTTGTGCAGGTCCATTTTTTCCTCGTAGGTGATCATGCCTGAGGATTGGGCGCCTGCGATCGTGGCGGATAGGATCAGCAGGGAAATTAGTAAGCATTTCATAGGAGTCTCAATTGTGGCACTAAGGTACAGTGATATTCAGGGGCCTTTCCTTGAATAAGGTTAATTATTGTTAATGAAAGGCTTAAGCAAGGGATTCTGGCCTACTTTTGTCAACACGATGCGCAATCATATCGATATTTCTTTCGCCAGGTTTCTCATGATCTTCAGCCTCATGCTGCTGGGGGTACTGGAATACCTCTGGCTGCGCAATGAGTATAACAACTCCTACCGCGATATGGAGGAGAAACTCAGCCATGTCATGTTTTCCTCCATGCGGGATGTCGAAGATTCCCTCATCTTTTCGAAGTTATCTGTATTACCTACCCATCAGAACTCGGTTCACAGTAATATGACCGGTGACCCGATGAGGTTTGATGTCATCGTCGATACAGAAGATTCGGTGATGACGATTGACAATTGCGGATTTGAAAGGCGAATTGATAAGTCGGAATTTAAATTCAAATCCCGTCATCCCGTCAGAGGTATGTTGCTGCAGGAACTCATGGCAGATTCCACGAGCCAAGACACTTCCCTGATCAACATTGGTTCCATGGTGATGTCCCAGATCCGTCTTGCAGACAGCACAGGTGAATATGCAGGGTATAAGGTGATCAGTTGGCAGAGCGGAGATACGGTGATCCGCGAAGTGATGAGCAGGCCACAGTATGATGTACTGGCCGATAAGAAGATCGCACTGATCAATCCTAACTATAAAGCAGACATTTTCGGTGACCTGCTGCCACACATGAGTTTCGCTCTCTTTATGTGGATCATGGTTGGTGCTGCATTTTATTATATCTGGAAAAACCTGAGGCAACAGATCCAGCTCAATGCCCTGCGGGATGAATTTGTCGGTAATATCACCCACGAGCTTAAGACTCCTATCACAACAGTAGGAGTTGCCCTGGAGTCATTGAATATCTCCGGTGACCTTCAAAGTGCACATAGTCGGAAATACCTTGAGATATGCAGAAGCGAACTCAATCGATTATCGATGCTGGTGGAAAGAATATTGCACAGCCGTTCGCCACAGCTGCATTACGAACAACTGGATGTAAAACTCGTACTTGAAGAAGTGATGGAGCATATGAAAGTGCAGTTTGACAAGAAGCATGCGGATGTTTCTTTCCAACAGCAGGGTGAAGGTTTTGTAATCAATGGAGATAAGGCGCATATGAGTGGTGTGTTTTACAACCTGCTTGACAATGCATTGAAATATAGTACAGATCATCCGGTCATCAAAGTGCAGTTGACAAGAAATAATGGAACGGTGCGATTTGATATTGCGGACAATGGTATCGGGATCGATCCGGATTATCATGAAAAGATATTTGAAAAACTCTATCGCGTCCCTCAACAAAACAGGCATGATGTCAAGGGCCATGGCCTGGGACTGAGTTATGTTGCTGATGTAGTCAGGCAGCATCATGGCAAAATTGACCTGGTGAGTGAGCGTGGCAAGGGAGCCACTTTTACCATGACGATCCCTGCCTGGAAAGATTCAGTGAACGTGACCTCGCGTGTAAGCGAAGGGTTGACTTCAAACACCCACTTAAATTAGAACAAGACAGAACATGTCGAAGACCCGTGTATTGTATGTAGAGGACGAGGAAGTATTAGCGATGCTGGTCAGGGATCATCTGGAGCGGAATGGATTTGAAGTGCATTGGGTAGCTAACGGAAATGAAGCGGAAGCCATTTTTCGTGAAGTAAAGCCTGATTTGTGTATCCTCGATATTATGTTGCCCGGCCTCAGTGGATATGAAATCGGAAAAGTAATCCGCGCTGTTGATAAAGCGGTTCCTATCATTTTTCTGACGGCGAGGAGTGAATCAAAAGATGTGGTGGAAGGATTTAAATCAGGGGGAAATGATTACCTCAAAAAGCCTTTCAGTCTGGAAGAATTGATGGCGCGTATCAACAACCTGCTATCGATGGCCGGACGCACGTCTCCCGGGCAATATAAGATAGGTGACTTGTCTTTCGATCCAGTGCGCATGGTCATCCAGACCGGAGATCAATCTGTAAGTCTCTCCCATCGGGAGAACGAGTTATTAAAAATGCTAATCGCCATGGTCGGCAGACCCGTGGAGCGAAAGGAGATCCTCCTCCAGCTATGGGGAGATGATCATTTCTTCAATTCACGTAACCTGGATGTCTATATCACCAGGCTGAGGAAATACCTGAAGATGGATCCCGATATCCAGTTGATCACGCTGAAGGGGGTGGGGTATCAGCTGGTAGAAGGCTAAGGCTAAGGCGGAGGCTAAGGCTAAGGCGAAAGCGAAAGCGAAGGCTAAGGCATTTTAAAAAGTAGAGACGCGATTAATCGCGTCTCTACTTTTTAAAATGCCTTGAAAATTCCTTAGCCTTAGCCTCAGCCTTCGCCTTTTTAAAATTCCTTAGCCTTAGCCTCAGCCTCAGCCTTTTACTATCTTTGCCGTCCAACATGGAGCCGAAGTTCAAGCGCCAACTGGCAGCAATCGTTTTTACAGATATCGTAGGGTATACTCATCTGATGCACATCAATGAGGATCAGGCTCTATTGCTTCGATCACGTCACAGGGAGTTGCTCATTGATCTGCATAAGAAGTATGGCGGGGAAGTGCTCCAGTTTTTTGGGGATGGCACACTGAGCATCTTCCATAGCAGTGTCAATGCGGTGGAGTGTGCTGTCGAGATGCAGATTGAGTATAAGAAAGAACCGGAAGTTCCTGTGCGGATTGGCATCCACGTGGGAGACATCAGTTATGATGGCGTCGATGCGTTCGGTGACGGCCTCAATGTGGCGGCACGAATCGAGCCCATCTGTGAGCCAGGTGGTGTGTTTATTTCCGAGCGTGTCTTTGAAGACATCCGTAATCATGCCTGGCTGCAGGCCATCCATGTAGGTAATTTTCAGTTAAAGAATATTGCAGGAGATACACCGTTGTATGCCATTTCCAGCAAGGGGATGGCGCTGCCGGTGGTGCGTAATCCAAGGGTTCCGCCGAGCCAGCAATTAAGGCCACAGGCGATTAAGGCTAATTCATTTTTGCAGGTTGACGATCAGGATGGTAAATCGAAAAGCGTAGCATCAATCCTCGCTTTGGCTTTTGGCCTGTGGGGAGTGCATCGGTTTTACCTGGGTAAGAGATTCTGGGGGATTGTCAATTTCGCAGCTTTTTTCATTTCCTTGATGGTGCTCATCGAAGAGAGATTCCCTTGGTTGTTAGTTGCGCTAGCCATGCTTTCTGTTGTTGAAGGCATCTTGTTTACGGTCATGCCGCAGAGTGAATTCGATGCAAAATATAATGGCGGTCTGTCTTCCTCTGCCAAGGTGGTTAAGGTAAAGAAAGCAGTAGAAAAGAAACGTTCAGCTGATCCAGCCCAGACACGCAAATCACGTGGTAGCATCATCATCAAGGATGCCTTCATTGCCTACAAGTCCGGCAACTATGATCAGGCCAGGAAATATTTTGAGGATGCGTTGCAGTATGATTATAATGACCCGCACACGCATTTTATGCTCTCTTGTTGCCTGTCCATGGCGAAGGATGCCAGGCAAGCGTATTTCCATCTCGCCAGTGCTGTAGATTTTGGATTCCAGGAGTTTGAAGAGATCTATCACAACGAAGCACTTAAATGGCTGCGTGCTCAACCGGATTTTGATGCCTTTGTCAAAAACGGGTACAGGCAGGTGGCGTATCTGGATACTGCCAAGCCGGCTGACCTGCTCGAATCAAAAAGCTATTACGACACCACGGTTTTAGACCGGATCGCTGATCTTGGCGAGCTCCTCGAGCGTGGCGTGATCAGCCGGGATGATTTTGAGGATCAGAAGAAAACGTTGCTGGGGCACGGGTAGAATACTACTTAACACTCTATTCCACATTTAGCCCCTGTGAAATTGCTGCAGCAATTTCTGTCCCCTGTGTGCTGCGCAACCCCGGGGTTAATGAGAAATCGGCACTTCTCGCGAAGAGACGCAGTTTATCTATCACTTAGCCTTCGCCTTTTTTAGTGGGGTTAAAACCCCACTTTACAAAATCGGTCGTGCCTACGGCACTTGGATCGATGATTTGTAATCATCGATCTTTTTAGAAATGGTGGTGCATGCTTTTTAGCCTCTTTAGCCCCTTCAGCCTCTTTCGCCTTGCAAGTACCATTTCCTTAACCTTTTCACTCTTCACTCTTCACTTAGCTTTCGCCTCCGCCTTAGCCTTATTTTCAGCACATTAACAATAGATTTACACCCTCCCTTTCTTTTTTTTGGCGGAAATAGTACCTTTGCGGCCTGAAAGGCAAAATGCCTGACGAAAAATCACAATATTATGAGCTTAAAGAAGCAATTTTCGAAATCCAAACCAGTGTGCAAGGTGACTTTTACAGTTGATCCAACCCTGGTGGATGGTGCTAAAGAAGTAGCTGTCCTCGGAGATTTCAACAACTGGGATCCATCTGAAACCTCTATGAAGAAAGGGAAAGACGGTTCTTTTGCCAAGACGATCGAACTCGAAGTTGGTCATGAATATCAATTTCGTTACCTCGTGGACGGTACCCGCTGGATCAATGATACAGAAGCGGACAAGTATGTCCACAGTGGAGTAGCTGCTGAGGAGAACAGCATCGTTGCGCTCTAAATCGGAGCTAAGGGCTAGTTAAAAGGCCAAAACCAGATAAAAGGCAGACCCGGGATTGCCCAGGCTGCCTTTTATATTGTCTGTAGTGATTATTTTCGCATTTCGTTTTACCTTAACCATCATTATGAAAAAGATCGGAATCTTATTTGGAAAGGAAAATTCATTTCCACCTGCATTTGTTGAGCGTGTCAACAGTAAGGGTATCAAAGGTGTGGAAGCTGAATTTGTTAAAGTTGAAGAACTGATCCAGGGCAAGCCATCCGGCTATGCCGTGATCATCGACCGCATAAGCCAGGATGTTCCATTTTACAGGGCATACCTGAAAAATGCAGCGTTGACAGGCACCGCTGTGATCAACAATCCTTTCTGGTGGAGCGCGGATGAGAAGTTTTTCAATAACTGCCTCTCTGAGCACATCAAGGTACCGGTTCCAAAGACAGTACTCCTTCCGTCTAACCAGCGGCCGGATGATACCTCCGAGCAATCTTTCCGCAACATGAAATTCCCACTTGATTGGGAAGGCATGGTGGAATATCTGGGAGGATTTCCATTGTATATGAAACCTCACTCCGGCGGTGGCTGGAAGAGTGTATATAAAGTAACCAGCTTCGAAGACCTTTTCGCTAAGTTCAATGAGACTGGTCAACTGGTCATGATGCTTCAGGAAAACATCGATTTTGATGCTTACTTCCGTTGCTATTACCTCGGTGGCGACCGTGTACGCGTCATGCCATACGAGCCACGCAACCCACATCACCTGCGCTATATCGACAAGCCGGCGATTGATGATCCGAAGCTGATGAAAGAGATCCACAAACTTGTATTGCGGATCAATCATGCTCTCGGATATGAATTCAATACTGTTGAGTTTGCTGTAAGAGGTGGTATTCCATATGCTATTGATTATTGCAATCCTGCTCCAGATGCTGACCTCAATAGCGTCGGTGAGGAGAACTTTGAGTGGGTAGTCGAGAATGCAGCGGAGATGGCCATCGAAAAAGCACTGGCTCACAAGGCCAACAAATCACACATCAACTGGGGTAACTTCATCAAGGCTTCCGTGGAAGGTAAAATGCCAAAAGCCTGATGCTGAATCTTTTTGGTATCTGGTTTGTTTAGAAACGCTATTATGAAGTTCCATCATCCCGTGCGCATGGCCATCCTCGACATGAATAATAATGTCGAGAACATGGGTATTGCCAGTATCCAGCGGATTGCTGATCGTTTTGCTGTCATAGATTACGAAGTATTTGATGTCAGGTACAAGCGGGAGATCCCCGGATTGGATTTTGACATTTATATTTCCTCTGGCGGTCCGGGTGATCCCCTGGATGGTGACGGTGTCTGGGACAAGGAATACTTTGACCTGATGGACCAGTTGTGGGAGCACAACAAGCACCATGCGGAAAAGAAGTTTGTCTTCTTCGTATGCCATTCCTTCCAGATGATCTGTCATCACATGGGGATTGGTACAATTTCCCTGCGCAGGAAAGAGTCTTTTGGTATCCTGCCTGTGGACAAGACAGATGAAGGCCAGTCTGATCCGTTGCTGATGCACCTCAATAGTCCGTTTTACGGAGCTGATTTCAGGCGATACGAGGTGATCTATCCAAATGCTGACCGTCTCAAGGAGCTCGATGCTACTGTCACTGCCCTTGAAAATCCTGATCTTGATATTGATGAAAACCGTGCCTTGATGGCTGTTCGTTTCTCAAAAGAATGGTTCGGCACCCAGTTTCATCCCGAAGCCCACCCGGATGGTATGGTACACTACCTGCGTCGTCCGGAGAAGAAGGAAATGATCCTTTCCCAGTTTGGACTCAATACCTACGAAGAGATGATGCACAATGCGTTGCATCCGGACAGGCTCGCGCATACAAGGGATATTATCCTGCCGGGCTTCCTTAAGGATGCGATGGATCGTATCCTGGCGTACAGTAAGGAAGGCGAACCGGTTTTTGTGTGAGAGAGTGAGAGGTGTAAGAGAGTAAGAGGTAAGAGAGTAAGAGGTAAGAGAATGAGAGGTAAGAGAATGTTTTCTACTGCGCCTCTGCGTCTCTGCGCGATAAAAGATGGCGAGATGCCTTTTCCAGAGCACTTAACAGTTTCTTTCACACACGCTGCGATGGCTTGCGCGGATGTAAGTAAAATACAAAAGGTCCCCTTTAGGGGATTTAGGGGCAAAAGAGAGCGGATTTAAGGGTAAAAGACTAATATAGCGGTATAATTATTCTTATGATACCGGAAATACGCCAACGCTACAACGCACAATTTACCGAAGAACGTTACCAGGTCTTTTTAAAGGACCTGCATGATCAGTTTGATCATACCCCCGGATTCAGGATCGCGGAGACGCCGGTGTTTATACCCGCTGCGCTGAAAGATAAAATCTTTGAGGCTTGCCATCAGATTGCGGAGGTCATACTTCGTCCTGATTTTAAATCAATGACGGAGCCATCTCTGGCGGATTATAACAGGGTGCCCAACGAAGATGCACATACTACGTTCCTGCAGATGGACTTCGGACTCTGTGAAGGAGCGAATGGAGAAATAACACCCAAGCTCATCGAAGTGCAGGGATTCCCCTCCTTATATTTTTATCAGCACTTTGTGGCGGGCTTGTATCGCAAGCATTTCGATATTCCATCCAATGTCAACCATTTGTTCAATGGATATACACCGGAGACGTATGTGCAACTGCTGAAGGATATCATCGTGGGTGATGAAGATCCTGCTGAAGTGGTACTGATCGATATCGAACCATGGAAACAGAATACACAGATTGACTTTCATGCTACCCGAAAAGTGCTCGGTATCAAAGTCGCGTGTGCCACAGATCTCTACAAACGAGGCAATAAATTATTTTACAAAGCGGATGATGGCAAGGAAATCCAGGTCAAGCGGATCTATAACCGCGTGATCTTTGATGAATTGCTGGGACGCAAAGACCTCGACCTTAAGTTTGCTTTCACCGATGATCTTGATCTCAAGTGGGTGGGGCATCCGAATTGGTTTTTCAGGATATCAAAATACACGATGCCGTATATCCGCACGGAATACATGCCACAGACTTTATTCCTTGACCAGGTTACGCACATACCAGAAGATCTTGAAAACTATGTATTGAAACCACTCTATTCCTTTTCGGGATCAGGTGTTGTGTTTCATGTCAAGCCTGAGGATATTGCTGCAGTCAAGGATCCGTCGCAATACATCCTGCAGGAGAAAGTTAAATATGTGCCGGTCATTAAGACCTACGACAATGATGCCGTTAAGGTCGAAGTTCGCATCATGTTGATCTGGCCGGATGGTGCTCCTAAGCCTATCATTGTCAATAACCTGGCGCGTCTCAGCAAAGGGGAGATGATCGGCGTGAAATTTAATAAGGATAAGACGTGGGTAGGAGGGAGTGTGGGCTTTTATGAATAAAAAAGAAAAGAAAAAAAGTAGAGACGCGATTAATCGCGTCTCTACTTTTTTTCTTTTCTTTTTTATTCATTTATTCTTTTAGCGGCACCACCGTGGCGTATTCCTCTTTAATCACCTTGGCATACTGGCCCAGTAATTCATCAATCTTCTTTTCGGTCTTGTGCTGGAAGATAAAGCCAATGTGATATTTCTTGTGGAGTTTCCACCAGATTTCCGGGTCGGTAAACTTGTCGTAATCTGGCTTTTCATATTTGCTCAGGGTGACGATGATGCCCGCCTGCAAATCATCCACTAAGGGTAGGTGATATTTCTTGCCGGTGAGGACAGCATGTTCGATGTTGGCCCACTCAGTCCAGAGGCTGACACCGCTCGCGGATTCGACCATGTCGGTGAGGTGTGCTCCTCCACATCGGGCAGAGGTTTCGAGAAAGAGGATTTCTTTGCCTCCATCACGTACGATATATTCGGTGTGGCTCGCTCCGTGTCGAAGACCGAAGGCAGCAAGGACTTTCGAATTGAGGTTGATCAGTTTTTTAGCAAGAGCATCTTTGTTGCTCATTGACTTGGATTGGAAGATGCCTCCACCATGGGCTACCTCGAAAGGTGCATCCAGATATTGAGATGCTCTTGTAAACAGAGTTTCATCATTATAATTAAGACTGTCCACATGGCATATTGTTCCGGGCCTGAATTCTTCGAGTAAATATTCGTGCCGGTGATCGCCGGTTTCTTCAGACCATTTCCAGAACGCATCGGCATCCGCTATTTTACGGATGTTGAGCGAGCCTGCATCCCTGCGGGGTTTGGCGAGCCATGGACCTTTGCTTGATTTTAGAAATTGACGGATGGTATCGTCATTGAACAAAGAAGTGAAGCCGGGAATCGGAATGCCTGCATCGCGGGCTTCAATCCGCATCGATAGTTTGTCAAAGAAATGTCTTGCTGTGGTTTCGCCCATGCCCGGAATCTGAAACTCTTCACGCAACCTGGCGCCTTTCCATACGTCATAATCATCGAGGGCAATCACGCGATCGATTTTATGCGAGCGGAAAAGATGAGCAGTGCCTGAAATCAACAGATTAATATCCCATTTACGGCCGTCTTTTTCGGGCATAAAGAATATTTCTTCGAGGTCGTCAAAGGGCCATGCTTCGTTTTTGTTCTTTTCCGATGTCACCAGGAAAACGGTATGACCGAGGCGTTTGAGCTGGCGCATGAAGGCGCCTCCTTTAAATTCACAGGAGATGCAGAGGAATACGTAGGTTCTGTCCATGGTTAAAAGTAAAAAGTTTTCCGATATAAAGAAGCTGTCAGCCGTCAGCTATCAGCTTTCAGTTGTCAGTTTTTAGCTACCAGCTTCCAGCTTCCAGAGTATTCTCTTCGCCATGAGCGTCCACGGCTTGAAAGCCGTGGCAATTCAATTTTCCTGGCTTGGGAGCCAGTTTTTTTGCTCATGGATTTGCAGGAAATGTAATAAGCTACCAGCTTCCAGCTTCCAGAGCATTCTCCCTTCTCATACTAATCACTGATCACTGCATACTGAATACTGCCAACTGAATACTGCCGACTGCCGACTGTGGACTGAATACTGCCGACTGTGGACTGAAGACTGCCGACTGAAAACTGCCTACTGCAGACTGATTTTACTAAATTGCACCCCGATTTTGCCTAAAAGGATGAAAAAACTCTGATGCGGCCATTTTCACAACTGACACAGGCGCTGCCACATTACCCGATTATTGAGCTCATAGACCATGGGTTTGAGATTCCTCAATTGGGCAAAAACAGGCGAATTTGGGCGCTTTTGCCTCATGATTACTACGATTCGGACAAGAATTACCCTGTTTTATACCTCCAGGATGCCCAAAACCTGTTTGCCGACGGAGCACCATTTGGGAGCTGGTCGATCGACCGGCACCTCATGGAGATGTCTGCTTCGGGCATTGGAGAACTGATCGTCATCGGGATAGACCATGGCGGAAAAGAGCGGATCCAGGAGTATAGCCCCTATTTCCACCGCAAATTTGGGGACGGCCAGGGGAAGGATTATGCCAATTTTATCATCGAAACACTTAAGCCTTACGTCGACTCGCATTACCGGACCAAGGCACACCGGATCTATACCGGGATAGGGGGGAGCAGCATGGGAGGTTTGATCAGCGCGTATATCGGCATCGTCCATCCAACCTACTTTTCGAAACTGATGATTTTCAGTCCGTCCTTCTGGTATTCGGATGAGATTTATTTCGATGCCTTCAAGTACAATTACACCCTGCCGATGCGCATGTTTATTTACGCCGGGGAGAAAGAAACCCGCTTTATGAGCCAGCACATCAATCAATTTAAAGATGCTGTAACGCATGGGTTTTTTTCAAGTAAACTCACTACATTTAACCTCGTGATCGACCCCAATGGCCAGCACCAGGAGAAATACTGGGGAGACATTTTTCCAGCTGCTGTCAAATGGCTTTTCTTTTCGGATCAAGACGATAAAGGATGAAATTATATGCGCTCTCCTCCACGGAGGAACTGCTGGAAAAAGTCGACGTACTCTGTGTGCCTGCCTCTAAGGACAGGGCTGAATTCGTATATCAGGATCTACTCACGCGTATCATCCACGCGGATGCGCTTCCCCCGCTCCAGGATTTCCTGGCGATGAAAGCTCACCCGGCATACTTTTTTGGCCACCTCAATGGTCATCGGGTCAAGGTAGTCTACTGGTGTGACGCAGAAAAACTCACCGAAGCCAATACGTATTCGCTGGTCAAGAAAATGGCCATCAAGGTCAGGCATGACTGCGCTGGAAAACCAGGACTGTGGCTTCCACATCTCAATGCAAACGAACTGATTCAATCCGCATTTGCCGGATGGACAGCAGGCCAGTATGATCTTGGTTTGTACAAGCAGTCAGACAACAATCATAAATCAGGTTCAGAAGATATTTACACATTACTTCCGGCAGGAGTCACAGAAGACGTTGCTAGAAATGGTATCACGATCGGTCTTGTCCAGCAAGAAGTCATGAACCTCGTCAATACACCTGCCAGTCATAAATCACCTGCCTACCTCGGTGCCTGGGCATCAAGGAGTGCAGCGCAATATGGTTATTCCGCAACGGTGCTTGACAAACAAGATCTCACGACGATGGGCATGCATGCATTACTTGCTGTCAACCGCGGTAGTGAACAACCAGCAGTGTGTGTGGTCACGCATTACAAACATCCTGAGGCTACAAAAAAAATCATCTTCATCGGTAAGGGGGTCATCTTTGATACAGGAGGTATCTCCATCAAGGATTCGAAAAACATGCATTACATGAAGAGTGACATGGCCGGTGCTGCAGCTGCTCTCGGTGCTGTCGAAGCATGTGCACGATTAAAATTGAAAGTAGATGTGATGGCCATCACGCCTACCACAGACAATAGTATAGATGGCCTGTCCATCAAACCGGGAGATGTGATTTCATCTTATGCCGGCAAGACCATTGAAGTACTTGATACCGATGCAGAAGGTAGATTGGTACTCGCCGATGCCATTGCATATGCGGTGAAAGAATATAAGCCTGATGTCATGATTGACCTGGCTACATTGACAGGCAGCATCGTGGCAGCCCTTGGACCGCAAGCAGCAGGATTATTTAGCAAAAATGATCAGCTCGTTGCTGAGCTCGAAGCGGCAGGAAATAGTTCTGGCGAGCGTGTCTGGCGCATGCCTATGTTTGACGAATATCACGATGACATGCAATCGGATATTGCCGACATCAAGAACCTCAGTGAAAAACCATACGCTGGCTCGATTACAGCTGCTAAGTTTCTCGAGTACTTTACTTCCGAGCATGCTTCCTGGGCGCACCTCGACATAGCCGGTATGGGTTTTCAACCAAATGGGTTTGGGAAAGGGTATTGTGCGACGGGGTATGGGGTGAGACTCCTTATACAATGGCTTAGCGTGAAAGGCTGAATGGCTAAAGAGGCTGAAGAGGTGAAAGAGGCTTAAGGGCTAAAGAGGCTAAAGAGGCTAAAGAGGCCTTCCCTCCGTGTACTCCGTTTCCTCCGTGCGAAACCTTTGAATTGAAACTCCTAAGCCACTAAACCGCTAACCTTCTCACTCTCTCACTCTCTCACTCTCTTACATGAATAGATCAATAGCCCACATCGCCCTTGTCGTCCGCGACTACGACGAAGCCATTCGCTACTATGTTGATATCCTTCGGTTCAGACTAGTGGAAGACACGGTCATGAGTGAGACTAAGCGCTGGGTTGTGGTGGCACCATCTGATGAAAGCGGTTGCACACTATTACTGGCTAAAGCAGCTAATGACGAACAACTCTCGAGAGTAGGTAATCAGACAGGTGGCCGGGTATTTCTTTTTCTCCATACAGATGATTTCCACAGGGACTATGATCATATGAGGGCGCATGGAGTTGAATTTATCCGCGGGCCGGTCGAGGAGCCTTATGGAACAGTTGGTGTGTTCAAGGATTTGTATGGTAACCTCTGGGATCTCATCGAGCCAAAGGACATGACGTTGTATGAAACACCGTATATCCCTTGAAGCATATCACGCGCACGGTTTGGATCCTTTCTGTCGTCAGCTTATTCCAGGATGTGAGCAGCGAGATGTTGTATCCCGTGCTGCCCTTGTATCTCAGTAGTATTGGTTTTTCGATTGCGCTGATTGGTGTGTTGGAAGGATTTGCGGAAGCGACTATAGGACTCAGTAAAGGCTATTTTGGAAAATTGTCAGACATCACGGGCAAGCGGGTGCCGTTTGTGCAGTGGGGTTATGCGTTGAGTACAGTTGGCAAAACACTGATGGTGTTGATCGCGCATCCAGTGTGGGTATTTATTACGCGCACCATGGATCGTCTTGGTAAAGGAGTACGCACTAGTGCACGTGATGCAATGTTGTCAGATGAAACATCGAAGGAAACAAAAGGAAGAGTCTTTGGCTTTCACCGCGCGATGGATACGCTTGGTGCGGCGCTGGGACCGATCATTGCGTTGATCTATTTGTACTACTATCCGGAAAATTATAAGACGTTGTTTTTCCTGGCGTTTATTCCGGGTGTCATTGCGGTCTTGTTTACTTTTTTCATTAAAGACAAGCCTAGAGAACCTAAGCTGGTTAAGGGTGGTGCAACGTTTTTTTCTTTTCTCGGATACTGGAAAGAAAGTCCTGCGCTGTATCGAAAGGTGATCATTGGTTTTCTTGCATTTGCATTATTTAATAGCTCGGATCTGTTTCTGATCCTCAAGCTCAAGGAATCCGGATTGAATGATACTTGGGTGATCGGGACGTATATTCTTTACAATCTCGTCTATGCGCTTTTTGCTTTGCCACTTGGTGTGCTGGCAGATCGGATTGGATTAAAGACGATGTACATCATCGGCCTTGTGATGTTTGCACTCGTATACTTCGGTATGTCTATGCAAGCCGAGTCCTGGGTATACATTGTTCTTTTCGCCAGCTATGGGATCTATGCTGCAGCGACAGAAGGTATTGCAAAAGCATGGATCTCAAATATTGCAGAGAAGAAGGATACGGCTACTGCTATCGGACTCTATTCAGGATTTCAAAGTATATGTGCATTGCTCGCGAGTTCTTTGACCGGGTTGATGTGGTATGCGTTTGGATCAGGCGTGGCGTTTATGGTGACAGCAATTATGGCGATTGGGGTGGTGGGGTATTTTCTGGCGTTTGTTACAAGGCCCGTACAGGCCGTTCGATGATTCTTATTAAGAAACTAATAGTTGCGCGCAGAGACGCAGAGGCGCAGTTTTTATTTCTCCGTGTACTCCGTGCTCTCCGTGCGAAATTATTTTAAGGCATGCACAACCTACCTTTCGATGATTATTCTCGCTGACTATGATTGTGGTATTGATTTGAAGTTTGGAAACTTCAAATAGCGAGTTAAGAGATTCGTTGCAGCTCGAACACGTCAGATTGCTGCTTGGCAGGCACAACCTGCCTCTTCATGACCGTTCAGATGGAATCAGATACGAATATTGATTTGAAGGCTTGAGCCTTCAAATAACAGATTGGTGCATGGCCCTGCGGGCCTTTCGATGTTTGTCCTTCTGCCTTTAAGCCTCTTTAGCCCTTCAGCCTCTTCCAGCCTGAATCGTTTTGTCCGGTGATGATAGTCTGGCCCGATGTCGGATTAGGTTGAAGACTGATGGCCATCTTTTGGTCCGCACCTTCTGTGGAGACCAATGTAGTTTCCAACCAGATATTATCGAGATACATGTTGTTACCATACCCGGATTGGTTGACAAAGCGGATGGTGACGTACTGGCCCACATATGCGCTGAGGTCAAGGGTCACAGGTCTCCACTCCTCACAGTTTTGTGGTGAAAATCTTTCGGATTCGTAAAGGTTGTTTGGTCCTTCACCACTTGATGTGGTACTCAATTCTTCACCACCACTTTTGAATAAGGTGATATTGGATGTACCGCAGTTATTGCTGAGAAGTACCTTGAGCGAATCTATGAATGCATTGCCATCATAATAAGGAGCATAAGCTACGTTGAAGTGCAACTCCGGATCCACGACTTGTGTTAGATCAAGGTTGACAGGAAGTAAGATATCATCGATGCCATAGCCGCTGTAGTCGTAGTTATTGACATAATAGGCTACATCACCATCCGGGTTACATCTGTCGAGGCTGACAGGTTCCCACGTGATGTCATTGTCAGGATTGACGATCGTGAAATGATCTGTTGTAGTGAAATCAATTAGTGGCGGTACTTCATTGATCACCGGCATGAGTACTTCAATCATATCCTCGACTGTCTTCGTGGATGTACCATTTGGGTTCTGAACAGTCAGTGTGACATCATATTTGCCAGATGCATTGTACACGACTCTTGGATTTCGCAGGTTTGAAGTGGATGGAGTGCCACCGGGAAACTGCCAGCTCCATGTAGCATCTGTATGATCCAGCATCGAGTAGTCATCAAAGCGAATGGTGTCACCAGGACATGCTGTTTCTCTTTTGTGCACCATCGGCTGCGCAACAGGACGTGATGTTACAGCGAATGGAGCTTCCCAGATGCCTTTGCCATATGCACCGATACGCAGTTTGTTATCGCGATAGAATGGACGAAGGATACAGGTGGCAATTGATTTAGGCAAACCATCATTGTAAGGCATCCATTCTGCCATATTGTCGTCCTTAAACCAGATAGATCTATAGGTGCCCAGATAGAGCCCACCATCTGTACCACCTTGGTGAAGAATGTATGTGATGTGTTCACCATTCAATGCTGCAGTCGTCAGGTTCACCCAGTTTTCTCCACCGTCATAGGAAGTGTATATTTTTTCACCATCACCGCTATCCGGAAATGCGAACCAGATGCGGTTTTCATCTTCTGCACTGCAAGCCAATAAACCTCTGCGTGCATAGCCTGGAGGAAATGAAAGTTCAGTCCAGTTTTCTCCACCATCAATTGTTTTCCATAAGCGACCCGGATCCCAGGAGTAATCATCGCGTTGAAATAAATACATCACATCCGGATTGCTTCGACTGATTTCGAAGCTCATCGCATTTGCATTGACGATCGTATCAAATTCGTGTAGGACAAAGAAGGAAGAACCTCCATCGGTTGTTTTCCAGATTTTATTTTGATTGGTCAGATAGAACGTATTCCACGAGCGTGGATCCCATTCCATTTCACCACTCTCGGCATCGTAATAACTTTCAACCGGAAATTTTGAAAAAGGAAAATAGCGGGCATATCCATTTTGAGATTCAGGTAACTGCACACCTCCGAGATCAGAGTAATAAGTGAGTCGCCCTTCACCAGGGTTAACATAACCAGTAGGAGCCTCACCGCCGCCCAGGCCCAGTTGTTCGCCGGGCATCCAGTTTTCGTGCCAGGCGGAGTTGCCATTGTGATAGCGACCGCCGACAAGGATGTCTTCATTCCAGCCGGTGCCGAAGCCCCAGTAATCTGAGCTGGTTATGCCTCGGTTGACTGCATAGTGTGTAACAAAATGATCATTGGAATATTCGATACCACCATCACTGGTCATCCAGATATCGGTGCCGTTGATTTCTATTTCTTGGCAGTCGGGATGCACATAATTAAAATTATTTCCACAATACCCTCCATCGCATGAGAAAGTCTGCGCGCCATCGATCGACACCCACAGATTGAGGAAACCTGCCATGACAAAGTCAGGATCTACATCCGATGCATCAAAACCTAAATTGTAAAACCCTTGATGGTAACCGCCAGTGCGACCGATCGTGGCCATGTTGGGATGCGTGACTTCGTCCCATGGTCCGCCTGCTGGTGGATTAGGAAGTGTCCATGATTCACCCGCATCATCTGATCTCCAGATGCCAATGAATCCTGAGTCATCTGTCTTTGCTTCTCCAATGAGCACTGCATAAATTCTGTTTGGATCCGCTTTAGTAACTGCCAGGCGAGCACCGCCATCATTGCGTCCTTCCGAGTCAGAGAAAAACCAACCATTGTCTTTGAGTTCCCAATTGAGACCGGCATCAGTTGATTTATAAAAGCGACAGATGCCTGCAGCAGGGTCATTGCGAACAAGAAATGCGACAGATGGATCATTTGGTTTCCATTCAAGGTCATAGCATGGTTCGTTTAGTAATCTGATCCATGTTGTTCCTCCGTCTTCGCTTCTGTATAAACCATGTTGTGTTGCAGCCAATACGATCAGATCATTTGCTGGATTGATGAGGATATCATTGGTCCACATTTCCTGATCAGTGAGGACGAGTTCCCAGGTTGCGCCACCATCTGTACTTCTTCTGATATTATTGTTTTCACCTGCAAATACGATATCTGGATTTGTTGGGTGGACTTCAAGTGCACCGGGAGCGCCTATTTCATATGTTCTCGAGACACATGTCCAGTTCAAACCTTTATCGTTGCTCTTAAATATCTCGCCACCTTCAGTTCCGCAATACACGATATCTGGATGAGAGAGGGATTGGTCGATGCAGTAGATATTGGCTTGTTCTGATTTGGCAAGTGGAGAGGGTCCGGTGTTCGTATTGAATGTTTCAACAGGGCCTATGTTTGACCATGTACTGCCACGACTTGCTCCACTTATTTTTAATTTTTCAATTCTTGAATTGAATTCCTCAATGGATGCCGGTGTAGGTCTTTCTTCAAAACCCTGTGTATTGATAAAAGGCTCCACTGCGCGACGCCACTTTTTGTAGTATTGGGTATAGGTCGTCTTAGCATCGGGATGGGTCTGGCGCCAGATGCGGTATTCATCATCGACTTGCCATACGTTAGGATGGTCGCCATACATCTTGACAGCCCAGGCCGGCAGTACTTCATCTGCTGTGGGGGCTACTTTGTACAATTGTTGTCCTGAAACTTGTAGTGATAGCAGGAAAAGGAGGGCGAAGGAGAGGATTTTCATAGATCTCGTGTTTGAAGAGCTAAATGTATCAGAATACGGACAACCTGCAAAGCGGGAAGTCACAAAAGGGCACTTATCTTGCGCTTTGATTTGTAGTATTTTATGGACAGGAGGCAAAAAATAGCCATTATCGGCCCTGCGCACCCGCTCAGGGGAGGCCTGACGACCTTTAATCACCGGCTGGCTAAGGAATTTATAGCCCTCGGGGATGACTGCGTTATATACTCCTATTCACTTCAGTATCCGTCATTTCTGTTTCCGGGCACGTCCCAGTTTACTGACGAACCAGCACCTGCAAACCTCACGATTTACACCATTATCAATTCGGTCAATCCACTCAATTGGATAAAGGTAGGCCGCCGGATTGCCAAGGACCGGCCAGATATCATCCTGGTGAGATTCTGGATTCCCTTTATGGGCCCGGCGCTGGGGACGATACTACGGTTGGTGAGGAAAAACAAACATACCCGGATCATAGGCCTGGCGGACAATATCATCCCGCATGAAAAGAGACCGGGGGACAAGCCGTTTACAAAGTACTTTCTTGGTAGCTGCGATGCCTTTATCACGATGTCTGAAAAAGTGATGTCGGATCTCAGGTCAATTGAAAAATCAAAACCTGCGCAATTAGTAGCCCATCCGCTTTATGACAATTTTGGTGCCGCCATTGCAAAGGATGTAGCCAGGGAAAAACTAGGCATCGATAAAAAAGATAAGGTGATTCTTTTCTTTGGATTTATCAGGAAGTATAAAGGGCTTGATATCTTGTTGGAAGCAATGGCTGATGTGAGGATCAAGGAAGCCGGTATAAAATTGCTGGTGGCAGGAGAGTTTTATGAAGATGAAAAAGTATACCAGGAGCAAATCGATCGACTCGGTATACGATCACAGCTGATCATGCGGACACAGTTTATTCCGGATAGTGAGGTAGTCAATTATTTCTGTGCGGCAGATGTTGTCATACAGCCGTATCGCAATGCGACCCAAAGCGGGGTCACTCCATTGGCCTATCATTATGAAAAACCGATGGTGGTCACCAATGTGGGGGGATTGCCCTCTATGGTTCCGGATCGGAAGTGTGGGTTAGTAGCCGCTGTGGAGCCCATGGCTATTGCCAGTGCCATATTGGAGTTTTACGAATTAGGTGAAGAATTTTTTATTCCTCATCTTCGTTCTGAAAAACAAAAACTCTCCTGGTCGAAATTAGTTGAAACGATAAAATCTTTAGCCTAAGCGACAACACCCACCAGGGATTGCACATAAGCTCGTGGGCAAACAGAAAGCCGCCAGATGACCAGACACAACACTATGATCTATCGCAGCAAAGCTCCATTACGAATAGGCCTCGCCGGTGGTGGTACGGATGTTAGCCCCTATTGTGACCTTTACAATGGCGCCATCCTCAATGCAACGCTTTCACTCTACGCATATGCCACGCTCGAAGTCCTTGATGAACCGAAATTAGAATTTCATGCATGGGACCAGGGTGAGTGGCTTAGTTATGATCATGCTGATCAATTGCCGATCGATGGTAAACTTGATTTGTTGAAAGGTGTGTATAACCGCATCCAGCGTGACTATGGCATCCCCGTGCCCGGGCTGAGGTTGACTACGTATGTTGATGCTACTGCAGGCTCCGGTTTAGGTACTTCTTCAACATTAGTCGTGGCCATTGTGGGAGCGTTTGCGGAGATGTTGAAGTTACCGTTGGGTGAGTATGACATGGCGCACTATGCATATGAGATTGAGCGCAAAGACCTCAACCTGGCGGGTGGCAGACAGGATCAGTATGCGGCTACTTTTGGTGGTGTCAACTTCATGGAGTTTTATCCAAATGATAAAGTGATCGTCAATCCATTGCGCATCAAGCGGGAATATCTGTTTGAACTGGAGCATAACCTCTTATTGTATTTCACGGCGACCAATCGTGAGTCTGCCAAAATCATAGAGAAGCAAGCTGGCAATGTCATCAACAAAGACCAGGGGGCGATTGAAGCTATGCATCAATTGAAAATCCAGGCGCAGATGATGAAAGAAGCATTGCTCATGGGCAAGTTGCATGATATTGGTGAGATACTTGATTTTGGCTTTCAGCAAAAGAGAAAAATGGCTGAGGGCATTTCCAATGCCCGTATTGAAGAGATCTATGATGAAGCGAAGAAGGCCGGTGCCACTGGTGGAAAAATATCAGGAGCAGGAGGTGGAGGATTTATGATCTTCTATTGCCCCGGCACGACTAAATATAAGGTGATGAAATCATTGGAGCAGTTTGGCGGCAGGGAGAGGAAGTATGAGTTTGTGAAACTGGGCCTTAGTACCTGGACTGTGTGAAAGCAAGGAGCAAGGAGCAAGGAGCATAGAGCATAGAGCATAGAGCATAGAGCATAGCAATGTGCCACGTGCAAAGATCATTGATAATCGTAAATCAATGCCCCGTAGGGGCTATATGTCTGTAAGGAAACTGTGAGGCTGCACAAAACATGAAAAATGCTGTGATCATAAAGAATGAAGAGCATTGCCCCGTAGGGGCTACATGTCGTAAATCATCGAAACTCATAAAACTGGGCCCGTAGGGGCTACATGTCGGTATGGAAGAAAAAATAAAATCAATCATCACCAATTCGATTGGTGTGAAGCAGGGGATCCTGCAGGATGCTGCGTTGTTGAAAACAATCGAAGCGGTCGTGACCGAAATCGTGCTGGCCTTCAGGGCAGGCAACAGGATATACTTTTGTGGCAATGGTGGGAGTGCAGCAGATGCGCAACATCTTGCGGCTGAATTTTCTGGTCGGTTTTATAAGGACAGGGTTGCTCTGCCTGCTGAAGCGCTGCATTGCAATACTTCTTATCTCACCGCTGTGGCCAATGACTATGGATACGAGCATGTATACGCGAGGTTGATAGAAGGTATCGGTCAACCTGGAGATGTTTTGCTTGGTTTGTCAACTTCAGGTAATTCGATCAATATCATTGAGGCTTTCCAAAAAGCAAAACGTAAAGGAATGATCACGGTGGCCTTTACGGGTGCGAGCGGAGGCAAGATGAAAGCTGACAGTGATTTCCTGATCAATGTACCATCTACGGATACGCCGAGAATACAGGAAAGTCATATCATGACAGGGCATATCATCTGCGAACTTGTCGAGGACCAGTATTTTGATTAGCGAAGCAATCATATTGGCCGGTGGGCTTGGAACACGGTTGAGAGATGCGGTGCCGGATCTTCCCAAATGCATGGCACCGGTAGCCGGACATCCATTCCTCTATTACATCATTCGCTATCTCGAATCACAAGGCGTAAAAAGATTTGTTTTTTCACTGGGCTACAGGCATGATGTCGTAGAAGATTTTCTTCGCGACCAATTTCCTGCACTCGTTTATACATGCGTCATTGAGCCCACGCCTTTAAAGACAGGAGGAGCTATCAAGCTGGCACTCGCTGCCGTGGAAAGCGATGACGTCCTCGTGATGAATGGTGATACCTTTTTAAAGTAGGGTTGAAAGAACTTGAAGCAGTGCATCTGCATAAGCAAGCAGAATGTACCCTGGCTTTAAAGCCCATGCTTCGATTTGATCGTTACGGTGCTGTCGCAACAAATGAGGATGGAAGGATAATGGCTTTTGAGGAGAAGAAATACCTTGATCATGGCAACATCAATGGAGGTGTGTATCTGCTCAACAAACAAAAATTCCTTGCGCAGGATTGGCCAGCGGTTTTTTCTTTCGAGTCCGATTATCTGCAAAAAGATTCCAGTGCAAAAGATTTTTTTGGTGTCATACAGGACCGGTACTTCATAGACATAGGCATCCCTGAGGATTTTAATAAGGCCCAGGTGGACTTAAAGCACTTTCCATTTGCAATCAATGAGCCCGATCCTACCTGGACCCTTTTTCTGGACCGGGATGGTGTGATCAATGTCAATAAGGATGATAGTTATGTCTTCAACCGCGAGGAGTTTATTTTTAAAGAAGGAACGCTGGCGGCTATCGCTCGATTGAGTGGCCTGTTTGGAAGAATCATTGTCATCACCAATCAGCGTGGAGTGGGGAAGGGCCTGATGTCGGAAGCGGATCTGCAAGATATTCATGCATACATGAAATCAAATATTGAAAAGGCCGGTGGCCGGATCGACGATATATTTTATTGCACTTCAACCGACAATGCTCATCCCGACCGAAAACCCAGTCCGGGTATGGCTTTTCGCGCTCAGGAAAAATATCCGGACATTGATTTTTCAAAGGCTGTTATGGTTGGTGATAAATCAGCGGATATGCAATGGGGCCGGAATATCGGAGCCTTGACAGTGCTGATCATGTCAGCACGATATAAGGATACGATTGATCCCTCCACAGTCGATATTACCTGCGACTCGTTATATACTTTTGTTCATCTCCTCCAACTCAACGAATAAGTGACAGATCATACCGTAATTCTCCTCTGCGGCTTTTATTGTCTTGGGTTTGTACTGTTTCATTCCCGGTTCTGGAAATTGTTTGCCTGGCGCACGGAACTTGATAAGTTATCGGCTGCTAACAAGGCGATCATGCAGATCCTCAATCTGCGGCTGATGTACGTGTTTTTGTTTGTGGCAGCTATTTGTTTTCTTTTCCCAAATGAGTTGGCTACGACTACCTTAGGCCATTTCTTCCTTGGCGGTATGTCCTTGTTCTGGCTGGGTCGTACGATCGAACAATTTATTTTCTTAAAGGTGGATCATCCGTTGGTTCACCTGCTCACGTACATTTTTTTGATTGGTGCGATTTTGTTTGCGATGCCGGTGGTGCTTTAATAGCAAAGGGCATAGGGCAGAGAGCATAGAGCAGCAGAGAGCCAAAATTGAAGAGTTTCGCACGGAGTACACGGAGCACACGGAGAAAAACGCAATGTAAGGTTTCGCACGGAGTACGCTGAGTACACGGAGAAAAACGCAATTCAAGGTTTCGCACGGAGTACGCGGAGCACACGGAGAAAAACGCAATGCAAGGTTTCGCACGGAGTACACGGAGCACACGGAGAAAAACGCGTTTCGCACACCTGAGTACACAGTAAAACCTGTCTCGGACATCCCCATAATTTTCAAACTCATACAAGTAAAATCTGTACCCTGACAGTCCCTCTGCCCTCTGCCCTATGCACTATGCCCTCTCCTCACTCGACTGTAATATCATGCCCTGCCATCTCTACGCCCTTACTGTTCAATAGTTTTATGTAGTATTTGCCTGCGCGGTTTGCGCCATGCCAACTGATCACACGTGATCCTTTCGCAGTATTTACAGCAGTCGTAAACGGATCTTTCCATACTTGCTTGCCGTCGGCGTCGACGAGTTGGACAAATATTTTTTCGGATTTAGGACTGTTGATCCGGACATAGTAGTAGAGTTTTTCTCCGACTTTAAATGTGTTCTTCATCTTGCCGGGAGCATCTATCGAGCCGGAAGCCATGGTCCTGAATTCGCTGTTTTCGGTCATACTGATCTCATCAGCTGCACCCGCCTTTATTGTAAAAGTTTTACGACCGATTTCAAGTCCAAGGCTGTTAATCACTTCTACCCTGTAATCACCGGGTTCCCTGATGATCGCCTCGGCTTTTATCCAGACGTTGGTTTTGTCACCAAACTCAATTTCAGAATAGAAGGGTTCCCCAAGGACTTTCCCATCTATGGACACCCACTTTACCTGGATGAATTCTTTACCCTTCAATTCATTTTTAATTGCAGGGGCTGACAAATTCATGACCAGGTAGATTTTGGTCTGATCAAATATTGAATCGCTCACGCTCTTTGACAGGTCACTGTCAAGTTTAGCGGTAGTGAACATCATGACCCTGGAAATATATTCATCTTTCTTTGCCAGGTCAGAAGTCTCATTCCGTACAAGGGACTTAAGTGTCAGAATTGTTTTTGACAATTCATCTGTATTCAATTTTCCGGATGTCATTGATTCAAGTCTCACAATTTGCTGTCCGACTTGCGCAGTGACGTTATTGATCGAATCCTGCGCTATGAGTGACCGTGTGTACAAAGAATCCAACGAACTCCTCTCTTTGTCCAGTAATTCGGCTTTTTCCTGGATAACACCTTTCGCAGCGTTGGCCTTGAACCACATAAATCCTGCAAGTACTGCGAGTCCGACTGCCATTGAAAGGAGGATCCCACGAGTTCTTGCCAGTTTCTTCTGTTGTGCCATTCTGCTTTCCTGTTGCAGACGATCCCTGTCCTCCGAGGCCTGGCGGATCACTTCATCTTCGCACTTGTCCAGAAATTTTTCCATCTCCGGCGATAAACCCAGTTGTGCCTTGAATTCATCAAAGGCGGCTAATTGTTTTTGATTAAGGAATGCGCCGGTTTTCTGGTATTCTTCGAAGGCATTGACCAGGCGCTTGCGGATATGCTGGAGTTGTTTTTGCGATTGGGATCTCCGGCCGTCTATGACCAGTGCAAGGCTGTCATGGGCTAATTCAAAATTATCATTACTACGTCGAAGTATTCTATCGGAGTGGAGTGTGTTCAATATATCGGTGAGCATTTCAGCAGGTACCTCCTTGAGCGTGGAGGCTGCATCTTCTGCCAATACAATATCATTGCCTGATGACGTGTAGGTCACTGGCCGCTTGGTTCCTTCTTCGCTGACAAATACATCCAGTACCTGCTGGATCACATTTGATTTTACGACTTTATACTTCTGTACGAGTTGGACACGGAGTTCTCTTGTCTGGTCTTCCAGGAACCGCTCGAGTACATTATCGATCTTACCAATGCCTGAGATGTCACTTTTGGTAATGTCAAGTTTTGGATACCCTTCTGTTTCAGTCTGTCCATATTGCTTACGGTATTTGTCCCGGTACAACATGTCTAAATAAACCTGAAGATAAGGGAGTGTGATACCAGTGCGTGGATCACTGATATTGTGCACCATCATCTCCAGCAATTCATCTTTGGGCTCCGCAAGATGAATGTTGAATTTGTCAAACGAAGAGCTGATGACGCTTTTGACTTTGTTGGGCCCCATGGGTTCGACCCTGAAGCGGTGATCAAAGAGTTCGGGGATCAGTGTTTCATAGGCGTATAGTTGCCCGATGTATTCTTCCCGCATGATCAGCATGATCTTGCAGGGAAGTTGTGCGTCCAGCAATTCACGGATAGATTCCATGAACACTTTTTGTTCTTCTTCCTTGCCGAGGATAAATAATTCTTCAAACTGATCGAAAAGAAGATAAACCGGACGTAGCGTCTTACGAAGCAGCAGGGAAATATTTTCTGCTACGGTTTCTTTTGTTTGGTTACCAAGTGCATTGCGCAAAACGGCATTTGTCGAGGTATTGATATTGTTATTCCTGCGGATGAAAACAGGATACCAATCCGGTCCGTCAAACCTATTGGCCAGTCCGCATTGTATCAGCGAAGTCTTCCCCGTGCCGGACAAGCCGTACACCAGAACCATAGGTGTCTTATAGACCAGGGAATAGAGCGTATCAATTTCCTGGTCACGCCCGAAGAAGGCATCCTTGTCCTTTAAGGTAAAGGCATCGAGAAACTTAAATGGACTCTTCATAGGGCTTGGATGGTTTGTTGGAATACAGCATTGGAGAAAGCATCAAACTGGTCCCTGAGGATCTTAAAATGTTTTTGCTTCTGGATCAGCAGCGGGGGGTCAAGCGGTTTATAGACATGCTTGTAGACGTAGGTATCAGAGGCCTTGTCATATCGGTCAAAGAAGAACAACTTGGCAATGCTGGCTTTATCATCAAAGGCATTTTCATCGATGATAAAAGGGCTGAGATTGAGGGACAGTTTGGGTTCATTCTTCTTGATGATCAGTACCGAATTGCTGTCGAGTGCTTCTTCTTCGATTTCAGTGTTCACCGCGAGGCCGACAAATCGTTGTTCGAGTTTGACTACGTTGTGCTTATACCGCGTCTTGATAAATCGTTTGTATTTGAGTACATCGATATCCTTGACAGAGGCCATGATGTAGTTGGTGATAAATCCCAGGTGTCTGAAAAGCTCTGCCAGTTTTTGTTCGCTGTTGATGCACATAGCTTTTGCTTCTTCGCCAGGTATTGTTTTTTCTTCGATTTTGACATGCACAAATTCGAGATAGGATACGGCATCATAGAGTGCTCCTTTGGTGTTATAGGCATCCGTCAGCGTGGATAATTCCTCTACGAAATATTTCTTGTTGCTCGCCTCCATGATCAGCCTGGCGGTGGTGATCAGGTCAAGGAATTTCTGGCTGCTGGTGCCGCTCATGGAGGAGATGAAAAATTCCTTGAGTTTTGCTTTGATTGGATCTGCAATCTCAAATTTCTCCTGGCTGGCGGCCACCTCCCACAAATCTGCGAGGATCGTAAAGCCCAGCAATTCCATCATCGTGTCGTAGATGACGATGATTTGCTGGAGCCGGGCTTCACCAAGTTGATTATAAAAGGTCTGACCTCCGGAGCCCGGATCTTCATCGACCAGTAGTTTTCTGAATTGTTCACTTACCGGATGTGGCAGTGCCCTGAGGATCGCTTCACGTTTGTCAAGTATGTTTTTAGTAGCTCCCAAAGCCTCGTCATCCACCATTTTTTTAATCTCTTCCCTGTGCGGTGCAAGGGATTCCATCATGGTGTCAAGCAGCAATTCATTCGGAACGAAGTTTTCTGCGGCGATCGTTGGCGTATTCGCATTGAGTTTCCATTCGAGGCTGATCTCTTTTTCCGGCAGGAAATACAAGCCCCACAGGGATTCTTCTGCCTGGGCACCGGGTTCTGCCAGGATATTGGCAGCGTCTGTTTGTACATCCGGATACCTGGCCATGAGTTCACCTTTGGCTAGCTCATAAGCCTCCCTGATTGAACACTGATCATTTAAGGCCTGGAAAAACCTCGATGAGAATTCATTTGCTTTCTTGTCTTCGATAGGGGCACTTGTAGCAATAACGACAGGAATGCCTTTCTGAAGGAGGCTATACACCTGACCCTTGGTAGAACATCCGTTTAGAAAAACAAGTTGAAGATTTGGGCATTGACCGAGCAGGTAGGCTATGCCTTCCGCATTGGCAGCCTGGCCTTCGAGCAGCAGTTTATCTCTCCCGGCGTGGCCGCTGTAGAGAAAAATCCGGAGTTGGTCTTTGGACTGAGCTACTGTATTCGTCAAGCTGGTGATCGAAGCGTATGAGTCCCGTATCAGGATGTAGTGTTGTTTTAATTGCCGCGGGGATAATATCCGGTTGAGGTTATTGTCCTCCTCCTGGAGGGTGGGCAGAGGATTTGCACGGTCATTGGCAAAGGCAAGGGAAATAACATCCATGGGTGAGAGTGGATAGATAAAGTGATGAGGAGTATTCAGAAATGCAATTCACAATAATACAAAATTCAAGTGAGCAAAGGGCAGAGGGCATAGGCATAGCGCATAGGGACTGTCAGGAGACAGATTTTAATTTTAATTAAGATAGTAAACAAGGCTGCTGTTCCATCAGCACGGAAATGGAAGAGAGTTAGCTCTTTGCCTTTTGCTCTCTGCGCCCTCTGCCCTATGCTCTCTGCCCTATGCTAATTTTGTTATCTTTTGGCTCCCTTTTTGCAATGAAAGGGATTAAGTCTGCTCACCCATAGTTAATGCCATACAATGAAAAACCTCTATGTCCTCCTGGTAGGAATCAATGATTATCCTGCACCTAATCCCAAACTCAAAGGCTGCATAAAAGATATCGACCAGGTTGAAGCCTATCTGCATGAGTTTTGTTCGACAGATTACAACCTTAAGATCAAAAGGCTTGAAGATGCGACGGCAACGTATGCTAACATTAAGAGTGGCTTTCGTGAGCATCTGGCGGCAGCCGGGCCTGACGACATAGCATGGTTTCATTTCAGCGGACATGGTTCAGAAGAAAAGACAGCACCGGAGTTTCTCGCGCTTGAACCAAATGGTAAAGACCAGACCATGATCTGCATCGACAGCGGAATTGGTGGCGTGCCTCATCTGGCTGATAAGGAACTGGCTGTGTTGTTAAATGAAGTGGCTACCTCTAATAGGAAAAGTCCTCCACATATATTGGTTTCATTGGATTGTTGCCATAGCGGATCAGGGACCAGGGATGCGGGTGAAGATATCAAGTGGTCTGTAAGAGCTGCTCCTTCCAGTGGTGCCTCGAGGACACTTGATTCGTATGTTGATGGATATTACACCAAACTCAGAAGCCTTGAAGTACCAACCTCAAAGCATGTGGTACTCTCTGCCTGCAAGAGTGTGCAGTTGGCAGGCGATATGCCTCAGGGTGGTGCTTTTACTACCGGACTTTTCAAAGCACTGCGAGCTGCAAAAGGAAATCTGAGTTATAATGATCTTTTCCTGAGAGCAAGGTTAACTGTGCAATCAGTGAGAGATAATCAGACTCCTCAGTTTGATACTGTTCAGAATTTCGATCCCTACGTTCGTTTCCTGGAGGGTCTCCTGCTGGTGAGCGGGATCTCTATGAAGTGGTCAAGCAAGATGGCAATTGGTACGTCAAATGCGGCGCTATCCATGGATTGCCGACACAACCTTCAGCGCCAATTGAATTTGATGTCTACTCTGCACCTCCGGAAAAGGTATTGAAGGGGACTGCAAAGATCAAATCTGTAGGTGCACAATTGAGTCGCATAGAAGTCGATGGGGATATTGGTGGAGTCATGAATTTCTTTAAATCGCTGGCCAGTGAAGAGCCCGCATATCGTGCGGCGATACGTCACCTGCCTACGCCTCCCGAGCTCGCACTGCTGACGGGTGATGCCGGGCTCATCAATACAATCCGCGCTGATGAAAAAATAAAACCGCGCAATATAGCCTGGGCACAGCCCGGCGAGAAAGCAACCATAGAAGTCAAAGTGGAACCTTCAGGCATAATCGTGATGGATCTCCTGAAAATGCAAAAAGCGTTTGTGACCGATGGAAGCACACCAGACCATATCACCACCGTCATGGATGCCCTGGACAAAATCGTGGACTGGCGTCGCTTTATTGAACTGGAAAATAAAAACCGTTCTTCAAGGGTCAGCGATATGTTTCGGTATGAACTGCACGAAATCAATGAAGAAGGTTCGATTAAAAAGCACAACGCACCGAACGTTCGCATCTTTGCGACCAGCGAGAGCATGGCCAACCGCATTCCTGCATTCAGGCCGGTGGTGCATGTCAGCAATATTCAACAGCCGCTTTATTTCTACTTGTTTTTTGTTGCCTTTGATTATTCGATTTCATGTCCCGGTGGAGAAATTGTTTACAGACCATCTGAACATGAGGATAAATCCAATGTTGAAATTCCGCTTTGGAAAAAAACACTCGGATGGGGTCCCGCCAAAGATAACCCGGAAGACACCTGTCATTTTAAATTGCTGGTGACTACCGAACAACTCGATCATCAGCAGTTTTTACAAAGTGGGCTGGGTACTCATCGGGATATCCTCGGTGAGCCGACTCCCGAAAAAGTATTTGATGACTGGGCTGCAATTGATATCGCTGTCACCATGGTGAGACAGGATAATACCCTCTCCGCATCAGGAGATGTCACCCTGGCTGATGGAAATATCACCATCAAGGCACATCCGGGGATCACCGCTTCCGTCAGCATAGGACATGCAGAAGCTAATGCAAGAAGTGCTGGGCCGGTGAGTGCCTTCGCAAGGTTACAGCAAGGTGATAAGGTGCAGATGATGGATTTCAGTCCCAGCAGGAGCCAGCAGACACAGAATGTCATAGAGATCAGTGATATCCGGATGGACAGTGATCAGGCACTTGAGCAACAACCCCTGGAGATCACCTTGCGTCAGGGGGCTGAGGCGAATGAAATGATCTTGCCTGTTGCCTTTGACGGACATCATTTTCGTGTAGTAGGCGATGCAATTTCAGATGCTGACGGAACCCATATCCGTATCCGTGAAATTCCTGATGTCAACAGCCCTGATGGAGCAGGGGAGCGAAGCCTTTTCAAGTCATTGAAAATGACATTGTGTAAAGTTGCCCTAGGACAGCAGGATGTCAATCAACTCAGGTATGTCCAGAAGCTGGATGACGGTACTATTGCATTGCAGCGCGAAAGTATTGGAATCAAGATCGGCAAGGCAAAGAAAGTATTGCTGGTGCTACATGGTATGGCAGGTGATGGATTGTCGATGGTCAATGCCATACATGACAACCTGCCTGCAGCCAATCTGCAGGGGTATGATCTCATCCTCGTCTATGATTATGAGAGCCTCAATACACCTCTCGATGAGACTGCCAAAATGCTTAAGACAACACTTGCTGAATTTGGCTTTGGACAGGATGAGAAGCGTATCACCATCATCAGTCATTCGCTGGGAGGCCTCATCGCCAGATGGATGATCGAGCAGGAAGGAGGGAGTGCGTTTGTAGATCATTGTGTCTTAGTGGGTACTCCAAACAATGGTTCGATGTATGGCAAGATCGATGGGTATGTCAGGTGGGCGCAGACCGCGCTTGATCTGGCGATCAATTTCATTCCTAACATCGTTCCTTTTTCAGGGATATTGCTTAAGTTTTTAAAAACAGCATCAGACCTGGGTGGATCTATTGCACAGATTGACCCTAACTCAGATTTTATCAATAAACTTAATGCCAGCAAAGATCCGGGTACCCGATATACGGTGATCTCCGGGGATGCGGCTGGCATGGATGATTCAGGAGGAGCCTATGATGGATTCTTCGAAAAAGCTAAATCACGGTTGGGCAACTGGATGAACAGCAATGAGCCAAATGATCTCTTTGCTCCGGTGCGCAGCCTGCAGTGTAAAGAATTATGGGAAGGCAGGAATGAAGCGAATCAGATCCTTGATCCGGTCACCAATCATCACTTCGGGTATTTTGTGACACAGTCTGGTACACGGGATGCGAATACGGTCTGGAAGGTTTTATCAGAAAGGATTTAAAAAAAATGGTGGTTCAAAATTTTGAACCACCATTTTTTGTAGTTGGTTAAAAGTAATTATTCACCTCCACCGGAGGCTTTTCCTCTGACGCCATCTCCCATGCCGTATACAAAGGCTACGATGATACCTGCGATGATGTACTTCACGATGGTGTAAGCTGAATCAGACAAAACCTGATTTAAGGTCATGCTGGTTGTGAGCGAATACCACATGAGATTCATGCCGAGTCCGGCAAACAAGCCGATCCAGAGACCATAGTTTAATCCTGAGTTGACCTTGCTGCCACCTCCTGACCATTTGCTATAAATAGCAGCAAAGGCTAAGGCGGTAATAATGTAACTGATGACCATCCACATCATGTCTGGTTCAGGCCTCATGTTTGGCATATTCATGCTGTCTTTCATGATCTGGGTATACCACACCATGTCCATCAGTAAAAGAAATACGGTACCTACGACCGTGGCAATAGCTAATTTTTGGAAATTCATTTTGTTTAAATATTTAAGGAGTGATTGAATACACCGTTGGTGTCTCTCTGGCGCGCCGTATGTGCATGGGATTGCAATCGGGAAACAAAAAAAGCCTGGGCGGCCAGGTTGAGAAGAGACAACTAAATGTAGGAATTCTTTTAAAGAATCCAAACAAAGAATTATTTGTGGCAGGCGGAGAGAACTCCATCCAGCGGCAATTTCTTTTGTCTGGGGCGTATTGCATCCGCCCCAGATGAAAGAAATCCAATTTTGGGCCTGAATGCAATACGCCCCCGACAGTAGTATTCCGGGATAAGACAGAATTCATACCTTTGAATATGACATCCCACCACCCGCTGCATGGCTGAAAAGGAAGTAAGGAAATTAGCTGCCGTCATGTTTACGGATATCGAGGGGTATACGGCCTTTGTCCAGAAGGATGAGGCTGCCGCGCTTAAGAAGGTCGCGATCCACCGACAATTTCTTGAAAAGTATACGGCTGAGTACAATGGCAGGGTCATTGCTTTCTATGGCGATGGCAGCCTGAGCATCTACGAGAGCGCGCTGGATGCCGTCAACTGCGGTATCGCTATGCAGAAAGCCTACCAGACGGATCATCCCATTCCGGTGCGGATAGGCATACACGTAGGTGACATTGTCTTTAAAGATGAGACTGTATTCGGCGACGGTGTCAATATTGCCTCCCGAATCCAGGCATCTGGTATCCCCGGTTCTATCTATGTCTCCGGTAGGGTGCAGTCGGAACTGACCAATCATCCGGAGATACGGACAAGATCGCTCGGGCGTAAGAAATTGAAAAACGTCAGTACACCGATAGAGGTATTTGTAGTCACCAATGAGGGATTGAATGTCCCTTCCGCCATGACACAGATGCCGGACCTGAAGAAGTATTTCAAGTACATTCCGATACTTCTCGTGGCAGCAATCGCCTGGTGGTATTTCAGCAACCGGGTCCAGGGCAATATATTTGGCGACGGTTTTACCGCTGAGTCCATCTCCGTGCCGTTATTCACTAACAACACCGGGGACCCTTCCTTTGATCATGTCTCGCAGATGGCATCACACTGGATCACTAAGGAACTCAGTAGTACGCCCGAAGCCAATGTAGTGTCATATGAATCGGCCAGCGAGATGATCCAGCTATCCGGCTTGAGCCTTACTACAGCGCGAGGCCGGGCGCAATATGCCTCGCTCACGGGTGCAGTCAATATTGTCGAAGCCAATTTTATGAAGATTGGACCTGATTCACTGGTGATGACCGGATGGATTTCGAACCTTCAGTCAGGGAAGATCATCCAGCCACTTGACGATGTCAGATGCAGCGCTGAAAATCCGATGGAGTGCATACAGGCGATGTCCGGAAATATCAAGGGGTATTGGGCCAGTCGCAACGATAAAGTGCTGACACCCCCGAATTACGATGCGTACAAAGCGTACATGGCTGCCAGATCCGCCTGGCGCGGTGATGACACAGCTTATGTAAAGAACCAGCTCAATAAGGCGATCAGTCTGGATCAGGGTTTTATCGATCCTTATTTTTTGATGCTTGATTTCTTCTATAATGAAAAGAAACCTCAGGCCGCATTTGATACAATCAAGGTCATCCGCAAGAAGTTTACAGAGCTCGATGACCGGGAAAGAAATATGCTCAGCTATCACACCGCAGATGTCAATGGACGGAATGATGAAGCTTATGCTTATTTTCTCAATGAATATGCCATTGACCCAAAGGATATGTTCACCAACAATTCCGCCATGGTACTGGCATTGATGTACCGGCACGATCCGCATCAGGCGCTTACGTTTTTTAATGACATTCCATTTGACAGCATTCAAGTATCAGGCTGCTCTTACTGTGCTGATCGTATTGAACTCGCGATGTGGGCTGCCTTTGATCTCGATAGCCTGTCCCTGATGGATGTGCTCGCACCCAAAATCAAGAATAACCTTCATACCCGGAAGGATTATGGTTCTATGATCATGTATTACGTCATGAAGCGTGATACAGCCAGCATAGATCAACTCATCACTGAATCCCGCAATAATCCGTCCTATCAAGAGTCCTGGGAGTATCTCAACTATCTAGCGGGAAGATTATTCCTATTGCGGGGAAATGAACAATTGGCGAGGCGATTCGCACAAAAGGCAATTGAGGCACATTTACCCTATCCGGCGCTCGGACGTATGCTTGGGAAAAGTTATTACCTCAACAACCAATTGGATAAAGCGCTTGCAACCTATAAGTCTGCCCTAATTCTGAACCCAGAGGACACAAAGATACTCGTGGAGATGGGGATGGTCTATGCAAAACAAGGCAACAAGACCGAGATGAAAAAAATCATTGACCAGTTGGAATCATTGAAGCCATCGTTTGATTATGGCGCGACTGAATATAATGTGGGGCGCATCTATGCGATCGCCGGTGAATTGGAAAAGGCGGTTGCTAAAATCGAAGTTTCTATCAACAAAGGCCAGAAGTATGATTTGTGGATTACGTTTGATCATGATCCGGATTTGATGGAGCTGAGGGATTTTCCAGCTTATCAGAAGTTAATGAAAAAGTTTAAGTGAGCAACTGTGATTGGTGAAATGAAACTTGAAGTAGAGACGCGATTAATCGCGTCTCTACTTCAAGTTTTATTTCACCTCAAGTAATAAAAAAAAGCCGGAATCTCTTCCGGCTTTTAGGCACATGGGCATTGTGCAGACTCTAGGGCGCTGCTAATAACTGTCCAAAAGGAGTCATCAATCATTAATCAGGTTGACAAACGACATTGATTTTTATTTATGAAGCGGTATTAGCGGCGCTCTCTAGGGTTTTATTTTTAGCAAGGGTGCTGTATACATCTCGCCACTGTTGAGTTTTACAGACATGTAGTACATTCCGTTTTCAAGTGTATTCAGGTTTAATGAAGGTTGAAGTGGATCTGAAGATAGGATTCTGCCCGTAGCATCCATGATGTTGACTACGCCCTCATCTTCGGCCTTGAAGCCACGGAAATAAATCATATCAGCTGCAGGGTTAGGGTAGAACTGGAGTTTGTTCGCCTGACCTGGATTGAGGACTGAGCTGATGATCAGGTCTTCCCAGCCAAAAGATAATGCAAGAGCTTCTTCATTATTAGAAGGCTTGAGTATGTTGGTGTGAGACGATTCCAGCGACAACGACTCGCTGAGAATGGTATTAACCTGGGGCTTAAGTTGAATATTAAACAGCTCAGAGCCTGCAGGAATCGCCACGCCGGTCACCAAAAAGTCTTCAGGCACTATATAGTTGATCGTGACCAGGCCTGGAGTGATGATAACATGACTTTGCATATCAAAGCCAGGTAACAACGGGGCGGTCACAATGAGGAAGTCGATGTTGGCTGAATCATTTTTGATCTGCGCTGAAAATCCAAGGATTCTTTTATTCTCACTCAGATAGAAGGGAACCTGATAGACTTCTTTTTTATTGAGGATCTCATCGGTAATATTCAGGTCGATTTCCTGCAAGGGTAATGGTGAAGAAAAGGTAAAGCTGTTGTCAATATCTCCCATCTTCACACCGATAAACTTGTATGCATTAAGTGGGTTGGAAATATCAGCATATGGAAGCTGGGTAGACCGATTGATGAATTTCCAGTTGTGCTCAAACGTTGGGACAAAAGTGCCATTGATAATCTGATCGAGGTACACCGCATCCAGCGTACTGATGATGCCATTCTGACTTAGATCTGCAGCTATCATCTGGTAAGGAGATAGGGTGCGGATACCCAGCACGTATTCCAAGAGGAGTATTTTGTCGAGCAGGGTTACGCCTGCTTCAAGCGGACTGTCCTTAACAGGGGTGACGATGATACCATCCGGATTTTCAAATGAGTAGCATCCGGTTTCATCTGTGGTAACGCCTGTTATCAGTTCAACATCCGGAATGGCATCGCCTCCTTCGCGCATGGTACAAACAGTGCTGGCATCCGTATCAGCATTGACTGTTATGAGCTGGACATATGACCAAAGTTGACCGGTATTGAAAGCAAGGATTTCCCATGTACGCTCTACCTGGAAGGTTGTATCAGTCAGCACTGTGACAATATCTGAGAAGGATGGAAAAACTGAGCCACAATCTGTGTAAATAGTAGGTTCTACATCATTTGCATTGACCTCTGGATTCATGGCAAGGTCATCCGGGTGGACGCAATTGGTATTGATAGTGATGTCAGCAGGCCATTCGACATCATCAGTATCAGTGTGGCCGCTGGCGCAATCTCCTAAGGGAGCATTCCATGGAAGAATATCGCAAATCTCGATACCCTGATGCATCACAAGTATGTTTTGTGTGTATTCCCATATCTGGTCGGTAGTCCAATTTATAATCAACCAGCTACGTACGATCTCCGTACTTTCCGGATTATAAAAAACCTGATCATCATATACTGTACCTAGCTGGTAGCATGCTTCATCGATGATTTCAGGGTAAGCATCTCCTGGTTCCGCTAATCCTTCAGCGAGCAGATAATCAGGTGTGAGTGAGTCGCTCGGCGTTTCACAGTCACTTATGATGATGATATCACATGGCCATTCGACATTGTCTTGATCCGTATGCCCTGATGCGCAATCTCCTAATGGTGCACTTCTGCAAGCTGTATCACAGATTTCAAACACCGGATCACAACCTGGAGCCAGAACAACAATTAATGTTCCCCAGCACGAACTGCCAGTATTTAAATCAGTAATATAAACTACAAGCACTTTGTTCGTATCATCCAGGGTTACGACAGGTGCTGGTCTTGGGATATCATTTTCCCTGATTTCCACTTCATATTGGAATGGACAGCCATAGGGGCCACCTTCAAGGAACAGGTCAGTTGTGACTGTTCGTTCCTCACCAATTCCGAGCTCGATGGTGACCTGGTCATTGCAGGCGAGTGAAGGAGTTGGGTCGGGATAGGGCTCCCAGAAGACATTGGTGATGCAGTATGAGGTATTGCCTGAACCATCAGTGACTGTCATCGTAACGGATGTCGGATTGGCGCTTTCACAATTTAGTATGAATGGGGTGATATATAAAGTGACAAGCCCACAATTGTCATAAGAGCCACCATTGATATCCTCAGCCGTCAGGAGGCGCACTCCGTCTGCGTTCAATTCAAAGGTAGGTGAGGCAACACATATTGCCACGGGATTGAGTTTGTCTTCCACGATGACATTTGATGTGCATGAAAACACAGGGTCTCCATTTTCAAAGATGGTCAACGTGACACTATTCGGACCTAGATCCTCGCAACTAAATTCAGACTGGCTTAATGTAGCCGTATAGCCGGTCAAATCACCTTCAGACAGCAGGTCCTCAGGGAACAAAATATATTGATCCCCGGGAGGGAGCGACACATAGAGTGTGCCCACACATTGAAATTGTCCATAAAGGGATGTCGTGTAGCACAACATCATCACCATTATAGTTTTAAACAGGGTATTGATTTTTTTCATGATTGAAATTAGGTTTAGAAAAAGGAATTATGGGTATGTACTTCTCTCGCCATCATCTGCGCGCACCGATAAGGAAAGAGTTATGTATTCAATTGATTTTTACGTTTTAAAAAGTATATCCTGCTCCCAGCCCGAGACTGAAAATGGAATGATGAAAGGATATCTGGTCATCATACAAGCCATGCGTATAGCGTAATCGTTCGTAGCCAACTCTCGCATTCAATGTCCAATGAGGATTGAGCCTGTACAAGGTTCCAATGCCTGCTCCAAAAGTGAATGGAGATTGAAGGGAGTAAGGATTATCCGTGGAAGAGAATTTGACGGGCACATCACCCGGACCAAAGGTTGTTCCCTTAGCATCATACAGGATATTGTATCCGACTTTCACCCACACACCTGTTTCTATCCGATAGTTGCGGATCACCGGGATGCTCAGGATGCCCTCTACATCAAGTCTCGTATGTGAGGTGAAGCGTGTCGAATGAAGGATAGTTTGACGATGCACCTTGACATCCCCCATCAGGTTTTGCACATTGCCTTGCTCGTCGATGATGATTTCAGTGATGCCTTGCTCCGTATATTCTTCACTGGACGATTGCTGATATTCCATTTGGGTTGTCAGTTTACTGTATTGCAGTCCTGCACCCAATTGAATTCCTTTCGGTAATCGAATACTGGCGTGCAAGCTGGTGGATAGATTTTCAAGGCTTGTCATCTTGTTTTTCCAGGCGTCTATTGTAGGCTGTTGTTCAGGGTTATCTGTAACCATTTTCATCGTAGACCATCCAACGCTCTGCATGAGTAGAAGGTTAATCCGGTTCTTATTTTTAGTCCGGGAAGCAACCACCTCAGGTGCTGAAATTTCCCTGGTCAGAATATCGAATTCAGAAGATGGTAAAGAAGGGATCTCTGCTGTAAGGAAATTTGCGAACCTCACTTCAGGTGCACTTTCCAGGTTGACTGCATCAATAGTATTTTCTATCGATGCATCGGGTGATGAAATTTCATTGAGGTTAATCTCTGAATCATTTAAGGGTCTCGTTCTTTCGTTTTCAAAAGCGAAGGATTGACCTGAAGGGTTTGCTGATTTCCCATGGACATCATCGCCTACAGTACTTTGAATTGTCAACAATGACTTTGCCATATTGCCCTGAGACGCAGGTGAATTTACTTTGTCTGCAGATGCTTGGCGATTAGATTGGTCAGCTGTTGATTTTTCTCTTGATACGATTTCAGGAGATGATTCCTTTTCTGCTGTTTTGTTCTGCGTATTTCCAGTAATTGTCCCATTTGGTGCGATAATCGTTTCGGTAGAGGTTTGGTTAGAACGTGTAACAGCGGTTTGGTTGTTTGTTGATTGATTTTCAGTATTGGTAGTGAGCGTTTTTTCTGAATGGGAAAGTGCATAGAAGGTAACTGCACTGCTGATCAGCAATGCGCCTCCAAGTAACATGAGGAATGCCCCACGTTTCCTCCGTTTTTTAGGAATCGCATGAGCGGTATTGGCCCACAACTTATCCTTGTCGATCGGGACGTTAAAGTCCTTTAGGTTTTTCCGGATATGATCGTATTGTTTCATACGATTGATTTTTTATAATTGACTAAATAGAGTTCCTGTATCATTTTCTTTGCCCTGGTGAGTTTGGTTCTCGAGTGGGATTCCTGTATGTCGAGTATTTCGCTTATTTCCTTGTGACTGTATCCTTCTATGATGTTGAGGTTGAAGATGATCCTGTAATGTTGGGGTAATGTATCCAGCATTGCCATGATATCTTCGGCATTCAATTTGTCATACACTTCCGGCCACTCTACTAACTGATCAAATACAGTATCTTCTTCAGTAAAGGATAGCCGTTTTGATTTTCTCAATTCTTTCAGGCAACAGTTGACCGCGATCTTACACATCCATCCCGGCAATGATCCCTGGCCATCAAATGTGTGGATCGACCTGAACACTTGTATAAATGTTTCCTGTACGGAATCTTCAGCTTTCTGATGATCCCGCAGATAGCGCACGCAGATACCCATGAGTTGGTCTGCGTAGGCATCTACCAGGAAGCGATATGCACCTTCATCGCCCTTTTTACAACCTTGTATGATTTCGTTTTGTGTCAAGAGGGTGACATGGTTTTTAAAACTCCCGGTACACCTGGAATTCGCCAGCGACAGTCCGGTATCCTGCGGTCAGCGGGTTAAATGTTTTTATCCAGAACTTGCCTTCAAAGTGTCCACGGATCCACTGCCCTTCTGCTTCTGCAAAATGGGTGATGGTAAAATCCGTAAAGCCACAACCGGAAGTCGCGGTCGGGCAGTACAAGGAGTATCCTCGGTTACCCAGGTTCATATCTTCAAAAAGAATATTGAGCATGGTATCATCGTATAAACCTGCTGACAAGCCTTCGACGAATACCTTGAAATCAAGATCTGGTATACTTCCATCATCTTCGATGATCATGCGACTACCATCAAGTTCACTTTTGAGATTCCAATACATCTTTTTTTCTCCGGATACCACCAGGGAAAGGTATTCATCCCGGGCCTGGTTGCAGGCAAAGGAGGAAAGTATATCAACAGTATCTGCAGCCAGCCAGGTCACTGACGGACCAGACTCCCCATCAGCAGGATTATAGGATGAAATGGATAATGACCCGTTGATACAGGTTGGTATGTAGACGTTGATTTCCGGATCTTCACTGAAGTAGATTGTTTCAGTAGAACCCTCTACGATGGTGAAGTTATCCGCCAGGGGGTTTGCACCACAGTCTCTGGCTGTTCCTTTGATCAGCACATTTTCAATTTCATCATTGGTGATCTCCAGGGTAGTGACCATTTCGTTTTCTGAATTGGTCACCAAAGAAATGTCCTGTGTATCACCACATGGAAATTGGATGCTGATCTGGCAAGTCGTTGCTGAAGGCAATTGAATGGCCCATGCACCGCTATTGGTTGTATGGACCACCCGCTCTTGCCCGGCGTACCTGATGGTTAGGGGAAAATGGGGTGTCAGTGATCCGTTAATCTTGAGTGTGCCTTTTACACGGGTGAGCAGCTTCGCTTCGGCGTGGGCATAATATCCGGAAGCATCCAGATTGATTTTGTCTTCCTGATCATGCCCTGAATCTTTGCCAGGTATCCACATTCCTTTTTTGACATCGAACACCCATTCAGGCAATGCAGTAGAAGGGATAGAGAGGAAAGCAGCGGCAGTAAATTTTAAGGCAATTCCATCAGGTGTGACAGCCGCTACATAATAGCATGATTCGAAGATCAAACCGGAAAGTTCATTCTGTTTGTTGATCGCCGAGAAAGATGGGATGCTATTCGCATACACACCATTGGGGTTGAGGATTGCAATAGCTGCTTTATATGCTCCCTGATAAGGAGAGCCATCCGGATACAACAAGCTTCCTGCCGGTACATTCAGTTCAACATCAGCGGATACTTGAAATATAGATTCAGCTGTTGTTGCGCCATCAAATAATTTAAGTTCAGGAATAGTTAAATGAACATAGTTCACATCATTTTCTGTGAGGGAGGCAGCTTTATAGAATGGAAAGTCCAGCTCCGTTGCCATGCGGATCAATTCAAAATCCCTGTTGATACCAGATCCCTTGATTTGATTAAAATCAACTTCATCAAAGATTGACATCTGTCCGGCAAAGGTCAGGTTAACGGCCGAGGCGTCGATCGGACCATTGTCCAGAACGGATACTAACCTGGTGGTGATCAGGACAGCCGGTGGATCCGGGTTTTCGATGATCGTGATCACTTCATCGCTGTCCTCATGGCAGGACAGGAGAAAAATCAAGGCCGCAAAGCAAACGGAGTATCTTTTCATTGATTGCATGTTACAAGGGCTATAATCCCCCCGAGGGGTAAAACGCTACAAAGTCCTGAAAATAAAGTGGAATATTCCTGTAGAACCATCGATTAGGCTGTATTTTAGGGAAAATGGTCATTTATACTGGTCGTACGGGAATCTTCCTTATCCTGCCAATCGGAAACTGAAAGTTATCATTGGGAAAGTGAGCCCTGCTCATGGTCTGGCTGAATTGTATTTTTGATAAGTTTCGGACGTTATGAAGAATTAATAGAATCTATGGCTGAGCAGAAAGACCAGATTTTTAACCTTGCCTTCCTTTATGAATTTACAGAAGGAGACAAGACGTTGATGTTGCATTTCATTAATAAATTTTTGGACAACTATCCAAAGGAAGCGGATGCTGTTGAAAAGGCATTGGTCTTGAAGGACCGGAAGGCCGTGTACCTGGCAGTGCATAGTTGGAGGCCTCAGTTTGAGTTTGTAGGCATGCAAGACGCAGCGTCCCAATTGCTGGAGATCGAACATGGCGCGCGTGATGAAATGTCCTTTGAGCAAATGCATCTGATATTTCAACAAGTCCAGGATCAATTGAAGCAGTTGCCAGAAGCTAAGGAATGGATATTGTGAAAAATATACTTTGCAATCTCAGCACGAAGGAACTAACAGAACTTTAAAAGTGAATTTAGAGGTCATCGGACAAGCATCCACAACGCCGTCTAATCTTATCTACCCCTGATATACCCTTTTCGTCCATTTGTCTACTTTTCCTGCTGTTTTATTGATTTTACCTATTTTGACATTTCAAACACTCACCACTCATGAAGAATTTTTTGTTACTGTTTTGTTTTATGATGATAGCGGGCATGACTGCCCATGCACAGGTTAGTGCAAGGATGTTCAGGACACCGGATGTGTCGCAGACACAGATCGTATTCTCCTATGGGGGAGACATATGGATTGTGGACAAGCAAGGCGGGACGGCTTCCAAACTTAGCTCGCCATCAGGTGCTGAAGGATTTCCGCGTTTCTCTCCCGATGGCTCCAAAGTTGCTTTTTCGGGTAATTATGATGGCAATTATGATGTATACGTCATCCCCAATCAGGGCGGAGTACCTACGCGCGTGACCTATCATGGCATGGGCGACCGACTTGTCGATTGGTATCCCACGGGAGATAAGCTGTTGTACACATCCTCAAGAGAGAGTGGCAAACAACGCTTTTCACAGTTTTATAAAGTAGATGCTGCCGGAGGTATCAGTGAGAAACTACCCATGGCATATGGCGAATATGGTTCGTTATCACCTGATGCCAAACAAATTGCTTTTAATGAGCGCTCTGTATTGAATGATACCTGGAAACGTTATCGCGGTGGCTCGAATGGTAATATCTGGATCTTTGATCTGACAACACTCGCATCCACAAACATCACCAATACCAATGCGGGATGTGAACTTCCGATGTGGCACCAGGACAGGATTTATTATATGTCTGACAGAGGTGATGAGCAACGCGACAATATCTGGATGTATGATATCAAAACCAAAACCACAACACAGATTACCAACTTTGCTGATTTTGATATCCACTTTCCTTCATTAGGCCCTTCAGAAATAGTGTACGAAGCAAATGGTGATCTCTACCTGATGGATCTCAAAACACACAAATCCAATGTTGTCAAGATCAATGTGGTGACAGACCTCATCGCTGTCAAGCCAAGGAAACAAAGTGTATCCTCTTATATTGCCAACGGAGGCATCTCTCCGGATGGCAACAGAGTGATACTAGAAGCAAGAGGTGATGTGTTTTCACTTCCTGCAGAAGAAGGCTATATCCAGAACCTCACGCGCACTTCAGGTGTAGCTGAGCGTTTTCCGGCATGGTCACCGGATGGAAAGTATATTGCTTACTGGAGTGACAAATCAGGGGAATATGAATTGACCATACGTGATCTCACACAAGGAGCTGCAGAAACCAAACTCACATCGATGGGTGCGGGATTCAGATATAATATCTTTTGGTCTCCGGATAGTAAGAAGATGGTGTGGGTCGATCAGACCATGACCTTCAACATGTACAACATGGAGACAAAGGAGTGGAACAAGATAGACCAGGACGGCAGGTTGTTTGAAGGCGGATTGAGAAGCTGGTATCCAAGCTGGTCTGCTGACAGCAAATGGCTGGCGTATGAAAAGGGACAGGAGAATGGAAACACGGCTATTTATATCTATAACACGCAAACCAAAATCAATACGAAGGCAACCAGTGGATTTTATGCAGACCGCAATCCCACTTTTGATCCGGACGGTAAATATCTATACCTGGTCACCAATCGAAATTTCAATCCGATCTATAGTGATTTTGACAATTCATGGGCTTATCCGAATGCGTCGCAACTGGCAGCGATTACGTTGACAAAAGAGCAGGCAAGTCCTTTGTCTACAGAGAATGACACAGTGGCGATAGCAAAGGTGGAAGAAGCCAAAGAGGCTGAAGAGGCGAAAGAGGCTAAAGGGGCCAAAGGGAGTAAAAAGGACAAAGACGATGAAAAGGCTAAAGAGGATGAAAAGGAAAAATAAAGGAGACGAAGATTGATTTTGATCAGTTTGAGAGCAGGTTGGTGGTGTTGCCTCCTTCCGCAGGTAATATCGGTGATCTGCGCGCTGTCAGTGGAAAGATCGCGTATGCGAGATATCCCAATACTGGCTCTGATGGAGAGAATGCATCTTTGAAGTTTTTTGATCTGGAAGAACGGGAGGAAAAAACGATCCTTGATAAAATGGATGGGTATGATGTCAGTGCGGATGGAAAGAAAGTATTCGCTGCCAAGGATGGTAGTTTTTATGTAGTTGATTTTGCTGCTGATCAGAAAACCGAAAAGGCGATTGCGGTAGCAGAAATGGAAGCGACCATCAACCCGATGGAAGAGTGGACACAGATCTACAATGATGCATGGCGTTTTCAACGTGATTTCTTCTACGATAAAGACATGCATGGTGTGGACTGGAATGCAGTACGTACGCAGTATGCGGCCTTGATTCCTTATTGCGTCAACCGCGCAGACATCAACTTTGTCATCGGTGAGATGATCGGTGAATTGAATGCATCCCATACCTATCGTGGAGGAGGAGACGGAGAGACACCGAAAAACAGGGCTGTTGGATATCTCGGTATCGATTGGGAAAAGAAAGATGGATTCTTTGCTGTGAAAAAAGTGATACGTGGTGCGGCATGGGACAATGAAGTGCGATCACCACTTGACGAACCTGGTATCAATGTCGGAGCAGGTGATTACATCCTGGCGGTCAACGGTATAGCACTCAATGAGTTTCCAGATCCATGGGCAGCTTTTGAAGGGTTGGCAGATAAGACGGTAGAATTGACAGTCAATACAAAGCCATCGTTTACAGGATCACGCACGGTCATCGTCAAAACACTTGATGATGAAACCCGATTGCGCAACCTCGCGTGGATCGAAGGCAACAGGCAGGAAGTAGATAAAGCATCCGGGGGAAAAATCGGATATATCTATGTGCCTGACACTGGAGTGGAAGGTCAGAATGAGCTCGTACGCCAGTTTTACGGCCAGTGGAATAAAGAAGGATTGGTCATTGATGAGCGATTCAACAATGGTGGCCAGATTCCTGACCGGTTTATCGAATTACTCAATCGTAAGCCATTAGCCTATTGGGATGTCCGTGATGGACAAAACTGGCAATGGCCTCCGTTAGCCAACTTCGGTTCGATGGCGATGCTCATCAACGGCTGGTCAGGATCAGGAGGTGATGCGTTTCCAGATTTCTTCCGCAAGGCGGGATTAGGTCCATTGATTGGTGCACGTACCTGGGGAGGATTGATTGGTATATCCGGAGCTCCTGGCTTGATAGATGGTGGTATGGTCACTGTACCTACATTCAGGATGTACAATCCGGATGGTACCTGGTTCCAGGAAGGACATGGTGTAGATCCGGATATCGAAGTCAAGGAAGATCCTACGATGCTTGCCAAGGGAGTTGATACACAGTTGCAGAAAGCGATCGAGACGGTGATGAAGAATATAGCTGCCAAGGGACAGATACATCCAAAGGTGCCGGAGCAGGAGAACAGGACGAGGAATGGGAAGACATGACCCGTACCCCCCTCGCCCTGCGGGCGATCCCCCCTAAAGGCGGGATTAAAAGGCTAAAGAATACTAAAAGCTTAGCGCATAGGGCAGAGAGCATAGGGACTGTCAGGAGACAGATTTTCATTAGTGTGAATTAGCGAAAATTAGCGGCTAAACTTCAAATGCGGCATTGCGTCGTTGCGCGATAAAAAATTTCGAGGATTCAAAACTTTAGAATTCGGAAGAGGCTGAAGAGTTGAAAGAATATTTTATATTTTCTCCGTGTACTCTGTGCGCTCCGTGCGAAAAAATTAATGTTGGATTTAGTGATAAAAAGTGCGGTAGATCTCCAGTGTCTTCTCCGCTGTTGCCTCATACGAAAAGTCCTGTACACGTGTCAGAGCATTTTGTACGAAGGTGTTTTTCAGGAGAGGATCTGTCAGGACACGCAGCGTTGCATTTTTTAGGGATTCAATATCACCGGGCTCTGCGAGTAGGCCAGTGACCGTGTCTTCCACCATCTCGGGAATGCCGCCAGCACGTGTGGCGACCACAGGGACTCCTGCTGCAAATGCTTCCAGCACAATCGTGCCAAGGCCTTCGGTTTTCGAAGTGATGAGAAACAGGTCAAGGGAATTCATCACTTCAACGATATCATTTCTGAAACCAAGCATATGGACATTGGCCTCCAAATGAAGTGAGCGGATCATTTTTTGGATGCGTTTTTCTTCGGGTCCCTGGCCGGCGATGATGAAGTGAATCGTTGGATCCTCTTTGATCACTTCTGCTGCTGTGCGTAAATAGGTTGGATAATCTTTATGGTCGGCGAGTGCGCTAAGGTTGCCCACGATTTTTGTATTCGGATCAAGGCCTAGTTCGGAAATCAGCGGTCGTTCCTTTGATGCATTGCTATATTTTGCAAGATCAATTCCGGAATGTACTACTGCCAGTTTGCTTACATCTTTAATCGATGGCGCTGTGATCGTGCGTATGGTATCCGATACGCAGATGATCTTCTTGACCGAGGGATGATTGTATTTCCATTTCGAAAGTGGATTGGCTGAAACCTTAAAGTCAACTCTTCTGCTAACGATGACAGGTGTATTGTTTTTAAACAATGCAGCCGACATCACAGCGGCACTATGCGCGTGTGAGTCGTGACAGTGGATGATATCAAAATGCTTGCCTTTGCATAGATCGCTGATCTTCCTTGCCAGCGCCAGGTCCAGATATCCCCGGGTGGTAAATGACGCAACAGGAATATTTGATTCCATCATGCGCGCACCCAATACCGAACCTTCCGGACTCAAGATGACCTGGTCAACTTGCAATTGTTGTAATGCACTCGCCAGGTAAGCTACTTGTTGTTCTCCGCCGCGCCAGGTTGCAGGTGTAGACACATGCAGGATGGTCATATGGATTTATCTTTTTCGAGATAGTAGAGGCGGAGGTATTTGAGAAAGACCGCATGGGCACTGTTGACTGCAATCGTATAACCGGTGAGACCGTCCAGGAATCCGGCTTTGAAGACAAAATGGCGCATGAACCGGGCCATGGGTTTGTAGAGAATCTTCAAGATGCTCGATCGTTTGCCTTGGTTGTGCATTGAGATCGCACCGATGGTACTGAACCTGTCTATTTGTTTGATGTGGTCTGAAACGCTTGCGTATGAATAATGCAGGATATCCCCTTTGAGGTGAGCCATTTTGGATCCGAGATTTAGCCTGAACCGATCGTGCGGGTTTATGCCGGTCCACAGGCCTTTCTGGCGATTGTAGAGTCGGAGTTTGACATCCGGATACCAACCACTGTGTCTGACCCAGGTGCCGCAATAATTGGTCAGGCGGTTGATGGTGTAGCCATCGGCTTGCGGATTGTCTATGATAGCCAGGATAGAAGCTTTGAGTTCTGGTGTGAGGGCCTCGTCAGCATCCAGTGAGAGTACCCAGTCGTTTTTGGCTTTAGAGGTAGCGAAATTTTTCTGTTCGATGTAGCCCAGAAAATCTTGTTCAATGACAGTTGCGCCCATGGAGCGGCAGATCTCGGCCGTGCTGTCAAGTGATCCAGAGTCTACGACCAGTATTTCATCGCCTATTCCCTCCAGGCTTTCGAGGCATCGGCGGATGTTGTGTTCTTCGTTGTAAGTAATGATGACGATGGAAAGTGGTCGCATGGGTAAAATTTCAAGTCAAAATTAATGAAATTTACCCTAAGGCCATTTTGCTACTTGCGTTTTTAAGGTTTTAGAATAAATTATCGAATCAACCCCCGAACCGATAAGTCTTCATCAAGTTCTTCCCAATGTATACCTACTCCTTTGCCGATGAATCTCCAGTTATTTCTTTGTTGATCAGTAGCGTTCCTGAGTTTGGGAAACCACTCCAATGGAGTCCCAACTTCGCGGCCATCATCAAGTCGAACGTACAGCATGTCATCTGTAAACCACAACTCCACCGCCTTTGGTACACTTTCAATTGAAGTATTCATGCCATGTTTCATTTAGGTACTGTTGATATTCTATTACTAAGTTACGTAGTTTTAGTATTTGTTTGGAATTAAACCCTGAATTGAAGGCAAGCGAAACGGGCATTATCCAAAATTTCGCATAAGAACCAGCATGCTCGATATGGATATGAGGTGGTTCGTTTCGTTCATTACTGTAAAAATAGAACTGGTATCCTGCTTTGCAAGTACGGTGGGCATAGTTTAACTGTGATGAAGTGATTTAATTGACTAAAAAGGGCCCGAAGGCCCGACTCATTTACTTATCCGCTGCTTCCAGCTTCTTAAAATCAGAGACCACAATCTCAGTGGTGTTGCGCTTGACATCGTCTTTGCCGGTGTATTCGCGGTAAGCGAGTTTGCCTTCGACGTAGAGACGTTGGCCTTTGGAGAAAATCTTGGCCATGACTTCGGCGGTCTTTCCCCAGGCGGTGAGGTTGTGCCAGGTGGTGACGGTTTCTTTTTTGCCGTCGTCATCCTTGCGGTATTCGTGGGTGGCCATGGACATGCGGGCCATCTTTTTGCCTTCTGCGTATTCCTTGATTTCGATTTCCTGGCCCAGGAAGCCGATGAGCTGTACGCGGTTGTCAACTGTAGAGAACATGGTGAAGTGAAATTTGATTGTGAAACGTTATGATATCCACCTTCCCTCTATGGAAGGTGATTCAAATATGGGGTGGTGGAGTGGGTCAGATCCGTAACGTTTACGGATACTTACGTAAGTAAACGTTTACCACTATTTCTAGATTGAAGCACAAAAAACATCCATATCTCGATAAAGCCTTTGCTTTAGGTAGAATTTTTACCATGTATATAATTGTCGATGCAATATTCGCAGTTCGAGGTATGTTATATCGGCATTGATAAAATTACAGCCAACTCCTGGAGGTAAAAATTAATTATATGCCACACCGGTTACTTTTTAATTCATGTTTAACAATCTAAATGACAAGCAATGAAAAGGGCAATGGTAATCATGTGTAGCGTATGCGCTGGCTTCCTGATGTTAACTTCCTGTGAAAAGGAAGGGGAAGGAGAGAATGAAACGAAAATCAGTTACAACAGGGACTCAGAAAGCCATAATGAGGGGCAAAATTGTATGAGTTGCCATCGCCAGGGCGGCGAGGGAGAGGGTTGGTTTAATGTCGCAGGAACTATTTATACAGCAGCCGGTAATAGTACGCTTCCCAATGGGGTGGTTGAACTATATACCGGGCCTGGTGGTACCGGGACATTAGCATACAAGATAGAAGTGGACGCGAAAGGAAACTTTTACACCACGGAGGATATACATTTTGGAAACGGGTTATACCCCGTCGCGGTTGGATCCCAATCCAGAAAGTATATGTCAGACCCGGTCACTTCTGGACAGTGCAATAGTTGTCATGGTGAATCGACAGACAAGATCTGGTCGAACTAATCAAACCTTTTGAGTGAGGCTGGCGGATTTCGTCGGTACGGCTGATCATATTTGTGCGTAATATTGTACTACGTGAAGCAACAAATCCTCCTGGTCAGCCCCCCATTTACCCAACTTAATACGCCCTATCCGGCGACAGCTTATCTCAAAGGATTTCTCAACACACAAGGGGTTTCTGTGCAGCAGATGGATCTGGGCATGGAGACCATCCTGGTGTTGTTTTCAAAAGCAGGTCTCGAAAAATTATTTAGTGACCATACGCATAGCGTTAGCATCGGTTCTGCGAATGCGAAACGAATATTCACCCTACAGGAAAATTATATCAACACCATCGACCCGGTCATCCGGTTCCTGCAGGATCAGGATCCTACACTCGCATATCTTATCTGTGAGCGTAACTTCCTGCCGGAAGCTTCTAAGTTTGAACAGATAGAAGATCTCGAATGGGCCTTTGGAACCATGGGCATCCGTGACCAGGCAAGACATATCGCTACACTCTATCTCGAAGATCTTAGTGATTTTATAACCGAAGTCGTGGATCCTCATTTTGGATTCAGCCGCTATGCAGAGCGCCTCGGGATGTCTGCTCATTCATTTGATGTATTATATGGAGAGCTCCACAAGCCGACGACCTACATCGCTGATCTGATGTTGGCTCTCTTACAAAAGCGTATTGAAGAATGCAAACCCACACTAGTATGTTTCTCTGTTCCGTTTCCAGGCAATCTCTTTGCTGCTTTAAAGTGTGGTCAATGGCTAAAGGAAAATTATCCTGATATCAGGATCGGCATGGGTGGAGGTTATCCGAATACAGAACTCCGTTCCATTTCGGATGCACGTGTTTTTCAATTTGTGGACTTCATCAGTCTGGACGATGGAGAAGCACCGATGATGGAGTTGCTCAGTTATCTCGATGGACACATAGATGTTTCGATGCTTAAACGAACATTTTGTTTAGTGGATAGTGTTGTCACCTATTGCAATGGATGTCTTCGTCCGGATGTGAAGCAAGAAAATGTTGGAACACCGGATTATAGCGACTTACCACTCAAGAAATATTTATCCGTCATCCAACTTCCCAATCCAATGCACCGCTTGTGGAGTGATGGCCGGTGGAACAAGCTGACTATGGCCCATGGCTGTTATTGGGGTAAATGTACGTTTTGTGATATCTCTTTAGATTATATAAAAAACTATGAAGCTTCATCGGCCACGGTCATTGTTGATCGCATGGAGACACTCATAGCGCAGACGGGTGAAAGAGGATTTCATTTTGTAGATGAAGCCGCGCCGCCAGCGTTGATGAAGGCTGTTGCTCTAGAGATCCTGAGCAGAAAACTTGTAGTCACCTGGTGGACTAATATCCGGTTTGAGAAGAGTTTTCATTTTGATGTGTGCAGATTGCTTGCCGCGTCAGGTTGCATTGCAGTGTCCGGTGGACTCGAGGTAGCATCTGATCGCTTGCTTCAATTGATTGCAAAGGGTGTGACGGTTGAACAGGTAGCGCGGGTGACAGACTACTTCAATCGGGCAGGTATCATGGTGCATGCATATCTGATGTATGGATTCCCGACACAAACGGAGCAGGAGACAATTGATTCTCTCGAAGTGGTAAGACAGATGTTTGAGCAGAACATCCTGCAATCTGCATTCTGGCACAGGTTTGCCATGACAGCGCACAGTCCTGTTGGCATGTACCCCGATAAGTTTAAAGTAAAAACCCTCAACCCCGAAGCCGGTACATTTGCGCACAATGATCTGGATCATGATGATCCTTCCGGTGGCGAACATCATCTCTTTAGTGCAGGCTTAAAAAAATCATTGTACAACTATATGCATGGCATATGCTTTGACCTGCCGATGCAGAGCTGGTTCGATCACAAGGTGCCTGAGACATCATTGCCATCTGATCTGATAGAACAGTACCTGGCGCGGCCTGATGGACGGGAGACAAAAGCTACTGACCTTGTGATCTGGATTGGTGGTCCGGTAACCTATGATGTCGTTCGATCAACCCTGAGCATCGCTGCCCGACAGCAGACGATTGAAATTCGGTGTCCTCAATCAGAAGGGCTCTGGCTTGTTGAAGTTCTGGATGCGATGACCCCTGTACGAAAAACCCCCTATACTTATCGCAGCCTGCAGGAAAATTATGACCTAAATGGACTTCATGATTTTACCCTTTTTTGGTATGGTGGTGTGATGGAGGAGCTGAAGAGGGTGGGGTTGTTGGTGCTGTAAGCAAAATTCAAAATCAACTGCAGTTCCTTTTTTTAGTCGGGGGCGTATTGCATCCGCCCGTGACTAAAAAGTGTTTCTATTGCACCCTAAAACACTCGCGGGCGGATGCAATACGCCCGCGACGTTAGGAGGCGATCCATCGGGATACGCCCGTGACGATGGTTAATGAATCCTTAATTTTCGATGAGTGGAATAAGTCGAAGTAACTTTTCTAAAGTTGGATCGTTTCTACACAAATCAAAAAACTAACTGTATGAACTTTTGGAAGATTGTTTTTGCGCTGATGCTATATATTGCTGCCCATCAGGCCAGCAGTCAATCGATGACTCTTGCGCTCGAAGGCGACGAATGGAAGGGTGTGAAGGAATACCCTGTCAAAGGGAAAGACGGAATATTCAAAAAGGAAAGCCTGGCTTTTGGTGATTTTAAATCCGTCGCCGTAGACCGCTCCTGGACCCGGGGCACCGAGGTGACGAGCGGACTGACCCAGGGTATTCCTACAGATGAATTTTATAAAAAGATCATCACTACAGATCACATTGATAAGAAGCAATCCCTATATTTTTCACTCACTGATAACACCGGACTCCAGAGCCAGGCCTATTGTATGACCCAGCTCAAGGCCAAAGACTTTAATATAGGCAACAGTTCCGTTAGTGCTTTCAACTTGTTACTTGATCTCGCAGGCCCCGGCGTTGAATCCTCCAATATTTCCTTTGCTAAAATTTATGATGGCGTATCCGGGAGCGGTTGGGAATTGATAATTGATAACCAGGCGTCTCAGGCTAAACCCAAAAGCTATGTTGGTTACCTGGCCAGGAATGACAATGAATACTATACCGTCACACCGACTTCCAATGTAAAGTCCAAAAACGGCAAAACAGGTAAGATGCCCTTTGGCTCTGCAGGATTTATCATCCGAAGCAAGGACGGAAAACCTGTTGCTGCTGTATCCATCATTGATAAAGGTGTGATTTACCTCATGGATGCCGATCCTGCTGAGCGTCTTTTGCTGGCATCAGCCTGCACATCCTTATTGCTGAGGCCTGCAGATCTTTAAAGGAAAGCCAATGTTACTACTATAGCGGTATGTGCTGCTTTATCTTTTATCCTGTTGTCCTATGCGTGTATTTGGATTGATTACCATGAAAAGGTTTGGCAGGATGCCGAAAGGTGAACGTTTGGCTACAGTCCAGAAGTCTCCAAATTTCAGAGACGGTGCTTTTCAAAATCAAAGTGTGACCCCCCAGCTGACGGATGGTGCCACCTATGGCAAGATCATGAAGGAGGTTTTGTTTGGGCGACCAAAACGTGCTAAGCCATCTGGGGAGATTCCTTCCCAAAAGACCGATCTGTTGAACCTGGATCGTGGTGAAAATATTTTGGTGTGGTTTGGCCATTCCTCCTACTTTATGCAACTAGATGGAAAACGCATCCTGGTCGATCCGGTACTGAGTGGTTCAGCAGCGCCGTTTTCATTCATGACGAAAGCATTTAAAGGAACAGATCAGTATACAACAGATGATCTCCCGGCCATCGACTATCTCTTTCTTTCGCACGATCATTATGATCATCTGGATTATAAGACCATCGTCAAACTCAAATCAAAGGTGAGTAAGGTCATTTGCGGACTGGGCACCGGAGAGCATCTCGAGTATTGGGGTTATGATCACATGAACATCATTGAGAAAGACTGGAATGAAAAATTCGATCTTGATCCTGGATTTACTGTCCACACAGTGCCTTCCCGACATTTTTCCGGTCGATGGCTAAAACGCAACCAGGCCCTATGGACCTCTTTTGTATTGCAATCACCTCATCTACGGATCTTTATCGGTGGGGATAGCGGCTATGACAAGCACTTTGCAGAGATCGGAAACACCTTTGGAGGATTTGATCTGGCGATCATGGAAAACGGGCAGTATAATAAGAACTGGAAGCACATCCATCTGATGCCCCACGAAATATTACAGGCGGCTAAAGAGCTAAAGGCAAAACGAATTTTTCCGGTGCATTCGTCCAAGTTTGTCCTTGGTAACCACGCATGGGATGCACCGTTAGAGTTGATCACAGAGAATAATAAAAAGGAAAACCTGAATATCATCACTCCGATGATTGGTGAAAAGGTGGATTTGGACAATCCTGGTCAGGTATTCTCCCACTGGTGGAAGGAAGTGAGGTAATAATCATATCACAGGCTGCTTATAGGTGCTTGTTTTCTATCCATTCATAGCGAAGCCTGGAGGTTTCATCGCGCATTTACACCCGTTCCTCCCTTTTAAATTGGTCGCAGCAGGGGTGAGGCATAGCTTTGAAGTATTCAATCACCAAAAAGATAGATACGCTATGAGACACCTTAAATTATTTCCAATCCTGCTGATCAGTATGACAGCACTTTTTTCACTGAATTCCTGCACTACCGATAATCCTGCCAATCTTACACCAACCGTAGTACAGAACAATGTGCAGGCCGGTGCGTGGAGGATTACATCATTTATTGATAGCGGTAAGGATGAAACTAATCATTTCACAGGGTATACATTCACGTTTGACAGTAATGGCACAATAACCTCTACCAATAGCAGCGTTACGTATTCCGGCACCTGGAGTATTACCGACAGCAACTCCAATGATGATAGCCCTAACAGTGATGTGGACTTCAATATCTTCTTCAATCTTACTAATAATTTTGAAGACCTGAGTGAAGACTGGAACATTGTATCGCAATCGTCTACACGAATCGAGTTGATTCATGTGAGTGGTGGCAACGGAGGTACAGATACATTGACGTTTGAACGGACCTAACAAGATCCTTACAGATAAGATAATACATGAGAGAATTGGGTTTATTTTGATTGAGGTGTCCCGCTAGAACTTGGGTGAGATTTTAAAAGGATACCTTTCCAGGAGCGCATTTGTACAAATGCGCTCCTGTCTATTTTTATAGGTTTATAGGTTTATAGGTTTATAGGTTGATGGGTTGATGGGTTGAGGAGTTTATTGGTTGATATGTTGATGGGATATGCCTATCATTTTTTACTAAAACATTTGAGGCTGATTTTGCATTATGTACCTGATTTCAGAGTACCATCTGGGGCAGGAAATAAAACACTAACAAAGCGTAATCATGGAAATAGGAATAGACAGTTTTGCAGCGGTCACCAATCAGGCGAATAGTTCTGCCGGTTCGAGAGAGCGGTCAATTGCTGAGTTGTTGGAGAGGATTGAACACGCAGATCGTGTGGGTCTTGATGTATTCGGGATGGGTGAGCATCATCGTAAGGAGTTTATGGATAGTGCTCCCACTATCTTATTGGCGGCAGCGGCTGGGCGGACCAAAAAGATTCGGTTGACCAGTGCAGTCACTGTATTGAGTGCAGCGGATCCGGTGCGCGTTTTTCAAAACTTTGCTACGCTCGATCTTGTATCTGGAGGAAGAGCTGAGATGGTCGTGGGTCGTGGTTCATTTACGGAAGCCTTTCCATTGTTTGGCTTGCGGCTGGAGGATTATGATCATTTGTTTGCTGAAAAGCTGGGGTTATTACTCAATATAAGAGATCATGAGATTGTAAACTGGTCAGGTAAATTCAGACCAGCGCTTGTCGATCAGGCCATCTATCCGCGCCCTTTACAGGATCCTTTTCCGATCTGGATTGGAGTAGGAGGTACGCCACAGTCCTTTGTGCGGGCAGGTGCCCTGGGTCTGCCCTTAATGGTGGCGATCATTGGTGGCGAGACGCATCGCTTCAGGCCATTAATTGATCTCTACCGAGAGGCTGGAACAAAAGCAGGACATGCACCTGATAAATTGAAAGTAGGATTACATTCCCTTGGTTATGTTGCTGAAAATACTGCACAAGCAGTTGCTGATTATTATCCCGGATATGCTGAGACCTTCACGCGTATCGGAAGAGAACGAGGCTGGCCGCCTGTCACGAAGTATGCATTCGATGCACAGAATGGACCTTTGGGTGCATTACTGGTGGGTGGGCCCGACGAAGTTGCTGACAAGATTGTCAGACACAGCGAGGCACTTGGAGGTATTTCAAGATTCACTTTTCAGATGGACAATGCCGGCTTGTCACATGAGAAGCTGATGCGGGCGATTGAGTTGATAGGAGAGCAAGTGTCACCATTGGTGAAAAAGCATAGAGCATAGGGCAGAGAGAGCTGATCGATGAGCCAGGTAGATCTTGCTCATTGAAGAACTATAGGGCAAAGAGCAAGGAGGTGTGAGAAGTTGATTTTTGAATTCCTATTCAGGATACTATTACATGTCGTTATATGGAGTTTCCTTCGTCATAAAAAATCTTTGTGTCCTATAAGCTCCATAAGCTAATAAGCCTATAAGCTACTAACCGTTTACACCATACCTATGTTGCTGGTGAGGACACCATGGCAACGACCTCAACCTATCAACTAATAAACCCCTTCGCCTCAGCCTCTTTTATTTGTATGCCGGATACTATTGAATGCAGTCTTTAGTTATAGTATGGGATTTCGATATACAGATGTATGATAAGATTCAACAAGCATTATTTCGGACTGGCTGTCATTATTTTACTGGTGGAGGTATTGATTGCCCTTTATGTTCATGATGATTTTATCAGACCATACCTGGGAGATGTACTGGTAGTCATGCTGATCTATTGTTTTATAAAAGCATTTCTCCGACTTCCTGTACTGACTGTGGCAGTTTTTGTGCTGGTATTCTCCTTTACGATCGAATTCCTGCAATATTTGAATGTGGTCGAAATGCTCGGGCTGGAAAAATCAAGGGTTGCCAGAATCGTTATCGGAACTTCATTTTCATGGTTGGACCTCATCATGTATGCGGTAGGGGTCGGTGCTATCGTAATTATTGAAAAGTATTGGTTTAGAAAACCCCTCAGAATCTCGCCTGGCTAACCTATTAGTGGGTCATTTGGCGGCTAATAACATGTTGGTAACATCTCTAATGCCTGATTCGGCATTAGGTTTGTACCTCATTTGCACACTGCGTTTACCACAAATCCGTATACAATGAAAAGGGAAATAATAACATCGCTTCTGCTACTTACAGTTTTTACGGTTTTTTCTCAAGACCTTCCGTTTGAGATAAAAGGAGCCTATGCTCGTCCTGTCAAAGCTGAAAAATTGGATATGGCCACCAACATGGCTGATCTTATAGATGGCTACCCCGTATCGTGGATAGCTGAGTATGTTTCCACGGGAATATCAGTGGTCTCCGGAGATAAAGTCAATCAGGGTATGGGTATCAATGATCATCTTACCCCTGAACAGGTCAGCCTTTTGAAAAGCACTGATCTGGGCGATGAAGTAGTGATCGATGTCGCTTACAAATCAAAGAACTTTATAACCAAGGAGCTTGATGTCCGGTATATGCATTATACAGCCACAGTCGTACCGGAACATGAAGCTGAATATCCGGGTGGAAATGAGTCCATGAAAGCGTATTTAAAAGAAAACGCAATATCTAAAATCCCCAATGAGTCTTTCAAGGAGTTGCAGCAAGTCATTATTCGGTTTACGATTGACGAACAAGGGCAAACCACAAATGCTCGGCTCACCACAACTTCCGGAGACCCAAAGACAGATAATCTGTTGCTAAAAACGCTGAATAATATGCCAAAGTGGAAGCCTGCTGTGGATATTAAGGGCACAAGAGTATCCCAGGACTTTGAATTCATTATTGGCAATACCGGTTGTTAATTTTAATCCTTCTTTGAGCTGTCTATAACAACTTAGTGACATCTCTATAACAAGTCTGCAACAAATACCCCTGTCTGCCTACCATACTTTTGTTGCATCTTTTCATGTATAAATACAAAACCATGCACATCCGTATTCTCGCTTTAGCAACCCTTTTCCAGATTCAGTTTGCATGCCAGCAGCATGATGTGCCGCAGCATCAAGCTAGAAAGGCCAGCTTTAAAACTATTGATACACAGCAGACCATGTCACGAGAGACGAATCCATCCGCTGAAAATGTCATTTTGCAATCCGTCGATGAGGGCAAGACATGGCTGGATGCAGGAGCAGGACTTCCAAAGGATATCGAAAGCGGGATGCTCTTTACAAGTGGTGGCCAACTCTTCTTTAATTCGGCGTATGGTCTTTTCCAAAAGAATGGATATGCTTCCAATCCTGTATGGCAAAGGGAAGTATTTCCAGATAAGCGAATTGAAGAAATATTTCCAGGCCGGGCTAGCCTTTACGGCTATACCGCAGGTGTAGGATTCTTTACTGAAATGCAAGGATCAGGTATCTGGATCCATGTCGGCAATACATTGGAAGGACGGTCTGTGCGCACCTTAGTGGAAGCTCCTGACGGAAGTGTGCTCGTTGGATCAGATACAGGAATCTACAAATCAACAGATGGATGTAAGTCCTGGAAGCAGGTTTTCAAAGGGGATATGGTGACCTCCATCCACCTCGCAGACAAATTCTTATTTGCCGGCGGGCTTCAGGGATTGTTGCGTTCTGCCAATGACGGCGAACATTGGGATCTGATTGAAACAAATATTGGACGAGCATATCACATAGGTAATATTGAAAGCGGTGTCACAGCCATTTTTGAAGGGGTGAGTCCTAATAAGGATTCTATCCAAAACAGAATAAAAAATGATCTGCTTGTTTCTGCTGATGGTGGGGAAACGTGGGCTTCTCTTGATGCCAGTCTGCCATCGGATCAGGTTATCTTTGGAATTGTACAGTCAGGCGATTACCTCTTTTGCAGCCTTGATTCCGGTATTTATCGTTCAGGTGATAAGGGTGGCTCATGGCAACTCGTACACGCTTCCAAAGGTAAAGAGCGATATGATGTAGTAGCTTCAGATAAGTCCGTGTTTGCTATCAGGAGGTTTAATGGATGCTAATGAAGTAGTCCTTCGCGTTAAATCATTTAGTGTTATATTAGTTCGGTGATGTCTGTCACCACCCAGGCAATGACCCCTGATAGGTGTCGTAGCTTGTGGAGTTTGTCTAAGTAACACTAAATCATTTCCAATGCGATTCGTAGTCCTTCCAGTATTACTCTTATTTATTTTTTCCTGCACCCGACAGGAGCATCCTTCAGGAACTGCATTAGAAAAATATTTTACTTACGGGGATGGTGTGGAGTCGGCGGGTATTCGGATGATACCGATTCAAACACCCGCAGGTGAGTTCAAGGTTTGGACCAAACGATTTGGCAACAATCCGAAGATTAAAATCCTGTTGCTGCATGGCGGTCCGGCCATGACCCATGAATACATGGAATGTTTCGAAACCTTTTTTCAGCGCGAGGCATTTGAGTTTTATGAGTATGACCAATTAGGTTCCTATTACAGTGACCAGCCAAAGGACAGCAGCCTCTGGACGACAGAGCGGTTTGTTGAAGAAGTCGAACAGGTGCGCCAGGCCATTGGTGCAGACAGCACTAACTTTTATGTGGTAGGTAATTCATGGGGAGGTATCCTTGCCATGGAGTATGCCCTCAAGTATCAGCAGCATTTGAAAGGGATGGTTGTGGCCAATATGATGGCCAGCGCTCCTGAGTATGGAAAGTATGCAGATGAAGTGCTCGCTAAACAAATGAAGCCGGAGGTGCTCGAAGAGATCACAGCTATTGAAGCGAAAAAGGATTTCAGTAATCCGCGGTATATGGAACTACTCATTCCCCATTTTTATCGGGAACACCTCTGCAGGTTAGAGGAATGGCCAGATGGTTTTAACCGCGCTATGAAGCACGTGAACGGGGAGGTATATACAATGATGCAAGGACCTAGTGAATTTCGGATCAGTGGCCGTCTGGCTAAGTGGGATATCAAAGACCGTCTCAAAGAAATCTCCATCCCCACCTTGATGGTCGGGGCCAAACATGATACGATGGATCCGAAAGCCATGGAGGAGCAAAGTAAATTGGTGCAGAAAGGTCGCTACCTCTATTGTCCCAACGGAAGCCACCTGGCGATGTGGGATGATCAGCAGGTATTTATGACCGGAGTGATCGGCTTTATCAAGGATGTTGATGCAGGTAAGATCTGAGTCAAACCAATCAACGCACAGGAATCAGGAGTTCTCATTTTTAAGGGCGCTTCTAATAACTATCAAAAAGGGAATAATACTTTTTATAAAGAGCTGTCAATCAATACGGATAATTAATTATCATTGGGTTATTAGAGGCGCCCTTAAGGCAACGTTTTTGTACATTATTGCATCTAGGTAAATTGTAAGCAGCATCTACAAGGTGCAATATCCTGTCAATCATTTAACTTGAAAATGAAGAAAGCCAACTTAGTCATTCAACTATACAGTATCATCAGCTTCATATTGCTGTTTTGCCTTTTAAGCAACTCCGTATTTTCTCAAAATATATTTGACGCCAGGCAATCGGTCATACTAGAAGCTTCGGTACAGCAAGATCCACCCCTGATTGTATTAAACTGGGTTGCCGATACAGCTAATGGTGGATATACCATTTGGCGAAAAGCCCTCACAGATCAGGCATGGGGCGATAGTCTGGCCATACTGAGTTCAACCGCCACCTCATGGACTGATACCGCTGTCGTCGCAGGAACAGGGTACGAGTACCAGGTGCTGAAAAGCCTTCCGGCATTTCCAACCGGGGAGGGCAACAAGAATATCGGTGCCGGATATATTTACGCTGGTATCGAGTTGCCCCCGTCCATCATCATGGATCTTGTCTGGTCGTCATTGACAGCACTTATAAAAAATACACTCGCCCCAGAGATCCTGCGTTTGATGGCAGATCTCGAAGGGGATGGCTGGTATCCCGATGCCCTTTATGTGGACAAAAATGATTCTGTTCAAACTGTAAAGTCATATATCCGGGCATGGGCTGAAGCTAACCCTGATGCACATCAAGCCGTGTTTCTGTTTGGTCGAGTACCCGTACCATATTCTGGAGATATTGCACCTGACGGACACAATAGTGACCATAAGGGCGCATGGCCAAGTGATGGATATTATGCCATCCTTGATGGTGTATGGACAGATGCGACCATCAACAATACCACTGCAGCCAGTTCGAGAAATGACAACAGGCCAGGCGATGGCAAGTTTGATAACAGTAAGTTTCCGGCACTGTCTGTACTGCAGGTTGGCCGGGTTGACTTCAGCAACATGGATAAATTCCCTGAATCTGAAGAGCAGTTATTGCGCCGATACCTTGACAAGGATCATGCATGGCGTACAGGAAGGATGCCAATGGAGGAGCGTGGTATTGTGGACAATAATTTTTCCAACAGTGTAGAAGCCTTGGGTCAGGCTGGCTGGCGAAATTTTGCACCGATGTTTGGCATCTCCAAGGTCAAGGATCTTCCATACCGACAAACGCTTTCGAATCAATCTTACCTGTGGTCTTATGGTTGCGGTGGAGGTGGGCCTGAGAGTGCATCTGATATTTCGAGTACTACCAATTTTACAACAGATTCATTGCAGACCATTTTCACAATGTTATTTGGATCTTACTTTGGTGACTGGGATTATCCAAATGATTTCCTCAGAGGGGCCATCGCTTCACGTACCTGCCTGGCAAGTACCTGGGGCAACAGGCCTAATTGGTTGTTGCATCACATGGCACTCGGCGGGCATCTCGGATATGCCGCGGAGGTGACGATGAATAACAGAGGTTTGTATTGGCCACCCTTTTACAATGATTACGTTCATACGGCACTCATGGGTGATCCAACCTTGCGCATGCATGTGCATCAGCCGGTTGACAGTCTGGTGGCCTATCAGGTCGGATTGCATATTCAGGTAGAGTGGGCGGAGGTTTCCAATTCCGCCGGATATTATATTTATAAAAAATCAGACACGGACAGCGTGTATCAACTGCTCAACCAGACACCGCTGACGGTCACAGCCTATACGGATGCATGTCCTGCGGAAGGCATCATTTCCTATATGGTACGTAGCATGGAGCTTCAACAAAGTGGTAGTGGGTCCTATTATAATCTCAGTGCTGGTACTAGCACTTCCATTAACAATATACCAACGCCAATCGATATAGATGCTGTAGTGATGATGGCTGATGCAGGGCAATCGAATGGATCTATCAGCATTGATCCCCAGGGAGGTTGCGAGCCATTTAGTTATCTATGGAGTACAGGTCAGACTACTTCCGCTATACAGGGGCTGGCTCCGGCGGAGTATTGTGTCACGATCAGTGATTGTCTCGGTTGCACAACTGAGTATTGTGCAACGGTCGAAGTAAGTAGTGCGGTGAATATGTTGCCAGGGCTTATTTCCTCAAGCCTTTATCCAAATCCGGTAAGTGATCAGATGACCATTGATCTGCGTTTTACGAGTCATCAGAAACTTCAAATGATGATTGTGGATGCACAAGGCAGGCGTATGGATCACCAACAGCAACAAGGCAGAGAATTACATCTTGCATGGGATATCCAAACATTATCCCCGGGATTCTATTGGTTGCATATCCAAAGTGAGGAAGGTAGCCTGGTGATACCATTTCGTAAGGAAGACAAATAAACAGGCGCTGCAATCTGAACAATATTGAATCGAAACACTGAATTCAATAGCAAGATATTTGGAGACCAGCTTCATTTCTATAAAAGCCTATATTTAGCCCGATGTTAACCTTACGACGGCTCAACATGGATTCCAGCTGGGCACTTTCCTGGGCTGGTACCACTATCCTGATTGATCCCTGGCTTATTGGTTCTGAAGTGGATGGTTTTTCCTGGTTCAATGAACAGTGGCATGTAACGGCTCCTGTGCCTGTTGATACGATAGGGGAGTACCAGGCCATCTTGATTTCACAGGCCTATTCAGATCATTGCCATCAGCAGACTTTGAAGGAATTGCAGACTGTTCCTTTCATTGCCACGCCATCTGCATCAAAAAGGTTAAAGAGAGAGATGCGTGGAAGAGAAATCAACATACTCCCTGAACTGACCTCAGGCGAATGGCTTGATCAAGGAGCACTTCAGCTAGCCTATCTCGATCCGGGCAGGATGATAGATCCTATCTATAACGGGATAGTGATCCGGCATAAGGATGAGGTAGTGGTTTATTTTCCACATGGATTTACGCTCAGTACAAATCAATTGAAAGCCTTGCAGGCTTATAAGACACTGCTTTTGATCACCAGTTTCTCTAGTTTTAAATTGCCGGTGTTCCTCGGTGGTATCTCAAACCCTGGTACTGTGAATGCATTAAGCCTGGTGGAGGCACTTGATCCTCGATGGGTAGTGCATACCCATGATGAGAATAAACATGCAAAGGGCCTTGTCACAAAGTTGGCCAAGGTAGCTTATCCTGATCCTGTTCAACTTGAAGCATCGATGGGCGGCCGATTTGTGTATGTGCAGTATGAACCTTTTACATTAACCTAAATTGAAGATTAATAAAATCAACATCAGGTGTACATCTGGATGAAAAGAATGGTTATTGAGAAAATGTACTAAATTGACGGCCCTTAAAAATCCGTAGGCTTGTCTCAAAAACTCAAAGCATATGGCGTATCCGATTGAAATAATCCTGAATCGTCAGCTAGCTGATTGCCTTGCTATACCTGTGTTTATCACAGATACGGTTGGCAACCTCCTGTTCTATAACGAACCTGCGGAGGAGATCCTGGGAAAGCGATATCAGGATACCGGAGAAATGAAAGTGGAAGAATGGTCTACTATATTCTTTTCCAAGGATGAAAATGGTAAACTGTTGGAGCCGGAGGATCTTCCCCTGGTCAAGACCCTGTTGAATCAGTTGCCATACTTCAAGACTTTCTGGATCGAAAGCCTGAAAGGGAAGTCCGAAAAAATATCTGTTTCCTCATATCCGATCATTGGCAGGGCCGGCATTTTTGTAGGCGCCGTAGCTATCTTCTGGAGGCCTTCTGACGAATGAAAATCACTTTATGGGGCGTACGTGGATCCATACCCACCTTCAACCCCAGTACAAGAGTGTATGGAGGCAATACCTCCTGCATCGAAGTGGAAGAAGATGGCTGCATGCTGGTGCTGGATGCGGGTAGCGGGATCACAAATCTCAACTTCAGTCATAACCTTGATTGCCCGAGGATTGACATATTGCTGACGCATTTACATATTGATCATATCCAGGGCCTTAGTTTTTTTAAGCCATTGTTTGATCCAACAAAGGAAGTGCATATCTGGGGCCCGCACACACATGCACATAGTCTGCGCACGAGGTTAGGCCGGTATTTTTCACCACCTCTTTCGCCATTTTATTTTCGTGACCTGACATGTCAACTGGAAGTGCATGAAATCGGGAATAGTAGTTTCAACATAGGTCCTTTTACTATCCAATCTGCTTATGTCATTCACCCCGGTCCCACGGTTGGTTATCGTGTTACTACCCGAAGCGGGGTCTTTACCTATATCCCGGATCATGAACCTGCTTTAGGTCGCGGCGGATTGAATCATGATATCCGATGGTTGTCCGGCAGCGAGCTGGCCTATGAAGCAGATCTATTGCTACATGATGCGCAGTACACCGAGGAGGATTATATAGTGAAAAAAGGATGGGGGCATACCACGATGGAAGATGCATTGGAATTTGCCTCAGTGACCAAAGCAAAGCGCCTGCTCCTCATGCATCATGATCCCACGCATTCAGATGCACAGTTGGATGCATGTTATTCCCGGCTAAAGGAAAAGACCGCTTATCCTTTTCCGTTTGAGATGGCGGTGGAGGGGACGGTGATAGAACTCTGACAGCCTCTCCTCAAATTTCCGTAATTTGGCTCTGTGAAAAAAGGACAAGCCAGACCCGGGAGGGTTAAGAAAGATTGGTTCTTTACTTCATTTTAAACAGACATCCTGGTTGCCAGCACAGCCGGATGATATGAACGACTAAAGAACCCGAAAGAAATCATGCATGTCAGGTCCAAGCTTATACGAGTTCTCAAATTCCTGGGGAAGGCATTGGTTGGCTTGCTGCTTGTCTTTATCATGCTCATTCTCCTCATACACGTCCCCGCAGTCCAAAAAATAATTACCCGAAAGGCAGCAGGTTTTTTGTCTGCCAAAACACAAGCCACTGTTGCTATTGAGCGAATCAGATTTTCCTTACGCGGGAGCCTCGTGATTGAAGGTGTCAACGTACAGGATGCAGCCCATGATGAGATCCTTGCTATAGGAAGCATGGAAGCCAGCGCTAATATCTTTAATCTGCTGAAAGGGAAATATATTATTGACCAGATCAGCATGAAAGATGTGCGGGCTCAATTGATAGAAAATGAGCAGGGATTGAATATCCAGTTTATCCTGGATGCATTTCAGTCACCGAAAAAAAAGGAAACAACCTCCAATGCAGTCAATATTGAATTTAAAAAGGTGATGTTTGAGCATATTGCCTTCAGCTATTCTTCCACCGTAAGTGAAACGTCTCTTGATGCCAAACTCGGTGAATTTTTTGGGGAGAATATTGATTTTAACTCAAACCCGCTGATGCTCAAGGCAGCTACAATTTCATTGCAACATGCATCAGTGAATGTGTTGTCTCCTGAACAAGCACCCGGATTGATCACTACCGATACCATCATCAGAAAAACGAATTTTACTCCTGATTTTGAGCTCGGTATGGGTCTTGAGATCGCAGCCCTGGAGATCGGTGATACGGATTTTTCGTTCCATCGCCATGAAAAAGTTACTTCGCCAAAGTTTGACGCAAACCATGTCGACATGGCAGAGATAAATATCAGCACGAAAAACCTGCTGATGGGGGTGGATACACTGGATGTTGTTGTGAATGCTCTTTCTGTAAAGATGCCCGGATTTGAAATATCGGACTCTAAGGCCAACCTCCAAATGAACAAGAATGGATTCGAACTCTCCGGATTTCAACTGGCCTCCGGCACCAATACACTACAAGCGGACCTCAAAGGCTGGTATGATCGGGAAGCAACAGATACCAAAGACCCACTCAAGATTGAGATTGATGCACAAGGTCGAATCAAACCAGTTGACCTGGCCTATTTTTTCTTTGATGACCAGATGGATTATGTAGCACATTGGGATACAACAACTTTATCTCTGGTGGGCAGCTACAGATATCGGGAAGGCATCATAGAGACATTAAAACTGAATACAGGAAATAGTCAGCTTGATGTTGCAGGTACATTGGGTGAAATACTGGATATTGAAAAGTTGCGATGGAACAACCTGGTGATCCAGGCTTCTATCGGTGCGGATTTTAAGCGAACCATCAAACCTTTTCTTGGAGATGTACAGATGCCCCCTAAGGTTAATTTCCAAATGAACAGTTCCGGAACGCTCAAAGCCATCACGTTGGATGGGAACGTTAATACATCATGGGGTAATGCAATCATGAAGGGTGTAGTGGCTCCAAAGGGTGATAATTTCAACATAGACATTGACCTCACAGGAGAAAATATCGACCCCGGTGCATGGATAGATGTCCCGTGGCTTGGCAATATTGATTTGAAAGCAAGTGCTAAAGGTATGGTGGGTAAATACCAGGATGCAACGATCGAGGGATTCATCAGCACCATCGGAATATTGGATCAACCTATCCATGACATCACTTTTCAAGGCAATATCACCAATGATTCACTGCATACCGATTTGACCATTGAAGATCCATCGTATAAGTCTCACATCATTGCTGCGTTTCGCTTGCAGAGCCAATGACCATTCAAAGTAAAATGGAGCTGGCTGATTTCAATGCGGGGAATTTCCTGGAATCGGACAGTACTTTTTTACTGACCGGAGATTTTGTGACAGATATAAGCGTGGGTGAATCTACCATTGAAGGATATATAAATGGTGATAGCGTCAGCATCCATTTCGGATCAGCGGAATATCTGCTTGATTCTATGAATTTAGCAGGATTGCTTTCACCGGACTCGAGTCGCATCAACTATCAAGCTGATGATGCGATCATCGATATAGCTTCAAACTTCGACTTGCTGGCATCGCAAGAGATGCTCCAGACCTGGGCAAAGAGTGTATTAAACTCACCGGATAGCCTGATACAAGCTGCAGGCACCAGGGCGCTCAGTATTGACCTGCAACTAACATCACCCGGTATTTTTCATGTTTTAGGAATGGATGTTACGGACTTTGACACTCTCTTCGTCAGCGGTGCCATCGATGAACAAAAGCAAACGGCAGACCTTATAGCTTCTACCCACCATTTTATAGGTTATGGTATATCACTTGATTCATTCTATACACAAGCCGCTGCAAATGGAGGCGTGATAACGGCCGCTATGGATGCTGACAACGTGTTTTACGCCACCACGGACATTGGTCATATTGGTGTTGAGCTACATACCATCAAGGATACTGTGGCTGCTAATCTTGTATTATCCAGGGACACTGCCGCCTATCTGGATTTTCACACACGGCTTTTGCCCATGAGGGATGGTATGCAGGTTTATCCCGATGCATTGGATGTATACGGAATGAAATACCAATTTGCATGGAATGATCCGGTTTTTGTCTCTGACAGCAGTGTGGTGTTTGATCAATTACTAATCACGCATGAAGACATGCAACTCAGTCTCGATGGTGATCTCAACGCCTTTGATATAAGTTTTGACAATATCGATCTCACCAAACTCAATCAATTTTACTTCCATGACTCAACGGTCATCACAAACGGTCACCTTCATGGCATGATTTCCTACGTACGCGATGAGCAATTGGACCTCAAAGCAAATGTGGATAGCCTGAGCCTATATCATTCAGCCCCTGTTGCCATCACGGCGACAGCGGTCAAGGAGGGAAATGAAGTGCCTTTTAATTTCCTGTTGACCAATACATCAAACAAAATCAGTGCGGAAGGTAAATACGCTATGGATCAACGAGAGATTGACGGTTCTGTCATAGTGGATATACATGACCTGGCATTATTTTCATTTTTGGTCGAAGATATTTTGAAGGAAATGCATGGAAGTATGCAAGGGGAGGCAAAAATCAAAGGACCTATTGCAAAACCTGATGTCAAGGGGCAGGTCAGGTTTATCGATGCAGGGTTTACCACCGCTGATCCTTCATTGATTATTAATATCAAGGATGATGTGATCTATCTGGATACTTCCGGATTGTCATTTAAGGATTTTACGGTCTATGACGAGAGCCAACATCCATTGACGATCAGTGGTCACCTGGATATCGCAGATTTTCCTGCATATGCTTATGACCTGCAGATCAACACAGATGAGTATACCCTCATCAATACGCCGGAATCTTCTACTCATCAACTCAAGGGCTTGCTGGATATCGGGGCGGATGTCACCTTGAAGGGCAATGCTAAAGACACCTATGTCAAGGCTAATATCGATATCAATGATATCACCAGTCTCATTTATGTGGTGGCAGATGATGACATTGGTTTGTTGAACACGGAGGGGATCATCGAATTTGTAGATCCCAGTCAATTATTCGATTCAACTCATCTTGAAAAAATCCGCCAGTTATTACGATTCCCTGGTGGCGACCTTACCGGATTTCAATCTTACCTCTACGATTGACATAAACAGCGGAGCCAAGATCAAGATTATCACCAATGAGCAATCAGGTGACTACCTCGAGGCATCCGGTGCGGCAAAGCTTGACCTGGTGTATGACCGGACCGGCACCCTCAAACTCAGTGGTGAGTATATCATTGACAAAGGTTTGTACCGCGTGTCTTTCTATGATCTGGTCAAGCGAAATTTTGAACTGACCAAAGGCTCGTCTATCACCTGGCGGGGAAGCCCTAAAAATGGAGATCTGAGCATCACCGCGGAGAACAGAGTTGCTTCTAATTCCATCGGCCTGATCGCCAATGAAGTCGCAGAGAATGAACAAACCATTTATAAGCGTTCGCTGGATTATATCGTCGGCATTCATATTAATGGTACTATCGAAAAGCCCATCGTTTCTTTTTCATTAGATCTTTCCAAGGAAGACCGAGCCAGTTACCCGGTATTGGCGAGTAAGCTGGATCGTATGAAACAACCAGATTTCCAGACCGAACTCAACAAGCAGGTATTTGGTCTGCTGGTGTTGGGTGGTTTCTTGCCGGAGACCAGTGGTGCTGATGTCGACCAGGGGCTGATCGCTACAACCGCGCTGTCCAATAGCGTCAATAGCTTGCTCGCAGGACAGCTTAATCGCTTTGCAGGTCAGTATATCAAAGGGGTGAACATAGATGTTGGGCTTCAATCCTACAGTGATTACTCTTCACCGGGAGGAAAGACAAAGACGACATTAGATTTCAAAGTATCCAAGAGTATCCTCAATGAGCGATTGTCGTTTGAGATCGGCGGTGATTTTGATATCAACTCAGATCAATCTGGTGGCAATACGGGCGACAATTACAGAGGCGATGTCGCTATCATTTATGACCTCACCGGCAACAGTGATAAAGTATTAAAGCTGTTTAACAATGAAACATATGATATCGTCTACCAGGAAATCCGCAATACGGGTATTTCCTTGATCTTCATCCGGGAATTCAATAAGGGCGAGAAAAGAAAGCGGAAAGAAAAATGATCAGATTGACTACATATCTCCTGGTAATCGGTGGCATCCTGGCATTGGCGGGTTGTACAGGGATGAGGTATGTCACGTCGGCTGATCCGCTCTTTATCGGTCATGAGATTAAATTTGAAAAAAAGAGTGAAGCCAACAAGGGATTATCCCCTGCGGTCCACAGTGTATTGAAGCCCTCACCCAATAACAACACCCTTTGGATGCGGCCTGCACTGGCGCGCTATAATATGCTTTCGGATTCGGCTAAGGTCAGGAAATTCTGGAAGAATAAAATAGCGCCACCCGTATTGCTTTCCCAAACTAATCCGGTGCAGATTTCCGCTGCCATCCATGACAGGCTCTTTCACGCAGGGTACTTTAACAATACCATCGTGACGGATACGCTCTTTTCAGGGCATCGAAAGGCAAAGTATAAGTACACCATCACCATCCGTGAGCCTTATCGGATAGCCGCCGTCAATTTTCCAAAGCCTCAAAATGAGCTGACGAAAAAAATAAGTGACTTGCAGGGTGAGTCATTGCTCAAGAAGGATGATATCTACTTGCTTGAGACGGTCAAGAATGAGCGCATCCGGATCGACCGGGAGCTGAAGGAGCAAGGCTACATTTATTTCAGTCCTGATTTTTTACTCGTCAAGGCTGATTCTGTATCTGGCCATCATCAACTGAATACCGAAATTACTGTTAAGCCAGAAACACCTCCCGAATCGAGAAAGGCATTTACAATCCGAAATGTTTACATCCATGATGATAATGGATTGGATGCTAACCTGACCGACACCATTCGGCAGGATAGTTATTTTTTGATTTCGCAAACTAACACCCTCAAGTTTGACGTACTCCGGCAAGGCATCTTTCTCAAGCCGGGTGATCTCTATGCGCGCTCTAATGCATTGCACACGATTCGATATCTCAATGAATTATCTATTTTCAGAAATGCCAACCTCAAGTTTATACCAGTTGCGGAGACCGATCAGGTAGATGTGATGGCCTACCTGTCGCAGCGAAAGCGATTTGCCTATACGGCTGACTTCAATACGGTATTTCGCTCCACTAATTATTTTGGTCCCGGGGTTATATTCAGTTATACAGACCGCAATGCCAACCGGGGAGCGGAGTTGTTGAAAATAAATCTGCGGGGATCGTTTGAAATGCAGATCATCGAAGGTGATTTCAATCCGGCGTATCAGTTGGGAGTGGATATCAACTACCTGATGCCTGGGTTCTTTCCGAAAGCTCTTTTTAAAGGTACCAGGAAAAACCTACCACAGACTAACATAGCAGCGGGATACAATCTCTTCAACAGGCTTGACCTGTATCGGTTAAATTCCATTTATGGTAATTTTGGATACCGTTGGAGTAAGACAGACCGGATGCAACATTCCCTCAATATACTTGAGGCCACTTTTACAAAATTGCCGGAGGATTCTAAATCACAGGAGTTTATAGATTACCTCGCAGAAAACCCGGGAGTGCAGCGAAGTTTTGATGAGCAGTTTATTTTAGGAGCCGGATATGAGTATACCTATAATCCTGCCAGCGGGCGACGGAATGATTTTTATTTCAGAGGCGGTATTGATGCGGCGGGCAATGTGTTGAACGGCATTTATGCTGCTACGAACGCAACGAAGGATTCGCTGGGCAGATATACTTTCCTGGGTGTGCCATTTTCTCAATACATCCGTACGCGGGTAGATCTGCGCTATAGCTTTGTATTTCGTAAGGAGTCAAGTCTGGTGACGCGTTTTAGTGCAGGAGTTGGTATACCGACAGGCAATTCAGAAGTCCTTCCGTATATCAAGCAATTTTATGTTGGGGGTACCAATAGTCTACGCTCCTTTGTGGCCAGGGCTTTAGGACCTGGGAGTGAAGTTCCACCGGAAGGGTATAATGATCTGACGGGGGATATTCGTTTGGAGGGCAATCTGGAATACAGGTTCCAGCTATCCGGAAGTCTGAAAGGCGCCTTGTTTGTCGATGCCGGTAATGTCTGGCTTTTCAATGAAGACCCTTCGCGTCCTGATGCCAACTTCAGGTTCGATTCCTTCCTGGATGAGATTGCGATCAGTTCCGGATGGGGCTTGCGATGGGATTTTAACTTTATTGTATTGCGTCTTGACTTTGCGTATACCCTGCGCACCCCTTACCTGGCGAAAGGGGATCGTTGGGCAGGTGGAATTAATTTCTGGAGGCCTGCGCTGAATATCGCGATAGGGTATCCTTTTTAAAATCCTAATTAATACCTTTAGGCAACCAATTTATAACGCAGATAAAAAAGTAAAAACATGAAATACATAGTTTTAAAATCAACAGGATTCTTCTGCATGATGTCCTTGCTGATCTCCTGCGCCGGGAGGAAGGCCGAGGCAGTTGTGTTGATTGACAAAGAGCAGATCAAGAAGGAAATCCAGGCTAAGGAAGATGAGTTTGCTGCTTTGTATAATGGCGGAGAAGTGAAGGACATCGGTTATTATGCAGACGATGCCACCACTTTTTTCCAGAATACACCGGCTATCGTAGGCAAACAAGCAATAGTTGATTTTCTGAAATCCGATCTGGTCAACAATTCCAATAAAATTTCCTTTAAGACCAATGAGGTCTTCGTCTCCGGTGATGCAAATCAGGTGCTGGAAGTAGGTTACTTTACCGTAGTAGATTCGACCAACACGCCGATCAATTCAGGCAACTATATGAGCTTGTTTGAAAAGAGGGATGGAAAATATGTGTGTGTGAGAGACATGAGTGCTTCAGATCGACCACTGCAATAGAGAAGAAGTTATCCATAAAAGAGGCTGCCTGGAATGTGTATTCAGGCAGCCTCTTTTTTATGCTGGTGAGCAGATGAATCAGGAAAGAAATGTGATCCTGGTGTGATCTGTATAGTTAGCGTCTCCTGCCACCACCACCGCTGTATCCGCCTGTTCTTGGCGCACTACTGCTACTTCTTGAAGCACCGCTGTATCCGCCACTGCTATGCATCGTACGTGATGGTCCCATGGATGAAGGGCTTGAAGGTCTTGTGGACGGAGATGTGGAGGGTCTTGTCGAAGGCGATGTGGCTGGTCGTGTCGATGGAGTAGTTGACGGCCTGGTCGATGGGGTTGTGGAAGGACGTGTAGTCGGAGAAGGCTTTGTAGTTGGAGAAGGCCTTGTAGAAGGAGTAGTTCCTGTTGATGGTTTAGTCGTTGGTTTTGTACCTGTCGAAGGACGAGTAGATGGCGTAGTCCCTGTCGATGGTCGGGTAGACGTTCCCGGTGAAGGGCGCGGAGTACCTGATGTTCCGGTCGAAGGCCGTGTAGAAGGTGAAGTTCCTGTAGAAGGCCTGGGCTTTCCAACGTTTTTATTATAGCTGCCGTTGGTTCTATTGTTATAGACGGTATTGGAGTAATTGCGGTGGTTATTGTAATTGTGATAATGATTGTGATTGATGATCACTGTCGTATGCCCGTATCCGTAGCCATACCCATGGTAGTGATAATGATTGCCCCAATAAACCCCAAAAGCGATCGGTACGATAAATGGATTGTAGTACGGAGGATAATAACCATAATAGTATGGGGGATAGTAAGGTACATACACCGGTGAGTATACATACTTGACGATGGGTGCGGATTCCACGTAGACAATTTTTGTGGTTGCCGGTGTACTTTCTGTCACCGGATCATCACCGGTATAACCAGGATTGACGGTGCTGGCAGGCGATGTCGTGGCTTGCGGTTCGATAATATAATCCTTGCCATAGAGCTCTGGGTCGCCCACAATCTGCATTGTGATTTTTTCTTTTTCATCTTTGGAGACGAGGATGACGGCTACGTCCTGTGTTTCTTTTTCGCTGATGGGTACCTGGAGGATAAATGAAAAATCATCACCTTCCTGCTCTGTCACCACCTTGATGAAGTCTACCTTGTTGTCCAGGTTGAGGTCGAGGTTATTGACCGCCGTTTTTTCATCGTTGAGGGTCTTTTCAAAATCTTCGATGGTCTTTGACTTCTGGAAGATATCCAGTACGGCATAGAGATCGAGGTTGTCGCCTGGCAGGCCCAGCCCTTCCGGTTCTTTCTCAGATTGACCAAAAGAAGGTAAGCTGTACAGGCTCAGGGCCAGGATGAATATGATGATAGGGTTGAATTTCATAATCTGTGTATTGGTGTCTATATGTGGGTGTAAAATTACGACAAATAGCTCTTCCGTGCCCGATTTTATCTTGCCGCGGAAGTGGTTGATAGGTTGCCGTTGCCCTGGTGTCCTCACCAGCAACATAGGGCCGTTGCCCAGATGCTGCAGGCGTGTATAACATGTGAATTTTGTAATGTTTTCATTGTATTGTGTAAGGCATGGTCTTAACGATCCCGATACTTTTGTAGTCCAAAGTCAGGTATTGTTTATCGACTTAGATGAATAGTGCGTGACATGCCCCTGATCCATTCAACCTACTGGTTACAGACAAGAGTCTGAAAGCATTGCGCTTGGGAGCGTGCGGGGAATCGTGTCGGAGAATGTGAAAGGAATAGAATTTTTTTTTAACCTAATAAATCAGATATCATGAAGAGTGCACCTGTTAAATCTTCGGCTAAAACCGAAAAGAGTCAAACAAAGTCCCCTGTCGTAAAGGCAAAATCAGATGCAGCTAAAAGCCTGCGTGATTTATTTATCGATGGATTAAAGGACATCTACTGGGCAGAAAAAGCTTTGACCAAGGCGATCCCGAAAATGATCAAGAATGCAACAGATGAAGATCTGGTTGGAGCATTGACAGATCACCTGGAGGTCACTAAAACACAAATCACACGCCTCGAAGAAGTGTTTACATTGATCGGCGAAAAAGCACAAGGTGAAAAATGTGATGCGATGGAAGGCCTGATCAAGGAAGCTGAAGGCATCATGGAGGAAACAGAAATGGGAGCTGTCCGCGACGCGGGTATTATCGCTGCCGCGCAGAAAGTGGAACATTATGAGATCGCCACCTACGGATCACTTGTTGCCTTCGCCAGGACATTAGGGGAGGAGGAAGCTGCTTCCCTTCTTGAAGAAACATTGGTAGAAGAAAAGGAAGCGGATGAAACACTCACTGGAGTAGCTGAGGCTTCGATTAGCAGCGAAGCAGCAGAAGCTTAATGCTGCGTTTTCATAAACTCCGATCACCTAATCGAAATTTGTATTGCGTCAAGTGTGTAAATCTGGAAAAGGGCGGTATATCCGCCTTTTTCTATTTACAGTTTCTCTAGCCGTGGAATCCCCACCAGCAACGTAGTGCCATTGGCCTGATGTCCCACCGGCAACATGGGTGTAGTTTAGGAGGTTATCCATTGAGTAGTTGGATCTAATCTGCGTAATTATTTATAAAAATGTATCTGCGAAAATCTGCGTTCCAAAAAGGACAATATGCCGTTACCCTGGTGTCCTCCCCAGCAACATAGTTGAAAAATATTTTCAGCGCAATTAAAAAGAATTTTATCTTTAAGTACCTAACCCGGAAAATCATTGCCTTTTAATTTTATACTTTTTATTGGGAAGGGACGAGCTGACAGTCACTGTTAGCTTGCGCACTTTACTTTGTTTGTAAGTTTCTTGCTCAGGAGGAATTACCTGCTAAATGTTTAGTGCAATATTAAATTTGGAAGGGATCCGAAACGTATTTTTTTTAACCTAAACCACCTCAGGCCGCCATGGAACTGAAAGCGCTGCTTATAGGCATCAATGCCTATCCCACTAATCCCCTGACCCAATGTATTGCTGATGTGACCAAGATGTCCCATTATTTAGAGGGATTGAAAGGACCATTTACCGGTGTCTCTATTAAGACACTAAAGGATAGTAAAGCCACACGCGCTAATATCCTTAAGGAAATCAAGACTCACCTTGGCTCAGCAGGAGATACGGATGTAGCCCTGCTTTACTATAGCGGCCATGGCGCTCAGGAAGAATGTCCTGGTTTATTCCCGGACGTTCATGATGGCTTACTGGAGTGCTTAGTTTGTTATGACCCTCATGATGCACTCGACAGTGGCCAACTCCTCACCAGCAAGGAAATCAGATATGCCTTGTCACAGATGCCCCACAATCCTCACCTGGTGACGATCATTGACGCCTGTCATTCAGGTGATATCGTGAGAGCCTTCCATGCTGATGATACAAAAGGCAACAAAAGGATCAAACGCATAGCTGGCACTTTTCCAGCCCGACCATTCAAAGATTTTTTATTCGCTGCGGATAAAACCCTTGTTACAAATGACCAGGGACCTAAACAGCTTTTTATCCCCGCCAAGAATCATATTCATATCGCTGCCTGTCAGTCCAGTGAATCATCCTGGGAAGATGGGGATGGTGGCGTTTTTACGCGCTATCTCCTCGAATTGCTAAAAGCTACAGAAGGAAAGTTGTCCTATCTCGATATCACCCGCTGGGCAAAATTGAGTATGCAGGATGTGACCAGCGAAAAGCAGACGCCTACCATATATACAGTAGGAGAGGGTAAGACACTCGCTACCGATTCCTGGCTAAATATGCACCCGAAAGGTTTTGCCATGCCTCAAGGACGGGTCATCAACACTGTCAATGAAGGATGGGTATATACCCGCGGTGCACTGTTGGGAGTCCAACCAGATATGGAAGTCATCATTGACCTCGGAAATGGTAAGGAAGAGAAGGTCAAAGTAGATGCTGTCAGCCTTGAAAAATCAACCTTGCATATGTCCTTACCACAGGTTAATATGCTCAGTGAATTAAACAAACCTTTTTTTACTGCCCGGACTGAACTCAGTACACTCAATCAATTAAAATTATCGGTTGTCAGCATTGACCATGAACCGGCCATCACGAAAGAGGTCACTAAAACCCTGAAAGCAAATAAACTCGTAAAGATCGTTGATACAGCAGCAGCAGATTTTCAATGCACTATTTTTAATGGGTTTGCGTATTTCACCTTACCCGAGCACGATTTTCAACCTTTAGCCAGACAGATATCCATCGGGAATAAAACTGCCCTCAAAAAGGAGTTGGAGCGCCAACTCGGCTATTTTGTCAAATGGCAGCATTTTTATGCTCTGGACAATCCGGGTAAAGATTATGAACAAAGCCCGATCCGCATCGAAGTAGAGAGTGAAAAAAAATGGGTTGACATCACCAATGGGGTTTTGACTATGCGCCCGGAGGCAAAGAAAGTTTATAACGGTGAGTTATTTCAAACAGCCAAAATCCGCGTCAACAATAAGAGCAAAGAGACCCTGCATGTCGGTGTGCTCACGCTGAATTCAGACATGAGCATCACTTCCAAACCATTTAAAGGCAAATCTGTGACGCTTGTACCGGGTGAAAGCCAGACCATCTTACTTTATAATGAAGAAGATAGTCCGGTGGTTAGGGCAAGCCTTGATATGTACAAGGAGGTGTACAACTGGAAAGAGGAGTGGTTCTATTATAAGTTTATCTATTCCAATGATGAAGATTTTACCACTTCCATGCAAGGACCTGAATTTCGTCAACCAGTTTTAGAGCCTCCATTGTTTTTTAAAAAGGCCACCAAAAGCCTCACCCGGGCAGCGAAAGGTGAAGGCAGCGGTGAACCACCACCTGATCAGAAAAAATGGGGCACATGCCTGACCCAGATCAAGCTCCCCAATCTGTATCACAATATAATCCATGGTAATCTCAAAGAGCTCTGGGATCAATATGAGGCAAGTGAGGATCTGGCACCCTTTATCAAGGAATTATATTTTGATGAAGTGTTTGATGGTACAAGTTACAAACTGATGCTAAAGCAAAACAAAGACCAGACCGCAGCACAAGCAACCAGTAAGGCAACCGATAGCTGGCTGGTCAAGGCCCTGAACAGTTTGTACAAAGCAGGTCGTATCCGTCGGTTTAAACGACAACGTAAACAAACCGGTCCGATCGTGGTCGCCGAAGGCGATTCATGGTTTCTGTTTCCGAAGCCCGGAGTGCGTGATACACTCGATTACATCATGGATCATTACAGACTACTCTCCCTGGCGGAGGCAGGAGACGAAATCACCGACTATATTAAGAACCCTGAATTGCTGACCAGTGTCATCAAGGAGAACCCGGATTTTGTGCTGATCAGCGGAGGTGGTAATGATATCCTGGGTGAACAGGTGCAGGCTATACTGAAATCTGATGTAAAAAATGGCGTAGATGCCACAGACTTCCTGATGGTGGATGTTTTCAATCAAAAGCTGGATCAACTCCGCAAAGGGTATATTTCATTTTTTGAAAAAATCCATGTGCTCAAACCGGAAGCGAAAATATTTATCCATGGTTATGATTATATACGGAGCGCCCCGGATGCCAGGACCATCAAAAGCGGCTGGGCGAATCGCTACATGATCAAGGCGGGTATCGATAATATCGCTCACCGCGAATTGATCATCCACTACCTGGTGGATACATTCAACACCATGCTCGAGGAATTTGCAACCAAATATGACTATGTCAGGTATGTCAATCACCGGGGCACAGTGAAATTGAATGAATGGATGGATGAAATCCACCCCAACAATACAGGGTATGAGAAAGTAGCAAAGAATTTTTTGAAAGCCATGCAGGCCGTTTAAATATATTGATACCGGAGGAGGGAAATTCTGACGACAGAACAATTTATCTTTAATCAATTCATCTTAAATACAATTTGAGTATGGTACGTATTTGTAAAAACAATGTGACAGATGTCATCAGGGACCAATTCGGAGCCAATCCTTTGCGCGTGCCGGAAGCCCGGATCCAGCCCATGTGTATGCTGGAAGTTAAAGGCCAGCAAAACAATACCTGGGAGAGTTTAAATTTCTCGTAAAGGGTGGCTTTAATCATACCTTGCCAGTCGCCGAATCGCCTGTCGCCGAAGTGTCTGATGCACGAACCCGGTCCGTCGATCTCAAGACTGGATTTGATATCCTGAGTGGATTCTTGAAAGCACTGAAGCTCGATCCCGGTAGTGTAAGCGCAGCCTTCAAGCGGTCTAAGAATATTGCCTTTACGTTTTCGAATGTGCGCCGAAAATATGTAGACGTGCTTCAACTGGGTCAGATACTCTCCCAGCATGAACTATTTGGCGATAAGGATAATTTTGTACTTCAGCCCGCGCTCGAAGGCGGCGATGTCAAACTTGGCCTTATCACCGATGTAATCATTTCTAACAATTTTTCCATTACATCACTGGTGAATGAAGAAACGTCGGCCGAAGTTGATGTGGATGCAATCGCAAAGGCCATTGGTAATGTGAGCGCGGATGTCAAAGTCACCAGAAGTGTAGACAATGCCGTAAAGTTCGAAGGCCCACATGACCTGACGTTTGCCTTCTCTTGCCTGGAAATCAAAATCGACCCGGCTACCGGCAAATTCTCTCGCGGTGACTGGATGACCAACCTGAAATCAGCCACCGGCGCTGCCCGTACATTTGAATCCCTGCAGCCTGGTGAGGAAAATAAACTCCATCGGTTGATGCTGGATGAAAATAAATTGCACCCGCTGTTGATTGAACTGTAGATATGCTTAGGAAGAAACTTTTCATCTTCTACTATTACGGACCCGGCAATGAAGAGATTGCCCGGCTGGACTATGAGAAATTTTATAAACGCATTAGCGGAAAAGTAGATTCTAACAGGGATCTGACTATAGATCGTGCCTTTTGCCCGGATGTCAGGGATTTAATGAAGAGGCTCCGGGATCTTACGGATAGAGCTAATGATGTAGATGAATTGTATCTCCATTTCAGTGGACACGGTTCGGAGGCTGGAATTCCCTACAAGGACTGGATCCTGGCCAATGACAATTTTGTAGCCTTGCTGCGGCATCCAAAAATTAAATTCTGTTTTTTCTCTTCCTGCCAGTCCGCGGATCTTGCCAGACTGGCATCAGAAGCAGAGATACCGGTGGTCCTTGGTACAGCAGGCGCCAATGACATCGAGAACGATTATGCCATCGATTTTCAAAATGAATTCTATTCCAAGCTGTTCGATTCATTTACCTACAAGGCTGCGTATGAGTATGCTGTCACTTATGCTGATGGGACGTATTCAAGACACAACAGCCTTAAGATCATTTTGCGTAGTGAAGGCGGTGGAGATCCTGTTGACCAGGTCGAGATCAATGCACTTCAATTGATTCTGACTTCACAAGCTGAGGAGAGCAAATACCTGATCCCTCCGGATTGGGTCATGAAGATGAATGAGGCCGATTATGACAAGACCTGGTGCCTCAATTGGTTTGATGATCAGACCCTGCGTCATCACTTTTATTTAGGCTTGGAAGGTGAAGGGTTAGGAGAAATTCTAAGATGGGAGGAGCTGCCAACCGCTGAATTGTTCCTGTTGAAAGATCGTGGGGATGATGATCCGTTTAAGAATGGGGAAATCAATTTGATCCTTCATTGCTCAAAGAATGAGTTATTGCCGGAAGCGCTTCGCTTGTACCTGCAGAAAGGAGAATCGCTTACCACCCCTAATTACAAAACTGTTTTTTGTTTGAAGGAAGGCCTGGATACAAACGTTCTTTTTGGCGACACTGTCACCATGGCGAAGTATCCTGAATCGCAGCGATTTGAATTTGATAATTATTCTGCTGATCTGATTCCGTCCGATTCATTCAGGGCCGCGCTCGACAGGAATGCCATCAGTGCATCTGAGCGTAGAAAGATTGTCATGAATTTTGACACTCAACCGATCAAAGATGAAGTATTAGAAATCCAGGATGACCAAAAGTATATCCGTATATTTTTTGCGCAAAACACCTATGAACGGCTAATCAATTTTATCGCCAATTGGATCAGGACCAGTCAGCCCAAGAGTATTTCCTTGGTCGCAGACAACAGGCACAATACACAACTCAATCTGCTGGAAGATTTGGAACACCAGTTGCGCTTGCGGTTTAATAATTCCAAAGCGTTGTACCAGCATTTCTATAGCCTTTATGAGACGGGCGCGATCTTCATCCTGCGCAATTGGTCCGATGATCCCAATACAAGTATTGCCATCGTACAAAATGTGATGGCCGAGTTAAATAAAGCAACTGATTTCTATGGGAGTGATATTCCCAAGCAACCCACCTTATTATTTGTGTTGCATCAGGGGCTTTTCCAGGAACCGATATCTACCGGCAACCGGATATGGCTCAAGCGATTTACAAAGCCTTTTGTCAACCGGGTGATGATTGATCAGTGGGCGGCATTGTATTCTCCTAAAACATCTGAACCGAAAGAAGTCAAGGAGAAAGTCAAAGCTATATCTGCTAAAATCAACCCGGCCGATTATGATGAAAAATGCCCGTCCGGTGTGCTTGAATTCATCTGCAAGGAATTGAGTCTACCCCAGGTAGTCGTATTCAGAATTTAAACTACAAACCCTTATTTGCATGGCTACATTATTGGATCTAAAAGGGGCACAGGAGCTCCAGGTCAAAAGTCAACTGGTCCATGACTTTGATATCAACTATGATTTCAAAACTGAATCGCTTGAACTAGTGCCCAGGTTGCCGCAGAAAAAAGTCAGCACCTATCTCATCAGCCGGGAGCTCGCCGAAGCAGTCAATGCAGCCATTGTCACAGGTCGGCCCCTGCTGATCAAAGGAGAACCCGGAAGTGGAAAGACCAAACTGGCACAGGCTGTGGCCGCCTACTTTTATGGCGATCAGGCATATCGATATTATTTTGAGTGGCATGTCAAATCCAAAAGCAAGGCCAGGGACGGCGGATACACCTTTGATCATGTAGCTCGACTCCGCGATGCGACGATCACGTCCGATGAAGTAGCGCGCGCAAAAGCATCCGATCCTTCCAATTATGTGGCCCTGGGCCCAATGGGGCACGCGTTTAAGGCAGGAGATGCACACCACAAATCTATCCTACTCATTGATGAGATTGACAAGGGGGATATAGATTTTCCAAATGATCTCTTGCTGGAACTTGATGAGATGCGCTTCAAGATCAATGAAATGCAGGATACCTATATCTATGCTCCGACAGGAGGGCGTCCTTTGGTATTTATCACCAGTAATGACGAACGGGAACTACCTCCAGCATTCTTACGGAGGTGTTTATATTACAACATTCCACGGTTCACCAAAGAACTTTTAGTCACCATCGCTGCAGGTAAAATGAAGGAGTTCTATGAAGAACTGGACATAAAAGATCCTTCCGAAATTTCAAAGCAATCACTTGAGGCGTTTGTCGATGAATTTATTAAATTAAAAAAACGCGGCGGCCACCAAACCGCCTTCTACCAGTGAATTGCTGGATTGGCTCAAGCTCCTCACCTTCTACCAATACAGGAATGGTGAAGCTTTTGATAAGCTGATGGCGAATAAGGATTTCCAGCAACTCGCCTTAAAGCTCAACGCATGATGCCGGTTGCACCACTCTGGGGTTTTTTTACATACATCCGTGACCGGAGCCCGGTGCCTTTATCTATTGATCAATACTTTTACCTGCTACAGGCCATTCACCGAATGGATCTGAGTTATCTGCAAACGAAAAAGGATCTTCTTCGATTTACCAAATTATTCTGGCTCCCTGACCTTCGTTTTGAAAAACAGTATGACAGTGTGTTTGCTTCTTTTATGGACTGGGATTCAATTCTTAAGCACAAAGAAAGTCCAGCAGAAGTTGCCTCTGAAGTATTTGAGCATAAAGCGTTTGTTGACAAGGAACATTTAGAAAAACAATTCAGACCCATTGATGAACCAAAACAGAAGGAACAAATTTCAATAAAGAAACCGGAATCAAAACCACTTGTTGATTTTCAACTCCTGGTTAAAGAAACGCAATCCACCACAGGGGTAGATGAACCCTCAATCGGTGCTATGATCCCGCATGACTTTGTCTTGTCTGACCTGGCCATTGTTCCATTTGACAGGCGACATTTTGTGCAGCGGTTGAGACGAAAGGTAGAAACGACAGAACAAATCCTTTCTGATATCCTTGATTTGCCATTGATTGTTAACCGGTTTGCAGAGACGGGGTTTATCGATGATATCATCTATGAAACACAGGACACACAAAAGTCAAAGGTCGTGTTACTGGCAGATCGGTTTGGTTCGATGGTGGCTCACGAATTCCTGGAGCATCATTTTGATCAGAGCTTGCGACAGATTCCGTATTGCGATTATCAGCATTATTTCTTTTACAACTGGCCAAAAGAAATCACAGAGGGGATCCATTACGAGCTTCAACCTGCCAGGAAAGGTGCGGAGGTTTTTTATACATCGAAGCACCATTGGGATCGAAATACGTGGTTTCTGATCCTGAGTGATGCGGGCGCGCATTCAGGTGTCGTCAACAGGGAGCGCATGAAGCACACCATGAAATTCTGGAAGTACCTTCAATCCATTTCCAGCCATGTCTTCTGGATCAATCCGGTGCCTATAGAATATATGGAAGACTGCACCGCCAGCCGACTGCAGATGAGCATACCGATGGTCCATCCGGACCAGCATTCGCTGAATACTATGATTTTCGAACGTAAGCCTTTGCCTGTATGAGTATCATCACAGAAGGCATGCCAAACATCAGTGAACAGCGGAAGGGCAGACTTGAAGCATTTGCACCTTATGTAGCACCCTTGCCATGGTTTACGATCGACATCCTGCACAAACTTTATCTCAATATCTACGTCAGGCACAACCCGATCAGCGATGATTACCGCATCCGGGCGATCACCTGCAGTGATCTGATCTTTTCTCCTGCGGTCACGAAGGTCAGTCACAATGTATTCATGTATCATGCAGACGTGCAGGAGTCCTTGCGCGGCATCATCAATCCGCAAAAGGAAGTGCTCCGTGATATAGGCATCTTTATGCTTGCCTACCTTTCGGATTGCAGGCCACATTTCCTGGGATTGAAGTATATGGAGTCTTTCAGGATTGAAGGAAACCTTATTCTGAAACCTGTAGCAGAAGCCGGTCGTATTGCTGGGCATATTATCAATCGATTGAACCAGATCAGGTCATTTGATGAGAAAAGAAATACGGTGGCCTATTACCTGGATATACTCCAGAAACCAGAAATGGTGAAAGAGCAACAGGAATTGATTCGATTTCTGCAGGGCTATGAAAAATTTGACGGGAAAGCAAATGCTTTACCCGAAGAGTGGAAGGGATTGCAAAACAAAACTGATGAAAACGCTAATGCAGGGATCTCTATCAAATTGCCTTTTGAAGTAAGAGAGCGTATCCTAGCAGAAATTCAAAAGGCAGCTCCAGATACTTCCAAAGTACAATCCTTCCATGCATTGATCATTGGTATTAATCAATATATAGACTCAAGGACCTTCCCATTGGAAGGGGCAGTCAATGATGCCAATAATGTAGCTAAATACCTGGCGAATAATTCAAGTGGAAAGTTTGAATATAAACCCACACTCTTGTTGAATCAGCAGGCAACCAAAGCGGAAGTTCTATCAGCGATCGATACCCTATGCAACCAGGCAGAGGAAGATGATATAGTATTCTTATATTTTGCGGGATATGGCGGCAAGGAATCGGCATCCGGGGCTTTGCAGGAAATGATGAACCAAAATGTAATGCAGACGCCACCGGAGGACCAACCCATCCTCATCTGTCATGATACCATGCCCGATACTAATCCTGCGCTGGGATTAAATGAAGTGGATTTCGCATTTTCAAAATTACCAAAGAGCTGTCAGACTGTTTTTGTATTCGATTGCGGTTTCCAACGGGAGGAAATCAAAGGGGATTATAAAGCCAGGTCGCTGGCGGGGGATGTAAACATGCGCCGTCCGGATCAATGGGTATTAAAAAACGATTCCAATTTACCATCAGAACAAGGGTGGGGAGGCTACGCCATCTTTGCATCGGATGAATATCATAATGTATATGAAACACCTGAAGGAGGAATCTTCACAAGGTCTTTGTTGGAAGCACTCAAGGAAAATCAGAACAGTATAACCTATGAGGATTTAATAAAAGAGGTCAAATCAGCCGCAGTTGTAGATGATATGGCGAGTCCAAGAATAGTACCCCATGGTAATTTTTTCATGGACAGGCCATTCTTGTTCGGTTTTTTGAAAGAAGGTGAAAATTTGGAAAAGAGGATCGCATGGGCTACGGAAACAAAGGCAGAAAAACTTGACCTGTCGGGATTGGGACTGACTTCCAGGATTGATGTAGCGCAAAATAAAATCCAATGGATGCCTATCCAGATAAAGGATAATGACTTTCATCCCGATGCACAGCTTGTACTCAGTGGAAATCCGGTGCTGAATATTCCGGAAGATTTACACCTCAGCAGGATGGATCGATTCAAAGCACATTTTAAAGATTGGGAAATACGGCCAGTAGGTAGACACGGTGTCGCGGTCTTGATTGGGTTTGATTGTGACAAGAATCTTAGATACCTGACGGAGGAAATAAGCTTTCTGGAAAAAACCCTAAAGGAAGTGGGCATTGAAACTGTGACCTTGTTTAATCCAAGTGCTGAAGATTTATACAGAACCTTATACGAGCACCAGGAACAAATGACTATCCTGCATATTGGGGCCGAAAGAATTGACAAGCTCAAAGGGGTTGATGAAACGATCAGGGAAATCAATGAAGAAACGATTGTAGAACTTTTTAGATGTATCAGGCGGCATGCGTTTCCGGCTAAACTTGCTTTTTTTAATTATTGCAATAGTGATGTGATCATTAGTGAGTTGATGCCTGATTCCTTTGCGTGTGCCATCGGAACGGAAGATAAGATTGACGATGAAGTGGCCTTTAATTGGAGTCGGGTATTTTATTCCAGGCTGGTAAAGGGGGAACAGTTGGAAGAAAGTTTTGCAAATAGTTTAATCGAATATTCAGGATCATGATGAGAGAGCAGCTAAAACCACCCTACAAACTATTTGTAGCAGACGGGCAAAGTCCATTGCATGCTCTTTCATGGAGATTGCAAAATGCATACACTCCTGTCCTTCCTCATGCATGGATCCTTGTCATAGGACGCACAGCCACTGAAAATGTGAATGTCTCGACCACCCTTGTCCAGTTCGGAATGGAAGTAGGCAGTCAACTGGCAGAGGCCAATTATGGAATAGTGACCCGCGGTGGCTCATATAACAGCTACCTCAATGAGCAGACGCTAAGACTATATGACACCATTTACCAGCGGATCCGTAAAGCCGGCAATATCAGGGATTATGTCCGCAACTATATTCTTGAAAACGATCGTATTTCAGAAGGTTCAGAGGCAAAGTCAACCTACATAAAATTTTTAGCATCAGATGAGGATAAAATGATTGAACATCTAACTTCATTTCCAAATGCCTGTATCCTGATCAGTGGGAATGATGAAGATCTGGATCTGGCCATGAAATGCCTGCAAAACGGTCGACCTGTGTTTCCGATAGTGGAATCTGGAGGTGCCGCTAAGAAGTTTTATGACTTGCTGTTGAAGAACTACCAGGAAGATCGCATAGATGCAGGCTCTGTCTTTAATATGAAAATTAATCTAAAGCAAATATTCCAGCACCCCATGGACGTAGAGGCGCTTGACCAGCCCTACAAGCTTGCCATTGATAAAATTATGTCGTACCTGAATCGGATTTATAAGGAAGATGAAGCAAAAATGCATTCCGGATCAGGCCAGGAATAGCCAACATGGAATGGTAAAGTAAAAAGGTTTGATTTATTATTAAATACTAAACGTGTATAGCCATGTCAAAAATTTATGCTGCCTTCTCCAATCATGACGGAGACCTCAAACAAGTGACAAAGGAATTTTCTGTGCTTTTTAATTTTTTAATTCCAAGAGATAAAGCAAAAAACGGACTTTGGATTTGCCCTCAACGCTCCTGTCGATACCCTTACATCGGACATCCTTGCAGGTCAGAAGGAAATTCGGGTTTTTTTATTCAGCGGGCACTCAGGGAACAGTGGCCTTGATTTCGGGAAAGAGGATTTTACGTCCAGTCACCTGAAACAGTTTTTCAATACCATCAATGCCGATGATTCAAAAATCGATTGTGTAATCCTCAATGGATGTACGAACGACGAAATCGTCAGTAGTCTTTCCCATGTGCCGGTGGTCATCGGCACAGCGACCGAAATCAATGATGAAATAGCCCAAAATTCACTGTGGATTTCTTCAGGGCCCTTATCGAAAGCGAAGCTTCTTATAAGTCCGCTTTTGCTGAGGCTATCGCGGCCCAGGATAACATAACCTCTTCCATTCATACCCGCAGTGAAAGCGGAGGAAGTGGGTCGGTGGAACCGAGATTGAATCACTACTTTATGTCTATCAATGATCGATCGGTCGCGGAGGGTCCTTTCCCTTTTAAACGAAAACCTCTAAACTGGACAAAGTATCTTTTCATTTTGTTTTTATGCCTGGTTGGATTGGCAGTATTCTTATTCAGGGAGTCATTGATGAAATTGTATCGGGGGTATTCCTGCACCATGATTGAAAATGGGATAGATAAGGACAAATGTAATTTTGTGATTGCCGATTTTTCAACAGACCAGGGATTGGATTTTGCTGCCTGGTTGCACAGGAATATTGAAACTTCACCGGATATAAGGGATTATCTCAACTGTATCAATATCACATCTTTCTCCCGGGTCATCACAGACAATGCAGTAGACCAGGATAGTTTTCCTGCGTTATGCTGTTATGACTTTCACCTGACAGGAAGTTATACGAAGGAGCGGGATAAGCTACGCGCAGAAATCAATGTCTATCCATTTGATCCGGATCAGTTATCCTCCAGTACGTTTGTCTATCATGTCGAGGCACTGGGCGAACTGGATACGTTGATCACTTTCCTGGATACCGCAACGGCCAATCAGTTTGTGCTGTTTGAGATGTGTGCTTCCTGTGCTGTGCAAAAGGGGTATAAAAACATACTGCCGCTATGGTCAAGCTCCTGGATACATACAAGTATGATGCAGCCACGGCACCTTCATTTCAGCGGTTGCAGCAAAGGTTATCCGATGCGGCGTTACATTCAGGTGATACCCTGATGGCGCTCAGGGCTCTCGATCAGGTGGCCTCTGCGGCACAGAATGATTTTGCATTGTGGGCGTTGGAAGAAAAGGCAAAGATCTATGAGGTGCAAAAGGATATACCCAATCAGTATCTGGCACAGACCACATACCTCAATGCGATGGAGATGCGATTGAAAGTGGACACGATAGCTATGACTAAAAAGAAGAAGGCAACGTACAAGGAGGCTTCCCATCAGATCCGTCTTCGACGTGCAGCACTCGTCACTAAAAACGATGAAGTATTAAAGGATAGAAAGCCGGAGGCCATTAAGGATTATGAGAAACTTGATAAAGCAAAGTACAAAGGGCAGAACTATTCTAAGGAGATCCAGGTGCTGAAAGGAAATCATGTGGCCGGCTTTAGTCCGGGAGATGTCAATGACCCAAATGAGTTTGCCTTGTCACCTGGTGCTGCTATGCATGAAGGCGTGAAAGCAGGTTCCGTTACCCAGCTGATTAAGCCCGGAGTTTTATTGACCCAACCTGCGTTAGTCGATCCAGGTGCTGTTACAAAATTTAATACAGGCTTTGTACTGGAGAATAATGTCATCGAGCAACTACATGTGGCTGTAATAACACAAGCCAAGGACGAAAAGAGGATGCAGGAAGTGGCTCAAAGGTTGATAGACTTTGGTTATATCGTAGATAAGGACCTATCCCGAGCGAATGTGGATGAAAAGGATCCCATGCTCAAGTCGCCCACAGTCATCTTTTCAAATCCGGAAATGAAAGTCAAAGCCTATCATCTGGCTCGTATGTTGTCTAAAGAATATGCCAAGGAATTCGAGGCTGCCTTCCGACAAAGTGTCAGCCTATACGAGTATTATACACAGTAAAGAAAAGATAGATTTCGTGGTGTATTGGGCAGGGCAATAATATTCCAGATACATGCCGTTGCCCTGGTGTCCCCACCATCACAACATAGCGCCGTTGCCACGGTGTCCCCACCAGCAACATTGGGCCGTTACCTTGGTGTCCTCACCAGCAACATTGAGGAATTTCCTTATTTTTGAAAATACTCAACGTAGAATCATCATTTCATCAATCCAATCAATATGAAAAAGGGTATCCTCTCTTGTCTTCTCATCCCAGTGGCGTTTATGAGCTCATCATTTCTGACCTATGACACTGAAATACAAAACTTAGTCAGTTCTAAATGGATCAGTCCGATCAATGACACTTGCTCCGATAGACTATGTTTTATTTCCGAAAGCAAGGTCATGTATTACAGTTGTGAACACCATCTGGATTTGGAGCTCGGGTATAAAATACTAGATGGTAAGATTGAAATTGAAGCCTACAGTTCTTCACAGGGGGAGCCTAAAAGCAAATTGATTTTAATGGAGGAGGATGGTGTTCTAACGCAGCTGTCAAGTCAGCAAAATAAATTTCCCAGAAATTTCATCAAGGTGCCTGAGGGTAGTTGTGATTAGAAGTAGAAAAAGCCGTTGCCCTGGTGTCCTCACCAGCAACGTAGGGCCCTTGCCCTGGTGTCCCCACCAATATAATAAGGGAATCCAGGAAGAGCGTTAAATTGCAGATCTAACCAAAAAACTAAATATAGCATGAAAATCCTCACCTTCCTTTTTCTGATGTCATCCACTCTGTGTCATGCTCAGTCCCTGGTTCTCTTGAAAGAAAATAATAACAACTACCAACTTAACCAGTGAGACTGGATTGTCCACTGGAATCAATGGTAACAATGAAAACGGCCTCTATTATTTTGGGCATCTCACCCGGCACTCTGGCGGATGTTTGGCAGACAGATGGAACTCCAGCGAATACAGTCAAAATAGAAAGTGAACCCGTTTTTAACCTGTGGGACCGGATTTATTTTGTCAAGGATGGCCTTTTTATCGATACCTATAGTGAAAAGCTTCTCTATTACAGCAATGACACTGATATCCTGACAGAGCTGGTCTTTGTGGATGACCTTGAGATATATTCACCTGTAGCTTTCGGCGATGGCAAGTACCTTTTTCTGGTCGATAGCCTGGATACCGTATCTAAACTATGGATATCAGACAGGACGGTGAGTGGGACCTACGAGATCGGAAATGTAGGGAACTATAACGGATTTAATAAACTCTATGCCAGCCCGATGGCCGCTGTCGTGTATAATTCAAATTTCTTTGTTGACTTTGAAGCAAAGATATATGATCCGGTTGCAGATTCAATTCTTGAAATAAGGGATTACCTGGCTCCATATAAAAGTGTAAACTCCGTAACCTATGCAACGGTGTATGAAAATCTGCTTTTTCTAACGGTGGAAGAAAACGCAGGTGTGAAGCACTACATATTTGATCTTGTTTCCCATACATTTTATCCTTCTGTTTCTTTAGAAACGGTGGATGAATTCAAACGCTATAATGGTAATCTCTTCATTATGACGGAGAGAGAGATTGTCCGCGTTGATCTAAGCACCTATGCGATTAAAAAGGAAACTTACCTGGCTAATCCCGGAGGGCAGTTTTTGTTTCATGAGGATCAGCTTTATTTTCAGATCAATATCAGCGGTAATACATATAAGATCGCTAAGTATGACCTTAATGATTATACCATCACGACCTACCAGGATTTAGATATCAATGCACTTAGTAACAATAATCCCAAAATGGCTATTCATGATGGAGATTTATTTTTTATCAAAGGATTTCCAACGGGTAAGAACTTAGTGAAGTATGACTTTGTGACCCAAACCCAGGTGATCATCGATACAGTAGCAGTAGGCGATACCAGATCATATACGACTGAATTAATTGAAGTGAATGGCATATTGCTTGCCTCAAAGGCTGTACCCGATGAAGGGCATGAAATGTATTATTATGATGCCACGACCGGCACCCTGGAGCCATATGCTATAGAGCAGGTGGTTGCATTTCCTAATCCGACCCATGATGAAATCCAACTGAATATTGTTGCAACGGAAAATCAAATAGTCACGCTTTATAATAGTGCTGGCCATAGGGTGATGCAGGCTGCCATGCATGGTAATTCAATTCATGTAAAGGACTTGGTCCCTGGATCATACCATGGTATATTGAACAATGGTATAGATGTCTTCAGGTTTAGTTTTATAAAGGATTGATTTTCATTTGCCTATTTTTTATCTGGATGCTTCTGGTGAATCACAGGATTTGGGAAAATGCTTAAAATCCAAAGGTGAAAGCCACCCAAGCGCAAAGTTGATTTGGTGAAGTTGGGAAAAAAAGAGAAGTTTTTTTAAACGTATATATACGTAAGCAAACGGATAGGGAGGTGAATATTTAAAAAGCGCAAGTTTGGCTTTACGCAATGAATATATTGAAAAACGCACGTTTAAAGCATTGATTATCAAAAGATATCCAGTATCTTGAGTTGCGGATATATCCGTGTTAGCTGTAATTGAAAATAAGGTATGACTTTAATAAAAGTAGTTCACCCAACAAGACCTAGGTTTAAAATTACCTCCAATCATGTTTTAGTTACATCGCTTCTTTTATCAATTATTCCTTTACTAGTGCATTTTATTTTTGATTATTCATTAAAGGATTTCTTGCTTTATGTGCTTTTCAATTTATACCAATTTCAATTTAACTATAATTTGGGGTTGGAATGAATACTATCCTAAATGTACTATTCATCAGGAATCTATATTATCCTATCTGCCATAGAAATTGATGAACAAACGTATAATTTACTGATTTGAAAAAATCTGATATTTGATATTAATGACTATAGAGGAAAACGATTGAGGTATCCACAAATGACACATGCAGGACCTTGTTTGGCACAAGGTGACAACAACTTTATCAGATTTAACCACAATAGCACTGATATCGAAGTGCAGTTTTTACTAAGATCAAAGGAAGAATTAGTAATTCTCGGAGAATTATTGACTCAGCTTTATGTAAATCATGTAGCATTCAATGAAACCTTAACTGGAGGCAAGTCATATGGATTAGAAAATCTCAATTATAAGGAGATCCAAGAATATAAAAGAAAGCAGCTAACATCGGATGCTCATAAGCAGGGTTAATCACATTGAGAATGAAAACGTAAATTTGGACAAGGGAGCCCCGGAGACAGTCTAAAGTGAATCGGCCTGCCTACGAGCATCCTTTAGCGTTATAGGTCATCAATCTTAAATTTCAGAAAACTGAAGTATGGATCTTAAAGAAGCTT
>JADKHH010000032.1 GCA_016721905.1 Candidatus Opimibacter skivensis | reverse complement strand
CAGAAGATGGGAAAAATTATACAGGGCGGCCAGGAACCAGTTGCTCCCTGGGGTCGGAGCATGGTTGATTTTGGTCATCAGCTCTAGGCGGCGCTCGACAAGCGCGGGTAGTGCGCTGGAATACTTGACCTCTACCCAGTTTGCCGTAGGTTGGAAGCATGGCGATACCGAACTCGGGTAACGGCCTTCAAAATGAGCGGTATGTCCATGGCTATCGAAGACTTGCAGGAGATCCTGGTGCGATGATCCTGATGCTGGTGCATTAAACCATGATGAAAATTGAGCGGGCCGTCCGCTGCAGTTTTGAAAATGATGATGATGTGGATAAGAAAGTGGCACGAAAGTGTTTTTGCTTATATGTAGCAACAAGAGATGATGATCTTATTTCTGCGCATTGGGCTCAAAGATAGGGTTTTCAGCAGACGTGGGGAAAACACTTCTAACACCGAAATTCCGTCTGTAAGACCTTAAAAAAATCGTATTTTCCTTTAGCATTACTTGCCGCCCATGCGGAGGGCAGAATCATAGACAGCGGTGGATCTGGGTCCCGTGTTGATCTGTACCGGCAGTACGATGGCAATGAACCGCGCAGGACTGCCAGCCATCCCAGGAGGTATTCAGGTTGTTTCGAGGTCGCAGACGGACTCCAACCTGCGGGCTTCCGTTATCATGGTCTTTTGTAGGTGCGGTATCTGGGCAATATCTGGCTATTGAAAATCTCAACGATTTATCGACCGTGATCTCAACCGTGGATGCGCCCCAGAAGGAAGAAATGGACCGCACTTCCATTGAAGATTACGCTGGAAGCGAATAGTGGTCCCGGAGGACAGGGAATGCATAGACCCGATCCGCACGATCGAAGAAAAACTTTAGTAAACATGCTGAAACCGTTCCTCGCATCACTCTATCTCCGATCTGCATACTATCATAGCGGATGGTGGTATCTTTACGATTGGCTGCTGATTATCTGATGAGCGGGACCCTAGCTAAAGGACTCCATGCTCCGGTGATCCAGGGTTTTACTGAAAATCTGAAAGGGACTCACCCTCAGCTATTTTAACAGGGCCAAAGTGGAGATATGTGCTTGCATCGTGTTCGAAGCAGGATCATGATGATCCTGACAGTGTCTTCCGGGACAGCGGCTACACGCCGTATCCTAAGGTGCGTACTATCGTTCTTGTAGATTCACGCGACGTAGATCAATGTCACATTTTTGTATGAAAATCCGGATGTCTCAAGGCGTCCGCCGAAAGTCAAAGCCGCGCATTCACCACTATCGGATCGCGGAGGGCGAACAATTTCCGGTCATCAATTCCGGCTCCACAAAATTTCCAACCATTGAAGGTAGGAGAAGCTTGTTTCACAACGAACATGGTCTCGATCACAAAACACCATAGGATGGACTAATGCTCATGCTTGTAAATAACGAACCTCGGCGATGATGGTTTCTTCGTCGCAGAAGTGGTTAATAAAATCAGCACGCCGCTGGTATTGATGAGATTAAATATCCATTGTGGATTGTTTAATCTCATTAAAGGGAGTTGCCATTACCTTGGCTTTGATGGGATTAGCAACGTCCTCAATTCCGTATATCACAATTGCCGATCACCGTCAACGGTTCTGTTGCGTAAGGCTCCATCAAAGAAGAAAGGATACAATTTAGTATCCCGCCTGTCAGGTACCAAGATTGGTTTAAGGAGACCTTCCGTTTGCAGCCGAACCACCGGTGGATTTTAGGTTTTGAATTTCCGCCGCAAAAATCCAGCAGGGTTATTCAATACACGTGTGGCTGTGATTTGCTTATCTCAATAAAAGATCCGGGGCAGCAGCTATCCATTTCCATTGTCCGTCCACCGGGGCGTGTATTGATGGTTGATTGTTTGATTGTTGAGGGAAGCGCAAATAAAATATCCTCACCATCAGTCCGCGCAGCCGCCGAGGTACATTCCGGTGGTGGGTAACCGTCCTGGCTATCGAAAGATTGCTCGTCACAAGATTGCATCTGGCGGGTTTGAAAAGTACACCTTCCACTTCAGGGTTATCATAGGTTCCATTAAGATGAAGGAGGCGTTTCTGGCATAGCGCATGAAACTCTCATTCTTGTAATGGCTTTGTAGCCGCAGAATGCGGCATGGCGACAGTGCCTGATACCGAGGTCCATGTTACGGTCCTGCTGGAAAACACCTGCTCTCCCTCCATCTGAAAATTTCCATCATGATTGAAGTCAATCCAAACTCCTGTAATATTCAGTACGGGTGCTCTTGTAAAAACCTAGAGTGATGGTGACGCATAACTGTTTCCTCTGGAAACAGTCAATGGATCACCTGTATAATCATCAGTAATGAAGATGAACCGGATACAGATCCTCTGAATTAAAATTTGCGGCCTTGGAATCCATTCCAGACTCCCGGATTCTGGCCCGAAAAGACATGGTCAAAACGGGACCGCTGGTAACATGATCGCGTTTTTCGCGTAAATGTTCCCGTTGTCCTCCCTATCCCTGCAGTCAGAGAGGATATAGTTTAATAAGTACCCCACTGTAGTCGGAAAAGAAATCAAACCGCTGGTATGTATAACAAAATCATCTATCCCTGTCACACACGGGTAAGGCTGGCTGCAACCCCGTCGGCGCGGAGCTGTAAAATCATAGCTTGGATTTCAGAACAGGGTTGTACCACTGTGCAGATTGACCCATCACTGACAAACGTGTACCAAAATGCCCGGTGCCTCCCGGACACCGCGGGGAATAATATACGGGTAATCCTGCATCGGGAAGGTCGCCGATCGTAATGCCTCGCGATAAATTAACCCGCATGCAGATTGATGTTTTCGCCATGCCGCAGAAATCACCTGCACGGGAAACGCGGGGGTGGAAGCTTTCTAGGGTTTCGGTTACAGATATCGCCTCCACTCCAGGTATGGCGTGATCTTGACATACAGGGTTGTAGCATATGGAAACGAACTCGGATAGATCATATGTATTTACATTGCTCAACATCCACCAGATTGACTATCTGTGTTCCTCCCAGCGTTGTTCCGATGGAAATCTTATACCCCGATTGGTTGCCTGATGAATGTGCCGAGGTTATAATTGGATCCACAGATATGCCGGTAGCACCGTTCAACGGAAAGGTAAGCATGGTGCAGGAGGAGAACATTTGTTCGGTCGTGAAGTTGGTTAGCGCAGCCTGTGGCATCCCCTATGACATTGTACGGTACGATCTTGACATAAATAGTGGTGTTAAATGGAAAGGAATTGACCGGGTTATGTGTCGTGACCAGGCCAACATCAACATTGTTGAGGATACTACCATTTGTAGGTGTCGTGCCTAGGTAAGCTTATAACCTTCTGCACCGTCACTACTGGTCCAGAATAAATTCTGGTTGATATCCACGCCTGTGCTCCCGGGGGTAGGTGTTGTCAGTGAAGTGCAGAGGTGGTGTGCAGGTACCGGTATTGCAGGATGCATTGTTGTATCTATTTCGTATCGATCACCTGGTTGGAGGTCCGAAGCCCAGTTAAAATCGATTCCAACTCCACTGGCGAGATGACATAACTCCATGATAGTTCCGTCCTGCGGCAGGGGGCCATTACATCCTTCATTATAACCTGCGGCCGGACCACAGCCATCAATGGCTGTGTTGTTACCATTCCATGCACAGGCATGTGTATGGGGTGATCCCATGTTGTGCCCCATCTCATGTGACACATTCGACGCTCCATGAAAAAGTCGGTAAAGGCACAATATTCGGTACTCAGGCTTGTGCTTACGCCACCTGGGAATGAATTACTACCATAGTACATCGACATAAGCATACCTCCTCCCAGGCTTCGGGTACTGAGCAAGTGTGCCAATCGGCCATCATAAGTTATGTTATTGATGTGGGCGGTGAAGCCCTAAGCATGGGCTCGGTCGAATTGGCAAATGGATCAGTGGAGGTGTAGACCAAGGATGTCAGATACCGCAACAGGTATATCCTCATTTTTCATAGAGGGTGATGACTTCATTCCAAAGTTCTGCCACCCACTCTTCTGTATTCGGCACGCTTGATCCATTGTCCTGGTAGGACTTGTAGTCGCACTCCACATATACCTGAACACAATTACCGGTCATACGTTGATTTGGCCTCGGGGCCGTTTCAGCATGTGAAGAATCGTTTGTTTCATCTACAAAGCAATGGATGTCTTTCGGGACCAGTATATCCAGATCTTTAAAGAGAAGATAACTTCCATCTGCGTTTTCACTTATTCGCCTGTTGCCGTCCTTGTCAGCAAACAGGATCTGGACCCAGATTTGAAAACGCACGATCGCGAACGAATTTGGATCACCGTGGATCATGCCCCTGTAAACTGGTGGTCAGGATTCGGGGCAAAGACTCTTCCATCACTGGTCGATATCATCGCATCGCTACTGAACTCCCCAATTGTCCGATACAGGTCGAGTTGGATATTTAACGGGTCGGGCAATTGGATCCTTATAATGCCTGCATCTGTATTTTGAAGTGCTTCGAGCGCCGCCGGCTTTTGGATACTTAGGCTGAAAGCATTTGCGACATACTGCTGGTCTCCTCCTTGGCTGCTGTTGCCGGACCAAACAAGGTAAACACGTCCGCTTCCTCCTGAAAAAGGACATAGTCTTGCCGGGCAATTGTTTCTGTGCAAATGCGGTGGCCAGCACGCAAAACAGGCTGACCAGTAAAATTGGTATTCTTATCATGCTCTCTTTGTTCATCAAAAACAATGCCTCCTTTGGGTTATAAGGATAGGATAACATGAGCTGCTAGGGGAGATGCAATGGTGGGGACACCAAAAATAGGGATTCAGATTGATTATTCGTTAAAACCCAATTTGGGACTGTTAATGCGAAATCAGACTTAACCCCCTAATTTTCGCAGGAAGATGGCTCAAGGCGGCATTTTAACGCAGTAGTTTTCCTATGGATCTCGCGATGATCAAGATGAGGATGTTTCCTATCGATGATCCGGCGACAGGTATCGGTGGAGCCGTCGTCTATGCTGAAGGGTTTTATCAGCCATCTGAATCGCATGGCACGCTTATCTATCTCAATGGTAATCCTGATGTACAAATCATCCTGGAGCGGGTTGAAGCAGCAGGACGAAAGGTGGTTCTCCCAAAACAGAGATCAGTCCTGACTATGGATACATGGGCATCTTTATTGACACCGAAGGCAACCGGATCGGGATTGCATTCTGTACCACCAATGTGAGTGTGAGTAAGAGAATGAGAGTGATGTGAGAAGTGATTGAGAATGCTGAGTTAAATCAAATTTTCAAACTCACAACTTCAACTTCATAACTCACAACTCTCACACACACGGACTCTCTCACAGTTTGCGCCAACTCATACTCTCTTAAAATGTCAGTGATTTCAATTGGAGCCAATTCACCACCCGCATCCCTGTCGCAGCCAACAAGGCCACCTATATAAAGCATGGGCTACCCGTCATGGGAATCGAATCGTGGTTTCTCCGCATGGCTGAATTTGGAAGACCCGATGGAGCAAAGCGACTGGGGGATGCACTCGTCAAACCGGGTGACATATACACCTGGCGTTGGCACGGATGGCCGGATGAAGTAGAGGAGCTGGGAAGAATAATCGATTGTAATGGCATCGATTATTTTAAATTTTCATTCGGCGATGCAGGCAACTGTGTGGTGACCATCAAAGAAGAGAGTCAGGGATATCCATTGTTGAGCTGCTCAATCCGACATTCCAACGATGAGAGGCGCACTATTGGCATCTAGGTTGCAAGACCGGATGGACTTTCTATCTCGCCAATCTGAAATCTGTTCTTGAAGGAGGCCTTGATCTGAGGAATAAAGATGTGTCGATTAAGAATGTAGTGAACTCCTGATGAGATGCCAGATTGCCAGACTCGCAGACGTCAGACGCATGATTTAAATTACTATCAGCAGCCTCCGTCTGCAAGCATCAAACCCACTCACAACTCACAACTCACATGCTCAAACCCCCCTATCGCAATTTTAATCTTTGACGTGTAGAATACATTTTATTTCGTCTTACGACGCAGCGTTTGCACTTCAGTTTATTTCCTGCAAACCTGCTGACACTTCAGCCATGATTTCACATCATGCCATTGAGGTATCTATATTTGGTAAAAGCCCTTTATCTCCTGATGGCTGACAAACGAAATAATAGACTGACGTAGTTTTCTGTAGCTGATGCTCATCAATTCCGTTTGGTCATGGATCATCCCAGGCCTGGCTGTGCCATGCGCTTGAGTGCTGTGATGAAGGACTGTACAATCTGTATCAAAACTGTACTTTTATGCTTCATCGCGGAACTCTTTTTGAATATGCTACTTATTTCCTTTGGCAAGCCAGTCGACTGGCAAGCCTGTGGATTGGCAAACTGGTAGGGCGACACTATTTGTTTATTCTATTCCTTCTGATGATCCCGGTGATGGTCGCCAGAATCAATCAGGGACCGAGGTCAAATCTTTGGTCGGATTCAGAAGGCTATTATCAATATTTACCGGCGCTCATTATTATCAAAGATGTTCACATTTGAATTTCATTCTTTTTGTTGGCCTACTATCTCTGTCCACCTCTTGCGGTATGACAAGATCAGATTATTTCAATCCACTGTATTGCAATATTGTTGCCTTAAGCGGATTGCTTGCAGCTTTCCTTGGACTATTCTTCCTCCGCAAATCTTTACTCAAGCTCGTCTCTCCAGGTGATACCTTCTGGGTGATCGTTTCTTTTTTTCGGGACCAACCTTATTTTACTACACTACGAGGAAATGAATATAGCCCATGTCTATATTTTCTCCTCTTTCTCCCTCTTGCTGTATATGATTCCCGGGTACCTGAAAAAACCAGGAGGACTGAATAGCTTTCTTCTCGGTGCTGTGTTGGGTTGGATCATACTGATTCGGCCTACCAATATTATTGCGTTCTGTTCATCCCCCTTTATGATGTTTATAGCTAAACGACTTAAAAGAGAGGATACGGTTTCCTGATCCAGCACATAAGATTTATGTTGTGGATGATTCCCGGAGCTTTCCTTTTCTTTCTTCCGCAACTGATGTATTGGAAAGAGATGACCGGACACTGGTTGTACTACAGTTATACTGAAGAAGGTTTTAAATATTGGAATGAACCTAAAATAGCGGCTGTACTGTTTGATGTGCAAAACGGATTGTTCCTGTATTCTCCATTGGTGTTATTGATGATGACAGGCATCGTGATGGGTTTGTTCAAGAAAAACTTTCAGGCACCTGTGGTCTTGCTTATTTTTTCAATCGCCACCTATTTCTTTGCCAGTTGGTGGGCATGGTGGTTTGGCGGTGCTTTTGGTCACCGGTGTTATGTAGAGTTTACGCCTTACTGGCCTTTCCACTTGCTGGATTATATCAGCATGTGTCTATGCGTTGGCATGTTATTCCACGCATTGCTTTCTTTTCGGTTGTCATCGTGCTGATGATCTTCAGTGTTCGGTTATCCTATCTGTATACCTCGATCGGTGGCCCATGGGATGGTGCTGACTGGCGATGGAACCTGGAGAAGTATGAGTGGGTGCTGGCGCTCCTTTTTCCGGCGACTTAAGTCTTGGTTCCCTACCGAAGCCATTGCAGGGCTTTCAATGTCGTTGATTCCAAAGAGGATTCTCTATTGGATGGCGATAGGTTGTCGGTGGTTGGCGGCGAACGCCATCCAACGGCCGGGGTATGGTATATCACTCCACAAAAGGGAGCCCTTGCTCGTGCAGTTTTGCATACCGCACATATTGGAAGATCAACACCGCAAGGCACAAACAGAGTCCGAGATATTCTCTTGCCAATTCAATATAGGGTGATGAAGCCTGCATCTCATCAACGATGCTGGGCATACCATCTGAGACCCAAAGTGCAAACGTTGGGAATTTGCGGAACATCTCGAAGACGACCACCGCAAGACCGAGAAGGATGGCCCATGTTGTATTTGTTGAAAGCAGCAAAGGCAGAAATAATGCCAACACCGGCATAGACTAAAACCCAAAAGAGGATATCATCAGGGCTATCATTGAATTGGACTGCGGCAAACAACAGGAAAAGGATGGCGAGGATGATGTTGAAGATTTTCATTGGAGAGTTGTCCGATTGATTACCTAAAGATAGATAGATTATTTCCTCCGCGCCTTCTCCCACGCCCAGGCCGATTGCATGATCGACTGGATGTCTTGTACTGGCTTCCATCCGAGGTGATCTGTGATTCGCGTATTGTCTGCATAGATGGCGGCAACATCGCCTGCTCTTCTTGGTCCTATTTTATAGTTGACCTGAACGCCCGTTGCGTCTTGAAAAGCAAAAATGGCTTCAAGCACTGTTACGCCTTCACCAATTCCCAGATTGTAAACTTCGTATCTGTTATCGTTCTTGTGTTGGAGCAGATGTTCGATAGCCAAGGTATGCGCTCTTGCCAAATCGGTGACATGGACGTAGTCGCGGACACAACTTCCATCACGGCTTGGATAGTCATCGCCGAACACGGTGATTTGTTCGCGCACGCCTATGGCAGTCTCGGTGATCACCGGCACGAGGTTGGTGGCATTTTGTGTTGGTGATTCTCCGATCAGTGCGGAGGGATGCGCTCCTGCAGGATTAAAATATCTCAGGGATATGCCTGACTTCGCTTGTCTGTTTCTGAAAAACTGATCATAGAGGATTTCGCCTGTCTGCTTGGTGGCACCATATGGATTTTCTGCTCTGCCAAATGGGGTATCCTCGGTGACAGGAAGTTTCTGAGGCGTGCCATATACCGTACAGGAAGAAGAAAAAATCAAATGCGGGATCTCCAGTTCTTCCATGAGTTGCATCGTGGTCAGCGTGCTGCCTATGTTGTTTCGGAAATATCGCAAGGGCTTAAACACCGATTCCTCTACACTCTTCAATGCGGCAAAGTGAATGATACCGTCAAAATGCCCATGTGCCTTTATCGCTTCTAAGGCCTCTTCTGTTTCGCTGAGATCGACATTGATGTTGACTACACGTTTTCCCGTGATGGCTTCAATCCCATCAAGCACATCAAACGAAGAATTGATACCATTGTCTACCGACACGACTTCATAGCCTGATGAGATCAGGTCTACGATGGTGTGGCTGCCGATGTATCCGCATCCGCCGGTAACTAATATTCTTGCAGTACTCAATGTTTAGTATTTTATTGGTGCAAGTTAAGGCTTATAAGTTTATATGTTGATTGGTTGATTAGTTTATGGTTGATTGGTAGTTTGTAATGGTAAAAAGCTATAAACATATAAACTCATAAACATATAAACTCATAAACCTATAAACATATATCAACACATCAACACATCAACACATCAACACATCAACACATCAACACATCAACACATCAACTCCTCACCTAAACAGCCTCCTGTCAAACGGAAACGGTTCATACCCCGTAATCTTAATCTTCTTGAATTCAGGATGCAGGGGATTGATTAAAAAGTTGAAATCACCTTGAGTTACTGCCGATGGAACTTTCAACAAACATGTTTTGCCATCGGTGATAAACTGATCCCCATATTGCTGTGTCTCTTTTAAGGGAGGAAATTGATTCCATCCTTCAGGCAAAATTTTGATATCCACTTCCGATATTGAAACAGAATCCGGTACATGAATGGTCATCATCATATAGCCTGCAGGTAATGTGGCGATACTGAAGTGGACGGCTACTTCTGCCATGGCGAGTGATCGGTTTGCTGCCGTATAGATTATTTCTGTGCCCGGACTATTCCATCGTCCGCCACTGATGGATGCACCTTTTCCACTCAGTACTTTTCCATGAATGTCCCGTGACAATCTGTACAATTCCATCAGGCGAATATTCCGTAGTTGATACGGTTGAGTTCCTCTGTCACGATCTGTTGTCCATACGAATCAGATAATAAATCGGTGGGCCTGACATTGCCAATAGCAAAATTGGGTTTTTCAAGCCAACGTTTAAATTTATCAGTATCACCGAAGACTTCATTACCCAGGATAAAAATCTCTCCCAGTTCCATAATCTTTTCAGACTGGATAGGTTTGAATAACTGATCCTGTTCTTTATAACGTTGCAACGATCGTGTCGAAAGATTTAGAATGGTAGCCCACTCCTGGCTGGTGAGTGAAGAAAGTTTTTGAATCTCTTCAAAAAGGGAATACGTGATCCCCTTTTTTATAACCTCTACCATCAGAAGACGATCGTTGAGATAATCCGTAAACGCCACAGCACCACCTGCTGTCTTGCGGACTGGTAGTTTGAATTTCAGGATATAGTTTTTAAACTCCTGGTTCAGCTCCTTTAATGGAGTAACCTCTGTTGATTTAGATTTCACGACAAGCTTAGTGGCCCTGGTGTCGCTTTTGTCCTGAACAGCCTTTATTTTTTGCTTTGCGTCCATAGTTGTTTTTGACAATTGTCATAAATATAACGACAATTTTCAAGATGAACGATTGATCCCATTAGATTGGTTCCAAAAAAAAATTAAAAAAACATTGAACATCTATTTGAAATTGAACAGTGTTCAATATATTTGCAGCGTTATTTAAATACAATATGTTCAAAAATGGGTATTAACGAAAGAAAAGAAAGGGAGAGAGATGCGGTTAAAGACCTGATTCTCAGTGCCGCAAGGGAAATTTTCCTGGCAGAGGGGTATGAAAACACCAGCATACGCAAGATCGCCACGAAGATCGAATACAGCCCCGGGATCATCTATAATCACTTTAAAGACAAGAATGACCTCCTTCTGGCCCTGCACGATAAGGCCTTCGAATGTAAGATCGAAGCCCTCTTTCTTTCTGTCCAGAACATGCCCGATCCCCTCGAAAGACTGAAAGCAACTGGCCGGGGATACATCCAGTATGGTATTGACAACCCCCAGGACTACGAACTCATGTTTATCCTCTCTTGCACCATGGAAGCCCTCGCGGTCAAGGAAGAATTCTGGCAGGATGGCGCCATGGCGATCAATATGCTCAAACAAAACATTGTAGAATGTATGGACGCAGGTTATTTCCGCAAAGACATAAATCCGGATGAAATATCCCTGATCCTCTGGAGCCAGGTGCATGGTCTTGTCTCGCTGCACAATAAAGAGCGACTCAACATCTACGCCATGGAAGATCAGAAAGCATTTATGTTCCGCAGCTACGATGTCTTCCTTTCCATGATCCAGAAAAGCCTGTCCTGATTTTCAAACCATCCGAAACCACACCACATGAACCGCATACTTTTATCCATCCTGATGCTGACCTGTGTACAGTTGTCAATGCAAGGTCAGGCCATTCTTGATCAATACGTCAATCAGGCCATTGAACAAAACCTGACCGTTGATCAGCGAAAAGCATTAGAAAGAAAACAACAATACGCGCTCGAACATGCCGGCAAACTCGGTGGTCCGGAAGTCAACTTCCTCACCACATATACATTGGCCTATAAGGGACGTAATATTGAATTACCCCTCGGTGATTTATTAAACCCCGTCTACAGCGCCCTCAATGACATCACGGGCACGCAAAATTTTCCGCCTGTAGCAAACCAGGAATTTAATTTTCTGCCCAACAACTTTTATGATGCACGTTTCCGCATCACACAGCCTGTCTTGCAGCCGGAGATCAAATACAACAAGCTGATCAAGAAAGAAGAAGTCACGATGGCCGGATTACAAACCGATGAGACGGTGCGTGACCTGACACAGCAAGTGAAGACTGCATACCTGCAATGGATGCGCGCGGGAGAAGCCATCTACATCATGGACCAGGGCCTCGCACTGCTGACTGAAAACAAAAGGATCACCGAAAGCATGATCAAAAACGGACAGGCCATCCCTTCCGCAGCCATGCGTATCCAATCCGACATCGAACATCTCGCCGCATTAAGAGAAAAATCTATCTCGAACAAGATCAATGCAGCTGCTCATTTTAATTTTCTTCTCAACAGGCCTTCAGGTTCAGAAATACTGTCTGATACTTTCGAAGGCGTCCCTGCCATACCGGTGCAATTCGATCTCTCCGGAAGAGAAGAATTACAACAAATCCAGACAGGCAAGAAAATCCAGGAGCTTGCCTTACAGCTCGAAGAAAAGCAACATGCCCCTACACTCGGGCTCCAACTGGATCTGGGGTCACAAGCCTTCGCAGCTGACTGGGGTGGCTATGTGGTAGGTGGTGTGCAACTTGGAAATACCTATCTGGGATAACAAGAAAAGTCAGCTCAAGCAACAAGAATGGAAAGCGCAACTGGAAGCCACAGAGGCCAATTATGAATGGACCAAAAACGCTTTTGATCTCCAGATAGAATCTGAAATTGAAAACCTCCGTTCCGACATCGCCTTGTACAATAGTTTTACCGATCTACTCAAAACCAACGAACGCTTCTACCAGGAAACAGTACGCAGATACAAAGAAGGACTGTCCAATTACATAGAACTCCTCGATGCCCGCACCGAAGTAACCAGCACACAACTGGAGCAGAACCTCGCCAAATATCAATCCTGGATCCGTCATGTCAACATCGAACGCATGGCTGCCAGCGCTCCCATCAAATAACACACCACTAAATCATATACCATGACAAAGTCCATTGGTCTATTTACCATCACTTTATTTTTCGCGCTCATCTCCTGTTCGGACAATGAGTCAAAGGAATCTACAGACATCCCTGCTGAAAAACCATCGAATGTATTTTACGTGCGTACCGTTCCGATATCACAATCCGCACTGGATGATGTGATTCATGTCACCGGTGTAGTACAGTCTGATTCGGAAGCGAAACCCTCCTTCAAAACCGGAGGCGTCATAGCACGCACGTATGCGGAAGAGGGCGATTTCGTAAAGAAAGGACAACTCCTGGCACAACTCAATATGACTGAAATCGAAGCGCAGGCTACGCAGGCAAAATTTGCAGTTGATAAAGCCATGCGTGACCAGCAACGTGTCGCCAATCTATATCGCGACAGCATTGCGACACTCGAACAGTATCAGAATGCAGGGACGGCTGTAGACATGGCCAAGAAATCATTGCAGATCGCTGAGTTCAACGTAGCATATTCACAGGTGTACTCTCCTATTGAGGGCAAGGTGATCAAGAAGCTAATGCAGGAAGGTGAGATCACAGGTCCCGGCATACCGGTCTATTACATCATGGGCGTCAGGCAATCCGACTGGAAAATCGTAGCCGGCCTTACAGATAAAAACTGGGGTAGAATCAAGAAAGGAGAAAAAGCAAAAATCATCCTTGACGCTTATCCTGGTTGGATCATTGAAAGCGAAGTAAAGCGCCTCGCCGATGTAGCCAATCCACTGAGTGGAACGCTCGACGTAGAACTTGGTATCCCAAGCAAAGACAATCGTATCGCTGCAGGTATGCTAGCCCATATTGAAATCATTCCCTCCATCAATGCGGAGTATATCATCATCCCCGTGGAAGCACTGGTTTCATCCAATGGTAGGACTGGCGTCGTGTATGTGCCTAAAGACGGAATTGCCGAAAAGCGAATGGTCAGGATCCAGCAATTTCAGGGGGAGCGGGTGGCTATTGAATCCGGGCTTGAAGGTGCTACGGAAGTGATCACTGCAGGAAGTGGATTTCTGGAGGATGGGGATAGGATTTCGATTGAAAAATGATAACCTCTTTTTGCCCCCGCCATTTGGTGCACCGATCTTTATCGTCCTGGCAGTATATCCGGGGACCAGTCCGGCAGATATGGAGCAATTGGTTGCCGAACCGATCGAGGATGTGCTCTACAAACTGGATGACATCAAGAAAATGCAGACCAATTGCAGTGATGGCTTGATGCTGTTGCAACTTGAATTCAACTATGGTGTCAATGTCGATGGTAAAAACAATGATGTCATCCGGGAGGTCAACAAGATCCGGGCATCCCTGCCGGAGGGTATCGTTACACTGGATGTGATACGCGCTGCATCTTCTGACGTTGCCATACTTCAGACCGCACTCGTTTCTTCGACCGCCTCACCAAAAGAACTCAAAGACAAGGCTGAAGAACTCGAAAAACTAATCGAACGCATCAAGGATATCAAATGGGTGGAGATACAAGCCGAACCCACCGAAGAAATACAGATCGCCCTGCAGCTCGACAAGATGGCAGCCTATGGCATCGGACTTAACCAGGTCATCAATATCATACAGGCGCACAATGTCAATATCCCAGGAGGTAGTGTGGACCTCGGAAAGAAGCGATTTAATATCAAGACCAACAGCGAACTCAACTCCCTCGATGAGATACGCGCCATCGTCATCAAGACAACTCCGCAGGGAAATGCAGTACACCTCAATGACATAGCCCTGATCCGCATGGACAAGGCTGAAGAAACTCACATCGCGCGATACAACGGGTTGCCGGCTATCTGGGTCGTCACGGCTTTAAAAGACCGGAAGAATATAGTTCAAAACAGGGTGGCTATACAAAAATCGCTTGATGAATTTCAAACCACCCTTCCGGATCACATCAAAATGGAGACTAGTTTTGATCAGGAGAAAAATGTGCAGAAGACTCTATGGGTTAGGAATTGATTTTGCAATTGCGGTATCTCTCGTACTGTTAACTTTATTGCCCCTTGGATTCCGCGCCGCATTGATCGTCATGATCAGCATCCCGCTATCCCTGGCGATCGGTCTTGCGTTTCTCAACTACACCGGGTATACACTCAATCAATTGAGCATCGTAGGTCTTGTCATCGCGCTTGGACTCCTGGTAGATGACTCGATCGTCATTGTGGAAAACATCGAGCGGTTTATGCGGATGGGATATAAACGAAAAGAAGCCGCCATCGTAGCCACCAAGCAAATTGCAATAGCTGTCATCGGTTGTACTGCAACCCTTTTACTTGCTTTCCTTCCGTTAGTGTTTCTTCCTGAGGGTTCCGGCGAATTTATCAGGCCGTTGCCGATGGCTGTCTTGTTGACGATCATTGCATCCCTGCTGGTATCGCTGACCATCATTCCTTTTCTGGCGAGCATCATGTTGAAAAATCATGAACGCTCTGAAGGTAATATCTTCTTTAGAGGGTTTAAGAAATACATCAATGCGCCCTATCAACGCATATTGAACTGGTCATTGGCTCATCCGGTGATCGCGTTAGTCATGACAGGTGTGATTTTTGTCAGCAGCCTGGGCTTGATACCACTGATTGGCTTTAGTTTATTTCCTGTCTCTGAAAAACCGATGTTCAATGTACAGATCAATACACCCCCTGGCACGAGTCTGAAAGAAACAAACCGCATAGCACGCATCGTTGAACAGGATCTTTTGCAACTCAGTAATGTAGTAAGTGTCAGCAGCAATATCGGCAAGGGAAATCCAAGGGTATACTACAATGTGTTTCAACAGGATTTTACACCGCACTTTGCTGAACTCTTTGTGCAGACTGATCCGGATATGGAAGTACCTGAGATTGTTGCTCTCACCGATTCATTGAGGGCTAGATACAATCAGATTCCCGGAGCTAAAATAGAAGTCAAGCAATTCCAGCAAGGGCCGCCAGTGCCGGCTCCTCTTGAATTCAGGATTCTGGGTGACAATCTGGATACGCTGACCAAGTATAGTTTTATCCTGGAAGACATCATCAAGAAAACAGAAGGGACACTCTATGTTGGAAATCAACTCAGCCTGCCAAAGACTGACCTCAATGTCATCATCGACAAAGAGAAAGCTGGTATCATGGGTGTATTGCCTGCTGAAGTTGCGCGCACTGTGCGCTTAAGTGTAGCGGGGCTACCTAACCAGACGGTGCGTAATGCGGATGGAGATGAATTCCAGATACAGATGACACTCCAGGATTTTGATCCCGATCATGCCCTTGAGATCTTCGACAAGATGTATGTCACCTCTCTCTCCGGTGCGCTGATTCCTATCTCACAGATTGCAGAAATCGTACCAGGTGCCTCTCCCAATGTGATCAGGCACTACAACAAAGAACGTTATACGAATGTGACCAGCTTTGTGCAGACGGGATACAACACCATCGCGATGTTTGATGAAGTCGAAAAGAAACTACAGGATGTCAAATTACCTGCAGGATATCGGTTTGTTGCAGCCGGCGAAAAAGAAACAAGAGAGGAATCCTTTGGTGGCATGGGCAGCATCATCCTGATCACCGTCTTCGGATTGTTTGCGATCCTTGTGCTTGAGTTCAGGACGTTCAAGAGCACACTTATTGTATTGTCAGTCGTACCTCTTGGTATCGTTGGTGCGTTAGGTATTCTATACCTCGGTGGCGAGACGTTATCATTCGTGGCTACCATCGGCATCATTGCCCTCATGGGGATAGAGATCAAGAATTCAATTCTACTAGTGGACTATACCAATCAATTGCGTGAGCAAGGCATGCCATTGAAAGAAGCGGTTTTGAATGGTGCAGAGACGAGGTTTCTTCCCATTTTGCTCACTTCGATGACAGCTATTGGAGGTATGGTTCCGCTGGTGCTTGAAAAATCACCGTTGATTTCGCCACTTGCTTTAGTATTGATTGGTGGGTTGATTAGTTCGACGTTGTTGAGTCGGATCGTGACGCCGTTGTTGTATATGTTGATTCCTCCTGCGGTGACGGTGAAAAGCATAGAGCAGAGCGCATAGAGCAGAGGGATTGTCAGGTGCATGATTTTGGTTTTTATAATCTCTCCGTGCACTCCGTGTACTCCGTGCGAAACATTTTGTGCAGCATAGAAAGTTCAACTTTGTCTTAGTGGAAATTAGCGTGAATTAGCGGCGGGAAAGCATAGAGCACAGGGCATAGAGCAGAGGGACTGTCAAGTGCATGATTTAGATTTGTTATGCTCTCTCCGTCTACTCTCCCGCTGTCCGTACGGAGCGGGATCTGCGACGAGCGAAATCTATTGAATATGTTGACCACTTAAGCTCCGCTTTGTATTATTTTTGAGAAAACATTCTTTCGGATGAAAAGCAAACTTCTGAATGCACTCCTCATCGTGACCTCGCTCTTTGGATACATGGAGTGGGGCGGAGGCAATCATTTATTCTTATTTCAGGCAGAAGGACAGGTGCTGGCTAAAATGTTTACAGACCCGATGTCTGTGCTACATCCATTTACGGTTCTGCCTATTATCGGTCAACTTCTTTTGCTCATCACCCTGTTTCAAAAGCCACCAAGTAAAATGCTGACCTATGCGGGTATAGCGGGCCTTGGGATTTTATTGTCCTTTATTTTTCTGGCGGGTGCCTTGAGTACGAACTTCAAGATCATGCTTACTGCCCTTCCTTTTTTAGTGATTGCTGTTATCACTATACGGCATTATCGTAGGCTGTAATAAAAAACAGAGCAGTTTTTTTCCCCTACCTTTGCTACGTCTCTTCCCTGACGATATCCATTGCTTATGCATCGACTGCTGTTCATCAGTCTCTTATATCTCTATTGGTCAGGTCTCCACGCACAGGTGTACCAGGGCCTCCAGGTGCCATTCAATCTGGGACGCTTTGGTAATATATCTCCAATCACACAGGCTTCCGGCCTGGCCATCGATCCGAATGGTGTTTCATTGTGGACCCACAACGACCAGGGAAATCCAAGCACCTCCCTGTTTAAATTTCTACCCACAACTGGCAATCAAATGGTAACCATCCAAAAGGAAGTCAATATCCTCAATGTGATCAATCATGACTGGGAAGATCTCGCCAAAGACGACATTGGAAATATCTACGTCTGCCAGATCGGAAAAAACTGCAATGAAAACAGCGATCCGCAAGAATGCCCTAATCGTTTCATTTTTAAAATTCATAAAGTCCCGTTAGCGACACTCAATCATCCGGATTCTGTCTCCGTCACTCCGCAAACCTATTTTTTTAAATATCCGCTCACAGGGTATGATGACAATAATTGTCAATCAGGTGATACCGTCTTTGTCAACAGCGAAGCGGCCATTTGGTACAATGGAGCTATCTATGTATTCACAAAGAATATCTGGAGCAAACCCACGAACAATTGCGGTGGCTGGGTGAATGGCTACACGTACTATTTCAAAATTGACCTCACCGAAGGCAGCTCCATGGAAAATCCGATCGTTGCGACCTACAAGGGAAAAATCAACCTAAAAGCAAATCCAAATGACATTGCTGCCGAGTACCAGGTAACTGCCGCAGCTATAAGTCCAGACGAGTCCACACTTGCACTGACGACGTATGGAAGGACCTGGTTGTTTCGTCATTTTACAAATGATTCCTTCTTTGGTGGAACCTCCATGTATGTTGATTATTCCACCACGGGTTCCGATACGATCACACGCGGGTACGAAGGCATCGAATTCAAAAACAACGACTACATTCACCTCTGTGTAGATGGGGTCAATGGACGTATCTCCGGACTGTTGGTAGATAGCATTGCGCTGTGGATAAAACAAGATGGTGATACAGGTCCGGGCAGCCTTCGACACGCAGCTCTATGTGCCGGAAATGGAGATACACTAAAATTTAAATCATCCTTGATTCTTGACACGATACATCTTTCCTCGGGGCCAGTTGTATTTAATGATGATGTCCGCGTGATCCAATCTGCCGGGCAGACGGTATTTATTGAATCTTCTACCTCTCCTGTTTTCTCTATTTCCGCAGGTGTAGAGATTATGTTTCGTCATCTCCACATTCTCTCCGGTGTTTCCGATCAAAGCGGATTAATAAATGCCGGGAGTTTATATCTTGAGGATGTTGAAATAACACATGCGGGGAGTCAATATCCTGGATTATATAACTCAGGCTTTCTTAGCCTTAAAGGAAATTGCATCCTGCATTAACCTGAAATCCAATGACGGACCTTTCAAAATTGCTCACGCCTCTTCATCCGGATCTCCGGAAAGAACTGGAAGCACATGCTATACTGAAGGAGGTTCCACAGGGTACAGAGATCCTGCGCGAAGGGCAATATGTAAAGGTCATTCCTATCGTATTGGAAGGACTCATCAAAGTATTCAGCCGTCATGAAGAAAAAGAATTGTTACTCTATTATATCAAGCCTCAGGAGAGCTGCATCATGTCGTTTGCTGCAGGTATGAAAAACGAACCCAGTAAAATATTTGCCGTAGCGGAAGAAGATACATCAGCCCTCTTGTTGCCTACCGATAAAGTAGCGCTGTGGGTGCGTGATTATCCGGAGGTCAACCAATTGTTTTTTCAACAATACAACCTTCGCTACAGTGATCTGCTGACGACGATTCATCAACTTCTCTTTGAGCGGATGGATAAACGATTGCTGGACTATCTGGTCAATAAATCCCTGCTGACAGGACGGAACCCGATCAAGATCAGTCATCGCCAGATAGCCGCTGAGCTTGGTACGGCCAGGGAAGTCATCAGCCGGATCATGAAGAAATTGGAAAATGACGGGAAAATCAGGCAGGAAGCCAATACCATCGAAATCCTATAGTGGTGACTAAAGTCACTGCGCAGCCCTTCCCGGCTCCCTAAGTTTACAGTATAATCATGAAGAATAATCTGCTGAAGTTTGTCATTGTCTGTATCTTATGCATCAGCCTGGTGACCGGAATTGTTCTCCTGGTTCAGTTTTTAACCCGTTAAATATCTATTTGCTATGAAAAAGAATATGAGTTCAGCCGACCGGATCATCCGTGTCCTGCTCGCTGTGGTGTTTGCAGTCCTTTATTTTACTGGCACTGTCACCGGAACACTTGGCATTGTCCTGCTCGTCCTCGGAGGCGTATTTGTCCTTACAAGCCTGGTCAGTTTTTGTCCTTTGTACGCTATCGTTGGCATCAGCACTTGTAAAACAGCGTGAGAGGTGTAAGAGAGTGAGAGAGTAAGAGAGTAAGAGGGTCAATACAAGCTGCGTCTTTGCGGCGTTGCGCGATAAAAATAAGTACGAAGTGACTTGCATATCCTTTGCGTCTTTGCGTCTTTGCGCGAAAAAAGATAGTGAGAAGTCTTTGTGAAAAATGCTTTGACATACGAAGTTGATGAAGGCAATACGCTGACCCTGTCGGCTATAAACTGCTTTTGGTAGAACATACTTCGGGTTGATATCATAAACAGCACTCTGGCAGCGTATTTTTGGCCATGCGCAATATCAAGAAGCTGGCGGATGCGTGATTATTTTGCACTGCAATTCAGGCTGGTCAACCGGCATCTTTCCGACTTCGGGATACAACCTGCTTTGGGATATCTGTTGATGGCCATCATCTTTAGCGGATTCTCGGCTTATTTGTTCTATGTCTCTTCGTTTGCGTCATACGTATATTCATTGCTTGCATTAGGTTTTTCTTCCTTGCTATCAGAGGCGGGCCGAACCGGATTTCTGAAGCAGCACTTTTCTCAACAACAATTTCTGATCATCCGTTGTGTTGAAAATATCACATTGGTACTCCCTTTTATTCTGGGCCTACTCTTCTACCAGCAATGGCTCCTGGCATTGGGTGTATTGATCATCAGCGCAGCCCTATCGTATACATCCATCGAACGCAATCTGAACATCGTCATACCAACACCTTTTTTTAAATACCCCTTTGAGTTCACTATAGGGTTTCGTAAAAATTATCCCGTGATCATCCTCGCAGGCTTTCTGATGGTCATGGCCGTGCTTTATGACAATGCCAACCTGGGCTTGTTTGCAGTTGCATTGGTATTGCTGGTATGCCTGATGTTCTACATGCAATCTGAACCAGTCTATCTCGTGTGGATTCATGCCCTGTCCCCCTCAAGGTTTCTGTTGCATAAGGTCAGCCTTGCACTCTTGTATGCAACGCTGTTGTGTTTGCCTTTTGCTGCGGTGATATTGATTTTTTTTATGGGCCATGCAGGATACCTTTCGTTGATTTATATACTTGGTATCCTATACCTGGCCACCACCGTGCTTGGTAAGTATGCCTTTTTTCCTGCTCCGATGAATGTTCCCCAGGGACTGCTCATGGCGTTTTCCTTTGGGTTTCCACCCATGTTGCTTTTTCTCATTCCATACTTTTATAAGCGGTCGGTCCGTCAACTCAAACCTGTGCTTCAATGATGCATATCGAACATCTGTCCAAATCATACGGAGCCCACATCGTCCTCCGGGATATCAGCCTGGATTTTGAAAAAGGGAAAGTCTATGGTATTGTAGGCGAAAACGGTTCAGGCAAGACCACTTTGTTTAAGTGCATCATCGGGATCGAACCCTACCATGGTCACATACGCAGTGATTACGCACATCTCAAGGACCATATTGGCTATCTTCCAACTGATCCCTATTTCTTCTCAAAGATCACTGGTCGTGAATACCTCCGGTTGTTGGCAAACGCACGACGTGTTGTAGAAAACGATGTTGACACCAAAAACATCTTTGATCTGCCACTGGACCAATATGCCAGCAATTACTCAACCGGCATGAAAAAGAAGCTGGCACTGACAGCTATACTCATTCAGCAAAATGATATTTACATTCTGGATGAGCCCTACAATGGCGTTGACATCCACAGCAACATGATCATTACCGAAATCATCGATCGTTTGCGTAACCTTCAGAAGACCATCATTATCTCCTCCCATATTTTTTCTACGCTCAAAGAAACATGTGACCAGATCCACGTCCTCGACCAGGGCCAGATCACGCGGAGTGTGGGCGTTGCAGAATTTGATGCCCTGGAAACAGAAATGAAAAACTTTACGGTGCAGGATAAGGTGAATAGGCTTCGGTTGAACAGATAGTCTAACCCCCTGACCCCCTACCCCCTGAAAGGGGACCAAAAACAAAGTTGAGCTTAAGTTGACTTAAGATCGCGTACGAAAAATCAAAAAAAACTTGTTCCAGGTAATTATCCGTGCAGACGTTTCTAACGTCAGGCAATACATTATTACCCCCTTTGCCCCCTAAATGGGGGTACCCACACGATAGATTAATTTGTGAAGTCGATTTCAATGTGGGTAACTTATCAACGAATCAACGTGATATCTCCCTTGTACGAAAAGGTTTCTTTGTTTTCATTTTCAATTTGCAAAAAGTAAGTATACACTCCAGGATTAGCTTCCTTTCCCTTCGCATTTCCATCCCACAAGACGTGTCGGTTGTCTATCCACACTCCCGAAAGAGAGTGCAATTCATTTCCCCATCGGTCAAAAACTGAAAATTGCTTTATCTGTACCTGATCAGTAGACTGCCATGTCAGTTCCACGAAATCATTTACCCCATCTCCATTGGGTGAAAAAATATTGGCGATAACTAGTGGACACTGATTTTGTAAAATAGTAATAGCGGTATCTGCTTGACATCCATATGCATCTATGATCAGTAATTCATATTCGCCGGAAGGCAAGTCATTAATTACAGTTGTATTTTCAAGCTGGTTTCCATTCACCCATAATGTGAAGTCAGTGTCAGGATTTGCCAATTGAATGGCGAATCCTCCATTCTTACTATTGCAATCTGCTGCCTGTGAAGTAAGCATTTCAATTTCAACAGAACCAGAGGTGTTTAATTCAATATTTCCATCAAGTATGCATCCAGCTTCATCATTAACCGACCAGGGATACATTCCCTGACTAAGCTGATTAAATGTTGGTGAAAGTTGTGATGCAGATTGCCCGAGCATGTAGGACAAGGCACCTAAACCATTACTGATAACAATAGTCGCTGATCCATTTTGCAATCCACATGTCGGGTTGGTGATTTGCAGGGAGTCTAACATCAAGGGTTCACTTGCAGCAATACTGATAACCTCCTGATCAAGACAACCATTTTGATCCACTATATAAACATTGAAATCGCCAGCAGGTAATTGGTCAAGTACATTCTGGTCCTGAAAATTAATACCATCTGTTGAATACAAAATATCATTTCCTCCCTGTGTTAATATCGTGATACTGCCGTTGGAGAGCCCACAACTTGTCGTTGTAGTCTGCACCTCTGAAATGATTGCAAACGGAATTGACCCTATTTCCGCAGACAGGGTGTCAAAACAGCCGGCTTCATTCATGACTGTAATATGATACATCCCTTGATTGAGTTGATCAAACACATTATTCATTTGAAAATTGGCACCATCAATGGAATACTGTAAATTATCTATTAGATATGCGTTCACAACAATTGCCCCGTTATTATTGTCGCATGTTTCGTCTGTTATGATCAGACTGTCTATATAGTTGACATCCGATGCTATGAGTGTAACAGCCACTATAGTTGTACAGCCACGAATGTCTTCCACCATTATGGTATAATCACCCGGTGACAAATTTTCAAAATTCTTTCGTCTTGAAAAGGGCTCCCATTCAGCGAATACTGATATGGAGGTGTGCCACCTATGGTTGATACCGATATCATTCCGTTTGATAAACCGCAATCAGGATTAGTGATGAGTGGGTCTACAATTCTTATTGGATCTGAGGCTTTAAATTCATGTGATGTGGTGGCGCCCGGGAACAGTTGATCAAGAATGCAAACCGTATCGGAGGTCATCGCATTGATATCGACCTCTGAAACCAAATAATTACCACTGATTATACCATAGAATCTGACATTATTGCAATCCCTTGCATCGGTGACAATGCCATACATAGCTCCACCTACTCCACCGGCATTAGTCATTACGATTTTACTATTTGCGAGATTATCGAGATCTACCAATATGATAAGATCTTCATTTACAGAGGTCATATAAAGTTCACCACCAAAAAAAGTCAAATCACCGGCAAACTGATAACCAATGTCTCCTAACAACGTCGCTATTCCGGTCATCGGATCATACGTCCAAAGCTCCCCGTCTCTGCCGGTAATGTATAGTATGCCTGCTTTCGAACAGGTCATGGCATCAAAAAGCTGTCCCGAAAATAAATGCACTAAATTGGTATCTCCAGTCAGGGTATCAATAGTAAAAAGAGCACCGGAACGATTAATACCATACAAAGTTCCATCGGGGTGAAATGCGATATCTGAAACATTGGACAGCTCAACGTCTACAATAAATTCATTAACACAGGTTTGTAAGTTAAGCCTCCAAAGGCCGTCAGAACTCACCAGATAAATGGTCTGGCCATTTATTATCACAGGAGTCACTGCAAAGAAGAGCGCGAGGCAAGTTTGCCTAATCAGGAATCTTATTGGTGTAATGGAATTTAGCGGCATTTTATGGAATTTAGGGTACCATGAAAATACTCAATTATTAGAACAGTGTTCTTTCCCGCCGCTAATTCACGCTAATTTCCGCTAATTTAATATCCGAGAAAGGTAAAGCACACCCTCAAAAGAAATCACAAGTGCCCTCATTTGCTCCCTATCTTTGGAGCTAATCTCATCATTCAGGATTCTAAAATCCTGATTTTATATCAGCGGAGGATGGACTATTCGACTATTGTAAAAAAGCAAAATGATTTCTTTAATCGCAACGAAACGAAAAGCATCCCCTTCAGGGTGGCGCAATTGAAAAGGCTCAAGGCCGTCCTTCAGCAGGAGGAAGCCAATCTGTATACAGCTATTTATGCTGATTTTAAAAAATCTGAAGCCGACACCTACGCGACCGAATTAAGTTTTATATACGATGAACTTGATCTGGCCATTAAAAAACTGCCCTCGTGGGCGAAGCAAAAACGCGTAAAATCCAATCCGCTGACACTGCCTTCCCGGAGTTATATTATTCCGGAGCCATTAGGTACATGTCTTATCATTGGAGCCTGGAATTATCCATACAATGTATCTCTCGTCCCTTTGATTTCTGCTATGGCTGCGGGCAATACCGTTATACTGAAGCCCAGCGAAATACCTTCGGCTACGAGTGCCGCGATGGCAAAACTGATCAATGATCATTTCCCGCCGGAATACCTTTTTGTCATTGAAGGGGGTGTAGCTGAAACCACTGCCTTGCTTGAACAAAAATTTGATAAAATATTTTTCACCGGTAGTTCTGCCGTCGGAAAATAGTCTATCAGGCTGCTGCAAAAATCTGACTCCCGTGACGCTCGAGATGGGTGGGAAAAGTCCTGCAATCGTAACCCGGGATACAAACCTGAAAAAGCAGCCAAGCGCATTGTCTTTGGCAAATTCTTAAACAGTGGACAGACCTGCATCGCTCCCGATTATGTGTTGGTAGACGCTGCTGTCCAGGAAAATTCCTTGGATTCGTAAAGGCCTATATCCATCAATTCCATTATGCTTTTGCCAATGGCAATTACGTGCAGATCATCAATGAGGAAAACTTCAACCGGTTGACTGGATTGATAGCAAAACAAAAAATATATACTGGTGGGGAAAGTGATTTATCCTCCAGGTATATTGCTCCAACCATCCTAACCGACGTTTCCTTTGATGATCCCGTGATGGAACACGAGATATTCGGACCCATATTACCCGTGCTTTCTTATACACATATGGATGAAGCAATCGCTGGAATCAAATCCCTGCCAAAACCTTTAGCACTCTATCTCTTCACTCATGATCAGGTCATCAGGGAAAAAGTGTTCCGGGAAATATCCTTTGGAGGAGGTGCTATCAATCATACCCTCTGGCATTTTGCCAATGCCAGCCTTCCTTTGGAGGTGTAGGACAGAGTGGTATGGGTAGTTATCACGGCCGCAATGGGTTTGTAACTTTTTCTCATTTCAAAAGCATCCTGGAGAAGCCTTTCTGGCTAGAGCCTGACCTGGTCTATCCGCCAAACACGCCTAAGAAAATGGCATGGATAAGATGGCTGTCGCGCCTTTAGAAACAAATCGTTTAAAAAATAATTTACTCGGGAATACCGTGTGCGGGCGTTTTCAACGTCAGGAAAGAAACAAAATTGACCTTACTGACCCCCTACCCCCTGAAAGGGGGACCAGAAAAAAAGTTGAGCTTAAGTTGACTTAAGATCGCGTACGATAGATCAAAGAAATCTTGTTCAGCGCAATAATCTGTGCAGACGTTTGTAACGTCAGGTAATCAATCCTGCCCTATGCCCTATGCATTTTTCAGCTCTGCAATCAGCTTCTCAAGTGAAACCTTAGCATCACCGAAAAGCATACGCGTCTTCTTGTCATAGAACAATTCATTTTCAATACCCGCGTAGCCTTTCGCCATCGAGCGTTTCATGACAATGATATTCTTAGCGGTATTCGCTTTGATGATCGGCATGCCGTAGATAGGAGATGAAGGATCTGTTTCGGCAGCAGGGTTGACGACGTCATTGGCACCGATTACAATCAATACGTCCGTATTGGGTAGTTGAGGATTGATATCCTCCATTTCTTTTAGTTTGTCATAAGATACATCTGCTTCGGCCAGCAGTACATTCATGTGTCCCGGCATACGACCAGCCACAGGGTGAATCGCAAAGTTCACTTCAACACCTTTGGCTTCAAGTGCTTTTTCAAACTCATGGCAAGTGTGTTGTGCCTGCGCTACAGCGAGACCGTAACCTGGTACGATGACCACACGCTGAGCATATGCGCACATGATCGCTGTGTCTGTGATGCTGATTTCGCTGGTGGATAATCCATCCATTGATTTACTGCTTGGACCTGTGGCGCTGAAAGCTCCGCTGATCACATTCCAAAGGCTCCTGTTCATCGCCTTACACATCAGGATCGTCAGGATCGTTCCGGCGCTACCTACCAGGATACCTCCTGTGAGCATCACCTGGTTGTCGTACATGAAACCACCAAATGCTGCCGCTATACCCGTGAATGAATTGAGCAATGAAATAACCACCGGCATATCCGCACCTCCGATAGGAAGTACGAAGAGAATACCGTAAACCATAGAGGCACCAAAGATGGCCCATATCAATACATCACTCCATGGTTCGCTCATGGACAGAAAGACGATGAAGCCCAGGATCGCAAATTCAATCGTGTTATTCGTTACCTGCATGATCTTACTTCCGTAATCTTTTATTTTCCCTTCAAGCTTACCATACGCAATCATACTACCCGCAAAGGAGACGGTACCGATCATCACACCGAGGAAGATGATCAGTCGCTCACCGAATTCAACAGGATGATGCGTATTCATCTCCACCAATCCGATCAGCGCGGCACAAGCACCACCCATACCATTAAACAAAGAAACCATCTGCGGCATAGCCGTCATCTTCACCTTCATCGCAGCAAAATAGCCCACGACAGTGCCTATAGCAATCGCTCCGAAGATGAAAGGCAGATTGGTGATGCGTGTCACTTCACCGGTTTCGTGATTTACGTTTTCATGAAACAGGATCGTTCCGATAATAGCAATGGTCATACCCAATGCTGCATATAGATTCCCCTTTTTTGCTGAATCTGGGCGGGACAACATTTTCAAACCCACAATAAACGACAAGCTACCCAGCAGGTAACAGATCTTCAATATATCACTAATGGCCATAAATGGATTGTTGCAAAGCGTTGGTAATAATTACAGTCCGGTGGTGTGGGTCTGGTTGGTTACTTTTTTTTCTTAAACATCTGAAGCATGCGGTTGGTCACTACAAAACCACCCACGACGTTGAGCGTTCCGAGCACCACGGCCAGGAATCCGAGGATCAGGGCAAAGTAATTGTCCGGATCAGTATGGCCCATGACAATGATACTTCCTACGATGACGACCCCATGGATGGCATTAGCGCCACTCATCAAAGGCGTATGGAGGATGGCAGGTACATTACTGATCACTTCGATTCCAAGGAAAATGGCCAGCATCAGGATAAAGCAGACGTCCCAGATATCAAGAGAGGTTAGAAACCCCTGAATTTCAGCTAATAAGATCATAATTTGTCTATCATTTTGACTTTGATACGGATCACAAATGTAGAGAAAATACGGGAGGTGTTCATCTGGTATATTGTCCTGCCCCATTCATCGACTTCCGCCGGAAGGAAAGGCAAGAATGGATAGTTTTGTATGTTCGTTCCACAATACTTTACGTTATGCAAACCAGACTTTTCTTCGGATTTCTTTTATTCCTAAGTGGCTTTTCCATACAAGCCCAGGCATTGCGGGGCCTGACCCCCGTGGATATCGCCTCACTCAAGTCAATCGCATCGGCCACCTGGTCAGCGGATGGCGGCACCATCGCTTATACCGTAAGGGTCCAGTCCGATCCGACGGTCGAAAACAAACCGTCCCGCGCTGAGCTCCATCTCTTAAATGTAGCCTCCGGTGCATCAACATCATTTGTTACGCGAGGCAATGTCCGCCTGGTCAGTTTCAGACCCGGGCACAATGTGATCACTTTCCTCAACCGGCTGGAGAATGATAAGGTGACCGGATTATATCAGATCGGCCTATCCGGTGGAGAAGCCTCACTGCTCTATAAGTTTGAAACCTCTATCAGCGGCTATCAATGGTCACCCGATGGCAAGACGCTTGGCTTTATTGCTACTAAACCGGAAGTGAAAGAAAAAGCTGCATTACCATATTCGCCGGTACTATATGAACAGAATCTTTCTGTACAGCGGATCTATCTGGTTGAACCTGGTCAGGGAGAGGCGTGAACTCACTGTAGATGGTCATTTCTCTGCACTTGCATGGAGCCCGGATGGAAAGAAATTGATCTGTGCCTCAGCACCTACATCACTCGTGGATGATTCTTACATGTCTGTCACTCTTTCGATTGTGGATGTAGCGACCATGAAGGTTTTGTCAACGATTGATCACCAGGAAAGAAGGGCGATGCGCAGTGGAGTCCTGATGGAACACAGATCGCCTTCATAGCAGCTTCAGATCTCAACGATCCTACAGCAGGTAGTTTGTTTGTCGCTCCTGTTACAGGAGGCAAACCAACCATCCTTCAAAAAGACTGGGAAGGCATGTTTGAGCAGATCATCTGGCAAGATCCGGGACAGGTACATTTTATCGGAAGCACAGGTGCAGAATCTGTCTATGGAATCATCAAGACGGATGCTAAATCAAAACCAGTATTTCAATCCATCGAGAAAGGATTTGCCATCAGTCATTTTGAGTTAGCTGCCAATGGCAGAGGGCTCTTCCTTGCTGACAGCTATAATCATCCTACTGAGTTATTTATCGAGGGTGCGGGTCAGACAGCTATCAAGAGAATGACTGACAGCAATCCTGTATTGAAAGAAATCGATTTTGCAAAACAAGAAGTAGTGCGCTATAAAGCAAAGGATGGATTGAAATCGAAGGCATCCTCATCCGGCCATTGCATGAAGAAAGCGGAAAAAATATCCACTGATCACCATCGTGCATGGCGGACCTGAGGCACATTTCAACAATGGATGGTTGACAGGCTATAGCAATCCGGGCCAGACAGGTGCGGCTGAAGGGTATGCGGTATTCTATCCTAATTATCGCGGTTCAAACGGCCGTGGTGTAAAGTTTTCATTGACCAGCCAGGGTGATCCCGCAGGCAAGGAATTTGATGATGTGGTGGATGGTGTTGATTACCTCATCGCTAGTGGACTTGTCGATGCAACAAAAGTAGGTGTGACTGGTGGATCATATGGTGGTTATGCGACGGGTTGGTTGTCCACCCGCTATTCAGATCGTTTTGCTGCCGGTGTGATGTTTGTAGGCATCAGCAACAATGTTTCCAAGTGGGGCACTACTGATATACCGAAAGAAGAGTATCTCGTGCATGCGCGCAAGTGGGTGTATGAGGATTATGATTTCTTCCTCAAGCGCAGTCCGGTGTACTATGCGGATCAATGCAAGACACCACTGCTGATCATGCATGGCGAGGATGACCCTCGTGTGCATCCCGGACAGTCCATGGAGCTCTACCGTCATATCAAGAGCAGGACGACAACTCCTGTAGAACTTGTCTTCTATCCTGGAGAAGGGCATGGCAATGCTAACTCAACTGCGCGGTATGACTACAATCTACGGCTGATGAGTTGGTTTGATAAGTATTTGAAAGGTATTGGTAAGTCGTAATGAAGGCTGAGGCGAAGGCGAAGGCTGAGGAGGTTAGAAAGCTTATAGGCTTATTGAGCTTATGGGCTTATATCTGATTCGACAGATTTCGTTGTAGAGCGCAGGATTTAGAGAGTTTAGTTTATACGCCTGTTCGGCGCCTAAGTTTAGAAAGTTTAGGTGATGGAATACAGCGGCCGACGGCCGCTGCAAAAAAAAGACAAAGTTGAGCTTAAGTTGACTTAAGTGGTTGCTGAGCTGCGCCGCACTGAGCGGACGGACAAGGATGAGCGCAAGGCAGTCGAAGTGTCGCACTAGGATGAGGGAAAGCAGGTCGAAGCACTCGCGTACGTTTAAGCAAAAAGATCTTTCACCAGGTAATAGGCTGTGCAGACGTTTTTAACGTCAAGTAAAAAACTGAATCATATTGGTTTCTACGATTGTCAAAGTGAGGGAAAAGAGGAAGGAAAAATTTTTCACAAAAAAAAAAAAATTTTTTTTTTTTCTCCCCCTATTTTTTTTTTCCTTTTTTTTTTTCCCCCCTTTTTTTTTTTTTTTCCTGGCTTTCACAAGCTTCCACTTTTGTTAAATGTATAAAACGGCATCCGGAAACCAAATTCGTAGCTGATAGGAGCTATATAGTCTAAACCTCTGGCGGATACACTTCCTGTGAGGAGAATCCGCTTCAAAACAGTACGTTCCACAGAAGCGCGAATCAACCAGTAATATGGTTCTGCCGTTTGATCCACCGTAGGGTCATGCTGTTGAACGTAGGTGCCCAATCCTGCCTGCGCACGTAGACCGATGCCTTTCCATTTGACATCCTGTGGTCCGGATAGATATTCCATGGCAACGAATCCATTTGCGCTTTCGCCAATATTCATCCTGAGCGGTGGAGCATAGAGTACTCTTACAACCTGTTGAATTCTTCCGACATCAAATCGGTACGACCCCGAAAGCACACTTCGCCACAATTTTCCGGGGTGATATACGGAAGGTTGTTCATTGGGTGTACTATATGTACCTGCATCGGTGATGGTGACACCAAATGCAAAAGCTTCAGTTGGTGTCGGCACAAAAAACTGCACCATATTGGATGGGCATCCCTGGATATCCACCAGATGTACTGTGTGTACGCCTACGCCGAGCCCCAATAAAAAGAAGTTGTTTTGATTAACTATAAATGCGAACATACCGTCAACATACACCGCGTAAGGAAGCTGCCCTGGCGTTATCACTTCTACAAAAGCAGATCCATCCATCGCACCTGAACTGGATGGCGGGAATATTTCTACAACCTCAATCTCTGGCAGCGGTGGCTGGTTGAGTGTTACCGTAAAGGATTCTGAACATCCTGGACCCGCTTCCGGATCTGACACTTCAACGAAATATTCTCCAGGGACCGTAGTTACATAATCCGATAAACTTATCAACCCTGGTTCAATATCAAATTCACCGGCACCAAAGGGATGTTCCACTACCATGACCAAACTATTCCCACTAGGGCTAAGCGCAGTAAATTCAATATCCCCATCTCCTTCGCAAGTGGGTTGTGTCAGTGATATATCCTCAATATAATCTGCAGGCAGTCCCTCCAAAATGATTGTTCCTTCGAAGATGCAACCTATATCCAGATCCGTAATGGTCACAATGTATCCTCCGGGAGGAACATTTTGAATCGTAGGCCCCTCATCTCCATTATTCCATTCATATTCATAGTCACCAGGTTCATTGACGATGACGGTTATGGACCCGTCTTCCAGCCCGCAAGAGGCTGGGGTGCTATCAAAAACCACATCAATATCACAGGGCACTGCATCCACTACAATCGTTACTATAGCGGTACTTGTATTTCCGCAACCATCGGTGACCGTATAAAAAAAGGAGGCCTCACCACTAAATCCTAAATCCGCGATAAATGTAAAATTACCATTCGGCATAAAGGATACAGTACCCCCTACTTCATTGTCCACCTGGGTCATTTGAATGTTTAAGCCTTCGTCATTTTCCAAAGCATTTTCTGACAAAGGGACTGTTCCTTCCGTTGCATAAAAATCATCTTCCAATACAATCGGAGGGGTAACATCTGTTATTGTCGCAGTTACTGTTTCTGAACACAAAGGCCCAATCTGCTGGTCTGTAACTGTAATGGTGTACATGCCGGGAAATACCGTCATCAATGAGGAAAGATTGTAAACACCAGAGCCCACTGTAAACGTATTCGTTCCCTCTGGTCCTACAACTTCAATGACCAGCGGACCTGCTCCGGGTGTCGTGACAGTAAATCTGATATTGCCTCCACCAATACATGTTGCCGGTGTGGTGCTGAGGATGTTAATGTATTCAGCGATATCCTCTCCTATAGAAACAGAAAAGACTTCCGAACATGCACCAGCATCTGTAACTGTAACAGAATAAGTACCCGGACCAACCCCTTGCAACTTATTGCCCGTCTGTTGGTTTGCCCACAGGTAAGTGTACTCTCCTGGCGGACTCACGGTAATGGTTGCTGATCCATTGGGCACTCCACAAGCTGCATTGACCGTGGTGAAGCTTGCTGTGAATCCGCCGCCACCTGTTTGTCCTACAGTCACTGAGCCTGCAGTTGAACATGAGGTACCGGTCATCGTAACGGTCACCGTGTATACACCGGGTCCGACATTGTTAATTTGCATACCCGTAGAGCCGTTTGACCATAAGTATGTATATGCGCCAGGTGGTGTCACATTGACTACTGCAGACCCATTGTTCATTCCACATCCTGACGGTGTAGAATTAAACGAAAGCGTGAATGAAGGTGGCAACTGCTCGACTGTAGTCGTAACTGTTTTTGAACATGATGTACCTGCAATTGAAACCGTCACCGTATAGGATCCTGCCGGAATGCCTGATATCTGACTGCCGGTTTGCCCGTTTGACCATGCATAATCATAATTGCCCGGTGGATTGACGGTAGCTGTCGCTGTGCCAGTATTTAAACCGCATCCGGCGGGTGTAGAGGTTGCGCTTACCGTAAAAGTCGCTGGTGTTTCGTTCACCGTTGTGGTGGCTTCCTTCGTACAATTGGTTCCGGGGATTGTCACTGTCACTGTATAAGTACCAGCACTCACCCCTGATAACTGGCTATTGGTTTGTCCATTTGACCATTGATAATTATACTCACCCGGTGGTGTTACCATGGCTGATGCTGTACCGTCAGAACCACCACATGAAGATGGTGTTGAAGACAGGGAGATGGTAGCGGGAAATGGTGTGGATTGTACAGTGATGTTTCCTTGTTGAGTGCAATCTTCGCCCTGCAAGGTGACCGTTACTGTATAATTCCCGGGAGCAAGATTTGAAATTTGAAAACCTGATTGTCCATTTGACCACATATAAGTATAAACTCCAGGTGGATTAACTGTAGCAGTGGCGGTTCCGTCAGACAATCCGCAACTTGCCTGGGTGGCGGTCAATGAGACTACAAATGAAGCTGGCGTTTCAGTGATTGCAACACTAGCTTCTTCTGAACATGAAGTGCCGGTAATCGAAACAGTGACTGTATAGGAACCTTCTGCCAACCCTGATGCCTGTGGACCTGTCTGTCCATTAGACCAAATGAAATCATATGAACCAGGTGGAGTAACCATGGCATTGGCTGTACCATTTGATAATCCACATCCGGACATCGTCGATGATATGGAAACCGAAAAAGAAGCGGATATATCATCAACCGATACACTAGCTACATGCGTGCATAGGGTGCCAGGCTTTGATACAGTTACACTATAAGATCCTGCGGTCAATCCTGATACTGTGGAACCACTCTGCCCATTGGACCATGCATAGGTATATTGACCTGGTGGATTAACTATAACAGTTGCAGCGCCATCCGATCCGCCGCATGTAGATGGGGTGGTGGTAAAAGCGACGGATGGTTCAAATGGTTTCGTCCCGATTTGGGCAGAAAGAATTCTTTCACATGTACCTCCTGCACTAATCGTAACAGTATAATTACCTGCAGCAAGGTTGGATAGATTTTGTGTAGTCGCCCCGTTGGACCATAGATATGTATATGCCCCTGGTGGTGATGGTGTGACAGTAACAGAACCGTTGGGCTGATCACAATCAGTATCCTGAGCTGAAATGGTTGCATTAAAACTTTGGTTCTGATTGGTGACTGTTGATTGCACAACCTGTGTACAAGTGGTACCCACTCTGGTCACGGTCACTGAATAATTTCCTGCAGGTATGTTATTGAGTGCTTGAGTCACTGCTCCGTTTGACCACAGGTACGAATACGATCCTGATGGAATAACACTCAGTGTGATACCGCCATTCGATTGCCCGCAGGTACTGCTGGTGGCTGTCGCTGAAGCAGTAAATGTACAATCGCTGGTATCTTGCTTTTCTTCGCCGTCAGATAGTAAATAGACAAGCGTGCCTGCTCCCACCGCACCGGCGATCACAGGGATCCATGGAAAATTATTTTGACCGGCATTCAAATAATCATTACCGGGCTTCATTCGTGAATCTGTCAATTCAATTCTATCCCAGGGTGGCATTACAGCGCTGATGGTGCCCCCTGAAACGGTTACATTTTTAGCAGCGTTCAGGACTTTGGCACTGATACTGACATTGACAAATGTATTCCAGAAATTATCTATTCCGTTTTCTAGCTTATCCTTTTCTTCCCTGGACAAACCTTCTACCGATGTACCACTATTATCTTCAAATTGACTGAACACCTTTTCGCGGAAATGTTCTTTTTGATAAGGTCTTCCTGTGATCCCGGCCGTATACATCCAAAAGGTTTGTTGGATGACGGATTCTCTTTCTTTTTCCGGATCACCACTGAAAGGATTGTTTATAGTGCCCGCCTGTTTCAGTTCATCAAATGCTTTGACAATACTGTTTACAGCTTCGACCAGTACAGGTGCAAAAGTCTTTGGATGGGACTCTGGTTTAATTGTTCCTTCGAAAAGGATATTTGTATTTGGCCAGGTGGTGGTAATGTTGGTTGAAGCTTTGGCAGGCAATGGAGTATAACCTGGTGTTTGAATTAGGCTTGAAATATCCTCGGGTTTAAATGCCGGCACTGCTGGTGTAGTCAGGATATTGATGCCTCCTTTAGGTACATCTATTCCTGGTTGCATGACTGGAATCCAATCTGAAACCAGTGGCATGGGGTTTCCAACCGGGACTGGATGAGCATACACATTTGCGCAATAGCCCGCTACTTGAATATAGCTGGTTCCCGGGGCCACTGAGGTGGCAGGTATGGTAGCTACGTATGGTTGGTATTTTCCATCTGAGGGTATATAGCAGGTTTGGGGATTGATCCTGACTGTTGATCCTGTGGTGTTGGTGATGCTGAGATTGGCAATATGCCCCGTGGTTTGTCCTGTTCCGGTGGCCGTTATTTTCAGTGATTGGGCATGCACGTCGATAAAAAAGGGAGTAATCAACAGGAGGATGACAAAAGCCATCATCTTTTCCATCTGCACCTTTGGTATGTGGTATTGATTATTCATAGGATAGGGTTTAAGGGGGAAAGATAAAAGGCGCTTCTAATAATCGCTTTAAACATAAATGAAGATATTGATTATCAACGCATTACAAAATTTGTCATTACCTTTTTGATAGTTCTTAGAAACGCCCTAAAGGTTGTCTTAAATGAATGGTCCTGTGGTACATGCTACTGCGCCGGACCACTAAGATGTCCGTGTACCTGTTTTACATCCATTTATGTGCCATTAATGTGTATCCAAGTCTCCAATCATAAGCAAGGGGAGGCTACCAATAGAACCAGGACCAGAGGGTGAGGGAGTGAAAAGTACGAAAAAAAGGCCTGTTTGCCCCCTTTGCCCCCTGAAAGGGGGTACCATTCCGAAAGATTTATCTCCATATCTACATACTGAACAGCGGCCGCTTGCTGATATAAAAAAACAAAGTTGAGCGTAGGTGATCAACTCCTCATCCAACGGCGCGTGGATGATCCCCTCACGAGGGGATGATTTGCTCGCGTACGTCAGATCAAAAAAATCTCCGTCCAGGCAATAGGCTGTGCAGACGTTTTCAACGTCAGGTAAGAATCTCGTTGCCCCCCTTTGCCCCCTGAACGGGGGTACCAGCACGAAAGAATTATCTCACATCCTATGTGCGTAAATAGCGGCCGCAGGCCGCTATAAAAAGACAAAGTTGAGCGTAGGTTGTACCTGCGTGGTTGCTGAGCTGTCGTACATGGATGCGGGTGGTAAGTCGAAGCACTCGCGTATGTTAAATCAAAAAAATCTGTCTCCATGTATTAATCTGAGGAGACGTTTTGAACGTCAGGCAATTTTCATGTTCAGTGAAACTGATTTTCACTAGCTGGCCCACACAAGTCCGTATATTTAGCTTAAGTCTTTCAACCCATGGAAAAAGTAAATCTCTTCGAAAAACTCTCCCTCATCCACGATCACTGGAACCCCCGCATCGCCGGCTCTCTCAACGGACAGCACGTCAAGCTCGTCAAGTTCAAAGGGGAATTTGTCTGGCACAAACATGATCACGAAGACGAAATGTTTTTTGTCATCAAAGGCGAATTCAACATGGAACTGCGGGACAGAACCATTGTGCTGAAGGAAAATGAATTCCTCATCATCCCCCGCGGCGTAGAACATCGTCCGGTTGCGGAACATGAAGTTTCAGTGATGTTGTTTGAACCCGCTTCGACACTCAATACCGGTGATACACGTGGAGAGATGACGAGGGATACGTTGGAAAAGATCTGACAGGGGTGAGAACGTGAGAGAGTGAGAACGTGAGAACGTGAGAATGTAAGAGAGTGAGAGAGTGAGAGAGTAAGAGGGGTCATGGCACTCCCTTATCACATCAATATATTCTGAGTAAGTAGATACAAATACGTTGTTTATCAACTCTACATGAAAAAAGTAAAATTAATATCCTTACTCTGCTTAACAGCTTTATCCAACCTGGTTTTGTCCCAAAAAACAACCATCGATTTAAATATATTTTCTATTACGCAATTACAGGAGGATTTCAACTATTGGCGGCATCGGATAGAGTCTAAACATCCGCTGGTATATCTGTATACACCCAAAAATCAAGTGGATAGGTGTTTCGATAGTCTGTACCAGGAGATCAAATACCCTATGACTGAATTAGCCTTTATTAAATTGCTGACTCCTATAGCGGCTTTAATTCAGGATGGGCACACCTATGTCATTCCAAGCAAAACTGCACTTGATAGTCTTCGAAGTTCTGAATACCTGTTGCCCCTTGAGGTAAAATGCATTGATGATCGATTGTATGTAACCCAGGATTTAAGTACATCAGCGGTGCCATTGACTGGACTGGAAATCACGGCTATCAATACCACAACTACTAAAGATATACTATCTCTATTGCTGTCTAACCTGGGTAGGGATGGAAATAATTACCAGCATGCCTACGCTGCTATCAACGAATCCTTTCGTTTCCACTTTCATACCTTTTTTGGTTTCGACACGACCTATGTAATTCACTATCGCACACATAACAACATAGACCGCACATGCACCATACCAGGCAGAAACCTGGACTCGATAAAAAAAGAAAAATCAATCCGCTACCCCAGTAATGAACAAAGCTCAGCGTCCGGTTTAAAATTGAACATCCTTGATTCAATTCAAACGGCTATACTTGGCATTAAAACCTTTAGCCCCGCCACAACAAACAAGAAGTTCCGGGCAGAAATTTCAAACTACTTTGAGACCATCCGAAAAGCTAATACACTGAACTTAATCCTTGACATAAGAGGTAATAGCGGTGGAAATCCAAATCACGTAAAATTCATTTTGCAGCATGTATTTGATGAACCCTTTGAACAAGCCAGAACGTGTAGGGTCGTTAAAAACAGGCACGAGGAGGAATTGCTGACTAGGACCCGAAAGCAATGGTACCCGTGGTATGGAATAGGCAAGTTCAAGCCGAGGAAAAATAATTTTACCGGCAATGTATATGCTTTGATTGATGAAGGCACGTATTCCGCAGGTGTTATTTTTTCAAGTGTATTACGTAAATACAACAGGGCTGTCTTTGTAGGCGACGAGACCGGTGGCAATCCAATCATCATGGCTGGATATCTTATAAAAACTTCATGGGAGCTGCCCAATACCAAAATACAATTCGGTTCAGGGACTTTATGTACCATTTACGATGATCTTGGCCTCAATCGGGGAAGGGGGCTTATCCCGGATCACATGATCAATACGAAACCTGAAGACCTGGTTTCTTTCAAAGATCAATGTTTCGATTACACCTTACAACTCATACGAGATAAAAGATAGGCTTCGAGCGAAGCCGAAATATGCGTTTCAAGAATTCCGAATGTCCGCCGCTAATTTTCGCTAATTCCTATGCGAACATTTGTTGACTACCTACTGCAGACTGAGCGTTACTGTCAAGTCCATCTTCCTCCCTATCTCTGGCCTCCTCTTTGTTTTCTATACGATCAAGCCATGGAAAAAAGTAAATCTCGATGGAAAATTATCGTAGAGCCCGACCTAGTCTGTATGAATGATCCCAAACCCGACAGTACCTTTGTTATTATTTTCCTCCAGTGCGCCTATCAGGATATCGTTGTAATAGGCATCAATTGATGATCCAAACATGCCAGAATCTTCTCCCAATACATTCTGAATGGTAGATTGGAACACGAATGAGGATCCATTCCTTTTGTAACAATACACCGCACCTTGCTGCTGGCCAGCCACAGTTGCGAGTGGTGCACCTACAAAGAGGTAATCCCCTGATAATTTCACGGCTGCGCCAAATTTATTTCCCTCTATATCCGGGTCATTGATATCAGCAATCTGAATCCAGGTGGTCCCATTAAACATATAAACGAAGACATCATCTGATCGGCCTACAGCAATGAGATCGCCTTCAAGATCGAGGGATTTGACCAGTATTTGCGGGCTTTCGAATTCCTCGATCCAATTTGTACCATTATCAGCCAGCACAAAAAAACTGCCGTCATTGTTACCAAGATCAAAAGCGCCGGCGAGAATTTTATTCCCTGAAATATCTACATGGCTTCCAAAATTATTGGCTGGATTTTGAATCGTTTCTGTAACCCAAGCTGCATTAATTTTTTCCACCACTTTTATCGCTCCTGCGGTTGAGGTGTCTCCCGGAAGTCCGATGACAGCTACTCCTCTTTCACTGATAGCCACACTATATCCGCATTGATCATTCAGGTCGCTACCCAATATGGTCGTTTGACTCACAAAACTGGTTCCGTTATATTCCAGGATATTAGCCGCTCCCTGATTTACGCCGCCTGGAAGATCTATTCCGGGAATACCAATGACCGCATAATATCCCACGACATCAACATCCCAGCCAAACAAATCATTTGCTACCACTCCCTCCAGGGATTGCACGAGTTCCCAACCTCGTTTTTTCTCATAGATACTTACTGATCCCTCATTCAGCGGGGTTCCAGTCGGATAATCATCATTATAAGGTGCTCCTACAAACGCAAACCTATTTGATATAGATGAACTAAAACCAAATTGTGCATTTGCATAAATCTCAACCGGAGTGGCTGTATACACCTTGGTATCAAAATTACTGGTCACCATCGCAAAGGTCTGCCATTGGATCCCATCATACATAAACATCGAGTTGAGGCTTGTATCATACACCAGCAATCCTGCTGCCGGAGATGCAATGGCTGTCCGCTGTGCAGTGGTCATGCGGGGCAATAGGAGACCTTTGTTTGTACTCTGGATATCGACGAGGGAAGAGGCATGTGGTGATGTACTTCCCACACCTAGACGGCCCATGGTATCGAGGACCATTTTGGTATTGGCAGTAGAAAAGGTAGTACCATAATTCCATGCCATCAAAGGATTCTGATTAAGGCCGGTCGTCCATCGCCTGTCGATAGGTATTGCTGCATTATGAAAAGATAATCCGGCTTCGCCTACACTGGCGAGTGTCGATGTATTTTCTATCATGATTCCATCCGCCCATCCTCCGTCTGCATCATTATTATTGGTCACATGAAATCTGTATTGCGGAAGGCTCAAGGTTCCTACCCCTACATTCCCATTAAAGAGTACAGTCAGTGCATTTTTCCGCGAATTTGAATTATTCCCATTGCCTACCATAAACAATGGAGTTGTACTGGTGATCAGATTATTTAAGGCTTGTATGGAATCATTAAATCTGCCTGCTACCAGCGAAGAGGTACCATTTGCCACATTGGCAATGCCGAAAACAGAAGCATTCAGCGCATTGGCTTTATTGCTGGATCCTGTGGCTATTGTATTTTCCCCTGTGGCAAAATTGCCGTTACCGATACCAAAAGATTGCGCTCCTGAAGCGGTGTTGTTATGCCCCTGACACGGCCTGCGCGAAAAGCGGCTTTATCAGGATACCAGAACGTCCTGATACCAGCGCCACTCACCGGAGGATTTCCTGGCATACCCGGAAGTGTGTTTAAGGTAGTGGAAAACAATACACTGCTATCCATTACATGCAGCATCGCCGCCGGGGTAGTGGTATTGATGCCCACTTTTCCGATCTGAGAAAAAGATACGGTACAAATGGCGGAGAATAGGAAAGCTGTAGTCAGTAATTCCTTCATGGTCTATGCGATCTATTGAAGGAATAAAATAGCACATCAGGCCTAGACCATATCTTCGATTGAGTAGTTGGTAGCTCTCATCGATCAGACTGTTGTATCCGTTGAGAACCGTGAGAAGCTTGTCGGAGCACAGCGTAGATCCCGCCCCGAACGGGCAGCGGGTAGAACATGAGATTGATGTAAGGATGACATCGAAACTCTCCTTTACACAAGTTTAAACTTGCCAACGCGAAAGCTAAAGTAAACTTAAGCTTAACATTTATTTTTCCGGATGGCTGCGCCATCCAGACTGTATATTTACTCGTTAAAACTTGCTCCTTGCTCCTTGCTCCTTGCTCCTTGCTCCTTGCTCCTTGCTCCTTGCTCACAAAGCAGCTACTTTCTGCATCAACTCATCCCGCTTCGTTCTCGACACATCCAGCATCACATTGTCAGGCAACTCGACCATACATCCGTCGGTCTTGATGATGCGTCGGATATAGTTGAGATTGATGAGATAGCTATGGTGTATCCTGAAAAAATGAGGTTGATATAAAATGGTTTCAAAGTCCTTGAGTGTTTTGGAGGCCAGCACCTTTGAACCATCTGACAGGTGGATCTTGGTGTAATTACTTTCGGCGACACAACAGACCACCTCATCAAACCGGATCACTTTGGTATCCTCAACAGTATTGATCAGAAAACGGGTGGGTTCTTTGGCTGGACTCAGTTGTTCTTCCAGCACATTGCGTTGCAGGCTACGCTGTAACGGATTACTCTTCATCCTTGCTTTCTCAATTGCCTCGTGCAATTTTTGTGAGGACACCGGCTTGAGCAAATACGCCAGGGCACTGCATTCAATAGCCTTGATCGCATAGTGTCCGTATGCTGTGCAAAAAATGATTTGGGGCAAGGGCTCCTGTAACTGACGGACTAAATCAAAGCCACTACCTCCCGGCATTTCAACATCCAGGAACAGGATATCCGGTTGATGTCGCCGGATGAGTTCCATTCCTTCTGTGATATTGGATGCTGTACCGCTTATCGTTATCTCCGGATGATTTTCACTGATCATCAACTCCAGCACTTCGCGGCTGTTGTTTTCGTCATCAATTATACATGCCTTATACATGGTCTGTGATTTAGTCAACTTGAAAATGAATAGTCACGCGGGTTCCTGCACCGGCATGGCCGTTAACACCAAGATCCTCAACCTGGATTTCAGGGATGTCGAGATTTTCCTTTTGTAATAATTCCATTCGCTTCTGGGAAATAGTCATGCCATAGCTTTTCGCTTGATGCTATTCTGCTCCCCTATCTCCGCAGCTCTTTTGCGGCCTACGCCATTATCTTCCACCACACATCGGATAGATCCGTTTTCCCTTTCAAAACTAAGCTTCAGTTTGCCTTTGTCCGGCTTATTCATGAGGCCATGCCAGATCGCGTTTTCAATATAAGGCTGGATGATCATCCCCGGCACTTCAAAAAAATCAGTTTGTAAATCTCTTGCGATCGCAATACTGTAGTCAAACTTATGATCCAGGCGTTGCTGTTCGAGCAGTATATATTTCTCGAGCATACTGATTTCTTCATCGAGTGTGATCCTGGTTTTGGTCGAACTATCCAACACACTTCGCATCAACTCTGAAAAATGCTGGAGAAAATCCAGGGCCTTGGCCTTTTCATTTTTCAGGATATACTTTTGAATAGAATTCATGCAGTTGAAAATGAAGTGTGGATTCATCTGCGCATTGAGAGCTGTCAGTTGGGCTTCCGCGATTTGCTTGTCAAACTCCGCTGTTAGCTTCTGTTCTTTTTCCCTTTCCAGCATTTCAGACTTCACTTCGATCTCCGCTGTACGTTCTTTCACCTTCTGTTCAAGTTCTTCATTGAGGCTATTAGCCAGTTGTTCATTACGCTGTAGCTGGAAGATGAGTTCTTGCTGGGCCTGGGTTCGTTCCCGGAATGCCATTTTCAATCGATATCCTAACGCGGAGGATAGAAATATGATTTCCGGGATACCGCCGATCAGCATCAACGAATAGGCCGGCAGGCTGAGTTTGTCACTGCTGGTCACGATATTATAAATCACTCCTGAAAGGTTGAAAAGTAACAAACAAAGAACCGATGATAATCAGTTGATAGAAGGGATTTTATAAAACTTAAAAACTTTGAAAATGAGGAAAAAACCGAGCCCAAGTAGAAAAATACTGGACACAAAACTTGCCTTTTCCAGCATACTAATCGGTGTATCAATGGCGACCAAAAGTAAATACGCAGCACAATACAAGTAAGTAGCCCACTTCATGACTCTCCATCCCGCAAGGTGAAATTTCATCTCCCGGGTAACAAAGAGCCCGCCCATAAAATTGACATAAGCTACCATCGTGAGTTTGGCCAGGATCTCATCTCCGTGATACACGGTCGTGTAAGACAGGGGCCAGATATCCGTCAGCCTTTCGTCCAATATGCGGATCAGGATGAAACAGGCATAGATCGAGAGGTAAACCGAATAGGTCAGAAAGGCTTTATCCTTCTGCTGCAGGTAGATGCTGAAATGAAACAACGCCGTGACTACAAAAGCACCCAGTGCGGCGCAGAAAAAAAGCAAGTGCATCGAATATCCTTCCATGTTGGGCCAGTAGTCATGTAGAGGTGCGTTCCGGGTGGAATTGACCACGCGTTGACGTCACATCTTAAGGTTAATATAGGAAAGAAATCACACCATTGAGCGGTTGGGGGGTGGGATTGAGCCGGTGACACCGGAATGCCATTAATTATAAAGAATACCTGTCTTGAGTATGAGAAATTGGAATTAGGGATAACCTGCAATGGGGTGGGATTACAGTTCAATTTTTAAGCGTGGTAGAGTAGATTTCCTGCAAAAGGTTGAACTTATACCATGCTATCTTTAGAGTCCAAAGGCCTTAGGACTGGGTTTTCAATCCTAATGCCTTATGTTTGTTTGTCCGGATAGGATATCCCGGTGATGCAACACTTTACCAGAAACATAATTTACAACTGACTACCCATGAACGACATAATATGCCCCCACTGCAATAAGGTCTTTAAGGTTGACGAAGCCGGTTTTGCAGATATCCTGAAGCAAGTACGGGATCATCAATTTGAAGATGAACTCCATCGGCGTTTACAGGTGGCCGAACGGGAAAAAGAGAGTGCTGTCAAACTCGCAGAGGCAAATCTTAAAAATGCACTACAAGTGCACCTGGCTAAAAAAGATACTGAAATCTCAGAGCTGAAAGCCAAAAATGAACGCGACCTCATCGAACGCCTCAGCAAGCAGGAATCGGAGCTAAGAGACATGAAATCCAAAATGGAGAAGGCAGAGGTCGAGAAAAAACTGACGGTACTGGAAGCTGTTCAAAAAATTGAAAAAGAAAGAGATGAGCTGGCCAATCATCTGAGAAACAAAGAAACAGAAAGACAACTACTTGAAAAATCACTAAACGAAAAGTTTGCAGCCGAACTCCGCACCAAAGAAGATATCATCAAGCTGAAGGATGAAGAAATTGCCCTTCGCAAGGATATGAAGCTCAAACTCTCCACCAAGATGGTTGGCGAAACACTCGAACAACATTGCGAAACCGAATTCAATAAGCTTCGTGCCACAGCTTTTCAAAGAGCCTATTTTGAAAAAGACAACGATTCGAGGTCAGGAAGTAAGGGTGATTTTATCTATCGGGAAACGGATGAGGCCGGAAATGAGATCATCTCCATCATGTTTGAAATGAAGAATGAGGGAGATGAGACGGCGACCAAGAAAAGAAATGAAGATTTCCTGAAAGAACTGGACAAAGACCGCAGCGAAAAGAAATGTGAATTCGCCGTGCTGGTGACACTTTTAGAATCGGAAAGCGAACTCTATAACTCGGGGATTGTGGATGTGTCTCACAAATTTCCTAAAATGTATGTGGTCCGGCCTCAGTTCTTTATTCCCATTATCACCCTTTTGCGTAATGCAGCGATGACATCACTCCAATATAAAGCTGAGCTTGCCCTGGTCAGGAATCAAAATATCGATATCACTAACTTTGAGGAGAAAATGAATAACTTTAAAGAAGGGTTTGCGAGGAATTATGAACTCGCCAGTCGCAGGTTTAAGGAAGCTATTGATGAGATTGATAAAACAATTCACCATCTCCAGAAAACCAAGGACGCTTTGTTGTCCTCCGAAAACAATCTTCGCCTGGCCAACAACAAAGCTGAAGATCTCACGATCAAGAAACTAACACATGGGAATCCAACCATGAAAGCAAAGTTTGAAGAACTCACAGATAATCCTGAAATCATATGACAACCTCAAAACCCTTCTTACCACACTATCTCTTTTTGATCATCGCATGCACCGCGCCATTCCTTTCCTGCAAAAAAGATGGCAATTCAAATGTACTCAACGGATGTTGTGATACACCCGCCATCAATGCCACCGTGGGCCTTGGTCATGTCTATGTACCCAATGTGTTTACACCCAATGGAGATGGGATCAATGATCGTCTGGTGGTCAATGGTGATCAAAACATCATATTGATTCGAAGCTTTCGTGTCAGCGACAAAGAAGGCACCACAGTATTCTATGCCGAAGATGTTACACCTAACGATCCTACCAATGCCTGGGATGGTACAGTCAATGCTAAATATAAAAATGGCGTGTACTCTATTGTAATGGTGGTCGAAGCCTTTGACAACGCCACAGCCACGCTGCAAGGAAAGGTATGTAATTATCGATGCCTGGATTCAGGAGAAGAAGAGCCAATTTCTGGAGCAGGTTGTCAGTTTCCAGCGCAGGTTTTAAATGGAGTATATGATCCCAGCTTACCTTCAGTGGAAAGTAGTGGATGCTTTGAATAAAAATACCATGCTTCTGCATACCTCACCCTGGCCTCTCTCTTTGGAATGATTCTTATGCCCCTTCGAATTTTTCTTTGAAAAATTCTCTCCCCTGTGTGCTTCGCAACCCCGGGGCTAATCGTGTTCCCGGCGGTATTATCCAGATTGAATTCGATTAACCCCGGGGTTTTCGAAATGATGCCCGTACGGGCGAGATGCAGAAACACAGGGGATAGAAATGAATAAATCGAAGATTTAGAATTTCGCTGGGGCAAAAAATAATTTTCGCGCCGCAGATCTCTCGGTAAAAAGAGAAGGGCTTTGATATTCCTTGCTTAATGTTATGCCCCTGCAAAATTGCTTTCTGGCAATTTCCGTCCTACTTCGCCTTCGCTCAGCACATCCCCTGTGTGCTTCGCAACCCCGGGGCTAATGGATTTTTCGATGGGATACACTTGATTAATACTTTTAGTCCCGGGGTTTTCGAAATGATGCCCGTACGGGCGAGATGCAGAAACACAGGGGGATAGAAATGAATAAATCGAAGATTTAGAATTTCGCTGGGGCAAAAAAAGATTTTCGTGCCGCAGATCTCTCAGCAAAAGGTGACTGGGGTGAGTTCTGAGAAAAATCAAGAAATTGCAGAACCTCCGATTTCTCTTTATTTTGTTTCTCCAAATGAAACCACTACTACTCCTGACCACCATCATTTGCCTGTTTGCCCAAACTGCCCTCGCGCAGAAAAGAGGACAGGCGCGCATTGACTCGCTCCTGCTGGATCTCCAACCCACAAAAACCGATACGCAACAGGCCAAGGTTTTGATCGACCTCAGTTTTACCTACAACTCCATCGATCCCGACAAAGGCATCTCCTATGGTCATCAGGGTCTGGCGATCTCTGAAAAATTAAACTGGAAAGCCGGCGTAGTCGATGCACACAGAGCGATCGGTGTCAACCATGGTTTTGGCAAATCGGAGTACTCCGAGTCATTGGCTGCCTTTTCAAAATCCCTGGCCACCGCTGTTGAAATCGGTGATCAGGCGGATGCCGCTAAAGCGCTCAATAATATGGGTGTCGTGTATTGGTACCTGTCTGATTTTCCAAAAGCGATCGAACATTATTATAAAGCCTTGCAGATTCATGAAAAGATAGGCAACAAAGTTGAAATGGCTAATTCGCTCAGCAATATCGGGCTGGTCTATAATAGTCAGGAAGATTATCCCAAAGCGTTGGAATATATCCTCAAGGGAAATGAACTCGACGAAGAGCTCGGCAACAAGATCGGCATCGCATCTAACCTGGGCAATATCGGTCAGATCTATGCCGCAATGGACAATCTACCGAAAGCACTGGAATACGATTCCAGCGCCCTGGTGCTGTATACGGAACTCGGAGACAAAAACGGCATCGCGCGCAATCTCGGCAATATGGGAGGAATCTATGCAGAGCAGGGATTGTACACCAGAGCACTGAACCACTATGCACAAGCACTGGCTATCAGTAAAGAGCTTGGGTTGCAAATCGGCACTGCCACCAACCTGGGTGCGATCGGCGGTACCTATCTGAAAGTGGCCAAGGAAAAAAATCCGGAAGCATTGCTAACCATATTTAACGGAAATAAAAGTAATGCCTTGCAACAAGCACAAGTCTATACAGACAGTGCCATCGTCATCAGTAAGGAAATCGGCGATATCCATTCACTCATTAAATTATATGAACGTCAAAGTGAAATTCTAACACTATCCGGCAACTATCCCGGAGCACTGGAGAACTATAAGCTCTATGCCATCAGCAAGGACTCGGTCTTCAATATGGAAAAAGATAAGAAGCTGACGGAAGCAACAATGCAATATGAGTTTGATAAAAAGAAGCGAAAGCCAGAGCCGACCAGGAACAAAAGATATCCGGCAACGGGCCATCCGGTATTCCATTCTTGCAGGCCTCATCGGTGCCTTGATTTTTGCAGGTGTGGTGTATCGTCAGCGTATAAAGATAGGTCAGGAGAAAAAGATAAGCGATGCCGAAAAACGCCGGAGTGATGAACTGCTGCTCAATATCCTGCCTGAAGAAGTAGCGGAAGAATTAAAAGCCACCGGCTCTGCCAAGGCCAAAGCCTTTACGATGGTGACCGTCATGCTGACAGATTTTAAAGACTTTACCACCATCAGTGAAAAAATCAGCGCTGAATTACTTGTAGCTGAGATTCACCACTGCTTTAGTGCCTTCGATCGTATTATTCAAAAATATAAAATCGAAAAGATCAAGACGATTGGAGATGCATACTTATGTGCGAGCGGACTTCCTGTGTCCAATTATTCACACGCAACAGAAATTGTGCGCGCAGCTCTTGAAATGCGTGACTTCATGCATCGCCGTAAAATGGAAAAAGAAGCGCTCGGAGAAATGCCGTTTGAAATCCGCATTGGCATCCACACAGGCCCTGTTGTAGCAGGCATCGTAGGCGTGAAAAATATGCCTATGATATCTGGGGCGATACTGTCAACCTTGCTGCCCGCATGGAACAAAACAGTGAAGCAGGTAAAATCAATATCAGCGAGAATACGTATGAGCTAGTGAAGGATAAGTTTGACTGCACCTATCGCGGCAAGATCGAAGCCAAGCACAAGGGAATGGTCAATATGTATTTTGTGGAGCCGGAGCATATCAGTTGAGCCCAAATGTTGAGCTTAAGTTGACTTAAGATCGCGTACCAAAAATCAAAAAAAATATCGGTAGGGTAAGAGTCTGTGAAGCCGTATCCGACGGCAGGTTAGCAATCTCATTTTTCACTCTTCACTCTTCATTTTTCACTTATTCCATGAGTCCCACTACTTGAAAGTAGTGGCTATTCAATTATCCTGGCTTGCAGTCAGGATTTCGCTCATAGGGCCTTGAAGAAAATCAAAGTTGGGCTTAGATATGCAATTCCTCGTCCACCCGTGGTGGACGATCCCATCACAAATGGCCCTCCCGTACTTCCAAAAAAAAATATTTCTTCCAGAATACGTACAGAATAAAAATATTGTTTAGATTTATTCCAATAACAAAACGAGGTAATTGAAAGTGAATAGAAATCCTGATGGATATTTCTATTCTAGTCTTGACAAATTTTATTTTAGTGTAGAGCGCGTGTAGGTTTTGAACGGCGCTATTGGATTTTTTTAGAGTACAAATTCATTACATTTTTTAGGGATCCGCAACAGCAATGTTGACATACATTTCAGGGAACAAGCTGGGGGAGACGTGACAATATCATGAGTGGGTATGCCCATTGGTGATCTTTGTATGTCTACACTTAATTGATTTCCTGGTGATATCATATTATTTGGAATGTAAATGCCATAGGCTACCATGAAACTTGAAACCAAAGAGGTAATACAAAAGCAAGCGGGGACAGAGCGTGAAGACATTCATATTGGTCTGGTTCTGGCAGGTGCGGTGACTGCGGGTGCGTATACTGCCGGAGTGCTGGATTATCTGCTCAATACACTTGACTTCTGGTATGAAAAACATGCGGAAGACCCAAAGAATGTAGCCAAACCAAATGTCATCATTGACGCTATTACAGGAGCCTCTGCCGGAAGCATTGTAGCTGCTGTAACTCTGATGGCACTAGCCACGAAGCGATACAAGAATGTAGATGATCCGACAAACCTGGAATCGGATAAAAATTTGCTTTTTTGATACCTGGGTCAACCTGGGCTTGCCACGTCATGAGTCTATGACGAATAAACTATTTGCTACTTCAGACCTGGAAAATGGACATGTCAAATCCATGCTCAATACCAACTTCATTGGAGACATGATCGACAAGCTGACCACGGAATGGAAGGTGACGGATGTACAACCCATGCCGGCTTATATTAAATCCGATCTCAAGGTGTTGATGACATTGAGCAACCTTAGGGGAGTGCCATTGGAACTTTCTTTTTCAAGTGGCAACGGAGCTATCGCGCATACCATGTCCTATCATAAAGCATTTGCGTATTTCACCTTGGACAAAAAGGATAAAGATCCGACTACATTCAGCTTAGACCTGAAAAAAATAGAGGATGTGAAGTTGATGTTACATTGTTCGAGGGCCAGTGGTGCATTTCCGATTGGATTGAAGCGCGTGCCGTTTAAAGAAATCTCGAAGGAATACATCGAAGCGAATCTGGCCCAGATCTTTAAGGGCGCCAATATCAAACCCAGGATCGAAGAGCCTTATCAGTTTCTGGCGGTGGATGGTGGTATGACCAACAATGAACCTATCGCAGAAGCATTTCGGATTTTGAATCCAAAGCCCGAATCTCCACCATTGGAGCAAAGAGTCAGTGATATCCTGAAGAATGGTAAAGAGCAGGGTTTGTCCGCAGAGGAGCAGTTAGCCAATATAGACAATACCCTCAAGGAAGAGAAGCGTTCAAACAAACCGATCATCATGATCGATCCGTTTCCGAATTTTTCCTTTCCGGAGGGAGAGAACGCAACACTGAGTGAACAAGAACTCGAAGAGAAATATCTCAATGACGGTTTGGTGCATGTCATCCCACGGTTGTATGATACCCTGCGCAACCAGGTGTTATTTAAGGAAAGTGATATAGCAGACTTGTTCAGTAATGATTCGCAGAAGGGGATGATCTGGCCTACCCGATATAAGGATGGAAAGAAATACAGAAATGCTATTGCGAGTGGGGCGTTGGGTGGATTTGCGGGTTTTTCAGGAGAGAATTTCTCGAGCACGATTATATGTTGGGGCAGAAGAATTGCCAGCGCTTCCTGAGGAATTATTTCTACCAGGACTATGATCAGTCAGGTTGGCCGCAAGTCATGAAGGATAAATTCGCATATGTTTCAGATGAAGGAAAACAAAGTCTCCCGATTATTCCGGATTACAAGGTGGAGTCTTATGACGCGACGAAAAAGTTATTCCTTCCGGAGATCCAGGTTGGGGATTTTCCAAAAGTCAGTTATGAAGATTTGATTCTAAGTGATCTCCGTCCCAAAATCGCAAGGAGGGTGACCGCGATCATGGACAAGCTGGAAGAAGAGATGAAGAAGAAAAAGGAGCCAGATCATTCAAGCAAGAATGCTAATACTATTACAGCAGAACATCCCTGGCTTCTCAAGTCCAAGCCATTCAATGAATGGCTGAGAAATTCTCTACTGGGAGACCTGGTAATAAAAATATTGGTCTGGGCGGCTAAGAAATGGCTTAAAGGTCAGGTCAACCGCTGGATCACCAACCAGATCATCCTGGACATGAGCAGGAATGGGTTGTTTCGGAATGATGAGAATGAGCCGGATAATGTGTTGAGGTGAAGATGGAATTATCTAGAGTAACGAAATGGGTTGGATTTTAACATGTGAACCGAATATCATCAAATTAAGTGTTTCTTTTTGGTGACTACAAAAAATATAAGCCGTAATTCCAATTCAACAGCCACCTTAAATTAAATTTATGAAAAAGATATTAACAATCACTCTTGGTCTGTTAACTGTGTTTTCTTTGTTCGCTCAAAATGCCAATGAAGAATTAAATGGTAAAATGCTTGGAAATAGTGCATGGTATGTATTAACACAAGGAGATTATGATAGCAGTATTGTCGTAAGTAGGAGGTCGTTAGGATTTGACTCAACTTTAAGTTATGTACATTTCAATATCGCATTAGCTTACTTGTTGAAAGGAGAAAATGAGATTTCACAAAAAGAGTATACCTATGCAATCAAACGAGCTGAAAGATTTGGGCTTGCAAAGGAAACCCTTTTAGCATCAATTAAAGATATAATCGATTATATGGATCGTATTCCATCCAAATCCATAGCCGAAAATATTATTCAAACTATTAAAAATACTGTTAAAGAATATGAAATAACTACTACAATATTCTTCCATGTTCCTAGATAGCCGATTCGATTAATCCTTATAAAGATTTTGGTTTTGGAAGAACTTTAGATGGAATTAAAGTTTCAACCATTGACAGTTCGGGTAGCGTGTTTTGGACTTCTGAAAAATTACTGATTTTGTGGAAGATTCTTCGCAATATGCAATAAAAGTTGAAATTCCACAAATTGTTTTAGTAAAAAGTAGAAAGACAGAGTGCTTATACTTATATTCTGAATTAATTAATAAAGGGGGTAGCAAACAGAGCTTAGAAACTTTGTATTATTTCGTAAATAGATCAAGCGATTTTTCAAATATAAAGCTCAATTTAATTTCAACACCTAAAGGGGCAGAAATATTTCTTATTCCTAACCGGGTATGGATGAAGGAATTTGATGGTAAAAAATGGCAATCATACGGTGAAACGTACATGGATAAATTTCGAGTGAATGGAACTACTACTAACACATTCACTCATATTGACGAAACTGTCTACGTTGTTCTTTTTAAACTGAAGGATGACTATAAATTAAGAACATTGTATACAAAACCTGCGCAAATTGCACCAGAGCAAACCGTAACCATAACCTTTTGAATTAAATGAAAAGTCTAACCATATTTTTTACAGTTGCTTCAGGAGCATTTGCCGTCATTCCAGGATTAGCCATATTAGTAAGCAATGTAGGAGTACCTCCTAATTCATCCAATGCCCTATTTTCTGCAATCATTGAGGCACTTGGCGTTCTAACTTTGATGATATTATGGTTAAATAAGGGCAATATCCGGAAAAGGACCGAAGTAAATGTTACAAAATTAGCAATCGGAGGTATCCTTGTTTTTATAATTTGTCTTTTCTGCTACTTATTTCTTTTTGCCTATTTAATTGAAGAGGTACCCAATTCTAATTCGCTTTTTTTCCCTTTGTGGGCACAAGGAGATTTAAAACAGAATCTAGAAATATTCGGAAGCAGAAGCGAATTGATTACACAATTTGGAAGAGATGACGTTGCAAAATTAATTAAAGATACATCAAACACTTCTTTAATTTTAACTACAATAATATTACTTGCTATATACCAACTCATCTTTGTCTCCCTGACTTATGCCTTTGGCATGCTAGCAGTTAAGAGCACAAGTGACGAAGACGAAAAATTACTGCTCCTGCCAGTATTGACAATAGTGAGGCTGGAGGTTGAAGCAATCGGCTGTAAGTCATTATCAACTTTAACCTGGAAGGAAGTAAAGAAACCTTTACAAAATCGAAAATCAACATTCCGAAAGCATGGCGAAAGCACTTCATTGAAAATTAATTTCCAATCATTTGTTGGTTAATCCTGTTTTTAAGGATTAAATTTTGAGATAAAATTCTCTCGATTCGTTGATCCTTTTACATAATAAGATTATTGTGACCTGCGCTTACTCCCATAGAACACAACTTGAGGAGGGACACCCATAGTATTATTTACCATCAAATTCAGCCTTTCCTATGAAGCCATTACACTACTTCGTCATCCTGTTTTTCATTTCACTACTACACAACCCTGCTTTTAGCCAAAGTCCATCTACCATAGGAGTCAGCGCAGGAATGAATCTTTCTAATGTTGATTTTGAATCCATCAATCAGGAATCAACCGATCAATATATTGGATATTACGGTGGTCTTCACGCACAGATTCCCATCAAGGGCCATTTTTCGCTGGTCTCCAATTTAATATACTCCCGCAAAGGATGGCACAATGGTCCTTATCTGGCTACAGGATACCCAGGTGCTGAAATACATCTGGATTACCTGGATTTGCAATTATCCGGTCAATATGCCATCACGAAATCATTGGCCGTTAATGCGGGGTTGGAATTCGGCAGATTGCTTAAGACCACCAACACAAATGATCCCGACAATGCTTTTTTCGACGACTTATATCAAAAATGTGACTTCAGTTTGCTGATGGGTGTAAACTATAAAATATGTAAAGGCCTCCGTCTCGATGCCAGATACCTGCATGGCTTAAGTTATCTATTCAAAGGCAATGCAACAGATATAAATGGTAATGACATCGGTGACGTAAAAGATGGCTCTTTGGGTGTATTTCAAATAGGTATCTCCGCAGATATTATAACACTAAAGAACTCAGAACAAAAGATATAAGATATAGCCTGCACAGGTGCTTCCTCTTCCGAACGCGATGGAACAGGCAAACCCTATCCGATTTTCTACATCTTGAACTTAAGGATCAGCCTTACATGGCTTTTTCATAAGGTATGCCTCCGCTGATACGTTTATTCAATTCCTTCTCAGCTTGAATTATGCTGATTCAGGAAAAATATGCATCTTGCTTTACAACAGTTTTTAATCTTAAACGCCTGTCGGAAACACTAATAGATTCACTTCCATTTACATCTAAAATGAGAAAATTAATCGCCGGACTCAACATGACCCTTGACGGATATTGCGATCATACAGCTGGAATTGCAGACGATGAAATACATGAACACTATAATGACCTCCTGCTGGATGCAGATACGCTGATATACGGCCGGATCACCTACCAGCTCATGGAAAGTTATTGGCCCGCGATTGTAAAAGACCCAACCGGCAATAAATCCATGGATGATTTTGCCGTCCTGATCGATGATATTTCCAAGATTGTGTATTCGCGCACACTGAATGATGTTAGTTGGAAAAACTCAACCTTGAAGAAAGAGATCATTAGAGAAGACATACTGGTACTCAAACAACAGCCAGGGAAAAACATTTTAGTGGGTAGTCCCTCTCTAATTGTAGCCTTGTCAAACCTTGGTGTTGTTGACGAATATCAAATTGGCGTCCAGCCCATCATACTCGGTAGTGGATTGCCTTTGTTTAAAGACATCAGGGAACAAATAGATCTTACCCTCTTACACTCTAAAACATTCAAATGCGGTGTGATGATGCTATACTATGCACCCGGACCATCACGGGTTGTTTAGTTCTGGCAGGTAAAAGAATTTTGGAAAGGGTGTAAATTGATGGCGATTACACAAGAAATATGACAAAGCAAAAACCCGAATTCTGGGAATCTGTCTTTAGTGAAAAGCAAGAGATGTGGGGATTCGAACCCTCTATATCAGCTATGCTGACCAGGGATTTGTTTGTCAGTCAATCGTTGAAGAATATACTGATTCCAGGAATTGGTTACGGCCGTAACGCCAGGATATTCCTGGAGCAGGGCATGGCAGTGACCGGAATTGAAATATCAAAACGGCTATTGCCCTTGCCGAAAAGCACTTTGGCACTGGTATGATCATCCACCACGGTTCTGTTACAAATATGCCGTTTGACCATCAGCAGTATGATGGTATTTTTTGTCATGCATTGATTCACCTGCTGGATAGTGACGAACGGGCTAAATTGATTCGTGATTGCTATCATCAATTAGCTCCAGGTGGGTATATGGTCTTCTCTGCTATTTCGAAAAAAGCAAATACCTATGGCCAGGGCCCTTTGATCAGTAAGGATCGTTATGAGATATTTGACGGCGTCAAAATGTACTTTTATGATCAGTCATCTGTTCATGCAGCGTTTGACAAAGCTGGACTTTATGAAATTACTGAGGTAGAAGATGTGTTTCCATTCTTTCTGATCAAATGCAGGAAGGTAAAAGTTGCCATTTGATTCCAGAACTTAAACAGACTGAAAATCTACTTTATTTAAAACCTAATCCAATGATCAAGTTTGCCTACACCATTCTTTACGTCCGGGACGTCACAAGGTCCGTTACATTCTATGAAACGGCCTTTGGCTTTGCACGGAAATTTATTTCACCGGACAATGATTACGGAGAGCTCCTGGCTGGTGAAACTACCCTTTCGTTTGCTTCCTTCATGCTGGCGGGTTCAAACCTTCGCGACGGCTTTATTGATAGCAGTCTGGACAATAAGCCCTTTGGTATTGAAATTGGCTTTACAACCGACAATGTTGAAGAAACGCTTAACAACGCGATAGCCGCAGGTGCCACACTGGTAGAAAAACCCAAAACTAAACCATGGGGACAGACGGTGGCCTATGTGCGGGATCCTGATGGGTTTTTGGTTGAGATTTGTACGCCCATGGAGTGAGGGTGAAACATTATTAATCATGTAATTTAGTTGCATATTGTCTGATCTTGATCGCTTTTATTTAAACCAGGACGAGCCCAACAGAAGTTGCATGCTCGCTATACGTAGTCTGGTCCTCGCCCAGAGCCGGCATATTACCGAAACGGTGAAGTATGGCATGCCTTGCTTCTGTTATCGGAAAAAAGTGTTTTGTTATCTATGGACCGATAAAAAAACGCAGGAACCCTATCTCTTGATGGTCGAAGGAAAGCATCTGGATCATCCGCAACTGGAAGCCGGTACGCGTTCACGCATGAAGATCTTCAAGATAGACCCGCACAAAGATCTGCCGATGATAACTATAGATCACATCTTACAGCAAGCATTGAATTTGTATAAAAGCGGGGTTCTAAAAACTTAAAGGTGAAGTAACGCAGGGTGATACTCAGGTGGCTGGATTCATGTCAAGCATCTTATGCCTGAAACCCACACGGCGGCAAGATTTATACACGGCAAATAGGCATAAATTATTAAAAGGGAATTCTTATGTTTGGATGCCGGGATAATATGGCGGCAGTCATACATATCCAACCTTTTTACTCTTAGACCACGTACCCCTGATGTCCGACCTGCCTGAAGAAGAATCCATCAAAAACTCACACCCTAACGGGCCGGACAACCAAGCGGACGAAAATAATCTATTGATCAATCCTGATCCAAATCACCCAATACAGCAATCCAAAGAAATGGAAGTACATCACCACGCACATCATGAAGGTAAGAGAGGTTGGAAGTCTTATTTCTGGGAATTCCTGATGCTCTTCCTCGCTGTCTTTTGTGGCTTCCTGGCCGAATATCAACTAGAGCATGTGATCGAACATCAACGCGAGAAAAAACTGATGCGCACCTTGTCGGCTGATCTCACGAATGATAAGATCACCTTGCAAACCTATATCACCTGGCGTAACCAGACCAACTCCAATTTCGATTCGTTGCTACTCTTGTTATCCAATCCCGATCCGGAAGAAAATGCATACCAGGTGTATCGGCTCATGAATCGTACGGCTTTGCGTTTTGGGTTGCCGGATGTCAATGCAGGTGCCATCTCCCAATTGACGTATTCAGGTGGACTGAGACTGGTACGCAGCAGTGCAGTCACTGATGCGATCAATAAGCATTATCTGGGTTTAAACCGGATGAAGTCCGCCTTTGAAACAGAAAGGCCGATCCGTTTAAAGTTGCTGGAAAGTAAATCTGCCATACTTGATGCGAGGTTGCTGATGCCTTCCAAACTTGAGCCTGATGCATATTCGTTTTTATCCACTGACCAGGCCAGCATAAACGAATTGATGCATGACATCCTGAGTTCAAAGCAGATCAACAACGGCCTGATCAGTCAACTGGATTCCTTCCGTGTAAGTACGGACAAATTAAATGAACTGATTAAAAAGGAATATCACATTAATTAAACCTATCCCTCCCACGTCTATAACTTCTATGAGGTCTTTAGGGCGCCTCTAATAACCCAATGGCAATCAATTTTCAATCTTGATTGCCTGCTCATTATAAAAGTTAAAATGCTCATTTTGATAGTTATTAGAAGCGCCCTTCAGTTTTGTGTATTCAAATGTGATGTCGATCCTTTGAACTCTTAATATCTGGAGTGAGTTGAGGAGGAGTGGGGAGGGCAGGAGTAGGGAGGGTTATAGAGGAATATTTAAAAAACGCAAGTTTGGCTATACGCAATGAATATATTGAAAAACGCACTATTAAAGCATTGAATATCAATAGATGTGTAGTACCTTGAGTTGCGTATATATCCGTGTTATGTGCAATCTGGAACCTACAATTTCTTATTTGGGTATAAAAATTTGAGCCCATACTTAATGCAAGTTGGGAGATCTACCTATATTGCCATACTGATGTTCAGTATCTTTTTATTTACATAATTTATTCTTAATCAATACAGTAGAAAATGAGAATTTATAATTTCGTATTAGCCATGTGCCTTTCAATTTTTACATTTTGTGAAACGATTGGTCAGGCTATCTGGACCGTTAAAGATCCCAGCGGGATTGATGTCACTATTGACAAGGATTCCTCCTTTATCTCGACTTACAACGGTTATTTACTTTTCTATACAGTAAATAGTAGTTCAGGGGATAGAAATATCCTGATGACAAACGGGGATACTTCATTTTGGGTATTAAATGAGGACGCACCGTTATCTAGTGATTTTACGTCTTTCATTTTCAGAAGAAATGACGAACTCATCTTTAGAGTGGGATACGTTTGGTATTCATCTTATGGTGGGACTGAGACTACTGAGGTCTTTTATGATAATGGTGATAATAATAATGAGTATAATTATTTAAAGATATTCGAGTTACATACTCCAAGTGATTTCAATCATGACCTTTTAATTGAAGCCCTTGATAAATCAACAGGTGACACCCTTATTTTGTATCATAATTATTTAAACAATACTACTACCCCTTATGATGATAGGTTGAGGGTGTTCCAGGGAGATATAATGGAAGTGGGGCCATACACTGGGGAGTTTTTTGTGACTTCAGTATTTGATAGCACAGCGGCCGAATGGGGGGACGTGGGTTTTTATAGACAGAATGGCTCGGGTTTTAAATTGCTTTGCCCACTTATTGAAAAGCAAATGTACCAAGTCCAAAATTTGTTTTACTCTGGGAAGGAGTGGATTGTCGATTACCTTGACAACAATGAGAAGGTTGTATATCAATATACACAAAGCATAGATTCATGTCTAGATGTTACAAATATTGAATTCCCAAATTATACAGTTTTAGAGGTCTTAAATCCAAAGAAACCATATTGGGGTCCAGCATTTCCAAATGAGCCCGCATTGTCATATCAGGATATAGTTTGGAGAGGAAAAAATTCAAATGGTAGTATTAGGTATTTTCTTCGGTCTCTTTTTGGACAAGAATATGAGATTACAGATATTCGAAACGATAACAATGTAGATTTTATTTTCTCGCATTTTCAGGATGACTCAATCTATTATTACAATCCAACAGAAACCCAAAGGGGACTAGTACGGACGAATTTTAAAAATGGAATGAGTGTTAAGGAATCCACGTCTATCCCTTTCGATACCGATTACACCTTGCAGGCGTATAATGGTAAAATGTATTTTGGACGTTATAATTCACAAGATGGCGCAATACAGGCCATGTCAAAGGATTTTGTGAATGGTAATAAATATGAGTTTCTAGAATCTACATCAGGAGGAAGAATTGAAAGTCCTATTAATTTCAGTTTTATGGGCGACAGGATATTTGTTCACTCTAAGACTTCAGAAGGTATAAAGTTGGTCGTATTCGATCCTGACGGAACAGTTTCAGTTAATCCGCTTGATGATCATTACAGCAGAATACTTGTATCTCCAAATCCATCAAGTGGTATATTCCATGTGAAGCTTTCAGAAGCCATTTCAAACATACCTGTTTTGACGTATATTGTTTTTGATGAGAAGGGTTCGCAATTAAAAGATGGAAAGGTAGTTGGACATGATTTTGATGTTGACCTGACTGGATTGCCCCCAGGACTTTATCACCTTTCGATTTTTGACAAAAATAGCATTATCAATACCATACCAATTATCTTGACCGGGCAATAGACGGTAGCACATAACATTGGATGCTCATAAGCAGGGCTATCTACATTGAGAATGAAAACGTAAATTTGGACAAAGGAACCACGGAGACAGCATGAAACATAGTCGGCCTGCCTACGAGCATCCTGGACCGTTAGCGACAATAGAATAATTATGGTAACAACAAGAAATATAGGGTGCTCTATAATGATTTTACCCGCCATTGCTTTCATTTTCATGATGATAAAATTCAAAGACGTTGGACCAATTGAAGGGACGACAATGTGGATTATTTTCTTCCTTGGATTTTGGTTGTCGAGAATAAAATCTGACAATGCTCAGAGCTACTCTAATCCTACAACTAAAACAAGTATTGAAAATCCGATTAAGAGCATCTTTGGTGATTTAAATACAAATCAAAAGATGTCAAGAATTAATATGTGGATAGCTACAGGGGTTGGAGAAGAATTTAAGGGATCTGTAAGAGATAAACGAAATTATTTAAATCAGTATATTGAATACCTAAATGTGCATGCCACTAAATCTACGGAATACTTCAAAATCGGAGGAATCGAAAACATGATTAATGATCTAAATCAATTAAGTCAAAAGCAAAAAGAACTCCTAGCAGTTATTGCCTGGGGCATGATAACATGTGATGGTCCACCAACCGATTTAGAACTTGAAATTACTGGAAATATTTTCAATCAACTTGGAATAGAAGAGGAGCAATTTGGAGCTATAGTTTATAAAAGCATACAAGTTTCAAAGAGATTTGGCTCATAAAATACTTTTAAAAAATAATGAACCCCGATATCCCTTATTGGCACAAAGTTTTGAGACATTTTGATAAACATCATTATTTTAATAATGGACTAACTATCCCATTTCTTATTGGTTCAAGAACCATTGTCGAACCACAGGGAGATGTCATAGCATTACATGAGTTCATTGAAGGCATTAATGCTTCTATTACTCCAATATCAATATTAAAATGCCAAAATATTAAGGAATACGTTATTAATTTGCTTGACCACGAAACGAACAGCCTACGCAAAGGAAACGGAAATCCCTTTTTGGAAATCGGAAATATTATCTGCATCGATTTATCATTGAAGGATATTATTTCTCAAACGGATTTAATAAATATGCTAACTGAGCTCTATCATGTACAATTGAAAAATGGAAATTATTCTAAAGTTAGAGACAAATGGATATCGTTTACTCCTCTAGAAAAAGAACGATTATTAGAAGTGAGAATATGAACGAAATATTATAATGTCGCTAACAGCAGCTATGAGCAATGGCGGAAAGTGAATCACTTAAAGATTATTACCTTCGAGGAAAAACCAAGGGCTTAAAAGACAATTGCAACGAATCGCCATTGCCCATAGCCCGGATCGCTAGTCCATCTAAAAGAACTGATGAAACAAATATTCTGTCTTATACTATTAATTTTATCATGTAGCCCGGTAATTGCTGACATCGCTCCTAACCCCATCGTTGTTAACGGTATTTACACGGTCGCTGATTGCAAAATTCAAATGACGAGTGAGTATGTATTCGCAGACATATACAATGACTCAGCAAAGGTTGAATGCACTTTTAATCTCGAGAATTTCGGTGATGCCACTGAAATACAGATTGGGTTTCCTGAAATGAATTTTCAGTATTGGTCAATGGGCAAGTATACGCCAACCGATCGGGGTAATTTTAGCATATATGTTGACGAAAGGCTGCTCACTGAAAAGGATATTCAAGTACCAGCCGAAATGGACAGTATATACAGAAAGTATATGTCTGTTTACCACTTTGACAACGAATACCAGCGAAAAAGAGATAGTATCTATGCTGCAAACGGCGTAAAGGAAAAGGGAAACAGAACCATTTATCCACCTGGAACCTACCAAAAGACTCAAAAGGCATTGCAAGATCTATTTGAATGGAGAGAATCCAAACCCAGCCTTGGCTCCAAGCTTTGGGTCGAGTTTAAAGAGCAACAAGAAAAAGGAAATTTCCCTTGGTACGTTTGGAATGTAAAATTCGATAGGCAAGCAAAAAGGCAAATAAAGGTCGTATACGCATTGCCATCAGGTCTTGGATATGGCGGAGATTTTAGATATTTTAATTACATCTTAAGAACGGGTAGCGGTTGGTATAAAAGCATTGGAAAGGCATCCATTAAGATCCAACTTCACGATATTGATATTGAAACTATTGAACAAGTTGCACCAGGTATTTTCAGCATCGATTCCACACAGAAAACCATACAGTGGACATTTACGGATTTGGAACCAACAGCGCAAGACGATATCTATCTTCGTTATTATAACAAAGCAGAAAGACGCAAATGGGATAGTGCAAAGAGAAGAAGAAAAAGAGGCTGGTAATACTATTTCAATCCCATGCAGCGATTTTATCAATAATGACATGAACTACAATATCGGATACTCATAAGCAGGGCAATCTCAATTGAGAATGCCTCCTTCGCTGGCTTTCGATCTATGCCCACCAAAAGCCACGGAGGCCAAAGGTTCGCCTTCGCTACCGACCCACAAACAAAACTTAGCTTCGTCAACTAAAAGAAAAAAGTAAATTTGGAGGAAGATGCCCCGGAGACAACCCGAACTCAGTCGGCCTGTCTTCAAGCATCCCTCGTCGTTATGCTAGAAAACAGACCGTTCTTTATAGTAACTTAAAAACACAACGAAAATGAAAAAGGTAATAGCAGAATTTATCGGAACCTTCTGGTTAGTCCTTGGAGGATGTGGAAGCGCTGTTTTAGCCGCAGCATATCCTGAATTAGGAATTGGATTTGTAGGTGTTTCAATCGCTTTTGGCTTGACGGTAGTGACCATGGCCTATGCTATCGGACACATTTCCGGTTGTCACCTTAACCCCGCTGTTTCGATCGGACTTTGGATGGGTGGTCGTTTTGACAAGAAAGAGCTGCTTCCCTACATGGCGGCCCAGATATTGGGAGGTATTGCAGGAGCTGGGATCCTTTACATTATCGCCAGTGGAAAGGCAGGATTTGAAATTGGTGGATTTGCCGCAAATGGATATGGAGAACACTCGCCAGGTGGATATAGTCTGACTGCCGCCCTGGTCACAGAAACCATAATGACCTTTATGTTCTTAATAATCATATTAGGAGCAACGCATTCCAAAGCAGCCAAAGGATTTGCAGGACTGGCTATTGGACTTGGATTGACACTTATTCATTTAATCAGTATTCCTGTCACCAACACTTCCGTAAATCCTGCGAGAAGTATTAGTCAGGCACTATTTGCCCAAGGTTGGGCCATCGAACAGCTTTGGCTTTTTATTGTCGCGCCAGTGGTAGGTGCAATCTTAGCTGGGATTGTTTATAAAATGATTTCGCCCGAGGGTGAATAAAAACAATGGCTAATCGAGTGGCCGGCTCCGCCCTGTTGATGCAAACGGGGAGTGCCTAATCTTCCACCGGGTGTTTGGTGTCGCTAAAGCTATGGCAAAGAATCTGCGTGCCTGGTACTCTTTGGTTCGTTAACTCTCCAAGCATCGATCACTTTTCCCCAACAACGATATTTTCTCTTTCAATCCCTGTGCCAAAGACATAAGGTTCTCGCATTCTGTCAAGATTCAAACTGAACAATTCGTCACCATTGGCTGACGTTCATCCTGTGATGCTCCTGCAAAACCACCTACGTATTTCCTTCCTCTTTTGGTGTATTCCACTCTTTTGTGCTGCACAGACTGACATTCCATCTACTACATTTAAGCACGAAGTCGGTATATCCCTATTGAGTATTTCGGCTAAGTATGGACATGAGTTAACTCCGGATTTTTATACCAACATTTTCAATGGCATCCGGTATAAAAGGCATCTGGGGATCCATGCCTTTCGACTTGGCGGTGAGTATAAAGATTCCCATTCAGGCGGAGTGGGTGATGTGATTGGGGAGTGCCAGCATCTCGAAGGCAAATTTAACCTTGGCTATCAACTGACCTTTGTTGATAAGTCAATCAGGCCATACATCGCTGTTGATTGTATTTACCTGGTTTCAACATTCACGTCTTCTTTTTATGGCGGATATGCAGGTACTTATTCCGCCTTTGATCTCCTCAACCAGGGGATTGGATTTGCTCCGGCATTTGGAATATACTTTCGGCTAGTCAAATCATTATCCATCTCCTGGGAAAGCAATATGGAATTCCTATGGGTCACTGAAAATGGTACGATTACCAGAAGCAATCCGCATCATTTCCAGTCCAGGACCACTTATCCATACCACAGGCGTGTATACAATTCGTTTTTGAATCCTTTGAAGAGCATTTCATTGAATTATGGATTTTAGCGGTTATATTTACATACCTGGTTTCAGGTATTAAATCAAATCAATTTCCGCTGGTGCCTCAAACCAAGCATCAGTTAT
>JADKHH010000031.1 GCA_016721905.1 Candidatus Opimibacter skivensis | reverse complement strand
CACCCAGCCGTATTTCGAAAAAGGTCTGGCCCTTTGCCCTTCTGATTTCCTGCTGTTCCATTACAAATCTTTGCATAGCCAGTGCTGCATTGACTACATCTACGGCATGGGTTGTATTGGGTGGAGGTAATCCCCCCGCCATATAAGAATCACTGATCGTTTTGATTTTTCTATTCCTAATCCTGTATAATCCTGCTCGAAGCCGGAAAAACAAGCATTGATATCATTCACCAGAGATCTGCCTGCACTCATTCTGGCCAGATATTTCTGTAAACCTTAATGATGTCTTAAATAAAACCGTTACTAGATCGTTACTTGTCTTCCAGCAGATCCTTTGGCTTTAGTTCTTCGGCAACTTCTGCGGGAAGAATGTTGGAGTAACAATTCATCACTTCGCTTTTTCCCTTGCTTTATTTTTATTGCGTTGGGTCAGGAATATTCCGGCAAAGAGCAAGACCACCTGGAAAACCCGCCATGAATCCATTCCGGACCATTTTGCTTTTGCAATATTTTCTGGGCGATAAAATCTTTCTTTATCCTGTTCCACTTTAGCCACGTGATTCCTTTATCAAAAATCATTGCATCTGGGTCTCTACCAGCTTTCTGGTATTCTCTTTATTGGAGATGCTATCACGAGCAGCCACATTAATTTATAATGTTGCAGGCCCTGCTTACTATTGCCTGTGATACTGTCCAGATACACTAATGTCGAATAGCTTTGCCTGAGATTATACAGCGAACCGATTTCTTTTGATATGGATACTGCTTTGGTGAGTAGTAATGATGCTTCCTCATATTGCCTGTATGGCTATCCGCGACCCTGACATAGAGATATACGTCGCGGCCATTCCTTCCTGATCCTCCAGATCCTCTTGCAGCTTGAGTGCCAGGCTAAAGTATTTCATAGCCTCCTGTTGATCTCCTTGCTTATGATACACTTCACCTATATTGATATAGGTATTGGCCATGCCATATTTATCGCCTATTTTTCCTTGATCGCAAGGGGAGGCATTATAATTTTCTAAAGCTTCGCATATTTTCCTTCCTTTGCATAGATCGTACCGATATTGTTGTACCCAGCGGCGATACCGGCATCTAGTCCGAGCCTCAGCCTTATCTCCAGCGCTGCCTGAAAATTTTCAAGCGCCTTTGTATAATCCCCGAGTTCCTGATACGTAGCGCCAAGGTAGTTGTAGGCATAGGCAATGCCTGTTTCATAATGAATGGCTTCATCGATGCGTAGTGAAAGCAGAAAATATTTCAGTGCCTCCGGATAATTGGCTTTTAACCGATAGACTTCTCCCAGATTGGCATACGTTTCGCTTAATCCTAGGCTATCCTTTAGCTTCCAGACTTCAATTGACTTCTGAAAATAATCAATGGCTGCTGAATAATTCCCCTTGCTTCTCTGTACCCAAGGACATTAAACCCGGCTCAGAGTGCTTTCTTGTATCAATTTTTGGCTAATCGGACCAGATTGGCACAATACTGGCCACCTCCGGATTGACCTCCTGTGCAGCATTGCTAATTCACAAGATTATTAATGATAGACGTATCGCGCAATGTGGTATCCACGGCACCAGAAACTTTCCGTTCATCATTCAATCGCTGCAGATCACTCAGCAAAGAATCGATAGAGGTGCTGATTTTGTGAAAGATGCTTGGATGAATTGCGAGAAGACAAATCACCAGGGGAAAGAGAATTTCATAGGTGGTAAGATACGTTCAAGACTCGCGCTGAAGCGCTCAGTATTCCAAAAATGTAAATTTGCATCAAAAGTGACCAGGTAATTTGTTTTTTACATTTTCGCTGCAAATTGCGGGTAAGTGTGTATTTAGTAGTATCAGTTGTTTACAACATCTCTTCAACTAAAAATCAGACATATGACTCAATCTCATCAGCGCAATATGTCTCTTGACGTTAGTCCTGAAAGGCCAGGAATCACAAAGCATCTCCACAGGACAGGGATACAACCAGCAGAGTTACATCAACCTTGCTGAAGGCACTGAGCACAAGGTAGCCAATGCAGCATGGGATATAGCTTTTACGGTGGCCCCACAGGATGCCGGAGTCTTTATCAATGAAAGTGTTGGGTCTACTTCAGGAGCACTTCCTATCCAGGCGTTTTTCACCATCTCTGAAGATTTCAGTGTTGTGCCTGAACCATCCCTTCCATCGAGGTTTCCCATTGTTTAATCATCGTGAATTATCCTGGTCGTATGGTGCCCTGAATGAATATCGTGATGCGGGAAACCCGGATGACTATGGATGGGGGTATACAATCCGACTACGCAGGAAGTCAATGGCCTTTATGTATTTGTGATAAAGCTTCGCGACGGCTCCTATCTCAAATTTCAGATTCAATCCCTGATCAATGGTGTATACACCTTCCGGTATGCCAATCTTGATGGTTCAGGTGAAGTAACAAAAACAATTTCCAAAGCCGATCATGCTGGAAAAGTGCTGGCCTATTTCAGTTTTGCATCCGGTGAAACTATCGATGTGGAACCATCCGATGGTTTTGATTTACTATTCTGCCGATACTATGATTTGATTCCCCAGGGAGCAGACTCCGTGCAATACCTCGTTACCGGAATATTATCCGGAGCAGGTGTGCAAGTCGCAGAAGCTAGCAACGTGGATCCGGCAACAGTTCAATTCCAGGATTATGCCGATTCTCTTTCTTCCAATCTGGACATCATCGGGCATGACTGGAAATACTTTGATCTCAATGCCTTCGAATGGATCCTTCCTTCAGATCTTGTTTATTTTGTAAAAACGCGGGATGACCGTGTATGGAAACTAAGATTTATGGAATTTCAAGGGAGCAAGTGGCTCCGATCTTTGAAAAAAACTGATCTGGGTGTCATTTCCGGTGTTGAAGATCCTTCGTCACCTCTCCGAATTCTTAGTGTATCCTAACCCTGCCAGTACTGAAGTAAATGTTTGTACACACTGCGTGATCAATTGACACCCAGGTGAAACTCCAGGCTGGATGCGTCCGGGCGTTTAGGATCAATACACAACGCCAGGCCGGAGCTGGCATCAATGGCTTCACTATTGACCGGGATGATTTGGTTTCAGGTATCTATTACATTCCGGATACTGGTTGGAGAGGAGTCGCATACAGGCTCGATGAATATCATGACGATAACTACCAGATGACCCAATCTGTCTGAGATAAGGACGGTAAAAAGTGATGTGATGACCTTGATTAAGGGTTCGTCCCTTTCGTGTATGCAGCAAACCCCCTGTTCGAAGTATTTCCCAGCTTCCTGAATGATGTCCAGGCATGAAATATTCATCTCAAACTAATCACCCACAGAGTCGTATTTTACAGGCTAAACTTTCTGTTAGGTTTTACATCTGATGAATTCACCCATTTCTAGCATTTAGTTATTATTAGAAATCAATAAAGAATATAGGTACGCTCTAGTTGCATTCATTTTTTCTCAGTGTATACTTTCTTATTAATATTCTTCCTTTGCGCGCCTCTTCTGGCCTAAACTTGCTTTCCGAGTGGTATTCGTTTTACAGCCAAAATGAAATTGATAATTTTACTATTGAATACCTGATGCTTCAACCATCGAAGGTTCACTCATCATAGGTAATCCGGATTATCTTAGTGATGATTCGGATATTCAGAACCTGGATGGACTCTCTCAAATAACACCTTTGTGTGGTAACATTGTCATTTCAGGCAATGAATTTTTTCGAACCAGTATTGATGGTCTCCAAAATCTGACCATCAGTCGGGTGATCTGGAAATCAATTCAAACAAAATATTAAGTTCCGTCAGAGGACTGGAAAATATTAAGGAGATAATAAGTCATTGATCCTGTCCTTTAATTGTTCGTGCCTGCAGTTATTTGGTCTTGAAAATCTGAGGTCATCCGTGAGATTTTGAAATCAAGTATGGAAGTTTTAATGGGCTATTTCCTTGGATAAATAGGATCGATCTGACAGACTTTCGTTTAAAAATTCGAGTTTACAAACTTGTTGGAGTCAATTCATTGAGATGCCTGGGAGAACACTAGTTCTTTCTTCTACCCAGGTAGAAAATTTCACTGGACTTGAAAACCTGACTGAGTGGGTGGGCTGTATTTGTATCGCAATGACAATGTTAGTATGACTACTCTCCATAATGTTGCCATCATCCATGATGATCTCTACCTTTCGGAAAATGATAAAATATCACTGAGTCCATTGGGAAATACACTGAGTACAATGGGTGGCGACTTGTATGTGAAACATGTCCCATGCAGGGCACCCAATTTCTGACTGCATTTTTGAAGGAATTGGGGGTTCCTTATTCTCATTTAAGAAACCACCTGGCAAGTTCTTTCCGACCTCCTAATCTCTTGAATACCTGGGCGGATGGTTGAAGCATTTATCAAAATAATCTGATGACTTGATTTCCGGGTTTTCCCAAATTAGATACGATTGGGCACAGTGCATTACCTACCTATTGCCCCAACTCAAATCAATATCCATTTTCCCCAATCTCAAGGTATTATCAGAGAATATTTGTACAAATAAATAAAAAAGTGGAAACTATAATCAATCTCGATCACCTGAAAGTTTTGGGAGGCCTGTCATTGAAATCCATGATATACTCTCTAATGTTTCAGAGTTCCCCCATACTGGAGGAATTAAACGGACAAGTCAAAAATCACATTTAACGACAAGATCAAGACCGTTCGATTGCCCCACAGTATAATTCGTATGCCCGGCACTATCGAATTTTTGAAACGACATACTCAAATCAGCCACCGGATTTAACAATCTTACTTCAATTTGGAGGTGATTTTTTTTTTGGCTTAATTCAAACATAGATACTATTGCTGCCCTGGAAAGCCTCGATAGTGTGGAGTGAGCTTTACGTTGGACTGAGTCAAGCCATCAGTGATTTTCCCGTAATAACAGGTTTGAATTCTAGGGGAGAGATATCTCGCTACACTGGAATTGAATATTGTGGATCTGAGTTGTCTGCAGGAGTTAGATAGTATACCTGGATCCTTATCTATAAGTATTTGCCATAACATGACAAGCTTCATGGGGTTTGAGTTTAAGATCTAATTTCACTTGGGGGCTCAGTCTGGCACATTAAGGAAGTTACCAAATTTGAATGACCTTGGAAACCTTACATGGTTGGGTGGTGAATTGAGCATCACGAATTGCTTAGGATTCACTCTCGAATATAGATGCTGGAAGGATTACCTCCTTCAAGAACACTTCACTTTTCTTCTAATGATCATCTGTAATATTCAGGGTGTTCGTCATGTCCAGTCCAAGAAAACATTCTGGCAGAATATCCGGATTTAATGGACATTGAAATTTTAAACAATCGAAACTAAGTGTATGTAATCCCAAACATCTGCTCTGCTGTAAGAGATTATAAACGATCATTTCCATAGAACAAAATGCATACTGGCTGTGATGACGTCAGAACTGGATTGCGGATTTATGAATTTTCCGGTACAGGTGTGTTTTGACAAACAAAGTGTTAAGATACAAGATATTAATGAGCATGGAGTTCCAGGGAGTTAAGGTAACCCTTCAGCAACCAGGAGCGTAAGTGTCGCTACCAATCAGGCAGTCAGTTTTTCTCGAGCAGGAGTAAGAAGAAGCTCAGCTTCAAAGATGGAATCTCCGGAGGATTGGTTACTTACCACTGATTCCAGTCAGTACACGGTTATTCTTTGCAGGTTCAGCTTCTAATAGTGATTTGAACTTTGGTATATCAACTGATATAAATAAAAATGACCTCCCAGACAATCTTTCATCAGATGACACGCTGTAATGAAACAGTCACGTTCGCATACGGTATCAAAATTCCGGCACCACACCATATGAGGGACGGAAAACTTGTTTTCAATGATGACGTTTCGTACTCAAGAACGTAACATAATCCCTTTCAATTCACAATTCAAAGCCCGGAACCTCATATACCAGTGGCGATTTGATACACGCAGCTTTTGATTTTGTACATTAAGTGTACCTCAGAATGCCTTCCTCAGTCGTATGCCGGGGAAGTATATGGATTTAATCTCATCGCCCTCATCGATTCGGCAGGAAATGGAAGTCATAAAAAGATGTATGCTTTGTTTCGCCAACGATTGTAGTGCTCATTTGACCCGAATGACAAATTCAACCTCGGGTGTTCGTCAAGAAAATTTCCCACTGCTGGACGAAAGGTTGACCTATACCATCAGATTTCCAAAATCAGGCAACGCACATGAGTGGATATTACATTGCTGGCACGATCGATGCCAGCATGGACTTCACCTTTGAAAGTTGTTAGTAGCGACTGTCAGGTTTATACAACGATCGATGGGCAGGCCGTAATGTTCTTTTTGAGGAATATCTGGCTACAGGAGTATGTCCAATAACTCAGTAGTCATGGGTTTGTAACTGTACGAGAGATCTCTCCTAAAACGGCGTGGCATTTTGCCGAGGTAAAAAATGAGGCCTAATATTATTTTTGACTTTAATGATCCGATCCTTACAAATGAAACACTAAATACTTTTGTAGAAGATTTGTAATGATAGGTTCTTCGAAATAGACACCGTCATTTGTGACGGGACATCGTATGCTGGTTATGCGCCCCTAATTGTGTAGCGGTGGATACGATTGAAATCCGGCAGTACCTGTGATTATTCCATGGGTAGATCTAAGGTCATCCAGGTTGCCGCCACCACTTATCCAGTTATAGTATGTGAAGGCTCTTCATTGGTCATTCATGGCAAGTTAAATATAGCAGAGCCAAACCCGGGTTATAATGAGACACTTTGTATTCTGTAGAAGGGTGTCCGCAGGACATCGACTCAGTGTATGTTAATGTGCTTCCGGCTGGGTTGCTCCATGTCTTACGAATGTAAATGAGCCTTCGAATCTGGCTTTCTTTAGGGTCATCCTAATCCGATTTCCGCAAATGTAAACTCCAGATAGAATTGCAAGAGAAAATAACCCAATAGGTGTCATCCTAATGATCAGGGATTGCACACGGGGAGAATGGTAAAACATTTAAGCGTTTCACAACAAAATCTTTTACCCGGGAGTTGTCAGATATGTGGGCCTGGTCTGCACACTTTGATTATTTCTATACCAATGTGACATATCAAATTGAGGAAATAGTTCAGTGAAAATTATTTTGGCCCTTGAAGTAGTTCGCTCATTGCATCTAGCTTTGGAGACACCAGATAGCGCCCAGGCTATTGCTTTTAGTTGACTGGTTTAAAAGGCCTTACATTCCTCTTTCTTCAATCCGCCCTTTCAGCTTAATCATATAAGCTGAATTCTCAAAGCCCTCAGAAAGGCGTACAATTAGAAGGGTTATTGCCTTTTACTAGTAGAAATCCTTTTATGATTTAACCACTTTGAATATGCGATCCCTGATGACTGCAAATAACAGTCCGCCTGTGCGACACTCATTCACAAATAATCTTCCCCGTCCTGATTAAACGACCCTCCTGTTCTACCCGCCAAAGTAGATGCCTTGCGGGTAATTAATTTCCTGTGGAATTTAGTTCGTCAATTTAAAGACGCAAGTTACTTGCCCTATGCTGTTGACGATGGTACAGGTAGCATTCAACAACTCTTCACCGATTGTAATTACAAAGGGGCCTTGTGTTGGATTGGGGCTGATCGTCAATGTTTAGTCCATCAGACTGGATCAACGGCCGAAATAAAATCGATAAACGGACACTCCCGTCGTATGGGGCATAAATACTATCCTGATACTGAAAGCAGCGCAGTGCTGTAGAGAAACACTCCACCTAGCCAGCTGTTCCGGTTGGATAGTACGCGTCATTGCTACCACCCATTCCCTTCCAGAACATAGCTGAAGAATTCAATGAGGGATCACTTATATTTGGTCAGGAAAATCGCTTCATTGCCATCCTGAATAGACTACCGTGTCAATAGACTGAATGATGCAGAAGTTGAAGTGCTGCGACTGGTTGGTAGGTGTGGTGTCACTAATCAAAAATCAAAGTCATAGATCAATGTCACCGGAATCTATTGATGCAAGTAATAAACGCTTTTAGCAGGGTATCGCGCGAGGAAGGTAGGACCATATCACTGTCATACGAATTCGAATGTTAATAATATCAAAAGGTATACGTTTAAAATGTTAAGCGTCGTCGTGCATCTTGAAACATGAAAGCCCAGCTAATCAACGTCCCTATATAAATATTCTGCTCTGTCAGTGCTGTGAAAGAGTTTCTGGTCCGGCTCCCAGACTCATGCGTGAGCTAAACCCATCGCGATCCATCGGCAAAATAATTTGGAGTTTCCAGCAAGATTGGTCAGGAGGGAAAAAGCAGGATGGTAATCAGTCAAGGTGATCCATATATTAAATATAAGGAATCCATTTGTTCAAGTAAGTGTCCTAATGATGGGGACCATCCATGGATGATCCTCTCACTCTTCTAAACCTATGACAATAAACTTGATGATCCTGGGAATTCCATTCTCGTTTTCATCAGGACGAAAGTCCGCCTCCGGAAGGTCTAAGACCACGACTTTCATCGCTAATTCTATAATGGAAACCCACATTCCACAAGGCGATACTTATTTGTTTATCCCACAACACCCCGAAAAGGCGAGATGAGCTTTAATGGCATACTTATAGATTTCTCATTTTCCTTATTGGATGGCTTAGTTGCATAAGGGGCGAATGATAGCCCTTTTCCGTTATGGCTTACCTGAGAGCTCCTTCAACTTACGAATCTCTGGATAACTCTCCAGTTCAATGTAATCCTGCATTGTTTTTTTTATGCTTGTGTAATTGGATATTGAATTCTGCTTATTAAACAAGCAGTTAAACCGTCTGGAAAATGATCCTCTGTTTAAAAGAGTCTGGCCTCCTGAATATTTATGTCGGGGACTCAATTACAAAATCCAGGGGACCCTTATTTTTCTAGCTTCTTACGGTTTGGGGATTAAAGACCAGAAGGCTTCAGGTGGTTTTTGACTGTACTCATGCGTCTCGATAAGCTGCAAATGAGGATAGTAAAGTCGAAACCGACCCCATTTAACGGGCGAATCCAGAATCGGTTAAATACACGACCCTCATCAATAGACTTTTAGCATTGGCAAAGGTCGGGGAGATCAATGCCATAAAGTTGGCAGTGCCTCATCATGTTTGTTTTGAGATTGGTAACATTCAAAAGGATGCGAAGACAAGCCAACTCAATTTACGACTTTCTCCATGGCTCAAATCCAAAATTTATAGGTTTCTGGGTCGCAATAGCCGGGCAGATAGTGATTGCCTGCTATTATCCGGCGTTGCCAGCCAATACCATTTCCAGATTATGCAAGCTCATCGTAAATCCTTCCTTGAAACCCATCTCAATCATCTTCTCCATACGTTCAAGAGATTCATTATAGATCGTAGTATTGACTTTTGTCCTTCCGTTCTGCTCACTAAAGTGTAATCCCAATCAGAACCAGGCAATACAGGGTTTTCATCTTTGTCTGCAAAAGCATTAAACAGTTTAAAATTGGTCTTTGGGCTAATGGATTTATATTCTTGAATTGCCCAGCGCTCTTGCCCTTCAGGGCTTACCATCGCATAAACTCTGCGACCGCCCACCTTAAAATCCATATACTTTGTTTTGGATGTCCAGGGTTTAGGTGCCACCCATTGGTCGAGAATTTCTGCTTTGGTAAATGCATCCCAAACCAGCGAAAGCTCAGCATCAAATTCTCTTGATATGAATACTGTTTTCGCTGTTTTGTCAACGGTAAAGTCAAAAAGTAAATCGTTGTTCATTTTTTCTGTTTTTAATGGTGGATAATACATCGTCAAGTTGATTAAACCGGGTTTCCAGCTTTTCCTGAATTGGGCTAACCAATGGTCAAACTCCTGCATCTTCTTTGGATTGAAGTATAGTAGATTTCCCTACCCGACTGCTCAGGAATAATCAATTCGCATTCGTGCAATACTTTAATATGCTTTGATACGGCTTGACGGCTCATGTCAAATTTTTCTGCCATAGCCGTAGGAGTTAATGCCTGGATTGCAATGAAGGTCAAAATGGCCCTGCGGGTAGGGTCAGCAATGGCCTGGAATATGTCTTGCTTCATACTTCAATATTTGAATACGCAACTTTCAGGTTGCAAATATATACGCAACTTTTAAGTTGCGCAAATTTATTTGAAACTAATTTTTTGGTAAACGGTCGGAATGTGGCAGTGGGATGGTTTAACGATTCAAGCCCTCATCGCGAGACGGATGGCCACCACACTAAAGGAACTCTGTCAGCGCGAGTGGATACACCCAGCACATCCATTCGTACACGGTAAACTGTACTTCCTCATTCTCTATAAAATTGAATAGCCCAGTAAATTCATTGATTAAAGGGAGCAGTCTGATAAAAACAAAAGCTAATCCACACACATAGGAGCGTATCATAAACTGTCGATGTAGCTTAAAGTTCTTCTTTAGGGCAAACCAGAAAGCTATAATCGTTGTAAAAAGCCAAATGATGGCCAGCAGCCCCAGCGATGGTACAGAACCAGGTAACGGATAATTGGAGAGCAAATAAAACCATCAGTGCCGAAATAACAGAACCTCCGATGTAGAACTTTCCAGCTAATCGATGCCAACGCCTGAAACGATTTCTGAAATAGGACCAAAATTGAAGCGGGCCCAAAATCAGGGTGCAGGTAGCACCTGAAAAATGTACAATAAACCACCATTTTCCAGCCTCTTGTCTCGGACCCAGCGTTCCGTTGAAATAGGGGACGACACTATTTAAATAAAATAAAATGGATACAACCAGGACCGTCATCCAAAATACAATCGTGAGCATTTTTTTATAAAAGTTGGTTTTCATTTTTCCGGGTAGTACTTAAGAATATCCTGCTTTCAGTATTGACAATCCTGCCTAATGCCGACCTCGGCTTTTACATTCCAGTCCTCCGATGACGACCGTCCCATTCCGATGCTGGAAATGTACATAATCTCAACCTGTACTTCTCGTCCCATGCTGTTTTCGTATCCCGGTGGAAATCAAGATGATGAAAAGGATAAGAAAGCTGGCTAGAAACGCAAAGACCTGGTTTAATGTACCAACAGTCTCCGTGAGTCGCTCGATTTGGTTGTGTTCGGTGAGGAATTGTCTTATAAATTCATTTATATAAAAGAATAGACCTGCCAATAGCATTGGCCATCCGTTTCTAAAATCCTTTAGGAAGAAAATAAGTCCTGCAACTACGCAAACATTACTCGCCGCGAAAGCAGCTTCCCAAACCTGGAAAACGTTTCCGGGCCTTCAATCCTGAATTGCGGTGCAAAACTAATCAGTGTAAAGAACAGCGCTATGCCCATGAACAATATAGCTGTGCTCAACATAAATGCTCCATGCAGTTTTCTATTTTTCTTAAAGATAAATGCCAGCGCTATAAAAAGTGCGGTTTCCAGAGTGACCATCACATTTTGCACAATCAGAAAATCACCCTTACCTGATATCAAGCCCTTGTGCGCTGAATAGACAGATAAAAGTGTGGTCGTAGCCACTAACCATGGACCCAAAAACAAAACGGACAGTCCAACTTTACGGTGATTCAAATATTGATTAGTACTGATCAGGTTGAGTTGATACAGCAACAAACCCAACCAAATCAGATTCGTTACTACATGAAGGTGGTGATGTAGGTTTGGACTTGAATCCACTCCAAAATAGATGTCCCAAAATCCTGTGATACTTAATAGTATGACGATGATGATGAGTGCGTATTCAAGGATATATTTATTTCTCATACTATAGATTTTGGGGTTGATGGCTATAAGGAGAGCTTGAAAAGGTAACCAGGCCGACACTGCTTGGGGCTGTCTCCGGGGCATCTTTGTCCAAATTTACGTTTTCATTTTCAGTGTGGATAGCCCAGTTTATGAGCATTCAATGTTATAGATAGCCAATTTGAATTTCCGCTTCTGTTTCATGATCATTTATTTTGGTAAAATTGAATCATGATATTATTACCTTTCCTAAAACATCTAACCATAGGATATATCCAACAATTCCACCCAAAAGGCCGGAGACTAAAAATGTTAAGCGTTGTTTCACTGGCACTACCTTAAAGGTAATTATTGTCAGAACCGTCCAACCAATTAACCCTGTAAATGTCAAAATTAGCCAATTAGATAAGCCCAGGTATTTAGCAAGTAGTATTTCATCTCCCCTACCGGAAAAATTGCCTCTCAATAGATAGCCTCCGATCCATGTCCATAAATTTGCTGTCTGCCTCAACCAGAAGAGCGCAATAAAAACCAAAAACCACTGCCATCCAGAAAGCGCAATTGACAGACTGAATGATTTGCGGTAAATTAATATCAACAATAGCCCAATTGAACCTGTCAGCATAGTCTGAAAAGGGCCTCCTGAAGTGATCCAAAATCCATCAGATGGTTTTCCATTAACGGGGCCTTTTACTATACCCGTGGCACCATAATGGAAATCAGCGTCATATCCCAAGAATTCTGCAACAACGTAGTGACCTAACTCATGAGTTAATGTCCCCATAACTGTTGCACATATGAAGGACAGGAATAACCAAATAAATAGCCTCATGTCTAAGTACATAATGACGATGATCAATTTGGTTATCAATAGTCGGGTCACGCAGGGGAGTCTCACCCCTACTTTCCCACAGAACCGTGCTTGAAAGTCTCTCTTCACACGGCTCTTCTTATTTCATCACAAATGTAAAATAACACATTTTGGATACATGAAACTCCTCTATCGGAAATTCGCTGTGATATTGCTTCTCCATTTACAATCTTCCCCGCCATAGACGGGTTGTTGCTCAATATTGAAACGTAAACAAGCTAAGCCCTTCGCCCGATCATCTTTCGATGACTTCATCACTACTACGACTTAGTCCGCCACCGCTATTTCATACTATCCTTGTATGTCTGTCTCAAATCAGATAATAGAACAATAGCGACTTCTCTTGTTCCATACAAACGCCCATGATGGATTCCTGCTTACTTTACCCCGGATGTTATATTGTAGACATCCCTAAATGAAGAATTTCCCTATTCTTAAATTCGCGATATACTTTAAGCCAGTAAGAGATTCAGTATTTCAGTAAAAGCCTAATAAAGTGGTTCTGTCTTTGTTCTCCCGGAAGGAGTTGTGATTGTGACAGCTCCATCAGAAATATGTATTAGACATATCCCATTGTCATCATCTCTGCCCCACAAAATTTTAACTTCAACAATTTTATTAAATGCCTCAATATTTTCTTGAGTGTAGTTAATCTTTAAAGTAATTAAAATCCAAAGGGCAGCTATCACTGATTTAAATTCTCCATGTAAGTCCCGTACTTCATTTGGTGCAATAACAAAATTAATCCCATTAGCATTACCTTGTGAAAAGTTAGACGTATATACACCGCTTTTAACCACGATACTTAAATAATATATTCTTCTTACACTTGAGACTCGAATACTGCCGGTATATGGCATAGTTGTTTTTTATAGATGACGCGATTTATTATATATTAATTATGTCGAATCATTTGGTTAACAATTAAAATAAGTTTTTTACTTTCAAAATAAAAGATCCTTACATCTTACAAAGATCCCATTTATAATGTCCTGTTGACTATAACTGTTATTCTATTGCAGTCTTAACTCTCTTACCGGAGGGAGTTACGATTTCGACTGAATTACCGGAAATATAAATATTGCCAGTTTTAGTGTCATCATCTCTGCCCCATAAAATTTTAATTTCAGCCCTCCTGAAATTGCCAGAATTTTTATCGATGGTAAAACTCACGGTAATTTTCACCCATAGAGCAGCCACAACAGCATTAAATGGCCCGCATTTCCAATCATTGTTCGGTTTAAAAGCAGATGGATCGTCCCCAGAGCCTTTAGACCAAGATTCAGTGTATACACCACTTTCAATCTTGATAGTTATGATTTCGAATGTCTTATTAGTTTGGTTTGTAATATAAAAGTATCCAGTGTAAGGCATCTTATATTTATATTTATTGCTTGAATTTTTAAATCCTAATTATTATGTGCTGGAGGTACGGTGAAATATTTAGCCGATTTTCTTACAGCGTCCAGCTCATAATTTAGAATTAGTTTGTCAATCTCTTTTTGCACAGACATGTCATTTTCATATAAGTCATAATCAAATCTACCGGAAAATTCATTTGATGTAAAATGTAACTTCACTGCCTTTTCAGATATACCTTTGTTTGTTAAATCCGTTGCTGCATTTGTTTCTAATTCTGAAACAACAGATATACCTCCTATGCGAAGTATTGTTTCAATTTTTACTTCCCCAGCCTTGCCTGAAACATTTATTATTCCTGTTAAAGAAATATAATTGTATTCTATTCTTTCAGAATATTTTTTTTCTTCAATACTATTGATTAAAAAAGACGCAATCTCATCGGTCATATTTACAGGAATAGAAGAAACTTCGGCAATTAGTGAATTAACAACCCCGGTAGACAATCCCTCCATTGCAATTATTATACCTTTTTGATATTGGGTTGGTTCCATATAAGACATAATAGGAAGTTTTTTTACTATGACAATCATATCTTCTATGGGTATATTATATAACTCCTCATTAGTATCCCTTTGAAAGAAGAGTATTTTGGAAGTAACCAAACTTGCAAATCCTTTCAAAATGTATGAGGCTTTCTTTACTCTATCGGCTACAGTTTGTAGCAGCTCTGAAGTATCATCAGTAAAACAAATACAAAAAAGTCCATCTGCAGAATTTTGTTTTACTGTACTTCTTATATCATTCACTTCGGACAAATGGTTTTGGTCTTCCAAAATCGAAAACTCACCAAAGTAGTTTAGGGCATTTTTAATCGAATTCTGAATCTCGTTTTCCATATCAAATAACTAATGTAAAAATAAGTTATTACCCCCAAAGGCGAAAATTAAACCAAATTGAGCTAAATACTTATTTTCTATTCACATTTTTAGATTCATTATTTGCTTTTACTTTTGGGTTTAACTCCAAAGTAATTCTTAGCTTTATCCACCTGTTGTACCAGGCCTCCTCCAATTAATTGATCAATATCTGCTTGAACATCTTTATCATTTTCATAAGCATCAAAATCCAATGCAGCGGTATAAACATCAGCCTTGAAATTCAATGTGAAGGATTCAATTTTTGCACAATTGGCAATAGCAACTTTTACATCGGTTATGCTGAGGGATGTGCCTACAATACGAAACATTGGTTCAATGTCAACTATTTTACCCGAACCTACAATATCAGTCATTCCTGAAAATGTAGTAACGTTATAATTTAGTAATGAAACATCAGCGCTAATCTTAATTGTCTCGCCCAAAGACTGTACAAACTTTTGCGCTGCCACTAAAGTCAGGGGATCTGCTTCACCTACTCCAAGAGCAAGAACTGTTTCCAGAAATGCTGCAGAGAAATCAGCATGGGTTGTACTTTTAGTATTGGTAGCTTCACTCGACTTGAAAGCACTCAGCAATGGAAGATTTTTTGCAATTTCAAGTAAATCCCCGGGAGGTGTAATGAAGGATTTGCCAGGATGATCCTCATTATTTTTTCCAACCACAAGCGCAGTAAATCCCTTTAGTATATTATTTGCTGTCTTTACTCTTGTTGCTACGTCTTCGTTCATGTCTAAGGCCTTATCGGTATAGCATAAGGCGAACATACCTTGCTTACCAACAGATTCTAACGGCTGGGGTTCTTCCGGTGGGATATCGGCCAGTACGTTCGCAGTACGATTCGCAAATTTTTCATTTCTTGGTAAGAAATATTTTCTTGCGTCTTGAATGTTTAATAAATGATCCATTGTTATGTTTTTATGTGAGTTAAAATAGTATTTATCTTATATCCCAAAGCTAGAATAATTATATACTAAATGTATAAATCATTATCTTTTACTTCGTTTATGTGTTGGACCTATGTGCTTTGCACTTGACCTAATTTTAAATCGCCAAATATTATAAATTGACAATCTATTTATTAGCTTAAATCCACCAAGTATAACTACGTTATCGATTGGTTCTTCCATAATTTCAATTTCCTACATTCCTGCCTGGCATGTAATTTGTCCGATTTCATTTCCACAGATATCCTTGTTCGCTATAAGAAATAAGATCCTTTTCCTATGCGAATAAACTTTTAATTGCATCTAACTGTCAGATTTGTTGCTGCAACTATTGTAATGCATTGACAATCAATCATGGCTTTTTAATAACAATAAGGTTATTAGAGGCATCTTTATTTTTGGACGATAAGCTTTTTCGTTCCCATTAATCCTCCTGCTTCAATTTGTACCACATAAATTCCCTCTGCAAAATCGCTTGTGTTCACCTCTACCCTTTCCGTATCTGTTGCCTTGGTAGTATAAATTACTTTTCCAGTCATGTCAGCGATAGTTACTTGAACTTTTCTGTTGTTGCTACCTAAGTCGATGGTGAGATGGTTGTCGGCAGGATTGGGAAAAAGATTTATGGAGGAAGTAAAAGAATTATCAATTATTGCTGTGGTCATTGTTTGTCCGGCAAGGATGGGTTGGTTGGGAAGGGAATTGTAAGCGTAATCCCGAATGGTGAAGCTATTGCCTCCTACTGATACTGATACTCGAACCCATCCATAATACCAGTCCGCTCCAACTAAAAATCTAATTGCGAGGTAACGGTCTGCGAGAGTTGACCAATCACCAAATGGAATCGGGTTAGGCCCACCTGGACCTCCACCTCCCAAAGGAACTTGCCTTAAACGTGCATTCTGATTGTTAGACCAGTATGCGTTAGTCCCGTTTGGATTAGAACCTATGGCTACATTATGGTTTATGGCTCTAGCTTGCAAGATAGGACAACACATAAGAGCCTCACTCCCTGAGGAAGTGCCAAACAACACGGCATTTGCCGAAATCGTTTTGCTTGCGGCTAGGGTGGCATCTGTTATTGTATCGTTGTTGATGTCAAGAATATGCACCGAAGAACCAATAGAACTTTGTGTAATCGTTAGATCCGGATTAACATCCGTGTAAACAATTTGAGCATTTGCACTTGCACTAAACAGCATTGCCGTAGTGATGAATGTGTAAACCTTTTTCAGTAGTTGTTTTTTCATTTAATTTCCTTTTATACTGGCTTAAATAAAGGGCTTTTAATACTTCTCAAATTTTGCTGAAAGAATTTTTTGCTCGTTTTCATAAAAACACGTTAGCATATAAAACCCTGGCTGCAAGTTGCCAATATAAATTTGACTTTCATTTTTACCTGACAAAACAAGTTGGCCTTGCAGATTATAAATACGTGTTTCGAAAGCATGGTCCTCTGGCGTTTGCATAAAAATGTATTTATCAGCCGGATTCGGAAAAAGCATGATTTCTGTTGCAGCCATATCTTCAACGCCTGTCGGCTGACCTATTACACAAGCAATTTCAGGTGCCAATGTGTTGACAATCGTATCCATACTTGCTAATATTTCATTCCAAATGTCTTGGTGGTTTGCGTCACTGTTGGTAAGTATAATTAATCCTGTATTTGTTTCATCATTAAAATACATATCAGTAGAAACGCCTGCATCACCACCGTTATGACCCCACCAGGTTCCGTAGGCATCCTCGTAAGCATAAAAGATTAAACCCTGTAAATCCAGAATATCAGGAACAATTTCGCTACGCATCAGCGCAACAGTGGCACTATCCAATAACTGATAGCCATCAAAGTTTCCGTCGTTCATATGCGCATACATAAATTTTGTGAGCGAAAGCACAGTGGTGCGGAGTTGTCCGTCCGGATAATCAGGGTATCCGTATAATCCATTGTCCACATATTCGTCACCTAAATAGGAATAAGGATGGGCGACCAGGCTCGTATCAATTTCACGTAAGAACCATCCGGTATTATCCATGCATAATGGTTCAAAAATGTTTTCATTGCAGTACGCATTAAATGGCTGACCGCTTAGCTCTTCCACTAAATAGCCCAGCAGTGCAACTGCCACATTACAGTATTCATACGTAGTGTTCGGTGCAAAGTCGGCAAAATTTAATGCGGCATTATAATTCACTCCGTCAACGGATAAATAATCAAACAAAAAATCGCCAAGAGGAATGGGTGCATCTCCATCATAATAAGGAAGCAGATCCCAATTATCACGAATGGCGGATGTGTGCGTTAGCAGTTGCTTAATGGTGATCACAGAATCCGGATAATTGGGATTGTATACATCAAAAGGCAGATAATCATTAACTGCATCGTCCAGCTCAAACAAGCCGTCTTCATACAGTTGCATTACTGCTGTTACGGTAATTGTTTTCGAAACAGAGGCCAGCATATAAATGGTGCTTTCTGTAACAGGGATATTTTCTTCCCGGTTGGCCAGCCCGTAATTTCCAAACCACAGCAATTCACCATCCTTTACAAGTGCTGCTCCGAGTCCGGAGATATGTTCGTCTTCCATCTTGTTAAGGATATAGGCATCAAGTGCCGTTTGAGCATGAACAAAACCTGAAATAATAAAAAGAGCAGTAAAAGAGAAGGTTTTCATTTTGTTTGGTTTTTTTAAAAGTATATTGATCCGCCAGGTTTTAATGCAAACATTGGATATCGCTCCATACTTTGCTCATTCAAAGGTATACCCTATCCCAGCCGGTTGCACTACCCGAAATGGGTAGTTTTGAGGGAGGTTGGTCTTATCCACCGAGACGCTGGAAGATTATTTTGATATTTCTACGGAAGCCTGGCCATCCGGACCTTATGCCTTCACCATCACTGATGGTGATAAGATACTACGGACAGAGGGAGTACTGATTGTTCAGGGCGCTTCTAATAACTATCATTTCTTTGAGTTAAAATCACACAAACGACTGGTTATCAATTTGAATATTTTACGACAAATCGGTTATTAGAGGCGCCCTTCAGCATTAAGGGCGCTTCTAATAACTGTCAAATTTGTTGCTGTAACTTTTGTAATGCATTGACACTCAATTGTGGATTTTTACAATAATGAGGTTATTAGAGGCGCCCTTAAGGATTATCTTAATAATGTTATATCACCACGTAAATGCAATGACTTCCCACGTGTAGTCTGCACTTCAGCAATATAAGTGAACACCGCAGCGTTCATTATTTTCCCATCAAATACCCCGTCCCAGCCATGTCGCAGATCATTGGGCAGAAAATTAAAATCTTCAAAAACCACCGTACCCCATCGGTCAAATATTCTAAAAGATAAGACATCCGTTACTTCTGCATTCGTTTGAATATACACCACATCATTTATGCCATCAGCGTCAGGAGAAAAAACATTGGCGATATACACCAAAGGTGGGCTATACGCTAGTGTATGACATGTTATGGTTGAGGAAAGCGAACCACATCCATTTCCACCCAGAGGTGTAACCGTAATCGTTACAGGTGTGTCATCCTTCAGATTAGTAATGGTAAATGTATTACCAGACACTATACCATTTCCGGACGAACTGCTGGCCAAATAGGAAGTAGCCCCCGGCACATCTTCCCATTCCACCACGACAGAAGTGTAATCCTCCTCCATACAAATGATCTCAGGGGCCGGCAAAGGTTGGCCTATAACAACCGCCTCATTTGAAACACCGGAAACACAACCATGATCATCAATAACCAAACTCAGGAGATAGGCGCCTGTATCCGACCAGGCAATGGAAAAACTCAAAGGTATCAATCCCGAAACCACAGCTGCGCCAGCAAGATCATATTGAAATGTGGCAGAAGCTGATGCAACACCATCAAATACCATCAACAATGGCTGATCAAGACAAGGTTCACCCGAAACAGTAAATGCTGCGACAGGTTGTTCCTGAACTGTAATGTTTATAGTTGATGTATATCGACATCCTTCATCTTCCACATCAACAGTAACAATATTCATTCCGGAGGATGCAAGCATTGGATCAAATATTCCTGAGGGATCACTTATTCCAGGACCTGTCCAAATAATGGTAGGTTGTCCCGGTAACCCAACAATCGTTGCATCCAATTGGACAGGATCATCTACTGAACAAAACATACCTGGATCAGAAATGGTGATGGTGGCCTGAGGGCAAATTTTTGAAACACAACTTGCTGTGATCGTATCACTGTTGCCGCAAGGAGGAGCGCCTACTGCCCATAACGTTAAGGTTACTTCATCCCCTCCATTAAGGCCATCCACAAACAGTGAATTTTGTGTGCCGACAACAGTAGAAGATGGAGTGGCCTGATTGATGGTATAATAATAGCCATAGGTCAAGGAGCTGTTGTCCCATGAAAAAGTAACCGAATCGGTGGTATCGGATGCACACATCAATACCGGAGCATTATGCGGATTGGCAATTGAAACAAGAACGGTCGTATCATAAATACAATCGGACGAAGGCGCCTCCCAGCTATACATTACTGAGGTACCGGCGCCAATCACGGATCCCGGATACAATGTATCTCCTGATACACCCTGTCCTGAAAAAAGCCCCCCTGTCGGAGTTGCAGTGAGGAGCACGAAATTTTCATCACGACAATATGCGGAATCCAATCCATTGAGTACAAGCGGTTGTACAGGACATACGTCTGTGATACAAGTGATGGTACTGGTCAGTGGCGTGGTGCAAATCGAATCATAATTCGCTGTGATGGAAATGAAAAGTGTATCCCCCTGGCCCAATCCACCAAGATTAAATTCATTGTTCATAGTCATGATAGGAGACCCGGCCAATTGCCCATTGATCATGTAAGTCAGTTCAAACTCATCCGCCACATCAAGCCATGTCACGGCCACAGAATCTATGGAAGTAAAAGCGCACGCTGCCATAGGATAGGAGGAACTTGCTACTGCCAGGACTACAGCGGATATATTGGAAGTACAATCATCTGCGGTGATGACGACATATAAGGTGTCTCCTGCTGTGGAAAATGCTGTTGGATCAAATATCGTGTCCAGCATAAGTGAATCTCTACACCAAATAACTGAGCCACTGCCACCACTGATCATTAAGTCATACATCGTGAGATCTACCAGCGCAGTATCCGCGTCGAGCAAACAGATATCAATCATCTGGGGAATAGCCGTGAGGCTATCGACGACGGTAATTGATACCGGCACCGCTGATGATGCACAAAACACATTTGTAACAACTGCAAATACGGTGGTATCACCTGTGACTAACATAGCAGGACTGTTGAGCAGTGTGGCCAATGTAGGATCAACATACCATGTGACTGTACCTGTGTTGCTGCTGACGAGGGCATCTACTTCAGTAAGATCTACGGTAACCATGCTATTTACATCACCACATTTATTTATGTTAGTGGGCATGGCCACGGGGGTTGGTACAACAATCAGATCAACAGGTACTGTGGGGGATATACATCCTGCATTGAAAACAGCAGCGAAGACGGTCGAACTGGCAGAAACGAGAAAAGTATTTGGGAAAGAGATGGCGTTTATACCAAGCGTATCCAGATACCAATTCACTGTGCCTATGCCCCCATTGATGATCTCATCAGATAAAGTGAGATCGATAGAAATTGTATCACCGGCCGGAATACACAAGTCAATCGATGTGGTTTGAGCCATTAATCCGGAAGTCACAACAATGGAAACTACAGCAGCAGGGGAAGTACATGTACCTGCCGTTACAGTTGCGTAAAGTGTGGTATCCGAAGTACTGAACGCAAAAGTATTGCTGATGCCCATCATCAAAAGCGAATCGCTAAACCACGAGACGCTTCCCGAATGACCACTGATCAATGTATCTAATGAAGTTAGATCAATGATCGCCTGTGCACTGGAGTCTCCGCAAAATGTCAAAGAAACATCCATAGCGATGGGTGCCGGGATAATCATGAGTGTCACAGGAACAATGTCTGAAGCACAATCACCGGCCATGACCTGGGCGTATATGATACTATCCCCACTTATAAAGTTGGAAGGATTGGTAATAGGGATTGTTCCCATTGAATCAAAATACCAATTGACTTGCCCACTTCCCCCACTGACAGAATCCGCAACAGAGGGTAAATTGAATAGACCATTTCCGGTGCCATCATCACAAGCATGAAGTTGCGCCGGATCGGCAGTTACGGAAGTGATCAGTATGAGTTCTATGGGAATAAAATCTGAAAGACAAGAACCTAAAACGATTTGTGCATACACAAATTCACCGCTAGAAACATAAGCTTCCGGCATGGCAATTAAAATTTGTCCCAGCGGATCTTCAAACCACAGGACCATACCAATGCCTCCACTGATCTCCAAATCTGAAGATGTAAGATTGAATACCCCCTGACCGGTTGAATCGGCGCAGGTTTCAATGGTCGATGGATTACCAACCGGGCTCTGTAGGACATCGAGTTGAATTTGTACATAACCTGATACACAAAGATCATTGTCCACTGTGGCAAAAATGACTGTGGAGGCTGTCAATAAAGCCGAAGGATTAGGCACCTGCTCAATCAGGAATTCATCAAGATACCAATCCACATTTCCTTCACCCCCACTGACCTGCACAGCATAATCCCAAAGATTAAATAACCCAATACCGGAACCTTCGTCACAAGCCGTGATCGTAATCGGGATGGCCACGGGAGTTGGATCCACGATCAATTGAATGGGAATAGGATCAGCATAACACAAGCCATCAAAAACGACTGCATAAATGATCGCGGTAGGAGATAGAAAGGAGCCGGGAAAGACTATAGGATCCAGCAATTCTATTTCAAGATACCAATCTACACTCCCATTACCTGCACTGATGTCATCTTCAATAGAAATCAGGTCGAATACAGCTTCATCATTTTCGTCACCACATAGATTGAAACTGGTTGGAAAGACTTCCGGTTTGAGATTAACAATCAGTTCTATTTCGACAGGTTCAGAGGCGCATATATTATCATCGACGACCGCATAGACAGTAGTTGAGCCGGAAAGGAATTCAGATGGATTGTTAATGAGGTTGGTCGCCGCAGGATCAAGATACCAATACACTATCCCATTTCCTCCACTGACGATTGGATCAAGTGAGGTCAGATCAAATGTGGCCATTTCTTCACTCTCTTCACAGATATCCATGGTCGTTGGTGTACCAATCGGAGACTGGAGAACAGTGAGTTCTACCGGTACTGGTTCAGAAAGACAGGGACCGTTGTCCACGACAGCGTATACGGTGCTTGTGCCGGTGCCATAATTGGAAGGATTTAAAATAGGTCCGGTTAGGTCGATGTTTTGAAACCACAGGACATCAAATCCTGTCCCCAGATTGATAATGTCATTGACAATCGTCAAATCAAATGATGCGGTGGTGGTCGCACTGCACAATTCAAGATCAACAGCCTGAGCCAGGGGATCACCGGAGGATATATCAACGGTTATTTCAAGTTCCTCGGTGCATCCTTGTGAATCGAATACGGTCACACTATAAACGCCTGGAAAAAGTCCGGTCAGATCTTCATCCGATGAGCCATTCGACCATTCATAAGTATATCCCGGGATACCATCCTGAGGATTAATGTCAATACTGCCATTGGGAGTGTCAGGGCACGTGGCGTCCGTCACAACAACTTCAGTATCCAACGAAGGCGGGCAACATACTGCCCCTGAACCGCAACTGATAGTAATCGCTCCTCCGTTAAGACTGAGTAGTATTTGATCAGGATTAGAAATATCTCCTGTAAGCCAAACTATACTGTCAATTCCACTGCCCACCAGCACGTCCAAATTAATATATGTATTGTTGCAGCCAATATCCTCAATCACGCCTCCATCTGTACAGCAAGGTGCCCAGTTCCAGTCACCGGAAATGATAGGGGGCGCTCCGGAAAACTCCCCTGGTTCATCTGAAACAGAAACAAAAGCTGTAGATGGAAGACAAGTGACATCAGCCATTAATGATCCCCCTGTACCATCATTGGCGATGTCAAGTATAAGAAACAGGCTGATGATGCCTGTGTTTACATTCTCATAAAGAAAAAGAATAAGAGCTTCCTGAATTTCAAGACCGGTGTTGGGATTGCCACCTCCAGGGCTGAAAAAGGTGACAGCGGTTTGGGTTCCCTGTAATGCCGATATCGCAAACGACTGTCCGGATTGAGTAATGGTGCAATCACACGAAAGTAATGGAGCTTTGTTCCCGCTTGAGGCAGGGCCTTCCTTGTCAGGCAGTTCAATAATGTGATCCTGATGCACATCAGTCTTTATAGCCAGTCCGCTAAATAGTATCCAGATAGGGATAAAAACATTAAAATAAGCCATTTGCCGTTTTACATTTTAATCAAGCTGTGATCTCTCCCCCTTTCTTATGACACTTTAATTGATTCAATAGCCAGAGGGAGTTTTTCCATCCATACTTGTTCTTTCAAAGGTATCATCAACTAAAGCCGGTCATACTACCTGAAATGGGTAGTTCTTAAGGAAGGATAGCCTGACAGGTGATGATCCTCGAGGGATGCCGTCGGTATAATCATACAACCCCGGTAGAGATGAACCTTTACCTGACTGTCAGTGCTTATAAATTATTGCAGGTGCTTAAAAGCTCAACAGAGATTTTCCCTTAGCTTTTGAAATCAGTTCATCGCGCGAATGAACATGCAGGATTTCATAGATGTTTTTGACATGGTACCGGACGGTGTCAACCGAAACGAATAGCTTCTCGCCAATGAGCTTATAACTCATGCCGTTGAATATACATTCAAGAATTTCCTTCTGCCTCTCGTTGAGCTGTGATTGCTCTTTAGCCGGTAAGGCAGGCTTCTTGCTCCGGAAAACGTCGAGGATTTTATGTGCAATGCTTGGGGTCATAGGCGCTCCCCCGGTAGCTGCTTCCCGGATGGCTTCAAGGATGCGCGCAGGCGAAGTGTTCTTTAAAAGATAACCTGATGCACCGGCCGTAATGGACTGAAATATTCGTTCATTGTCATTAAAGACCGTTTGCATGATAATCACCATGTCAGGATACGTTTGGTTGATTTGTCCTACGGCCTCTATGCCATTCATCCCCGGAAGGTCAATGTCCATGAGGATGACATCGGGTTTGGCTGATTCCACTTTTCGCATCAGGTTAGAACAATCCGGAAAAGCACCGGTGCATATAAGCCCCTCAGAGGCGTTTATAAGCTGGACCAGGCTGTCACGCAGCAACGGGTTATCTTCAAAAAGTGCGACTTTGATCCTCATATCATATATTACGGATGTAAAAGTATACTATGTTTGGGAGAAGGGACTACCTGTTTTGAGTAGTTAATTGTGAGTTGTGAGTTGTCAATTGTGAGTATTTTGACCTATCAGATTTTAACTGATCTCTACTTACTACTCACTGACCACTCACAACTCACAGCTCACAACTCACAACTCACAACTCACAGCTCACAACTCACATTTATTTACTCAGATTCACCGTAAGGCTCACCTTTGTTCCTTCACCGGGTGCGGAGGTAATTGAAATGCTGCCATTCATTTCAGCGGCTCTGGTCTTCATGTTTTTCAATCCGTTACCTCCTGTTTTTAATCGGTCTTCATTCATATTGAATCCTACGCCATCGTCTTCCACCACTAATGATAAGGTATGATTGGTCCTGGAGATTTCTACGTTCACATTTTGGGCGCCGGAGTATTTGAACGCATTGTTTAATGCTTCCTTATACACCAGGAAAAATGATTTCCGCTTTTCCATCGAAAGCGTTATGTTGTTTAATCCACTATCCGATTTGAAATGCAGGGTTATATCTTTTCCGGCAAGTATTTCACCACCGTATGCACGCATATGAAGGATGATATTTTCAAAATCGTCATTCTGAGGACTAACGGCCCATACGATATCATTCATTTTATCCACCATCTCGCGCGAAGCACTTCCTATTTTTTCGAGAATCGGGATAGATTCCTGACTGCTGTCCGATGTTGATTTCATACGTACAATCTCACTCATGACAGAAATACTCTGCAGGGTGCTGCCCATATCATCATGCAAATCGCGGCTGATGCGTGCCCTTACGGCTTCCATCTGCTTCTTCCGGTTGCGTTGCATCCTGTCCATGTAGAATCGGATGACAGCGCCTGCAAGCAACAAAAACAGAATAGTGCCGCCTATAAATCCGTTGCGAACGAGTATTTGTTTATTCAATTCCTTTTGCGCAGCAAGATCCTTTTTGGCCTGCACCAAATTGAGGGAATCCTGCTTCTTGCTGAAATCGTAATTCATTTGCAGCGCCACTGTTTTCTTGGTGTGTTCCCTACTCTCAATGCTGTCGCGGTAGAAGATATATGATTTATAATTTTCATAAGCGCCTTTGAAATTTCCAAGCGTGCTGTCAGCTTTAGCTAAAAGTGAATAAATATCTTTTATATGGGGTACCGCTTCAATTTCTTTAGCTATCCGCATTCCTTTTAGAAGCCAGTCCTTCCCTTCCTTTGGTTCAAGCGTTTTTAATTTGACGAGGCCAATACCTATACAGCAAATCACAAGGCCATCTTTACTTCCAATTTCTTCCCTTAATTTCAGGGAGGAAGAATAATATTTCATCGCCTCGGAGTACTTGCCTTGCTTTCTGTACACAAGTCCAATGTTGCCATAAGCATTGGCAAGGTTATTCTTATCTCCCAGCTCTTCGCATAATTTCACAGAGGCAAAATAATTTTCCAACGCCTTGTCAAGGTAAATGCCTTGATCCGTATAAGCCATTCCGATATTGTTATACGCGCTTACCATTCCCTTTTTATTCCCGGTTTCTTCAAATATTTTTACAGCAGCCATCTGATTTTTTAGTGCTTCCGGGAAATTTTCTTGTTTTGTATACACAAGTCCGATGTTGGTATAGATAGTTGCAATGCTATTTTTATCTCCTATTTCTTCAAATGTTTTTAAACACGCAAAATAACTTTGCAGTGCTTCGGGGTAATTGCCCATGTATTGATAAACAACTCCGAGGTTGTTAAACGTGGCCGCAGTATTCATTTTGTTTCCGCTTTCTTCAGTTTTCTTCAATGCTTTTTTATAAAATTCTAAAGCAGATAAGTAATCTGATTTCACAAAATAAGTGACCGCCATACTGTTATAAGCCTTGCCTATTCCCGTTGCATCCCCTATTTGTTCCGATAGCGTCAGGGACTGATTGGCGTAATACAGGGCTGTATCAGGATTACTGTGCCAATATTCAGCAGAGAGTTCAGATAAAATGTCTGCGGCTGTAGTGTCGTACAGCGATGGAGATTTTACGTCCAACTCTGCCTTTTTTGCGTTAAAGTATTTGAGTTGGGTTTTGAGCGAATCAATGAAGATTTGGTTTTGCGAAAAGGAAAAGTTCTGGAATGCGAACATTATGGAAACCAGGGAAAGTATTTTTTTCATATCCTACTGCTTTATGCTTCTTATTTATTTGTTTTTGTTTAGGGCGCTTCGAATAACTAACATTGTTGAGGTTAAAATTTGCAAAATACGTTGACAATCAAAGTAGTTCATTTTTCCAAATTAGTTTACTTGAGGTGCCCTATATATCAGTTTCTTTCAGCATTTTCCCAAGTGTTCGTTATTTGAGGTTCACCGTGAGGCTCACCCTTGTTCCCTGTCCAGGTGCTGAGGTAATTGAAATGATCCCATTCATTTCAGCGGCCCGGGTCTTCATGTTTTTCAATCCGTTGCCCCCTGTTTTTAAACGGTCTTCATTCATATTGAATCCTACGCCATCGTCTTCCACCACTAATGATAAGGTATGGTTGGTCCTGGAGATGTCCACGTTCACATTTTGGGCGCCGGAGTATTTGAATGCATTGTTTAATGCTTCCTTATACATCAGGAAAAATGATCTCCGCTTTTCCATCGAAAGCGAGATGCTATTTAATCCACTATCCGCCTTGAAATGCAGGGCTATATCCTTTCCGGCAAGCAGTTCACCACCGTATGCACGCATGTGAAGTATGATGTTTTCGAAATCGTCATTCTGCGGATTAACGGCCCACACGATATCATTCATTTTATCCACCATCTCGCGTGAAGCACTTCCTATTTTTTCGAGAAACGGGATGGATTCCTGACTGCTGTCCGATGTTGATTTGATGCGGGCAATCTCGCTCATGACGGAAATGCTCTGCAAGGTGGATCCCATATCGTCATGCAAATCGCGGCTGATGCGTGCCCTTACGGCTTCCATTTGCTTCTTCCGGTTGCGCTGCATCCTGTCAATGTAGAACCGGATGACAGCGCTTGCAAGCAACAAAAACAGAATAGTGCCGCCTATAAATCCATTGCGAACGAGTATTTGTTTATTCAATTCCTTTTGCGTAGCAAGATCCTTTTTGGCCTGCACCACATTGAGCGAATCCTGCTTCTTGCCGAAATCGTAATTCATTTGCAGCGCAACCATTTTCTCAGTGTTTTCAGTATTGGTAGTGCTGTCGCGGTAAGTGATGTAGAGTTTATAATGCTCCAATGATTTCATAAAGTTGCCCCGTGCACTGTCCACTATGGCAAGGCCACTATAGGAGGACTTGATTAAATCCAATCCCCCAAGCTCTTTTGCCATGAACAATGCTTTATTATAATAGGCGTAAGCATCAGTGTATTTCCTTTGCCCGAAATAACTATCTCCGATGGCAATGCACGTAAAAGCGATGCTGTATTGGTCATCGATTTCTTCCTGTACTTTTAAAGCAGCGAACTGATTCTGCAAAGCTTCAGGATAATTGCCTTCCGATAGATAACTCTTTCCGATGGCGTGATAGGCATCTGCGATTCCTCTTACATCCCTGATTTCTTGTTTTATATGTAAGGCAAGAAAATAATGCTTCAATGCTTCCGGATAATTGTGCAGGTCATGATATGTAGCTCCGATGTTGTTATAATTATCACCTATGCCATATTTATCATTGATTTCTTCGTGCATTTTTAAGCTGGCAGTATAACTCTTCAGTGCTTCGGGATAATTGCCTTGACTGGAATAAATATTTCCGAGGTTGCCGTACGCATTGGCGATGCCAGGTTTGTCCCCGATTTCTTCCTTAATTTTTAAGCTGGCGAGATAATTCTTCAGGGCTTCGGGATAATTACTTTGGTTGTAATAAATAATGCCGATAGTGTTGTACGCATGTGCCATGCCCTTTTTGTCATTAATTTCCAATCCTATGTCCAATACTTTCTTATTGTACTCCAGAGCAGGCAAATTATCTCCTGTCATTGCTGAAATGATCCCCATATGGGAATACGCAATGAGCATTCCTTTTTTATAACCGATCTGTTCAGATAAAGCAAGGCTTTGATGAGCATACTCCATTGCCTTGTCAGGGTTATTGCCTCTGTATTCAAAGGAGAGACGACATAAAAGTTTTGCGGCAGTAGTGTCATACAGCGATGGAGAATTTATTTCTATCTCTGTTTTATTCTGGTTGTGATTTTTGAGTTGGGTTTCTAAAGAGTCAATAAGGTTTTGGTCTTGCGAAAATGAATAGTTCTGAAAGGCGAACAATATGGAAACCAGGGAAAGTATTTTTTTCATAAACTGTTTATTTATATAGGTCTCTATTATTTAAGGTATACCCATCAAACCGGGAAACACCTTCTTCACCCGTATGCCATATGTATCTAGTTGTATCCTTATAAGGAAGCCGGATAGTGCCGGATGACAGTCCCTGAACCAAGGTGCAATTGCTGAAGGTATATTCCTGCTGCGCGAAAGCGCATACAGTTGAACGTAGAAAACTATATAGCAATAGCATCTTCATAAAGGAGATGCCCAAAGTACAAATTATCCCCTATTTGGTCCAGTTGTTTGGAACAAAATTGGGATATGGGCAACATGTCTGGGTAGGTACTATCTTTCATCGGGATTTAGGGATGCAGGTAACGCCTAAGCTACCCGATGGTGGTGGCACGTCCCCAAACTGAACCACTTCTCCAATGAGTTTAGTCATTAAGAGAGTTAATTCTTTGTTCTTTAAGTTTTGCCAATGCGTCTTTCATTGCCATCACTTGCCCGGCAGGGTGTCCCTGCCAAACAGAAATTTCTCCTACAACTTTAAAGGGCTGGGTCGAACGGTACGATTTTGTCGGATTACCTGGAAACTTCTTGTCCGTCAGGTCAGGGTCATCTTCAATGGGTCCGGTTGGCTCTACTAAATAAATCCTTTCTCGTCCTTCACCAACAGCAAGTTCTGCTCCCCAAATGGCAGCATCAAGTGTCGCTGTCAGGAAAATGTATTTCGCATTTTTCCTTTGTCCATAGTGTGAGTTGTTTCCAACTTCAATGAAGTCGCCAACTTTCAGACCTGCCTTTGTCCCGTGAAAATATGTCTGTGCGAAAGGTGTCGCGCATGGTCCTTTTGGTATCTGTTCGTTTTGAGTTTGTTCCATTCAATTGTGTATATCGACCAGAGTTTTACGAGGTGGCGCTCCTGGTTATCAACTTCAAGATAGCATAATCTTTATTAAGGTAGAAGGCAAGAGATTTAGTCATATCCGCCATGGTGTGAAGCCAATGTTATCGGAGGAGCACTGGATATAGAATCATCATTATTTGTGCTTTCCTGATAAATCTTTCCCTGATTGGATAAGTAACCAGGACAAGATGCATCTGACGCGTATTGGTGCGCACAGGTATGCAGATTGCGTTAAGCCATGCTGAATAAATGGAATTTCAACTGCCCTTACTTTTTTTGCTCCTTTTCTTCAGCCATCTTCCGGATATATGCCCACCACTCTTGTTTGTTCATGCCACTCATCGCTAGCATCTTGTTAAAATCAGCCTCGGTGGAAGGATGGAAGTCATCCCGGTAGAGGACAGAGAGCATTCCATCGATCCGGTCCTTGTCGTAGAACACGTCATCCAGGCGCCAGGTAGTATTTCCGGTGATTATTGCCGAAGGCAGGTGCCTGATCTCCGGACACTTGATGTTAATGGGGTGAATAGCGGGAAGGCTCGTATCGTTCAATACAATGGTCTGGTGTACAGGATATCGGGAACCCTTTCCCAGGAAATCTGAATCCGTATCAGAAAGCCACATAATTTCCACGCTATCCATGGAAATGGGTCGAATCTGCGTGCTATCCACTCCATTAACATAAAACTGAATGGAATCTTCATATATACCGACTACATTTCTGTGTCCAAAAATATAATTTAAATGTAAGCTGGTTCTTGTTTCCGGATCGAAAGCAATGATTTGAATCATGCTGTCCATGGTCAACACCGAATAGCCCTTTTCTTCCTTTGCCTTTTGGACCCAATCCTCAAAACGCTGGTAGATCTTGCCCTCATCCGTCCGAAGACAATAATATACAAATCTGCTCCCTTCCTTTTCGGAGACATAGCGTGCGCCGAAGTACTGGGCGCCGGCCGTGACGGGTAAAAGGAAGAATACAAGAAGGGCTGAAATGGTGACGGCGGGTATTTTGGGTAAAGCCATTTGGTTCAGGTTTTATTATTAAAATTACTTATTTACGGTAACGATCGGGGCCTTACGTCGGCGGGATTCATATCTGCCAAACTGTGCCCAGTTACTTATCTTTCAAATTTACGTTTTCATTTTCAATGTAGATAGCCCTGCTTATGAGCATCCAATGCTATCGGCAGACCCCGTTTCTTATAAATCAGCACCAACAAATTTACGAAGCCTTTCGAAGTTTTGTTTAATCTTTCATTTCAGCCCGGTGTCCAATAATTTTAAAACCAAAGCTTAATTGTGGCTTTATAATTGTTGTGTTCTTGGTGGTATTTAAGCTTGATAATTCCAAATAGTATTGTTTTCACATGCTGCTATGAAGGGTATGAAAAAGCAATTTTTCATACCCTTATTCTTTGAATTTTTTTAGAAAATCTATCAAGGGATTTTTCTACATCTTTTTTATTTTCCATAAAAGGCATATGTCCGCCTTTGCTTTTCCAGAGATACATATTGGGAAAATTAACGCCTTTATAATGTTTCGGACCAATTGTCCAATCGTATTTACCATAAAAAAATAATACAGGCGTTTTAATGGCATTAGTATGTGTCTTGAAGTTTTTTTGGTAATCAGGATGGCTCATTCCAATACCGGCAAAGTCATGATTCCAATTCGGAATTTCACTAAAACTTTCGTTCATTATTCTTTCATTTTCTTTGGTGGAATAGGCCAATTTCCACATTATATCATTTTCATTAAGTAAAGAAAATAGTCGTTGTAATTTATCATTCACAGGGATAGTATCACTTTTGTAAAAGGTCTCAGCTTGAAGTCCTAATAGTTCGGTTGCTTTTGGTATCCAGCTCTGGGTAATGCTTTCATTCAAATATAAAGAGCAATTAAACATCAGAATGGCACTTATAACATCTGGATGTCGGTATGCATATTCGGTTACCATTGTTCCTGAGAAGGAATGTCCCATTATAATCCAATTATGAATTCCTAAATGGTTTCTGATTTCTTCAAAATCTTGCAACATACGTTCCATGGTGTAATTACCATCTGATGGACTGCTAGATCGACAAACGCCTCTTAAGTCAAGATAAATTATCTGAAAGCGTTCTTCCAGAATGTCTCCAGAAAACTTTTCCATCCAGTAGCTTCCGGAACCGGGACCTCCGTGTATATATAGGCAAGGTGTGCCTTTTCCTTTTACATTAATAAATAATGAAACACTGTCAGAAGTTAAGAAGGTTTGTTTTTGGGCATTGGATAAGTTACATAGCAACAACCAGGCGAGGATATAAATTATTCTTTTCATTATATTTTAAAAACGCTGATTAAACTATTATATTTTTTTTGAGGTTGCTGATAACATTTGTATTGTCGTCACCAAATATAGGTAATCCCTACTGAATATCAGGGCTTACCTATTGCGTTTTCCCATATGTTCATTGCGGCAAGCCAAACCGTCGTGCTGAGCGGGCGCACGAGAATGTGAGTGAGGCAGTCGAAGCATTGCGGTTTTTGAATGTTCGGATATTGACATTCTATCCTTACCAAATACTGGGTGCCTTTCAACGCTCTTATCCGATTTTTTTATTGTAGTAGGAGCGCAACGAATGACCCCCAATTCTTTATCACTCGAAAAGATCATCAACCCGATTTGCTCTCCCATGGGAATGATCTGATCATCAGGCATAAGGTCAAAGGTGACGGTATAGAATTTTCCAGGTACTAAAGGTTCGCCTTTGGTGATCGAACTATGGTTTTGAGGATCGGCCCAGCCACGGGTGATGATGTTATCAGTAATCTTTGCTTGTCTGCCTTCGGTCCAGGGCAACGACACTAACCATACTGAAAGATTGGCTGCTGGCTTACTGCTCGCGAGGGTAACCGTAATTTTTGGGGTGCCGGAGATATGTAGATCTTTCGTTAATACCGGTGTAACATACATCAACCGGTGATTGGTAATTTCAGCTTGTGCTAATGCTGCTCCGTTAAAAGAATAATTGTCAACCAGCTTTTCGGTTCCTTTTTTCTTCTGCTTTTCTGTACGCAGGCTTCCATGTTCAGGAGCGCCTGGCTCAATATAGAATTTAACCATCGATGCATCAGGGTTCGGATAATCCTTGTAGGGGGTTGGATTTTCTGGTTTGTCATTCTCGCGCACGATCCATGCACGGGGGTCCTTTTCGACTCCATTATCTACGCCGTGTAAATAATGCGTGAACCATCTGTTCATCATAGTCATTGGAGGCGGGCCACCATGTCCATTTTGGTGATAGTAGATTTGCACAGGCAGGCCTTTAGCCTTTGCAGCTTCATATATGCGATAGCTATGTTCAGGCATGACATTCCAATCATTAAAGCCATGTGACATCAACATGGCGGCTTTCATGGGTTTCATATCATTCAGGTAATCACGTCCTGCCCAGAAATCATTGTAGTCACCCGTGATCCTGTCCATCCCGTTCTTCATTTCTGTGTCACGCACCGTTGCATTATTATACGCGCGTTTTGATTCATCTCCACTATGGATAAAATCGTAGAGCACATCGATATCCTCTCCCAGATATCCTCCGGGTGAACGTACTAATCCATTTGATCTGTAATAGTGATAATAGGAGGTATTTGGAGCAACAGGTATAATGGCTTCAAGCCCTCCACGCCAGTGGTAGCTGCAGCCAGAGGGAGCGTACCTTCATATGAGGTGCCTGTCATTCCTACTTTCCCCGTGGACCAATAGGCCTCTACTTTTTCAAATCCATCGGGTGTAGTATAACCTGGTATACGTCCGCACAACCAGTCAATGACAGCTTTAGGGGCCAGCGATTCATTGTCACCTCCTACTGTAGGTGCTCCTTGCGAAAGACCTGTGCCTGGCGAAGAAGAATGAACGACAATGTATCCTCGTGGTACCCATGTCTTCGTGTGCGCATTTGAAATGACTGGTCTTTCACCTGTTCGTATGACCTCTGGATGTACACGCTCGTGTGTCGTTTCTCCGAGTTCATGTTTGACATCCCAAAACAAACCATCCACATCCTCTGCCACGCCGGCAAAGTATGGACTGGTACCATACACGATGGGTAATTTAAGTCCTTCCGTGTCTGTTTGTTGAGGCCTGGTCACGGCCACGTGCATTCTATCCGGTTTCCCGTCTCCATCTGTATCAAAGGTGGTTTCGACCCAAAGATCATGTCTGATCCATTTGGCAGGATCTTCAAAAGCGGGAACGATCTGGGCTTCTCCGTTTTCAAAAATGGGAACTGCTTTTTCTGCGACCTGGGCGGTTATAGATCCTAGTGGTGCAAGAAAGAGTATTTGATAAAAGGCAATTTTGAGAAATGACTGCATGGGATATTTTGTTTGAAAAGAATCTTAAATATAATGGATTATCGGGTTACGCATTGGAGTCGTATCCTCACCTTTTGGAACGCTGATTACGCTGATGAATTTTAAAAGGATTAACGCAAATTTGATCCTGGTTGCTTTCAAAGAGAATGGGACATATCACTCCATCAATACCTCTCTAAACAACTCCACATCCTTTTCCTCAATATATAAATGAGTAGAAATCCGAACAGCCTCTCCACGACGGGATACGAAGATGTTATGCTTTTTTAATCGTTCAAAAAAGGAGGCGACATCCCTGCCCGGAGGCAAGAGCGCCCCAAACATATGCGCGGATCGTGCCCCTTCATCTTCCACCCAAAAGCCCATAGATATCAAGTGCGCTGCAAGTGCATTGGACATCCCCAGGCAATACTGTTCAATCGACTCCACCTGCCATTCGAGCACCTGCTTCAAAGCGGCTCGAAACATCGGAAGTAATATAAAATTGCCGTACTCACCCACATTGTAACGGCCGGCACCGGGTGTATACCCAGCCGAATATTGCGTGAGCGAAGTAAAGTCCCGCGCATTGTCACGATTGACCCAAGCCTCTTCTATCGGCTGTCCATCATTAAAATCCTCATGGTACCACGCAGCTCCTATGGCATACGGACCCAGGAGCCATTTGTACCCAGCACACACCAATGCATCAATTTTGAATGCCTCCACATCTATCGGTCGCGCGCCTACAGATTGTGTGCCATCAACAATCAATTTTGCATTCATCGCCCTGCACTGCTGTCCGATCTCTTTCAGGTTAAAAGCTGTACCATCCGTCCAGTGGATAGAGGACATAATTACTACAGCAGTATCGGCATCAATCGCTTCGAGGATGCGTTGGTTCCATAGTTTGCCTCGCCCTTCTCTCGTCTGTGGCGGATGGATTACGATGAGTTGCTTTCGATGGGTAGCGCACCATCGGCTGATAGTATAATAATCACTCGGAAAATCATCTGCTACGACAATAGCCTTACTGCCATTGGTTGTCGGCAAATTGCGCACCGCCGATTCCAGTCCATACGAAACAGAAGGAATGATGGCCACTTGTTCAGGCTGGCCATGGATCAACCGGCCAAACAAATGCTTCACCTCCTCCGCCTCCTCAAAAAAATCAGCTGCTGTGATTTGTGTGGGATTGCGCTTGCGAATCATGCCCTGTATGCCTGCTTCTTCCACGGACCGGAGCAACGGCGACATGTAGGCGCCGTTGAAATAATGAACATCAGCAGGAAGCTGAAATAAATGTCGCTGACTTTGCATAGGCATTGTTTATAAACATCAGTGGTTATCCGCGAGCACGATGACGAAAGCAGATTTTTGTACTGGAACATGATTCTCAAAGGTGAAATATTCATTGTCTATGCAATTACCTTTGATGCCGGATATCTACTGTTGAAGACATTCTTACCAGGCCAATAAGGCCAATTCAGGGAGTAAAGTAATATGGATGCCTAGAATGCTGATCCGGGGTTAGGGTATTCTATGTCTCGCGGGTACTCCAATTCCTGTCGGTCTATTTTGGTATGCTTCGTAAGCGCAATAAGCATAACCCTCATAATTTTCAATGAATTCCTTCACCCGACCAGAAATAAGATTCTTGGGTATCTATTTGTCCAATAAATTTGTTACGTCCTTGTGCAATCAGCCAGGACCTGAAATATTCGAAACAATCATCAGAACAACCTCCATTCAATGCATATGCCGCCTCCCATAACCTAAACGAGTATGAGCCGGCCATTAAGGCAATAAATGTTCTATTAAATGAAATTATTTCTTTTGAAGGCAGTGCTTCGAGTTGCTCTCTCAGCAATTGACATTGGACATAGTAGTTTCCTTTGCTATTCCTCTTACTGTTACTCACCAGCTCCCAAAACTTATCTTCAGGCATCAGGTTTTCAATATTTGAATCAGCAATGATGGATTTGCCCTTAAAACGTGGCAAGTCAATCATCTTCCGAAATATAAGTCGAACCAATAAAATCGATAATAAGATGGTGATTGCAAGTTTCATTTCAAGGGAATAGTATGCTGCATGCAACGACCGGACTTTATGCCGGGGCGTTCAAATTTTCATCTTCAAGATAGCAAAAAGATTCAAAGTAAATAGCATCTCGCCTAGGGAAAGCCATTCGAAAAACTTCACGCTCGACGACTCGGCTTCGCTCAACGTTTTCATTGATTCATTGTATCTATTTTCATAGAATCTGTGCTCCATGCAAAATTCCAGTCGTTGAGAACGGACTTGTGCTGTGTTTCGACCTTCAGCTCAACCTCTTGCTACAGCTCAACAACCGCGGAGCCAGGTAGCCGAAACGACATATTGAAATTGATTTTTCGACTTAATCACAAGGATTACGCTAACGAATTTTAAAATAATTAACGCTGATTTCCTGGTCCCTGAGCTTGCCGAAGGGAACACAGCGAACCTTTCTCTTGACGCCACCTCTTCGCACGCGAAGAGGGCGGCGTGAAGAGGAGGGCTTTTATCCCCTTCGACAGGCTCAGGGACCAGGTTAGTGCACTGTGTATTGAAGATCTATTCTGCGAAAATTAGCTTTAAATATTCGAGCAGGCTCAGGGACCAGGTCATTACGGGCTTTTGTCAGTTAATGCGTCACCACCACCTTCCGGGTCCAAAACTCATTTCCACTGACCACTTGCAATGCATAAACTCCGGCAGAAACATCAGGAGATCTATCGTATAATTGACTGCCCCTGCAAAAGATTACTTCAGGAATGATGAAGACCGTTTCACCCATGCTATTGATAACAGATAATGCAAGAGGCATCGTGCTTTTTGCTTCAAAGCTCACATGTAATGCACCATCCACCGGATTGGGATACACCAGAAGTTCTTCGAGAGCGGATATCGGTTGGATGGAAACTGTTGCCGGATCAACTTCGATCAGCACTTCTTCTTCGTCAAAAGGGCATAATAGGTAAAGTCTTTATTGTAAATCAGCTTCCTGTCGCTTTTTCTGTAAACGTAACATACGATCCTGAATACAGGCCATTGCCATAGCTATCAACGAGTAAAAGGAATAGCAATCATGGAGATCCGGTAATTGAAAGTCAACTTTCACCAAAGTACCAGGTGCATACGCCCCCGGATCGGTGGAAAGGGCATTCTTCAAACCGCCACCATCAGGACCTACCTTTGTATTGCCACCAGAATACACAACATCGCCTGCGGAATTAGTCAGTTGCCAATAATTCTCATAGCCCCAGGGATCAAGTTTGATCTTCATCGAGATCACATCATCATTGGACAAATGTTGTGGCAGATCAATGGTCAGTTCATTTTGATATGCATACGCATCGGTCGATCCATTGACAGATACGATCCGGATGACTATATCTTTACCCGTATCGAACGTAAGGGCAGGAAATGCAATATTGGCTTGCTCTCCGGGATGGATGTCACCAGACCATGGTACAGAGGCCACCAGTTGATTGTTCTCCAATATTTCTATTTCCGCCTGCGTGATATTGGCTTCGCCCAGGTTGAGCAAGTCAATGGAAAATGAATACGCCTGTTGACTGCAAAACGCTGCAGGCAATCCATATACTTTGTTGATAGCACCATTGTTAGCTATGGGATGGTTGGCCTGTTGGATATTAAACAGTTCGCGTGCGTAAAACGAGACGTATCCGTCATGCGCCAGCACTTCACCTGAAGGACCAGTGATAGTGAAATAATCAAGGCCTGCATTAACGCCATTCTTATCATACACCGAAAAGGAATAGCATCCATCCCCCGGCAAAGGAATCCAAATAGTGTAGACAGTATTACTGCCCGTGTAGGTGCCGCCATCGTCTTCCTTGCCAATGACGGTTGCGTTGCCTCCTTTATACAGGATAGTACTGTCACTATTGGTTACCTGCCAATAGACACCATCAGGTAAAGAATTTGTTTTCAATTCAAGTCGCAGCCTGTTTTCCGTCATGGAAGGGGTTGGCGTAAACTGCGTGAAACACCATTATTTGTCATGTGGTCATCTATGATTCCATTCACGCTGTTGATGCGTACCAGGACCGTGGCATCTTCGTCAATCGTGATCTCTGGAAACGAAAGGAAGAAAGTGTCAAATGGAATGACATGGCCTTCCCATGACGTCGTCGATCGCAGTTCTCCGTTTATAAAGCATTCTGCCGTCGCATGCGCTATCGTTTGATGACCCTGGTTTGTAACTTTTATAGAAGGTTTAGTTGAAATGGAATGGCAAAAATCACCTGCATAACTGGTAAAGCTTCAATAGAAGCATTATGCTCTCCGACAGGTTCAGCACAACTGTGTAGGACGTAGTCGATCGTTTCAAGATTTGGTTGGTTGGTATTTTGGATCAGTTTGTAGTGACAGATATGGAACTGGGTAGGCCAACCTTCTATTTCGTATGCATCGGCGATGTAGTCATCGTTGATGATCGGATATAATGTTCCGGCCGTCCAGTCTCCTCGGTAGTATAGGAGCAATCTGGCAAATCGTACAGACATGCAACATTGGTATTGTCATCGCCTTCCTATCATGAAGATCATCAATTCGTCCGTACCTTCTGGTCCATAGAGGTATAGACTTCATTGAGCAGTCCTGTCTCATGGTACCACCAACACGGAGCGCACCAGGTGGCAGAAAAATCAAGGATGACATGTTTCCCCGATTCCAGCAGTTCATACAGGTGCCAGGTGTTGCCATTCAAATCCTGCAACTCGAAATCGGGGGCGAAAGATCCGTCTTCCAATTGAGCGATTGCCCGGTGGGCATAGAGAGGAAGAGGGCCTGGAGCAGGAATGAACGCATAGGGTAATGGTTTTGGAAACACTAATTACGTATACGAGAAATTGATGGCAATGGTTGGGTGGCACTTGGAGAAAATTGGGGATGTGGATGTTTACGTTGAAAGAAACATGATTTTTACTGCGTTACATCGCAAGCAAGGTGTATGGTTGCCTGGTCAGCGCTAAACACTTGTGTTGTATTTCAATCCACTATATTCAATCTCCTGCTGTAGCTCAACAACTGTGGAGTTGAGGTAACTGAAACAACATCTTGGAGTGGTCTTTTTGGCTCCCTCACACGACCGGATTCTGGGGGTGTCGTTTCGGCTTAATGACAAGAATAACGCTGATGTATTTTAAAAAATATTTACGCAGATTCGATCCTACACTTTACGCATTTCCTTTCCTCCGGCCTTGTGGTAACATATGCCTCTCACTAAAAATATAGCTGGTATGCTCATCCGCCAGCCATTGAATAAGTTTAAATACGCCAACAATATTCATGACCAATCCGAGCCCAATACCGATAACATAATCCGTATTCGTCGCCAGGTGTTGGGTGTACACTATTGAAATAAAAAAATAAGCCCCCGGTGCAAAAAACAACCAACTGGTCGCCATGCCTGGGTTGTATAGTGTCTTGCCTTTTATATTGAACAAAAAGTATGAGCCAATGCATTGCCCACTGAAACCACCATGGTTGCGATCCCCAGCCAAATGGCCTTTTCAGCCAACACAGCCGCCAAAAAATGGGATGTCCAGCCCACCACTACATTGACATAGAATGCTGAATTGGTGTTCAATGGATACCGGTCAGGCATCTTGCTCTTAAACATCAAGGGTTAATCATCCCCGGAAAAGTCCCACGATCCGATACTCCTCCAACTGGTGTAAAAACAGTGATACCAAGCTTAGCCACATCAGGATTTGATAATCTGTCGCAACATGGTGGCTGAAGAATACATAAACAAGCACAATAACTGCCAGGACAGCACCTAAGTCAAACCAGTTGTTGCGCAGAAATTTCATTTTTCAATTATTCACATAGTGTGGTCATACAGGCGAGTTATACCTGAACGTTCCCGCAGCACTGTGCATTACCCCCTCCCTTTACACAACCTGTGATGTATTACTTGCGGGGGCTGTTTGGGGCTTAATCATGGGTTCACATTCGTTCAGCTCATTCAAGTCGTAAATGTATAGATCCTGGTCCATACTTTTCCACATCACTCACCACCGCCTCGTTTCCGAACACAGCATCATGTGGTGTTTTGGCAACTTTCCCGGAAGGTCGTCACTGGAATGCCCCCGGAATAAATTCCTATTCCGTTCTTCCATCAGTAAAAGAACATTCGACAGTTCATGTTTCTTTTGGGGATCGATTCAAGCCACAAAGGCTTCGGGCTTAGCGAAGGTCGCGATTTTTTACCACTAATCTTGATGCGGAGAACGAATGTTTGATTAACCCTCTCGGCTGAGCCGAGACGGAGTACTGAACCGCCACTTTTGTCAAACCGGCTTTAGGTGCTTACGTTCTGGTTAAACATAGGATATTATCAACTTGTCTTGTCGTTCATTTCATTTAATTGTCTTTGATGTCGGTGTCCATAGAAGTGATTGGTGCTGTCTTTCGGGACAATTCTATAAAATAACCTATTAGAAAAAAGTCACGACCTGTCTCATCATTTATTTTGTAGTCGAACTGATGCAAATAACCAATTTGTATAGTTGATGCTTTTGATGGTTTGTAGTTAAATGCAAGTAACATTCTGTTTCGTTCAAAATAAGGTTCCTTGTCGGTAAAAAATATTTCATTACTTGCACTCATTTGAAAGGCTTGTATCCATTGACTTCTTTTCCAAAAGGGTAAGAAACACCAAGTCTGTATCGAAAACGATTGCGGTACCCAAAACTTGTAAATCTAAACTCTGCACGATAACGCTGTTCTATTTTCAACTTACCGATTGATTGAAAAGTATAATCTGAGGCCAAAGTCTAAATTCATCATTATTTTTTGGCAAAACAAAATTTCCTCCTTCTCTATAGGTTTGGTAACTACCTGCCCCCAAAGTCAGCATAACGCTTTTGTGAACTTTGTAGTTCATACCGCCCTTATATTCGTAATAGTGAAAGTTGCTGTAAAATTTTAGTGAACGCAATTGTGCTTCGCCAAATACGCTCCACTTTTCGTCATGATTATATTTCAAATTCAGAATGTTCCAACTACCAAGTTCGAAATTCTGTGCAGATAGTGTATGTATAGAAAAATACACCATCATTAATGTTAACAATACTACTCTCTATGAAATAAGCTCTTTATGTTTTTGCCTTTCCTCTTCTACTTCCTTCCAACTTAGTCTTTTTAGAATATTATTGATATCTGATCTAAATATAAAATATTAAATGATAGAGGAGGAAAAGGGCGCGGGGGAAGCGGGGGGGGGGGGCGGCAGCCCCCGGAAAAGGGGCCCGGGGGGAAACGCCAAACCCGAGGGAACAGGGGGGAAACCAACCCGGGGCCCCCCGAAAAAGAAAAACCCGGCCAACCAAAAACCGGAAAAAAAAAAAAAAACTAGCAAGCCAATAGCATTATAGTTTCGCTAACTTGAATGCTCAATGCTTTCCCTGAAGATTTGTTGATTAGTTGATTTTCTCTGTATTACACAATTAGGATAATGCTTTCACAAAGTAACAAGGAGTTGATTAGTAAGCAATTAATACTTGTTAAAACCTTTTCGGTGCACTTACTCCATATAGTTAGGTGCTTCATAAGCGCTCTAAAGCCACACGCAAGTGCAGTAAGATATTCATATTATTTAACGGGCATCCCTCATAATCATTGATAGATATAAATCGTACATAAACATTGAGTTTATCGACCTTCGTGTTACCCCTACATTCCCCTTCTCAAAAGGGTGTATCCGAATTTACTCGTGATGAAAGTATATAGCACCTATTGTTACTTCTATTAAACAAACATTTCTGGGCAATTGAGCTTTTTGAAAACCAGACAAAAGAATAGCCGCAATTACTTTTGATTTCACCCATAAATACTACATCACTTCAAAATCTAACTTTTGGTCCAAATCCTCGCTCTCGAATAAATTGATTCGGAAGCCTGACCCTTGTTATCGTGCAAGTCCAAATATTTCAGGTTATTTAAACTCAGAATTTCTACAGGCACTTGTCTAAATTTATTATGATTAAGGTACAATGATTCCAAATTATTCAGTTGAAGAATATTCTTAGGTAACTTCTTTAAACCATCATTTTCAATGTGAAGCGATTTAAGATTAGGCAAATTACTTAAAATAGATATGTTTTTGTCCAATTGAAGATACTTATCATCATTTAAATACAACTCTTCCAGATTTGCTAATCCGATAAAGTTAGTAGGTAATACTTTAAAATCATTACCACTTAAATCAAGAACTTTAAGATTTTTAAGTTCGCCTATACCTTCTGGTATTTGTTTTAAATGATCGTTTTTTAAACTCAAATATTGCAGATTATGAAACTTTGACCAAATAAGTCTGCCAATTGAATATTTTGATTACTCAAATTTAGTCTAAAAACATTCTCAGGATTTTTAAGAGCTTCATCTAAACTACTAAATTCTTTGTTAAGTATTGCTGAATCAATTGGTGTTTGTGCTTTTGACATTTTGCACTATAAGTGTGAAAAGCCAAAAAAGCATACCTAAGTATTTTATCATGATTTTATTTAATTTACAACATAAGACGATTAAATTAAATAAGGCTATAATCTTTTATAGCCTTATTTAATCTCTATTTACCTGGATCAAACGGAAGTGCCGATTTGTGAACGATAATTCTCAGTTTTCCATCTTTACCTTTCTTGAAAACCCAGGTTTTATCAACCATGACCTCTTTTCCGTCTTTTCCTGTAACCCATACATTGCCCATTGTAATAGCTACAGAACCATAAATTTGGATGCCTTCGTTTTGGTCACCTGCATTGTCGTATCGCGCTTTAACCCAAGGTGTCAATGCAAAACCTTGATCACTTGGATAATCAGGGTCGCCACCTATAAAATATGCTAAGGCTCCCTTTTTATCGTTTCTAAAAGTTTTGTCGCCATAGGCCAATGTTGGTTTGAAAAATACCTTACCATTGTCGTAATTGTAAGCAGAAGAAAGTACATCACTTGCAAAGGATCTGTAATCGCCTCCGTCTTCTTTCAATTTTCCTATTTTTACCAAAGCGTCACACCATGCTTGTTGGGCTGCATTTACTTCGTCATATGTAATAATAGTTTGAGCACCTTCTTCCACATACACTAAACCCAAATCGTCAATTACTTTTTGCACTTGTTCGTTAGTTTGTGCAACAATTTTGTCCGTTTGTTCTTTTGCTTGCTGTTGTGCCTGGTCGCAAGAGGACATAACACCTGCAGTCAAAAGCACTCCGCAAATCATTTTTATTCCGTTCATCTTCTTTGTTTTTTTGTTGCCTACTTCTTGAAACGGTGTTCGGCTTGTCCGTTTACACTTTATTGTATGCTATCGTTGAGCAACTTATTTTAGAACTATGCAGAAAGGCATTATTACAAAGGCAATCATTAATTTGGAGAAAATCGATTTCCTTACGATTAAATCCATTCCAATTCAATTTTAAGTATTGCCTCGACTTTTACACGATTGGTTTTTGAATTGATCGTCTTTCCCCATTCAAATAATTCTTTTTGCAATCGCCGTATTTTTGCTTCCCTTGTTTTAATATCCTCTTCATCACTGTGGCTATGTATTTTATGCTCATGATACTTTATGATCAAGTGTACCATATGGGCTACAATTTCTGTAGCCTCGTTGGCGCTAAATCTCCTTGTATAAGTTGTATATTCATGTCTTTAGTATTAGAGGGAAAGCCTCCGGGTTCTTAGCACTTACAAAAGGATGCAAACTCCAGCAAGGTCTTACGTCAGAATACAAGCGAAGAAATTTACGAGTGGTACTATTTAAGCTTTTGTAGTCGTTACCCTGGGGTGTTGAGCTTGGAACTTTTAGAAATATTTTGCTTCGCCTGATTGTTGCGACTGATTCAGTTGCGACTCAGAAGTATTGCCAGCAAGATGAACTTTTTCATCTACTTCAATTGCATCCAATTCAAATTTAGCACCTGCTGATAAAAATATTTCTACTGTGGCGTCCATTATCTAGGAGACAATTCCGTTTCCTTTGGTTACCGATATTTCTATCATCATATTTGGTTTGTATTTTTTCAAATTACTCTATGAGGTAGGGTACTTTGCCGTCCGTAATTATTACTTTACTATTTGTAGATTTTGCAAGTTCTACAAAAGCTTCAATACTTCTAATCTTAATAATCTGATCTGTCAGACCCTCTGAAAGAATTTTTTGTGCATCTCTTGTTCCAGTTGCCTCAATGGTTTTTCGTTCAGCATCCAATGTTTCTTGTTGCAAAATAAAAACCATTCTCATTGCATCTTGTTCTGCTTGCAATTTTTGTTCGATTGAACTTGCCAGACCCGTTGGCAACTGAATACTTTTCATCAGCACAGCCTGAACAAATATTCCCTGGTCAGAAAGCGTTTCTTCCATTTTAATTTTAATTGCATTCTCTATTTCTGCTCTCATCCCTGAATGCATGTCTTTTGCATAATATTTAGAACACACATCTGCAGATGCCGATCTAAATACATTAGATATGATAGCTTCATATCCCAGACCAATGCTTCTGATTACTTTTGGCACGCTATGTTGATCAATTCTATATAGAATAGATATTTGAGCAGTAACACTTAGCCCTTCCTTGCTCGGCAAACTCAGCGACAATTCAATGTCGTTTATCTGAACATTTGTTTTTAAAACTTTAGTCGTAAATGGGTTGAACCAAACAGCCCCTTGCGTATGACTTTTCTCCGATAGCTTACCGAGCTTTTGTTTTACGCCAACTTCTCCGGGCCTTATTATAGCACAACTTGTGAAGGCTATGGCCGTACTAACGGCAAAAATAATTTTAATATTTTTCATGGTATAGTTTATTTAACACTGCAAAAGTAGGGGTATCCATTCATAAGTTTTTATTTATCTTTGTAATGTAATCCATAAATATATTTTATGTACTATACATTAAATCAATTACAGATATTTTTGAAAATCGTACAAACACAAAGTTACCAATAAAAATAAAGTTGTTGAGAGTTTGGAAAATAATGAAGTTGATTTTGCACTTGTTTCCGGTTTTACCAAATAACTTAAATATTGAGAAACTGGATTTACTTCAAAATAAGTTGTATTTGGTAGGCAGTGCCGAAAGAAAATTTAAAAAGACTACTAGCACAAAAGAAATATTTAAAGCGTTGCCTTTAATATTTAGAGAAAAAGGTTCAGGGACAAGACAAACAATGGAAAGTTTTATTGAACGGAATAACTTATCCGTTTTAAAAAAGATGGAGTTAACCTCTAATGAAGCCGTTAAACAAGCCTTACTAGCTGGTTTGGGATATTCAATAATGCCATTAATTGGAATTAAAAATGAATTACACAACCATGAATTACAAATTATATCAATCAAAGGGCTTCCCATTAAAACAACTTGGAGTTTAATATGGTTAAAACGAAAGAAACATTCTCCAGTTGCTATGTCATATTTAGCGTATGTAAAAAAAGAAAAATTACAAATCGTACACGACAAATTTAGTTGGTATGAGCTGTATTAGGAGATTGGCTCTTTGGGGTTTATTGTTAAGGTGAGATTGCGCGGTGGTGGAACTTAAATAATGCAGAATGGTCGCCAATGAGCGTTGGCTTTCTCGTTGTCCGTTTAAAATATGGTCTGTATGTTGGTTACCTGTCAAAATTATTGTTTCATTTCATGTTTATAGTAGTCCGATTGTTCGTTGTTGTATCGTCTGGCAGGCTTGCTTGTTAGCGGCTTGGCATGGTATTACTCTTGCATTGCACCATGTCATGCATCCGTCTTTTTTTTGCCTAAAACAAGAGATATTAATATCGAAAGTCCAATAATCCCAGCAATAATACCTAACGACCAGGTAATGGGAAATTTTCCACCAAAGGCTTCATTGAGCCATACCATTTTCAAGCCAACAAATACCAAGACTAAAGCAAGTCCGTATTTGATAAATATGAATTTATCTATGACTCCGGCAAGCATGAAATACATGGATCTTAATCCAAGAATAGCAAATACATTTGATGTAAATACAATGAGCGGTTCCTTCGTCAATGCAAAATGGCCGGTACCGAGTCCACTGCAAAAATGATATCGCTGAGTTCCAGAAAATCAGGGCTAAAAACAAAGGTGTTACATACGTGATGCCATTTTTCTTAATAAGAAATTTTTGTCCTTCGATTTGTGGATGAATTCTGAAAACTTTCTTGAGTTGTTTAATAATAAAATTGGTATTGAGGTCTTGCTGTTTGGTGCCTGTAAAAAACATTTTGACACCGGTAATTATTAAAAGTGCTCCAAAGAAAAACACCACCCACTGATATTGCAATAACACCGAACCCAATGCGATAAAAATGATTCGAAATACCACTGCCCCAAGTATTCCCCAAAACAACACACGATGCTGATACATCTTTGGTATGCCGAAGTAAGCAAAAACAACTACAAACACAAAGATGTTATCAATGGCTAATGATTTCTCTACCACAAAACCCGTCAGAAACTCTAAGGCAGATGTTTTAGCTTGCGCGGCTGGGACAAAATCAGGTATTGATAAATAACGGTCGTCAGTTGAAAATCGAAAGCGTGCAAAAAGGTAGAATAGATAGTTAAATAATAATGCCAGTGCGAACCACACCCCTGTCCAAATTGCAGCTTCTTTAAACTTAACCTCATGAGCTTTCCTGTGAAGACACCTAGATCAAAGCGAGAATGGCAAGAACGAAAACCGTAAATGCTAAATAGAACCACCAATAATCAGCAAATGGAAAGAGTATCATATTTCTAGGGACTTCGTGGTTACTTTTGACAAAAATTGATCTTAATATTTCGAGCAGGTTCATAGCCCAACTCAATGCTCAGGTCAATATCATTGCATCCCGATATTGTATTGCCACTCATTAAATAAGCCAGGCCCCGATTATAAAAGCACATAGCATAATCGTTACGGATACGTATGGCCCTATCAAAGTCATTTATGGCATCGTCATAGTCACCAAAAAGTAATTTAATGTTGCCACTTAAATTCCAATTTTCAGGAGTCATTTCATCGCTTTCTATTAATTGGTTGGCATCTTCAAGCGCACTGTAATAATTACCCAATAACTTTTTAACAAATGCCCGATTATATATTGCTTCCTGAAAACTACTATCAAATCCGATTGCCTGATTATAATAGCTAAGCGATCCAGTTAAATCACCTAATTCTTTTTTTACAAGAGCTCTGGCAAAGTATATATTAGGATTGTCACGACTTTTTTCTATTGCTTGATCTAAATCCATTTGTGCTAAATCGGTATTTTTTAAAAAGCGATTGGCCAGACTTCGGTTATAATACAGTATAGCGAATTCGGGATTTAAAGCAATTGCTTTATCAAATGATTGAATAGCTTGAGAATAATTACCTTCTTTAAGGTAAATAAGCCCTTCCAAATCGTACGCTACAGAATTGTTTTGATTTATTTCAAATACCCTGTTTAGGTTTTCTCTACATGATTGAATATTATTATCCAATAAATAAATGGTAGCCTTTTTTAGATATTCAAATTCTCTATTATAATTAAGGGCTATCAGTGTATCCAAATCAGCAATTGCTTTTTGATAGTCCCCCATTAAAATATAATCATCTGCTCGGTGTTCCACTAGTTCCTTGTTATCCGGGTTAATAGAAATAGCTTGATTTATGTCATCTATTGCACCCTTGTAATCCATTGCTAATATTTTAAGCTTCGCTCTTTGATCGTATAAGTATATCGAATACGGATTAAGGTTAATAGCTTGATTATAATCGCGTAAGGATTCTTGGAGTCTACCCATTTTGCGAAGCAATACTGCTCTTTTCATATAAGCATCTGCAATGTTTTGGTCTATATCTACTGCATTGGTGTAATGCAATATTGCTTGGTCCCATTTACCAAAGCGTAATGCTATATCGCCTTCGTTTATCAACTGAAGATACTCAATTCGCTTTAAGGATTGCGCTGTTACGTCAACATGTATGCTTACTAAAAGGCAATAATTAATAAATATTTATTATTCATTTTATGTTTTTTCGAATGGTGTAATGGAAGAAAGCATGGGCAGCTCTGTCTTTTGCATGACGCATAATACGTATATCTACGCAGTCAAATATAAGGCTTACTGCTGAAAGCAAAGGTTTAATAGCACGTTTTCCCATATCCTCATTGCGGGAATACAACCATGCTCTTTAAAAATCCACTATCTACATTTACTTGCGTTTGTATAGGCTAGGTTATAAACACCAGGTTGCTTAGCATTAGCCTCCGCCTTAGCCTTCATATCCCTCACCCTTTCTATAACATTCTACCCCCTCAATATCTTCTCCATCTTCCGCCCCTTCGCCAGTTCATCGACCAACTTGTCCAGGTATCGGGTCTGCCGTGTTACGGGATTTTCAAGCTCTTCTATGCGGTAACCACAGATGAGGCCGGTGATGAGATGCGCATTGGGATGTAAGAATACAGATATCATGTATGCAACTCATCCCTCAGGTAATTTCTAATATCCCAAAACCAATCTACTGCTTTATGAACGGAATGATTTTTACATAACCCGCCGCGATCGTTATCCTGATAAAATATATACCTGGTGACAAGCTTGTCAAACTCATCCGATGAGACGTTCCGTCATATGCCAAAACCTTCTCACTCATGCGCACCTTGCCCGGGGAATCGATAATCTGAACAGCAGACATGGATGCTCCAATACATAAAATATCAATAAAATCATGCGCCGGATTGGGTGATGCTTTTATGGTATATGTTTCACCCATATCCGCGACGGACGTGATGATCGTGACCACGACAGTATCTGTTGCGGTGCAACCGGCACTATTGGTTACCGTCACTATGTACGTTCCCGCTGCATTTATAAGAATAGCGGCTGTCACTTCGCCTGTTGACCACAGGTAACTTAGATCAGCACCCGCTGCATTGAGGATGGTATCCTGACCTGGCAGCAAATCAATATCACTGCCCAGGTCCAGGACAGGCAAATCATATACCGATACCATAGTTTCAGTTGTTGCACTGCAGCCCAGGCTCGTGCCGGTCACTGTATAGCTGGTGTCCGACTTCGGGCTCACTTCAATGCTATCGCCTATCGCGCCGTTGCTCCAGGCGTACGTATCAGCTCCGCTTGCGATCAGTGTAGCGGATTGACCCTCACATATCGATGGGCTATTTACAATCAGGTCTGGTAATGGCTGGACCGTGACAATGACGAAAACAGTATCAGAAACATATCCTGCAGTTTTTCCGGTAACTGTATACGTAGTCGTTGTGGTTGGACTTACAGTGATACTGCTGCCCGTAGCTCCATTGCTCCAGCGATACGTTGACGCTCCGCTCACCATCAATGTCACGGAGTCTCCGGCACAAATGGTTGGACTCTCTACGGTAACGACAGGGATGGGTTCGATGGTGGGACAACCCTCCGGAAAATACAAATCAATGATATCCTGCATGGCTTGTAAGGCCTGGGTACCATGGGTCTCATCATACAATGGCAACCACACATTGTACCATCCGGAACCATAATCAGGATCACCTCCGGCCGGCACACTGCCACCAAAGAAGGCATTGGCATGCTGAGTAAACTCAGCATTGTCAAGGGGTATGATTGATTGATAATGGGTCAGCCGGTCGCAAATTAATTTTGAAGGCTCAAGGTTATCCGCACTGATCAGCATCCTGAGTGTTGCTGAGTCTGCGGGATGAACACCCCAGAAATGAATAAGCGGCCGCAAATCTGCACCGGCAATCCTGGAAAAGCGCAGTATCCTGCTGTCCACTTCATCGAGGCTGTCAGCGGGCACCTGGTTGATAAAATCTAAATTTTCCTGTTTATAAAATGAATCGATCAGCTCCCAGCCAAACAGCGCGGCCATCTCTATATATTTTGCATAACCGCGTTGTTGATAACGGACTTCATCTTTGGTTGTATTGGAAATATCCATCGGATTACCAGCCCTGAAATTTGGCGTCACCATCCAGTTGAGTGCAGCCTGGTCGCGCGTGATCTGTGGATTATTGCCAAAAGATTCACCGAGCGCAGTATCGATATCCATGCCATACAACCTGTTGTAGATAGCCGCAGCCGGCACGTTGACTGCCGCCTCTGTCTCCCCGGGAATTTGCTGAACAACTGGGCATGCCCCATTTCATGAAACTCGGTCTCCCAGAAGGAATCACCCGGTCTTAAAAACCAATGGTTCTTATTTCCATTTTCAGGTTGCAGCGGGTTATAGGTGTTATTGATCTGTGGATTGCCAATGCCATAAAAACCATACATGATATCTACGTCAACCTGCAGGTAGAGAATGGTATTGTTTCTGATCAATGGATAGCCCAGCATGTTTGACACCACATCCATGCGATCATCCCAGTCCTGCATCAGGGTGACCGGGTCATCATAGTTATAGATCCAGCTCGTGGGTACCTGCATCATATATTTATCGGATTCAAAATCCGCCCAGGGCGCCAGATGGTGGCGCTGCTCATCTTTCCATTCCTGCAGCGAAGTCTGGCTAAATGTCTTGGCTGAAAAGAACGGCGCAGGAACGACATTGGTCAGTTGCACCTCCACGATGCCAAGATCCGCCTCATAGGGGTGAGGATATAGATGCCCCCGCCAAACGGATTGGCAATCTCTGTAATGGTATCCGTGATGGGAAAGGTATTGGTCACTCTGAAAAATCTCCTGACATTATTCCTGATGGAGTGATCATAGGAATGCGCGCCGACTAATATCCTGAAACCCTTATTGACCATCGATGCCGGAACTTTCACACTCCCGATACTCCCCGCGGCGAGGTAATATCCTGTTGGCCTCCGTGCAGGTGTGGAGGACCATGCCGTGCGCTTCCCCCAATGCCTTGGCATCGAAGCATTGACTGTGGCAGTGTATACCTGAGCGGAGTCAACGGGTGTTGGACAAGCTCCGGGAAAATAGTCGGAAGTCAGATACTTCCTGCCTTGAATATAGGAACGGTATTCAGCAATTTTATCTTTGGTATACAAGGCTTCAAATAATTCCTGTTGTATTGTAAAAATCGCCCGGTCATATTCAAGTCCATCAAGGGCCCCCGGGGTGTTTGGGTAACCACCCGTTGTAGCCATATTCAGAAACATAGGACCTGCAGTGGTCTCATAACAATCTATAAGGTCGAAGGCTGCTGAAATCACCGGCAGCGTATCGGCGAGATAAAAATGGTACTGATGAATACTATCGGCCAGCGCATTTAATTGAGCAGGAGAAAGGAGGGTGATGTTATTACAATGATTCATCAGCTGCTGATAAGCGGTCAAAAGCTTTGCGGTAATATGCCCGGGAGGAAAATTAAAATAGGTGGTTTGGTCAAATGTAAACTTACCTCCAGATGCAATCAAAAGACCATCGATATAGACGTTGTAAGAACCATCTCCATACCCGCAACACATTCCATCTCCATATGAATCATAGATAGTAAAATGAAGTATATCGCCGGTGGGATAGCAAAGAGTATCATTATTGGTCGTACCACTTGCAACAATCGTATTGGCTGCATCCTTTAGATCCCAGCTTGTCTCATTTGGGTAGTCGTCAGGAATAATATGGACAATGATCTGTACGTAGCCTGGTGAACACTGGGCTTGTGACTTTTGGGTGGAAGCAAGTGTGATCAGTGAACAAACAAGCATAAAGGGAGAAACTATTTTCATCTTTCTATTTTATTAATTTAGGTATTTGCCTCATTGACTCTTTGCTTGTGCGGCATAGCAGACAGCTATCTTGTTCGGTATATGCGTCTTTAGAATTGTTGATAGTGAACAGGACTCTGTGCAGTGACGGTCAATGGATCTGTGACATAAAAATAAGTTGTTAGTCCCCATAGGCCTTCAATTTCAAAAGCAAGATAATCTGTTTCAAGGAATCCTTATCATGGGTAATCACTGGTAAGCATAAGCAACCTTGTGGTGCTGCATCGCCGTTGGATGCTCACAAACCATCTGAGGGTACTAGGTGAATGGTCCACCCTTGAACGGATCCTGCCGTCGCTGATCTAAAAACCCCTGCCACAAGGAATAATTTTCAATTATTTCAGTGTAAAGAGTGTGAACAAGAGCTGGCAAAATTTGTTTTCCGGCAAAATGGTATTTTATGCGCTACATACTACTGACCGTAATTGTCTCCATGATGTTTTATCTATCTTCTTGCGCTTCAGCCCGTGCATCCCGGGAAAATGCGCTTCAGGATTGGATGCAAAATGCCCAGCGTCCCATCAATGTCTATGAGCATAGCAATCTGGATTTCGTGAGTACAACGCGAGGCCACACTTGCTATACCTTGATCGATCAAGGAGGGAAGGTTTATTTTGCGAAAAACGTGCGGTTTAAGTTGCCTTCAGTAATCGAATAGCCGGCAAAGATCCGAATATGAGCAAATTCGAAATTTAAAGAAGCTGAGGCCAACAGCGTTTTGACTTAAATGCATTAAACAATATAGATAACGCCAAAGGATACTCGTAGGCAGGCCGACTGGTTTGAGGCTGTCTCTAGGGCTCCTTTGTCCAAATTTACGTCTTCATTCTCAATGTTGATAGCCCTGCTTATGAGCATCCGATGTTATAGGCATTCACGATGCTACATCCTATCTTCATTTCAATCATGGTTGTATCTTCCAAAGCCAAGTACATAGCCGATACCAAATGAAAAGAAGTGAGCGTATTCTTCATGGTATAGTCATTCAGCACCTGAGATTGTGGTGGTGTGTCTGGTGTAAAGCCTGAAATAACAAGCGTGTTGGATATGGATATGGACTATTTATCGTGGTTTCAAAACCGCACTTGATGAAAAATTATCTAAAATATTGTACTGCCCCTCCAATTGAAGAAATTCATACGAATTTGGGGCTGTATGCCAATATGCATTTTCTTCCCTGAGGATATCAACAAGCACCTCACCTCCGGATTGCCAGATGGTTACTCCGGAAATGTGGGAACTTGATGTATACTCCTGATCACGCAGATCAAACATACCCAGGCCAATTCTGGCTCTCCATTTTTCCTTCCTGAAATGTACTGACAAAGATGGGCCCCACCCTTTCGCTGAAAAAGGATAAGATCCCTCCAGAATAGGTTCCAAATTTTCGTACAATGGATCGGGAATTACATAATCTATCTGGGAGCTAAAATTTCGAATACCTGCACCGAGCGAAATTCCACAAGAGGTAAAAGGCCAATAGGTAAAATAGGCAGATGCCGATTGTGTAATCTTTCCTCTACCGTTGATATCATAAAAGCCTTGCGCGTTTTCGACATACGTCCCAAGGTTTATCGGAACGACGAGTGGCTCTATGCTCACGCCGAATTCAAATTTATGCTGCGAAGTAGCACTCGGGATCAAAACATCCATGAATGAAGAAGGATTAGTAAGAAGTGTCTGATAGATTTCATTGGGGTGGAATAATTTTATACCGATCAGACTGCTAACTTTTCTTTACCCTGTAATTAAGGATCATTAAATAAAAGCCGACAATAAAATCGTACGTAAAGGCAGAAGTAATCGTAATCAGGCGGAAGTAAATCCGGATTTGCCACCAGGGGATATATCATGTCCCAAATGCCATGAAGGAAATAGCCTGCCACTAAAAACCAGCAATTCCTCTTAATACCTAAGTAGGCAAGCACCATAAAAAACATCGCCTGCATAAAACTGAGGATGGCCGTTTCAAAATCTGTCCACGTATATCCAATATACAGGAAACCAATCGCCATAAGAATGAGTCCATAGATCGTGTTTTTATCAATTCGTTTTAGAAACGTAAAAATCAAAATAGTGACCAGGCTCGATACGAGTCCTATGAGTGTAGCTATCATGGTGCTTGATTTGGTTTAATGAAATAGGTTTTATACTAGTGATCTATTACGTATTCAATGATGATGGTGATGAGTAGATGGTGTTGCATCATATGGCTTGCTACCATCCACCACCTGAAAGTGCGCCATCATCCCTGCTGCATGATGCTCAATGATATGGCAATGATACATCCATGTTCCCGGACGGTTATCAGGCATCCAGGCAATTTTTATTTTACTCTGGGGTCAGATTATAGGTATCTTTCCATGCCCGGTATGCAGGTGCTTTGCCATTCTCTTCGATGACCTGGAAGAAAAAGCCGTGGAGGTGAAAAGGATGATCCATTAAACTGCTGTTGACCACTTCCCACACCTGCAGTTCACCAACCATAACAGGTTTGTCATCTACATGGGTTTTTCCATTGACCAGGAAGCTCAGGCCATCTTTCAGGCTTGGGCCCACAGAGAGCTTAACTGTTCTGTTAATAGCGGCGTCTTGCAACGCCAGTGGTTCAATGGTTCTCAAGGTATCCGGAATAAAGGCCTTCGTAAGTCTTGTCTTCGCCCGCTCTAACGGTTGCAAATGTTTCGCGTTTGGGTTTAAAAATGTCATCCGGTTGTACGCCAACGATTCAATAACGAAACTTTCTCCTTCTGTAAACGTAACGGCAATATCAATACGCTCACCTGGCGTGATTAAAGCTTCTGTAACCGTAAGCGGATGCTCCAACAATCCACCGTCTGATGCAATAATCTTAAACGACTTACCGCCAAGGTGTAAATGAAAATACCTGGCACTGGATGAATTGATAAAGCGCCATCTTTCGGTCTGGCCACCATTCACATCAATTATCAAATCTTCCTTCCCGTTTAACAAGAGTGTATTGCCCTGGCGTCCGTCATGTCGTTCAACAAGGCGGGGCATAAACCAGGAGGGTTTTGTAAACTCGTTGTGTTCATCGAGTTTCATGTCATCAATCATAAAAATCCTCTCTCCATCCACGACAGGGTCTGATTCGCCATCTACGATGATTGCCCCATACATGCCCCGCTCCATCTGCACCGTTTCATTGGCATGAGCATGATACCAAAAGGTGCCTGCATCTTTCACCACAAATCGATATTCAAAAACTTCGCCGGGTTCAATCGGCTTTTGCACTGCGTCTGTTCCATCCATGGAGGCGGGCAGACAGATGCCATGCCAGTGAATCATGGTAGGCTCGTTCAGGTGATTGGTCAGGCGGATAAGCATGGTATCACCGGCATTTGCTCTTAATACAGGACCCGGAAGCTGGTTGTTGAAACCCCATGCCTGGATGGATTTACCAGGAGCTATTTCCCATGGAAATTCGCTGGCTTCGAGATCATACACTACGGTTTTAGATAAGGGATTCATGAGCTATTACTTTTAAAGTGGTTGGTTAAGGAAATTTAATAAATTTTATTGTAATCGGATACCCATTCCAAATTCCATCGTAATATTGGCCAGTTGCCATCTATAGACCATATGTCAAAACTCTTAAGAGGGTATGGATAAATAGGGAGGTACATCCTGTAGCTAAAAAAACATTTTCCCTTACCTATCTTCCCATTGTACATTAATCCAAAATCAGGACTCACTGATTTTACCGATGCAGTCACGGGCTCAAACTCCGGGTTATGCAGTGTCTCCTGGAAAGCATCATACTTGATACCGGCCATCAGGCTAAAGGTGTGAGCGGAGCGCTTGCCGTATAGTGATGTACCAATCCCAAATTTCTGGGTCAGCGAATTGTTGTAATCCGTCCGGATGTAATTAAAATCACGATCCAATGCATTGTTGTAAGCATAAGAAGTATAGGACACAATACTGAGGTGCTTTTCAATATTCCACTGTACGATATTGCTCACAAGGAAATTACCCATGGAATAAGGATTGAGGCCAATGGCAGGTTCGATAGTCAATTTTGCAACCGGAAAGCTATGCTTAGCTGTTTTGATTTGGACACTTTGCGATGATGCTGCAGTGAGGCTCACAAGCACGAAGAAGAGGGATATATAGTTTATGTGTTTCATTTTGTTTTACTTTAATTGGTTTTGAAAATGGTTAGTGTAGGATTATCTGTTTTGAAAATAAAAATGTAAGCCATCGAGGATGTTTGGGTTCTTGGACCCCGAATGGTCCAGATGCGGCTGCAACTGTTTCTCGAGAGCTATGCCGGGATAGTTGCTTTGAAGTTGCAGGTAAAAAGCCTGGAATGGAGCAAGCATTCTCCCACCTCCTTCAAGTTCTCCCAGGCCCAGGTATACCAACTGATGACGATTCGCAATGCTACTCCTGTTTTCTTTTTCCATTTTCAGGATGATTTCATTGTCGTACCAAATAGAAGGGCTGAGCATGAGGTAATTGCCAAACACTGCATTGTCATTAGTAAAAGCATACGCTGCAAATAGACCACCAAACGAATGGCCCAGGATGATTCTGCTTTCCCTTGCGGTATCAGCAGCATAATCGCTTTCGATTCTGGGTATTAATTCATCCTTGACAAAAGACATGAATTGCGCTGCACCACCTCCACCTTCATTGGCATCGGAAGGCGTATAATCAATGGCTCTGTCACGACCATAGCCGATACTCACGACCAGTACATTAGCAGCAGACAATTCACGGCTGATCCTTTCGCAATTTTCAGCGACAAAGTTGAAATTCTCTTCGCCATCCAGGACATACATAGTTGCATACGACTGGGTGTTGGGATTATAATCCTGAGGAAAGGCAACGTTAATTGTATAGGTTGCGTTTGTTGAGGCGGAGTTAATTGAAAACTCCTCTGAAAGAAATGGTATGGACTCTTCCTTCTGACAAGAAACCAGGATAAGGACAAATAAGAAAGGCATTAAATTTTTCATTTTATATATTTTATGAGTGGTTTTGATTTTAAAAAAAGCCGCTCTTTCACGAGCGGCTTTTATTGACTTCAGCCATATTAGCTGTTCGTGTTACACGCACTACCGCATTGGCATTGACCGGAACCATTCGTGTCGCAGGCGCATGCAACGCATGTGCATACGGGGCATGAACAATTGCTTTTTCCAAAAGCTGAAGTGGTGTTGTTGAGCTTTCTTTGGCTCATGTTAACTACGTTTTTCATGTTTTAAAATTTTAATTAAATTGATACGACAAAGGTATTTCCCGCACCCGGGGGGTGTTACAGGACTTTGGGTATGGCTTATATAATTTTGGGATTAGACCTTATCGAGCGCTTTACGCTTGGCCAGCCCTACCTCTTTGAAGTAAGAAGGGGTGAGACCCGTGGTCTTTTTAAATTGGGTAGAGAGGTGCGCTGGACTACTGTAATCAAGTTCAAATGCAATTTCAGAGAGGGTCATCTGTCCGTAGATAAGCAGTTCCTTGGCTTTTTCAATCCGCTGCTCAATAAAATAATTCTCGATGGTCCGCCCTTCCACAGAGGAGAATACACTGCTGAGATGGGTGTATTCGTAGTGGAGCTTTCCGGTGAGATAGGCAGATAGATTGATCTTGATATCCTTATGATCTCCTTCGTTTCGTGCCTTCAGGATCACCAACTGTTTGATCTTTTCAATCAACCCGCTCATGTGGTTATCAATCAGTTCAAACCCCACCTCCCTTAACTTAGCTGTAAGCAATTGGCTTTGCTCTGGAGTTAAAGCATTGACCAAATGGATCTCACCAAAGGTTACTGTATGATATGGTATGCCGGTGGTCTGCAGTATGGCTTCCACGGATAGGACACACCGGTGGCAAACCATATTCTTAACCAGTACAGTAGGGGATGTCATTGGCTGCAGCTGTTTGTAGATATGAAGGTAAGGGAAAAATTGTCAGTGTGAGTTGTGAGTTGTGAATTGTGAGTGCTGAATTGTGAGTGCTGAATGTGTGAATTTTTACCCCATTTAGGGGCAAGGGGGCACGGGGGAAATCTTATCAGTTTTCAAAGTAGTATTTCATTTCTTAACCCAAGTCAATGAAAGGAGAAAATGTACCCTCTACTTTTGCCCCATCAAATAATTGATAACAAAAAATAACGAACAAAAATGAAAGCAGCAGTTTATACCCAGTATGGCCCACCAGAGGTCCTCAGGTCAAACAAGTAGAAAAGCCAACACCAGGCAAAAATGAGCTTTGGTAAGATTAAAGCCACCGCGGTCAATTCAGGCGATTGGCGATTACGTAAAGCGGATCCTTTGCGGTAAGATTTATTTTCGGCTTATTCAAGCCTAAAAGAATATCCTGGGAAGTGTTTTCTCAGGTGAAATTGAAAGGGTTGGTGAGGATGTAAAACATTTCAAAGTGGGCGACTTTGTCTTTGGACATACAGATATGAGCTTCGGCGCGTATGCAGAGTACAAATGCCTGTCTGAAGATACTTCAATAGCATTAAAACCTTCTAATATGACACATCTGGAGGCAGCCGTCATTCCTTTTGGTGGAGTTACAGCCTGGCACTTCATCAAAAAGGCGGCCATCAAACCTGGTCAAAAAGTCCTTGTAGTCGGTGCATCTGGTGCGGTGGGAAGTGCAGCTGTTCAACTAGCAAAGTCGCTTGGCGCTCATGTAACTGGTGTCAGCAGTACTGCAAATATGGCGCTTGTAAAATCAATCGGTGCAGACAAAGTCATTGATTATACGAAAGAGGATTTTACGCAGAATGGCGAAACGTATGATGTCATCTTTGATACTGTGAAATCAATATCTGTTTCACGAAGTTTAAAGTCACTAACTAAAAAGGGAATCATGATTCTAAGTGCTGCAGGAATGCCTGAAATGCTTCAAGGCGCCTGGGTTTCCAGGACAAGTAGCAAAAAGGTAATGACGGGTGTGATTAGCCACACAGCATCCGATATTACTTTCCTAAAAGGACTTATGGAAGCCGGAAAATTGAAACCAGTCATTGATCGAACCTACTCCCTGGACCAAATCGCGGAAGCACATGCGTATGCTGAAAAAGGGCGTAAGAAAGGTAATGTAGCCATTGAGGTTTAAGTACTACAGCTTATGCGCTATCCGTTTCCGGATTCTGCTTAATGATTCAGGCTTCACCCCTACATAGCTTGCGATTTGATATTGCGGAATTTTCTGAAACAAGTCAGGTCTTGACTTTAGTAATTTCAGATAGCGTTGCTCGGGTGTGTGTAGTATACGATGCCATTATTTCCTGCTGTCCGGCAAATACTTTTTCCATTACCTTACGCGATATCGTTTCCAATTTTGGAAATTGCCGATATAGGCCTTCTTCCTTTTGCCTGTTACCAACCACCAATGTAGAATCTAAACAACACTCCAGGAAATGATTAGATGGAATTTGTTGACTGATACTATTGATTGAAACCACCCATTGTTCCTCGGTGAAAAAGTTATTCGTTTTTTCATCTCCGTCAACGATGTAATACTGCCTCACACAACCCTCCAACACAAAGTAAGCCTCCATGGATACTTGTCCCTCCTTCAGCAAAACAGTTCCCTTGGGATAATGATGGATGATCATAGTCTCAGCAATGGCTCTTGCTTCCTCATCTGAAAGGGGCATGATCCTTTGAAAGTAGTTGAGTAGTTTGTCGTCCATATCTGTCTTTTTCGTTAGGTTTCATCCAGGTGCTCCATGATTACGCAGATCCATTGTAAAAATAATGAATGCAGATTTACTTCTACTGAGCCACAACTATTTACCAGGATGCAGAAAATCTAATTTGCGAAAATTAGGTGAATTAGCGGCGGTTTGGCAGAGGGCAGAGGGCAGAGGGACTGTCTTGAGACAGTTTGTGCTGGGATTCTACAGAGTATGTTAGGTGACTAACTAATTAAGTAAAGGGCACGTGGCATCACACTAGTCATTGACAAAGTAATCTCACAGCTCCTGCTGATTGTCGTTTCGGCTCCACTCAACGACCAGTATCTTTGCACGGAGCCCAGATTTTTTTTTGATCCTACACTAGAGCATGATCCTTCTCATTGACGTTTCGACTCCGCTCAACGTCTTTGAAACTGTTACCATGAATCTGTGAAGTCGTCGAGCGAAGTCGAGATGACAAGTGTATTGTCTTTCGAATGGGTAATAACATTTCAGGCTGTGTCATGGGTACAAATTCCGGTCGTTGAGAACGGACTTGTGCTGAGCGGAGTCGAAGTAGCCGAAACGACATGTCCATGCTGTCGAACAGAACGAATCTAATCTGCGAAATTTATCATTTAAATAATTCTGCGACATACCTGTGTGGAGGCACTATACTCTCCCTATGTCGGGTGGCTTACTATTCTATATCCGGGAATTCAGGTACTTTGGGATATGAATGTAAAAATGGCACTTCTCCTGGGTTGCCTTTTAGGATGGCTAGCCTATGGCTGCGGCGAAAAAGAAATGCCGCCTATCGACATGCCTGATCCGACGGATACCATCCCCATGGATACGATCCCGGTGGACACGATGCCTTTTGTCGATACGACCTGGAAAGTGCTGGTCAATGAGATGGAAGGAAAATACCTGGGCAACTGTTACATCCACAATGTGTCTCCGATGGAATACTTTGATACCATGTACAATGTGACTATTACGCTTGATAGTATCTATCGGCTCAAGATACATGGCAGATATGAATACCACATGAAATACGAGAACGGCTTTTACACCTTTAGAATGACAGAAGCTGAATTTATACAAGACACCGTGGACGCATCCTCCAACGGAGGTAGTCAAGCCTATTCGAAAACAATACAGTTGATTCGAAGCCAGCGATTTTTATACATGAATAGTGGCATATGGCCAGGATCTGGTTACCAGACATCAGAATGTTATTGTTACAAGCAATAAATGCGCTGGAATACAATGAAATAAACGCTATTTTGGCCCTGCTAGCTCTATGCAATCACACTAGGTATTAACAAACTAATCTGCGAACATTTCTTTTTAAATAATTCTGCGCTATCCCTGTAGTGAGCGTAGTCGAACCATGCGTTCCTTTTAAACGTATTTCTATAGACCTTTTGCCCTCTCCACGACACTTCGAAATTCCGATTGAAAGCCATGCTCATCTTTGAGATTAATATTGTCTAACCAACTCAAAACTTCACCGTAGCTGCTGGATCCTTTGTAAGGCGAATCAGTCATCACCATGGAAAAAGCGGCAATCCCGGAACAAAACTTCATAAAGTCAGTAGACTCCTGGAAAGACTTGCCTTCATCAAAGATTTCCAATTGAAGTGGGATACTGCTTTGCTCATCCGGATGCTTGTATCTGAAATCAATCGTGAAGGTTGGGACCGACCTATAGTCAGGGTTGCTTTTTGGAACTATCTCATACAGGGCCGTAATGTTCTGGTTGGCGCCGATCTCTCCAGCGTCTTCCGTGTCGTCTTCAAAATCCTCCTCGTTCAATAATCTGTTTTCATAGCCAATCAACCGGTACGCCTCGACATTTGCCGGATTAAACTCCAACTGGACCTTAACATCCTTGGCTACCGTAAAGAACTTGCTGTACTCATATACAAATACCTTTCGTAATTGTTCGATGTTGTCAATATATTCATAGGTTCCATTCCCATTGTTTGCGATTTGTTCTAAGCCTCCGTCATTCAGATTTCCCCTACCCACGCCCAGGACCGTTAGAAAGATACCCAAATCCCTTTTTGCTTCAATGAGGCTTACCAATTCATCCTGACTGGATGGCCCTACATTAAAATCCCCATCTGTACCAAGGACAATTCTGTTGTTACCACCCTCAATAAAGTTCTGTTGGGCAATTTCATAAGCTGTGTTTATCCCCTGAGCGCCCGCTGTACTTCCACCTGAACCTAATGCATCAATCGCCTGCTTTATCTTCGTTTTATGCGTACCAGGTGTAGATGCCAGGACTATGCCAGCGGAACCCGCGTAGGTGACGATGGCTACCCTATCCGTTGCATTCAATTCATCTACAAAATATTTAAAACCGTTTTTCAACAATTCCAATCTATCCTCGCCTTTCATAGAACCTGATACATCGATCAGGAAAACAAAATTGGATGGTGGTAATTCATTCGGAGCTATTGGTTTACCTTTTATACCTATCCGGACTAATTTATTTGTTGTGTTCCAGGGGCATTGACTCACCTCACCTTGCAGGCTAATCGGATGTGCCCCGCCGTTATACGTGTAATCCAAGTTGAAATAATTGATCAGCTCCTCCGTCCTTATGGCAGCTTTGGGAGGTATTTGATTGTCCTGCTGTATAAATCTCCGGACGTTAGCATAGGAAGCTCCATCGGCATCAATAGAAAAAGTCGATACCGGTTGATCTGTTACCTGAACAAAAGGATTCTCTTCAACCGTGTTGTAGACATCTCCTGGGATAAAGTTATAGTTCCCCCCATAGACAGCAGGCCCACCATTTGTTATATCCCCAACAAATCCTGGATCCCCTGGATCACTACGTTCTAATGAACAATTCGATAAAAATCCAACTAAACAAAGTCCAAAAATTAGTCTTGTTGCTTTCATTTTATAAATGTTTTTTGAGTTTCAAGGACAGGCTTAATGCCGTAGCGTTCCAGTGTAAAGACGGCTAAATCTGGTTAAAGGTTAGTCGCAATAAGGGTTTGATCTTATCCTTCGCTTATTTCATGACTAACGGGGTCAGGTGTGTCGCTATTGCGTTGCAAATCTACCTTAACGGGGATGGGGGGAGGGGGTTAGGGTCTATGGTTAGTCTCAAGGAATAATTGTATGTGCATATTCTCCGGATTGGGCATCTATAAGTATTATGCGTTCACTTTTTGACCTATGACCTGTCAACACCCAATAAAATTTGCCGTTCTCTATATCATACTTTAATCTACTTTCATCAGAATGTAACTTAAATTTTTTCCAATATGGCCTGGCTACTTTTCGGGCTTGCCTATGACTTATCATTTCCTTGTTGCACACTTCAGCCAAACCTTGAAGCAGACCCTCCATTATATAGTTTTCTTTAATGTAGATTAGCTTGTCGAAACCAGTCGAATCAACTTCTACAGTTAAAATACAAGAGAAAAACAACGAGTCCCCATAATAAAGGCATCGATTATTGTCTAATAGCATCATATAGGCGAATCGTTCTGTATCCGATCCTGAACTAACGGATGCTTGATTTTCGGGCTCCCCTCGCTGATGTCCCCAGTCGGAAGATTTAAAACCTTAGTATATCCTTCTAGATATTGTAACTGTATGCACACTGGCAGGCCTTGATTTCTTATGAAGTCCATATGCGTCTTATGAAGGTCTTCTTGGGAGATTCCTCAATTGACCAAATCAACAAGCATATTATTGATAAACAGAACTTCATTTGACTCATGGTTGACTCAACTAATGTAACCTTCATTTCTATGCTCTATTTAATAGGTATAACACCACGACTATAAGTATCTATTGACCACTGAACTTGCCAGGTTCTCCCATCAACCTGATCTAGTAAAATGAATGTATAAATGTTCTGGGTCGGATAAAGGGTGAATCGGTCTTTTTCTTCCTTGATTAGGGGCACTAATGATTTTCCTTTGGTCGTCGAAGCTATGTTAGCAAGTTATCCGGCAGCGAAGTCGATTCCTTTAGCCACCTCAGCATGTGCTGGGTCTGGAGCGAAAGCTAAAGAAGTAGACATTCCCACTGTTGATAGCCATGCCTATAAGCATCCGATGCTATATCCACTCATTTCACTCTCTTTCCAGCCTTATTTCTTCACTTCGCCACTTATACGACTTAATCTGGCCTTCAGAGGCATTTGCTTCAACTATACGCTGATATTTATCTCTAACCTTAATATCAGACTGATGATGAAGTACAAGCCAGACTGTAGAGGCCAAATGGTAACCGACCGTTTCCTTTTTTGGATATCCATATTCATCTAATATTGCCCCAACCTTCATCAGATTAATTGAGTCCGTCAATACCATCTCCGTCAGTAACCTTGCCTCATCTGTCTTTGAAAGATTTTTTGCACTTATTTTAACTCTTACTTCCTGGTCGTCCTTTTCAATTTGCTCCAAGAGGCCTATTAAAATTGGATCAAATTTTGTCGAATCGAGCTTCACGCTCATTTCTCTTTCCATTCGATACTTTTCCTCCTTTTCTTTTTGAAAATCAATAAAAGCCTGGTTTCCTAACAATTCAATGCATAGATTATAAGCTTCAACGTACCTGGTTGTATCTGCCCGTACCAAATTCACCTGGAAATTGTTTTCCTCAAACAATTTGAACCACTCATAAATCCGAAAACAATTTTGGTGATTCTCTCTAATCCCACTATTTAACTGTTTGAAAATGATGTCATTTGGAGCATGGAGATTTGCAAGTTGTATTGCTGCCTCAAAATGATCCTTTTTAATATAGGCTGAATCCAGCTTAGCCTTGTAATTCTCATATGTGCCAGAACTCATTTCAGATTGCTTTGGCGGATAATAGCCAGCAGAAGTATGACAGCCAATCAAGAGCAAGAAAAATAGAAATGAAAGATTTTTGGTTTTCAAATTGATGTATTTATTGTCTATAACACGGATTTGTACGCAACCCAAGATAAAATTTTTCCCTGATTCTCACAACCTCTTGCTGCAGGTCAACAACCGCGAGCCATTCGGATGTCGTTTCGGCTCCGCTCAACGACCGGAACTTTTAGTCGATCTCTTTAATTCTCCACAGATACAGTCTGATTGACGTTTCGACTCCGCTCAACGTCTTGGAAAGTGTTACCATGAAACAATGAAGTCGTCGAGCAGAGTCAAGACTGTATGTCAAAGGCGGGTAATGATGTAGTTATCCATGTTGGTGGATTGCCAAGGTTAGGGCGCGTTTTTACTCTCTAGGTGTTTTTTTTGTATTTTTTCGGCTTAAGTGACTATATGAAAATTCTTATTCGTCAATCTTTGAGAAGAACAATCTTATTTTTTGCTTTAGAAATATTTCTCTCCACATTGCCTATGTATCTGATTTCTGAGAATTTTGAAACAACTGCAAATCAAAATAATGATATGATAATTGGAGCACTCTACTTAATGTTGGCTGCAATATTACCTGTATGGATTGTAGGCTATTCCATCTCCGTTCAATAGGCGTTTAAACGCGAATTTCCTTCAGTTTTACAATGGTCTTTTAGTGCTATCAGCCATTTGGAGTCCCCTGTTCATTATTACTCTCCTTGGTCCTATTCTAACATTTAATAGCGTAATTCTCAGGCAAAATATACGATTCGTGGAATAAAAGAACCTTCTATAAATTGCATTCTAAAAGGGGTATTTACAAGCTTGAATTTAGAGCATTCTCATAAAAACCAAAGGATGGATAACGTCCCCTGTAATTTTATGTCCTCAGTATCTTCTCCATCTTCTTCCCCTTCGCCAGTTCATCGACCAGCTTGTCCAGGTATCGGGTCTGGCGCGTTACGGGATTTTCGAGGTCTTCGATGCGGTAACCACAAATGAGGCCGGTGATGAGATGTGCATTGGGATGTAAGGTCGCCCGCACAAAGAAGGTCTTGAAGGTTACCTGCTCTTCGATCAGGGCTTTTAGTTTTTTTTCATCAAAGCCTGTCAGCCATTCTATCACCTGATGCAACTCGGCCACGGTCCTGCCCTTCTTTTCCACCTTGGTGACATAATGGGGATAGACGGAGGCAAAGGTCAATTTGGCGATCCGGTCATTGTGCTCTGCTGTTACTTCCAATGGTGTCTTTGTTTTATCGGTGTCTACGTTATTGTTATACGCTCGTATGGTCGGGCTGCTTTTTCTTTAATATCAATGCACTGATCAACACCACCAACATGCCGACGGGCAATTCTTCAAAATAGCTGATCAAAATTAAACTATCCTTGTGATTATAAAAAGATGAAAAGGATGCTCTTCCCTACCCCACCTTCTGCTCATTGGCCGCCCCACAATTGCTACAATATTTTGCCATAGGCTGTATATCCGTACCGCAAGATGCACACACCACCCGCACCGCATTGGCCTTGACCATCTCTGACGTCACGATCCCTGTAGGGACCGCAATGATCGCATAGCCGATGATCATCGCCACGGAAGCAATAAACTTACCGAGCACTGTAAACGGAACGATATCCCCATACCCCACCGTGGTCACCGTAATGATCGCCCAGTATATACTCTGCGGTATACTGCTGAAGCCATGTTGCCCACCCTCGACCACATACATGACCGTCCCCAGGATGACCACGATGATCAGCACGGTCATGAAGAAGATACTGATCTTGAAAAACGCAGCCTTCAACGCCTTGATGAGATACAGTGCTTCACTCGTAAACTGCACCAACCGAAGGATCCTGAACACGCGCAGCAACCGGATGATCCGCACGACAAGCATATATTGATATCCAACAAAGATCAGGCTGAGATACGTCGGCAGGATCGCCAGGAGATCAATCAACCCCCAGGTACTGAGGATGTATCTCGACTTCCGGTGACTGACGTAGACCCTAAACAGGTACTCGATTGTAAACAAGATCGTAAAGGCCCACTCGAGGATGTAAAACTCTGTCCTGAGATGCTCATGGATGCTCTGCACACTATCGAGCATCGCCACCAGCACGCTGGCCAGGATGAGCCACAGCAGCCACACATCAAACCGCTTGCCCGCCGCCGTTTCACTTTCAAAGATGATCCGGTACAGCTCCTCCTTCTTCGTTGCATTCATATGTCCACTGTTTTAATTCCTTCCACAAAGTACATATCTATCTCGCCTTTATGTTTTGCTTCGATCTTGCCTCGGTATTGACACGCAAAGCGATCCTTGACCAGTTCATAGTACTGCCACTGATATTGACCTTGCCTGGCTCTCCGCTCGATTCGAGGCGAGAGGCGATGTTGACCGTATCACCCCATATATCGTAGGCAAATTTTTTCAACCCCACGATACCAGCTACCACAGGACCGCTGTGCAATCCGATCCGGATATTAAACGACATCTGCCCCTTCGCCTGCCTGATCTGATGCTCCCGGTCTACAAAAGCTTTAATCTCCATCGCCGCCATGACCGCATCGACAGCATGTGTCTCGCGATCTACAGGGACACCCGCCACACACATATAACTATCGCCGATGGTCTTTATCTTCTCCAGGCCATGCACCGATATGATCTGGTCAAAGGCACTATAACAATAATGAATCTCATTGACCAGTTCCTGTGCACTCATCTGCTCAGCGATCATGGTGAAATTTTCAAAATCAGTAAAGAGCACTGTGACATTATCAAAATCCTTTGCCCTGGTGACACCCGTCTCTTTCAATTCAGCAGCGATTTCTTTCGGAAGGATATTCAACAACAATTCATCCGTACGCTGCTGGAAGTATTGCTTCTGCCGTACGAAATAATAAAACATCATAAATATCAATGAGCTCACCGCTGTAAAATTGATGAAGAAAAAGAATTGAATCTGCTGGTCCGTCAATATAGGGGTGATCTCCAGCCAGGATGAAAGTATGCTGCCCATGACGATAAGGCCGAGGTATGCAAAAATCCACCGAAGGGACTTCCGTGGTTCGTCAAACACAAGCGAACCCAAGGGCGATATTAATCCCCACAGGATGACCGCACTCCCACCAATAAATCCACCCATAGATATCATCACCGCAAACGGGAGGATCAGGATTAATAAAAGTTGATTAAACCGATACGACTCAAATCGTTTCGTATAACTGTAATGGACGAGGCTGAAAAAGGAAAAGACGCTATACGCCATCGGGATCAGCGCTACGTATACCTCACCAAATGAAATATACATGATGGACCAAAGCAAGGGAAGAAATATAAATGGCACCGAACTCAGGACCAGGAGTGATTTGGGCAGTCGTGTTTCAGCATCATCCTTCGGATCTGCACCGATAGCGGCTATGCGCCTGAACAGTTCACGGAAACTCAACTTCATCGATAGAACCTGGTTTTGGGTAAAGACATGCATGTACATCCAAATGAAATGTCCAACACATATCTTATCAAATGTAAAAATCTAAACGGAGAAGTTAAAATATGAGAATTGTGAGGGGGATGCCGTTGGATGGCGTTCTCGCCGCCAACCACCACGATACCCAGCACAATTCCTCTGGAGAATCTTCCTTGGTTTTGAAATGGTCGCAGGAGCAAACACTTCGACTCCGCTCAGCGCGGCGCTCCTGCAACGGCTATGACACTTCATCAAGTTTTAGGTATCCTTCTATACCAAACTCTAAACCCAAGCCAGCCTGCTAAGCCTACATACGTTTGCCTTCTTCCATCAAAAGCTTCCGATGCATAATGCATACAACTGCCTCCCATGGCGATTCCTTTCACAGACGTCATTTCGGCAACATTACCTTTGAAATTATATAAGCCGAATGCATCAGGGAAGTACGACCCGACATATGTTGGTTCCATACCGGTTTTATTAAAGATGGGATCTTTTAAAAATTTCTCCCCGTTTGGGCAATCAGGACACAAGGAGTTGACGTAGTTAAACATGTTACATCCCAGTGCATTTGTACTATCCAGTTTAGTCTGTACTATTTGAAACTGTTCCGGTGTAGGGAGAAAGCACTCGTATCGAAAGGTGTCTCTAGCCTTGAAACACGAATTCCATACACCTTGCTTGTACTTAATATATTCCATGGCTTGCTCATACGTAATCCCAACAATGGGCAAATCCATCAGTTTAAATTCCCGAATCGAATCCCAGGCAGTCTTCGGAACGGATACGGTTAGGACGAGATCTTTGCAATCATTGGAAAAATGAATAGCTACATTCTCCTCGCTCTTTCTGAGGAAAGCATTGATGGCAAAATTATCCCATCTTCCAGGTCCCAGGGCCGGTAATTTTGAACGAATTTTATCATAATGATCCCCTAGCGAAATCGGCTTCTTGCTATCCGTAAAACTGGTTGACATCATATACACCATCCAGTCTCCCACCGAAACTTCAGTGGTAGCGATATAACTTAGATTAGTAGCCTCTACCATTGCACTCCTGGTGTCATATCGCGTGATGACACAAGAAGTCAGTAGGAGGAGGGAGCAGCAGCAGAGAAGGGACTTAAGGAAAATCGTGTTCATCAGTAGTTTAAAAGTATTAAACCTTTTTCCATTAGTGGAGGGAACATTTAACAAAAGGAGGCTCGTAGGCAGGCCGACTGAGTTGAGAGTGTTTCCATCGCATCTCTCTCCAAATTTACGTTTTCATCGTCATTGTTGAAAGCCCTGCTTATGAGCATCCCATGTTATCGGATGTTCATTTCTCTGTTGGTTCAAATTTATTCTTTCATTTCCCAAATATCCGGGTGTTAGGAATTGTTTGATTACCCTTCTTTCTTAAATAATGCTGGTACAGATTGACTCAATCTAAATGTCCAAATCCAATCCTTAACTATAAGATTCTCTGTTTCCAAGACCGGTGTTAAACTTCGATTGAAGCCAAATTCTAATGTAGTTGACTGGTAGAACGTAAATGATACAGATGGAATGAAACTGACATTATGCGTCTCCCAATTATCCTGATAGACGTTTACCGGATAAAAACTATTGATTGGATAGAAATCTGATTCAATCTCATAGTCTAACAAGTAGCTATATTCAATGCCGAAATTAATGAATGTCCTCAACGTTTGTGAATTAGATATTCGATATTTGATGGTCAAATCAGCACTCAGATAATTGAAAGTATTCCGTAAATCCTCATCATAAATCGGTCCTTCAGGGAAATACCCAACTTGCGCTAACTCCCTATACCCCTTTTGTTGGTATAGGAATGACAAACTTGATGCAAACTTAGGAGACAAGCTTTTTAACATAAAGGCACCCGCGCCCCAGGTTCCAAGAGAATTCCATTGGAATGTTCCATCCTCAGGAATTGTGGGGTCGTAATTCGTTTGGCTGGAACTGTTATAGATTAATATGACCCCGTAGTCTAACTTTTGGGAAAAAATTGAAATTATTGGATACGTTAAAAGGCCAAATAATAAAAGCTGTCGTTTAGGGAACATTCCGGACTATTTAGGGACTTCCTGAATAAACGGATATTTCACAAATCAAGTATTCAGGTTTCAAACATTCTCGATAACACGGATATCCCCTATGATATTTCCATGTCCCTTATCACCCCGTTTTCTACTTTCGTACTTCAAACACATGATACTGCCACGGTTTCATCCCCAGATAGAGCCCCCTGGCCAACAAGTCATGACTATCCCGGCTATAGGTTACCGGATTCATGATATCCTTCAATTCCCAGTGACCAAATCCTTTCTCCATCATAGGTATCTTTAGATAACATTGCCCGTCATGAGGTGCATAATTGATCACAACCAGGGTCAACTCCCTATCAGCTCCCTCCCATGCAAAGGAGATAAAGGACTCCCATGTATTGTTCTCCTCCCACGCCGTAGTGGATTCCAGCAATTGCCATCGGCCATCGCGAAACATGGGTAGTTTCAAAACGGCCAGCAATGAAGTATAAAATTTTTGAATACCTTCTTCGACCGTTTCTTTCGGACCACGAATGAGATGGGGAGAAATCTTTTTTCTCATTCCTTCCAATTGACCCTGATGAAAAAACCGTAAACCTGGAGATAGGAATGTAATCACTGCTGCAGCCTCATGTTGCGGCCTGTCAAGTGTTGCTGCTATCCGGGTTTCATCATGATTTTCCAAAAACCGCACCAGCTTATCCTGGTAATCAAGCTCTGCAAGAAAATGCTCCCGCACAGGCTTAGCATGCCCTTCGACCAATCGATCATACAACCGCTTGTCATACGTATAATCAAATCCCAACTGTTGGAGCGTCCATTCCATATCCCAATATACCTCTGCCATCAGACAGAAACCAGGATATTGTTGACGCGCAGCCATGATCGCTTCGGGCCAGAAGGACTTTGCTTTTCGTCCCCAGGTCTTTTCAAAAACATCAGGCAACATCAGCATCGCCATATCACACCGCACGCCATCGCATTGACCAGCGATACGCACCAATTCATTTTTCATCGCTTCGATAACAGACAGATTGCTGTAATCAAGCTGGACAGTGTCCGGCCAGCCATCGAAATACGGATCGCGACCATAAGCCAGTATGTGCTCACCTTGCTGTGTAGTGATCTTTGTAAAATTCTGTGGATTGTTTTGAAGATCATCAACTGTACCTGATATGAAATATTCAGGATGTTCGCTCACCCATGGATGATCAGGCCCCATGTGATTAGGGACAAAATCAAGCATCAGCTTAAGTCCGCGTGCAGTAAGCCTTTCACGCAGCCGCTTCAATGCTTCATCACCCCCCAGATCAGGATGCACATGATAATCTGTGATGGCAAAGCCTGAACCACCGATATCTTCTTCTTTAAGATCCGATAGTGTCTCTTCAAACTCCTGTCTCCACACCGGATTAGTCCGCGAGATGATTTGTCCTTGCTCGCCCGTGCACCAGACACTCAAAAACCATATCCAGTCAAATCCCATTTCCTTAAACTCATCCAGTGCTCGATCAGGAATGTCATCCAAAGTTGCGGCGCTACCAGGTTTTATAGATAATTCAGTCAGCCAGGTCCTTGTATTGACCTGATACAATGATGGATATCTGGGTTGTTTCATGATACAAAATCATTTCAATGTCTTAAATACAATCGCGTAAATGCAAATACTGCTTTTAGTATTTCTATTTACACGAGTAGCTTGAGTTGGTTATACATGATCAACAGACCCAGGGAAACCTGCACGACGCCCAGGATCGCCCCCAGGATAGAAAGGATAAGGAACAGCAGTTTACCCATATGCCTCGTCAGCAACATGGTGGCCAGATTTAAAAGCATAATACCAATGACAATACCTCCGATGATCAACTTGGTGCGGAGGTCCGGACTGATCGCCATGAAGACCATCACCGCGGCAATGCCATAAGGTGTGACGATAGTCGGAAAAGCCAGCGGATTCAATGCCATCTGCAAGGTGGGGGCAACGGGCTCATGCTTTGTATCCGTAGGAGCAAATTGCTGGATCACATTCTGCAGCGCTACGAGAAATAAAATGAGTCCAGCGGCCAGCGCCAGAATGGGTATCGGAATACTATACTTGGCCAGAATCATATCTCCCAGAAAGGAAGCGAATAAGACCGCCAGGATGGAAAAAAATACAGCACGCATAGCCAGTTGTCGTGTGAGTATCGGGTCTGCATCCCGTGTCATCTTTGCAAATGGGCCGATGATCTTAAACGGCCCCAGCATGAGGAAGAGGAGGGCGAAAATCTGGGATATTTCAATCATAGTATAAGTAAAGAGTGAAGAGTGAAAAGTGAAAAGTGAAAAGTGAAAAGTGAGTTTAGGTGTTTAAAGTTATAAACTTATCAACCCATAAACTTATAAACCTATTAAGAATCATTCTGTGGCACCAGCTTCCGCCTTTGCGACCTTTATCCTTCCACTGTCAGCGGCAGCTTTCAATGCATTGTAATCCTTTTCATTTTGTTCTGCATAAGCGAAGGCAAAACGAACCATGGCGTCGGCCAACTTTTCGCTTTTGCCCATGTATCCTGAGATCATAGCAGCATCACCGGACTTGGCATGTGCTTGTGCCAGTGCCCAGGCACAAAGCTTACAATAGTCAACCGCGTTATCCAGATTTACAGTATTCGGATCAAACTCCACACCACCCTTCATGTCGCGTAGTTGCCTTACATAAAAGTGAAATCCTTCGGATTCGCCCCATCCCAGGAAAATATCAGGGGCGCCCTGGATAAGTCGCTGGCCTGCGACAATGCGTTGTCCGCTGTTCTTATAGGTTGACTTACCTACAAAAGGCTCCAGCACTGAAGGCTGGGCTTCCTTGACCTGGAGGAATAACGGATCCTCGCCATCCTTACCGGAGAGGAAAATCACCCAGCATCTGGTTCCTACACTTCCGACACCCACAATCTTGCGAACTACATCCACGATGCGGTATTGCTCTAGCAAAGCACGGCGATCATCCGCCAGGGATTTCAGATAGGATTCGAGCAACACGCCAAGAGCCTCTTTGACCGGAGTGCCTTTCTGGGTGTGTGTTGCCCTGACGATAAAGGGTGCATTAATCTTGAGCCGGAATTTTTCATCTACAATATCTGTAAGCTTATCCAGCACCTGCATATGTGTTCGCGTGCGGGCTTTCCCCGCTACTCTCTTGATGGCCTTACGTGCCTGAGACGGATACGTGGCATAGATATCATCTTCGGTCAAGGTAGAGTACCACAATTCGAGGTGTCCCATGCCTGCATACTTCTTCATGTGCTTGCGATAGGATTTGACAGCTGCTTTGACCGAAGCTTTAGCTAACGCATCATCTCCACCAAGATACCGTATGCTGGCGACGATGCTGGCGACTAATCGCTTCAGATCCCATTCCCAGGGACCAGGAAGCGTTTCATCAAAATCATTGATACCAAAAATCAGTTTGCGCTCCGCGGAAGCAAATAACCCGAAATTGGCTACATGCATATCACCGCAAGCCTGTACTTTGATCCCTGTGCTTTTATCCTTATATGCGAGATCAGCTGCCATGATCGCTGCAGCACCCCTGAGAAAAGCAAACGGAGAAGTGAGCATCCGCGCATAGCGTATAGGCACCAGATCAGGCAAGCGGGTCTTGCCTTGCGCTTCAAGTACAGCTAACGGATCAACTCTTTTCGGTGATGGGGTATAATCCCCCAACTCACTGATGGGGTGTTTGTTGCGCAAAGCTTTACCAGCAGCAATGCGCTGCTCTACAGTCTTAGGCCGGGTGGTAAAGTGAGTTAATGCTTTCTGTGCCATAAATACTGAAATAATAATATTTATAATGCAAAAACATACTATCAGTAAAGTTCATCACCATCATGATGAACTGATATGATGGGGATCATACAGGTTGATGATTCCAGCCCTCACTCATGTATTGATCCAATAAATCAAGGTATTTCTTCACATCGGCGAGGTTCTGCTGCCGGACAGGGCCTTCTGCCTGCATAGCGCGCAAGGCATTGACCTTGGCGCGGACATTGGCACGATAGCCTTTGTAATACGTAAATAGCATTTGTTCCTCCTTGCCAAAGCCAGCCTGATCCTTTGCAAAATAAAACGTCATGAATGATTTGCTCAGTTCATCAAACCCCGCCGCTTCCAGGTCCATACAGAAGAAAGCCAGTTCATCAAGGATGTCGATTTGCCGGAACTCGTCATTGAATTCAATGCAATCAAACAGGATGGGCCGGGCGTATAAAAATATATTCCGCGAATGCAGGTCGCCATGGCAGTCCCTGACCCAGCCGTCATCAACACGCTTTGAAAAAAGGCCCTGATGTTCCTTCAGAAATGTATCCGAAGTGCGCACAGCGTTTGCAATTATATTAGCGGATGCGGAACCCAGGGCTGTCCCAATAAAATCAGATAAAGATTGTAGATCATTGAACCGCGAAGCAAACACTGCCCGGTCAAAGGGTCTGTGAATGACAGTAGTCTGTTGGTGAAATTTTCGAAGCGTAGATGCAATATCTCCGATGTGCTTTTGCGTGACTTGATGGTGCTCCAGCATGCGGTGCATCTGCCGGTCATCTTTCAACCGTTTCATTTTGATGGCGTAGTCGATCACCTTTCCTTCTATGCCGTCTACCCATATTTCAGATTCATGCTGTCTCACCGGTACAACACCCAGGTAGAGGCCTTTCGTATACCTGTTGTTGAGCAGCACTTCGCGATCACAAAAATATTTCCGTTGCTCCAGCGTGGAAAAATCCAGGAAGGAATATTTGATCTCTTTCTTGAACTTGTAGGCGAATGACTTGCCCAGCAATATGTATGACAAGTGCGTCTCTACCAGTTGAGGGGTAGGGAATGGATGTGGAAAAATTCCATTGCTGAGTATCCGGTCTATGTTCAACCGATTCATGGCTGGGTTTCAATATAGTGTAGCGCTTCGTGCAGCATCGACACGATGTTATTGTTGGTAGATACCAGCACCAGGTGATCACGGGTGAGCGGTTCGGCGGACTTCTTGAGTTTCAGGTATACATCATAATCGGCCTCGCTGTAGACGCGCGGGCTTAGCAACCTGTCCCTGATGATATCTTCCGATGAGGTGACTTCGATATAGATGATCGATTGATGGTGTTCAGCGGCTCTCTGCTCAAAGCGACGCCGTATCGATTTCTTATAAAAAGTGGCATCCAGTACAATGGGTTTCTTGTCCGTAAGGGCATCCGTCATGCGTGACAGCATGGCATCATAGACTAACTTCTTTTCCGCTTCGGAATAATTTCTCTCCTGCAGCATATGCATCCGGAGTTCATCGCTATTGACATACTCTGCTTCCAGGTGCATGGCCAGTCGTGAGGCGAAATAGCTTTTCCCTGAGCCTGGCAGTCCGAATACGATAATGACCATATGGTCTTTTTAGTATAATGTAAAGATAGGGAAGGGAAGCGATTAAAATCGCTATTGCCCCCGACCCCTGCGTTTCTCCATTACACTTCACTCCGTTACGTTTCATTCCGAAAACGCCGGGGAGGCATGATTGGCAATTAAGAAATAAAACTTACAAAGAGACAATTTTATAGTCTTACCTCCTGACTAAATTTACTTATTACTTTTCATTCCTTGCTGGGTATTCCCTGTTAAAAAAGAGAGAAAGCATAATCCAGGCAAATTTTATTTTTCACTCTTCACTCTTCACTTTTCACTTTTCACTTATTCGCCCCCGACCCCTGCGTTTCTCCATTACACTTCACTCCGTTACGTTTCATTCCGAAAACGCCGGGGAGGCATGATTTAACAATAGTATATGATTCTTTTGGTTGACCTTGCTCCTCAAATAATTTGCCCCCGCCCCTGCTTCCGCCCCCTTCCTTTCGCTTGGAAACGCCGGGGAGGCATGATCATCATTGTACGATAATCATCAAATAATGATTACTTTTTCTTTTTAAAAGACTTAATATCTTTTATCTTATCTCTAATCATCGAAAGTACATTTTCGATATTAAAGATCACTTCCTCATTTTTAAATCTGAGCACGACAATCTGATATGATGCAATAATTTCTTCCCGGTCTTTGTCGTAGAACTTTTGGACTTTATCGTTGTGGTAACCACCGTCGAGTTCTATGGCGAATTTAAGTTCATTGGCAAAGAAGTCAGGGACATATTTTTTCAAAGGATGTTGTCTTCTGAATTTCACCCCTTCTATTTGGCGGTCCCGAAGATAACTCCATAATATCTCTTCAGCTTCTGTTGGGTTTTTCCGAAGCTCATATGCATTCCGGAAAAGAGAAGGCTTTGCACCTAGGTGCATATTTCTTCTTTTCATCGTTTTCGAACTGGTTAAGTTTAAAATTTAAACTTAAGGGTATTGAAAATCATTTCAAAATATAAATCATGCCTCCCCGATATTTTCTCGAAATAAAAGTTTGGAGAATGCTAAATCTTTGCCCAGGTAATGTCATTCTCAACTGCACAAACATACCTCCCCGGCGTTTCCATGCGCGAGGATGCGGGTGGCGGAACGCAGGGGGCGGGGGCTAATAAGTGAAAAATGAAGAGTGAAAAATGAAAAATAAAAAGTTATTCGCCAGTAAAAATCATGTGTTGCATTGAAAATCATGCCTCCCCGGCGTTTTCGGAATGGAGCGAAACGAAGTTGAGAGGAATGGAGAAACGCAGGGGGCGGGGGCTAAATAACGCAGCCGAAGTAGGGCGGAGGCAAAACAGTTGGTTCAAAGTAGTGCGGCATCTTAATCCCCTCCTCTAATGACTCTCAGGTAATCCACCATCGCCGTTTTGACCTCACCATTCAATTTATGATTCCAGGCCTAACAAGTGATATCAATCAGATAGAATGACTGCCTGTAAGGCTAACAGAAATCGCATTTCAGCTAAAAGGACCTGAATTTAGTACAATGCTCCAAAACATCAACAACCCTAGCAATGCGACAAGGCAACTAACCATCAATGCCAGGTTCCATGGCGTTGAGCCTTTATCTATGTGTAACTTCTGAAGGTACTTCACATGCTGAACACAGGCTATGATCAGTGCAAAGGTTCCTATGCCGATAAGGGAGAGACCGACATTACGAGGTGCATGAGTTCTCAGTATGGTGGCTGTACCTGACGTCTGGAACGCTTGTAGAAATTTGTAAATCGTAAAACCAAAACTAATCATCGATAGCGATGTCCTCAACCACGCCATCAGGGTCCGCTCGGCGGCCATACGGGTGCGGTCAATCGACAGGTTTTCATTTCCTACTGCGGCGGGGACATTCCATTCCTGCCGGGGTGTGCCTGTTATCTTATTTTCTTCCTTTTCCATTATTTGCATTTTGCAGTTATTAAATGATGTGTAAGCCGCTATGCCTTAGTAAAACGTCGCGCTTCAAAGTATACATGAAGGATGATGTTCAAAGCATAAAGATTGGTTACGGAGGATCGTGAATCGTGCTGGTAGGTTATATTTCCTTCTATGGCCAGGCGGGGACTCCATGATAAAGACGTCCCACCAATTAAGCGCACTCTGTTGATCGTTTGATACCTTGAATCATAATTTGGTTCGACATTTACAAAGGGTACCAGCGAAACTTTCTTAATCTGCCACTCCCGCTCCAACATCAGACGATACCGGATCCTGTATGAAAAGGTATTATCATCACCTATCCACCTAAGATCGCTTCGCATACGGTGAGATACTAACAAGTGCCCTTTAAATGGTGTCCTGAAATGTTCTTCAAAGAACATCATATTCTCTTGGTATGCGTCCCCATTGTCATCAAGGCTCTTTGCCGCAAGATATCCTCCCCGGGATAGGCATACCTTCATTTGTTGTGACCTGTTTTCATCCAGCAAGCGCCTGCTTTGAAGAATTCTCGTCTTCCCCCATGCATAATCAGCTTGTACCACAATGCTTCCCTCACGGTATTTGGTTTCAATGTTTTTGGATAGCGGTATGTACATCGACAAACGCCAGGAGGGAGAGAACCGATACCAAATATCAATTTCCGGCCAGACCTCCTTCGTCGCCTCCTGCCCATGGACAGGGCCTACCGCGCTAAACCATATTGCAAAGCACAATCCTATTAAGTGAGAAAAACGTTTCTGGGACATGAATGCATTGCGTTTAACAGATATCGATTGCCGTCCTTTAAAAAACCGCAAGACCCCAGAAACGACTGAAAAATAAATGCTTACGCCCAGGTCAAAGCTGACCTTCCTGATTTCCCAAATGTGCCTTGATATGCTTCGGCAATTCACTTAGCTCCTTGTTCAGAAAGTAATTCAGGAATGTCCGGATAACAGCAATAGCTCCCAGCTCAATGAGATGTTCATACGTAGGATTAGCCGTTGTTTGTATGATGTCAGCAGCAAGTAAAAACTCAAGCGCCAGCGCGAGCCATCCCCCAAACTTTAATCTCAATCGGTTATAGAGTGGAGAATAGTCTGCTTGCCTGATGTTTAGCCAAAGCATAAATGTTGTAACCATGCCAATGACTATACACAATACGGCGGTGAATTCGAGCAACAAAGCGACTACTCTAACTGTATACGCTAATATTAATTCTGCTGTTTCCATCATTGCCTCTCTTTACACAACTACATCTTTTTCCCAAGGGAATATTTTATTTCCAATGGCTCTTAAGCTCATTTCTTGGGAAGGATCATATGTTCAGGAATAGGTTTGTACGTCCATGGCAGCCCTGAATTCTTCCACCCGTTTTTCATGTGTTGTCCAAAAAATAAACTTTCAGGATCTTCGACAAGATCACCTTCCATGCCATCTGTGATCTGGTATACGTTTGAAAACCCTGCCTTTGCGAGCGCATTGACTGCCATCGCACTGCGTCCACCAGAGCGGCACATGACCAGCAAAGTATCTTTCAGACCCGCTATCGCTTGCACATTGATCAGGAAATCAGGGTTTGGCCTAAACTTAAAATGCTTTATTTCAGTGTCCCAATCGTAGGATTGAAAAGCAAGAGGAATATTCCAGGCCATTTCAGCATGTCCGATGAAGATATACTCCTCCGGTGTACGCACGTCAAGGATCTTGATTTGCTCCGGATTCGATTTCCACATTTCAAAAGCTTCCCTGGATGTTACATATAGCCCCAGGATGGTCTCTTTCTCTTTTGGAAGTTCCGGCTTCACCTTCCCAGGAGGAGCCTTAGTTGGAATCTGAGCGTGGGCAGAAGGGATTGATAATAGACTAATGAGTATCATGAGATATGCCTTTAAAATAATTATAATGCGGAATCCTTGGGGGTTGCCTGGTAAGCGCGAGTGGGTGGTCATTATGTTGAAAAGTAAAGTCAATGCAAAATTCAATAATGGCTTCATTCCTAGATCACAATGCTGTCAAACAGAGAGAACCCATCAATGCTTGTGGGTTCTCTCTATTCAATTTCGCTATCATCTGCTATGCCTCATCAATGACTATGATTCTAGCCGATTCGTCTGTCGGTTTCCAGTGCAGCGGCAGTTTGCGGAAGTTTAGAAGTGGTTACTCTCTTCCATTCTTCTTCAAGTAATTCTCTCGATGCCTTTTCAAGGAATTCAGGCGCAGCCCATTGGTGTACATCAAAATCATTTTTGATATAGCCCTTCTTGAACATGAAATTCTTTCCTAGCTCAACTGCGGCGAGGTTCAACAGTGACAAATTAGGAACCATGTCCACATCCTTGATGCCACGGTAAGTATCTTCTACGTCAAGGTAGTAGGTCTGTTTGTTGAGTATGGCTGCGGCAGCATGCTTATGTTCATTGGACCAACGCCCAACCTTGATCATACCTTTCATAAATGCAACTACCAGTTCGGGATGCTCTTCGGCCATCACATCCGTGCAGGTGATTGCAGCAGGAATGTTGGCTACCTGTAGGCGCCAGTCCGGATATTTGGACAAATCTTCGATAATGGCAAACTTGCCTGTAGCCTCAGTCAGTACACTTAATACTTTGCTCTGACTGTACATGGCATCAATCACACCCTTCTCAAGAGCTGTTTCCAGTGGACGGAACGCGAGGTCATGCTTGTGATCGCGTTTGAGTTGCCATTCAGATGGATTCTCAATCGGCGTTAGCATTTCAGGAAAATTGTACCAGTCGTCTGCGTATGGGAATTCCACAAGCTGGATATCGTCCATCGTCATGCCATTCATCCGAAGCATCAACTCAATGCCCTGGTGCTCCTGTATACGCCACCAGTCATTCTTGATCTGGTTCATACTCTTAGAAATGCCGATCTTTTTACCTTTCAGGTCACTCAACCGGTAAATATCATCTTGTGCACGAATGATCAGCACACCACCTTCATGAGGCACATGCGTTACGCCCAGGAGCCGCGTCCGACGGATATCAGCCTGAACTGCAATAGGTGGAAATAATCCACCGAACCGAATCAGATTATCGAGATTGTGAATGTAATGTGGATACCAGTCGTTTTCTGCCCTGGACCGGAAATAACTGTAGTGAACTCCGATTTTCTTGTATTCTTCCTTAGTCCAACCAAGTTCCTGATCCACATTACTGGCGGACACCAGCGGGCAATTTGTATAGTACACTTCCTTCCAATTAAGGGGCACCTTGGTGAGCTTAGTATTTTCAAATGTGGTCACCTTAATTTCCGAAGGTATACTACCATTGGTCTTTTCCTTTTTTGGAGACTTCAATTCTGTCGTACTCATTTTTTTTGCGTTTAAAATTTGAATAATTAGATTACCCATTTACTCCCCGCTTTCACATGGTATATGCATACATCATATATCCAAATTGAACCTATTCTTCCTGTAAAACATTGATGCAGGTCACAAGGGTATACAGAAGTCATCAAGCCATGCTTGTCAAAAGGTCTTTCACATTCACCAAGGTCTTCTCGGATGGAAAAGACTTGTGTTTCAGGTTCATTTCAAGACCATTTCGACATTGCCCCTTTGGGTCAGGCACAAAATTACCGTGATGCCTATTCTATATCAATACCTATCAATAGGTATTATAGCTAACTTCACATGGCTGAGTATCCAATAAAGACCCAGCAGCACAAATGAATTCAGTATCTACAGACTATACGTTATTCCTTAAGTTTTTTAACGCTTATTCCCGGTCCGGTTTTAAGAATATTAGCCCGGCTGACCCGCTGATGCTGGACCTTGAGGAAATGATGGAAAAGAACAACCAGTTTTTCTATGTTGCTGACCTTCTCCAGATACAAATTCTATATACCAGTAAACGAAGTCTTGATATGATGGGGGTTGACCCAGAGGTACTCAATCCTTATCACTTTTTCCAGGCCACCCATCCTGACGATCTCAGCAGGCTCAGTCTGGGCCGGGCGCAGTTGTTTAAAATGGCAAATGATCTTTTTTTAGCCCAAAAAGGCACTGCTCTTTTGTCGACCAATTTCAGGATCCGGAATGCTGAAGGCGCATACTCCAATATACTAGTCCAGCTGTATTTGTTTTATACGGAGGTACCGTACAAAACAATTTTTACTCTAAAGATTCATACTAACATAGATTGGTTTAAAAAACTGACCCATGGATATCATTATTATTTAGGCAATGACCTGAATTATTTCAGGTATCCGGATGAGCCATTGCTCCTGACCGGAACCATGTTATCTGATCGCGAGTTTGAAATCATCCGATTGATTGAGAAAGGCTGCAATAGCGAACAAATCGCTGACCAACTATTTATCAGCCTGCATACGGTAAACACGCACCGGAAAAATATCCTGCGGAGGACAGGCAAAACCAACATTTCGGATGTTATCTATGATCTGCTGGAAAGCGGAGTGATATGATGCAAGAAGCAAAAAGGGATCACTCAATCCGAATGACCCTGAGATAATCCAGCATGGCAGTGTTGACCTCCCCGTTCATATTATGGTTCCAATCTTCGAAGGTTATCCTGATGAGATTATCACCGGCATTGAGTTTCACCCGGCGGCTGTTTGAAAATCCCCAGTCTGACCATTCATCTTGTCCCCGCTGCGGAAATATCAGAACACCAGCATACATAAAATTCACCGCCAGACTGCGTACAGCACACTTGTTGTCTGTATTCCATGGACCGCTGCCGTTTGAATACCGCGCATCAATAAAGTAATCACCTGCCTCCTCAATGTTGATTTTGCATTCAATGCTCCTGTTGGTCGCTTTTGAAATTTCTACAAAGCCTAAGCCGGAATGATTGGTGTAAGGCAATCGGGAAGCAGGCACTATGTTCTCAAACTCAATGATAGTCTCCGATGGGGCAAATGCGACAGGTTCACTCGTAAAAGATTCATATTCCATTTCATCAACTGCACTGATTTTGTATTCTGCATAAGGCCCTGCTGGAACGATATATGTTGCGTTGGTTGTGTGTTCCAGGAATTTCCCATTCCTGTAGATGTGGTATGCCTTTGCCTGATCAATAGCCTCCCATTTTAATAGCATGCTGTCCTTCTCTACTCGTGGCCCTGCCAGTGTGAAATGATTTACAACATTATTGATCCCGTTCTCCTGCATGGTTTTTATTGAAGCATTAAGCTCAATTTCAATCGTATGATTTCCTGTCAGGTTAGCAGGAACAATTCCATCTTTGAGTTCACTTCCATCCATCGTTATTTTTTGGACAACGTTTCCATGTCCTTTTATCGTGATATCCAGTGTTGCTTGTCTGTACTTGAAATTGGTAAGACTTCTGGTACCTCCATATGCTTCCGGTACCACCGGATGAAAATGCAGACCATCCGTTTCAAACGACATACCCATGAACACGCGGTAGACCATAGCGAGATTACCGGCCATGCTCCACAGCATGCGATCTGAATTGATTTCCGTACCGAGGAAATCTCCGGTCTGCGCCACCATGTTTTCATAGTTGGTCAGAAAGAATGCGCCTGCACGATAGATACTTGCGAGTCCATGCAACAACACTTGCTCATTTCCAGTTTTAGCTGCGGCGAGATTCCAATAGGATTGTACAAAAGGCCAGATCGCATTGTTGTGATAAGGAGGTATGCCCGGGATCTGCGGATAGATACAAGTCACACCATATTCGGTCACAGGAGATCTCGAGATGATGGAAGCGGCTCTGTCTGCATCAGGCACATCAAACAACACAGCCAATGCTTCACCCAGTGCTTCAAAGCGTGGTGAAACGGTCAGATGGGGACGACCGTATCTATATTGTGCATAATAACCTTTGTCTTCCATCCACAGATGCTGATTGATACCTGCCTTGATATCATCCGCACGCTTGGTGTATGCATCACCTGATTCGCCTTTTAGTGCAGCCATCTCCGCGAGTATCCTGTTAGCACGATAGTGCAAGACATTTGTTCCAAGGTTCTGAGACACGGCAATATCCATGTTGGACATCCACTTCGGATACGTCTGTTCGCGCCAATCGAGGAAAGAAGACTCCCCTGCATACAAGCCTGTCTCCGGATCATGCAGTGTCCTGTAGTCATCTTCCAGTGAATTTTTAATGATCGGATAGATTTCGTCAAGCCACGCTTGTTCGCCGGTCACTTTGTAAATCTCCCAAGCTGCAATGGCCCACACGACTCTATCGGAAGAAACGGGCCAGGCACCACCTGAGCCGGTGTCTTGCACGATACGTCCCCTGTTAACTTTTTTACGGAGGCTGATCTTTGCTACTTCGGGTTCGTGATAAGCGAATGCGAGAATGATGCTATAACTAATATCGCGCGTCCATACACCACCCCATTTGGCTCCTGTACGAAATGTGCTGTCAGCTTCGATATTTTTAGTGGCTTCCTCCACAGAAAGATTAAACAATGCATCTACGATCGGTTGCGCTGAAGTATACTTCGCGCGATTCGAAATATCTGCGGACAACTGCCATTCCTTATCCTGTATGCCAACTTCGTTGTAAGGATTAAACTTAACTGTGAGTGTATAGATTCCGGCTTCATTTGTTGGCTGCAACTTCAACCCCTTCTCATCCAGGCCAACGAAATCCCATGACAGGGGCAATGAAGCGCCTGCTACATAAAACCCTTTGAAATCATTCTTTGCTACCCTCGATCCGTCATACGCTTCGAAATAACCTTTCTCCTCAAACTGCTGTAGCACCGATGACATGTCTACCTTGAATGTGTATTCATAATTGACCGGCAGATACGTAGATGGCATATCAGGCAGAGGTTGTGGTGCCTCACCAAACTTCACAATCGGTGATTCGCGTTCATCGCCGATCAGCACCCAATGATCGGAGCCGGGAGGCATTTCATTATCTTTTTCGTTGATGCTGATCTTAAACTTGATCAGTCGTGAGAATGTAGAGCTGGCGGGGCTTCTGTAGTTGGATTTGATGTGGGTGGGGGAAAGGATGGTGGCTATATTACTGCCCTGGACGACGCTGTCCTTGTACAAGGTAAATGATTCCGAAGAATAGAGTGCCGTATCATCTTTCATTTGATTATTACAAGAGAGGGTGAAGGCGGAGGCGAAGGCGAAGTAAAATGCGAAGGCGGAGGCAAAGGCTGAGGAAGACAGCATTTTCATGAGTAAGTCAGTTGGCTGAAATCAAAAAGAAAAGAAAGATGTGAAAAAAAGGAGTATCCGATGTGAATACTCCTTTTTATAATCATTTTGTGGAGACAATCCCGGTTACAAAATAATCGGTGTCGCCACTCCAGGGCAGGTGATTTCGTTTTTGTTCATATTGGACAGTGATATTCTTCCCTTCCAGCTCAAACATTTTCTTGGCCACGGCTTCATCCTTGACGGAGAAATAAAATTTTTCGGATGAAATGGTAGCGCTACCTGTGCTGGTGAGGCTATTCATGATCAGCTCCCCTTCATACGTCTTAAACAGGCTTCCCTTTTTCGAAAACTTTTGCAAAGTTCCGGCGCGGTTGCCTTCGCTATAGGTATTAAAGTAATTCCAGTAAAACATAAAGGAACCGATCATCAGGATGATGACGCCAGTCCAGATCAATATCTTTTTCATCTTTTTCATAACCAAACCATTTAGAAGGCAAAATTATCATTAATTCCGGGGATTGCGGTGGTTGTTGGTGGGGACACCAACAACGGCTTCGCCGGGAAAAAAAAATTAATCCCATATACGTATAAACTTATAAGCCTATAAACCTATAAACTAATAAACCTATAAGCTTATAAGCCCCCTTCACCCCCCATACCTCCTCATCTGCAAACACGAAGGCGCAGGCACCCTGATCTCTTGTTTCTTCTTCTTCAACAGCCCGGTCTTCATATTCCTTTTAAACACCACAATGTTGTTAGTCAGCATATTGGCCACTAACAGATACCTCCCGGTCGGATCAATGGTAAAATTGCGTGGATGGTCACCGTATGTCTTTTGATGGCCGACTAATGTCAACGTCCCGGTTTGCGGACTAACAGCGAAAATGGCAAGCGTGTTTTCATCCTCCCATCGGTTTGAAGAATAAAGGAATCGTCCATCAGGAGAAAGATGTATATCAGCTCCCCCATATGAATCCTGGATTTTACTGTACCCCAATATCCGTTGCAGTGAATCCAACCTACCATCCTTGTATGCATAGGTCACGACCATACCGCTGAGCTCTTCAATGCAATACGCATATTTTCCATTGGGATGAAATGTAAAGTGCCGCGGACCACTGCCGGGAACAGCAGTGACATTCAACTCCCTCACCGGAATCAACGGCTCGGACTTCGTTGTATCAAATCGGAACACCCATATTTTATCTGAACCAAGGTCCGGAAGAAAAACATAATCACCCTGCGGCGAAAAAACTGCCGCATGGATATGCGCTTTTTCCTGGCGCGAGCGCATGATACTGCTTCCTTCAAACGGGATCACTTGCAATGCTGGACGGAGACTGCCGTCTTCATTCATTTGATAGGCAGACACGCTTCCACCTGTATAGTTTGCATTGATGAGGAATCTGTTGTTGTTATGAACAGCGACATACACTGGATTATCCCCTTCACTGGGTTGCCGGTTGATGAACATTAACTTTCCGTTTTTGGAATCTACTTTAAAAGACAAGACACTACCTGTATCGGGAAGTTGTGTATCGGCTCCCGCATATAAGTATTGACCATCCGGAGACAAAGTCAGATAAGAAGGATTAATGATATGTTCGATGATACCAGTTTGCTTTACCGCGCCTGATTTGACATTGAAGGTATAGACGTAGATACCTGTATCCGGCTTCCCCGCTGTATACGAACCAACAAACAGGTAGGTTACAGGTTTTTGCTGGCTATAGAGATTGGATATAAACATGACCAACAGGCCTGCCAGGATCAGTTTGTTTTTCATACACCGGTTGATTTGTTTTTAAAGAAAGGCCCTACTCAAGGAAGTCCTTTTCATTCAACACATATCCGATGTGTAAGTTGCTTGTGCTAACAATTTATTTTAACTCTTCCGTTCTGCCCCATCGCCCGTATGGGCTCCCCCCCTGTGTGCTGCGCAACTCCGGGGCATTAAGATTCTCCTCTTCTATCACTGCCTTCGATTGAGATCCTCCACGATCGCAATAATATCTTCTACCGTATAATCCTTCTTACTCCCCTTGAAATCATCCTTTCCGACGAGCCATTTCAAGGTGTCTTTTGTGAGAAAATCAATTGGGGCATTATTCGCCTTGTAAGGCAACACGATCGACAAATCCTTTGTGTCAACGAGAAATATCCGTTTCATCTCCCCCGCTGCATTGAAATACTTTGCATCACTCGTATTCCTGGAATATGGATCGTATATCTTCAAAGGATTGCCCGCATAGTGCTCAGCTATGTCGACGCTCTCCATGAAAGCCGAATCCATCACCGCCAGGCAAAATCGTCCCTTGATATCGATCTGTACGAATACATCGGGTGCACTTGCATTTTTTGAATACTTGAGGTTGACATACGTCTTATTCTGATATTGAACAGCCCATGTCTTAGCGGCATCTGACTTTTTGCGGGTGACAGGATCAAGGAAATTCTTGACATAAATATAATCGCTCCCTATCGCCGCCACGTCCAGGAGAACCTGATCGCTGCTCAACTTGTCATCCATATAATCACCGGTGGAAAAGAAATAATTGACTGCAATCTCCTTTGGCTGGGCCTGGATAGATGAAATGACATTCAGATATAAAAAGGTCAAAAGGTAAATGCTCCTCATAAAAGCGTTTTTACGTTTTAACGATCGTGTCTTAAAATTATTGGTTTTTACTGGCACTTGTTACGCTCAGACAATACCACAAATGAGTAGTACCCTCAGGGCTGATGTAAATCAATGAGGTAATAGCCCCTAATCTGGGGATTTATCAACCTATGATATGCCGGCATTCGATTTAGTAGCCCCTGCAAACATAGCGCCGAGATACGCCATTGGCAGATAAGCGACGACTACATCCAGTACCATAAACCATGTAGGCGCAGGAATCATAAATATGGCAGCTATTCCACCTGCAAGGGAAACGAAACCAACGATCATCGCCAGCATCATCCTGCTGGTAGCACCAATCTTAGCAGCGATAAAAGCACCCACTAAAGTCCCTAGCGCATGTGCCAGAAAAGGAAAAATAAAATGCTTAGGCTCAAGCAAAGGCAATGCTGCCTTGATCCCCTCCGCCGTAGTCATGTCTGCCCCCGCCGGAGGTGGAATGACCGAGCCGCTGATCTGGATGAGGCCCATATTGACTACACCGCCCAGCAGCATACCGGCGATGACGGCGAGGATATTTCTTACGATTGGATTCATTTGTAATAGTGGTTTTATTTCGTTTGTGATGAATAAACATAATTAAATATTTTCGATAATAAAAAAGTAACTTAACTAGCTTATAGCTTATAGCTTATAGCTTAGCTTATAGCTTATAGCTTATAGCTTATAGCTGATAGCTGATAGCTGATAGCTGATAGCTGATAGCTATTTAATCAAATACTGATCTATCTTATCCAGAAACCGCTCATCGGTCATTCCTGTCCTGTTAAACATGACCACGCTTCCCACACCCCGCTCCGGATAAATCCTGATCTCACAATAATATCCGCCTCCTCCACCTGCATGATGACAATACCGATGACCTTTCAACATGCCGGCATACCAGGACAGACACATACCTGTTGCCTTGCCATTGTTGGTATGGTTTTCTGTAAACATCTGATTTTTATAAGACGAAGCAATCAATGAAGAATCCGGTTTTAACAAATCCTGGATATATTTCACATACGCATCTGCAGTGCCGATCAGGCCTCCATAAGGTGCCCCGTTGATATAATAATCCTTGAAGGGTTTCCATCCATCTTCGGCTTCTCCCATAAACTTTGACTTGTCGAGAAACAAACCGAGGATCAGGTTTGAAAAACTTTTCTGCTTGTGATAGCCTGTCGCGTTGCGACGTGAGTTATAAATCTCAAATCCCAACTGATCCGGACCCAGGCCCAGCCTGTTGATGATATGGGTACTGATATAATCTTCATATGGGAGCCCGCTCACTATTTCAATCACCCGTCCCAGTAGAATATAGCCCAGGTTGGAATAAGAAAATTTTTCGTTGGGCCCCGATTTTACTTTCTTGTTTTTGGCCATGATGGCATTAAAAAACTGATCACTGTCAAATGTTTCACGCTCACTCAGGGGATGAATCCAACTCAAGGGAATCGGATTCGGTATCCCTGCAGTATGCGTCAAGAGATGCCGGATCGTAGTAGTGGGCGCGTAAAGGAAATCAGGAATGTATTTGATGACAGGATCATGTATGTCAAGCAGTCCTTGTTCAGCAAGTTGCAGGATAGCTACTGCAGTAAATGTCTTGGTCGTTGAAAAACCATGATAGGTAGTCTGCGCATTGGCTTCAATCACATTCTTTACGTCCGCCAGCCCAAAACTGTACCGATGATGGATATGGTCCTTGTCAAAAAAAGCATACTGGATAGAAGGGGTATGATGTTCTTCCACCTGCTTACGCAGTTCTGTTTCAATTTCTTTCATCGTGGTGTTGGTTTTCGGTTATACAATATCAACTATGGCTTTGATGTATGGCATACAATTCATCAACTTCATTGCTGGTGAGCAATTGCACATGCTTCGTTATCTTTTCTACAGGCCAGTCCCACCACTTCATCTCCAGTAACTTATGGATCATATCATCGGAAAACCTGCGCCGAATTTCGGCAGCTGGATTTCCACCGACGATGGCATAGGGAGCTACATCTTTAGTGACCGTGGAATTGGCGGCGATGATCGCGCCATCACCAATTGTAACACCCGCCATGATCGTAGCCTTATATCCGATCCAGACGTCATTGCCGATATGGGTGTCCCCTTTCTGCGGATAGTGCCTACCCTCCATGGCCTGCTCCCAGCCATGTCCAAAGATGGCGAATGGATAAGTAGATACCGCGTCGGTCAGATGGTTGGCGCCATTCATGATAAAGGTCACATCGGAAGCGATCATACAAAACTTACCGATGATCAGTTTGTCACCGACAAAGTCAAAGTGGTATCGGACATTGCGTTCAAAATTTTCTACATTTTCAAAATCATCATAGTAGGTATAATCGCCAACGATGATGTTAGGGTTCGTGATGATGTTTTTGAGAAAACACAAACGATCATAATTGGCCAGCGGGAAGACAGTGTTGTGATCAGGTCCGTTTTGCATAGCAGGTTTCAGGTTTTACGTTTGTAATGTATTTGCGTGAGTCCGGTGTCAAAGGACCGGGATGAAATCAATTCCATCTCAAACTTCGGCCGCCCATCCTTGAATAACCTTGTCCCATCACCCAACAGGACAGGCACAATAGAGATGATCAATTCATCGATAAGATTTTCTTTCAGGAGTGCGTGCACCACTTCAGCACCGCCATCACAAAATATATTTTTTCCTGCCTTCTGCTTTAAGCGGCTGACAAGTGCTGTGAGGTCTCCGGTGTAAAAATTGATATTGCCGATAGCCGGTCTCGGTGTTCGGGTGATGATATAGGATTCCTTATCTGCATGTGGAAACGTATTGACATGTTTCATCACCCAGTCATAGGTCCGGCGTCCAAGGATGACAGTATCTACGGTGTCAATAAATGCGCCATAACCATAATCTTCACCGGGCTTGTCCACGATGGATAGAAATCCAAGGTCATCATCCGGCCCTGCGATAAATCCGTCGACCGATGTGGCTATGTAGAGGATTAATTTTCGGTTCATTGGTTTCCAGTAAAATTTGAGGTTTAAGAGCAGGACGGGGCCTGGCTTTGGCTGAAGCATACAGCGCTGCGTATGTCCCAACTAAGATATTTATTCTACCTAAATACCTGATGCGCTCTGAGTGGTTTTTATAATCAGGTTAATCAGCGATTAGCCGTTGCAGAAGTCTGCCGTTGGATGGCGTTCCTTGTGCTGAGCAGCCAAGTATCGCCCCAGCTTTGTGATACCTCCCGAATCAAGAAAATCCTCTTTAGCATCCGAAGCTGGCGGCGAAAACGCCCCCCCGGCCCGCCCTGCTCTCCCTATTGATTTTACATCTGTTAAGAATTTTAAATCAGAGGCCACGTCGAAGCCTAAATGTGTATCCATATGCTCTATGCAACTAATTATAGAACTATATTTTGTCCGGCAAGTGACAGAATATGATTATTTTCATCCGTTCAAACCTATTCCGGCATTGCATCCGGATAGCAACATAACATCCTCCTCTAATAATCAACCAGGAATGAAATGGTTTGCCCCTGCATTATTTAGTGCCTTGTTACTGATGCCTTTGTTGGGCAAGGCTCAGATCAATGATTGCGCCAGCGCGGTGGTTGTCTGCACCAGTGAGAGTCTCACCTTCAACCCTAACGGGCCTGGATATGACGATTATGCTGATCCTGACAATGACCCAGGCTGCATCACTGCACTGGAACAAAATTCAGCATGGTATTACTTTCAGATTGACCCTTCGGCACCTCCGGGTCTCGAACTGGGCTTTATCATTGCTCCCAATGGTGGATTAGGCGAAGATTATGACTGGGCACTGTATGGCCCGGGTGTAAATTGCGGTGACCTGGGATCTCCAATACGCTGTTCTTCCTCAAGCGCAGCATGTGGCTTCTGCCCTGAAACCGGCATGGGTATGGGCACAACCGATATCACTGAAGGTCCGGGTACCGGAGACGGATTTGTGATGACCCTGATCGTTGAACCAGGCCAGGGTTATTACCTGATGGTTGATAACTGGCTTGGGACCTCCAATGGGTTCGTCCTGACCTGGACAGGCGCTGCCGCCCCTACCTCAATTGCAATGCCCATCCCCCCTGCGCGCTCACTGCGCTTGCTGGACCAGATATTTCTGCCTGCGAAGGTGATGAAGATATTCCCCTGGATGGAGGTATTATTGGTAACCACGGTAGTGAAACATTCTCTTGGTCTGGAACTAATGGTGGAACCGGATTTCTCAGCGATCCTGATATCGCAAGCCCTACGGTTAATTTACCTCCAGGATTCAGCGGAACCATCTTGTATACACTGACTGTCATGGAAGATACCTGTGTAGGCACTGATGAAATGGAACTAACCGTAAATCCATTACCTGCAGTAAATATTCCGCAGATAGGCCCCTTCTGCCCAAGTGATCCGCCCCAAACCCTGACGGCAATGCCAGGAGGTGGAACCTGGAGTGGTGATAACACGGGAAATACCTTTAATCCCATGATCAATGGCCCCGGTATCCACACAGTCATCTATACCTATTCCGATTTCAACGGATGCACCACCGTGGAGTCCATGGATATTGAAGTCCATGACAGCCCGGACGTCATGATTGATCCGGATCCCGCAGAGTTCTGCGACAGTGAGGGAGCAATCCTCATCACAGCAACGGGAAGCGGAGGTGCCGGCGGATACACATACAACTGGAATACGCCGACCGGTATGGATGATGGCAATACCTACAATGCTACCATTTCAGGTCCGCACACCGTGACGGTGACAGATGCCAATGGCTGCAGGAATACCTCAGTCGTTATCGTTACTGCTTATGAAAATCCTGACGTCTATATTTTCGATCCGGGTCCGCTCTGCCAAAGCACTGAATTTTTTACCCTGACGGCCGCACCACCAGGTGGCAACTTTGATGGAGCCATCACTTCACCTGATGGAGATATAAATCCGAATCTTGAAATTCCCGGAGTCTATCCGATCACCTACACCTATACAGACAACCATAATTGCGAAGGTTCGATCACCGAAAATATCACCATCATACCCGTTCCCGAATCGATACCAGACAATAATGGTCCGCTGTGTGCAGGCCAGCAAATTATATTGACGGGTGAAACGAATGGCACAGGTGCTACGGTTGCCTATCATTGGGAAGGGCCAAATAACTACTCCTCTGATTTGCAAAATCCTACCAATGCAACTGAGGGAGGCACGTATACCTTGCAGGTGACGATCGATGGTTGTCCTTCAGAAATTGCGGTGACCACGGTGACCGTGCATGATCTGCCAGAAGCGTTTGCATCCAATAACGGACCTTATTGCACAGGTCAGACCATCCAACTACTAGGCACTACTAATGCAACGGGCACAAATATCACCTATGCATGGTCAGGTCCGGGTGGGTTTACCTCAGACATTCAAAATCCAACGAACGCCACACTTCCCGGCACATATTCACTCATTGTTTCTGTTGACGCCTGCTCTTCGGAGCCGGCAGTGACGGAAGTCATTTTTAATACGCCTCCGAATGGTGCTGCCAGTAATACAGGTCCTTATTGTGCCGGAGAAACCATTCAACTCAATGGAAATACTTCTACGGCCGGCACTGTGATTAGCTATTCGTGGAATGGACCCAATGGGTATACCTCCTCCGCACAAAATCCAACGGATGCTACTACTGCGGGGCTATACACACTCGTCGTCACGGTTGACGGATGTAATTCGCCGGCCTCTAATACAGCAGTTATCGTCAACAGCTTACCTCTGCCAATCATCGCCGGACAGCCATCCTTTTGTACGGGTTTCTCCTCCTTGCTGGATGCGGGAGCAGGGTATACTTCGTATGCATGGAGTGATGCCAGCATGAATCAAACGCTGGAGGTTTTTCTTCGGGTACATACAACGTAACGGTCACGGATATTAACGGATTGCACAGGACAAGCCTATTTTGCTGTGTCAGAAACGGCGTCCCTGAGTCCGGTGATCACAGGTGTACTTTCATTTTGTGAAGGCTCAGCCACTACGCTCGATGCAGGAACAGGCTTTTCAGGATATACATGGTCCACAGGTGAAACAACACAAACCATCACCGTGACGGATGAAGGTAACTTTGGCGTGCTCGTCATTGATACTGATGGATGCACCGGATCAGCAAATATCACCACCACCATCAATCCGAATCCAACTGTGATGATAGGCGGATCCACTACGTATTGTATTGGCGGATTCACTATCCTCGATGCAGGGACAGGATATACATCTTACACATGGAGCAATAGCTCCACTAACCAGACCATCACTGTCTCCTCTCCTGGAACATATTCAGTCGATGTCATTGACAACAATGGATGTGCGGGATCAGGTAGTGTAGCGATCACCGAGAGCACTTCTTTGAGCCCGGTCATCACCGGCAGCAATGCCTTTTGTGAAAATGGAACGACTACGCTCAATGCAGGTTCCGGTTTCAACATCTATCTCTGGTCAGATGGATCGATGAACCAAAATCTGGTGGTGAATACTGCAGGCACATATGCAGTGACTGTATCCGATACACAAGGTTGCTCAGGCGAAACATCTGTAGCCGTCACGGAGGTACTTCCACCTGCTGCTGTTGTATCTCCCGATACATCACTTTGTAATACTACAGCCGGAGGTTCGGTACTTAATCTATATGATTTGATTTCCGCAGGCGATACAAATGGTAGCTGGGCAGATGCTGATCAGTCTGGTGCTGTGGGTTTGTTTGACAACCTCAATTTCAATAATATCACCGCGGGAGATTATCGCTTTATCTACACGACCAATTCGGCTATTGATCCTTGTCCTGAATCTACATACGAAGTTGTGGTGACTGTCATTGACTGCTCATGTCCGGATGTATTTTTTCATCATGCGGATCCACTATGTAATACAGGTGATATCCTTGACTTAACTACCATAGAAAATACAATTGAACCGGGCACATGGTCACTGATCCAAACACCTGCGGGTAGCAATCCTGCTACCCTGGCTGGCACTTTATGTAATGCTACAGCAAGTGACCCTGGGCAATATACCTTGCAATTTGATTTACAAAACCAACCACCTCCGGGATGTCCGCTTGACTTCCAGGTGACTGTTGATGTAGATCCAGCCGTCGAAGCAGGAACCGCCGCGCAACCTGTGGCCTATTGCTTTCATGACAGCGAATTAGTGGACCTCTCCGGCCTGCTCACCGGTGCTGATGCTAATGGCACCTGGTCAGAAACATCCACTACTCTCTCCCAAGGCAATGCATTTCTTGCTGCCAGTGCGACTTTTCAAACCGTCAACCAGCTACCAGGGACCTATACCTTCCAGTATGGATTTCTATCCGGTGGCGCTTGTCCTGATGACTCTGCGGAAGTATCTGTAGTCATCAACCCATTACCCGATGCGACGATTGTTGATTTCGGGGTGTTGGATTGTGTCAACAGCACACAAAGCCTTGATGCCAGTGGATCATCATCAGGTCCGGCGTATGATATCGTATGGACAGGTCCAGGTGTACTTGCAGATGGAAATGAAAACACACTGAATCCAACGATTGATGAGCCAGGCAATTATGTCTTAACAATCACGAATACATTGACAGGTTGTGTCCAGGCAGACTCAGTGACGGTGATTGAAAACACTGCCGCACCAACAGATGCATTGATCATCAGCCAGGACCCTTCGTGCTTTGGTGATGTCAATGCCTCCATCAATGTAAATCAGGTCATCGGCGGAACTCCTCCATATCTATACAGCCTTAATAATGCTGCATTCACTGCCAATAATGTTTATACAAATCTTTCCGCAGGCAGTTATGATATCGCTTTACAAGATGCGAGCGGATGTAAATGGGATACTACAATAGTACTTGTAGAACCATCTGCGATTACCATTGATGTGGGGCCGGACATTGAACTGGGTCTGGGAGAAAGTGCTGATGTCGAAGCCATCATTCAGCTGGGATCCGGTCAGCTGGACACCTTGATCTGGTCACCTCCTGGCATCATCGAATGTTATGATGCGCTTTGCCTTGAAGGAATTATACATGCTGCTAATTCAGGGACATTGAGTGCAACTGTATATGATGAAAATGGATGTCAGGAATCAGACAACCTGGTCATTACGGTAGATAAGGATCGTAAAATATTCTTCGCCAATGTATTCTCTCCTGATGGCGATGGCATCAACGATATCTTCTTTGTCCAGGGCGACGAAGGGCAGATCGTCATGATTAAAAAGCTGATGATATTCACCCGATGGGGAGAGACCATTTTTGAGATGAACGATATAGCACCGAATGATCCTACCAAAGGATGGGACGGCCAGTTTAGGGATGAAATGATGAATCCAGGGGTTTATGCCTACTATGCAGAAGTCAGCTTTATCGACGGGATAGAATTGGTATACGTCGGTGATGTGACGATCGTCAGGTGATGAATTTCAGGTTTTACCTATAGTTCCTCGATGACAGAATTTCCGCTGGATTTATCACCCGAGGTCCATTCCCACTTTTCATGCAGGCGAATTTTACCATTGGGCATTATTTCCGGGGTTGACTTGCATACGCCGGTCATCAGTTCGCCGAAAATATTCACCTGATGGTATCGCATGTCGATATTCCCATTCTGGTCGACCAGCCCGATGAGTTGTCCCTTGATGATTTTTCCGCCGGAATAAGCGGCTATGAGGATATTGCCTTCCTGCCGATAGAGAAAATAGTTTCACCTGAAGTTTCACCATTTTCGGTATTCTGGATTGGCCGGAATGTTTTGTTATGATAATTGATCATGTTGACGACTGTTTATCAGATGGAGGATGTAATGATCCACCTGTGCATCAGAAATCAAATTTATGAAGTGTAAGGGTTACCTTCTTTTCCTTTTTAAAATATTCAGCTACGGCCACATAACCGGGCTTTCCGGGATATACAAAAACATCATCTGGTTTAGTGGCCAGGATGATTTTCGGATTGACGACCTGGCCATCCCTGTCCAGCGCGATGGCTCCGACAATCGTCTTTTCATCACCTTTGACCGTATTATCCAGATTGGTATAGATGCCCGCAAACATCGAATGGTCCTTATTCTGGCTGGTGAATTTATATCCAAAGTGACCTAGCTTCATCAAATTATACCCAAGGTTATAGTACTGGAAAGCGACTAATCCTGCCCTTGACCCGAACTCCGGGATATCCTTTTGAAAAACATACGCTATTGGCTTTGCCTGGGCTGTTTCAAATTCAATGCGATCATGTTGCGTACTGTTTTCGATTTATCGGAATACATCTCCCCGATCATGTAGTATCGCTCACCGGACTTTACCAGATTATGAATCCACATGCAAGCATCTGCATTATACTCTGCTTCCTTGATCTTTCCGAGCAATGATTGCATATCACGCTCGCCATCGTTGATATACTCATATTTCATTTTCCCGGAGGCATCATAGGTCTGAAGGAATATGCCAGCCTTCTCGCCGCCCCATTGCTCATTGCTGAGTACTCCAACTTTACCGCCAGGAAAATAAGCGCCATATACACTGATTGCATCTGGTTCCAGGACAACGCCATGTAAGCGCAATCCATTTCCGGCAGTGGCGTTGATCTCAAACAAGGTCGCACCACTCTGGGCATCATAGACTCTCTGGAAATCCCTGGTCCTTGTCTTTGCGTCGCTACCCGTTACAGCAGCGAGCGTAACGCCAACGACCAGAAATTGCTCATTGGTCTTGATCACGTTGAGTACTTCCCGGACCTTACCGGCTGTGGTGCCTGTATAAAACTCAGGATCGATTTTCCATATCACATCCCCGGGGTGATCAAACATCTCCAGATAGGAATCCCATCCATACTGCATGCCAAGTCTTATAAAACCCTTGTAGGGCACAGGTGCCAGCGTCTGGAGTGCTTCACTCGCAGATTGGTATGGATCCTTATAGTCGATCCGCTTCTCACCTGCCAGTACACCCTCTGTATCGTATATGGCATAGATCACGTACTTCGTGGCCTGGAAGACCATGCAAAAATGACTGCCATTGAAAACGATTTTGTTTCATGGGCATGGTCGAGGAAATCAACTTATCCTTTGTGATTTTAAAATTGATATCCATCACGACCAGGTTGTAGACATATTCCGACTTGGCATAGCCCAGGGAAGTACAGGCAAAATAACCCAGCAGATCATTTTCGATCATCATGGGGTTATATTGGTGATCGTTATACCCTTGTCCTGGGGAAATGAAATGTTCTGAGCTACCATCGACACAGCGAGCTGGAACACACATACCATCAACAGAATACCTTTCTTCACGACTATCCCTTGTTTGAATCTATCCATGATTAAACCGGAAAGATAATTCCTTTATTTTCTGCTGGGAGGCAAAGGTGATTTCGCTTTGTCCCACAAAAGGCCGGTAAAATAATCGTCTTTGTACTGTTGCGCATACAGCTTGACGACCTCTTCAGTAATTACATCCTTGTGTTCATTGAGTGTATTCAAAAATCCGACATATGCATGATCGGGTACCGAACCAAGTTTATCCTGGAGGCAATAGGTGGCCAGCCTGAACAAAGTTGCCGAGTTCATGTTGTGCAAAAAGGTGAGCATCTGGTTGTAGCCCGTTGGATAATTCATGTCTGCAAATTCGACATACTCCAGAAATTCATTTCGGGAAAAAGCCGCGGCAAGTTCTATCAGGGCATGCGCGGTCACTGATTTCAGGTAAATATTTTCAGGATAGAGGGTTTGAAGTTGAAGACCTCATGTACAAAGCCATGACATAGTCCCTGGCCATGAGCTGTCCTTCAAGGCTTTCAAATTGGAAAACATCTTTCAACTTTTCCATCACCATAGCTTCATCAGCCACAACAATAATCTGTTCACTGTCAGTTGCCGCAAGTTCTCCGATCCGTTGAATACGTACATCGCAATCCGGATGTGATTTGAGTGAATCCGGGATCATATACAACGTGGTATCCCTTGCCCATTGCAGTGCTGAATTTTCGGTGTCCAGCCAATACGATTTAAACGGATATCCGTCGAAACTGAAATAGTGCCTCAGGTCCAGGGTGTCTTCAAACATCAGGTAATCGGCACTATCTAAAACACCGAAGGCGCCAATAGCTCCATCCAAGGTAAAGCCGGCATGTTGAAAATAAACCAGGCCTTGTGAATCGGCCTCAAACTCATTTCGCTGGCTATAGGCCATTTGCACCGCCATGAAATTGTTGAGGACGTTATTGATCTCCGTGTTTCTTCCTTCCTTCTTTCTGTTTGCTTTTGGAAAGTCCTTTTCATCTCGCCCTCGTGGAGGCTTTCACTGATATGCCGCAGATTGAGAAAGACATGATTCATGGCATCATGCGCTATCTCATGACTCAATACAAATGCAACCTGTGAGACATCCGGCATCCGCGCGAGCAGTCCGGTACTGACCAGGATCAACCCTTCCCCCAGGCTAAAGGCATTGGCTTCATTGCTCCTGTAGATAAATATTTTGATCTCTACGTTTTTCAAATTTTGATTGCCCGCTAGAATGATATCCTTGATCCTTCCACAAGATCAGTCATGCTATCTCCATAGATCAGCATATCCATGGAGTCGAGGGTCATTAAAATTCTGATTTCTGAGTAATGAATTTTGAAAGTGGTTCGCACTTTGGAATCTTCGATAGCGGTGCTATTACCCCAGTCATTATATCTGCGCATGTATTCTTCGATCATCTGGTCCGAGGGTTTAAGACTTCGGACCGGTTGATAATCATATGCTAAGCCCTGCCCGGCATAGTGTATGGGACGACAGGATCCATGCAAAAGAATAGAATACTACTTTTAAACTTTGATTTCATTGCTCATTAAGTCATCAAACATGAGGAAAAGTGAGCGGTTAAAGTGAGCAGTGAGCAACTGGCAGTCCTCAGTCGGCAGTTCGGAGCGCAGCGAAGATCCCGCCCTGCAAGGCATTCAGCGGGACTTCAGTTGGCGTCCCGGTTGGGAGTTGGCAGTTCGGCGGTTGGCAGTCTTCAGTTCACTGCATTGTTCGTTTCGCTAGCTCAGCGACCGGCTTTTACGACAACGTCTTTAAAATTACTGCCCAGAAAAGGCCCCGGCGGGGGGGGGTGGCGTTCCCCCCCGGGGGGGGGAAGGGAAAATTGGGGGCGGTGGGGTCGTCGAGAATCTGTGAGGTCGTAGGGTCGAGACGACAAGTGTAACGTCAGTTGAATAGGTAATAACTTTTCAAACTGTGTCATGGGCACATGTCCCGGTCGTCGAGCGGAGTCGAGACGACATATGTGAAATCCCGGTCGTCGAGCAGAGTCGAAACGACATTCTGGGGCTACTTAAAACCGTACCCCGGTCACAACACCGAATCCATAATAATGTCCTGCGTTTGAAGCCCGTTGGCCGAGGCTATTCAAGGAATAGTAGCCCCTTTACACCAAGCAGTATGGAGTAGGATTTCATTCTGATTTCATTACCGATACTTAGAAAAAGCGGATACGTCGTTTCATTAATATTATCAATGTTATCCTTGTCTATATATTCACTTTCCAGCTCGGATCCATCGGTGTAATACCAATAACTTTTATTACGGTTTGATACATTCCAGCCGATGCCTACCTCGGGACTGATATAAAAAGATCCCAGGTAGTATGTAAAGCCGATTGGCGCAACAACATATGAATGAAAACGATGCGATTCCCTTGTCAATTTCATCCACCGCCGAAATCCAATACTAAAAATTCCCTGGTTCCTAAGAGCCCAATGGCTCCTGTTGCATATAGATTATTCATGACTTTGTCTCCCTAGAAAAAGGTTGTTAGCAAACCTGAATGCACCGTCACTATCAACTAGGACTTCTAAGGTTGGCTGACCTCGTAAAAGTCGGAAGTATTCCAGCCCGATGTTGAATTTATTCATCTGTCGAAACCTCAGGTGCAAATACAAAACGAAGAATACAAGTAATGTTGGTTTCATGGTTAATAAGGTTTGAGATTTTAAGTACTTTTGGATAAAAAATATACTTAAAAAAGGAACGGTCCCGAAAGATAAAAAGAAATAATTGAAATATGCCAGTCCTGTTAAACCTTATTCCGGTGAGAACAGAGATATTAGGTCGACTGTTTGTTCCTCAGCCATCAAAATTCCAAATCTATACCTGCTGATATCCCGAAGATCTCCCATGGTCGGGGATATTGCATCCCCCCCGACATGGGATATCTTTTGTAGGGGCGGATGCAATACGCCCCTGACAAAATATTTCAATGCTCACTTCTAACTGCTAGTTGCTAACTGCTCCTTGACCAATGTCAAATCCTGTAAACAACCTCTCTTTCTCATCTCCGCCCACCGTATACTTCGCTTTCAATCGATACACATATACCCCAGGCATCATCACCTCTCCATCAAATCGCCCATCCCAAATAAACGGAATAACATCGGAAGAATATACCAGGTTACCCCAGCGGTCATAGATCGAGCCTTCGAGGGAAGTCAGAAGCACATCAGGACTTACTGATAATGTAAACACATCATTGATCTGATCATCATTGGGACTGAATACATTTGGAATGTAGATATCATCTGCTGCATTGCAATCATTCATGGCTATTACTTCGACAAGCCCGGATGCTGTATGGCATGGCGCAAATACTTCGACGGAATAAATACCAGGCGTAACCACTACAATCGAAGGAACTGATTGACCGGTGCTCCATAAATAATTTGCAGCAAAGGATTGCGTTGCATTCAAGGTCACCTGGTCACCTGGACACCATGGTATTGGTGAAGCGAGATTCAGTAATGGAACATCCGTACTCATTGTCACAACCAATTCATCAGTTTCAACGCCGCATGGATTACTTACCTCCAAGGTGTAGATGCCGGGCTGGTCAACGAGCATCGTAGCCTGATCACTGCCATCCTGCCATCTGAGTTCATCTGTAGTAATTGGTGCAAAAAGGACAAATGATCCACCTGGACAAATTGTCGTATCCGGGCCTAATGAAAATGGTTGTGGCACCGGATTATAATTCACGATAACTTCATCTGTTGCTGTACCACATTGATTGGTCTCTGTCAGTGTATAAGTTCCTGATAAGGTTACAAGATAATTTTGTGACGAAGCACCATCCTGCCATGCTATGGTTGTGTTTGCATCAATCCTGCCACAAATAGGTCACACCAGAGATGCCGGAAGGTATCGTTATGGTCTCACCTTCACATGCATGTACATCCGGACCAAGATCAACCATCGGGCCATCGGTACTTTCTATGACGACCGCTGTATCTATTGAAGTACCACATACATTGGAGATGATCAGCACCACTACAACCTGTTGCATTGTTTGATAGGACGAACCGGTTGATCCATCTTGCCAGAGGTATGTAACACCTCCGATGCCCGGATCAAAGACGATCACTTCACCTGGACACAATGACTGATCGTCCCCCAGATCAGGGCGGTGGGGTGGCAGGAAGTAATACAGCATTGACTGTATCTGATGAGGATGCACAGCCATTTGTAATCGTAGCAGAAACCTGTGTCGCGGTATCAGTGACTGTATAATCCGGATTGGTTGATCCACTTGACCAAAGGATATCAACATTGGATTCATTGATCGAAAGTATCACCGTATCACCCGGACATAACATCAGGTCAGGGCCTAAAGACAACGGAGGTGTCAATGGAAGCAAGGCGACCTCCATCGTATCGAACGCAACGCCACAACCATTGGCAACTTCTACATATACTTGTCCTGCAGATACAGTGGTATACGTTGCATTCATCGATCCATCCGGCCATAGCCATGTGCTGACATTCGAAGAAACTGGAACGATATTGACTACTTCTCCAGAACAAACAGAAATATCCATGCCGAGATCAACGTTTGGCAACGGACCTCCATCTATCACCAGGACAGTATCAACATCACTACCGCAGGCATTTGTAACCGTGAGGCTGTACATACCTGCAACACTCACTGTGAGAGTGGGGATCATGCGTACCATCACTCCAATCATAGGTCACTCCACTTACACCCGGATCCAATATTTCACTGTTGCCTTGACATAAGGTGAATTGGTCAGGCATCGCAATCACCGGTGGCATATTTTCCAGCGTCACATTAACTGTGTCACTCAATGCCTCACATCCGTTTGATATGATGACATGATAGGTACCTGCTGCATTGATGGACAACGTATCTGCTGTGCTCATATCCCTGCCAGATGTATGTCAATCCGGGATTGCCTGCATCAGCACAGCGGATTTCGCCGGGACATAAACTGAAATCGGGACCAATATCTGGTGTCATTAATGGGGTAAATAATTCACTGTTACATCACCAGTATCTGTACCGCACACATTTTCAATCGTCAATCCATAATTGCTTGATGCAGTCACTTTGAGAAATGTAGTATCACTACCATCCTGCCACGTATACGTCCCTGTTTGATTCGAGACAGAAAGTAAAATCGTATCACCCTGGCACGGTCGCAGTGTGTCCCCCAAATCAAAAGAAGGAGCATTCAGCGCTAGTACATGGACTGTATCAACGCTCGGACCACAAAAATTGGTCATCGTCACACTATATATACCACTCGAACTGATCTGGTACATGGGCTCGGTGGAGCCATCCTGCCAGACATAGGTGCCACCCGCAGGATCCAGATTGATCGTCAATACCTCGCCGGAACATAACGTATCACTGTCCGGACCCAGACTTACATACACCGCCTCCACTTCACTGACTTCTACCTCTGCCGATTCTTCTCCGCACATATTGGTGATCGTTAGCGCATAATAGCCTTCTCCGCCGATGACATAATATTCCGATGTACTATTATCCTGCCACTGGAAATCACCCAGTCCGGAATCAAAATCAAAAACAATCTGTGCACCGGTACATATGGTCGTATCTCCTCCAAGCGTAAACGGTGGTGGAGGTTGTACGACAATCACATTAGCTCCATCTGAGGTTATATCACAACCATCATCAAGCGTGACCCAATAAAAGCCAGTCGTGGATATTACGTATTCCGATTCATGTGAACCATCTTCCCAGGTATATTCACCGACATCAGGATCAAGGGGAAACGTAAACGTCTCTCCCTGGCAAATAGAAATCTCTTCAGGATTGAGATCAACAGGAGGGGCATCTGTGATAAAAACTTCGACCGAATCAACACCTGATCTGCATCCATCATAGATCGTCAGGCTGTACACCCAGAGGAGGTCACAGTCAGGTTGGATCAGTAGAGCCTCCTTCCCAATAAAAATCGACACCGGAAATTCCCGGATCGATCGTGACGGAATAACAATCACTGAGAGGACCTCCTAGTTCCAGGTCCAGATCGCCTGGCTGCACTTCACCGACATAAACGTCATCGATATAATAGTAGGCAAGAAGCGGATAGGTCGTACAAGTGAGATCAATGGGCGTATTGGCATTGCTATGAAAATTGCCAATCGTGATCAGGCTTCACCCAACTGCCCGGAAGCAACCTTCGATCAACATCCAGTTAGCTGTATCTGCGTAGAAGGTAGTAGGTGGCGTTTCGACTTGCGGAGTGACGATCAATGGATCAGCCCAGTTGTAAGTTGGAGGCACATGAGTAAATAGGCCCTATTTGCTGGATGCCACAATACTCATTGGCAAGACTCACATAAAAACTTACATAATACCACTTCCCGCCAATCAGGGGTGATACCAACGGACCTTGAAGGTATTCGCGATAATCGTCACCAACGGTGGCTTTTGCAATAAAACCGGCATATCCATTTCCTGACACCGGCATTTGCCATCCGGGATCATTATCAGGTACCCCCACTTCACTTGGATTGGAACAAGCGTTGAGATAATCGGTCGTACCCCAGGCAGCAGCTACCCATGGGTAGCATAACAAGGGCGGTGGGCCGGGAACTTCAAATCCTGTGGGGCACTGAGTGTAGGATTCAAAATCCGGATTGGGGGCGAGGTTCTGTGCAAAGGAATTACTGGTTGTCCCGATGGACAACTGCAACGTCATCATTACCAATAAAATTCTTTGGTAGCTTGAGGTCATTATTCAAGAAAGGTTTCAGTTCTTTTCGTGAAGAAAAGATACTAAAAACCTGAATAAAAAACTGCCTGATTCAAACAAACTAAGTCATCAACCGATAAATCAGGATCACTACAATCACGCCTACAATCGATGTATAAATCATCTTTGTGTATCGTGCCAGCCAATTCGGTAAGTAGATGTCAAAGTTGTCCTTGGTAGAGTCCGAATACCTGACGAGCTATAATCGTCAGCGGGCAAAAGAACTTAAAGAAAAGCAAGGTCAGTCCCTCCAGAATCACCAGGCCGAGGCCGATCCAAAGCCATTTGTCGATCTTGTCGGCCAGGACAGCATAGAGCATATAAAATGACAACATTGAAGAAAATCCATACCAGTGTGTGTACGGCTTTGATCAACATTAATTTGGTTTCACCTTTCATGGTGCCATGAAATTAATGGAAACCTTTATTTCGAAAATTCCATGATAAAGAAACCAGGTGCTTCCGGCATTCCCAGATTCAATTATGTCCGTTGGTTCAAGTCTCCTGATCATGCCGCAGGCTTGATGGCGCAAAAGGCGGTTCTTGAATCCACAATTTTGCTCTTGCTGGTTCTGCCCCTTCAAAATTTTTTGGCTTACTTAGCTGCGATCAGTACAAGCGTCAAAATTTATCTCCCATGTGTTTCTCCACTTCGCCCGCATGGGCATTGTTCCGGAAACCCAGGGTTAAAAGTGCCTCACCTCACCAAACTCACACTCCCGGAAAAACTCTCCGTACTCCCATCCACCATCAACACCTCAATCATGTAGGTGTATACAGAAGACAATGCTTCCTTACCATTGAATTTCCCGTCCCATCCTGAAGCTTCGATATTGGGATACATTTGTTTGCCTTGGAAAATAAGTCCGCCCCAGCGGTCAAAGACATTCAATTCCACAATACGATCCACGCGCTCATTGGCGTATACAGCAAAGTAATCATTGACCCCATCTCCATTCGGACTGAATACATTTGGAATGTATATTTCCGTTTCCGGGACAACATTAATACTCAGTTCAGCTGTAGCGATACATCCATTTTCATGGATCACCGTTAGCAATAATGATTGATCTTGCGATGTCGAAATGGTTGTGATCAGACAGGTATCACATGTCAGTATGCCCGGAGGGTTCCATTGAATAGAAATCAAATCCTGTTCAGGAACATTGACAAGTGCTTCGATCTTGCCGGCATGGCCTATGACCAACTCGATAAATGGCACTAACTCCAACCGAAGATCAATGCCTTGAAGAATAGTGAAGAAGGTATCCAATACACAGCCTTCACTATCGGTGAGTTGAAGCGTATATGCCCCAGGTGCGAGGTTGGAAAATAAACCAGTGGTATTCGTCATCACACCATTCAGCGAGTATGAAAAAGGAGGTACTCCTCCATCAATACCCGTCACTTCAATGACCCCATTGTTTTCACCTACGCAGTTTTCAGGAATGACATCAGCCACGATCTGCTCAGGGATATCTGGTTTGATGGAAACTTCGACATGATCTGTCGCATAACAACCATTTGTTGTATTGGTGACTTGTAGCGTATAGATGTCCGGCACACTTACCAATACTCCTGGCTGAACAGACAACACAGTTCCAATTGTATTCGTCCATTGATATTGTAAGTTGTTGCCTGTGCTTGCGGATCCATCGATGAAAACTTCTGTATGAAGACAATCTATGAACTGGTCAGCGCCTGCGGCTGCAACTGGTGTATCTCTATCCATATCAATAAACACACTATCGATAAACGTACACTGATTAGCAAAACTACCTGTGAGATAATACCATCCTGAATCACTGGCCATCGTTGTCAATGAGGTTGATACAAAAGCGCCAGGTCCATTCCATAGATACATCCCTGCATCAGAAGTAGCACCACTTAATGTAACTGTTGTGTTGTTGCAATCGATCGTGTCGCCCAGCCCGGCATCAATCACCTGAAAGCAAACAGAACATACCGCCGGAGGGGTAACAAAAATAGATGTAGCACATGCAGGGATATCGAAATCCTGAAGATCAAAGTTCAACCCGCCATCTGCAATGAAATACGGCCCGCAAGTAAGCATAGCCCCAAACGTACCATTGAGCGTACCATCTGAAGAGCGCCAGGCATCACCAGGTGAAGGGCCTGTGACTAAGAGATCAAAGGTGAAGGTATCATCGGAAGGATCATCATCTGTTCCGTTGTTGTTGCAAATGATATTGGTTACCTCGGCTTCTATACCCTGAAAAGTAATCGTCTGGCTTTCCAGATCGCAGCAGCCTGCTCCGCAATCCAGTTCATTGATATTCATTCCGATGGTGGGGATGATACCTATGGAAGCAATATAATTATAAGCGTAGATCGTAAATGTGCCGCTAGTAGCTGATGTAAAACTTCCGGCCTCTGCATTGATCACGAACACAATGTTTCCTGCTGCATCAGTGATCAGGATGATCTGTGAGTTGTCAACTCCTGCATTGTACCCTGTGGAAGAGATGGCTGAGATTTCATTGAGGCATAAGGGTGATGCTGATACATCCAACAAACCTGCCTCTGCTTCGTGCACCACGATCGTAACGCAAAGTGGTGAAGGTGCATCTGTAATCGGCACACAAGGATCATTGGAAGCGTCGATACATAATTCGTATGTCCCCGGAGCATCCCACATTTGATTGAGTGTGTTAGGCGTCTGAGCAATCAAAACACCATCCAGAAACCAATGATAAATACCGGCTCCATCCAAGGCTTCCACGCTATACGATTCAGTATCACCAACGCATGGTTGTAAATCACCTGTCACCGGCATGGTCCATGGGGCGATGATTTCTTCGCCGCAAACGCCAACCACATCAATCGTCACATCACAACAAGAGCCAAGGCATCCATCGATCATAAAATAATAAACCTTACCGATCGTCAATCCTGTCATGGCCAGTGTCTTGGTCCCGCCATTACAATCCTGAACATCGATATCACATGCCACTGCTGTCTGGAACGTACAGTCTTCATAAATGACAATCTGGACGCCGACCACAAACTGCACCCAGGTGCAGTTCCGGGGCCTTACCCGGAGAGTGTCAGGTCACTGCACCAGGCGGTGAAAGCAAACCAGGTGGGATTATTCGTCTGTGAACTTGGAGCCCCCGGGCAAATCGGCGATGGACCATCCTCCGGATGTATAAAGGCAGCCATTGAAAACATATAGCCATCCAGCTCGTCGACCGTGCATAATACCGGGGCTGTTTCGCAGGCGCACTCGGGCTGGGTACCATTAGTGCATTGTGCATTGAGGCTCAGTGAGGAAATAACACCTAGCAAGACAAAGAGGAGGGTTTGCTTTGATAATATTACAATAGAGCTAGGCACTGGTTAGGATGATTTATCTCAGACTGAATGTGTTGGGGTGTACAAGATAGACAATCCAGCGGACGAATGTCAAAAAAAATGGCACGGATGTATACCTGCCGTTGAAAAGGCTACCTATAATAACCTTAGACCCATTGATCTCTTTGATCCATGCACGCGATCTTAGATGCAATCTAAGCTCAACGATGCTTTCTTTACAGCCACTGCGGCCGTATGCAAAAAGCAATTGGCGAAAATTAGCGTGAATTAGCGGCGACTTATCATGTTTTAAGAATGCATTGTTCGACTACGCTCACCACAAGGTTAACGCAGATGCATTTTAAAATAATTTGAACAGCATGGATGGTCCCTTAGCTTGTCGAAAGGTGGGAATTCAAATAACATTCATCAACACTTGAAATGAGGCTGTTATGTGTGTTGTATGACCACTATCATACACCCCGGTAACCAGAATCATCGAAGTTTTTCATAGGAGGTCCTACCTTGCTTTTTGAAACAAAATATTTAAGGTTATGAAAAATATCTTATCCATATTCGCTGCCATTTTTGCAATGGCATTATTCAGTTCTTGTGGGGTTAACATGGCCACCATTACCAATCACAATGCAAATGAGACCCAGGTGCAACTTTCCAATAATAATTTTAAAGTGCTTGATAAAATCCAGGGAAGCGCTGAAGTTTCTTACGTGTTAATATTCGGGGGCATCAACAAGAAACAGCTTTATGAAATGCGTATTCAATATGATGGATAAAGCTAATTTAAAAGACCATCCCCGGGCGTCATTAATATGGTTTCGGAGAAGCATCCATGGTGTACCACCCATTTATTACACAAGAACGGTTACAGTCAGTGCTAATGTGATTGAATTCATTAAATAATAGTGGTATCGCAATGTATTTTCAAGTGCGTATCGGCGGATCTGGTCCTACTCAAGTCCTAACTTTTCTAAGCCATTTCAGTACACCATCACCATCTCCGGTCTGTACAAAATTGTTTTTTGAGGACCCGATAAAGCTACATTGGTGGCATCTGTTGAAGCGATGATGCTCTTACCCCAGGCTGTGTTTTGGCCCATTCTACCATACCATTGACCATTTCGGTCATGTAGCCTTGGCCCTAAACTCCGGATAGGTACCATATCCAATTTCTACCTCTCCAGCCTCATTGGGTTCGCCGACAAAACAAAGATCACCGACCATCTGCTGTGCATCCCTATCAATGGCAGTCATAGCGTGTTGAATAAATAGTTTCTGGCTGGATCGGCGACATGTGGGAGAATCGTTTGTTCGAGTGCTTCAACAAGCTCAGGTGTCATCGTACGCATAGAAGGATTCAGCCCTAGTTCCGCTTCCAGCGAATGGTCGCAGCGGATGTAAAGGAGCAATTGGTCATAGGTCAGTGGCTTGAGTGTGAGGCGTAGTGTTTCGATCATTGGGAAAGGCGAAGGCTGAGGAGAAGGCTGAGGAAAGGCTAAGGAGATAATGAGTTGTACCGTTGGTCACGAGCTTGTGAAGTCACATAAATATCTTCTAAAAATACAGATATTTTCCTGCCGTTGAAAACGGCCACCTATAATTGCTACCTACCCTTTGATCTTTTGATCCGTAGCACGCAAGCTTAGATGCAATCTAAGCTCAACGATGCCTTCCATACAGCGGCCTGCGGCTGCAGTTCAACTAAAATAATTTGCGCGAATTAGCGGCGACTATATACGTTTTTGGAACGCAGATAATTCAGATGCGATTTGGAAATGTAGTAGATGATTACTTCAAATAGTCTCCACCGGATAGCCACGGAGGATCCAGGCTTTGATCAGTTTATCAAACTGGCCCAGCATGTAGTGGGAGTCGATGATAAAGTCATAACGCTGCTTTTCCTGTCCTTTGGAAATGATGATAAAATTTTTCAATGGCTGGCCTGCCAGTTCTTCGGCCATGCCTTGAGGACTCCAGCGGCAGCCCAATGCATGAGGAATTTCAATTTTATCTGCCTGATCAAGTTGGATCTCTAATGGACTGGCCATTGTTGTTCTTCACACTGAGCAGACCGTCTTCTATTTCAATGGTTCCTCCGCCGGCTGCTCCTTTAAGCCGATTGCTATTCTTTAGTTTAAAATATAAAATCACTACATACGCCCCAGTGCCAGCATAGTAATCCAGACCGGCAATTCGTGAAATTGACCAACAAGACTGTAGCAATGGCAGGTAATACGAGAAAAACAAGCTCCTTTTCCGGTAGTTGTAATACGCCTGGTCTGTGATCAGTTTGCTTTAAAACATATGTGCAGTGTCTTTCAGCGCCATCAATGAAATGAGAGAATGTACATGTCAAATCAGCCTTTTCCAAAGCTACAAATCTATTTTCATATCGTAATAAGCTCACCCAATAGTTGAGCGTCGGTCAACTATTATAAAAAGCCATCCGACATTGCGGATGGCTTGATAACAAAACCATTTGCGTATGGTCTTACCTTATTTGAACGCACCTTGTCTATCGAATGGATCACTCCATTGCTTGGTACATCATAGATGGTGATGTTAGCCACATTTCCACTTTCGTCCTTGATGGTGATATTGCGTGGCCCATTGGACATCAGGGTGAGGTGCCTCCACTTACGGTCTTGAGCGAGGCTTTACCGCCCTTCACCAGTTCAGCGAGCTTTTGGGAGTCATATGTGCCGACACTACATGATACGTTAATATACCAGTAAGCGTGGCTTTGTTTTCCGGCTTCAACAATGTCTCGACGGTACCTGCTGGTAGATTTTCGAAGGCATCATTGACGGTGCGAACAGTAAATGGACCTGTCCCCTCAAGGTCTCCACAAGTCCTGCCGCTTTAACGGCTGCCACAAGGGTCGTGTGGTCCTTGAGTTGACCGCATTTTCCACGATGTTCTTTTTTGGATACATCATCTCCCCACCCACCATCACAGTGCCGCCACCAATCTGGGCACTAAGCGGTGTCATAAAAAATACTGCCATGGCAAAACTTGCCCATTTCAATTGCTTGATCATACGATTTAGAATTTAGGTTTACAAAACAGATTTATTCAGTTCTGCCCTATTTACGTATGAAAGGATTGATTCGGTTTTAGAAAGGGAAAAATGTAAAGAAAACTTTTGCTTTACTTCTTGATCAGATCAATAACCCGTGCCAGCACTTCGTCAGTACCTTGGTACATGCTTTTGGATCAGGTCGAACGATGACATCAGGCATCACCCCGCTGCCGCTATTTTCATCAGTGACATTAAACCTCCATTTGTATAAGGAAACCTGACATTCAACTTGCTATATGGAAGCACAAGCATGGCAATCACTCCTCCGCCGATGGCATACTCGCTGCCCCCCGTCTCCTGACCCACAACAGTAGCCCCACTGGCATTTTTTAGAACGGAAGCTACATAAGCTCCTGTGGAAAAAGTACCTCCATTGGTGAGGACAAATACCTGCCCATTGAAATTACATTTCCTGTTAGGTTTGACTTTGAAATAATAACTCCGGGTGATGCTATCAGCCATGACATATTGATTGCTTACGATCATACCCTCTTTCTGGGTCAGAAACTCTTTGTACCGAACCGGAGTCATCTTATTATCCAGATAATAGGTCAGCGTGCTGTCGATAATATATGAAACGAGATTAGCACCGATATTACCATTACCTCCTCCGTTATCCCTCAAGTCAATGATCAGGTTTTCTATGTGCTGCTTCTGCATATAGTTGAAGCATTTTTTGATGACCTGCTTTCCTGCATCAAAATCGCCCAAGGTGAGCAAGACTGTCCCGGGCACTTCAGGAAGCTCTTGAAAACTGGCTGTTAAATCTTCTTCCCTGGTTTTGTAAAATCTGTTGGAAATCCTACTGAAAAACTACCCCCTGTTGTTTCGAAGTAAAGGGTCCCGGGACCACCAAGTAACAGGTTGAGGTAAAAGTTGAAATTTTGCTCAAACCCATATGCCTTGGCAGCGCGGCTCAAACCATCTGCACTGATATGCTGAAGCGACACCGTTACAAGTCTGGTGATCGGTACATCATTGATATTGACTATGGCATGGCCTACATATGGTTCAATTTCTTTCAGATAAGCTTTGGACACATACAAGGCAGAGTCCACAAACTTCACTTCAAAAGGAAGGTCATGGATCGTCTTCATCCTTTCGGCCAGATCAGGCGTTGGATAAGCATAAGTGTGCCCGCATCCGATCGAACTGATCAGCCTGCTGATAGATGAATAAAACACAGGAGCCGAAACACCGGTCTTGATCTGCATAGCCGTTTGTAGCGCCAGGTTGTCAAACCTTGCTCGCGTCGTGTACATGTACATCATGGGATGATTGTCCCGGACAGTAGTGGTAAGGATTTCCAGATCCGCGAGGAGGCTGTCAGTATTCAGGATGATTTCGTCTTGCCCGATGACAAAAAGGGATTGCACGAGGCAGATGATAGCTAGAATTGTTCTTTTCATAGGCTTGTCAAAGCTAATCTATTCAGATCTCATTGGAAAGAACATTACCATCACCTTATGAATCTGTGCGGTTTGATTTATAATCGTGATGCCGTGATAACTTACAGAATGATATTATTCTTAGGCTGCAATGCCGGTGGCAAATCCGTCTCGCCCAACATCTCCCTCATATCAATTTCAATCGTACGGCTCATCTGGGAGATAGGCACATCATTGGCACTGCCTTCAAACGGATTCTCGGTACTCTCTCCTACCTGCTCAAGCGATGTATAGACCCAGGAAATCAACATGCTAAACGGGATCACCAGCCACACCATCTGGCCTTGCATGATACCCCCGATATTTTCATTGAGCTTGTCAAAATCCTTGAGCATACTGAAAGGTAGCATGATACAAAACAATTTGACAAACATGGAACTGACGGTTGCAAACTGCCGTGGGTATGGAAAGTTTTTAATCCGCTCACTTTTACCCTGATGGTCATACAGCGTAGTGATCAGTTTATGCATTTCCAAAAACCGGAAGTTGTCCAGGATACCCTGGTCATACAACTCCTTAATGGCTTTAGATTGAAGCCCCAGCAATTGCACCGCTTTGTTCCTGGTGGCCATGATCTGCAATACTTCTTCTGCCGGAATATATTTAGCCAATTCAAGTTCCAGTGTACTTTCCTTTTCGGGAATGCTGTAGTAGGCCATGTACTCTTTGTTATAGACCTTGTGGGTTGACTCCCATGCCTTACTCTCCCGCATCTGATATCGCAAGGCAGTGAGCCAGGCAAAATGACGGTAGATGAGTTCCTTGCTGGCTTTCACATCGTCCATATAATCACGACACATGATCCCCCAGGCACGGCTGCTATTGAGGATCGAGCCCCATATCTGCCGGGCTTCCCACGTGCGGCTGTAGGTCTGTGTGTTTTTAAATCCAACGATAAAGGCTGTAGCTGTACCCAGCAATGCAACGACTGTCCAGGGGAGTGCAATCCACTTCCATTGAAGTACCTGATAGAGTATCGTCGGAATGGCACCTATGACAAAGAGCCAATAAATGTTCCTGCGCGTCCAGAGAAGAAATTCTAATAGCTTGTAGGATTGACCTATATGCATACGTTGTGGTGTGTTTTAAAAATACGCTTGCATTGTTGTTTAAGAAGCAATACAATATATCGAAAGCAATAGGGCGCTACAACCGGATCAATTTACCCGATTGCGACTGACCTGATGCGTTGGTGATCGAAAAATAATAGATGCCTGCGAGCGGCAAGTCATAATCAAAAGAAATACTTTCGCTTTGCCAGATGGTTTCATTGACTTTACGGCCTGTCATATCATAGACCACAAATCTCGCTGGTAATGCTCCTGAAATCTTTCCAGTAAAGTGAACTGTCTGCAAAGTAGGGGTTGGAAAATAATCAACCCATACTTGTTGTGCTGCCGGGTCAAAAACCCCTGTTGCCGGCGAACACAATCCAGGCATATTGGCATCCAGCCAGTTGAGCCGAAGGTTAATCCATGACTTTAGCGTATCCAATTCAGCTGCATAGGTTGTAGCAATAGCATTCACTTCAGGTGCAGGTCCGCTGATGCCGAGGATAGGCCATTTCTTAAAATGTCTTTCCTGGGCGTTACCAACGGCCAATCCCATACTATCGATGTAACTGAAGATATAATTCGTATCGAAGATGGTCTCCCGATATTCTTCGTAAGTGCATTTCAACTCATCAAGAAAAGTACTATCCTGGAACAAACGGATATACCAGCCACAGGAATAATTGTCGGTCGGACAGTCATTAATATGATGTGCCCAGCCGGAACCATCAATGGCGCTGAAGATATCGCAACCCCACATATTCTTCCAGGCCCAGTCAAAGTCCCAGGCTGGCCCGGCCTTCATCTTGCCTCCATTCGAAAACCGGTCTTTATGGAAGAAAACACTTTTCTTGAAGCCGTCGTTATTACGCGCGAGCTCGTTGAGCAGGAAATAATCAATAAAGGATTTTACATCGAGATATTTCCTGTACCCAATATCAGGATCTGTAAAATCCGGACTATACAAAGCAGTCTCCAGACTGTCGACAAAGGAAGCTATGTATGATTTCTGTACTTCGGTGATGTCGATGGGCTTTGGAAATTCATATACAAAGTGAACATCAAACTCCGGATGATCAATCGGAGAATAATTGGATTGGAAACTGGTGGAGGGATCCCAATAGTTTTGCTGCAGGATATAGCCTCCGGTGAGATCATCTCCCTCGATGTCTTCAGGTTTCAGATTGGCGATATCAACTCTGTTCTTATCCCTTTTTATTTTTTCTCCAAATACATAGATGCCCTTATACACACTGTCGAGTAACACTTCACACAATTGCATACGAGGACTGTATTGCCCCATGGAGGTAAAGAGTTTATGGCTTAGCGTATTGCGTACCAGTGACCGGTCATTGAAGTTAGAGAGGAGTACCCAGTCAGATTCTTCAGGCATACCGAGCAATGACACATCCAGATCCTCGCCTAAGGCATCGCGGGTCTCCAGACCATAGGGCCTTTGCGGATACCCTCCAGATGAAGCACCTCTGATCTCAATACCGATATGGCCATCATATACATTTGGACTATCAGTGACATGCGTGATGGTGCCAGGACCATTGTACCTGATCTGCATCAACGCATCGATCTTTGGATCACCAACGATCTCCTGACCATTCGTATTGATGGAGATGATGGGCAACTCAGAACTATCCAACCTGACGAAACCCAGATCTCTGGCACATAGTTGGAACGAACCACTTGCTGCAGCGTAACCGAATACCTGGATGTATAAAAATTGAGCAGGATCTAATTCATAGAAAGTAAGGAACGAATAGGCTTCATTTCCCGCGTCATCATCACATGCGAGTGGCCGAAGATCAGTGCAACTATTACCGATCCACGCGGCAAGTCCTGTATCTGTAATACTGCCTGAGTCAGTCTCTATACTTACATTGCCTGAAGGCGGTATCTGCAATACAAACCACATATCACCTCCTGCATACTCTGCACAATAAGCACCAATGCCGGAGCCGGTGTAGGTTGAATTGTCTGCGATCACACAATTCACTGTATCAATCGGCAGTGCGGTGCACGGATGATTGCCGGGTGAATCGATTGTGTCGCATAGTGTCTCTATGACATGGACCTCACCAACTGCAGGATCTGGTCCACCTTCGAGAAGGAGATTCCATCCTGGACTATAGAGGGAGTAGGTATTCTCATTTTCATACATCCCTGGTGTATAAATAAAACGCAGGGAATCGCCATCACACACCTCGATCGTCGCCGAGCTGCCATAACCAAATCCCCAGAAATTGCCTAGAGAGGTATTATTTCGAAAGATCTCCAGATAGCCACCATTCCAACTGTCGCCGTAGGAGTCCTGCATCAAAAGGGTATAGGAGCAGCACTGGCCTTTGAGGTCATCAGCGCGCAGGAAGAAGGAGAATAAAAGCAATAGAAGTGCAGGGCGAATGCGCATTGGTGGTGTGGTTAGTAATGGTGACTGAAAAAAGAAAGGGACCAATATACAATTTAGATTATGGTCTGCCGATTGCCAAGGACCAGATAAATACTTGATCAATTAATCATGATCCTCCTTTTATCCTTCCGCTTAAACCAGGAGAGGATGATGATGGAGATGACCACCATGACACCCAGGGTGATGAAATAGCCATACTTCCAACGCAGCTCAGGCATGAAGTCAAAGTTCATCCCATAGATACCGGCGATGAAAGTCAGGGGGAGGAAGAAGGCAGAAAAAATAGTCAGCAGTTTCATGGCGTCATTGCTCCGCTGGGCCGTGACTGACATATAAGAGTGAAGGATCGTATTGGCATCTTCGATGACTTCATCATATTGTAACAGGTAACTCAAGGTGGTTTCCTTTGTGTCCTGTAACAACGAACTCAATTCTGGCTTCACAGTTATCTGATTGAGGACCGACTGGGTCAGTTGCAATACCTTCTTAGATATCCGTGCCTTTGACTTTTGATAGTACAAGGATTCAATAGAGATAGAATGGCCGGCTTTCAGGAAAATAGCTCTTTCAAACTCATCCATCTTATCAGCTTGCTGCTCGATGGGTTTGTCGTAGGTCAGCAGGATTTCGTTGATGATATCCATCATCAGGGCTTCACTCGAGGCGTAATCGTCTGTCAGGTTTTTGAGAAACTCAAAATCAGCACGATGGACCGTCACGAGGTCCGTTTCATTGATAAAGAAAGCGATCTTATTGGTCAAGGCACCTACCGCTGTAATATTCTCCTTGGCAGATGGCGTATAGGCCCGCAAGATGATAAAGGTATATTCCTTGACCTTTTCAATTTTAGGCAAGTGACCATACTCCAGGATATCTTCCAGTAAATGAAGGTCAATATTGTGCTCTTTAGTCAGCGTTTCCAGCTCCTCCTGGGTGGGTCGGGCGAGATCTGTCCATTTGAAATGGTTGTAGACTTTGATTATTTTACTCATGTGGTGATCAGGTTTCTGATGTTGGAGCTGTGATGCATTTAGTTTAGAGGATATTGTCTCTGATGACCCTGGCCGGACTGCCATAGGCAATCACGCCATCCGGAATGTCTTTTGTCACAACTGACCCGGCGCCAATGATCGTATCGCGACCGATTTTTATTCTATCCACTATCGTAGCACCGGCACCGATGGTGGTGCGTTCACCGATTTCACAGATACCGGATATCGTGACGCCTGGATTAACACTCACATAATCATGGAGCATCGTATGATGTCCCACATTCACATGCCTGTTGATCACGACGAAGCGCCCGAATGTGCAATAGGGTGCTATGACAGAAAGCGGACTGATGTGAAGGCCGATTCCCGCCGTAAATCCATTTGCAATGACAGACGATGTATGGATCAGGGGAATAAACCTGTCCTCTGGAATAGCGTAAGTTTTGATAAAATGTTCAGCGATCAACCTTCGAGACTTTCCGATCGAAGCGATGATGAAGGATGGGGATAGCCAGTCCGTCATCTGATCTTCGGTATACTCCCGCACTTGTATATGCGGAACAAGAAATGGATATGCAAGCGAAGTATTTTCAGCATCGGGAATATTGGAAATCAACCCAACGCGCTGAAACTCTACTGGCAACATATCGAGGATGATGCTAAGCGCATAGGTGCTCTTACCCAATAGGAATAACGGCTCTGTCATCATCGCACGCGCTTGCTGTTGTAAAAGCCGAGGTTGCCAAAATGTGTCGGCGTCATGATTTTTCTTTCAAAAATATCAGCGAGTACTTTTATTCGTTTGATCAAAGCGATGTTAGTAGTCAGCAAACTTTTGTTTCGGTCATAATACAAATTGTCCTCCAGCCCGACACGCACACCACCACCCATGGCAATGGCCGCGGCATTGGCCTGCAATTGTTGTCCGCCTATACCTCCAAAAGCCCAGTAAGCATTTTCAGGCAGTTCATTAAGGGATGCGCCCATCGCATTGAAATTGGTTTGCATACCTGCGATGTTGCCAAAGATGATATTGAAGTAATATGGCGGTTGAAGCAGTTTCTTCTGGATCAGATATTTTCCGTAATGAATCATGCCCAGGTCAAATATCTCGAGTTCGGGATGGACGCCGTATTCATTCATTTTCTCAGCAAGTCGCATGATCATGTCCGGTGCGTTGACACTGGCCTGGGTTGAAAAATTTAACGAACTCAGCGTTAGCGAACCCATATCCGGCATGAGTTCGATCGGTGCGCTGCGTTTTTCAAATTCATTAAAATTGCGGCCACTGAGAGACAGGCATATCACGAGGTCGCGGCAATGGTCGCGGATGCCTGTGACGATGCTTTCATAGATCTCCCTTTTATACGTGGGCTCACCATCTTCATCCCTGGCATGGAGGTGCACGAGCGTGATGCCTTCTTCATAAGCCTGATGCACTTCTTCGATGATCTCCATCGCACTGATCGGTACTGCAGGGTTCATGGCCTTGGTGGGCACCATACCGGTAGGTGTAAAATTGATAATAAGGTCGTGCATAGCTGCTTATCCGTTAGCGTCTGTAAAAATAGCGTATTCACTCAACACATTAGGATTTTTAATATATTTACCGATGAAACCTGAAAAAAAGAGGTGAATGAGCGGGAAACCAAAAAACAAAGGAAAATCCAAACCTGATCAGGCTTCAGTTTCATCACCTGCTCCCCAAACATCCCTGCAGGGCCTTTTATCCGTCCTCGCACTGGCCTTCATCGTCATCACATCAGTCAGCAGAATCATCCTGGCCGGCAATCCAATGAGCCGGGATGAAGGCGCGTATGGCTATCTCGGTAAACTTGCCGCTAAAGGACTGACCCCCTATCTTGACTTTTATGAGATGAAGCCCCCGATGCTCTATTATCTCTATGGCCTGGGGGGTAGTTTATTCGGCTTCACTGATCTTGGTCTCCGGCTTTTTGGTCTGGTGCTCACGCTTTGCAGCAGCTTGTTGATCTTCCTGATATTAAGCAGGTATGTTTCAAGACATTTCGCATTAGTAGGCGCAGCACTCTTTTCCATCCTGAGTCTCAATCCTTTTGCATTTGGATTTGCGATGGTGGCCGAGCATCTGGTCAACACGCTGGTGTTGGCATCCCTTTACCTGGTGCACAAAAGCTATGATCGCAAAGGGTTGCTCTATTTGTTGCTCGCAGGAACAGCTTTTGCAGCAGCCATTCTGACTAAACAAACCGCGATACTCTTTTCGCCTGTTTTTTTACTGCACTTTGTTCTGGAGCGGAGATATAAACCGTGGCTTATGCAATGCCTACGTTTTGCAGCAGGAGTGCTCATCCCGGTAACTTTGCTGGCTCTCCTGTTTATCATCAACGGTGCTTTTAGTGAAGCGATGTATTGGTTGACAACCTATCCTGCCAAATATGCATCGAGCGTATCGCCTGAAGAAGGCAAAATCTACCTTCGGTATTTTAGTAAAAACATAAGCCTCTTTCAACTCACGCTGTTTATAACTTCTGCACTCGCCTTGATCACCAATTTAATATGGATTAAGAAAAAACCATTCACCTGGTTCATTACTTATTTCATTATCGCGCTGCTAACAGTCATTCCTGGTTTTAGGTTTTATGGTCAGTACTGGATGCTGATCTTCGCCCCGATGGCCTTGATGACCGCGGCAGCACTTAATCAGGCAGAAAAACTAAAACCACGGTTAGGCATACTTGCAGCGGGAATAGTAATGGTACTGATGGCAGGAGAACTCGTCATACACAGTGAATACTATTTCGGTAAATCCATGTCGGCAGAAGTTGAAAAATTATACAAAAACAATCCGTTCGGCCCCATCCGGAAGCTATCGACGTATGCAGGCAGCCTGATGAAAGAAGACGATACCTTTATGGTCTTCGGCTCGGAGCCACAGGCATATCTCTATGCGGACAAGATCGCTCCTTCGAAACATGTCTTCATGTCGATGATTTCCAAACACGACGAAAAATCAAAGACATTTATCAGTGAGGCGATGACTGACCTCGAACAGAAACAGCCGACCTATGTGCTGTATAACTTCTTTATGTATAGTTGGGGGATGACTGAAAAGTCGAATGATAAACTCTATAGCGCGTCATTTAGCCACGTCATCAATCATTACACACCGGTGGCGGCTTATAATATGAATACGAAGTCTTTTCTGTACACTCAGGACGGAAATCAGATTGATGCATCTATTGCCAACCAGGTCATCCTCTTCAAGCGAAAATGAACGAAGTACATCTGATATCATTTCCGGCTAAAGGCAATACAGCTGAGGGTCATCTGCATATAGTGCATCAGGAGTTGCTGCCCTTTGATATCAAACGAGTATTCTACACAATGGATACACCGATGGGCGTGACACGGGGACGACATGCGCACCATGAGACAGAGATGGTCTTGATCGCTATCAAAGGCGTTATCGAAGTAAGGACGATCACCATTGATGGACACGACAATACTTTCATGTTAACCAATGCATCCGAAGGCCTTTACCTGCCGAAACTTTGCTGGCATGAAATGAAGTATAGCACTGACGCTGTCCAATTGGTGATCTGTAACACACTCTACAACGAAACCGACTACATCCGCGACTGGCATCAGTTTACCACTTTACAACAATCGTATGCTTCCAGGTAAACTCAGCATCATCCTCCTCGCCTACCAGAGTGAAAAACGGCTGGAAAAAGCGGTCACTGAAATTGATACATCTCTTTCAGCAGCTGGTATACCACATGAAATAGTCATCATTGATGACGGCTCTACTGATCAGTCCTTTGCTAAAGCCAGGGAACTTGCACAGCGGATGGAAAACATTTCCGCCTATAGCTTGTCGCGCAATTATACCAGTCCTATGGCGCAGTTTGCCGGCCTTGAAATGTGTACGGGACAATGTGCATGTCCGATGCCTGATGATGGCCAGCGACCGATAGCGCATATCATTGACATGTACAGGCTTTGGGAGAAGGGCCATAAAATCATCCTCGGCTATAGAGAAGGCAGAGATGATGGACGGGTCAATGACTTTTTCTCCAACGGATACTATTCGTTTATGAACAGGTTTTCGGAAATAACTTTTCCACCGGGTGGTTCAGACGGCTATCTCATCGACAGGGAGATCATTGACCTCCTCAACACGCGGATCAGTAAGCGAAACACAACTCCGGTGATCGAATTACTGAAACTTGGCTACAGTACCGTCTTTGTACCTTACCAGCGACCGCAGCGGGCAGGCAAGTCAAGATGGACCTTGCGCAAGAAAATCAATCTGGCTTTAAATACTTTTTTCGCGTCTTCGATCTTTCCATTGCGAATGATCACCTGGCTCGGGCTCATCATCTTCTGTTTTTCACTCCTGGCGATCCTCTTGATCATCGCTGCTAAATTATTTTCAGACAACACTTTATTTGGATTTCCGATTCAAGGCTGGACCACGCTTGTCGTATTGATGACCATGTTCAATGGCATACTCATGCTAAGTATCGGTGTAGTCTCTGAATATCTCTGGCGGATTTATGAAGAAGTAAAACAAAGGCCACCGTACATCATACGCGACAAACATCCATCATGAAGCCTATCCCTTTCTTTGATCACCGGCTTATGCATGATGCCATCAGCGATGAGTTGAAGGGTGCCTTTGCTGAATTCCTGTCCGGGGACATGTTGATCCTGGGTGATCAGGTGACGGCTTTTGAAAAAGAATTCGGTGCTTATCAATCGAGTGCATATGCAGCAGGGGTTAACAGTGGACTTGATGCACTGATCCTTTCGCTAAAAGCTTTGGGTATAGGTGCCGGTGATGAAGTCATCGTGCCCGCCAATACCTATATCGCTACCTGGAATGCCATACATCTGGTTGGTGCCATCCCTGTGCCCGTAGAGCCTGATGTGACGACGATGAATATTCATATTGACAACATACTACCTGCGATCAAGAAGCGCACCAAAGCGATCATGCCGGTGCATTTGTATGGACTTCCATGTCAGATGAGTCATATCATGAATGTTGCTGACGCACATGACCTGTATGTCATTGAAGATAATGCACAGGCGGTCGGTGCATCCGTGAATGGAAAAAAGACTGGCACATGGGGGTATATCAACGCCACCAGTTTTTATCCTACTAAAAACCTTGGTGCGCTTGGTGATGGCGGTATGGTCACCAGTGATGATGCTGATCTCATCGCCAGGGTAAAGTCTTTGCGAAATTATGGCTCAGCCAAACGCTATGTCAGTAAAGAGATCGGGTTGAACTCGAGGCTTGATGAATTACAGGCGGCCATGCTGAGGATCAAACTACGCAAACTTGATCTATGGCTGGCTGAAAGAAAACAAGTAGCAAAACAATACCTGGAAGGATTGAAAGATGTATCGGAGATCACACTTCCAGTGGATGATCCAAATCATACCTACCATCTCTTTGTGATCAGGTGTGATGATAGAGATGCATTGGCTGCTCACCTTGATAAGCAAGGCATTTCAACACTGGTACACTACCCTATTCCGCCCCACCTGCAGGAGGCATACAGATTCCTGAAATATGCACCGGGGTCTTTTCCGATTACAGAATCGATAGCGAATACATGTTTGAGCCTTCCGCTTTATTATGGATTTAAGCGCGCGGATGAGGTGATAGAGGCTATTCGGGGTTACTACAAGTGAGTCCAGTCAATAAACTATGATTATCCTTAGATTCCAGATGCCAGACTCTCGCTTTAGACGCCAGATGCCAGACTCGCAGACACCAGACTCATGATGCAATGGCGGGATTCGCAGGCGCTGCCAACCACCGGAGCTTTTCCATTTTGCCCCCGCCCCCTGTTTTGCGCTGCACTCATCCTCTCGCATGCAAATCCCGGGGAGGCATGATTATCATTTCAACACATGAAATAGCAAGGCGAAGTGTTTGCTCCATTTCACTTCATACCTGCTATTCGCACGACTGAAGTCAGCTGAGGTATTTTCAAACGTGATCTCGTTTTTACTTAAAAATTCTTTGGTACTAAACGTTGCATACTTTTCCAACGGCTTACCTTCTTTATCAAAATCCAGTTTCCTGTTTTTAATATCATCGATAAACGCCAGCATAGCGTACCTGCCGTTTTTAAGCCCATAGATATGCACATAGAGTGTGCCTTTGGCTATGTTCCCATACAGGTAACCTCCTGTCACTGCCTCCCTTCGTTCGAAGGCTTCTTTACTGTCCATCACGGCGAGGAAACCCAATTGCTTTTCTTCAGGTAGGGGCACCACTATTTCCAAATGAAAATACTGATCAGCGTAGACTCCCGGTTGATTGATGACCTGCCTAAACTGATGTTGGCTGATATCTTTCGTGACAGCCTCATCAAGCCCAAGGTGCGTCAGGGACGAAGTAACATAGGTTTGGTTAACCTGCTCTGTCAAGGGCTCAAAGGCATTGCTAAGATCAATGAGTTTATCCTGATTTAATGTTAAGTAACTCAACCCGCTGTCAAAATCCATCGCTGACAGGTTAATGGTCTTAATGCTGCTATGGGTATCTGTAAAAAAGGAAATACTTCGTTGATGGATATTATACACGATGCTCCACATGGTTTTGAAATCACCCTTTGGTATGGTCACCTTTTGCAGGATATCAAAAGCATATGCTTCCTGCAGTTCTTGTTTCCCATTCAGCGTTAGGATCTGTTGTTCGAGTTGAAAAAAACGATAGGCATGAGATGTATTATCCTTCTGCATGCCCTTGACCTCTACCTTGTAGGGTTCCGATTGCACTACTGAATAGTTAGTAATCGCCTGGCACGTATTGGCTTCCTTTGCGTAGACTATTGGTTTGCCATTCAGGTATTCAATGACCACGGAATGGCCAGTGGCGTCTGTCAGGATGTAATGGATTTTTCCTTTGATCGGATATATTTTCAGATCGTTGAGATGCGTCAGGACATCATCGACGCTTTCATATTGATCCAGTTGATATTGGATCCATTCCAATTCGTTGACATAAGGCAAGGATGCATTGATATTATAACTCGTGATATCGAGCCAGAGCATCTCGATGACCAGGCCTTGTTCGTTCATACCTCCGTACGGCATTTCCTTACCGTTTTGGTTGAAGGTGATGCTACCGTATTTACTTGTCCAGGTTGCTTGTTCGCCGGTATGGGTGAAATAGGCTGTCTTGCTGGTCCCGCGCAGATTCTTGATGATCATGCCATCATGCAGTGTCCAGTCAAAATTTTTCGCCAGGAGGATCTGGTCGTTGTGCTTCAGGACAATGGCGGAGCATGGAAAGACGAGTTTAGCTGTAAAGCACAGGACAACTGTGATCAGGATGGATGCTTTCATTTCTTTGGGATCTGATTTATGTATTCGCCAGAGAACAATTTTTTAAATTAAAACTTATTTAAACCAGGTGAGAGAAAGGTACGAATTTCAGGAAAATGGGAAAAAGTACTACACTCTTTTGCCCCCGCCCCCTGCGTTTCTCCATACTGCTCAACTTCGTTTCGCTTCATTCCGAAAACGCAGGAGAGGCATGAATTATCTTTCAACGCATGATAGGACTAGGCGAAGTGTTTATATTAAATGCCGTTGGATGGCAGCCGGTTGCTGAGTGGGTGAACAGGGTTGAGCGAAAGGCAGTCGAAGCATCGCCGCCAACCACCAGGATACCTATCGTTATTGTAATTCGATGATGACCGGAAGGACAAAGACGACAGGCACCAATCTACCATTGCATTTCCCGGGCACCCACGGAGGCATTTTATCCAAAACTGCAAGTACTGCATTGTTTAGATCTTCATTGATCCCCTTGATTATCTTCTTGTCGCTTAAGTGACCATTGGTATCCACTACAAACTGCGTAATCACCTTGCTGTTCCAACTTATAAAATCCTCAGGTATTTTAAGATTCTCGAGTATAAATTTATTTATCAACTCGTTGCCTCCAGGGAAATGGGGCATGGAATCAACGATGGAATAATGGCCACCGTTTCCAAAGCTATCCAAGCGTATTACGCATAGTTCCTCCTTCATTTCAGATTGTGACCAACCGTTGAGGCTAACGAGTAAGAGTCCGGATACGAATAAGCTTTTTATAGTCGACATGCTTGAATTAACACGCTTATCATCATAAAGCAATTTAGTCTTTCACACAACGAACGGAATTCCCGCCATGCGTTCCTACCACGAGTCTGTAAGCTATTTCTCCGCCCGAATGTATTTTGCATATCAGCGCCTGGTCTTCCTGAGATCCCTGGGTTGTGCTCCACCAGCCAGCAAAACTACCCAGACTCTGATCACCGTTGTAACTAAGATTACGAAACCCGCCTGGTAGCGCTGTAAAGCCCGATTCATTAGTAGCGCCTACGTTTGGCGCAAGCCAATGACTAGTTCCTTCTTCCTTCATCTTCCCGCCCGCAACCGGAGGTCCTCCCAGGCAGTTTATCAAAGTAAGCCATTCTTCATCTGTAGGGATATGCCACCCCTCCGGCGCCAGTTGACGGCTGTCATTGACAGCATTCCAATTGTACAATTGTCCGTAGATGTCGATATTATTAAAATCGTCATCATAATAACAATAGGCGGGTTCTCCCGTCAATCCTTCATAATCCCATTGCTGATGCTGTTTCAATGGTATATCGTCTCCATTGCGGAACCGGGTCACTTTCAGGTTTTCAACCATCCAGATCTGGTCACATATTTTCACAGTACGGTACAGATTATCATCAATATCTGTCACTGTGCCAGCCCATTGGGGACCATCATCCTTCGTGCAACTGGCACCGATGAAAACAATCATACAGAGGACGAGGAAATGGGATATCCGGTTACACTTCATTCAATGCTTATTTACTTAACACCTGGCAGACTATCCTGGATGATCAACAATTGCTTGTATCCTAACATCCATCATGTCGCTACGGGCATAACGAAAGTAACGAAATAAATCTGTGAGTTCATCAGTAAAATCCCATCGTCGGGGGCATTTTGCAACCGCCATGATACAAGTAGGCATGCCGTTGGATGGCGTTCTCGCCGCCAACTACCGCGATACCAATGAGTCTGCCGTTGCAGGAGCGCCGCACTGAGCGAAGTCGAAGTGTTTGCTCCTGCAACCACCGAGATACTATATCGAAATTCCTAACTGAATTTATGGAATTGAAAATCTCGTAAAAGAAATGCCATTAAAAGTACACACCCTTCTTCAGTTCCGAACCAAAGTTCACCATCCTTGTCTCTATAAGTAGTAATGACCGCATCACTAGGCAGACCATTCAGCGTGCTATAATTTTTTAAGTTATGACCATCATATCGCCAGACACCAGCATCGACCGTGCCTATCCAAAGGTTGCCGTTCCGATCTTCCTTGACCGAATAAATACGAGCCATTGTTCCTGGACCTTGTTTTCCTGAAATTCTGAATTCTTCATTACTCAGGTTGTGCTCTTTGGTGAAATTAGTCAGCACATCTTTTACTGGCTCATAGCGGAAGAGTCCACTTCCATTATTGCCAAACCAGATGTTTCCGCTTTTATCTTCTAACAAAGCAAGGACCGCAGGGCCCGCCAACCCATGTTCAGTAAACCAGGTAAAGTTGCTGCCATCATACCTGCATACGCCCATGGATTGTGTACCCATCCATAGATTTCCTGCTTTATCTATCAAGGTACAATACACCGCATAGGGTCCGAGTTGATTGGGTGGACTCTGCGTTAGTGAAGAACCAAATGCTGGCTCCTCCAACGTCAAATAGGAAAGTTCCTTTCCATCATACCGATACACCCCACCCCCTGCATAGAACCACAAGTCATCTGACTCTTTTTTCCACGACATGCTATTGTTTGTTACAGTTTGAAGATTATGATCCTTGGTCATTGTAGTGATGGTGCGTCCATCATAACGACTGACTCCGAATGCACCGGTACCGAACCACATGTGTCCCGCTTTATCCTCCTGGATAGTTTGCACTTGATTATTTGCCAATCCATCCTGCTCTGTATAATGAACGAAGGATTTACCATCATACCTATATACACCCTGGCTTTGAGTGCCGAACCAATAATCACCCTTGCTATCCTGGAAAATGCTGATGACGTTGAGGTCACCATCTGAAGAATTAACTGCAGCTATTGAAACATTTGAAGTGTTCTCCATTGAAAGCGAAGTCATTTCAGCTCCACCATTTTCATCATGCCTGGAGTCATATTGACCTTTGCAAGAAATACATATTGCAGCTAATGAAAGTAAATTGGCTGCAATTGAACTTCTGAAAATAATAGTCTTACTTGAAAATGGCTTCATCGTGGAGTCTTGCTTTACTGAATAAAGACAGGCAAGATAGCGGATGCATCTTTATGGTTGTTGTTATTCATATGTTATGGCAACCACCTTAAGACATCAGACTTGTAGTGAGCGGAGTCGAACTATGCCAGACTCGCAGACGCCAGACGGATAATACGATAAGAACCCTATTCAGACTTCAGATGCCAGACTCGCAGATGCCAGACTCATGTTACAATGGTGTGATTCGCAGGCGTTGCCTGCTTTGAATGACCAACGATGTGTATCAATATCTTAAAAAGAAAATCGACTAGCCGAAAGTAGCTGCACAATCCAACGGTAAATTCTCATCAACCCCGGGGTTGCGCAGCACACAGGGGAAGCCCGTACGGGCAGGGGCAAAAGAGAATTACTCCACTGCTGTCTCCATATAAATAGCCTCCATCCACTTTCCACCCTCCTTGACATACGTGACAGTAGCGAGGACTTTAGGTGAAAGGGGAACACCATCACAATCTCCAGACTGGGTAGCATTATAGGTCAGCAGGACTGCCTTTTTATTTAGCTTCAAAAATCCAACATCGGTGAGTTGATAGCTCTTGAGATGGCAGTCCACCAAAACAGACTCGATCATGTCCTTCTTGGTGCTGATGCCTTCTGAGCCCACAGACAGAAAAGATTCTCTGGTGGCGGCGCGAAAGGTTTCGATATCACCATTTTTCCAGGCATCCCAGGCGGCTATGTCAAGTTTCAGGATGTGGGCTTTCAGTGCTTCATCCTTTGCATTCATGACTTGCCCGATAGTCAAATTGAGGAATGAAAATGCGCTTAATAAAATCAGAGTTATTTTCTTCATGATGACGAGGTTTTTTATTTAGTGTTTAACATAGAATCGAAATAAGGTGATAAATGTTGCAAAAACATAACTTATTGAATCGTATTCTTATACACGACCCCATTCTTCATGATGAGCACAAAGTTCTTGTTGTAGTCTTCCATGAGCTTGAGATTGGATAGCGGATTGCCATCCACCAGGATCATATCGGCATAGGCGCCTTCTTCCAGGACGCCAAGTTTGCCCTCCCTGTATGGGCTACGTTTACCCGAAAAAGCAAGGAGTTCACCATTGTCATGCGTGATCATCCTGAGCACTTCAAATGGAGTAAACCATTTATCCATGAGCGGAATAGTGGCGGTTTGCTTGCTATTAGCAGCGGGATTAAACAACAGGTCGGTTCCCCAGGCAAGTTTCAGATTGTATTTCTTGACAGAAGAATAAATTCGTTCTGTACCCGTGGCTATATCGTATTTCTTTTGTTTCTGCTCCTCATTTGCGCCAGCATTAGTCGTACTATCAAGAGGTTGCATGCTCAGCCAAATGCCTTTCTCTCCAATGAGTTTTAAAGTTTCATCATCGAGCAGGTGACCATGGTCGATGCACTTTACACCTGCAGCAATAGCTTTCTGTACGGCCCTCGGCGTATAGGCATGGACGGTTACATACGTACCCCAGTCTTCCGCAGCTTCGACGGCAGCTCTTAATTCTTCCTCTGTATACTGGCTCACATCCAATGGATCGAAGACGGAAGATGCGCCACCGCCGGCTGTTAATTTAATCTGGGATGCACCGCGCTTGAGGTTTTCCCTGACGGCAACCAATACGGCATCTTTGCCATCTGCAATGGTGGCACCTCCGATCTCTTCGGAGTGATGCAGACATCCGCCGAGAGAGACAGGTCGCTCATTGACACTCCTGAAATCACCATGCCCTGAGGTCTGGGAGATGATCGAACCACTGGGCCATATACGTGGCCCGTCAATCACACCATCATCAATCGCTTTTTTCAATCCAAACGAGGGACCTCCAAGATCGCGGACCGATGTAAATCCACGCATCAGGGTATTGGCTGCCTCATCTCCTGCTTTGATAAAGACGTATCCAGGCTCAGCATACATGAGTTCATCCATTGTACTCGCCGTCAGAATGGAATGCCAATGGGCATCGATCAGGCCTGGCATCAGGAATTTTCCCTTGCCGTCGATGATGATGGTCTTACCGCTTTTATTGGTCGGAATCGGTGCAGTGGAAATCTTCTGGATGAGATTGTTGACCACCAGGACATTGCCGGTGATAGTCTTCTCATCCTTTCCGTTAAAGATGACCACATTATTGATCAGGATAGTTGATTGTGCAGTGGCTGATAATCCAAACAGACAAAGCGTGATGTATATCAGGTGGCGCATAGTATATGTGTTGCTCAAAATGTGAATAAAAACCAACCGACAGCCTGACAGGCTTCAGTCATTGCGTTAAAATTAAACTTTTTACCTACAGCTAGGTCTGGATAAATTCATTTGATGGAAAAGTTTTACCTCCGGTACTTTTAAAAGTATCGTAAGCTAGTGTCCATTAACGGGATTTGACTTTACATATAAAACACATTGCCTTAACTCCGGATGATCCTGTAACAATGGATGTTCAAACTCGCCTATTTTGATCATACCTGCTTTCTGCATCACGTGTTCTGAAGGCGTATTAATCTTCGGTGCCATGGAATAAACCTTAGCAAGCTTAAGGGCGTCGAATGCATAGTCGAGGCATCTGATAGCTCCCTCGGTCGCGAACCCTTTATTCCATGCAGATGGGCTCAGCCTCCAACCTATGTCAACGCAAGGCGTAAAGTCTGCTTCGAAAGTCTTCCAGGATAAACCAATGAATCCAATGAATGTATTTGTGCTGAGTTCGTCGACAGCGAAGTAGCAATATCCTCTTTCATCAAATTCATCTTTCATACGTTTGATAAAAGCTGCTGTCTGTTCGTAGGTGGCTACCGCTGGAAAATACTTCATGACCTCTTTGTCTGCACTGATGGAGGCCATGGGGTCAATGTCAGCGTCACTCCAGTTGCGGAAGCCAAGGCGTGCTGAGTGGAAGAGATAGGTCATGTTGCCGAAGATCAATCCTGTATTTTCTTTAGCCGGGTAAATACACGATAATCACCTTCAATGTCCGGATTCCCTTTATGTAGATGGATGAGGTGATCACCCTCGATGCCAAAGGCACTGCTAAAACAAGGCTCTGGCCAACGACCATTTAATCCGTGTTCTTGCAGGCTGTCGGTCCTCCATCTATTGGAATGAACATCAAGGATGAGTGAATCTGCCTGGATACTCCAGTAACCTTCCTGGATATTCCCGCAAGTCATAAATACAAATGAAGAATCTTCATTCAACTCTAGTGTGCTACCTGCTGCAAAACCTGTTTTCTGGAATACACTCAGAGGGGCCATCTCCAAAAAATGATACCGATCTGCCTCATACGTGCCAATCATGTCATCTTCCCTGGAACAGGAGGCTAAGAGGATGGCTGCCCATGCGAAGTTTGCTAAGTAGTTCATTGCATAATGTGGCTTAGGAGGCTAGTGGCTTAGATGGTTAGACATTGAACAGCAAGATCAAATTTGCGTTAATCATTTTTCTTAAATGCATCTGCGGCATTTGTTACGCAGATTTTGAAAATTGATTTCCAATTAGTTTCTCAAATAGACAGTATAATCAAATCTCCTGCGAAATCCTTTGTGACGGAGTCGAACTATGCGTTTAAAACTGACGCGTCAGCCTTTGATATTTCTATTCAAATCCATGCGGACATGTAGGACACGAATGATCTGTATTTGATTCTCTTTTGACTGTCGGTAAAATATGAGGTGTTGACCAACACGAATGCCCAACAAACCTATGCTTACATCGTCATAACTTTTACCTAAATCTGGATTGTTGGATATCGTTACAAAAGCTCCTGTCAACAATTCGTAGTACTTATCAGCCTGTATGTCTGACCAAGTAGAACAAGTGTACATCCAAATTTCAGTCAAGTCTTTTATGGCCTGGCGGGAAAGCACATACTTAGCCATTCTTCTTCCGGGATTTCAACGAATTCAAATGAGCTTTTGCATCAAAAGGAATAAACCCGCTATCCAGGCCTTCCTGTATTGCATTTTTCAGTGCATTGAACCTGCTCTCCTCTTCTTCCAATAGACGCAATCCTGCACGTATGACTTCGCTGGCGTTGCTGTACCTCCCCTGCTCAATGCTTTGCTCAACGAAGGATTCGAAATGATCCCCCAGAGAAACAGATGTGTTTTTGCCCATGAGTTTAAATTTTACCAAAGTTACCAGATTTTGGTAACTTTTGCAACCATCTAAAAATGAGTACCCAAATGCCGTTGCCCTGGTGTCCTCACCAGCAACAGAGGCATACACTGCAAAGGGCTGAACCCCTTTGCTACTAAACGCCCTTGCCCTGCTTAGGAGGCAATAAAACAATACCCGCGATCGGCACACCCAACAGGTTGATCAAGTAACCAAAGAATAAAAATGAAACTACGCCTGTTGCGCAGTAAGGGTCCTCCGGGCCACGGTTGTACATAAATCCTTGAACGGATAGATATGTCGCTACCACCGGGACAATTAGCCCGACCAAAAAACAACATAAGATCGCGACACCGAAGTCAGTCCGGTTGAGTCTATTCTTCCTTCGTCCAATCCATATGAGGATTGCCAAAGGTGCGAGGATGGTTAGAGTTGGAATAATGAGTCCGAGGAGGAGTCGCATGTTAGAAAATTCAATTCCTTCTTAAATCATGTCTCATTTACTGCTCAAGGACAATGCCCGAGCTAAAGTTAATGGCACTTCAATATACTTATCTTCCGGGGCTCAGGAATCTGTTTTAAGATAATGATCTTCGAGCAAAAGGTATCCGCTATTGCCTGTAGCCGTTGTGGCAAGTGGTTTATATATGTTTTAGTTTAATGATTACAGATTGGCCTCCCCCAATTTCTACATCATTTACTATTACACATCTATAGTCTGAATGAGTAACTAATAATTGCCAGGTTCCTGAAAATCCATTTTCAAATATTTGGGCTTGACCTCCTTGATCAGTACTAATGTCTTTGGTGAGTTGGTTTTGATCAAAATGCAGTTGTGCGCCCGACAAAGGTTTTGATGTTGTGAAGTCTAATACTGTTGCATGAAAAAGACTTGCAGAGGTGTCAAATACCACGTGGTTAAGTATTGTAAAACTGATTGAATTCTGTGCATAAGGTATTTGTTCACATTCAGGATCAAATGTGAGATCGTTGGAGGTACATGCCTCCAAAAGTAAAAAACTAAGAATGATATATAT
>JADKHH010000030.1 GCA_016721905.1 Candidatus Opimibacter skivensis | reverse complement strand
AATTGATGACAATCAATAATTAACAGGATTTTTTGACACCATATTGTTCGTCCTTATTCGTTCTAGCCTCAATATGTGTGGTTTTTTGTGAAGAACCCCATTATGCCCTTTCTGCCCTTTCTGCTCTTCCGCCTCTTCCGCCCCTTTTTAGCCTCTTTCGCCCTTTCAGCTCCTTGCTCCTTGCCCCTTGCTACTCAGCCTCCGCCTCAGCCTTCGCCTTTTTCTTACCTTGCACCTCCAACCAACAACACCATACCTATGAATGACGCTGTCCGGAGTCAATTCCCCTCCTTAAAACGGATAGTCAATGGCCGCCCTATCGTCCATCTCGACGGCCCCGCCGGAACCCAGGTCCCCCAATCGGTCATCGACGCCATGGTCCATGTCTATTCACACAGTAATGCTAATACCCACGGCCAGTTTGTAACCTCCAACGAGACTGATCAACTGGTCGAACATACGCGCGAACAGATATCTGCTCTTATTAGGTGCAGAAGGAGCACATACGATTTCCTTCGGAGCCAATATGACCAGTCTCAATTTTGTGCTGGCTAATGCCATTTCAAGGTCATTGCAACCAGGAGATGAAATCCTCATCACCCAACTTGACCACGAAGCCAACCGCGGCCCATGGTTGCACCAACGCAGACATGGTATTGTAGTGCGCGAAGTTTTACTCGAAGAAGATGGCAGTCTGGACTATGCAGACCTTGAGAAAAAAATAAGCGAAAAGACAAGAGTGATCGCCATTGGACTTGCCTCCAATATTTTTGGTACCGTCAATGAGATCGATCGCGTCCGTCAGCTTGCTTATGAAGTAGGAGCACTTTTAGTTGTAGATGGAGTACACTTTGTACCTCACCTGCTCACCGATGTGAGAGCCATTGATTGTGATTTCATGTTGTGTTCAGCTTACAAATTTTATGGTCCTCATGTAGGGATTTTATATTCCAGACCAGGAGCACTGGATCGACTTGATACAGACAGGCTAAGAGTACAAACTCAAAACGCTCCTTATCGCATCGAACGCGGCACACTCAATCACGCAGCATTGGCTGGTGTTTCTGCAGCCGTTGATTTCATTGCATCTTTCGGTGAAGGTTCTACCCTGCGCGAAAAGATCGTCACAGCGATGGCTAATATTCAGAAATACGAACGCAGCCTTGCACAACAATTATATCTGGGCCTAAGAGACCTCGATGGTGTCGATATCTACGGACCTCCATTGAAGGAAACACAACGCGCCCCGACATTATCTTTTACCGTCGAAAACAAACGCCCTGAAGAAATCTGCAAGTACCTGGCAGATCACGGCATCTGCGCCTGGGACGGTCACTTCTATGCCATTCGTGCCGTAGAAGCCATGGGCCTCATGGGGCAAGGCGGCGTGACACGAATGGGTATCGCGGTGTACAACACGCCGGATGAAATCGACTACGTCATCTCGACATTGAAGCAGTTGTTAAACTCCTGATGCTGTAACACGCATCAAATATTTTCTAATTTTTTCTACGCCCCATTGCTTTCTTTATTGGAAAGCCTTAGTTTTCAATGACGGATTCCTTCACCGGGATTGAATTGAAAACAAGATGCCTATAAATTAAACACCTAAAATTCTTTGATTCAGACTTCAGCATTAGAACCTGAATCAGTAATCTTCAATTGCCCTTGCTTTGAGGGTTCAGTATTGATCTGGCTTTGGCTCAAACCTAAATAGCAACCACGAAAGAACCTTTGTAGACTTTCAATTATCAATGGCTAATCAGTCATCATTGCCCTGGCTTTGCCGTGAGATATTTAATCACGGCTTTAGCCAAAACCAAAAAATAACAACCTAAAAACCTTTGAAACAGATTTCAAGGATAGAAACTCAATTAGATGGATCAATTGCCCCTAGCTCCTAAAGGTGAAACTGATTTAATCACGGCTTTAGCCAAAACCATAAATCTATGCCTGTAATTAAAATTTTTCTCCATTTTGTCTGGGCTACAAAAAACCGGACACCATTTCTTTCTACACCAGAAATCAGACAAAAGGTTTGGCAGCACACAAGTGACAACGCCAAACTATGGTGGCTATTTGTTGATCCAGGAAGAGCATCATTATATCGACTAGTTTTGAATAGGAATATGAAAGGTTCTTCAAGGAATATAATGAAGGGAATTTGCCTTTTTAAAATTGAGGTCGTGGCTAAAGCCGAAAAGCAATAATTTCTAAACCCCCAGGCTGAAGTCTGGGGCATTTATAGACTTGGAATAATTTTAAAATCTGATTGCCCTTTATAGAAAACTCATCAATTGCTATGTAAAGACCCAAGTAGTGGCTAAAGCCGAAAATCTGCAATTACTTATCCCCAGGCTAAAGCCTGGGGCAATTATAGACTTACAATAATTTATATGTATTAATTGAATCATCTAAAACATGAATTAAGGAAGCTCCCCAATTGCCCCTGGCTTTAGCCAAGCCGAAAATGCATAAAAGATTCCTGCCTTAGCCACTAGGAAAAATCAACTATTGAATGCACCCTCAACACCCCTCTATCGCCCTCTCTATCGTCTCCGGATCATCTGCCCCTTCCACAAACTGCCTCCCGGTCATCTGCTCATAGAGATGAATGTATCGCTTACTCACCACCTCCACAAAGTCATCATCCATGACAGGCATCTGCTGCCCCTCAAGACCCTGAAACCCCTTTGACATCAACCACTCCCTCACAAACTCTTTGGAAAGGTGCTCCTGAGGACGACCATTCTTTTGATTCTCTTCATACTTTTCAGCATACCAATACCGGCTGCTATCCGGTGTGTGTACCTCATCAATGATATACAACTGATCCTTATACCATCCAAACTCATATTTTGTATCCACCAGGATCAGGCCTCTGGCTGCAGCCATTTCGGTGCCGCGTTGAAACAACGCCCTCGTGATCCTGACCAGCTCATCATAAACAGGCTGTGTTAATATCCCCTGGCTCACTATCTCCTCTCCGGATATATCAACATCATGTCCCTCTTCTGCTTTTGTAGCTGGCGTAATGATCGGCTGCGGAAAAGCTTCATTATCCGCCATACCATCAGGCATCACCTCACCACACAGCACACGCTTGCCGGCATGATACTCACGCAATGCATGTCCTGCCAGGTAACCCCGGATAACCATCTCAATGCGGATAGGCTCACACAACACACCTAAGGTCACATTCGGATGCGGCATGGACAGCTTCCAATTGGGTACGATATCCTTTGTTGCATCAAGGAAATAAGCCGCCAGCTGATTTAACACCTGACCCTTGTAGGGTATGGGTTTTGGCAATATGTGATCAAACGCCGAAATCCGGTCAGTAGCCACTGCCACCATGATATCATCGATGTAATAGACATCCCTGACTTTCCCACGGTAAAACCCGGTTTGTCCGGTTAGGGTAAAATTTGTTGTTGAAACTGGCATAACTTTTGGTCGGTTCTGTTGTTAGAGATGATATCAAAGCACAAATTTGAACCTTGCTCTTGATATATTGAAGTAAACACCCATATATTTGTCACGATTTATGAAAAATATGCTTAATCACTCTTGTTGCACATGTTGTTGCTGCGCTCAACCTCCGGGTTGAACTGGGAGTGTATTATAGCTACTATAATAAACACAGAGCCTTTCAGTTCCTCCGGATTGAAAGGCTTTTTTCATTTAATCCATGACCGTAATCCTTATGACAACACAAATTCAACATATTCCCCGCATCTCAGTCTCCCTCCCCCAGGTAGGAAATACCCCGTTGTTGCTGATCAGGAGCCTCAGCACCGACAAGGTCAGGATATGGGCTAAAGCCGAATGGGAACAACCCGGCGGTAGTGTCAAAGCCCGGGCTGCTCATGCCATCATCAGCAAAGCCATCCGATCCGGAAAGCTCCACAGCAGGAACAGCCTACTCGATGCATCAAGCGGGAATACGGCCATTGCTTATGCCACCTTGCTCAAACCCCTTGGATGGAAACCAACCATTTGCCTTCCATCCAATGCTTCTGCAGAACGAAAAAACATTCTCAGGTCATTAGGTGCAGAACTCATACTCACCTCTCCTTTGGAAGGAACAGATGGCGCACAGATAGTTGCAAAAGAAACCTATGCCGCTAATCCAGATAAGTATTTCTATGCTGACCAGTATAGTAATGACGCCAACTGGCAAGCACATTACCTGACGACTGCAGAAGAAATCTGGGCGCAAACAAAAGGAAATATCACACATTTTGTAGCAGGGCTGGGCACCACCGGCACCTTCGTCGGAACAGGCCGCAGGTTAAAAGAATTAGGCAATGTGCAATTAATATCCTTGCAACCTGACCACCCTTTTCATCCACTGGAAGGATGGAAACATCTGGCTACAGCACATCGGCCAGGCATCTATGACGATACGCTAGCTGACAAAACTCTGGTCATTGATTCCACAAGAGTCTTCGACATGATCAGATCCATTTCAATTCATGAGAGATTATTTATATCGCCCTCCGGGGCCGCCAATCTATTGGGGGCCCTTGAAGTGGCATCCCAAATCAAGGAAGGTGACATTGTCACCACCCTCGCAGACACATTAGACAGATACCAGGAAGTTCGCAAAGAAATATTCGGCAAATGAGCACATCCATCCAACAAGACATTTTGACTAAGATCGAAACACACCTTGAAGCAGCATACCCCAATGAAGCTTGCGGCTTCTTGCTGGGCTCGCAAATCCGTAAAAACCGGATTATCACCCATCTGATTGAAGTAGAAAATCGATCTACTGAAAATCAACGAAGACGATTTGTCATCGATCCATTGGATTACATGAAGGCAGAACGATTCGCCGCGAAAGAAGGATTGACCCTGCTCGGCATCTATCATTCACATCCCGATCATCCGCCCATACCTTCTGTACATGACCTCGAATATGCACAACAATTTTTCTCCTATTTCATCCACCGCATCGCCGCCGGCAAAATGACCGACAGCCGATCATATAGATTGTTGGATGGAAAATTTATCGAAGAAAAATTCACTATCCTGAACCTGAAAGAACAAATCCAACTCTAAAACTGATTACTGATTACCAATTACTGATTACTGATTACTGTTAACTTTTCATTTTTCACTTTTCACTTTTCACTTTTCACTTATGATTACCATATTCATCCCCACTCCCCTTCGCCGCTTTGCTGCCGAACAAGCCAAAGTAAATGTCAACGCAAAAAACGTTGCAGAAGCGATCAGGTCATTGACATCCATCCACCCGTCATTGACCCCTTACATCTATGATGAAGCCGAACTCATTCGCAAACACGTCAGGATCTATCTGGGCGAAGACGATATACGCGAGAAAGATGGCATCAACACACTTCTCAAAGAAGGTGATGAGCTCAGTATCATTCCGGCTATCGCAGGTGGAAGTTTTTAAAACAGGTAATTCACATGAGACAAACACTTGAAGAAATAAAATTCAGCAAGGAAGAACTGGAGCGCTATAGCCGCCACCTGATCATCCCTGAATTCAATATTGAAGGACAGAAAAGACTCAAACACGCGCGTGTATTAGTCGTTGGTACCGGAGGACTTGGTGCCCCGCTACTACTCTATCTCACAGCAGCAGGTGTGGGGACCATAGGTATTGTTGACTTTGATATCGTTGATTACAGTAATCTCCAGCGACAAGTCCTCTTTACCACTGCTGATGTTGGCAGGCCCAAAGTCGAAGCTGCAAGAGAGCGGTTAAGCGCCCTGAATCCATATGTTCAATTCGAAGTCTTCAATACAAGGCTGGATAGTACTAATGCTTTAGATATCATTTCCCAATTTGATATCGTAGCTGATGGCACCGATAATTTTCCAACCCGATATCTGGTAAATGATGCCTGCGTGCTGGCCGGAAAAGTAAATGTATTTGCTTCCATCTTTCGGTTCGAAGGCCAGGCAAGTGTGTTCAATTATCTATACGCTGACGGAAGCAGGGGACCTAACTACAGAGACTTGTTTCCTACGCCTCCACCACCGGGGCTGGTCCCAAGTTGTGCAGAAGGAGGCGTGATTGGAGTGTTACCAGGAATTCTCGGCAGTCTCCAGGCGAACGAAGTCATCAAGGTTGTATCCGGTGTCGGTGAGCCACTAGCCGGCAGGTTTTTCCAATTTGATGCAGCCGAATTTAAAACGAGAATCTTCAAAATTTCTAAGGACCCGGAAAACCCACTCACAGGACAAAACCCTACCCAAACAGAATTGATTGATTACGAATTCTTCTGCGGAATTGATTTAACTCACACCACGATGCATAATGCTGAATCCAATGGACAACTGTCTGTCACTGCTCTAAATGACTGGATCAAATCCGGTAAAGACTTTCAATTGATCGATGTCCGCGAACCCTACGAATTTGAGATTGCAAATATTGGAGGCACACTCATCCCGAAAGGCGAAATCCTAAAGCACCTCGAAAAGATTGATCCGCATAAAGATGTGGCTTTCCTTTGCCGATCCGGAAAACGCAGCCAGGATGTCATCGATCTGCTCCAAATGGAATATGGCCTGAAAAATCTTTTCAACATCGCAGGCGGCATACTAGCCTGGGCAGATGAGATAGATCACGGGATGGCGAAATATTAATCAGCTATCAGCTATCAGCTATCAGCTATCAGCTATCAGCTATCAGCTATCAGCTATCAGCTATCAGCTATCAGCTATCAGCTATCAGCTATCAGCTATCAGCTAAAAAAAATATTTCGCTGCAGATTGTATAGTAAGAGCAAAAATATATTGATAAAAAAAGAGCAGGAACATCAGATATCTATCTCAAAAAACTGACAGCTGACAGCTGATAACTGATAGCTAAATCCGTAACTTTGTAATAAACTGTCGAATACTATTAAACATTTATCATTCTAAAATTCAAAAATCATGACAATCAGACTAGGCGATATCGCGCCAAACTTCCAGGCCGAAACAAATGAAGGCCATATAGATTTCTATGAATTTCTCGGAGATTCATGGGGACTGCTCTTTTCCCATCCAGCAGATTTCACGCCAGTATGTACTACAGAACTGGGCCAGACCGCGAAACTGAAAAAGGAATTTGAAAAACGCAATGTAAAAGTGCTCGCCCTGAGTGTGGACGGTGCTGCTTCTCATAATGTGTGGATCAAGGACATCAATGAAACACAGCATACCACGGTCAACTTTCCGATCATCGCTGACGAAGACAAAAAAGTCGCCATGCTGTACGACATGATGCATCCAAATGCAACAGAAAAGACCACCGTACGCAGTGTCTTTATTATCGGACCCGATAAAAAGATAAAACTGACCATGACCTATCCGGCCAGCACAGGAAGAAATTTTGCGGAAATCCTGCGCGTCATTGATTCACTTCAATTGACAGCGTATCACAGTGTAGCTACACCCGCTAACTGGGTTGACGGCGATGATGTTGTCATTATCCCCTCTATTCCGGATGCTGATGTACCAGCTAAATTTCCAAAAGGCGCGAAGTACATCAAACCTTATCTGAGGCTTACTCCCCAGCCAAATAAATAGTTACATAAAAAGGGTGCTAAAAAAGTAGAGACGCGATTAATCGCGTCTCTACTTTTTTAATATCGCCTCAACTACTGATAGCTGATAGCTGACGGCTGATAGCTTAAATATTCTTCATCATATTCCGATGCAACAAAATGTCCTTCAATTCATGCAGGACTTTGTATTCATTAGGCATGACTTTTTTGAAAGCCTCCTTGATAGCAAAGTATGTACCTTTTTCAAGTTCAGGCACAACCTTGTCAATTTTGGAAGTCACCAGCTTGATGTCTTCTTTGATGAGTTTGCGTATGGATGGGATATCATGCCAGTCACCTTCAATAGCGCAGGTGATGCTCGTTGATCCGTCCGGGTTTTCATCAGATTCCAATTCGATGAATCGGTCACCTACTTCCAGATCTTTCACAGGGTATTTGGCAATATCTGAAAATGGAATTCTCCAGTTGTCCTCTTCAAGTCCTGTGTTCACTAAAAAGATCTCAAGTCCCTTTTCGTGAAACCTGTATACCACTACCCTAACTGAATCAAATACGTTCATACGTGTTTCTGGTCTGTTCAAAGTGCTAAAAGTACGTTACGAAAACGGTTATTTCTTCTTTTTGTTTACTAACATCCGGGTGATCATTTCATACAAGCCCAGCGTAAGGAATATGCGTCCTTCCTCTTCGCTCAACTTGGTCATCAGGAAGAAAGCACGCTGAATCTCTGTATGTGGCCTCAGCGGATTAAATAGGTGTCCGGCTTCCCGGTCCAATATGAAAATGGATAACAAATCAGCTGAGTACGGCTTCACTCTTCCCAGCGCACTCCTTGACTTCAATCCATATATGATATTTTCCTGGTCAATGATAGCTACCTGGTTACCATTGAGAAAAACATCTACGGCTTTACTTTTGATTCGGTACACAATTTCCAGGTTCCTGCTTCTACAGTAAAGCAAAGCTTCCCGGCTGCCTTTGACATAATCCATATAAGCAAAAGTGATCATGGGCTCCACATAGATGGATTGTATCGTACCCATCAGAATCCTGTCCATTCCTCTCTTATGGGATTTGACCTCCATCTTCAGGGCCATGAGCTCCAGCTCATTTTCATCCTCCCAGGGTATAAGCTCATCAGCCACAGGCTTGGTAAGCTGTCGCATGATCGCAAGATCTTTATTGATTCTTGTGGCACCGGGTGGTATGCCCAGGAGGGCCCTGAGAAAATCCTCTATCATAATTTGGCTGGAAAGTTACCGCAATTTTGAAAACAGGGCACTGAAGTATTCCTCCGGGTCAGTTGGAAATGGTTAAATAACATGAATTGGAGGAATCTAAAAGGATACCAGCCTGATCTTCAAGCCAGGTTACATATATGATCTCATGGAAGTATTCCGCTTCATCGTCTTCCTCAAACGGCGAATCGCCCTCTCTTTTATCTGGCGCACCCGCTCACGGGTCAGCTCAAGCTGCTCCCCGATCTCGTCCAGCGTAAGTGGCTTTTCTCCCTTCAGTCCAAAGTAAAAAGCAAGGACCTCAGCCTCCCGGGGCGCAAGGGCACTCAGACTATACATGATGTCAAGCCTCATGGATTCTTCCATGAGCTTGAGATCTGGCTGCATCTCTTCATCAGTCTCAATCATATCCAGCAGGGTAAAACTGTCCTCGTCACTGGAGACCGGCGCATCAAAAGAGATATGCCTGTTGTTGCCAGGCATATTATTGATCACATCCCGGATAGGCACATTGAGCAACTCCGCAAGCTCTTCATGCGAAGGATCCCGCTCAAATTCCTGTACAAAGGACACATAAGCCTCATTGAGCCTGTTATAGGACGTAGACTTGTTGTGCGGCATCCGGACGATCCTGGAATACTCAATAATAGCCTGAAGGATACTCTGGCGTATCCACCAAACTGCATAGGAGATAAACTTAAATCCTTTGGTTTCGTCAAACCGCTTGGCCGCCTTCATCAATCCCACATTACCTTCATTGATCAGGTCACCCAGGGAAAGTCCCTGGTTTTGGTATTGTTTAGCAACAGACACGACAAACCTCAGATTCGCTTCCGTCAGCCTTTCAAGAGCTGCCTGATCCCCGTTTCTGGCAAGGCCCGCCAACCTGGATTCCTCCTCAGGAGACAGCATATCAATTTTGCCTATGTCCTGAAGATATTTTTCAAGGGCAAGACTCTCACGGGCTGTGATCCGGTTAGCAATTTTTAGTTGACGCATGGCAGTTGCCTGGATTTTAAGGTTTAAGACATAAAAGGTACAAATCAGGACATCAAAAAGTTCAAACTTCGTTGGTTCTATTTTATTTTGCTCAAATTAGAAGCTCACTTTTCTATCTAATCTTCCCTTCCCAACGTTAGTAGTGTATTGAAGGAAGCCATTTGTGACCAGTTAAACGATTTTTTTTGCCGCTTTTAGGTTAATAAATTCAAAATGCTATGAAAAGTTACCTCTCCTTAACGGTATCCCTCCTGTTTGTATTGGTCACCGAAAGGTGTGAACCTAAATCTGATTCGGGGAATGTGTGCAACCAGGCAATTCTGAACAAGCCCTTCGTAGCTAAGATCGGCGAAGAATGGTGCCTGTCTCAGACAGACTGGAAAATGAAATTGGATGCCATGGTCGAAGACAGCCGCTGCAATGTGACCAATATCGATTGCGTCTGGGCGGGCAGATATGTGATGGCTGTAACTATTGAACAGGATGGCACCACCCTCCGCGACACTTTTTATGCCGTCAATAACTGGCGGGACACCATCTATAATGGACCCTACGCCATCTATCTCAATCTCGTCAAACCTGAAACCAGACCTACTACAGACCCGATTGACCCTGATTCCTATTCATTCGAAATGGTGATTAAATAGCAGAGAGCATAGGGCAGAGAGCATAGGGACCGTCTGGTAACGGATTTTACAGTGGTTCCCTAGCAAGTACTTCGATCTGCACCTTGCTCATTTCATCCATTGCTCATTTCATCCGGTGAGCACTTCTCACTTTTCCTTCCTTGCTGGCTATTGGTTATTGAATTAAAGCACAATCTGTCACCTGACACTCCCTTGCTCCTTGCTCCTTGCTCCTTGCCCCTTGCTCCTTGCTCAAAAAAAAAGCCTCCCATAAGGAGGCCCATTTTTTTTTTTGCAATTTATCTTCTTGGTCCGCGATCTCCGCCACCACCGCCACCACGACGGTCTCCACCGCCGCCGCCGCGACGATCTCCACCGCCGCCTCTGCGATCTCCACCACCACCTCTGCGGTCACCACCTCTGTCTCCTCTATCTCTGTCGCCAAAAGAAGATCTTTCCTCACGTGCCGGAGGCCCTTCTTCGCCGTAACCATCTTCATATTCCCCGTTCTCATTCTTCTTCCGCTCAGGCTTTGGCAACAATGATTTCCTGGACATACGCATCTTTCCGGTACGCTCTTCCACTTCCACCAACTGCACCTTGACCATATCACCTTCCTTGAATACATCCTCAACATTGTCAATGCGGGAGTAGGATATTTCAGACACGTGCAACAAGCCGCTCTTGCCCATAAAGTCTACAAACACACCATAAGGCATGATCGTACGGACCACTGCATCAAATACATCGCCTACTTTAGGAACATATGTAATACCTACGATACGCTGTCTTGCCGCTTCAAGTGAATCTTTATTAGCACTGGCGATATTGACAATCCCCTTATCCCCAACTTCTTCAATATTGATGATGGTTCCGGTAGATGCCTGGATCTCTTGTATAACCTTTCCTCCTGGGCCGATAACAGCACCAATCTGACTTTTCTCAATGATGATTTCCAGGATACGTGGAGCATGAGGCTTGAGGTCCTCCCTGGCTTCAGGAAGCACTTGATTCATTTTATCAAGGATGTGTAATCTTCCATCACGTGCCTGTAACAAAGCTTTCTCCAGCAACTCATAACTCAACCCATCCACCTTGATATCCATCTGGCAACCAACGATACCATCGCGGGTTCCTGTGATCTTAAAGTCCATATCCCCGAGCGCATCTTCATCACCAAGGATGTCAGATAACACTGCTGCTTTTCCTCCTTCATTGATCAAACCCATCGCAATACCTGACACAGGAGCTTTGATCTGAATACCACCATCCATCAATGCAAGTGAACCTGCACAAACGGTAGCCATCGAAGACGAACCATTTGATTCAAGGATATCCGATACAAGTCTCAACGTGTATGGTTGTCCTTCCGGAAATACTTTACGCAGTGAACGGGCAGCCAGATTAGCATGTCCTACTTCACGACGACCCGGGCCACGTGATGGTTTCACTTCCCCTGTAGAAAATGCAGGGAAATTATAGTGAAGGATAAATTTCTCATATCGGTAATCGAGCGCGTTGTCAAGCAACTGCTCATCATTCTTCGTACCCAGCGTTAGACTGGTCAGTGACTGGGTCTCGCCTCTGGTGAATAATGCTGATCCGTGCGTTGTCGGTAGATAATCCACTTCAATCCAGATTGGTCGCACTTCATTCGTTTTACGACCATCAATCCGCATACCTGTATCAATGACAAAATTACGGATGACATCCTTCTTGAGTTTTTCATAATACATGTCAAGCAATGCTGCTTTTTCCTTCATGTATTCTTCACCTTGTTCTTCAGTTAGTTTTACGACTAACTCCTTCTTGATGGCATCAAAGCCCTCTTTACGAACTGATTTCTCAAGAGCGCCTTTTGATATTTCAAGTATTCGCTGGCGACTGAATTGGTCAATGACTTTCTTCAAATCCTCATCTGAAGGTGCTTCTGCAAGCACTCTTTTTTGTGTTGCTTTGATGCCTACTTTTTTCGCAAGATCAATTTGCGCCTGGCATTGCACTTTGATGGCATCATGACCGATGCGGATCGCTTCGATCAGATCATGTTCTGAACACTCATTAGCTTCACCTTCAACCATCATGATATCCTTGATGGTTGCTGCGATGATGACATCCAGATCTGCCGTTGCCAAAGCCTCACGGCCCGGATTGACAACAAACTGGCCATCGATACGCGCTACCCTCACTTCTGAGATAGGACCGTCCCATGGAATATCAGACACTGACAATGCTGTTGATGCTGCTAAAGCAGCCAGGGCATCAGGCATGATATCCTTATCGGCAGAGATCAGGTTGATGATGATCTGTGTTTCATTCATATATCCATCCGGAAACAACGGGCGCACAGCACGGTCTACCAGACGGGAGATCAATATTTCGTAATCGGATAATCGGGTTTCCCGACGGAAGAAATTGCCGGGAACACGTCCTACGGACGCAAATTTCTCCTGGTAATCAACGGACAGAGGGAAAAAAGGCTGACCTTCTTTAGCCTCCTTGTTGGAAACCACTGTCGCAAGCAGCATAGTATCTCCCAGGCGAATCATCGCTGATCCATGTGCCTGTGCCGCTAGCTTTCCGGTCTCCATGATCACTTCCCTGCCATCAGGCAAAAGGAAGGTCTGGGTAATTGGAATCTGAACACCCATAATAATTTATTTTAATTTGTTATGATATGATTTTCAATGACATAACGTTGCAAACACAACATTTTAGCAGGTAACTGACAGGTAGGGCAAATCGACCGGAAGATTCCAGGATCTAAGGCAAAAAACAACCTTTAATTGAGAATATCTTGATCTCCAGACAATTACAAATGCAATACCCTCTGCAAGCAGAGAGAAAGCATTATTTTCTGATACCCAACTTTTCGATGATTTCGCGATATCCCTGGATATCCTTCTTCATGAGGTAATGCAGCAGACGTTTGCGCTGACCTACCATGGTCAGGAGCGCACGCTTACAGGAATTGTCCTTATGATTTGACTGGAGGTGCTTGGACAACTCATTGATTCTGAGGGTCATCAAGGCAACCTGTGATTCAGTGGATCCGGTATTTGAAGCGGTTCCACCATACTGGGTGAAGAGATCGTTCTTCTTTTGTGCTGTTAAATAAATCGGCATGTCATTTGACGCTTTAAAAATGACTAAATAATAGGTTTACAATTTTTCGAGGCGCAAAGATATGGATTTAATAGAGAAATGTGCAGCCTTCTTATTTTTTACTCCGCTCCAGTTCCTTAGCTTCATCCCACAAAGCATCCATCTCACCTAATGTCATCTCTTTCAATGGCTTAGGAGCTCTGGACTCAATGTATTCAAACCTGCGCTTAAACTTCAGGTTAACCCTCTCCAGCGATGTCTCGGGATCAATCCCCTTGTACCGGGCAAAATTGATCAGGGAGAAAAGGATGTCTCCAAACTCATCCTCAAGTGCCTCCTTCGATCCGTTAAGCTGCACTATTTCCTTAAACTCCTCAATCTCCTCCTCCACTTTCGCCCACACCTGCTGAGCGTTTTCCCACTCAAACCCCACCTGTCGGGTCTTATCCTGCATCCTGTAAGCCTTGATCATAGCCGGTAGTGAATCCGGTACTCCGGAAAGAACAGACTTCTTACCCTCACCCATCTTGATCGTCTCCCAGTTGCGCTTGACTTCTTCTTCCCCACTGACTTGTATATCCCCGTAGATATGAGGATGCCTCCTGATCAGCTTTTCACAGATCTGTTCTATGACAGAACCAATATCAAACTGCCCCTGCTCCTTGCCTATCCGGGCATAAAACACTATATGAAGCAACAAATCCCCGAGCTCCTCCCCTATCCCCTTCCAATCCTCTTTGAGTATCGCATCAGCCAATTCATAGGTCTCCTCAATCGTCAGGTTACGCAGCGAGTGAATATCCTGCTTCTTATCCCACGGACACTGCTCCCGCAATTCATCCATGATCTTCAAGAGTCGCCCAAATGCCACCAAACGCTGATCTTCCATCTCCCTTAAATTTTATATTTATAATACCTAAGCCTTTAACCCAAATTGTTGCTGGTGGGGACACCAGGGCAACGGCCTTTACCACCCATCAACCCATCAACTAATCAACCCATCAACTAATCAACTAATAAACTTATCAACCTAATCCAGAAAATGTCCCATCAAATCCCGCTTCACCCTTAGATACTCAATACTATCTTCCGTAGGCTCGATCATTAGCGGCAGTCGGTCCACAATTTCAATTCCATCCCTCTCCAGGGAAGTCACTTTCTCAGGATTATTCGTCAGCAGCTTGATCCTTGTGATCCCCATGTCCTTGAGAATGAGTGTTGCTACATGGTATTCCCGTTCATCCGTCTCAAAACCTAGCTGGTGGTTGGCATCGATGGTATTGAACCCTTCATCCTGCAGGTTGTAGGCCTTGAGTTTATTGATGAGGCCTATGCCCCGGCCTTCCTGACGCAGGTAAATAAGGACACCCTTTTCTTTCGAAATCACCTCAAGGCTTCTTTCCAGTTGTGGACCGCAATCACAACGCTGGGAACCCAGGACATCACCAGTGAAGCACTCTGAATGCACCCTGACGGTCACAACCCCTGTTGTATCAAGTCCCGGAGGATAGATCACCAGGTGCGGCATAGGCTCAGATTCATGATCAGCATAGGCATCGATATACCAGTGGCCTGATGAAGTCGGAATACTAGAATGAACCTGCTTTTGCATGGACGTTTAACAAAGAAGTTCGGCAAAGGTAAAGGAAGAAGGAGATAAATTTAGGTCAGGACGGGAGTGGGCACGATTTCCTGCTTACCGCAACGCAATAAGGGAGAGGAATTCATCTCGATCAGGGAGACCGATCCGAGTCATTCCGGTATCATCAATGGCTATTTCCGGCTGGTACTCAATTTTACCAGGAAGACAAGGCCACTTGTGATAAAAACAGTAAGGGTGACAAGTAAAATTAACATGCGTGTTATGTGAGATCGTTTCGTTAACCGCGGCTAAGGTGAGAAATTTTTATATCTTTTAATAGCCTTTCAACGAAATTAAATTTCATGTGTTCTGAGTGCTGTCAGACAATGCGTAAAGCATTTACTAGGTTTGTAATATGTAGCTTTAACCAAAATATCAGGACGCGAATGAAATCATTTACCACCACTTTGTTCTTAGCACTTCTCCTCCTCTTTTCTTCAGGCCTGTCAGCTCAGGCAGGGTCTGAGTCCATTTATAAGGATATCCAAAAACTAGGCGTTTTGGCCAATGTACTCTATGTGGCTGCCCATCCCGATGACGAAAACACCCGGATGATCAGTTATCTGTCCAACCACCTGGCTGTTAACACCACCTACCTCTCGCTGACCCGTGGAGATGGCGGGCAGAATCTCATCGGCCCTGAAATCCGGGAAATGCTTGGCCTTATTCGTACGCACGAACTGCTGGGAGCAAGAGACATCGATGGCGGTCATCAGCTTTTTACCCGGGCTAACGACTTTGGATATTCCAAGACTCCGGCAGAAACCTTCAATATCTGGGACCGTGAAGAGGTCCTGAGCGATGTTGTATGGGCTATCCGCTCCACTAAGCCAGATGTCATTATCAACAGATTCAGCACCGATACCTCAAGACCCAATCATGGGCATCATACCGCTTCGGCTATCCTGGCGCTTGAGGCGTTTGACCTTGCAGCCAGGAAATCTTCGTTCCCTGATCAGCTATCCTTCGTGACTCCCTGGCAGCCTCGACGCATTTTCTGGAATACGAGCTACTGGTTTTATGGGTCCAGGGAAGCTTTTGACAAGGCAGATAAATCAAAGATGCTGGCCATTGATATTGGTTCATTCGATCCGGTCACAGGCGAATCCAACAGCGAGATCGCAGGACGCAGCAGAAGCATGCACAAAAGCCAGGGTTTCGGATCCGCCGAAACAAGAGGTGAAAGCCTGGATTACATAGACCTGCTCAAAGATGCAGAAGGCACCATACCAAAGTCTTTGTTTGAAGGCATCGATATCACATGGAACCGGGTTGCAGGTGGTGCTGCTATTGCACCACTTGTGCAGGCACTTGAATCATCCTTTGATTTCAAATCTCCATCCAAAAGCATCCCACAATTACTTCGGGTTCACCAATCCATTCTTGCATTGCCAGATTCTGATTGGAAAAGAATTAAACTCGCTGATTGCGAAAAACTCATCAAGGACTGCCTCGGTTTGTTTGTCGAAGTACGTACGAATAAATTTAAAGCAAGCCCAGGCTCCGAACTTCTTGTAACTCTTGAAGTCATCAACAGATCTAATACAGAAGTTCGTTTGGGTTCAATGGAAGTTACATCCAACGATACCGTTTTCGCCCTTCCTTCTACTTTGGTTTACAATCAGGGATACACTAAAGAACTGACCATTGAGACGCCTGAACAGTTGAGCATACCTTATTGGTTGATTAAACACCCTGAGGAAGGAATGTACAAAGTCGATGAACAGAAAAAACGTGGCACGCCTGCTGATCCTCCATCGATCACGGCAGCTGTGACAATTGAAATAAATGGAACTTCAATTACATTGCAGGCACCAGTGATCTATAAAACTGTTGATCCTGCCAAAGGCGAAGTCACCAGACCGCTTTCAATCATCCCTCCTGTGACTGTCGAATCAGTCGACGAAGTACTCATGTTCAACCAGGGACATGAACGGATTATTCAACTCAAGCTTGCCGCTGTAGAAGATAGTGTTAAAGGAGAACTGCATCTCAAGACTTCACTACCCGACTGGAAAGTCTCACCTGCCGTCATCCCCTGGTCCTTTGATAAAGCTGGTGAATCGATTACAGTTCAATGCACCATCAACCCGCCGACGAAATCTTCCAGGGCAGATTTGATCCCTGAAATATCCATTGGTGAAGATACCTATCATCACAAAATCACAACGGTCGATTACGATCACCTCCCTTACCTTTCAGTGGTCAGTGATGCTAAAGTTCACCTCCAGAGTATGGATATCAAAACTACCCCGAGGACGGTTGCCTATATCACTGGCGCAGGAGATGATGTCCCTGCATCCTTAGCGCAAATCGGATACACTGTTGATGTGATTGATATCGAATCGCTATCCGCCTCCTCTCTTGCAAAATATCAGGTTGTATTGTTGGGCATCAGAGCTTTCAATACCGTCGATGCGCTTGCCTATAAAAATAAAATATTGTTTGATTGGGTCAAGGATGGTGGTACTATGATCGTACAATACAATGTCAGCAGAGGATTGGTGACAGAAGAAATAGCCCCATACCTTTTGACTTTATCAAGAGACAGAATTACAGAAGAAAATGCACAAGTGACCATGCTCAGCCCAGATCATGAAGCCCTCAATTTTCCTAACAAAATAACACAGGATGATTTCATAGGCTGGGTACAGGAACGTGGCTTATATTTTCCCAACAAATGGGATGATGCATTCACTCCCCTGCTCGAAATGAATGATACCGGCGAGACTCCCACAAAGGGCGCTCTCCTCGTGGCTCCATACGGCGAAGGTTATTATGTATACAGCGGCCTCTCCTGGTTCAGACACCTCCCCGCCGGAAACACAGGCCCCTATCGCTTGCTCAGCAACCTCATTTCCCTCGGATACAAAAAAGGAAAATCATAGAAAAAGGCGGAAGAGAAGGCTGAGGCGAAGGCTGAGGCTGAGGAAAAAATAAATAATATCTCTTGTGTTTAAGCGTGATAATCACTTTTCACTCACAGCTCACAACTCACAACTCACCACATGCCCAAACAAACTCCCTGGACCCGGATCTACGTTCTCATCCTGCTGTACAATGCCATTCTGGTCGTCCTGTTTTTCCTGATCAGGCAGTATTTTAATATCAATTAAGAATGAGTTCACTGGACTGGATGGTGCTGATCAGCGCAACTGTTTTTATTGTCGCTTATGGCATATGGAAAACTCGTAAGAATAAAAACATCGATGCCTATCTCATGGGTGGTCATACGACCAGATGGTGGACCGTAGGCCTTTCGGTGATGGCTACGCAGGCGAGCGCGATCACATTCCTTTCTACCCCTGGCCAGGCCTTTGATGATGGCTTGCGCTTTGTTCAGTTCTATTTTGGGTTACCTATCGCCATGGTCATCATCTGTATCATTTTTATTCCGCGCTTTGTCGGCATGAAAGTGATTACGGTCTATGAATATCTCGAACAACGCTTTGACCTGAAGACGCGCATACTGGCTGCCTTTCTCTTTATGCTCCAACGTGGGTTAGGCACAGGCATTACCATTTTTGCACCAGCCATCATTCTCTCCAGCATTATAGGATGGAATCTTAACCTGACGATTATCCTCATGGGTGTGATCGTCACCTTCTATACCACAGTAGGTGGAACTAAGGCAGTAAGTGCGTCGCATGAACTCCAGATGGCTGTGATGATTGGTGGTATCATAACAGCTTTTATCATTACGCTCCATTCATTGCCACAGGGCATTGGCATGGTCGATGCTATGTACATTGCCGGAGCACATGGCCGTCTCAATGTGGTAGACTTCAGTCTTGACTGGAATAGTCGGTATACCTTTTGGTCCGGGATCACCGGCGGAACATTCCTGGCCCTTGCATATTTCGGAACAGATCAGTCGCAAGCACAGCGTTATATTTCAGGTCAATCCATACGAGAGGGCAGGCTGGGATTGATGTTCAATGCGTTTTTTAAGATTCCGATGCAGTTTTTTATTCTGCTCGCTGGCGTCATGGTTTTTGTCTTCTATCAATTCCAGGCCGCTCCGTTGTTTTTCAATTCACATGTAGAAAAAGATATCCTGGAGACATCAGCAGGACCTGCCTATACCCAATTGCAGGAAGAATGGAAACTTGAACACGAAAACAGGCAATCCATATATGCACCTGTCCTGGCAGGTGAGGCGACCTATCCGGAAAAGACACTCATGGATGCAAGTGTTGCAAAAGAAAAAGCATTACGCGCAGAAGCAAAGGTGCTGATTGAAAAAAACTTACCTGAAGTAGAATCCAACGACAAGGACTATGTCTTCCTTCGCTTTATCATGGACTATCTGCCCCATGGATTTATTGGCCTGCTCATCACGACGATCATTGCAGCAGGCATGTCAGCGACAGCTTCAGGCCTCAATGCACTTGGGGCTACGACCACTGTAGATATATACAAGCGCCTGATCCGCAAAGAAGCCAGTGAAAAGCATTATGTCATCGCCTCCAAATCATTTACGGTCATGTGGGGCCTCATTGCCATTGGCTTTGCCAGCATAGGCAGTCTGTTCGAAAACCTCATCCAGTTTGTCAATATCATTGGTTCGATTTTTTATGGAACCGTGCTGGGCATTTTCCTGAGCGCTTTTCTGATCCGCACCATGTCTTCCAATGCAGTTTTTATCGCTGCCTTAATTGCACAGACCATCGTATTAGTTTGTTACTGGACCACCGACATAGGTTTTCTGTGGTACAATGTAATCGGCTGCGGAGGTGTAATCATCGCGGGCTTGCTGATTGATCTGATGCTAAAATCTACCCGGCAAAAGGCATAATCTGATTACCCAATTGCGAGCGGAGCTTCGTGAGGCGTGAGGCGTGAGTAACCATATTCAATGCCTCAAAATACTTACTTTGTTATCCCAAAATCTCACGTCTCACGTCTCACGTCTCACGTCTCACGTCTCACGTCTCACGTCTCACGTCTCACGTCTCACGTCTCACGTCTCACGTCTCACGTCTCACGTCTCACGTCTCACGTCTCACTCACAACTCACAACTCACAACTCACAACTCACAAAAAAAAAGGCCCGGAAAGCATTTCTTTCCAGGCCTTTTAAAATCTGAATTTCGTTATTGATTACATCAACATTTACATCTTCTTCCATTCAGCAATGGACGCCTCATTCATTTTGATGTAGGCTGTATCCTCATCTTTAGTTGCCATCTCGAGTGATTTGGTAGCAGTTTCAATAGCTCCCTTTTTATCACCCAGTTCAGCCTGAATCAGCGATTTTGTACGCAGCACCCAATAACGCTCATATCCTTTTTCGATAGAGGTATTGATCCACTCCAGGGCTTTCTTCATATCCTTCTTTTCTGCATAGTAATAGGAGGCTGCAGAATAATAATCTCTTGCCGCAGGACCTTCCATCACCTTTGCAATGTTGGCTTCAACGGCTTTGTCTGTATTGACTTTGATCTCCACAGGCACATAGGTCCGCTCCCACAAAAGGTATAGTGTGCCTCCGTGATTATTCATCCCGTCGAATCCAATCATGAAAGACTCTACATCTGTTTCCTTTGGCATCTCAATAGACTCCGTAGACACCGTGATCGGTTGCACATCTGATTCAAGGTAGGTGCCATAGTTTGTAGAATTGTGCGGATATAACATGACCGACCAGGTTTTCTTTCCTGGCTTTGTCAGCATAGCATAGGTTCCTTTCTTTACTTCAGCACCGCCAAAGTTGACATCATCACTAAAAGTGATTTTAGTAGCCGCATTGGCTCCTGTACGCCACACCTGATCAAACGGCACCACGTCACCAAAAATGACTCTGCCCTTTTTGCCTGGACGTGAATACTCAACACTGATGTCTACCAGGCCGATTCGTTGTTCTACTTTTCCCAGTGGGCTGGGTTCCGGAGTTTGAAGTTGAGCACGCATCATGGTCGTACTCAAGCCAAACACCAACATTAGGAATACACATTTTTTCATAATTGGTATGATTTTGAGTTAATTGATATCCTTCGCAAACAATCCAATGTGGAAAAGGTTGATGGCCTAAAAATAAAAAAAGCACCTCATAGAATGAAGTGCTTTCGGGTGACAGCGCTGGGATTCGAACCCAGGACCCACGGCTTAAAAGGCCGTTGCTCTACCGGCTGAGCTACGCTATCATGATCACGCTCGTTTGCGCATTGAGGGCGCAAATATATTACTTTTTCATATTGAAGCTAAGGAGTGCCTGTCATTTTACCAATTTCATTTCGGTTTATTTCTTCAACCATCAGTGTGTTAATCCTTTAGCGAGATTCCTGAGGTTATATTTTTTGCCCTCCTCCGACTCTATTACATGCCTGAAGTTTACTCCGGCTTCCTCTATCAGAGGTTGTACATCTTTATAGCGTGAAGAATAATGGCCGGTGATCAGGCAGGAAACTCCTGCTTCAGCAGCCATCATCCCCGCCTGCCCCGCCGTACTGTGACCCGTATGATCAGCCATTTCTTCAAGCTCGTTCATAAAGGTAGTCTCATGATACAAGACTGACACTCCCTGGATAACGGTCAACAGGCACTGATCAAACCTGGTATCCGAACAATATGCATAGCTGACAGGCGGCAATGGCTGAAGGATGAAGACAGACGAAGGAATCCGGCCACGGCTATGTTCGATTTCTTCGCCGCGCTTCACTGCCTTAATCTGAACTGGAGTTAGACCATACTCATGCAGGCGGTCTTTGTTCAACCTGATATTTGAACTGAGCTCCCTGAACACATAACCATTACAGGCTATACGATGATATAAAGGGAATGTCCATATTTCAATATTCTCCCTTACAACAATACGGTTAAGACCGACGGGAGATTCTTCGATGATGCTCAGCGGAAAGGAAACGGTCATTTCTGTATATCCAATGATACTCTCCAGAAAACCCTTTAGCCCGACAGGTCCGAATATGGACAAGGGCTCCGTCCTGCCCAGATGGGTGTATGAACTCAGCAAACCAGGCAAACCAAAAATATGATCGCCATGGAGATGACTGATGAGGATGATATCTATTTGAAAAGGTCTCACGCCGGCTGGCCGGAGGCGCTCCTGGGTACCTTCTCCGCAATCAATCAGACAACACAAATCATCATATTGAATTACCTGGGCAGAAGGATGACGACCATGCATGGGCAATGCTGATCCGGATCCAATGATGGTCAATGTAAATTCATCCATGAGCGACACCACGTTGGCAGGATGAATGAGAAAGTAAGATTATTCTTCTTCTGAAGCAGGAGCTTCTTCACTCATCTGGCGCTCGGCCTCTTCCATAAACACATAGTCGATGGCTTCAGGCACCGTAGGTATAATAGCCAGAATCGTATCAAGCCTGGAGATTTTGATCAGTTTTTCAACACTGGGATGAGCTATACCCGTGATCACATAACTTCCATAATCCTTCCAAAGACGATTGGCAGTGAGAATAGCACTCAGGCCCGAGGAATCAACATACTTCACATTGCTCAGGTCAAAGATCAGATTTCGTACTCCTTCATTCCGAAGAAATACAAATTCCGATTTGAGGTCTGGAGCTATGAGGGAGTTCAGATTCTCTTCGTCAAGGGAAAGAAGGGAATATTTGTCCTGTTTATCTAATGTAAACTTCATCTCGATTGGGTTGGAAAATGTCAAATGCCGGGTTCAAAACAGCCCGGGCACAAAAGTACCCTATTTTCATATAATTTCCACCTACCCCCTGTGGTACTTTAATATGCAAGGTCCGTAAAGTGTCCCTCAACCAACATTATCATGTTTTTAACATAACTAAATCACAAAAAATAATGTTCTTGAATAGCATTTCTTGTTGTAGCATGTTTTAATGACAATTCGTCACGAATGGCTCAGGAACAGGTTGATTTGGCAGGTTTATACCTGTATTATGCCTGTTGGAACCATTTTGGATGAGGATGTTTTACAGATATAGTACATTTATGAAATGTTCTTATATTGGACAATAATTTAATATATTCTACGAGTCACACATGAACAGAAAGTTCTCTCCCAAAGTCAAGAAGATCATTTCCTTCAGCAGAAATGAAGCTTTAAGACTCGGGCATGATTACATTGGAACTGAACACCTCCTTTTAGGTATGCTTTTCGACAATGACAATCTTGCCGTCCGGGTTTTGGATGCAATGGATGTTGATTTTACGGAACTGAAATTCAAAATCGAGGACACCATCACAGAAAACAGGACTGAAAATACCCCTGTCTCTGCCGGCAATGTCCCGCTCAACAGGCAGGCGGAAAGGGTCCTCAAGGTCACTTTCCTCGAAGCCAAAAACCTCAATAGCGACGAAATCAGCCCGGAGCATCTGATGCTCTCTATCCTTAAACACGGGGATAATATCGCCAGTAAGGTGTTGTCAGAATTTGACATCAATTACGAATCATATAAGTCAGAATTAGAATACGTTATCCAGGAAGAATCAGGAAATTATCAAGATTTTATGAACCAGGGACCATCAGATTCAGAAGGATCATACGAAGAGGAAGGAGACAAGGGAGGACAATTTGGTGCAAAACGAGGCACTTCAAAATCCCGAACCCCTGTCCTTGACAATTTTGGCAGGGATATTACCAGACTTGCTGAAGAAGACAAGCTGGATCCGATCATCGGAAGGGAAAATGAAATCGAAAGGGTATCTCAGATTCTGAGCCGCCGTAAAAAGAATAATCCTATCCTGATCGGAGAGCCCGGTGTTGGAAAAACTGCTATCGTTGAGGGCCTTGCCCTGCGCATTATGCAGCGCAAAGTGAGCAGAAACCTCTTCGGCAAACGTATTGTCATGCTTGACCTCGCCGCTCTCGTTGCCGGCACCAAATACCGTGGCCAGTTCGAAGAAAGGATGAAAGCCATCATGGGCGAACTTGAAAAATCAAGGGACGTCATCCTGTTTATTGATGAAATCCATACGATTGTGGGAGCTGGTGGCGCTACCGGTTCACTCGATGCGTCTAATATTTTCAAACCAGCTCTTTCTCGCGGAGAGTTGCAATGTATTGGCGCTTCTACCCTGGATGAATATCGTCAGCATATCGAAAAAGATGGAGCTCTTGACAGGCGCTTCCAGAAAGTATTAGTCAATCCACCTTCCGCAGAAGAGGCTGAACATATACTCCACAACATAAAAGCGAAATACGAGGAATTTCATAATGTATCCTATTCCGATGAGGCTATCAAGGCTTGTGTCAAACTCAGCGATCGCTATATCAGTGACCGTTTCCTCCCTGACAAAGCGATAGATGTCCTTGATGAAGTCGGAGCAAGGGTGCACCTTAAAAACATCCACGTTCCTAAACACATTGAAGAACTCGAAGCTCAGATTGAAGAGCTAAAGGAAGAAAAGAATAAAGCCGTCAAAAGCCAGCAATACGAAAAGGCTGCTGACCTGCGCGACCATGAATCAAAGCTGGTCAGAAAGCTTGAGAAAGCAAAAGAAGACTGGGAAGAAGAATCAAAGACCAGGAAATACCCGGTCACCGATGACGATATTGCAGAGGTAGTAGCCATGATGACCGGCATTCCGGTGAAAAGGGTTGCCCAAAGCGAAAGCAAGAAACTGGTCGGCATGACTGATGACCTCAAGAAGGTGATCATTGGCCAGGATGAGGCTATTGTTAAGGTATCAAAAGCCATCCAGCGTAACAGGGTTGGCCTGAAAGACCCGACCAAACCGATCGGCTCATTTATCTTCCTGGGCCCTACCGGTGTAGGAAAAACAGAGCTGGCCAAGGCTTTAGCCAGGTATATGTTTGACACCGAAGATGCCCTGATCAGGATAGACATGAGTGAATACATGGAAAAATTCTCGATCAGCCGTCTGATAGGTGCACCTCCGGGATATGTGGGATATGAAGAAGGCGGTCAGCTAACTGAAAAAGTGAGAAGGAAGCCCTATAGTGTGGTCCTCCTCGACGAGATTGAAAAAGCACACCCTGACGTCTACAACATCCTCCTTCAGGTCTTGGATGATGGACAGTTGACGGATGGTCTGGGTCGCAAGGTGGATTTCAAAAACACCCTGATTATCATGACCTCCAACATCGGGGTCCGGCAGTTGAAAGATTTCGGACAAGGAGTTGGTTTTGCTACTCAAGCTCGCCAGGATGCTTCCCAGGATATGACCAAATCGGTTATCCAGAGTGCCCTGAAACGGACCTTTAGCCCTGAATTCCTCAACAGGATAGACGATGTGGTCATTTTCAACAGCCTGGATCGTGAACACATCCATAAGATTATTGACATCACCCTGACGGACCTATACAAACGTATGGCTATCATGGGCTTTGTCCTGAAACTGACTACTGAGGCAAAAGATTTCGTGGCTGAAAAAGGATTTGATCCTCAATTTGGGGCCAGGCCATTGCACCGGGCTATCCAGAAGTACATTGAAGATCCCCTGGCCGAGTTCATTTTAAATGAAAATCCGGTGGAAGGCAGCCATCTTGTAGCCGATCTTAACGTAGAGACTCAGGAACTGGTCATCACCCAGACAATCATGGAAAAAGAAAATACTTGACAATTTCACGATACATAACCTTAGTTTTGTGTCCTGAAACCGGATTTATCAAGTTATTAATATTGATTGCCCCTGTTTACGAATCACTTTTGTATTTCCAAAAGGAACAGCGCTATTGCTTTCCTTTTATCTATAACCTAAAGCACTAATCCTTGGCAAAACGATTTCCCAGTAATTACCCACCAACTAAACACGACGATAACAAATTCCAGATCAATGGCGATATCCGCGTCCAGGATATCCGTCTCGTCGGTGACAATCTTGATGACGTAAGCAAAGTAGCAGGAAAACTGATCGAACCCGGTATCTATCCCACCAGGCAAGTCCGTAACTGGGCTGAAGACATGGGTCAGGACCTCGTCATGATCTCCCCGAATGCAGATCCTCCGGTATGCCGGATCATCGAATTCAACAAATTCCTCTACAACAAGCGTAAGAAGGAAAAGGAAATCAAGGCCAATACCTCCAAAACAGTCATAAAGGAAATCCGCTTTGGCCCTAATACGGATGAGCATGACTTTGAATTCAAGGTCAAGCACGCCCAGAAATTCCTCGAGGAAGGGTCAAAGGTCAAGTCCTATGTACATTTTAGGGGCCGGACCATCGTTTTCAAGGAAAGAGGCGAACTCCTCCTCCTGAAAATGCTCAAGGAACTGGAAGAATATGGCGCAGCAGAAAGCTTGCCAAAGCTGGAAGGCCGAAGGATGATCGTTATGATCGCCCCCAAAAAGAAAAAGTAATCTTCACACCCACCTCTAGGAAAATCAGGATAGATTGTTATCTTTGCGTTCCTTTTGAATAAAAATCTATAGGCCATGCCAAAGATGAAGACCCATAGCAGCGCGAAAAAGCGTTTTAAAATTACCGGTTCCGGTAAGGTTAAACGTTTTCAGGCGAATAAAGCCCACCGTCTGCGTAACAGGGATAAGAACACTAAACTCCGCCTCACAGGTTCTACACTTGTCAGCAATGCTGATGAAGCCAGAGTGAAGAGGATGTTGTGCAAATAACGTAAAGAATACAAATTCATAACTGTTTGCCAGGACAAAAGAGGTGAAAACCCCCTGTCAGATCAAATTGAAAAGAAATGCCTAGATCAAAAAATTCGGTAGCGTCCCGGAAAAGAAGAAAGAAAGTTTTAAAGGCCACAAGAGGCTTTTTTGGCGCACGTAAAAACGTCTACACCGTAGCAAAGAACGCCCTTGACAAAGCCATGGGCTATGCTTACGATCACCGTAAGCTCAAGAAACGCGCTTTCCGTAGGTTATGGATTGCCCGTATCAATGCTGCAGCAAGAATGAATGGTACTACGTACTCAAAGCTTGTAAATAATCTGAACAAGGCCAATATCCAACTCAATCGGAAGACCTTGGCAGATCTTGCCCTCAATCACCCGGAAGCCTTCAAAGCTGTTTTACAGGCAGCAGGATAAATACAAAAATTATTCTGGCAAGTCTCTCACCCTTTCTGAACTAGAATAGTTTATAACCCAATTTCGAGATTTATCTCAGGATTGGGTTTTTTTATGCCCGCAACTTTCCTTAGGACTATTTCCGCATGGCCTCAACCGGATCCAATCTGGCAGCCTGCCATGCAGGTATCAGACCAGACAGTATCCCAATCACCAGGGATAGTATTAACGCTATCAAAATATTGCTTCCAGACAGGTATATCTCATAACTAAAAGCAATGGTTGCAAGCTTCAACAGACCATAGACAATCAACAATCCGATCAACGCACCCACAAGGCAAAGCACTACAGACTCGATCAGAAACTCCAGCAAAATCACAATGGGCCTGGCACCTAACGCCTTCTTGATCCCGATAATACTCGTCCGCTCCTTTACCGAAACAAACATAATATTGGCGACGCTAAACATGCCCACCAGGATGGAAAACCCGCCGATAAATATCCCAACAACATTCATTGTAGAAAATATGGGCTCCAGCAGATTGGTGAACATGGATAGCTGATTAACCGCGAAATTTTCATTTTCCCGTGGCTTTATTTTCCTTGCACTGCGGAGTATGCCGGTTATCTCATCCTTAAGATCATCAAGGTTGACACCAGCATTTGCTTTTACATTCAGCGAAGTTCCCCACGAATTCCTTGACTTGACATTGATCAGCTTTTTCGCGGTATTAAAACTAATAACCACTGCTTCATCAAACTGGAAAATATTAATCAATGTAGTACCTTCTTTCCGAAGAACACCGATCACCTGAAAATCCAATCCCTTGATATTAATTTCCTTGCCAATCGGATCTATCGTGCCAAATAGTTTCTCCGCTACCACTGCGCCGAGGATGACTCTGTTTGTACCATTAGCTGATTCAAACGGCGTAAAGAACCTCCCCTTTTCAAAATCAAAATTGAATATTTCAGCATAATCATCAGTGACGCCCGCCATAAAAGCTCCTTCAATACTGCTGGCCCCGAACTTAATCGTACGACTAGGCATAAACACTGAAAAGCTAGCCATGTCGGAAAGTTTGGACTTCTTTTTGATCACCTCTAAATCCTCATACGAAGGTTGAGGCCGCTGCTGGTATTTCCACCAGTTTTGACTAGGATCTTCATTCCAGGGCATCTTATCGATGTACAATACATCATTTCCCAACTTTTCAAAGCTGGCACTCACATTATCCTTGAGGGAATCAACAGCAGATAATACCGATATAATGCAAATGATGCCTATGCTGATACCGGTGAGCGAAAGGAAGCTTCTGAGCTTATTGGCAGACAATTGCTGGAAGGCCTGCACAATACTTTCATATATGAGTTTGAAAAACATCTGCTTCAAAATTAGCGTTTCCGGCCAAAACCACCGGGAGTTATTCGATCAAGCCTTCCCCGGGGACGACATGATGGGGTATCTTATTGGATTCCAGCCATAATTTGTTGTTAACCGCACAAAATAAGGCAATTACAACTTGCATTTTGCGCCCTCTAAATATTATCTTTGCCGTCCAATTTTTTTATCCAACCGTCTTATGCGCACAAAACTGTCCCAGTTTTCCTTTGAACTCCCGGAAAAACTCATAGCCAAATATCCTTCCAAGGAAAGGGATGAATCCCGAATGATGGTCATTAACCGCAAGACCGGTCTGATGGAGAACAAAACGTTTAAAGACATCCTGGAGTATTTTGATGACGGAGATTGTATGGTCTTCAACAATACCAAGGTTTTTCCGGCACGCTTGTACGGTAAAAAAGAAAAAACCGATGCTGAAATCGAAGTATTCCTGTTGCGTGAACTTAACGCTAAAGCCAGACTCTGGGATGTCCTGGTAGATCCAGCCCGGAAAATCAGGGTGGGCAATAAACTCTATTTCCTCGATAAGAAAGGCAATGAAATCCTGGTGGCTGAAGTTGTTGACAACACCACCTCCAGAGGCAGAACCATACGGTTCCTCTTCGATGGTACTGACGAAGAATTTAGTTCTTTGCTCAGATCCCAAGGACAGACACCACTACCTAAATACATCAACCGTAAAGCAGAAGAACAAGATAAAGAGCGATATCAGACCATCTACGCCAAAGAAGAAGGCGCTGTGGCTGCTCCAACCGCAGGACTCCACTTCACACGCGAATTGATGAAACGCCTTGAAATAAAAGGCATCAGTTTCGCGGAGTTGACATTGCATGTTGGTCTGGGTACCTTCAGAAGCATTGATGTTGAAGATTTATCCAAGCATAAAATGGATGCTGAATACTTCAGGATCACAGATGAAACTTCCGAAATCGTCAATACCTCTAAAAGAGCAGGACATAAAGTTTGTGTGGTGGGTACGACCTCGATGCGTGCCATTGAATCTGCTGTGTCTGCTTCAGGTTTATTAAAACCTGCAGAAGGTTGGACGAATAAATTCATCTTCCCACCTTATGACTTCAGCCTGCCGGATGCCATGGTGACCAATTTTCATATGCCAAAATCGAGCTTGCTGATTATGGTGTGTGCTTTCGGTGGTTATGAGTTGATCATGGATGCGTACAAAAAGGCCATCAAGGACAAATACAGGTTTTACACTTATGGAGATGCCATGCTGATCATCTGATCAGTACCGATGCCTCCACCTTTGCCTTGCTACCATTTGCAAACTGAAATCCAGAAGGCGGCGGTTGGTTAAATGCCCGTCCAAACTTGGTATTTCTGCTTCCCGGATGGACCCATGAAGCCCTTTTAATTGTAATCGAATAAAATGTAATATGTAATCATCTGAATAATAGACTTATAGATTCCATGTTTTCGTCAAAAAAAATGGTGCATTTCGGCCTCTAGCTGCGTAGATTTTTTACTTTTGCACCAAAATAAGCCCCGGGAACTTGACTGAGTCCGGATGCGTTACTGGCAACAACACGAATCATTTTTTTTTCAACAAATAGTCAAACATTTCATGTACTGGACACTTGAATTAGCTCATCATCTTGAAGAAGCACCATGGCCCGCAACCCGTGATGAATTGATCGATTATGCGATCCGCTCAGGCGCTCCCCTGGAAGTCATTGAAAACCTGCAGGAAATGGAGGATGAGGGTGAACTATTTGAAAGCATTGAGGACATCTGGCCGGACTATCCGCGTAAAGATGACTTTCTCTTCAATGAAGACGAGTATTAAATCTTCGTAACTGACCCCACAACACAATTTTGTAAAAGCCTTGCACGGACATGATCCTGTGAGGCTTTTTCATTTCCCCTAATTTCAGTTACGTTTGTAGCCCACTCCATGCAAACAGGTCATCGTAAAATAATCATCGCCATTGACGGCTATTCCGCTTGCGGCAAAAGTACGCTGGCCCGCGCCTTGGCTAAACGGCTGGGATATGTACATATTGATTCAGGTGCTATGTACAGGGCTGTCACATTGTACGTGATGCGCCATCACATTGACATAAACGATGCAGATGAAATGGCATGGGCTTTATCCAAAATATCAATACACCTCAGCTTTGAACATGATCAGCAGGTCACATGGCTTAATCATGAAAACGTTGAACAAGCTATCCGTGAACCCTCGATCAATGAATTTGTAAGCAATGTATCCACCCTCTCGGCTGTGCGGAAAGAAATGGTCGCACAACAACGAAGAATGGGATTGGCCAAAGGGATCGTGATGGATGGCCGGGATATCGGAACTGTCGTGTTCCCTGAAGCAGATTTAAAATTATTTATCATCGCTGATATTGATGTTCGTACAGAACGCCGATGGATGGAACTCCAGGCAAAAGGTGTCAACATCGCGCTTGATGAAGTCAAGGCCAATCTCCTCCTCCGCGATACGATTGATAGTACACGTGAAGATTCACCACTCAAGCAGTCCGTTGATGCCACGGTCATAGATACGAGCTACCTGACCCCTAAAGAACAGCTACAAATAGCCCTCGATCTATCCAGATCTATCATTGGAAAAATTTGATCCCGCATCATACGGAACCCTAAATCATTCTAGCGATGGTCTATTAGAATTGGGATAAGGCAATCCTTTTTTATCCAGCCTGCATCCAGGTTCAGTAATTGAACATGATACCACTCCCCTATACGATCGGTCATCAAAATCTTCTCACCCGGATATAAGGTTCTGGCTTCAGGACTATCACTGGCAGGAGCTTGTCGAACCTCACAGGTTACAGCAACAATAGCCTCATTCTCCCTGTATATCTCTCGATACGATAACCAGCCTGACAATATAAAAAACGCCCCCAGCACTATTAAAGGAAGTTTATATCGGTGTAGTTGCCTTCCCTCCGTTTTAAACTTTTTGTTCGCGCTCAGTAAACTCATGATGATGATGCTGATCAAACCTAATCCCAGAAATGACCAGTATCCAGGTCGTAGAAAAGTAACCATAGCCTTATACCATTCATTTAGAAAAAATGGTGCTACGGGAATCGTTGCATCCTGGATTTTTTTTCGCTCTTCTATGATCGCCGATTGTATCGCTTCGTTCATCGGCTTTAAACGCAGTGCCTTTTCGTACGCCAACATGGCCTTGGGCGTGTTGTGCAACTGTGATTCTGCCAAACCAATATTGTAGAAAATCCCTGCGGACGACTTACCCGATTCAATTATTTCATACCAAATCGACAATGCCTGATCATACTGCTTTTGTTTAAAAAACGCTTCCGCCTGATCTTCTGTCTGATCAGCGTAGACCATTGGAGATACCAACATGCAGGCCACTGCACATAGTATACGGATAGCGGACTTGGCAAGGCAAACCATCATTCCAATAAATCTTTTACACTTAAAGGTCGCTCATCAACTCTCCAACGAAATCCTTCCAATCGCAAGGTATCATGCTTAGCCTCGCCCATAGGCATCATGCTGGAGCTATTCTCACCGTAATATTTGAGCAGATGGATCTGGCCGGACAGAAACGTAAAATACATTTTACTGCAAATCGTTTTGTTGACACCGATAAAGGCGGATTGCTCATCGCGGGTATAATACACTGATTCCGCATTTCCGGTCACCCACATATCTTTTATAGCGCTGCTATCAAACTGCGCCAGGATGATTCTGCCTTTGATCTGGTCATAATAGGTGCTATACAACTCAGAAATAATAATCGCTTTTTGCGTCAGGACAATATCATGTAGCCGCTTGTTTTTTATTGACATTTGTATACTGTCAGCACTAAACTGCGTGGTGTCTGACCATAACACCGGATCTCCAAAGAAATGAAAAAGACTATCCGTATCATTGAATACAAGTGAATCAGACTTGCCTTGCATATCAGATTTAAAAAGCCGGACATCGTGATATGCAGTGATGAGTCTGGCGGTATCCGTAAGATCTATAGAATCAATCTTGTTTTGCATACTGAGGGTATCCGCAGCAATAAACAGTGTATCTGCTTCTATGATGGTAAAAAACAAGGACCGGCGTTCACCATATGCCAGGACATACTCCGTCTCTTGTGACATGTCCATGTTCTCGGTGATGATGCCCACATTGCTGACTGTATCACGCCAGATAACATCACCACTGAACTTTCCGATTCCGGTCACCTGATCAAACGTCGAATGATCAGCCACCATGATCATACCCCCATCCCGCATCTCTCCCCTACCCACTGTGGAGACCTGATTGGTTTTTTCATTGTAAAATATTTCAGGGCTATTGACTTTCCTGGTGAGGTCAGTATACCTCGCTGGTTCTCCGGTGATCCAGGTCTCTCCGGTTTTTTCCAGATAACGCAGTTTGGTACCATCAATCACCTTGTCAAGTTCTTCAACGTGTACGTTGCCAAGCATGAGGATTTCACCGGCACCAGCCATATATCTGATCGTATCAGCAGTGGCCTTTTTCTGGTCTCCTGCATACTGTGCATTTTGATTAAACTCAGCTGTTTCCTCCTTAAGGTCATAATACCCGGATTCACAATAAATCTTAGCCTCTGGAGTGTATATGTTGGTTGGACCTGTAAACAAGACTTTAGAGAGTGCCGCCAGATAGCGCATTGAATCAGCCGCCAGATTAAACTCAGGATGAAGCACCACGACACTATCTCTGAAAACAACTTCTTCGCTTGCGGCATAGTAGATACCTCTTTTGGAAGATACCTGCATTTCATTGTCTACCAGTATGCCTCCCTGTGAATACTCCCCATACTGCTCACCTAAGTGGTAGGTAAGATCCTTGGTCCATAATTGCTTTGAACCTTGATTGAGGGCTACCTCCCCGACCAATTCAGCAATATCAGTATCCTTATAGTAATATAGAGTGTCGGTAAACACGTTGAGGGAGTCTCCTTGCTGGATGACCACATTTCCGTATGCGTACACCCGGTTTTCGCCAAATATGACTGCGGAATCAGCATATATATTGGTGCTGTCTATTCTTAACTGCAATCCCTGGGATATCCATTTTACGGGTTCAATACCTTCCTTGTCTTCGATCAGCTTGCCAAAGTGGTCGATGATGATAAATTGAGCCCTGGAAGTATCAGTTGGTAGCGGATTAGGCTGTGTCTGGCCATTAGCCAGCATAGTGCCTGTTATAAAAAGGCATATAACCAGAAAAAATTTCAAAGTAAATATTGACCGCATATACGGGTATCTTAACGATTAAGTCTTCCGTTCTGTTGCGAGGCAATGGACACACATGCGGCTGAATTGGATGACTTGATCATGACCTGCACAGGTGACTTAGCGAAGCCTGTCCATAGACTTGACCAGCCGGTCATCCTTCCGGATAAAATAAATGGCAAGAGCGCCAAACAGAATGGCACCTGCAGGTAAAAACATACCAGCCTGATCATTGACCTGAACTGTGGTATCCATGACTGCAGATTCATTTGTAAAAAGTAAAAAAGCAGCCAGCGGTAATAATATCGCGAGAGAGATAATGATGTAACTGAGCTTGAGTTGCAGCGGACGGTTCCGAAAGAGGAAGATGGTGATCAGGGATATTGCGATGCCAAGAATGGTCAGCACAAGTAGCGCAATGTGATCAGTGATATCATAAACACTGTCAGCTAAAAACTGAGCAGTGGGTTTATCACTGATAGCCAGTGGAAAACTTAATAATCCTCCAAACGAAGCGGCCGCAAGCAATAAGAAAACAGATTGGATACGCTGGATCATAGACAGAATTTTATTTCCTTCACGCTAGAAGCAGGAATATCATTACCCGCTTGCAGATGACATCTGCTTAAATTTTCTGCGTTGAGCTGACGCAAATTTAGAATCACTAAAACACTCGCCGAAACACTTAACGTTTGTTAAGGCTTCGGCGAGCAAAGGCGGAGAGTTAGGGATTCGAACCCTAGAGACCCTTTTGGAGCCTACACACTTTCCAGGCGTGCGCCTTCGACCACTCGGCCAACTCTCCATATTAGCTCCCGGATAGCTTTTTACCAGGAATTTTCATTGATCTGATCAGGTTTTACAACCGGAGGCCCATCAATGGGAGTGCAAATTTAATCCTTCTTTCCATATACTGACTCCGCATTGCTGGAAGTGATTCGAGCTACTTCTTCCAGGGGCATGCTTAAGACGTCTGCAATCTTTTGCCCGACCAGACCTAAATAAGAGGGTTCGTTACGTTTACCCCTATACGGAACCGGTGCGAGATAAGGCGCATCTGTCTCTAAAACCATCATACTCAATGGTATCTGAGCCAACATTTCAGCAAGGCCTGCCTTTTTAAAAGTAGCCACCCCACCGATTCCCACCTTGAATCCTAGTCTTTCGATGCGGTTTATCTGCTCCTGTGTTCCACTGAAACAATGAAAAATTCCTTTTAAATCCTGTTCATGATGCCGTTCAATGACCTCAATGGTGAGATCCAGTGATTCCCTGGAGTGTATAATGACCGGTAGTCGGAATTTTTTTGCCCATCCGATTTGCCGTTCAAAAGCCTCAATCTGCTTTACCTTAAAGGTGGTATCCCAAAATAGGTCAATACCTGTCTCCCCGACTCCGATATAACTTCCTGAGTTGAGTTCCGGCTCCATCTGATCCAGAACTTCCGCAAAATTATCCTTAACCGAACATGGATGTAATCCTATCATCGGAAAGCAATGCCCTGGATAAGCCTTGACAAGTTCCAACATACCTGGTATACTCTGCGTATCGATATTAGGCAACATCATTTTATACACCCCGGAAGCCAACGCTCTCCCGACCATCTCAGCCCGGTCCTGGTCAAACTCGGCTACATAGAGGTGACAATGTGTATCAATCCATTTGAATTGTGCAGTTTCCATTAATATTACAGATCAATGCGTCAGAAAAAACAAAAATACTACGTGGTTTGGCAAGGCCACCATCCGGGAATATATTCTTCGTGGGAAGCCTGCAAAGCGCAGGTGGATAATTTTCCGGATGCCAGATACAAGTCCTATGAATCCAAGGCTGAAGCTGATGCAGCTTACTCAAGCGGGCCAGAAAGAAAGAGGACGGCTTATACCCCAAAAACAACCAGGCCTGCTGCACGATCAGGAGGAATTATCAGGGAAAGTATAAGCGTAGATGCAGCCTGCAGCGGCAATCCAGGGCTCATGGAGTATCGTGGGGTATGGACTGCAGACAAGTCCGAAATATTTCATTACGGCCCTGCGAAAGATGGCACGAACAACATAGGCGAATTCCTGGCCCTCGTGCATGCACTTGCCCTATTGCAAAAGAAAAATGATCCGGCTACACCCATTTATTCGGACTCTAGGACTGCAATAGCGTGGGTTAAAAAGAAAAAAGCAAATACCCAATTGAAGCTCACAAAGCACAATGCCGAACTATTTGACATGATCCGTCGCGCTGAAAAATGGCTTAAAGAAAACACTTGGAAAAACCCTATCCACAAGTGGGAAACAGAACACTGGGGTGAAATACCTGCAGACTTTGGTCGCAAATAATAATGAACTGTCTTCGCGTGAGTTACACTTTTACAAAACGCATCGGATGCGTAGTGTCAACATCCCCCCTTTTAATTTTTTCCAGTTTCCGATTGATCATCCGCCGTTTTAATGGCTTCATCCTGTCGATAAACAGGATACCCTCTATATGATCATATTCATGTTGAATGACTCTGGCATTGACACCTTCATATGTTTCTATATGCTCCTTCCAATGCTCATCGTGATACCGGATATGGATGACAGGCTTTCGTTCAATTTCCACATGGATATCAGGTATGCTCAGACATCCTTCTTCGTAGAGCCATGGCACACCGGATTCATCCAGTAGCTGGGCATTGATAAATACCTTCTTAAACCCATTGAAATTCTTTTCGGGCTTTTCAAGTTGAAGTGTGTCTACGACAAATAACCGGATGTCCCTCCCTATCTGCGGTGCTGCTAGTCCTACACCGCGGGCTGCATACATGGTTTGAAACATGTCTTCAATAAGTCCTGGAAGGTCCTGGTAGTCAGGTTCAATGGGATGCGACATTTTGCGCAAAACCGACTGACCATATGCATAAATCGGAAGAATCATATATGTCCTAAATATTCCTGTAGTATTAAAATAGCACTCGTCCTGTCAAGCAATCCCTTGTCTTCCCGCTGGCTTTTCTTCAGCCCACTCCGGCTCATGATCTCTCTGGCATTCACCGAAGTATTCCGCTCATCATGGAGAGTTATGGGAATCAAAGGAAAGGCCTTTTTCAGATCTGCCACAAATTTATCAAGCTTTTCCTTAAATCGGCGGTCACCCCATGCCCCCTCAACGAAGGGGTATCCAACTACTATTTCATCAAGTTTTTCCTGAACACCATAGGTTACAATAAAGTTCAGGACACCACTTGTCTCCTGGGTATCCAGCCCTTTCACGATGATCTGCTCCGGATCTGTCACCGAAATACCAGTCCGCTTCAGCCCAAAATCTATACCCATTATCCTTCCCATGTTGACGCAAAGATAGAGGCATCTATGGTTATAAAGGTTATTGCCCCCTGAGCCCTAAGTACAAAAAAAAAAGAACCCCCTCCACTTGCGCGGAGAGGGGTCCCATCCCAAAAACAGTAATTCTTATCTGTTGATGCTTATTCCTTTTACAGAATCAACATCTTCTTAGTTGCAGTATATCCCTGGAACTGGATCTGATAATAAACCATTCCCTGGGCTCCGATCTGATCTTTACTGATCTCAACTCTGTTCATACCCTTCACACCGCTAAGTGTCTGGTTGAACAATTGTTTTCCAGTCAGATCAAACATACTCAGGATCACTTCGCCACTTGACGGTATCACATAACCAATTTGTGTTGTACCGGTAAATGGGTTAGGCTCATTCTGAAGCAGTTCAAAATCGAACCGCTCTTCCGCACCGCGGAATGTAAGTGCCAGATCCATGATTTCACTATTCGTAGTATAAGCTTCAGCGACCGTTGGGTTAGAGATCAAGGAAATAACCTCGCTCAACTTCATGGAAGCACCAGCTGTAAGTACAAGGGTGAACAATGGTGAGCTATTATCCACATCCAGTCCTTCAGCCTTTATTCCAGCTGGAGGTCAGGGTACGGTTTTGTAACCATCCAAAGTTGTCTTCAGTAACGTCCATGGCACCTGCTTTGACAGAAACCAATTGCATTTCCTTACCTAAGTCAAAGGTAAACTGCATTCCTTCCAGTGATTTACTATCAGCAGCGTAGACCGGAAGTTCAAAGGTTTCTCCAGCGGATACAGTGCGATCATCAATCACCAGATCAAGTACCTGACCAGATCCTCTTGGCAGGATGCTCTGTGCATTTGCCTTCACTGTATTATTCACGTCACCGATCTTAATACCGAAGAAGTCAGCATGGTTCATACCAAGTGCCAATGGGTTGAGGATATGGTTTTCTGGCCAATCCTGCATCCATGGATTGTATGGATCAGGGAATGAATAGGTCTTGTCAACAAAGCGCCAGCTAGAATTATTTGGCAGTTCACTGTAGATACCCAAAATCAGTTTCCTGAGTTCAATAAGGTCAATCGCTGTGATAGACTCTGAATTGTTAGCATCAGCAGCAAGCATCTTATATGGACTTGGTAAATCCTTGATACCTAACAAGTGTTTCTGAATCTCAACAAGGTCAAGTGTAGATACACCATTCTTATAGTCATTGTTCTTACCCGGATTGATCACATAATTGCCACCGATAGGCATAGCTGGGAATGTGTACGTACCAGTTTGGTTTGTATTGATCGGCAGTAATGATGATCCTGCGATCTCCACTTCCACACCCAGGACGTTTTCTGATGTTTCTGTACTAATGTTACCCGTAATCGTACCAGTCAGTGTTCCACCTTCTGGACATACATCATTGTTGTCCTGAATGATAATATAGGTTTCACAATAAGCCTGGTTGCCTAACGCATCTGTTACATAAAGGTTGACAGGAACCTGACCCTGATCAACATCAGCACAAGTGAAGGTGCGGCTCTTGACATTTACATCAGGTGACAATGAAAGCTCAAACGGAAGTCCGCATGGATGATAGCTGCTGGCATCAAAGTCTGAAGCCCATATAGTGATCATACCGGAGTCTTCAATACCATCACCATCCGTATCAACTGCCATAATGTCTGTTGACAACCCATGTATACATACTGGTACAGGTGCTTTGCAAGATCTCAGGAACAGCAGTTGCTCACGCACTGTGCGATTTCCACAACGATCTTCAAATGTATATATGATCCTGTGGTTTCCAAGCGGATATGTGCCGGATGCATCGATGACAGAACCAATATTTGTATATGGACCAAGATCAATAGTATTGTTATTGTTTAGATCCACTGCATAAGACCATTGCAACAATTCATCAGGCGTGCAATCGTCCTCTGCACGTTGGATTAATTCTAAAGGAATACCTCCACAGTCAAAGTCATTGCAGCGATCGATAGTAGGTTGATCTGTGAGGAAATCAGGACCAAACTGGTTAACTACCTTGATCACTTGTGTGTGCTCCCAGTAATTAATCCCCTCTACAATGCCACCATACTGCTCATACAAGCACCATTCGATCACTTTCCAGGTACGAAGTATTTTAAAGCATGCTCCGTCAACTATCGGGAATACAACATCTTCATGGGTAACACCAATCAGGTCGCATTCATCTTCATTGATCACTGGTTCATTATATGGATACTCCAGGTCTTCAGGCTCAGTACCTTCTGCGGCACTCCAGCCCATGATAGTCATCCGGCCAGTCAATAGACAGATACGTTATTGGAGTGAAATTGGTAATAGTAATCCGCTGTGTGCACTGATCGTAACCATTGGAATCTTCAGCTCTCCAGAATCTATCAATGTATCCAACACCACAATTATTGATGTGTGGAACGTTGGTAACAGTTATCTCTGCATCACAGTTGTCCCTCCATAGGCCATCAACTCCACATACGAATCCATCACCATCTAAGTCATTTGGATTTCCTGGATCATAGATACACCAGGTTGTTACATCATGCTGGTCTGCAACGACATCACCAAAATCGCTCAGATCATCCAGGTTAAGTGGGTAATCACAGCTGATGGTGATATCACTTGGACAGGTAATAATTGGCTTGATTTTATCCTGAACATTTACTTCAACCATGCAATAGTTTAGATTTCCGGAAGCATCTTCTACTTCAAGTTCAACCATGATCGGGCCAGCCCCTGCATCGCAACATGCGAATGGAACTTTAGGACGGTGCACTGTACCGCGATCTCTGCTGTCTACCACTCCATTATGAATCTCATCAATCCCGGCACCTTCTGTAGTCCAGTCAAAATCAATACAGGAATCCATACGGCGCGCCCTGAAAGTTACAGGACCGCATGCATCATAACTGCCATCATCGAAGACTGAAGCATCAACCTTAGTCAGACCTGATTGTCCTCCCAGTGTTAAGGAAACTATTGTGTGTTCGTCACAAACTGGAACAGGTGGTGTCAGATCCTGGATCGTTATGGTCATCGTACATTGTGATGAATTATAACATTCATCATATGCGGTGTAGGTTATGATATTAGCCCCTACCGGTAATGTAGCATAGAATCCTCCATTCGAATTACCAAATCCACCTGGATAGGCAACAGTTACAGTTACCAGATCGCTGCAATTGTCAAAAACAACAGCCGCTGGCATCCATATATCAGCAGTACAATGGTGACCATTGGTGGTGTGACTGAAATCGGCAGGACATACAATTTCCGGACCTTCATTGTCAACAATCTCAATGATCTGTATATAAATTGTATCCGTTTCGCCCATGCAATGCCACTCCCTCACAGTCCAAACGCGCATGATTTTCGTAACACAACCAATGGTTGGGAAAACCAGATCATCATAGGTAGTCAGTGCATTACAAAAGCCGATAAAGTCAGGATAAATAGGTGTTCCATCGATTTCAGGTACCCCTGTACCCGGATAGATTCCATCATCTTCAGGATCCGGAATGCCATCATCATCAGCATCAGCCCAGTTACCATCACAGTGAAGCTCATTGTCCAATAATACTGTGAGTGAATCCGGAAAGTCAATATCTGCGTAATCAATACGCTCGAGGAAAATGCTCATATCGCATGGTAACGATTCATTACCTGATGCGTCACGGGCAATATACGTGCGTGTAATCTGCTTGATATAATTAGGATCGCAAAGGAGTTCTGCAACTTCGTTGACCAGGATCAGATCCGGGTCACCATCGCAGTTGTCAGAAGCTACAGGTCCATCATAATTGAGCAGGTCCAGGCATGAAATGGTCATATCCTCACATACGAGGGTAGGACGCATTTTATCCTGAACAGTAATATACGTCCAGCAACTGTTACCGGAAATATTATCACGAACGCTGGCGATTAAAGTCATTCCGATTTCAGCCTGTGTGACAACTGGACTCGTAGGGACGGTATCACCACCTAATGTATATACATACACCGTGAACTGACCATTTGGGCATTGGGTGGTCTCCCCTACCATTGCAACTGTAACTTCGGCAGTGCAATCTGCACCTAAAGATACCTGAGCGCCGTGGCAACTTAGCGAGCAATCAGCCTGGCCAAAGGCCTGGTTTTGCCACATTAGCGTCAGAAGTAAAAAGCCCGCTGACAGGGATTGGGATAAAAGTCTTGAATACTGTTTGAGACGTTTACGCGCACCATCCCTGAGAGAAACAGAAATGTCCGTTTTCTTCATGAGATCTTAGTTTTAGTTAAAAAAAAATAGTTAAGCCTATATTGAAAGAGTACCGCTAAAGGCTGCACATCTCTGGCAATAGCAATTGTGTGATCGGCGGCTGGATAGCAGAAATAATGCAATCCGCCAGCTTAGGCTTATTATCGTTCAGGTAGGTCAGGTGGTCAGGAGAATCAATTTATCTTATAAATAGATATAAAATAAAATGTAACCTGTAGTATTATCTAAATCAGCATCTAACAGATTAAGAAAATCTTTAATGCCAGTACAAATATAGAATAGTCATAATATGACATACTACCCTAAAAAAGGTATTTTTTATATAATACTATTACGTTATTTGTATATTATTGTTTAATAGGTATTTATATAGATATAATTCTATAAATTATAGTAAATTTATTATCAGGGCATAAAAAAAACCCCCTCCATGAGGGGGTTTTCCCAAAAAGTAACGTCATGTGGTCGATTGAATGACCCGGCGTCTCGAAAAAACTAGTCGTTTGTGAAGCTCATTTTATGCGTAAAACTTGCATTCAACGTGTATAATGTATAGTAATATATCCCGGCAGACCCAAGGTCCAGGTTCCTGATCACCATTTCATTCATTCCGGCATTCCCTTTAGCTTTCTGGGAGAACACCTGCCGTCCGGTCATATCATGGATGGTGATTGTGACTACCTCTTCTTTAGGCAATGAATACCTGATGGTGGTTTGCCCACTGAATGGATTTGGGATGTTCTGGTATAAATGATAGTCGCTGACCGATTGAACTGCATTTTCCTCGATGGTCAATTCAATATCCAGTGTCACCGGCTCAAGATCACCTATTATATAGGCCTCAGGCTTAGTCTGGCCTCTGTAGATTTGTACCAGATCTATCGGCATGTCCCGACCAGGAATCGATAATATCACCTTATCTGTTAAATCCACTTCGGCAGCTGGAGCCCAGCTTATGGTGATCATCCGGGTTTCTGCATTATAGAACCAATCACCATCTGACAATACATCAGAACTGATCAGACTTAGCTGGTCAGGTGAAAGGCCCCCGACAAAGAAGCACAACTGCATTCCATCAATTTTACCCTGATCAGGATTTGCGATCAGGTTCCAACTTGGCTGACCTGCGCCCACGCTGCCTACTTGCCTGACAGAAATACCATAAGCCCCTTCCGTACGAGGTTTGATCTGTGATCCGGAAGCACGTTTGAGGAAGAAGGATCCGTTTACATCACCAATCTTGATTCCAACAAAATTTGCTGTATCAACTCCTCCTGTTACGCTATCAACCCAAATAGACTCTGGGAATGGCTGCTCAAAAGGATTGTAGGGGTCAGCAAAACTATAATCACGATCCACAAAACGCCAGGAAGTATTATTCGGGAATCTGGTGTTAATCCCAAGAATGAGTTTACGGATTTCCAGTAGATCAAGGGCTGTGAGGTGACCACTCTTATTGGCATCCGCTGCAATAATCTTATAGGGAGAGTTCAGTTTTTCTTTACCTAGCAAATGCTTCTGGATCATTACAAGATCAAGGGTTGATACACCCTCCCGGTGATTAAGGTCATCAAACGGTGCGATATTATATCCTGTTCCCTCACTGAGTCCTTCCAGCATATACTCTCCCCTTTGATCAGTTGTATCCGGCTGCATAGACTCATTCGTGATACTGACTTCAACCCCGATCACATCCAGACCTTCTTCATTTTCCACTTTACCAAACAAGGCAAGTCCATCCTGACAGAAATCATCCGGATCCCTGAGGTCAAGGTCAGCTGTATTGCAACTATCCAGGATCATGGTTCCTGCCTCATTCCACAACCATAAAGGAAATGTAGAAACTCCAACATCACCACAGTCATATATGCGAACCGTATCGAATGGATCAGTACCGGAGAAACTCACAAACAGGTCTTCCCCTGAGGTACAACCGCCGGTAATGAATGTGACAAAAGTATCTGCAGGAACAGCGATTTCAGTCTCCGGAGGTAAAAAGATCAAAGTCTTTTCACATTGGAAGGTGGTCGGATTTGGATCGGTTACTGTAATGACTACATCCATTGTTGAAATATTTCCGCATCCATCCGTGGCCGTAAAAAGTACTACTGTAACTCCGATCGGATAGTTACCACTTGCGTTCGCACCTGTAGTTTGTCCGTATGGAGAATTGTTTGTAATAGATACACCTGCACAGTCTGTAGCGGATGCGATCAGCGTAAAGAAGGCCACGCAATTCGAATTAGCCACTTTGGTCATGTCATTTATGTTAGTAAACAATGGCGGCACTGCATCTTGTACATTAATGGTCTGCACAAAAACGAAGGTTCCATTTGGCTGACAATTATCCACGACAGTCCACGTTCTCGTGATGACCTTGCAAGGGGTGTTCGGATTATTATCAATGAATGTCTGCACCTGATCTGAAAATGTAATAACCGGATTTGCGCAAAGCAATGCAACCGGGTCAATCACAGGCTCACCATTCGGAATATCATCGGGATCCGTGGAGTTACAGATATTCACACTGACTGGAGAATTTGGCCAATCAATATCACCTTCATCCAGTGGGTTAGGATTAGTAACCGTTACTGTCTGGACACATGTAGCTGTATTGCCTGATAAATCTGTTGCCGTAAATGTTCTCACAATGGTTCCTACCCCGCAATCGTTCAGGTTGATCTGGTGTGTTTCAACAATGACCGTTCCCGGACAATTATCAGTTGCTGTAGCATCCCCAAACTGACTGGTGTTATTAGGATCAGTTATGGTATGACAATCTACAGTAAGGTTTGGCGGACAAGTTACCACAGGTGGTATCAAATCAACGACCGTAACAGTTGCAGTACAAGTGGCAGTGTTACCATCCTCATCTGTTACAGTTAGGATTACAATATTTGGCCCCAGGTCAGTACAGTTAAAATCTGTCTGTGACAAATCAAACTCAAGGAGACCTGGATCACATCCGCCGCCGGAACCATTATCTATATCTGCAGGGTCAATAGATGCATTTCCATTAGCATCCAGGAAGATGGTTACATTCTGACATATCGCTTCCAGAGCTCCATCATCCACCACCGTTACAGTTGCAGTACAGGTGGATGAATTGCCTGGACAATCTGTGACGGTAAGCACCACTACATTTGCACCCAGATTGTCACAATCAAAAGTATTCGGAGCTACACTCAATGTGACAGGACCACAATTATCTGAGGATCCGTCGTTCACTTGCGACCCCACAATAGTGATAGTGCCACTGCCATTGAGTGAAACAGTTATATCCATGGCAGCGCAAATAGGTGCTGTTGAATCTTCTACGCCGATGGTCTGATTACATGAACTTGAATTACCACAGTTGTCTGTGGCGACCCAGGTCCGCGTGATTGTAAATTCTTGTGGACAGCTGCCGGCAACTGTTACGTCCGTAAAAGAAATTGCTGGCGTAGCATCACATATATCGGTAGCTGTTGCATTGCCTGTATTTGCTGGTGCGGTACTTGCAGTACATTCAACCGTGATGTTAGCCGGGCAACTAACTAATGGTGCCAGATTATCATCAATGGTGATGACCTGTATGCACGAACTGCTGTTACCACAATCGTCCGTTGCCACCCAGGTTCTTGTAATTGTATATCCGTCAGGGCAGCCTATGCCAGCAGTCACATCTGTAAAACCGACTGTAGGTGTTCCATCACAATTATCTGTGGCCGTCGCATTTCCTGTATTGCCTGGCAATGTACTATCATCGCATTCAATCGTCAGGTTAGCAGGGCATGTAATCACCGGAGCAATGCTGTCATCTACAACAATGACCTGTGTGCAGGTGCTAGAATTTCCGCAATCATCTGTTGCTACCCAGGTTCTGGTGATGGTCCGCTCTGCAGGACAATTACCACCAGCTGTGACATCCGAAAAAGTAACAGCAGGTAAAATATCGCAGGCATCTGTAGCGGTAGCAGTTCCCGTGTTCGCAGGCAAGGTACTTGCCGTACATTCTATAGTCACATTTGCAGGACAGGTAATCACAGGGGCTAATTCATCCGTCACAACAATGATTTGTACGCATGTACTACTGTTACCACATCCATCAGATGCTGTCCATGTACGTGTAATGGTTTCTAATAATGGACAAACGCCCAAAACAATATCATCATCAAATTCGATCAGAGGAATGCCTGTGCAATTATCGGTAGCTGTTGCTGACCCTGTATTCGGAGGCAGCGTTCCATCTTCACAGTCAATGGTGACGTTTGCAGGACAGGTAATCACCGGAGGGACACTATCATCAACAAATATAATCTGTAAGCAAGTACTTGCGTTGCCACAAGCATCAGTTGCAGTCCAGGTGCGGTTAATGGTTCTTTCTTGCGGACAGATGCCTGCTATGGTCACATCATCAAACGTGATTACCGGTGCACCACCACAATTGTCAGTTGCTGTTGCACTACCTGTATTTCCAGGTAACGTATTATCCGTGCACTGGATGGTTATATTGGCCGGACATGAAATAGATGGAGCGACTGAGTCATCTACGACAATGGTTTGTACACAGGTGCTCGTATTACCGCAATCATCTGTTGCACTCCAGGTTCTAGTGATAGTATACTCCTGTGGACAGGAACCGCCCACGGTAACATCATCAAAATCAATAGTAGGTGTTCCATCACAGTTATCTGTTGCGGTTGCCGTTCCTGTATTTGCAGGTAAGGTATTGGCCGTGCATTCAATAGTCACATTGCCCGGGCAGGAAATAACCGGGGCGATACTATCGTCCACCACAATCGTCTGAATACAACTGCTGGTGTTTCCACATTCATCGGTTGCCACCCATGTTCTGGTTATTGTTCGTTCCTGGGGACAAATCCCACCTACAGATACATCTGTAAAATTAACTACAGGTGCAGGATCACAATTATCTGTTGCAGTTGCGGATCCGGTATTTGGAGGCAGCGTGCTGGCTGTACATTGTATAGTCACATTTGCCGGACAGGTAATGCCAGGCACTGTTGTATCAGTAACAATGATGACCTGAACACACGTGCTGCTATTGCCACATCCATCAGATGCAATCCATGTTCGTGTTATGGTTTCCAAAGAGGGACATTCACCCGATAGAATAGCATCACTAAATTCAACTAGAGGATTACCAGCGCAATTATCAGTTGCTGTTGCTGTTCCGGTAGCCGGAGGCAAAGTACTGTCTGTGCATTCAATAGTAACATTAGCAGGGCAGGTAATCACTGGAGGGACACTGTCATCAACAATAATAGTTTGCAGGCATGTACTTGAATTGCCACAACCATCCGTTGCGGTCCATGTACGGTTGATGGTTCTTTCCTGCGGGCAGCCTCCGGCAATAGTCATATCATTGAAAGTAACTATAGGAGCTCCATTACAATTGTCAGTTGCTGTTGCACTTCCCGTATTTGCCGGCAATGTGCTCGCCGTGCACTGAATAGTAACATTTGCTGGGCATGATATAACAGGCGCGACAGAGTCGTCGACGATGATCAATTGTACACAGGTACTTGCATTACCACAATCATCCGCTGCGCGCCAGGTCCTGGTGATAGTATACTCCTGAGGGCAAGAACCGCCCAGGGTTACATCATTAAAACTGATAATGGGTGTGCCATCACAGTTATCGGTTGCGGTTGCAGTTCCGGTGTTTGCAGGCAATGTATTTGCTGTACATTGAATAGTCACATTCGCAGGGCAGGAAATAACAGGAGCCGTGCTATCATCGACAATGATCGTCTGAATGCAGCTGCTGGTGTTTCCACAAGCATCAGTGGCTATCCAGGTCCTTGTAATGGTTCTTTCCTGGGGACAAATCCCCCCAACAGATACGTCTGAATAGGTAATATCTGGTGATGGATCACAATTGTCAGTTGCTGTGGCAATCCCTGTATTTGGTGGCAATGTGCTAGCCGTACATTGTATGGCAATATTAGGAGGGCATACAATTACCGGAGGGGTCTCATCATGAACAATGATCAGTTGTAAACAAGTACTGGAGTTTCCGCAATCATCCGAAGCCTCCCATGTCCTGTTGATTGTATACGTCTGTGGACCGCTTGGCACCTCAATATCTGAATAGGTGATGGTAGGAGTGGCATCACAATTATCTGTCGCTGTCGCAAACCCTGTATTACCTGGATCTGTCGAAGAAGAACATTCAATAGAAACATTTGGTGGACAGGTAATGGCTGGTGGTGTATTGTCAACAATCGTAATCTGCTGCAAACAAGTACTTGAATTTCCGCAATCATCCGTGGCAGACCATGTTCTGGTTATGGTCCGTTCCTGAGGACAAGTACCTCCGACAGTCGCATCGGTAAATCCAACCGTTGGTGTCAAATCACATAGATCCGTAGCTGTAGCAGATCCCGTATTGGCAGGCGCAGTGCTATCAGTGCAATTGATCGTTACATTTTGCGGACATGTGATGCTCGGAGGGGTATCATCTGTTATCAGAATCATCTGCATACAGATGATAAAGTTTCCACTGTTGTCTGTTGCTCTCCAGGTTCTGGTAATCTGATAGCCCACACAGCCCTGGGTTTCTGCAGTCATATCAGTAAAAGTCACATCAGGGGAAGGATCACAATAATCTGTAGCTGTTGCAGACCCTGTATTGGCAGGATTTGTACTGTCGGTACAATCGATGGTTACGTTAGGAGGACATACCATCACCGGAGGTGTATTATCCCTTACGGTTACATTATAGAAGCATTGGCTTGAATTTCCACATGGATCAGTTGCTCTGATAGTAATAAGTGTTGTGCCCAATCCAAGGGTTACCATTTGGCCGGGAGAAAATATGCCAGGCACACCATTTACAAAAATATCTATATCAATCTGGCTTGGATTTGCGCATGCGTCCGTTACAGGAGGGTTTGGCAAGGTGTATTTGGCTGTACAAACACCCAGGTTTGTATTAATGGTCAGATTCGCCGGACAAGTAACCACTGGGGGAACATTATCCACGATCAGGATTTCCTGGACATGCGTCCGTTGACCACTGGTGCACCAATCCTTCACTATCCATGTGCGTAATATTTTTTGTGCACCCTGACACATCGGGATGACATTATCAATATGTGTCACAGAATACTGACATAGTGCTCCAAGCGGTTGCCCATTATAGGTAGGTTCACCTGTATTGGAGGGATCCGTATCTGCATTGACACAACTAATTGAAATATTAGGTGGAAAAAGAATCTGCCCTAAAGCAGGCTTACGCAGGTAAATGATATCCTGGCATGTCGCACTGTTTCCTGAATCATCGGTTGCAGTCCAGGTAACGAGGATCTGCTGTGTAAAGTGATGAGGATTACATGGAAGGTTTTGGACCACATAGGAATGCCACAGCGAAGGATCGCTGTCACAATTGTCTGTAACCGATTCTATGTAGTTTTCAAAATCAATTGTAGCGATATTGGTATTACAAGGCAACGTATCACTTGTACACACCAGCACAGGCTTAAGTTTGTCCTCAATAAAAATAGAGGACATACAGCTATTTCCGGTCGGTAATTCGTGTACAACCACCATCAGCTCTTGTCCGAGCTGCGCGCAATAGACCGTATCCGTTAACGGCCCCATGATATCCACTTCATACATATGAGGAGGATATTGAGGCGCATTGACCAGGGTCAATGCTGTAATGGCAGCATATCCCCCCTGACCCAGTGAAATGTTTACTTCAGGCAGACAACTCAATGCGACCATTTGGGCAGGTTGTTCGGAAAGTGCGTACTCATCCTCTGAAATCTCTGCAAAGAAATTCCAGGATGTAAGGTTTTCACCCTTCACCAGGGGTAACCATTCATCTGGTGTGGCTGACACAGTGCATGCTGCGCCTATTACCAACATAAAGGAAATCATCATCCTTAGCAGGAACTGATTGGAGTGGATTAATACTGACATACTTGTGGTTTCCATCACGAATTCAATTGAAATTGTTAATTATTAGGGTTCTAAGTTGTCTTTGGTATATGCGATAAAGCAAGTACCGGGTTATATGATTGTGCAGATGAAATGCATTGTAAAAACCAGGTGGGGTTCTCATTCCCCACCTGCTCAATCAACTATTATCATTCTGTTGGTACTATATTGAAAATCAGATTCTATCTCGTACATAAAAATGCCGGACATTTTTAACTCGGATCTCCGGACTGCAAATTCATTTTCCCCCTTTACCAGCACAACTTCCCTGGTAAATATCAACTTTCCACCTGCATCAAAAACCCGAAGAGTAGCCAATTCATCACGTTGACTCGTCATCATGATCGTCGTCATATCCGTAAATGGATTAGGTTTGTTTTGGATGGATGTCTCGCTAACTTTCTGGCTAATTAATTGAACAGGAACTTCCGTTTCGCTTTCGAGATGGAAAGCGAGCGCAGGTGTAGGATCAGGACTGAGGAACAATTGGAATGGATATGGATTTGTTGCAACCTGATCTACCCAAAGGGTGAGCAGCGGCATTCTATCACCATTCCAGCCTTCCATTGAAAACGCTGAAAGAGATGCATTCTGTCCCTGTTGTTCAGGCATTCTGACATCATCTGGTGACAAGAATTCTCCCGGGCTCCAATCAAGTACTTTAAAACCAGCCTGGTCCCAATTAAAGGACAACTGCACTGTACTGAAGGATTCAGCTTTTCGCAGGTAAAGATCTACACGATATAATTTATCATCAGGTTGTGGGCTAACTACATATTCTATTTCGCAACGCTGCTCCCCTCTTGGCAATATCATACCACTTCCCGCCTGGAGATTAGCAGATCTGTTCAGGTCACCAATTTTCACGGCATCAAAATCTACATCATTCATGCTGTTGCTGAAGGGTATAATGGAATACGTTTCTGGCCAGGTTGAAATCCACGGATTAAAGGGATCAGGGAAGATGTGGGCTTTGTCGATAAAGCGCCAGGATTTATTGCTTGGAAACTCTCCATAGTACCCCAGGATGAGTTTGCGCAACTGAATGATATCAATTGCGGTTATGCTTCCACTATTGTTGACATCCGCCGCGATATATTCAAAAGGCGTTTTAAACAATTCAATACCGAGCAGATGTTTCTGGATTTTTATAAGGTCAAGGGTTGTAACCCCATTTCGTGCATCTCCCTCTCTGACTGGTCTGACCACATATTCGCCCCCTAAAGGCATGGAAGGAAATACAAAATGTCCATTGAGTCCGCTAGGAATTCCTGATAAATTACTACCGTCCAGATAAACCATGGCACCAGACAATGTACCCGCCTGCGGCACCTTGATATTTCCTGAAATAATACCCGTTCCACCTTCCTGCGGTGGACATATTCCATTATTATCTTGAATTTCTATGGTGGTAATACAAAAATCAGTTAATCCGTTTTGATCTATCACCCACATTTCCACTTCATTAATACCCAGGTCGCCGCAATCATACACGCGGGTATCGTCCTGTGGATCGGCACTAAATGAGAAGGAAAAAGGGTTGTCACAAGGATGATCACTGCCACCATCAAACATCTCAGCCTGAAGTGTGACCATGCCCCAATCTGCTGTGCCATCACCGTCAGTGTCCATCGCCATCAGATTCGTACTTAATCCATGGATGCATTTTGCTGATGGTGGCTTGCAGTTTCTGATTGTGACGAGTTGCTCTTCGGTGGTGATGTTACCGCATCTGTCCCATACCGTATAGACTATTCGATGTTCTCCCAGAGGTATGTATCGAGTAAATTCAACACTCGCTCCGGTACTTTGGCCAGAGGTAAATTCAAATGTTTGATCATTGTTTTCATCAATAAAATATTTCCAGGTCAGTGCTCCTGGACCTGAACAATCATCATCAGCTATTGCTTCAAAATCCAATGTCAATCCACCACACTGAGCATCGAATGAACACTCATCAAGATCTGCTATTGGTTCAATTTCAGGTGCGACTGAATTCATCACTTTTATCACCTGGATATGTGACCATAAGCCTCCTGTCTGTGTATTCATCTGACACCAATCCATGACGGTCCAGGTGCGTAAAATTTTAAAGCAGGCCTGATCTCCATTGGAAAAATCAAAAACGGCATCCTCATGGGTTGCGGCAGCCATATCACAGGGCCCCTGAGCCAATACAGGCCTGTTGTAAGGTGGTTGAAGATCGTCAGGGTCCAGCAAATCTATTTCGCACACATCAAAGGTGGTATAGTCTTGTGGCCAGGTGATATCAGACAAATTGAACAACTCATAATTAACGATCGTAATGACCTGCTGACATGTCGTTTGTAATCCACCTGCGTCAGTTGCCACAAAAGTCCGTGTGATGGTTCCAGTCCCACAATTATTGATATCAATCGAGGGTGCCTCTTCCTCAATGTCCACCTGGCAATTATCCGTAGCAAGACCGTCAAGGCCTATGCACTGTAAACCCGGGTCACCGGGTGCACCTGGATCATCAAGGCAAATCATTTCTCTGTCTTCTTCTGTCAGGGCTATTGACCCAAAGACACCCAAATTTCCTTCTGTAAATGGAAATTCACAGCTGATGGTTAAATCCGTGGGGCATAAGATCTGTGGCGGAAGTTTATCCTGCACTTCAACTTCTACCATGCAATCATTGAAATGCCCCTGGAGATACGTATCCGTAACCGGACCCGCAACAGGTAACACATCATATACACGGAAAATAACCATGATGTTATTATTGGCAATATCCTCACAGCAGAACTGAATAAAGTCATCAAATAAATTATTCTGATTTCCGGGATTAAAACATGATTCCCCGGTTGGTATGGTCATTCTTTTTACTTTGTAGTAAACTGACCCGCAATTATCTGTGCTTCCTCCATTGAATACCGAAGCTGGAATAGTTGAAAACCCAAGATTATTGACGGGTATAACCAGATGTTGCCTGCAAACAGGCGTCGGAGGGACAAGATCCTGAACTGTAATAAACATCGTGTCGACGCCTTCCAGCCCACAGTCGTTGGTTGCCTTAAAGATGATTCGATGCACACCAACCGGCAATCCTGGAATAAGACCACCATTGGATTGAATAGTACCAAAAGGGCCTTCCATTCTAACAGAAATTCCTGTTGAACAATCCTCCGTAATCACTGCTGGTGAAACCATGGCATCTGCATTACATCCTGCAGGCCCTGTAGAAACAGTAAGATCAAGCGGTGCCTGGACAATAGGCAGGGTCTCATCCAGAATCTCAATGATCTGCATGGAAGTAGTGCTTTGATTGTTATTACACCAATCTACCACTGTCCATGTCCTGAATATCTTGTAGGATCCTGAACATATATCAGCAATATCATCGGAATAAATCGCACTCAGGTTGCAAATGGATCCATTCACTATATCATTGCCATTATAGGTTGGATAACCTGTATTGGAGGGTAATGTATCTGGCAATGGGAAACAACTCAATGCTGTTGGCCCGGTGAGTGAAGGCGGAAAAATAACGCCGGTTAAACTGGCCTTACTAAGCGAAATTAATTGCTCACAAGTGTCCGCATTATTGAAGGCATCAGCTATTACATATGTTCTGAGGTATTGAGAAAAAGTGCTACCAATGCAAATACCGGTGGATAGCAATTCATCATTCATGGTTAAGGTGGTAGAAGAACAATCGGAGATGTCTCCTGGCAAAAGCGGATTATATTCATCCAGGTCAGCTGTACAATCAAGGGTGACATCCTCTGGACAGTTGACCAGCGGGGCTTGTTTATCGACTACGGTAATCATGGCCATACAGGACTGTCCGGATTGCGGATGGGTCACGATGACCATATAAGTATTACCAATCATCTCGCTGGTAATGATATTCCCTATTGAAACCCCATTTTCGAGGATATCGACCGTTATCTCGCCCGGGCAATTTTCCAGTACGACACCGATGAGATCATAGGTAAGTACATCCTGGCATTCCGATGACAAGCTAATAGGAACAGGAGGTTGCATGGGAGGACAGGACATTACGCATCCCTGCTGACCTTCCATCCTTGAAGACAAGGCTATTATTGCCAAAGCCAGTATGGCGTAACGGGACAATAAACCACCCTTAAAACCAGAGGTAACCAGTTTTCTCATAAAAGACATTTTGAATTATTCAATCGTTGTTACTGCTTTGGGAGCATGTTTTGGGATGGGACGGGATTGAACTAGACTACATATTATATATTTTTTTAAATTGATATTTGGTCTTAATTAACCTAATACACATTACAAATATATATAATATGTTTAAATCACAATGGGGTACTTCAATATTTTTTCAATATTACTTTAACATATATACCAATTCTATATGTATATTTTATCTATTTATCTGTATTTAATGTTAATTTATAGGGATTATTATGGCTTCCTAGCATTATATTTTTTCTTTAAAAGACTTTATATCCTGCCTCCTAAAACATGTAAATGTCCCCTAAAAGGCCTCGCAGCTCTGAAATAACGAAAGCTAAAATCCCTGTCTTAATGAGGTTTGGGCTAAAAAGAGAAAGCCTCCCTCCGGTTTACCGGAGAGAGGCCATCTCACTTAGCGATTTATATTGCTATAAACCACTCTCTATTTTCAACGATTACTCGATGATGATCATCTTCTTCGTCGCTGTGTACTCGTTTGCATCCAGTCTGTAGTACAGAACGCCTACGGATGGGATGTCTTTGCTGCTTACAGAGATCGTATTGTAACCCTTCACAGACTCCTGCTCTTTGACTACAACTACCTTTCCGGTCACATCAAATACTGTCAGGATTACGTTTCCTGCTGCTGGAAGATCATAACCGATCAGCGTGGTGCCCTTGAATGGGTTTGGTTCGTTCTGGTACAGTGCGAACTCAGCTCCAATCTCAGAGCCACGGAAGCTCAGTTTCAGATCCTTGATGTCTGATGAAGTATTGTATGCTTCAGCTTCAGTTACGTCTGAGGTGATACTCATCATCTCACTTAACTGACCTGCTGCTGTAGCCTGGAAGCTCAGCGTGAACAGTACATCTGATGCAGTAGCGCTTACGCCACCTACTTTATGCCAGCTCGCTGTCAGCGTGCTACCAAATACACCCATGTTCTCATCACTCATTGCTACTAAGCCTGACTCTACTCCACGGAACTCAAGTCCGTTTGCATTCATCGTAAACTGGTATCCTTCGATGCTGGCGAAGTCTGTAGAACGTATTGCTACCTCTACGATTTCTCCTGCACTGACGGTACGGTTGTCTGCTACTAAGTTGACAACACCGTTGCCATTACGTGGCAGGATCTGGGTTGCATTCGCTTTTACCGTATTGTTTACGTCTCCTACCTTGATCGCTACAAAGTCCTTGTCCATTTCATTTCCTTGTAAGCCTGCCATGTTGATAGACTCACTGAATGGCCATGGGCTCGTTGCATCAGCAAACTGGAAGCTCTTATCTACGAATCTCCAGCTCTTGTTTGCAGGAAGTTCTGTGTAGATACCCAGGATCAGTTTACGTAATTCCACCAGGTCAATCGCGCTTACATTCGCGCTATTGTTAGCATCTGCTGCAATCAGGTCATATGGGCTGTTCATCAACTCAATACCTAACAGGTGCTTCTGGATCTTCACAAGGTCAAGTGTAGATACACCATTTCTGTGTGCATCGTTACGATCAGCATTTACTGTAAACTCTGATGGGATCACCAGGTTGCTAAAGTTGTACTGACCGTTTGTGCTCGTTACAATAGTAGGGAATACGTGACCTGGTGCATTCAGGCTTACAGCCACCAGTTCAACAGACTGTATATCATCTGTCAGGATCTCACCTGCCAGGATACTGCCTGATGTATCTCCGCATATGCCTGTATTGTCTGTAATAACGATCGTCGTTGTGCAGTAATCCTTGTTACGCTCACTCCAGCTGATCTGACCATTACAGTTATCATCTGTGCCGCCATCAGCAACCCAGATCTGTGTGCTCAGTTCAACACCGAATGCAGGTACATTATCACATGTATGTAAAGCTTGGTGTGTAGGTATCTCCGCTGAAGCTGTATAACAACTCATCAGATGGCGTACAATCATCAAAGCTTGATGCATTGAAGTCCTTAGCCCATACAGTCACCTGGCCACCTACTGGCATCACCACGGTGCTCAGACCGTTGATACATACCGGTGAAGGCTGCTTGCAGTCTTCCAGACGGAACAGGTATTCGCAATGGCTCCAGTTACCGCAACCATCTTCTACACTCCACAGGATACGGTGGTAATCACCGCAGAACTGGCTGTTGTATGGAAGACCATTCAGACGGATGGACTGGATTGTGCTCTGACGTGTATCGAAGCTCAATACTGCATCATTGTTTTCATCTACTACTGCTGTGGTCGTAGGCTTGATCAGGATGTACTCTGTTCCATTGTATGGATAGATCTTCACATCATATTCTACGATATCACTGCATGTTTCATGTACTGTCCTTGAAAGGTTCAGGTGTACGCTGCAGCTTGAAGCCAACGGATTGTCTTCGCCAAGGAATGCCTGGTTGTTGTCTGGTAAGGATACTCCCTCATCAGCTACACACAATACCACATCTTCACATGGTGCTACAAATTCTGGACCTTCTTCGTCGTGTACCTTGATCACCTGTACATAGTGCCACAAGCCTTCGCCTGTCTGTGAATTGTACTGGCACCAGTCAATGATCGCCCACTCACGCAGGATCTTGAAGCAGGCTCCGTCTACAAAGTCAAACCTTGTATCTTCATATGTTACACCAATTAAGCTGCAAGCATCATCAAATACTGTTGGCTCTCCTGTATTACCCAGGTCTTCAGGGCAGGTCGTCAGCAATACATCACATGGCCAGATCACTCCGTCCTGTGAGTTTGAGTTGTTACATGTGTTGTCTGTGATGTAGAAAGGATCGTAATCCACTACCCAGATACGCTGTGTGCAGGTACCAGGTGCTACGCCTTCATTGCCATCGCTGGCGCTGAACCTACGCTCGATCAGTTTTACTGCTCCATCAGGTGCATTACCTGGCAGATCACCTCCACTGCAATCATCGATCACTCGTACGCGCACCTGTAAGTTAACCTCACAGTTGTCATCTGCCCATCCGTCGATACCCCAGTAGTGTGGCTGGTTGTAATCTTCGTTTCCTGGATCGTTGATGATAATGTCCTGACGAACGCTCTCATCATCATTGTATGCAAATGCATCATACATGTTTCCAAAATCGGGCTCAATGGATCCTCATCGAGGTTACCATTTGCGTTGCCATCTGCATCTACAAAGGTGCCTTCTTCTACATTAAACCAGAAATCGCAGCTTACGATGATATCAGGAGGACACTCTACGAATGGAGAGATCTTATCCTGTACAGTCGCTTCTACCATACAATAGTTACGGTTACCTGCAAGGTCTGTTACTTCTAACTCAACCATGATCGGTCCTGCTCCTACGTCGCAGCATGCAAATGGTACGCATGGACGGTGTACGGTTCCACGGTCACGGCTGTTCACCGGTGGGATACCACCTGGTACATCATCGATACATGCTCCTTCTGTCGTCCAGTCAAAATCTATACAGCTATCCATACGACGTACACGGAATTCTACTGGTCCGCAGTTGTCATATGAGCCATCATCAAATACATGTGCTGGAACCAACGTGATTCCGTATGGTCCGTCATTGGTCAGTGACACGATCGTGTGCTCATCGCAATTCGCTACCGGTACTACATCATCAACAACGCTGATGGTGAAGCTGCAGGAAGATTGATTGCCGCACTCGTCGGTTACATGCCAGGTTACGATATGGTCGCCCAGTGGTAACTGGTTGATCACATAGTTATTACCGAAGTTAACAACGATACCTGCTGACGATGTCAGGCTTAAGGTATACGCTGATCCGCATACATCAAATACATCAGGCTTTGGTACGCTTACGTTTGCATAGCAATACCAGAAGTCTGTTCCAACTTCGAAGTCCTCAGGGCAGGTAAGCTCTGGTGCCTCATCATCAGATAATTTGATAACCTGTACACACTCCAGTGTGGTCTGGGTACACCAGTCAAGTACTGTCCATGTACGTACGATCTTCTCGCCGTTTCCGCAGTCATTCAATGGTTTGTCCCAGTAACCTACAAATATGTTACATACATTGTCTTCGTCTGTAATTTCATTTCCATTGACCGTTGGCCAGCCTGTGTTATCAGGATCTGATGAATCACCGCAAGAACCTACATACGCTGGAGGACATACGATGCTGTCAAAGTACTAATGGTGTTACTGTGATGTTCTGATCGCATTCCGCTGTGTTTCCACTTTCGTCTGTAGCGATCCAATGACGGGTTACTACCAGGCCTTCACATGGGTCTCCTGATTCTGTATCTGTATAGGTAAGGTCTACTTCTCCGCAGTTGTCTGCAGGATCTACCTGTGGCAGGTTCACCAGGATATAAAGACCTACTTCACGTACGTGGCCATCATCTCCACCAGCGATATCAGCAATTCTCACAGTCCAGGTGCCACTTGCATCCAAACCGTTTAGGTTGAATAAAGATGGGGTTGAGTTACCTGGAAACAATAGCGGCATAAGGCGAAGAGTCTCATCACCATTAAGATCTACGCACTGGGTAATCACTGCTCCATCATCATCGAATCTGCAGTTGATCGGAAACTCCTGACCAGCGCAACCTGTGATATCAAACACATCTGTGGTCGTTCCGTCCGGTGCTTCTACTTCGATTTTTACGTCTGGCAACCACGTGTGGTCGTCGATCTGGATTCTTACATCCACATCCAGGGCCGGAGTCGTTGGCAAATAGGAATAGTCAAATGTATACTCAAGTGTATTGAGCTCAAGCAGATCATTCAGACCTGTCTGGATTTGTTCCTGGTAGCCTACGATCGCTGGAGCAGGTACGTCTGGCAGTTGTGCGCCACACATGATCACTACGTCGCGACATTCGATCGTCGGTGGTATTTTATCTTCAACTGAGATCGTGCCCCAGCAGCTGTTGCCGGTGGATGGATCGGTTACGGTTACGGTCAGTGTTTCTCCGATAGCATTGTTATCGATCGTAACACCACCAAAACCACTGCCATAGCCTTCTACTGCAACGATATATTCATCGTAGCAACCGTATGGGCCGCCTTCGAGGATCATGTCTGTTGAAATGAACGCTTCACAGTTTTCATTGACAGATACCTGAACGTTATCATTACATGCAAGTGTTGTCGTTGGTGTTGGATATTCAACTACGGTGACATCAAAACAGCAGTCATCGATGATTTCACCATCAAGTGGGCTGACCAGATCGAAACAGTTGGTTGTTGTACCTCTTGGGTATACAGAACCACTTGGAAGACCACTCGTCTGTACTACATCCGGTGAACCATCCATCACGATAAGGCCCTGGCATACCTGAAGTACACTGATAAAGCCAAATCCTATACTTGCATATGAAGTAGGATTAGCAAATCCGCAGCCTGGGTTCCAGAAATAACATGGGCGTGTTTCACCGCTATAGTTACCGGCTACTGTAAAGAGACCAGCTGTTGAATTCTGTTCTACTGCAAACCTCGTACCTGCTGGAATTGTCACAGGTGCTGTCAGGTTGATATTAAATTGTATATCAGCATTTGTGTTTCCGACTACTGCTGTTGGGTTAGACTGTCCAACAAGGGTCATCAATGCTGGATCTAATGTAGCTCCACCCATTGGACCCGTATAGGTATATACTCTTACCTGTACAGTTCCTGAGTTCCATGCGGACATTCTCAAGGATGTCATTTGGAAATCACCGGCGATACCTTCTTCAATCAGGTCGTATGCACGCATGCCTGTCGCCTGCGCCTGTGCAACCTAAAGCATCATCCACCGCTGTTTCACTGTTGTTTTGTGAAACTGTGCCTGGCTCTAATACCGGAACAGCGCAATCACCTGTCGTGGTAGGAGGATTCCAGTTGATGATCTGCTCACATGCTCCTGGATCCAGGTTGTATGTGATATTATCTGGGCATACAATCTCGCATGGCTCTGCTGGGACAACTTGTGCCAAAGTGATCATGTCAACGTCTGTACCGCCAGATTCACCCTTACTGTTAAGGGTTATCACCATCGGGCCACTGAAATTAGCCGGTGGAACCATGACATCAGCTGTCAGGTTTTGAGCACCTGCCTGCCAGAATCCGCAGAAAGAATTGCCCATAGCACCCGTACCGCAAACGGCACCTGTAGCGGTACACCAGGAAACACTTGGTGAGCAAATGAGTCTTACACCCACTTGTGTGCACAGCCACCTGTACCATTTGGTGTTGCTGCGTTGACAGTGACACCAGCTGGAAATGTAATCGTCAAGCGGTCAACCCACTCGCTACCAACACCTGTGACTTGGAAGGAGAGGTTGTTGACCTGTCCTGGTGTATACATCGTATTAGGGGACGTAAAGGTCAAGGTAACAACTGCCTTGGCGCTTGTTAAACTCCCTAAAATGAACAGACTCATCAGGCTGAGATGCCGGAGGAGTCTGAATTGCAAAATAGTTAAGTTGAATTTGTTCATGGTACTCAGGTTAGGTTTATAATTCAAGTTTGATTTAATTGCTTTTCAATTTCTTCGGGCAACATGCCTGGTACGGCCATAAGCGCATTGCGCACTCAATCCCAAAACCAATAAAGCATGGCTTTACGAACAATCATATTACGAAATCGTCGATTTTAAGTTCATTATTGAGATATCACTATGTGTTTATAAAAGACTTAAAACGATAACCCATAAAATGGATCTCTTCCTTATAAACACCCTTGGAATATCATTAGAAAGATATAACAAGGAATACGCCTGACAACGTATTTTATTCATCAGGTTGAGATTTAATATTCCGAAAAATATTAATGCTTAACATTAAGCGGTTTCAGGCCAAAGTAAGAAACAATTCGGCATTCAACCCACTCTTTGTGGTATTTCCAAACATTAGAATTCAAAACACATACCAATCTTTTGACCTGAATATCATATTAAATAAAATTATAATTCATAATCAGCTGTTTTTACGGCCAAATCCATGATATCGTATCTTCATGTTTGGGCAAATTTTAGGCTTGATTAATGCGAGAATTTTTCCTAATTCCTCTGGCAATTTGATTCCATAATCTAAATTATCCGTGTTCCATGCAATCTCCAGAGTGAGTTCAGGAAAAATAACCTTAGCCCGGCAGTATGCGAATTATGTTGCCATCCAGGCAAAAAGGCTCCATTACAAGGCAGATTATGTCCTAGTGAACTGCAATTCGACCAGTACCTCGCCCGTCTACTTCATCTGAAACAAACTACTCATATCCCCATTCCGTGCAACGAATAATTCCAAACCTGATGGCGCTTTGAGCGGAAGAATGTTTCTAACATTTCCAGGAATGGAAAATCCACTATCCCCCGGACTTACGACTTTAAAGTGACCACTACCATCTCAATTAAAATAGCTCCAACTGAGGCATCATGTCGTCCAAACTGAGCATCGGTTCCATAAAAATTTCCGCCAATCCTAGATCAATTTGCTGTCCTGATTTGCATCCATGGCTTTAATGGCGCGAACAGTTGATATCTGGGTATACTTAGGAAGAGCGCTGGCAGCGAATCCTTTACCGCTCTCATTGATGAAAAGCGTATGCGAAAAGGTGTTAGCTGTAAGTACGTTTGCATCCTTGAGTTGCTCTGCAGTAAAAATATCTTCAAGCCCGGCATTTGCATATGGATGGTATCAGGTAAATTTCTTTTCAAATAGATCATCTGATCAACATCCTGTCCCTGTATTGCAGCGGGTAACTATCCTCCCCGTTATAGTAACACAGGATCGGATCTGGTGCCATTCTTGTCAAAATCTTTATAAAATAATTCTGCTGGTTTTCCGGGACTTGCCTGGATATAAGGCATTGAGGCCAAGGTTTCCTGCCACTATATCCGGAAAGCTATCATTATTGATATCTGTTATTTCAGCGTATACCGCCATCCGGATAAATCGGACAATCCAAGTGCGCAGAGTAACATTTACAAACTTATTATCCACTTTCCTGAAAACGGAAATGGGCATCCATTCACCTGTGACAATTAACTCTTGCGATCCATCCCTATCCCGGGTCAGCAAATCAGGCATCGGTAACCCATACCGACATTCATTAATCCTTCAGACCGTTGGGGTGTTACATTTGTAAACTTACCGTTATCATTCCTTAACAGGCTGCTTGTTGGTGGCAATGGATATCTTCCGGGACTGACCCTGCCCCTACAAACGCGTCAAATCACCATCACCATCGATGTCATCCGCTGCAACACCCGCCGCTCGAAGAAAAACTGTGGCAATCCATCCGCGGCTTTCGAAAATTCACCCTCGCTATTGTTCATATAAAGTCTGCTCTGATAAACAGGATCTCCCATAGCCTTTTCATTGCCTCCACTGATGACGATAAGATCATTTGATCCGTCATTGTTAGCATCGAAAAAAAGTGCTGCCATCTTCATACATAGAGTCTTTATCAAAAGGGCTGATGGTGCAATTGCAAAACCGCCGCCCCGCTTGTAATAAGCTTTCCTGAAAAACCTGCAGCTCCACCAAGAAAGAGATCATCAAGTCCATCCCCATTTACATCTCCAACTGCCGTTGCAGGTCCTTCCTCTGAAGTACTTCTGATGCAAGAGCGGTTCGCGTTTGAAATCAATAAAAGTATTCTCCTGATGCCTGGCCTGAAGGGGTAACTTATCAGAGATATCCTCAAAAACAGGTTTTTTGGGTTGTGGTGCTTTATACTTTGTGCCAGCAAGAACTCTTCACTACCTGATGTACCTTATTGATAGCCGGATTGTCGATGACCTGGAATGCCCTGTCTGGCCAAACGATTTCCACTAAGGTAATGGCTTATCGATTTCCGATTCCAAAATGAATGATAGGTTCAACGCTGAAGAAAAATCCGCGTGTAGGGTAATACACCTGCTCCTGATCTGTCCATCAGCGGTATTGGTCCTCACATGAGTTCCGTAAGTTGTTTTCCTTTCTACCCTATGAGCGTAAAACGTATAAAATTGTTAGCTCTGGATGATTTCCATCATTTTTCAAGACAAATGCTTGCTCGTCGATGTTGTTGACTATGATGTCAAGGTATCACCTCATTATCAAAGGTCAGCATAGGCCGCTCCATTGAAAACGCCGGAGTGCCACTATTCCGGGTATCTGATACATCACTGGACTGCAAATTTCCTTTATTCCTGAACAAATAGGACTTGACTTTTTACGCTTGGAATTTGTTCTGCAACCTAACATACTCATCTGCTTTGCTACCAAGGTTCCTTCCGGAGCAAATCAATAGCATAACGGGCATAGTCTGGTTTGTCAGGTCCCTTTTATACCCATTAGAAATAAAGGTCTTTCCATCCCGTCATTGTCATAGTCGGCAAACAACACTCCAACTCCGATCTCTGTTGCTGCTGCATTCGACATGAAACTGATATCACTAGAAGTACCATTTCCATTATTGGGCTGCATTGCATTATGAACATATTGTACCTTGGGTCAATCTCTTTGACCGTTGGTCAAACTTGTCATAGTTCTGAATCATCATCGGCATATTCTGCCTGTAATGATCACGACGGCAGCATATCAAGTGTGATCGGGTCCTGATAGCCATCATTATTGATATCCGCAAAATCCAGTTGTTAAGAAATGGAAGAATGTCTGAAATAATCAGCAAAACTTTCGGTAAATGTTTTATCTCCGTTATTGATATACGGGAAATCGGGTTTTACATAATCATTGCAAACATAAATATCCGGCCTGAGGTCGTTATTAAAATCACCTATCACGGCGCTAGGCCGAAAGCATCGTCTTCGACCTCAGCCTTGCGGGCAGTATCCGTAAAGTGGTTCCTGTGTTTTCATATAACCTGTCATGAATGAAGCTATAATCCGCAGGTTTCTTCAATTCGACTTCCCTTTTTCATTGTAAACAACATTCAGATTATTGGCTTCAGACTGGTTCCAAAAGGATGGTTTACCAGATATAGATCAAGATCACCCATCTATATCATATCAAAGAAATATACTTGAGAGGAATAACTGGAATCATCAAGACCGCCTGTTCCAGCCTGGCTCAGTAAATATCAGATCCCGTTATTGATATAAGCATTTTCTTCGTACTACCAGATCGTTTACCATTGATTGCAGAGATAAATATCAATAATCCATCTCGTTTGATATCACATGGTCACCCCTGTCTTTTGAGCCGCAACCCCCATCAACACCTGCCGTAGCTGTAATATCCTTGAATTTAATTTACCTTCATTGAGATACTAACGGAAGACCATGCCTCCTGTAAAGTACAGGTCAATCAAGCCATCACCATTAATATCGCCGGCAGCAACACCACCACCATTGTACGAATATCCGTACAGATTGATATTCATTTCATCAGTCTCAGCGGTAATGACATTGTAAAATGTGATTCCCGTGACTGGTGAATCAATTGGGTAAAGAGACCCTTTACATCTTCAGCAGTGCAGATTCTTCAAATAAAGTGGTCTTGAAATCCTTATCATTGATCTTTTCATCACGAGATGGTGGCAGTAAATAAAAACCAAAGCAAGAAGGAAATTCTTCATATTAAATTTTTTATAAACCACCAAATGGACATACCGTGAAGCTGATAACAAGACCAATCTAACATGCCGATGCAAAGATATCAGAAGTCGTTCACTCGAATTCCATTAAACTACCGGCTACGTGGGTAACCTTGATAGTCCTAAGCCTTGGAAAAAATGATATTTATTTCAATGAATCCCGGGACAAACTCACCAATAAATTTTCCTTGTTTGTTTCCCCTCGGTAAGTCCCATTCATAGTGTATTCCGGCATAAAAACGACTTAAACTTACTTCCCGGGCAGCGTCGCGAAAACTGGTGAAACGTCTGACCGGCTGATTGAAAGGACCTCTGTTGAATCCGTAAATGCATAATTGTCCCCGCACGTCAGAGTTAACACACTTGCAGCAGCAGCGGAAATGGCGCTATGTCCGCTTGTATACTCTGGGAAAGGTGGTGTCTGGATTAATGGTGTCCAGTTATTATCAATATGATCTTGAATATGCGTGATAGGTCGTACCAAGTTTTGTCTTAGTACTTCTCATACCAACACGAGATGGTCGCATCAAACATGGCTATAAGTATAGGTGTAAGCTTTTGTCGCTTTGAACAAACTGCTATTGTCTTTCCTGCTGATCCGACTAGCTGATATTTACAACAATGCCCGGGTGGGAAATCTTATGGATGACGGACGCTCAGATAGCCATGGTGCTCTGTAGTATTCGGGTTGT
>JADKHH010000029.1 GCA_016721905.1 Candidatus Opimibacter skivensis | reverse complement strand
ATATCTATAGTATCTTGATGCCGATTCAGAAACCGGGATCCGGTCCACATTATGCCCATTGATTCAAATATCCTGATCACCTACGGCGCTGCTGTCAACAGGTATAAAAAGAATACTATCATCTTTCAGCAGGATGATAGGGCCAAGTTCTATTACCAGATTCTGGAGGGTCAGGTGAAGACCTTTAATCGGAATTAAAGCTTTAAGGAATTCGGCCAGGGTATTTTTAATGACGGGGATAGTTTCGGCGAACCAGCCCTCTTGATCCAGGAACCCTATGCATCAAACGCAGTCACTACACGAGACTCTGTTATCTTAAAGTTATCCAGGTCTATTTTCCTCCAGATCCTTGAAGAAAATCCCGATATACAGAAATCGATGCTTTGCACCTTCGCTCAAAAGCTTTACGACAAAGCCGTTTCGGCAAGGATGTTAAACAACCAGGCTCCTGAAGAGCGGATCCTTGATTTTCTCGGATATTTCAAAAAGAAATCAACTTCAACGGAGGATAAAATACTGATCCCTTACACCCGACAGGAACTGGCAAATCTAACCGGCCTCAGGATCGAAACCGTCATCAGAACACTTCGAAAACTCAGCGAAACAAATAAAGTTGATATCATCAATCATAAGGTATACTATTAAGGAATGGTGATAGGAAAAAATACATGGGTACGGATAGCGGTGATCAATCTGGCGATTGTGGCTGTGCTGGGTACCATCATGCGCTATAAAATCGGGTTTGCACTTCCCTTCCTGGACCAGAAGTTTTTGCAGGAATCGCATTCCCATTTCGCGTTTACCGGATGGATCACGCATACCCTGTATTTCCTGTTGGTAAATATCTTTCGTTCCAGCTTGCCTTCAATCGATGAAAAGGCTTATAGGCTGCTGATCCTGTTTAATCTGTTGACGGCCTATGGTATGCTGGTATCATTTGCGATACAGGGATATGGACCCGTCTCGATTGTTTTTGCCTCGCTCTCCATTTTGATCGGATACTTGTTTGTGTGGAGAGCGTTGAAAGATGCCGGTCGCTTACCTGATCATCATCCCGGTAAAAACTGGATCAAGGCAGCGCTTTGGTTTAGTGTACTCTCTACATTGGGTACGATGGTCCTATCGTGGATGATGGCTACACGACAGTATGATCAGGAAACGTACCTCGCTTCAGTCTATTTCTATCTTCACTTCCAATACAATGGCTGGTTTCTGTTTGCCTGCTTCGGTATATTCCTGGACTATATCCGGCATTTCAATTTGAACGCCAGATTAGTCCGTTACTCCTTTTTATTTTTTGGCATTGCAGCAATACCCGCGTATTTCCTATCGACCTTGTGGGCTGATATCCCTGGATGGTTGTATGGTGCTGTCATCATAGCAGCATTTCTTCAGATCGCCGGTTGGTACTACTTTATTAAACTGATCAGGGAATATCTTAGTCAGCTTCGTGTTTCGTTTAGCAAGCTTGTTCTACTTCTCTTCCTTGCTGTAGGCCTTGCACTCACGCTGAAACTTATCCTTCAACTAGGTTCTACCGTGCCGGCGATCAGCAAGCTGGCCTATAGCTTCCGTCCCATTGTGATCGCCTACCTTCATCTCGTACTGCTCCTTATTATTTCAGTTTTCCTTCTGTCATTCCTTTACGGCACAGGCTTGTTACGGCAAAATAAGCCTACGAGGATTGCCCTCTTGATATTTGCCATTGGCGTCATCCTCAACGAAGCCGTTCTGGCGATACAGGGGATCTGGTCGTTTAGTTATACCGTAATCCCCTATGCAAATGAAGCCCTTTTTGGTATCGCTCTGCTGATGCTGATCAGTTTGCTGCTATTGGCCGCGTTTCAGCTGAGTCCGGATAAATCTGATTAAAATCATCTTTTTGTATGATTTGAGTCATATAAAATAAGAGCTAAATACAGGTTCTTTGACATCAAATCATTCGAATATGCAAAAACTAACTTTCTTTTTTGGGATTTTCCTGCTCTTATTGGTGGCGGGATGTAATCCATCTGCTCAAAATCAGGCGCCGGCCACAGCAGATGCCGGTACTACCGGGCCGACTGTCGGACAATCAGGTGTCAAGGACGATGTTTCGACACCAAATGTTGTCCAGATAGCGGTCGGAAGTGCGGACCATACCACACTGGTCACCGCTGTCAAAGCTGCCTCTTTGGTAGATGTCCTGAGCAATGCAGGTCCATTTACGGTGTTTGCACCCACCAATGCTGCATTTGATAAATTACCTGCAGGGACCGTAGAAGGTCTATTAAAACCAGACCAGAAGGATGCTCTTTCAAACATCCTTGAGTACCATGTATATGTAGGGGTCATCAAGACCGAAACCATGCGGGATGGTCAGATCCTCGGTCAGGTCAATGGTAAAAACATAACCCTGAGTGTAAAAGACGGAAAGTACATGATCAATGATAAAGCGACTATTGTCGCTTCTGTACCTGCCTCCAATGGTATCATCCATGTGATCGATGAGGTGTTGCTGCCTCCTCAATAAATTATATCTAAGGCACGCGACCAGTTTGACGTGACACCCTGCAGGTGACTTTCATCCAGGCCGGAGGGTCTTAGATTGCAATTCAGTTTAACATGATTGTTTGTAGCCGGGTTACTGACCCGGCTTTTTTTATGTCCCGATCTTCACCTGCATGATCGTGGCAATACTACGAGCACGTTCCTTCATCATCTCGGCCTTCTCTCCTGCATACCACTTGTCAACCACCTCACTCATCAGGTTCAGCCATCTGGTGAAATGCTCTTGCGTAAAGGATTTCATATCGTTCATCTCCTTATGGCGCTGCATCGGATTGCCGGCATAGCCTCCTGAATAGAACAATACATTTTCCCAGAAACTATACATAACAGGCAGAAACGAATCCCATTCTTCCTGAGTCTTGTCAGCAAAATATGGGGCTAGCAAGGTATCCTTACGTACCTTTTTAAAAAAACCATCCACGATCCTTTGGATGTCTTTGGGTTTGGTGATGTCTCTTTTAACAGCGCTTGTCGTCATATCAATAGCCGGAAATCTTTTGCAAGGTGTAAAAAAATAAATTTTGTCATCAAAAAGAGACCTGAATAATTCACATGAATATATTCTGATGGAAAAAGCTTAGGGTCAAAGATCTTTTCGCACAAACATCCGGAGTGAAACCAGATAGGGCACCAGGACCCAAAGGCATAGAAGCCCAAAGCCAATAGCAGCGCCAAGACCAGTGCCGAAAAAATCCTTGAATATGGCACCGGTATATCCCAGCATCGCGGATACATCCAATTGAAGTATAATAAAAATCCTGGCCAGGTCAATCGGATTTAAAGCAGACACCCCAACCATGGCTTTTTCGATTGGATAATCAGAAAGCTGAAAGAGCAGGAACAAAACCAACCCATCAAATAACAAGCTAAAGAAGAGCCATAAAAGGATGGCTATGCCGATGCCCCTGGCTTTATCCCTCGAGATGATGGCACATAAAAACCCGAGCGCAACAAAAACGGCTGTAATCAAAATGCCCATCACCAAAAGTATAATCGCCTTTGCACCGGTCACAAAAAGTAAGATCGGAACGCCTGCGCCGACAATGAACGCCAAAGCAAGTGAAAAGAATAAACCAAAAAAAAGACCTGTCCAGATCCTGGCCCTCCGGATAGGCTGGCTCAGCAACAACTCAATAAACTCGGAGCTATTGTACAGATAGATCGTGGTAAAAATGATGCTCACCAGAGGTGTTGTCAGCAGTACAATATTCAGTAGCGTAAGCACTCCTTTATGACTGTCATCTTCAAGGCTGAAAACGCTCCATGCCAGCACGCCCAGCAAGAGCGTGTAGGCCAGGACAATCCTGTTTTTTAATATATCAGCTACGATGAATCGCTGGATCTTATTGAACATGGTCCTGCTTTAATACGTGTGTGATTGCTTTCGCCAGACTGGAGGTATTGGTACTTGCTTTCAATGCATCGGTGGGCATATGAAACCGGATCTCTCCTTCCTGCATCATCACCACATGCGTGACCAGGTCGTCCAGTTCACTCAACAAATGGGAGGTGATAAAGACCAGTTTACCTTTTTGGTGTTCCGATACGATCTTATCCTTTAAGATTTCAGCTGCCAAAGGGTCAAGCCCGGCCGTAGGTTCGTCCAGGATCAGGACATCAGGATTGAAAAGGAAAGCCAGCGATGCACTCACCTTTTGGGTGGTCCCACCCGATAGCGTCCTCATTCGTTTTTCCAGGATATCATGGAGACCGAATTCATCAATTAACTGTTCATCAAGCGCTTCTTTTGATCCACGGATATCCTTGATCATTTCGATGACCTGCCCGATAGTCATATTGTCAGGATACCGGCCTTTCTGCGGCATATACCCGATCTGGTGCCTGTAGTGATAATCCTTTGCGATATCCTTGCCTTTAAATTCGATCGAACCCGAAGTGGGAAGTACCATTCCAAGAATACTCTTGATAAGGGTCGTTTTTCCACAACCATTCGGGCCAATCAAGGCAATGCATTGCCCCGGCGCGCATGAAAGACTCACATCTCTGAGTACCTGGAACTTCCCAAACCTTTTTGAAAGATGCTGAATTTCAATCATAGTGGTATGACATGCATTAAAGGTACCTGATCTATAAAGTTGTCCGGTGTCAGGGTCGGAATGATTTTCTCCGACCTGTCCAGCAAGGTTACGATAAAGCTCCTGTATAAAAGCATCGCCGGTGGATTCTGTTCGACAATCACTGAAAAAAGACTTAATGGCCTGTATGGGACATCCCCGACATTATCCTTGTTCAGGTCATAGCCCTCATATTTATCCCAGTAGTTGCTATCAAACGTATTGAGGACAAGCGAACCATTGGTGCTGATATCAAAGGTATTCTGCATGAAATTATTCTGTCGGATCACATTGTCCATGCAGCTGGCTTGTATTTTCATGCCCCATCCATTGGCCTTAAAAATATTCTTTTCGACTATGATGCGGTTCGTGCCCTCCATGTATATGCCCGATGTATTCCGGATAAAGCGGTTGTTGAAGATATAGCTGTCAGAGATTTCTTTCAGCAAGAGACCATGTGCTGCGTCTCCCCAGTTATCTTCAAAGGTGTTGTTGAACATTTTCACATTCTTCGTAAACATCACCGCTACACCTGCTCCATTGTTACGGAACAAATTGGTGATATATGCATCATCATTCGAAAACATAAAATGTAGTCCGTAACGGATATTGTCGAAAGCAATATTCCTCCAGATCACAGATCCGGTCACAAACTCAAAATAAATGCCATCCCGGTGCCCGGAGATGGTATTGCCTACGATTTGCAGGCTATCACTTTTCCAGCAATGGATCCCATTACCTATTTGCTGCTCCTCCGTCCCTGATGCCTTGACGATGTTGTCCTTGATAATGCAATGCTTGCTGTACTGCAGATAAATACCAAAGAAATTATCCTTTAACCGATTCCCGATGATATGGACGCCCCGGCTATCATATACTTTAATACCTCCCGGATCATCGAGAGAAGCATGGCCGGAATTTTGAATGACCAAACCGGTGACGACTACATTATTTGCCTTCACGGAGAGAACCTCGTACTTCAACTGACCATCCAGTACAGGCCAATCCATGCCCATCAGCGTTATAGTCTTGTCCACGATGATGTTACCTTCCTTATAGGTACCCGCATGTATGATTACCGTATCCCCCTGGTCTGCTGCAGCAATACCTTCTTTAACAGAAACATAAGGGTGACCACTTCCGACATGAAGGGACCGTGATATACCAACATGCATAAGCAGCCCAGTCATGAGGGTACATAAAACGATCTTAATCAATCGGGGACACATCGTGTGCATGGGCAAATTTACCTCATTAAATCAGCCCATGAAACCTCACTTGCTCCATAGCGGTTTTTATAGTGCGTGGCACTATCCTGAATGGCGAAAGCGGCAACGTTGCCCCCCATCGGGCTACGGAGACTGTCACTGCGCAAGAGGATGGCCTGCTCAAGATCGATAAAAGCGGAAGGGCTGCAAAAATCAGCTACATAAAACCGATCGACCTCCACTATGGTATTCTCTTTTTTATAGGCTGTCATGCAGCTCAGGTCATCAAACAAATATTGCCTGCCTTTGAGCGTGGTCAACTGGGACGCGAAGAGCGGATCGGTGAGCGTCATTTTACAAAAGGCACAAACGTCCTCATTAATCTTTACTGGCCGGGGGCCAGGATTGCCACAGGAGGACAATGCAAACAACCCGATGATTAAAACAGCTGCCGTTGTCGCTGTTCTTTTCTTCAACCACCTTGCAAATACATTGCGCTCTATCAGGACGACCAGCAAAAGCAATACACCTGTGGCGATAAAAAGTATACCACCGGTGGCAGGCATAGAGTAAGCTCCAAAGTTTAAGAGTTGCTTGTATCCGATCAACGGAGGCTGATAGGACATGCCAGGCACGATGATCGCGGCATTCGGATCCAGGTTATGCCCATAATTATAATTCCATCTATAAAAATCGACCATGGAGAGTATACTGAATAAAGTGAAAGTGACAAATACAGTATATACCAGTTTTTGCCGGCCGATGAAAGCAGCAGCAAGGATCAGCAGCGCAAAAAAGCCAAGGATGTATTTTAAGATTGTAAATTCAATGAAATTTTCAGCATGCAGGGTCTGCATACCTATATAATGATTGAGTCCATTGATGATCTCGACATTTCCTCCCAGCTTGTCCGCATAGATCAACAATACCAATCCTTCAGGATACTGAGGTGCAAACAAATCAATTTTCCAGATCGGCAAGTATATATTGGTAGCCAGGCAGAGAGCGGCCAGGACCAGCAAGATTTTGGAGAGTGTTGAAATTCTGCTATTGGTATTCATAATATATCAGTTTTAAAGAAAAAGGGTACAAATGTGTAGTAGTTCATTTGTACCCTTTGCTATACACGCGCGTCTGTCACACTTACTTATTTATCTCCTTCCGGTGCTGTAGCACCCAGGCTGAAGGTAAGAGGCACTTTACTGTTAGCTGGTGACACTCTCACATATCCCTGCATCTCCTGGTGTAGAGCGCTGCAGAAGTCTGTGCAATAGATCGGAACGATACCTACTTTGTCCGGCACCCATTTCAGTGTTGTAGTTTCCCCTGGCATAATGAGCAGTTCGGCATTGGCCGCGCCTTTCACGGCAAATCCGTGAGGTACGTCCCAGTCCTGCTCCAGATTGGTAACATGGAAGTAAACTTCGTCACCAAGTTTTACACCTTCAATATTATCTGGTGAAAAGTGGGAACGTATAGAGGTCATGTATACATGTACCTTGTTTCCTTCCCTGACTACTTTAGATTCCTTCTCCCCTTTTGCAACATATGGGTGATTATTTTCTTCAATCTTGAAAATCTTTACCTGGTTTGGCGTGATGAGGCCGGCAGGTGCTGCCTGCGCATAATGAGGCTCACCAATCGTAGGGAAGTCAAGAATCAACTGCATTTTCTCTCCGCTGATATCAAAGAGCTGAGCACTTTGAGATAATTCAGGTCCTGTGGGCAGGTAACGATCCTTCGTAATTTTATTATACGCGATCATGTATTTGCCAAAGGGTTTTCTGCTATCTCCTCCAGGTACACATAAGTGTCCGACAGAATAATAGGTAGGCACCCTGTCCAGTACTTTCAGATCCTTGATATTCCACTTGACCACTTCGGAGGACACAAAGAAAGATGTATATGCATTTCCATTACCATCAAACTCAGTATGCAATGGGCCTAAGCCTGGCTTGGCCACTTCGCCATACAGTGCGGACTCATATTTGATGACATTAATACCTTCGTACACACCATCAAATTCCTTGTTGGCGATTGCATTCTGCAATTTTGTAAAGCTGAATACAGGTATTAAAGCAGCTAACTTTCCACTCCCTACAATATACTCGCCGGTAGGATCCACGTCACATCCGTGAGGTGATTTCGGACAAGGAATCATGTAGCACAGGTCCTGAAATTCCTTTGAATCCAGGATGGTGACTTCCTTCATGATTTCAGATTTGCCTGTATGCGTTTTTTCATCCCATACATTGTGCGCATACTTCGCGGGTACAGTCTTTCCTTTTCCTGCCTTGATGTATTCTTCGGCCTTCTTCCAGTTGACCGCCATGATAAAGTCCTTATCCTTTTGGGATGCATTTACTTCCAGTAAGGTATTGGCCTGTTCGGTGTTATAGCAGGAGAAAAAGAACCATCCATGTGACGGGCCTTTTCCTGCATGACTCAGGTCAAAATTGACACCTGGACACTGGATCTGAAATGCAATGCTCAGCCCACCGGTTTCTTTATCAACGGCTATAAAGCTGATATGACCTTTAAAATTTTCCTTGTAGGTATTGATCGGCACATCTCCGTTTGAATTGTCTGCAGGTACGCTAAACCTCGTACCGGCCACTACATATTCCGTATTTTCTGTAATGAAAGGAGAGGAGTGGTTACCTGCACTATTTGGCAACTCAATAATCTCAGCTGTACGAAATGTTTTCAGGTCAATACGTGCTACGCGTGGGGTATTGTTTGCATTTCCAAAAACCCAACGACCATCCACCTCACCATTCGTCTGTGACATTTCTGTGTGATGTAAATCATCCCATGGAATAAATCCGTGTGATGTATTCAGCATGGGTTTGGTTTCTTCACTGTATCCCCAACCCTTTTCAGGATCTACGGAGAAAACAGGAATCACCCTCAACAATCTTCCACTGGGCAATCCATAGGCAGATAACTGTCCGCTAAAACCACCGCTGACAAAATTGTAAAATTCATCATACTGGCCGGGAGCTACGTAAGCCTTTGCCGCGGCATCACCTGAAACAGCCGTATTTACGTTTTTCGGCTTGCAGGCTATGAAACTAAGCGTAACAGCAGCTACTGCGATTACGATATTGAAGAGATTATTTTTCATAGATATATAGTTGGTTATTGAACTCCGTCATTTTTACGCATATACTCAAGGACCTGGCGGGCCTCGGTATCGACCAGGTTTTGGTTTGGCATACGGACCAGGCATAATTCAAGCTGGGCCTGAACAGCCGGATCTTTATCGATCATTGGATCTGGGTTGGTAATAAAATTCATGATCCACTCCGCTTTCCTGCGTTGTGTCACCCCTTTCCATCCTGGTCCAACTAATTTTTCTTCCGTGAGTTTATGGCAAGACACACATTTGACGGCCTGGATTTTCTCTCCGGCTGCAGCCATGGCGGGATCCAGGGTTGCACCCAGAGCTACATTCTCAGCAGTCCACTTACCTAAACCGCGATTTGGGTCATAAGCGGGTGTGCCACTTGCAGGTTCACCAGTGGAGTAAGGATTAGCCCCGGTACCCGCTTCCGGGGATTTGCCCCCTCCACAAGCCGATATCAGGGAAATGAAGGAGAGAAGGATGAACAGTTTTTTCATATTTCTAAGTTTTACACAAATTTATCTCGGACAAAAGCGTCTTTTTATGATTAAAATCATACGATAAGGTGATTTTAACCCAATTTCAAAGTTAGGCCGATTTCTCCGATTATCCATTTTAAACCTCAAGCATTTGGCCAACCATACCGCAGGCCCCACCTCAGGTCAACGGCATACCATCCGATTATTCTCAAAAAGGCCTGAATAATTTATTATAAATTACTGAAAATAAACAGCTTAAATAAAAAAAGCCATCCCCTGGAGGAGATGGCTTCAATTAAAATACCTTTCGGTATATCTTTCCTTTACAATCTAGATTTTAGACAATCCATAGGCAAGTCCAAGGCTCAACTGTATATTACTGTTAGCCACCTTGTCTCCGATGACATCTTCTCTGATGTCAGACAATCCAAGGGCCGCTCTTAAATCTGTATTTAACCAGATCCGGCTTCCAACCCGGTAGTTGAATCCAAGGCCACCACCTACAGCCAGATTAAAGCCGTTAAAAACATCCTCGACATCATTTCCATTGTTCTTTGAGTCCAGTAAAAAGCCCGGTTGTATCCCGGCATAGACTTTAGGACGAAATTTCTCACCCAATTCACCAAAGAACAGGTCAAAGAAAATCGGAATTTGCAGGTAACTCAGTCGTAATTCATCTGAATTGAGCTTATAACCCTCCTGTGAATATAAAAGGTCTATCGTCAATCCGGTTTTTTCACTGATACTATATGTACCGGTAAGGCCGATCGCAAGGCCTGTCAATGCTTCGGAACCATCCACATTACTTACGTTAGAAAAATTGATTCCAACGCGAGGACCAATTGACGTCTGGTCACCAATCTGGGCATTTGCAGCACCGGTTCCAAGCAGAATCAGGCATGAAGCAAACAATAGCTTATTAATATTCATGATGTCAATATTTAGTTGATTAGAAATTGAATTGATTTCAAAGAGAACACGCCCTAACGGGCTATTGTTTTAAAAAGTATGCAAAAATGTCTGAAAATCAATGTTTTATATAATTCACACATTTTAAATATTTTAATATCTCCTCCTTTCAGACCTACCTATTAAATTTTTTTTTTTTTAATTAAATGCCCCCCCCCCCCGGGGCCCCCCCCCCCCCCCCCCCCCCCCCACCTACCCGGCCCCTTTCCGCCCGAAGCAAATCTTAAGATGCATACTACCTTTGCCAAATGGATCATTTACCGTGCATGAGCTTCAGCTCTAAACTGAAAATCAAACTAATATTGCTTTTACAAACCATCTGGAGGATGAATACGATGCAAGTAAGGGTCTCGTAATTGTCATTCCCTGATCGTATTATGTTGTTCCCTGATAATATTGTTTGCTGGCTGCAAGCAGGATACTACCCACCAACATCAAACAAATCAGGATCAGGGAACCACTCAAGGCAAGCCCTCACCCGAGACGCTGGCCATGATCGATAGTGTCCAACAGGCACAGGCTGCAGTTGACCCGATGAAAGTCACAGTGTTTATGTCGGCTGAACGTGCCAAACTGCTGCAACAAAGGGTGGAATCCACCACGGGTCTTGGATAAAGTAAACTTCATGGTCATGTGGGGTTTCGAGGAACTCAAGGCGGGAAATACCGAATCTGCCATAAGGATTTTTCAGGATGTACTTAAGATGGTCGAGCCCATGGAAATTCCCGGAAAAGCACAAACGGTGCTTGAAATGAAGAAACTCCTGGCGTTGGCGGCGCTCAGACTTGGCGAACAACAAAACTGCATCCTCAATCACACAACAGCCTCTTGCATCATACCTATTGCAGCAGAAGGGCAACATTCTAAAAAAGAAGGCTCAACCCTCGCTATGGAAATCTACCAGGACATTTTGCGTCAAACACCAGATGACCTCACATCACGTTATCTCTTTAATGTGGCTGCGATGACGCTCGGAAAATTTCCTGATGGTGTTCCACCTCAGTTTAGATTACCCAAGGAATATTACACATCCAAAGTTGACTTCCCCCGCTTCACAGATATTGCTTCAAATCTGGGACTCGATAAGCGTGGACTTGCGGGTGGTGTAGCTATAGAAGATTTTAACAATGACGGACACCTGGACATCATGGCTTCCAACTGGGGATTCCATGATCAGATCCATTTGTATCAAAACAAAGGAGATGGAAGTTTTGAAGATGTGACGATGCGAACCGGATTGCAGGGTATCACTGGCGGACTAAACATCCGGCAGACGGATTACAACAATGATGGATTTGCTGATGTGCTGATCATGCGCGGTGCCTGGTTCAGAGATCAGGGCAAGATTCCAAACTCGCTCTTGAAAAACAATGGTGACGGCACTTTCACAGATGTTACTGTAGCAGCCGGCATCTACACTAAACGTCCGACACAAAATGCTGTGTGGGCTGATTTTGATCTCGATGGATGGCTCGATCTGTTTATCGGCAATGAAGCCGTTCCTGAGGGAGGCAGTGCATTCTATTTTCCGTCCGAGCTCTATCACAATCAACGTGACGGCACCTTCAAAGAAGTATCTGCATCCGCCAATCTGCAAATCAATGCCTTTGTCAAAGGGAGTACCGGAGGTGATATCAACAATGATGGTTTGCCTGATCTCTACCTATCCATCTTGAATGGCAACAATCGATTGTTCCTGAACGAATCTGATGAAACGGGAATAAAATTTAAAGACATATCTGCCACTGCCAATATCGGAGAACCGTTTGTGTCTTTCCCTACGTGGATGTTTGACTTCAACAATGATGGATGGCTTGACATCTTCGTCTCTGCCTATTCGGATGGCTCCGAAGATCTGCCTGGAAAAATACTCAGGGCTTATGGCAAGAAAGATGATCCATTCCGTCCGCGGATCTATCGCAACAATGGCAACAGTACGTTTACGGATATGAGCATTCCGATGGGACTTACAGAGCCGGTATTCTCGATGGGTTCAAACTATTGTGACCTTGACAATGATGGTTTTCCGGATTTCTATCTCGGCACTGGTGAGCCAAACTTAAAATCTATCGTCCCGAATAAAATGTATTGGAACCGGGAAGGAAAAAAATATGACGATATCACCTATGCGGGTGGTTTTGGAAACATCCAGAAAGGTCATGGCGTTGCCTTTGGTGATATGGATCGGGATGGTGATCAGGATTTCTATGTCAAGATGGGTGGCAGCTTTGAAGGCGATGTGTACCAAAGCATCTTCTTCGAAAATCCAATGCCGCATGATAACCATTGGATCGTGTTGAAGCTGGAAGGTGTCGCATCCAACAGAATGGCTTTAGGTGCAAGAGTAGAAATTGAAATCGTAGAGGGTGGAAAGTCCAGGAAAATATATGAAATGGTTTCACCCGGCTCCAGCTTTGGAGGCAATAGCCTTCAGATGGAGATAGGCCTTGGAAAAGCAGAATCTATTCGTTCGGCCAAAATATACTGGCCTGATAAAAAACGGACTGTGCAGGAAGTGACTGGCCTCAGTCTCGACAGGGCTTATCACATCAAAGAAGGTAATGAGCCGGTGATAGTGGAATATACGATGACACCGTTTAAGAAGGAGGCGGGGCATCATCATTGATATCCATTTTACCCCTAAATCCCCTAAAGGGGACCTTTAAAGATTAAAGAAAACATGGTCTCAAATAGTCATTGTAGACGTTTCCAACGTCAGCAATAACGCCTGTTCCAAGAATCTGTCACCCATGCCAGATTAAGGATTTACATGACCTATAGCTCTTTCGAGTTAGACAGACCATGCCAGAGATCCGCATGACTCAACCTCCGCCAACGTTATTTTATAAAATAAACGTTGATTCAACTGCCAGATCAATGTCATTGACGATCAATTATGGCTAACTTTACAACATGAATATCAGATCCGGTCTTTCAAGAATGTATGCCTCATCACGATGAGCATGGGCATCCTCAGTATCAATGGCTGCAAAGACAATAAAAGTGAAAGCCAACCACAGGAGTCCATTCCAGCTATAACTGCTACGATCAAACTTCAGTCTCTCCCATCGAGTGAAACCGGCATCACTTTCGCCAATGAGATCAAGGAAGAAGGGATGATCAATATCTTCACCTGGCACTTCCTCTACAATGGGGCAGGTGTTGCGGCAGGAGATATCAACAATGATGGTTTGCCTGACTTATATTTTGCGGGCAACATGGTGCCTGACAAATTGTATCTCAATAAGGGAAATTTTCAATTTGAAGACATCACGGCCAACTCAGGTATCAGCACTCAAATCTGGTCCAGCGGAGTCACGATGGCAGATGTCAATGCAGATGGATTGCTGGATATCTATGTGTGTAAAAACTCACCTACAGGGATTGCTGATAATAACCGCAACAAACTTTATATCAATCAAGGCAAAAACCTGTTTCGCGAACAGGCTGCACAATATGGTATAGATGATATTGGCTTTGGTGTACAATCGACCTTCTTTGATGCGGATCAGGATGGTGATCTTGATATGTACCTGGTCAACCAACCTTTTGATGAATTTGCTCGCCTGGTCAATCGCCCGGATGTGGTTGCCAATTATACAGTAACAGATCGTTTCTTCTTTTTTGAAAACGGAAAGTTTGTGGACAAAACAGCCGCACTGGGAATGCAGGATGCACGCTATGGATTAAATGTTGCCATCGCTGATTTTGATCTCAATGGCTGGACTGACTTGTACGTCTGCAATGACTATCATCATGCAGATCAACTGTACATGAATACACAGGGCAAGTTTAGCGATGCTCTTCAATCGCGCACCGGTCATATCTCCTTTTATTCGATGGGCTCCGACGTGGGTGATGTCAATTCGGATGGTTGGCCTGATCTGCTTTCGCTGGACATGGCTTTTGAAGAACATCAGAAATCGAAAACCAATATGGGTTCGATGGCTCCTGAAAAATTCTGGGGCTATGTGAATGATGGTCAGCATTATCAATACATGCAAAATGGACTGCAGGTCAATATGGGCCATGGTTATTTTTCAGAAATGGCACAGATAGCAGGTATATCAAAATCAGACTGGAGCTATTCCGCTTTGTTTGCTGACCTTGATCTCGATGCAGATCAGGATATCATGATCACCAATGGTGTATTGAGGGATTTGCAAAACAATGATTTCAATACGATGGTCAAGGAGAGGTATAAAGGCATGGTGGGTCCTGAAAATTACCTGGAAATCCTTAAAAACCTTCCGTCAAATCCTGTGCCCAACATCATCTTTGGTAATGATGGCAATATGCAGTTTACCAAACTCGGTGCTGAAGCCGGATTTGATACGCCTGGCTTTTCCCACGGAATGGCCTATGCGGACTTTGATGGTGATGGCAAGCTAGATGTCGTCATCAACAATATGAATGCACCTGCTTCCATCTATAAAAATGTGAGTGAGACGGAAGGCCATTATCTGAAAGTCAAATTAAAAGGACCCGGTACCAATCTTCAGGGGCTAGGATGCAGTGTGATGTTGTATGCAGGTGGTAAAAAAGAAATCAGCACGATGCAGACGAGCCGTGGTTACTTTTCATCTGTGGAGCCCATTTTGCATTTTGGATTAGGTGGGACTACATCTGTCGATTCGATCAAGGTGTACTGGGATCATAAATCGATGTCGGTCATCAAAAATATTGACGCGGATCAATTGCTGACGATTGACTTTGCCAAAGAAAAGAAAATCCCGTTTGCTGTTGATCACAATCCCTCCTTTGATTTTAAAGAAGAACAATTAGGTGAATACGTGCACTGGGAAAATGACTATAACGATTATGCAAAGCAGGTCCTGATCCCCTATAAATTGTCACAAAACGGTCCACACATATCTGTCGGTGATCTCAATGGTGATAGTCGTGAAGACTTTTTTATCGGAGGATCAGCGGGCTATACAGGAAATATATTTTTACAAAGCACATCCGGACCATTTGAAAAATCTAAACAACCTGCTCTTGAAGCTGATAAAAATGCAGAAGACCAGGAATCTGCTTTGATCGATACAGACGGTGATGGCGACCTTGACCTGATCGTTACCAGCGGCAGCAATGAATTTGCAGATAAAGACCCTGCCCTGAAAGTAAGGCTGTATCTGAATGATGGAAAAGGAAACTTCACGCGTGCAGGCACGAAACAATTTCCAGATGTGCTGGTCAACGGGCAGTGTATTGAGGCTTTTGATGCCGATGGTGATAAGGATATGGACTTGTATATCGGTGGCAGACTGGTGGGTGGGCAATATGGCATTTCGGCAGGATCGAAATTGCTGATCAATCAGTCAGGCACCTTCACCGATCAAACAAAATCTTTGGCACCTGTCCTGGATAAATTGGGTATGGTGAGCGATGCTGTCAGTGATGATGTAGACAAAGATGGTGACATCGATCTGGTCGTCGTCGGAGAGTGGATGAAACCAACCATATTGCTCAATGATGGCAAAGGAAAAATGACTGCACAGGAAATAGAAGCAGCAGGCTCAGGATTGTGGTGGACGATTGAGAAAGGTGATTTTGATAGTGACGGTGATTCGGATTTTATCCTGGGTAATCTTGGATGGAACAATAAATTTGGTGGCTCGCGTGGCACTAAACTGGAAGTGTATTCAAGTGACTTTGACCACAACGGGGATTTTGATGTAGTGCTGGCCACGACCAAGAAAGACAAACTATTGCCTGTACGTGGAAGAGAATGTTCATCTCAGGAAGTGCCTTATGTTTTGGAAAAATTTCCAACCTATGAGAGTTTTGCTAATGCTAAGCTGAGCGAAATCTATCCGGAAGAAGCATTGGAATCAAGTGTGCATAAAAAGTTGTCTACCATGTCTAGCATCTACCTGATGAATAAAGGAGATGGAACTTTCGCTTCATCTGATCTTCCGTTGTTGTGCCAGTCTGGGCCTGTTAAAGCATTTTATGTAGATGATATCAATGGTGACAAAATCCCAGACTTCATCTATGCCGGCAATCATCTGCCTACGGAGGTAGAGACAGCGCGGTATGATGGATTATATCCGGGAGTGTGCATTGGCGATGGTAAAGGGAATTTTATTTGCAATACAACTTTTGTTGATGGAAAACTGCGAGTGGAGGATGCACGGGATATCCGCAAGATCAATCTGCAGAATGGAAAGGCTGTGTATCTGATAGCTAATAATAATCAGGCGATGAGGGTGTATTCGATCAATCAAAATTGATTTTTATTCATTTAATTCCTGCTCTATCAGCACTAATTACTTTACTAAATCCATCCCATTGAAATTTACCAACTTCTGGTTTTGAAGTAAAAAGAAAGTTCAATAATTCATCTGACACATACCTATGACCACCAAATCCTTTAACCGTCTCGAATATCTCTGCACCACCATCCCCGCGAAATTTGCAGCACTCACGGAGGAGGAATGGACTTCCAAACCATCCCCGGAGAAATGGAGCAAAAAAGAAATGCTCGGCCACCTCATCGATAGCGCGACCAATAACCATCATCGGTTTGTGCGCGCGCAATTTGAAGACAGTCCGCTGATCACCTATAATGCTGATGACTGGGTCGGGGCAAGTGGGTATCAGACGATGCCGACGCGACATTTGATGTACTTCTGGCAGATGTATAATCTGCATATCCTGGAGGTGATCAGGAGGTTGCCAACAGAGATGTTGGATAAGAAGTGTTATATGGGAGATAAAGAGCCGCATACGCTGGGGTGGATTTTTGATGACTATGTGGTGCATCTGGAGCATCATCTGGGGGAGATGGTAGAGTATGAATGATGCGCAAAACGGAGTTTTGCTGACACCAGGACGCCCGTACGGGCGCCCAACGTTTTTAAAGTTGATCTTCGATCAACTGACGATCAAAAAGGTATTATTTATTGATTAACAATTAGAAAGGAAGTAATTATTCAAATATATAACGCATTAACAATTAACCCTAAACACATTACAAATACCCCTCCTGCCTTTACCTTAGCCTCCGCCTTAGCCTTAGCCTTTCACCTAATCTATTGATTTTCTGCTTTTTCTCACAAATACCCTTATCTTTGTGGTCTTGTATGTTAATTCTCTCTCAGAGTTTCCTGAGTCCCCAAGACTCAAACGCCGTGTGAAGGCTTAACGTAAGGCAGGTAATGTATCGCGGGATTTTGCGCTGATGGCCTTACCACATTTTTTAATCTAACATTTTTATTGTGTCGTTTAACAACCTACCGCTCATTGAGCCTGTGCTCAGAGCATTACAACATGAAGGGTACACCACCCCAACACCTATCCAGGAACAAGCCATTCCAGCCATCCTCGACCGCAGAGACGTTCGCGGATGTGCACAAACCGGCACCGGAAAAACAGCAGCTTTTGCTATTCCGTTATTACAACTTATGCACGAGGAGCAACTAAAAGCCCCTCAGGCACACCGTACCATCCAGGCATTAGTCCTGACCCCTACACGCGAACTGGCTATCCAGATTGAAGAAAGCTTCAAAGCCTATGGCCGATACCTCAACCTTCGCCACCTGGTGGTGTTCGGCGGCGTATCGCAAGTAAGCCAGGTCAACAGCCTGCGCAGAGGAATCGATATCCTGGTGGCTACACCGGGCCGATTACTCGACCTGATGCAACAAGGCCACGTCAATCTCAGAGATATTAAGTTTCTGGTTTTGGACGAAGCTGACCGTATGCTGGACATGGGATTTGTACATGATGTAAAACGCATCATTGCCAAACTCCCAGCTAAGAAACAAACACTGTTTTTCTCAGCTACCATGCCACCGGAAATCAATGCACTGGCCAATTCGCTGCTGCAAAACCCGGTCAAGGTAGAAGTAACACCCGTGTCGTCAACTGTAGATGCCATCAACCAGTTCATCTATTTCACACAAAAGGAAAACAAATCCTTTTTGCTGAAGCATGTACTTTCTGATGACTCTATCAAGACGGCACTTGTATTTACCCGTACCAAACATGGTGCAGATAAACTCGTGAAGTTCCTGATCAAATCAGGCATCAAGGCAGAAGCCATTCATGGAAATAAATCTCAGGGTGCACGACAAGTTGCCTTGAGAAATTTCAAGAACAGATCTACACGTGTACTCGTAGCCACGGATATAGCAGCACGGGGTATCGATATCGATGACCTGACGCACGTATTCAACTACGAACTTCCGGAAGTGCCTGAAACCTATGTACACCGTATCGGACGTACAGGTAGAGCCGGCAACAGTGGTCATGCGTTGTCATTTTGTGATTACGAAGAAAAAGCACTGCTCAAGGATATCCAGAAACTGATTTCTAAATCTATCCCGGTCGTCACTGAACATCCTTACCCGATGAGTGCACAACTGGCGGATATGACGGTCAGAACATCAGGATTGAGTAATCCGAAGATGGGCAGAGGCAGATCTACCAGCATTCACCGTCCTGCTCCGGCAAGAAGGTAATCCATTGAATAAAGGTTAATACCATTTATAGAAAGGGGCTCCACAAGAGCCTCTTTTTTTTTGACAAAAAGCAATCAAATTGAAGATGGTTTTCCAAGATGTCCTACCTGGGAATCCTCCCCGAAATGATACCACTCTGCTTAAGGAGCAACATATATAACTTTTACTCATAAGAAAAGCCTATATTTGAGCATCCCTCTTAGGATCAGGACGTTGTGCCCTGTCCTCTCCCCTTTGTACTATTCTAAATTCACTGAAACACAAAAACCATTTCTTATGAAAAACACATTCTTCCTAGCCCTCCTCGCCTTCAGCCTACACACTTCACTTTTCAGCCAGGGCACACAACCTTGTCTTCCCGAGGGAATTGTATTTGGTACTCAAGCGTCAATTGACAATTTCACAACCGATTATCCGGGCTGTAATGCAATCATCGGGGACCTGACTATCCTTGGCGATGATATTGTTTTTCTAAATGGATTAGATGTCATCCAATCAGTCGGGGGTGATCTGGTCATCACTGCGGCCACTTCGCTACAGCGCCTCGAAGGCCTGACTTTAGATTCCATTTTTGGAGATTTCGCGATTGCCTCTAACCCCTCCCTGCAAACTATAGAAGCGCTTGATTCCCTGAAATATATCGGAGGCCATCTGGTCATTCTTGAAAATCCTGTGCTGGAAAACCTTGTGGGACTCGATTCTCTGGACTTCGCTTCCGGTAATGTTGAAATTCTGTTCAACGAGGGACTTCAGAATTTGAACGGCTTACGTGTTGATTCCATCCTCGGCAACCTGCTGATACAATTCAATCCGTCACTTTCAGACCTGACCGGCCTGGACTCACTCCATTGTATTAAATCCAACTTATCTATACTGGACAATCCCGGTCTCATCGATTTGTCCGGTGCTGATCGGTTTCATCGTGTCAATGGATACGTTGACATCAGTGTCAATGAAAGTCTGCAAACGATGGGGGATCTAAGGCTGGATTCCATCCTGGGCAGCTTTATCATTCGCGAAAATAACAGCCTGGAGAGCTTCCTTGGTTTGGATTCACTTGACTTTGTAGGTGGGGATATTGAAATAGAATCCAATCCCTCATTACAAAATCTGATAGGTATTGCAGTGGATTCCGTGATCGGCAATTTTTCGCTGCAAGGCAATTCATCGCTCTCTGATCTGACCGGCCTTGATTCATTGCATTGCATTAAGCATAATTTCATGGTCGGGGATAATGGTGGTATGACGTCTATGCAAGGAGCCGGCAGGTTTCATCTGGTCAAAGGCAATGTGGATATACGTGACAATGATAACCTGACTAACTTCGGTGACCTGAGGCTTGATTCTATCCTGGGTAATTTCGTCGTGGCTGAAAATCCTGGACTGCAGGACCTACTGGGCCTTGACTCCTTAAGATTTATCGGGGGCTCCTTCAATGTCATTGGCAATTTTTCAATTGATGACTTCGCGGGTCTGGATTCCCTACAAACGATCGGGAGGGACCTGAATATCCAGAGTAACACATCTATGGAAAGGATGTCCGGATTAGTAGCTCTGGATTCAATTCTTGGAAATTTCACGCTGATTAGTAACAATTCACTCATAGATGTCCTGGGGCTGGATTCGCTAAATTTCATTCTTGGTGATTATAATGTTGCAGAAAATCCAAACCTGATGTCATTTCCTTTAACCATCGCTTTAGATTCCATCGGCTCCCTGAATGTTTCCGGCAATGGATCACTCCTTGATTTGACAGGATTAGATTCTGTACGTTCCATCCGAGGACTGGTGCAGATTATCAACAATGAAAACCTCACTTCACTCGAGGGGCTTGATTCCCTGACTGCCCTAAGAGGTACGCTTCGGATGTTCAACAATGTTATGTTATCAGATATCAGTAGTTTAAGCAACGTCGATCCACAGACCATTGCAGATGTAGCCATCGAAAATTGTGAAGCGTTGTCTGACTGCGCGATTGAAAGCCTTTGCAATTTCCTTGCGGGCGGTGGTGCATCTTCGATTTCCAACAATGCAGTTGGCTGCAATTCGGTAGATGAAGTTTTGCTGGCATGTTTTGTGGCGGTTGGTGATCCTGAAGAGGTAAGTGAAATCATATTGTATCCAAATCCTACTAACGGGCATGTTGAATTGAACGGTAATCTTGATGGATCTTATTGTAAAAATGCCATTCCTGCCTGATGGTATGTATTTTATATCTATCCAGTTTGATGATCACAGGATTATAAGAAGGATAATGAAAATAAAATAGATATCCATCCATTGGAGATAAAAAAAGAAGGTACGGACAGGACGCGTCCTGTCCGTACCTTCTTTTTTTTATTTGAGATTGCTCTTTGGAAGATCGCTTAGGGACAGAAAGAGGAGAGGAAAAAGTACGGACAGGACGCGTCCTGTCCGTACTTTTTCCTCTCCTCTTTCTGCATTGCACATGCTATAGTAATGCTACATTTGAGCTATCAAATCCGGATATCATGATAGCGCGATCAATGTTCAGAAGCATGCGTATTGAATGGATGGTTTCCATGCTTATGATCCTAAGCATGACATCTATACATGCACAACTCACCATCAAGGTCAGCTCTGTGCCATCTTCCACGCCTCCAGATGCTGATATCTTCATCGCCGGTAGTTTCAATGGCTGGGATCCCGGTGACCCTGCTTATATCCTGACTGATCTTCAGGACGGCACTTATTCGATCACATTCTCTCCATCTCCGGGTCTGCTCGAATTTAAATTCACCCGTGGTAGTTGGGCAAACGTAGAAGGAACTGCACAAGGCACTTACATCCCAAATCGTACTTATAATTATGCCGGAGGCCTTCAAAATACATCTTTCACCATCGCAGGATGGGAGGATAATCCCGGTGGGGTGCATACCACAGAACCAAATGTCGAGATCCTGGATGAAGATTTTTATATTCCACAACTCAACCGTTCGCGAAGAGTATGGCTATACCTCCCCCCTGATTATGCCACCACTACAAAAAGATATCCTGTCATCTATATGCAGGATGGCCAGAATCTCTTTGATATACTGACGAGTTTTTCAGGCGAATGGAAAATTGATGAATCCATGAATGATCTCTTTGACACCGGAGACTATGGCGCTATCGTAGTGGGTATTGACAATGGGGGTGGCGAACGGATAGATGAATACTCTCCCTGGGTCAATCCAAACTATGGGGGAGGTGATGGAGAAGCGTACGCTAGTTTCCTCGCCACTACTTTAAAACCATTTATTGACAGCACTTACCGAACTTTGCCAGGTCGTGAATACACAGCGATTGCCGGAAGCTCGCTAGGTGCCAATATATCTATGTTTGCTGCGATCGAACATCAGGATATATTCAGCAAAGTGGGGATCTTCTCACCCGCATTCTGGTTTTCAGATTCGTCTTTCATTCATCTGCAGGCCAAAGGCATCACACAAGACCTTCGGGTGTATTTTGTTGCCGGCCAGAATGAAAGCGCAACCATCATCGCGGATATGATGGCGATGTATGACGCGCTCATTGATGCCGGACAAGATGAAAGTGAAATGTATTTCCTCAGCGAACCTGATGGCGCACATAGTGAGTGGTTCTGGGCCAGAGAATATCCTGATTGCTACGAATGGCTCTTTGATGAACTCATCCTTGCAGATCAATCGATACCCGATCCATTGTGGACGATCTATCCTAATCCAGTGAGCAACTATATCTCCATCCATACGTCTGCAGAAGAACTCACCTATTCCATCTACTCCATGAGCGGACAAATGATGCAGACAGGAGCGTTGTTAAACGGCAGCATCGATACATCAGGGTTAGCTCCAGGTTTGTTTTATGTACAGCTTCGTGATACAGATCTTAAGACGGTGTATGTCTCACGGTTTGTTAAACAATAAAAATGCCTTTTCCTAAATTACACCCATGAAAGTAGCCATCACCGGGGCCACCGGTCATATCGGCGGCGTGATCGTCCGTGAATTGCTGCACAGAGGACATACGGTGAGGGCTTTAGTCCGAGGACATGACACCAAATCACTAGATGGTTTAGATGTAGAAAAAATCCAGGGGCATCTTGATGACACGACTGCATTGAAGCAACTGATGGAATCCTGCGATGCCCTGATCCATGCAGCAGCCCTCATATCGATTGATGGAGATATGAAAGGGCTTGTGGATCGCACCAATGTAGCAGGTACAAGACATGTCATGGAGGCGGCTAAAGCTGCCGGAATAAAAAGGGTGATTCACATTAGTTCAGTGCATGCTTATTCACAACATCCGCTCTCTGAAATCATGGATGAGCAACGCGCGCCTGCTGGTGATAACACCTTTGCTTATGATCGTTCGAAAAGAGACGGCCAGGCGCTCGCTCTCTCCTATGCATCTCCTGACATGGAGGTGTTAGTGGTCAATCCGACTTCAGTCGTCGGTCCTTATGATTTCAAACCATCGAAACTGGGTCAGGCGATCATCAATATGTCTACCGGCAAATTACCTTTTGTATTCAAGGGTGGTTTTGATTTTTGTGATGGTCGCGATGTCGCCCACGCGATTGTCAATGCACTCACCATGGGCCGGAGTGGTGAAGCATACCTGCTCGGTGGGGGTTGGCATAGTCTCTCCGAATTTGGGCAGATACTCTCTGAAGTTTCAGGTCATAAAAATAAGCCCATCGCATTACCCACTATCTTAGGTTGGATCGGTCTGCCGTTTATAAAAGTTTTCGCCAGAATGACTAATGCTGAGCCATTGTATACAAATGAAGCCCTGGTCGCGGTAGCCGAAGGGAATCGTCATATAAATTGTACAAAAGCTAAAACTGAATTAAACTATACTTCCAGGCCACTGCGTGAATCACTGACTGACACCTGGTCATGGTTTAGTGAAAATGGATATCTTGGTTAACTATTGGGGCCACATCACGCTGGCTATTTATCAAATCCACCTCTCTTTATTACATGCTCACTCTCTTGATTTCTTACCAAACATACCAGACGATACTTTTTTCCTGGATCGCCATTGCCCTTATCGTATTTATCTTACTCCTCCGTATCACTGCACCCTATGGGCGACACACCTCAGCCAAGTGGGGGCCGCAGATCAATAACCGGTTAGGATGGATCCTGATGGAAGCTCCAGTCCTGATCCTTGTGCTCACTTTTACAATCACCTCATTGGATATTCAGACGTCGATCACGCTCACGATGATTGGTTTGTTCTGTTTACATTACATCAACAGGACACTCATCTTTCCATTCCGCCTGCATACGCGGGGCAAATCAATGCCACTGGTGATCGTGGCCTCCGCCATCTTCTTTAACCTGATGAATGGATTTTCACTTGGTTACTATTTCAAATACTTTGCGGACTATCCACAGGATTGGTTTCTGGATATCCGGTTTATCATCGGATCCGCTTTGTTTTTCATCGGGCTTGCTATCAATTGGAAGGCAGACAACGAACTGATCCATCTGCGCAAACCCAATGAAACACACTATGTGATCCCGCAATCAAAATTGTTCAGGTATATCAGTTGTCCGAATCTCTTTGGTGAACTGATCGAATGGCTGGGCTTTGCGATCCTGTGCTGGAATTTGCCTGCATTGACCTTTTTTATCTGGACATCAGCCAATCTCATCCCCAGGGCGCTCTCCCATCACCGGTGGTATAAGGAAAAATTCAATAACTATCCTCCTGAGCGTAAGGCGATTATTCCATTCCTGGTGTGAAATGTGAAAATCCCGATAACATTTAAGATATTGCGACCACGCGTAGAATTAAACAAGAGGACAATAGATGACTGAATTTGACTGGCATTCCTTACTTCAGCCGCAGTGGTATGTAGCTAATGGTGGCGTATGGATCATCCTCCTGATCGTTTTTGCAGAGACTGGTTTATTCATGGGTTTCTTCCTGCCCGGTGATTCATTGCTGTTTGTGTCCGGCATCATGTGGCGTGACCTTGAGGTGGGGTTTTTCAATGTTCCCTTTGTCTTGATCATGGTGTTGATATCTGTATTTGCGATCCTGGGCAATCAGGTCGGATATTGGTTTGGAAAAAAGATTGGTCCGGCGATGTATTCCTGGAAAGACCGCTGGTACTTTAAACAAAAATACCTGCAGCAGGCAAGGATATTCTATGAGGAACATGGTGCCAGTGCCATCTTCATGGCGCGCTTTCTTCCTTTCGTTAGAACCTTCGCCCCTATCGTAGCGGGCATCGTCCAGATGGACAAGAAAAAATTTTCCGCGATCTCTATTATCAGTGCTTTCGTCTGGGTATTCAGCATGATGCTGGCCGGCCGTTATCTGCATCAGTTATTGCTGAGCCAGTTTGACTATGATCTCACTGATGATCTCGAATTGATTGTCGTGGGGATCATCTTTGTGTCGGTTCTGCCTATTCTTTACAAACTGCTCCAAAATAAATTGAAGGAGCTTAAAGCTGAAAAGGAAAAACTAAGCTGATTCTTTTCTAACAAGTTATTCTCCTCTGACTACGCTGCCAACTGGATGTTGACATAGGTTTTTTTTATTATCTTACTACCTAACCTATCTACACATTCGTATTTAATAGTCCATTACAATGAAACCGAGGCTGAGCAAGTTTATCATCCGTACGATACTCAACCCAAAAGCGAAGAACGGGGACCCTATAGGACATTATTCTGACTATGACCTTGCAAAAGGCTGGTACGAATTGAAAGAACTGGCCTGGGGACTGGTGATCGACTTTGGATTGATATTCATTGGTGTTATTTCAGCCGGATTCGGATTGAAGGGATTCTTATTAAACAATGGATTTTTAGATGGTGGAGCGACAGGTATTTCCCTTTTGCTGGCCAAGCTTACAGGTGTATCTCTTTCTGTATTGTTGCTGTTGGTCAACCTTCCCTTTTTAATCTTAGGCCTGAGGGTCATCGGAAAGGCTTTTACTATAAAAGCTGTGTTAGCGATTATTGCCCTGTCCATTGTGGTTGCGTTTGTACCTTATCCTGAAATCACTAATGACAAACTCTTAATTGCCGTCTTTGGTGGGTTTTTCCTGGGCACAGGAATCGGATTAGCTATACGAGGTGGGGCTGTGATTGATGGTACTGAGGTACTTGCCATAGCACTCAGCAGGCGTATAGGATTATCTATCGGTGACATCATCCTGATCATCAATGTGATTGTTTTTTCATTTGCCGCCTATCTCGTCAACATCGAAACAGCCTTGTATGCCATGCTGACGTATTTATCTGCTTCCAAAACAGTTGATTTCTTATTGGAAGGCATTGAGGAATACACGGGCGTGACTATCGTCTCCATCAAAGCAGAAGAAATAAAACGAATGATCTCCCTGGAGTTGAATTACGGAGTTACAGTCTTTAAAGGAGAGCGTGGATTTGGAAAAACAGGTGAGAAACATTTTGACTCCAACATCCTCTATACCGTCCTGACCCGTCTCGAAATCAGCCGGCTCAAGAAGGAAGTGCACCGGATTGATCCGAATGCCTTTCTGGTCATGCACAGTGTAAAAGATACGGTTGGTGGCATGACGAAAAAACGCAGGCATAAGCACTGATCACTACAGGCCGAATCATTACATTTACCTGAATATCTTTTCACCACCACTTATTTCTGTGTATGAGTACTACGTCACATTCAAGCCTGATCCGTTCATTGGGTCTGGGCTATGTCATTGTCTTCATTGTCGCCAATATCATTGGATCCGGAGTTTATAAGAAAGTCGCTCCAATGGCGGACCAGCTCAATTCGTCCGGATGGGTGCTCATCGCATGGATCCTGGGTGGCCTGGTCACATTGTTTGGGGCTCTCAGCAATGCAGAGATCGCGGGGATGCTGGCGGATACGGGTGGTGAATATTCCTATTTTAAAAAGATCTACAACCGGTTCCTGTCCTTTATGTTTGGCTGGGCTAATTTTTCAGTCATTCAGACTGCTGCCATTTCATCCCTGGCTTATGTATTTGCACAGTCATTGCAATCTGTAGTCAACATACCTCCCATTTTACCCCAACTTGAAGAAGTTTCACTCGGTGGTGTCTTCTATCCGTTTGCTGATCTCTCAACCAAACTCACGGCAGTAGCCTTGATCATCATCCTCAGTATCATCAATACCAAAAGTATCAAGTCGGGTGCTACGCTCAGCAACATCATCCTGTGGTTGGTGTATATCGGTCTGGCTACGATTGTCATTTTTGGACTGACGAGTTCCCAATCGGATATCACACGTAGTTTTGAATTTGCCACTCCGGTTGACAAACCCATTACCATCAGTGCTTTATTTACCGCGATGCTGGCTGCCTTCTGGGCATACCAGGGATGGTCTTCGATCGGATACATTGGCGGAGAAGTAAAGGATGCTAATAAAAATATTCCGAGGGGAATTGCGATTGGTGTTTTTCTGGTGATTGCCATTTACCTCATCGTCAACATCACCTATATGTCGATTCTTCCGATTGACACCCTCAAAGGCATACATGCCGCGGGCAATCAGATTGCAGCGATAGAAGTCATCAAAGCGATATGGGGAAGTGGCGGCGTCATGTTCATCTCTATCCTCATCCTGATCACTACACTTGGATGTACACATGCCACGATCTACGGAAGTGCGCGGCCGTATTATGCGATGGCAAAGGAGGGTTTGTTTTTCAAGTTTATGTCAAAGCTCAATTCCTCGCATGTGCCTGCCAATGTAGTTTGGATCCAATGCCTATGGGCTTGTCTCTTAGTCTTCTCCGGATCATTTGATCAGCTTACGGACATGGTGATCTTCGCAGTGTTCATTTTCTATGGCGCGACTGCAGCAGGTGTATTCATCCTGCGCAGAAAAATGCCTGATGCGCACAGGCCTTATAAGGTATGGGGCTATCCATATGTACCGGCGATTTTCATTCTCTTCTGCATCGGCTTGCTGGTCAATACGATCGTGACGCAACCGCGCGAAGCGATTTTGGGCATGCTGCTGATTCTTTCCGGTGTTCCGTTTTATTGGTGGTTTTCTAAAAAGGTAAACAGCAAGGAGATTTAAAAAAGTAGAGACGCGATTTATCGCGTCTCTACTTTTTTTTTAAATCTCCCTGCCTACTGTCTTTTTCCGATCTGGAAAGAAATATATCCATTGATAAAAGCAGGCGAATTGTTTTCAATCACCATAATGGGAACGGGTTTGACAAAGGCATCAATCATGATGCCCATCTCAAAGGCTTTGACGTATTTGTCAAAAGCACCGACGCTGAAATGCGCGCCGAGTCTTGCATGCACACCAGGTATGGCTGAGATATTGCCGAAGCCTTTGAAGAAAGACGCTGGTCCGATTATCTTAGAATTATCAAGGAAGACATCTGCGTTTTCTTCACTATACCTTTCGGTGGAAATGTAATCCTGTGATCCACCATCTTCGATCCTGGACAGTTCCAGGTAATAAGGAATCAGTAATCCGATAGATGGACCGAGTTCATAACTTACCCCTGCAGCGACACCTTTTCGCTTGGCCTTTTCTGAGAAATAAATTTTCTTGCCGACACCGCCACGAAGGACCATGAAATAATTCTGCTTTCCATAGGTGTAGCTGTTGGAAGTCCGTGCGAATGGATTGCTCGAATTGAAGGTGACGGATTGCCTGTATTCCTTTGGATGCTTCAGGAATCCCAGATCAAACTGATAGAAATGCGTTTTATAAAAGGTCTTGATATTTCCAAACTGCATAGAGATCGCTCCTCCGTTGGAATGCGGTCTCAATTCAAAAACTTTCTCCTTACTGTAGAGGATACCCATGGAGCTATAATCCAGTTGCTTGGGCTGAACGATGGATTGGGCATTAACATGACCTGCACCCAAAGCGCATAACCCAATCAAGAGAACCGATAGATTACCCCATTTCATTGTCGGAAGATAGGGGGTTTTTAAAACCTAAAACCAGATTTTATGAGGTAAATGCCTTAAAAAGTCAAAAAAAACTGCATTCCACGGGCATCATCCTTGGGCATTCATTATCTTGGGGGGTTACTATTCTATACTCCCGTGGTCATCAATCTATCTTCTACAGCCTCCATCACCAATGATTACCTCCAGCAATTGAGGGATGAGGTGATACAACTCAATCCGGTCCTATTTCGAATGAACCTGAAACGGCTAGGCCAGATCATGGGGTATGAGATCAGTAAAAAACTCAGGTATGAGGCCATCAAAACAGCCACTCCTCTAGGTGTTGCAGACTGTCATAAGCTAAGTGACCAGATCGTGCTAGGCACTATCCTGCGTGCAGGCATACCTATGCATGAAGGGCTGCTATCCATTTTTGACAATGCCGAAAATGCTTTTGTTTCAGCCTACAGAAAGCATCACAAGGACGGCACCTTCGAGGTCAGTCTTGAATATATCAGTTGCCCTGATCTGGAAGGAAAAGTATTGATCCTCTGTGATCCGATGTTAGCTACCGGCTCCAGTATGATTAAAACCCTTAAGGCATTAATGGCAGAATATGGTACTCCAAAAGAAATCCACATTGTGGCTGTAGTGGCTTCAAGTGCAGGACTTGAATATGTCAGCATTGCATACCCGGATGCCACCATCTGGATCATCGCCGAAGATGAAGAACTGACTGCTAAATCTTATATCGTTCCCGGCTTAGGAGATGCAGGTGATCTGGCATATGGGATGAAGTCTACAGATGTGATGGATTGATCCCCGACCCAAATAAAGCAAAATCATACTTTACCGGATCCTCCGGGTCAAATCTTTTAAGCATCGTCGTCAACTCTTTGGCAGCCTGCCAGTCATTGACAGGCCTCGAAAGCAATTGCAATTGACGAGCGACATTACCGACATGAAGATCGAGCGGAATGATGAGTTGTGATGATGCAATGTTTTTCCAAAGGCCAAAATCAACACCTTGATCATCTGACCTGACCATCCAACGGAGAAACATATTCAATCGCTTGCAGCTTGATTTTCTGACTGGAGTAGCGATATGCTTGCGTGTACGCTCCAGTATCCACGGCTGATCAAAGACCATCTCGTAGAATCCAGCCAGTCCATTGTATACATCATCATCCGCTATCGTGAGATGTTTTGCAAATGCATCCTCAAGGCTTTCGTGCTTCAGATAATATTGCTGCAATACTTCGACAAGAAAAAGGATGTCGTCGGGCTGTAATGTACGGTGCTTGAAGGAAAGGAATCGCTTGCGGTCTTTCTCGGTATGATGCCTGATAAAATCAAATGGTGCATCATCCATCAGCCCCATCAGTTCATTGGCCTTGTTGATGATGGTCTTGCGTTGTCCCCAGGCCATGATCGCTGCAAAAAAGCCTGCAATCTCAATGTCCTGGAGCTTCGAAAAGCGATGGGGCACTGAAATAGGGTCCTCTCCGATAAAGGATGGATGATTGTACTGACCTGCCTTCTGTTCGAGCCACTGATGCAGTGACTCAAACTGCTTTTTAGAAAGTGTTATGTCAGGAATCGAGTTTACCGCGGATCTCATTGATCTCATATACCTCGATGATATCACCTACTTTGATATCATTATAGTTCTTGATCGTCAGACCGCATTCGAGACCAGCTTTCACTTCCTTGGCATCATCTTTAAAGCGTTTGAGCGTGGAAAGTTCACCGTGGGCATTTTCCTTGGTCGGATAGATTACGATACCATCCCGGATGACACGGATATGGTTGTTACGTGACACCTTACCTTCCAGGACAAAACATCCGGCGACAGTACCCACCTTGCTGATCTTGAAGACATCGCGTACTTCCACCTGTCCGAGGATCTTCTCTTCCTTGGTGGGCTCCAACATACCTTCAATAGCCGCCTTGATCTCATTGATCGCTTCGTAGATAATCGAGTATAGCTTGATTTCGACGCCTTCCTTCTCCGCCAGTTTTCTTGCAGCAAGTGAAGGACGAACCTGGAAACCAATGATGATCGCATCCGAAGCGGAAGCAAGAAGTACATCTGATTCGACGATCTGACCAACGGCCTGGTGAAGGATATTGACCTGGATACGTTCGATAGAAAGTTTCTGCAATGAATCCGCCATAGCTTCGATAGATCCATCCACGTCACCCTTGATGATGAGGTTGAGTTCCTTGAAGCTACCCAGAGCCAGACGGCGTCCGATTTCATCAAGTGAAATACGTTTACTCGCCCGGTTGGTTTGCTCACGGTTGATCTGTCCGCGATAAGCTGCTACAGCACGGGCATCCTGTTCGTTGTCAAACTCACGGAATTTTTCACCTGCCTGAGGTGCACCGTTGAGACCTAACACGAGGACCGGTGCTGAAGGACCTACGTCTTTTACTTTTTTGCCGCGCTCGTTAAACATGGCTTTCACCTTACCGCTGTATTCTCCGCACACGATGATATCACCTACGGAGAGTGTTCCTTTCTGCACCAGCATTTTGGTCACATAACCACGGCCTTTATCAAGGGATGCTTCGATCACGGTTCCTGTCGCGAGGCGATCCGGATTAGCTTTCAGATCGAGCATTTCTGCCTCGAGAATAATTTTCTCCAGGAGGTTTTCTACGTTGAGACCTGTTTTAGCGGATATGTCGGCTGACTGGATTTTTCCTCCCCAGTCTTCGACGAGGAGATTCATCCTTGAGAGTTCTTGCTTGATCCTCTCCGGATCGGCTCCTGCCTTGTCAACTTTATTGATAGCGAAAACGATCGGAACACCCGCTGCCTGGGCGTGGCTGATCGCCTCCCGGGTTTGTGGCATCACATTATCGTCTGCGGCAACGATGATGACAGCTATGTCCGTCACCTTGGCTCCCCGTGCACGCATCGCCGTAAAGGCTTCGTGACCCGGTGTATCCAGGAAGGTGATGGATTTGCCTGGTTTCACTTCCATTTCATAGGCACCGATGTGCTGGGTAATACCCCCTGCTTCACCGCTGACTACGTTAGCACTCCGGATAAAGTCGAGAAGGGAAGTCTTCCCGTGATCGACGTGACCCATGACAGCTACAACCGGCGGACGTGGTTTGAGATCCTCTGGGTTATCATCTTCCTCCTCTTCAAACAGCACCTGGTCTTCGGCAGAAATAAATTCTACTTCAAAGCCGAATTCGCCGGCAACGAGTTCGATGATTTCTGCATCAAGCCTTTGGTTGATCGAAACGATGACACCAAGGTTCATACAGGTCATGATGACATCCGTCACCGGTATGCTCATGATGCTCGCGAGCTCAGAAACCGATACAAACTCGGTGAGTTGTAATTTGGTATCTGTCTCGGCAGCATTGATTAATTCCTGACGATCGACTTTATCTTTTCTTGATTCTCTTCTGATTTTCTGGCGCCTGCTCTTCCCTCCGGATAAGCGGGCCATGGTTGCTCTGATCTGATCATCGATCTCCTTCTTGGAGACTTCTTTCAGTTCATCTCGACCAAAACGACTTGGAGCTTTACGGGCTCCACCGGTTGTACCGGCTGTTCCGGCGGTACCACCTGTACCAGCGGTAGCAGGTCTCGGCCTTCCGTCTCCGCCACCCGCAAATGGGGTATCTGAAGCAAGTTTCTTACGTTTTCTCTTCCGCTTCTGGGAGGTACTTGTATCGGAGGAAGCAAGTGGTTTGGATTCTTTATCCTTCTTCGCTTTCGCGGCTGCTTTTTCTTTCTCCTTTTCTTTTTCTTTCTCTACTTTCTTGTTCTTGGCTGTATCGAATTTCTGGGTATCAATCTTACCCATGATCTTCAGGCCTTGTAGCTGTGGAGCTTCTGCCCTGACTAATTCATCTACTTCCTTTTCCGGAACAACAGGCGCTACAGGAGGAGCTTCAACTACTTCTTTGACAGGCTCTACGACAACAGGCTTTTCTTCAACGATGGGTTTCGTTTCAGGGACCTTTGGCGTGAGATCGATCTTACCTACAACTTTGACTTTAGGCTTGTCCTGCTCTTCCACTTCAGCTTTCTTGACAGTGGAGACAGGTGGCGCTACGACAACAGGGGGAGCTTCCTTTTTAGGAGGTTCTGGGACAACCGGTGCTATGACTTCAGCAGGTTTTACTGCTGGTCTTGTACCTATGACCATACTGTCAGCTTGTTCCTTGATGGCAATGTTACCGCTGAATTCCTGAAGGAGCAGGTTATGCATCTCATCAGAAATCATGCTCGTCGGCTTGGCTTCGATCACAAACCCTTTCTTAGAAAGGTATTCCACGATACTGTCCGTACCGACGTTTAATTCTTTTGCTACTTTAACAAGTCTTTGCGACATATTGGGTACTTAGGTTCTAACACACCTCCTCCGGCTTCCTCCCTCACTGGAGATTGATTCCGGAGAGATTCAAATCAGCTTTCGTCAAATTCGGCTGTAAATATCCGTAAAATTTCATCGACTGTCTCTTCTTCCAGATCTGTACGTCTGACCAACTCTTCTTTATTGAGGGCCAGAACGCTTCTTGCCGTATCACAACCGATGCCTTTTAGTTCATCGATGATCCATGGCTCGAGCTCATCTGCAAATTCATCGAGATCCACATCTTCCAGTTCGGCATCAGCACTATCCCGGAATACGTCGATTTCATATTCTGTGAGCCAGCTCGCCAGCTTGATGTTTGATCCACCTTTACCGATGGCCAGGGAAACCTGGTCAGGTTTGAGGTAGACGCTTGCACGCTTAGTCTCTGTATTAATCTCAATGCTGGACACTTTAGCAGGCGTCAAAGCCCGCTGGATGAACAGCGTGAGGTTATTTGTATAATTGACAATATCAATGTTCTCATTTCTCAACTCACGGACGATGCCATGAATACGTGATCCCTTCATACCTACACAGGCACCTACGGGATCGATGCGGTCGTCATATGATTCAACCGCAACCTTGGCGCGCTCACCTGGCAGGCGAACGATCTTCTTGATTGTGATCAATCCATCTTCGACCTCAGGCACTTCCTGTTCCATCAGTTTAGCGAGGAACATATTGTCCGTCCTGGAGATGATGATGACCGGGTTGTTGTTTTTCATTTCTACCCGCTTGATGATCGCACGGACCATGTCGCCTTTCTTGAAATAATCACCGCGGATCATTTCTGTACGGGGCAGCAGGAGTTCATTATTAGTCGCGTCATCGAGGATCAGGATCTCACGCTTGAGAATCTGTTGTACTTCACCCAGGATGATTTCACCTTCTCTGTCCTTATAGCGTTGGAACACTTCGTCTTTCTCGAGTTCCATGATTCGGGACACCAGTGTTTGACGGGCAGCCATGATCGCTCTGCGGCCAAAGTCCTCCAGCGTCAGCTCCTCGTAGCAATCCTCATCTAATTCATAGCTGTCATCAATACTCTTGGCTTCGGAAAGGGATACTTGTCCTGCTTCGTCCATGACCTCACCATCCGGTACGATCTTTCGTACGCGCCAGAGCTGAAGGTCACCATTGGTATTAACGATGATATCAAAATGCTCGTCAGAGCCATATTTCTTCTTGATCAGCGTGCGGAATACGTCTTCCATCACCCTTACCATGGTGGGGCGGTCAATATTTTTTCCGGCCTTAAACTCAGAAAATGATTCGATTAGATTCATGATCTCCTATGGTTTAAAATCATTTGATTAGTTGATTGTTGATGAGTTGATATGTTGATATGTTGATTGTTGATGAGTTTATTTGTTGCTTATGGCTTATTTTTTGGCTTATTAGGCTTATGCTGCTTTCACTCTTCCTCTCTTAGGGGTTAAAACCCCACTTTAAATCGGCGGCCAGCACTGCATGCAATCATCGATCTTTTTATATGCTTTTGGCCTCTTTCGCCCATTCAGCCTCTTTAGCCTTTTTTCACTTTCACTCTTCTCCTTGCCCCTTGCTCCTTGCCCCTTGCTATTTCTTGCCGAATTGAACAGTCACATACGCCTCTTTAATCTCTTCAAAAGGAATCTCTCTCGCCTCAGGAAGACTTTTCTTGTCCTGGGGCTTGATCTCTACCTGGATCGAATCAGTGCCGATAGATGTCAGGACTGCTTCAATCTGTTCGTAGCTGACTAATTTGATCTTTAGCGTCCTGCCGACGTGTTTAAGGTATTGTCTCAGAAACTTCAGGGGGCGGCTTACTCCAGGAGAAGATACCTCCAGTTCGTAGATACCTCCCAGTGTGGGCTCCGCATCCAGGATCGACTCCAGGATCCTGCTGATCTGTGTGCAGGTATCCAGGCTGACCCCTTCATCGCCATCGATAAACACGCCAATGTGGTGGTTTGGAGCTACTACAAGGTCAACAATGTAGTACTCCCCGCATCGCCCTTCTTCAAAGGCGGACCGGATCAATGATTCCAGATGTTGGGCTGCTGTGTTCTGTGACATACAATAAAAAGAGGGAACTTCTGTTCCCTCTGTCAATTATTCGCGGTGCAAATATAGGGTAATTAGCTGATAAATCAAATGTTTTAAGGGATATGGCCATGGGGAAGACATATAGGGCTGTGTGGAATTCCAACTTGAGGCAATGACAGTTTGCATTAACTACGTTTAATTTAATATAAATATCTGATATATAACGACTTAAGTAATTTATTAGTGCATTTTATTGGAATCTGTGCGCAACAAACCAGAATGAGCCTCGATGAAATGTTTCAGCTCAGAAAGAACCTGCTGATCAGTGTGGAATCTCAATAGCAAGATATCAAGATTGAATATGTTATCAGAGAAGTCCGGTTTCGACCCAACCCCAAAGGACCATCGAGGTGTCCATGAAACAAATGATTCCTCAATTATTTCCAAATCCTGAAAAACATGAAAAATTTCATTGCTGCCATTACTTTATGTCTGATGATTATTACTTTTCAAACCGGCTTCACCCAGATAGAACCAATACAAGGCCGCGTTACCAATGTGTTTAAAGTCAACCTGCTGATGCCAGGTTTTTCTTACGAACAAAAACTAGGCTTGAGCACTACGCTTCACTTCGAAACCTATATGGATGCTCTGGTTCTAGGACCTGGTTATGAAAATAGTGGTTATACTTTCTACCCTACTCCATCCTTTAAAACCGAATTAAGGACGTATTACAACATATTGGATAGATTTAAAAAAGGTAAATATTCTGCCCACAACAGCGGAAACTACTTCTCTTTGTTTTACCAGGGTCGGTACTCTCAGACCGGAGATTACTTAGGAAATCAATTGGTCAACCAGGCAGGAGTACTATGGGGCTTTCAACGAAATTTTCCAAGTGGTATAAGCTTCGATTTTAATTTTGGTTTGGTGCATTCCTTTGTTTCAAATTATGTCCAATATTATGATCGGATTCAGGTTGCTACTAATCTCAGGCTAGGATACAGATTTGGTGGCAAATCGAAAAAATAATCCCATTTTCCTGCATGGCCCAGCCTGGCAAGCAAATTCACGCATTTATTGCCCCGAGGTTACATCATTCTTCCATTATCTTTGTTTCAGACACAGATCATGGTACAATCCCTACTTGAAAAAGCACTCCGGCAGGAGTTTCTGACGGCAGAAGAAGGTTTAGCCCTTTTTCAGCATGCCCCTACATCTTCGCTGATCTTTGTTGGCCATCAATTGCGTCAGCGAATGGTGCCGGGCAATAAAGTCACCTGGATCATCGACCGCAATTCGAATACTACCAATGTCTGTGTGGCCAATTGCAAATTCTGCAACTTCTACCGCCGCCCCGGCCATGCGGAATCCTACGTCACCACCATCGAAGAGTATCGTCCCAAGATTGAGGAGTTATTTCGTCTAGGCGGAGATCAGCTTCTTCTGCAAGGTGGCCATCATCCGGATCTTGGTTTGGCTTTTTACGCGGATTTGTTTCGCAATCTCAAAAGTGAATTTCCCCAACTCAAGTTACACGCGCTTGGACCACCGGAAATAGCACACATCTGCCAGTTAGAAAAAATGAGCCATGACGATGTGTTAAGAGAATTGAAAGCAGCAGGTCTCGACTCGCTTCCCGGAGCTGGTGCAGAAATACTCAATGACCGAGTGCGGCGACTGATTTCCAAAGGCAAGTGCGGTGCACAAGAATGGCTGGATATCATGCGCGCAGCTCATCGCACCGGATTGACCACATCTGCAACGATGATGTTTGGACACATCGAAACCCTGATGGAACGCATGGAGCATCTGGTTGATATCCGAAAGGTGCAGGCAGAGAAACCGAAAGGCTCTGTAGGATTCATCGCCTTTATTCCATGGCCCTTTATGGATGATGGCACCTTACTCAAAAAACTAAAACGCGCGCGTAATCAATGCACCGCTGATGAATATATTCGCATGATTGCTATCAGCCGCATCATGTTGCCTAACATCACCCATATCCAGGCATCATGGCTCACCGTTGGCAAACAAACTGCACAGATATGCCTGCATGCGGGTGCTGATGACATGGGCAGTATCATGATCGAAGAAAATGTAGTGTCTGCAGCTGGGGCACCATTTCGCTTTACAGCAAATGGAATTCAACAAGCTATACGCGATGCAGGTTATACACCACAACTCAGGGATCAGCAGTATAGAGAGCGTGAATTACCGCAGCACATCGAACAGCAGGAGCTCAACCCTGTTACAATGATCATCGACTGATGCCCATCCACACCGATGAATATCAATTAGTACAGGAAGCGGCAAGCTATATAAAACGCAAAATGCCTTTCATTCCGAAAGTCGGGATTATTCTGGGTACAGGTTTAGGTGGTTGGGTCAATTCATTAGACATCATCGAAGAGATCAGCACCAGTGAAGTACCACATCTGGTTTCTCCAAAGGTGGTCTCGCACAAAGGAAGATTATCCTTTGCTGTGATCAATGATGTGCCGGTCGCTATTCTTGCTGGAAGGATTCACTATTATGAAGGTCATGAGATGAATGAAGTAGTGCGACCGGTGCGTGTATTGCGAGAAATCGGTTGCACACATCTGGTAACAACAAATGCAGCTGGTGGACTTAACCCGGCATACCACGGAGGTGACATCGTCATCATCAAGGATCATATCAACCTGATGGGCGTCAATCCACTGAGGGGACCTAATGAAGAAAAATGGGGCCCGCGCTTTCCTGACATGATGCATGCCTATGATCGCGTCTGGATGGCTTTTGCAAAAACGCAAGCAGAGAAACTTGGACTCAACATCCATACAGGAGTATATGCAGGCAATGCAGGACCTAGTCTTGAGACTCCTGCAGAGTATGAATACCTGCACAGGATAGGTGCAGACCTGGTTGGCATGTCTGCAGTGCCAGAAGTGATCGCAGCACATCACATTGGTTTGAAAGTGCTGGCGATATCCGTTGTATCAAACGTATGCTATCCACCGGAACGAATACAGGAGACGAGTGTAGAAGATGTCATCCGGATGGTAGAAACCAGTGCATCCAAGGTTGGAATGGATCAACAGTCATTACAATATTGTGTTCAGTGATCAGGGGCTAATCTGTATAAATAACTTTTCTCCAGAACCTGAAGCCGGCTCTTGCTTCAAATACGATATTCTTGATTGAGGATTCCTGGATGACCACCGCCTGACCGTTATCATAATTATAACCTGTATCCTGATAAGGAATGTAGATCTGTTCGCTGAGGTCAGGTGAAAAACCAAACTCAATGGTGGTGCTGATCAATTCACTCATCGGAAATTCAAATCCTACATTAAAATCAAGTCCGTACGTAAAATTTCTTTCAGTGCCTTCCAGTCCTGCAAACAGGTAGCCAAAATCAGTGCTCAGATTGAAATCACCTCGCACACCAAAACCATAGCTTAGGAAATTAGGTCCGACTTCTTTGCGCTGCTTGACACCTAAACCAAGCGAGAGATTGTGAAACTCCATGGAGTTTGACTGTCGGGCCTGTTCTGTTCCTGAAAGGGGATCATAATAAGCAGCTGAATTGACTGCGCTTCCCTTTGTGTGATAGCCAAGGCTTGCATAGAGGGCATTGGGACTGATCTCGCTGCTCGACTCCATATAACCTACAACATGCAGTCGTAAGAAAGGGTCTTTTTCAAAACCATTGACCGTCTGTGTACTCATGGTCAGGCCTCCGAGGATAGAATAAACTGTTCCCTGCGCTAAGACCGACGATCCCGTCATAAGGGCTGACGATATCAATATGCTAAGTACACCGAGTCTGCTTTTCATTTAAATATCAGTTTTTGCCCCACGAAAATAGTATCAGCAGACAGATTATTCTTCATTTTGAGATCATTCACAGACAAACCATATGTTCTGGCTATGCCGTAGAGGGTATCTCCTTTCATCACCGTATGCATGCTGCTCAAGCTTTCCTTGACGCCTGTTGTGGTCTTACTGACTGTGCCAGGTGAAGTGGAAACCGAAGCCATGCTCTGGTCAGTGTCCTTTTGTGTTGCATTCACTTCGTAAGATGAAGAAGACTTTTGTGTAGTTGTTTTTTTCTTCCCTGGCACTTCGTAGGGATCCACCGTGCGCACTTCCGTCTTTGCTTTTCCCTTCAACATGATTTTCTGCTTCGGAGCAGGCACTTCATTTTTCTTCAGCCCATTGCGTTTGAGCAGTGACTCAAGCTTGATACCGTACAATGATGATAGGTCTGCCAGATCTTCTCCTTCTTTGAGGATGTGATATTTTTGCTTGCCGTGGTTCTTTGATTTCTTGGGTTCGAGGTATACTTTCTCGCCAGCTTCTAATGACTGATCCTTGCGGGCGATATTTTCATTGTAACGCATCAGCTGGCTGACTGACATTTCATTTCGTCGAGCGATACTTAATGCATTATCGCCTTGAAGTGCCCGCGTATATTTGACATCATTGGTGTATTTGACCAGTTGAACCGCAGCGGACGATGGAGGTGCATCGGACGCGAGCATATGTTCATACTCGTTATCGAACCGGAACAGCTCATACTTTTCAATGATTTCGATGAGTCGGTTAGCATACTGTGGATCGGTTGCGTACCCTGCTTTAGAAAGACCTTTGGCCCAGCCTTTGTAATCAGCACGATCCAGTAGAAACAAAGAGCCATACCTGGTGGCTTTGCCTGGATCCGCCAGGAAATCGGAGTGTGCGATATAACTATCACGGACACAATCAAACTCACGGAAACATGATTTGACCAGCTGGCCATTTGAGTAATCATCATCTTCCTTGTGAAACGCCTTTCCATTCCAGCTACCTCCACACTTGATGCCAAAATGATTATTGGCTTTGCAGGCCAGTTCACTCTGACCGCAATTTGATTCAAGGATGGCCTGAGCCAGTTTTATACTGGCCGGAATACCCGTGCGCATCATTTCTGCAATGGCCAGATCCTGATACTTACGGATATAGGCGACCTGGTCCTGGGCGTGAATATTGGTCCAGAAAACAATAAAAAGACTGATTATGAATGTCTTATACACCATTTGGGGGAAATATTGGGTCTAAACAACAGATTACAAACTTATTTAATATCAAATTTCGAGCCAAAAAGGGAGGTAAAGTGGTTATTCTGGCTTCGCCAGATAATAAGGGGGAATTGAGGGGGAATATTGTATTGATTTTTCTGACCCCCTACCCCCTGAAAGGGGGACTTGATCTTCATGACCCCCTGCCCCCTGGAAGGGGGAGCTGATCTTCCTAACCCCCTGCCCCTGGAAGGGGGAGTTGATTAAATCTGAATTGTTGAATTCATACTTTTTGACAAAGGGGCTTGATTTTAAAATGGAGGGGGAGTAATTTAGGTATCTAAATCACCAGTATTATGAAAACAGATATGCACTATGGTGCGTCACCTGCTATTTTTAAAATCGCCAGGCAATTAAGGAAAAATCCCACTAAAGCTGAAGCGTTTCTTTGGGAATATTTGCGTAAAAATCAAATGGGTCGAAGATTCCGAAGGCAACACCCGACGTGGCTATATGTGGTTGATTTTTACTGCCACCCTTTGAGGCTCATTATTGAAATCGACGGGGGGATTCATGAAGAAGCTGAACAACAAATTAATGACAAAGAGAAAACAGAAAACCTGGAGAGTCTAGGCCTTCACATTATTAGATTTTCAAATGAACAAGTTCTCTTTGATATCGATAATACACTGAGTTTAATTGCTGCTAAAATGACTGAACTAAGGTATTTGCGATTTAAAGAAAAAACAAGCTATTAGTCTCATTTGCAAATTCCACAATTCATATTATTCGAGTACGAATAAATTTACTTCGAGTTAGGAACATCAACTCCCCCTTTCAGGGGGTAGGGGGTCAGATAGAACTTTGAATCTCTTCAACTCCCCCTTCCAGAAGGCAGGGGGTCAGATATATCTTAATCTTTTATCAACTCCCCCTTCCAGGGGGCAGGGGGTCAGAGGAATCATGGATCAGCAGAATCCTTTATTTTGCCACCTCCCTTTAATCCCCTACCTTACCCTGTCCGGATACTTTGTAATCTGGGCGAATCGTTTCCTTAGATTAAAACTCAAACTTAAATACTTCATATTATGAACGTCATAGAACTCCTACAAGGCCAACTTGATGAAAATCTGATTCAGCAACTAAGCCAGCACATTGGTGCAGAATCAACCGAACAGACTGAAGCTGCAGCTTCCGGGATCATTTCTACCCTCGTGGCCGGGCTGAATAAAAACGCCGCTACACCTGATGGGGCGACTGCCCTCGTCTCTGCTATAGACCGTGATCATGATGGCAGTATACTTGAAGATGTGGCAGGTTTCCTGCTGGGTAGCCGCGAGACCTCAAATTCGAGCACACTCAACGGAGCAGGTATCCTGCAACATATACTTGGTGGCAAACAGTCGAATACACAGGATATGCTTGGAAAAGCTACCGGTCTCGATACCGCGCAGATAGGCAAATTGATGATTGCACTGGCACCCATGGTACTTGCTGCACTCGGCAAGGCTCGGAAACAAGAGGCCGTGAGCTCTGAAAATATAGGGGATCTGCTTTCCGGAAGTGTCAAGTCCCAGGTCAATCAGCAGCAAGAAATGGGATTGTTACAACGATTTCTTGACGCAGACGGAGATGGCAGTGTCATGGATGATATAGCGAATATGGGTATGAAGTTTTTTCTCAACCGGAAATAAACGTTGAAGAACAAATTGCTGTTTTAGCAGGTTTTATTGCATTATGGAATTAACTCAATTTCGAAGCATCACCCAATGGCTGATGGCTTTCGTTCTCTTTACTGTATTAGCAGGTGCCTGCAAAAAAAACGCTGAGCATCCGGGAGATATGGGTTTGACAGGAGACCCTTCCATTGACGGATTGACGGAGGCCATCAAGGCGACACCGAATGATCCGAATCTATATCTTAAGCGGAGTGAAATCTTCTACGAACGCGAGGCCTATGATCAGGCTATCCAGGATCTGGCACAGGTCATGAAACTCGATTCGACCAACCTCAAGGCACATCACTTACTGGCGGATGTCTATATGGATTCTTATCAATCCGCCAGGGCTCTGCAGACCATGCAACGCGTCGTGATGCTGTATCCTGACAGTATCAATACAAAACTCAAATTGTCAGAGTTTCAATTGATCCTCAAGCAATATGATGCCGCTCTCAGCACCATTGCTGATATCATGGAAATCCGTCCCGGTGATCCTGAAGCACTCTTTATGCTGGGCATGATCTATCGCGACCAGGGCAAAACCGATCTGGCTATTGGCGCATTTCAATCCGCCGTGGAGCGTAATCCTGACATGAGCGAAGCGTGGGTGATATTGGGCGATCTGATGGACCGTACCCACAATCCTCTCGCCAGCCAGTACTTTGACAATGCGGTCAGAGTCGCCCCAAACAATGTGGCGGCCTGGCATGCGAAGGCTTACTTTCTGCAGAACAACGATAAAATAGATGAGGCGCTTGAAATATATAAACACATCCATTCTTTAGATGCTCAATATCCGGAAGCCTATCTCAATGCCGGTATCCTGTTGATGGTCAAGGACAGTCTGGATGCAGCCTTGCGTGAAATAAATATCCTTGGGGAAATTGATCCTGCAAATCCAGCAGCCTGGTTTTATAAAGGCAAGATCTATCACCTGAAAGGACAGAACGATCAGGCAAAAGCCGCGTATGAGCAAGCTTTGCGACTTGACCCGGAGTATGGGCAAGCAAAAGATGGTTTGCAGGAGCTGGCTGAATGAGGGCTTAGGAGGTTAGATGCTTAGGAGGTTAGGAGGTTTCCAACGGCCATGGCCGTTGCAGGAGTTTGCTCCTGCAACAAAGAGGATTCCTAATGAGGATTCCTGATAGAATCGCGGTGGTCGCAGGAGCAAACAGTTCGACTCCGCTCACCGCACCGCTCCTGCAACGGCGCTCCCCTTTCTGGAACCTAATGTGCCAGATTATAAACCAATTCCGTTTCCAGATGTATATTAACTGTACTTAATTCTTTTATAAAAATCAAATATCATGGCTGTACTTAAAGTAATTGAAATCTTGTCTGATTCTTCCAAAAGCTGGGAGGATGCAACTGCAAAAGGTGTAGCGAAAGCTGCAAAAACGCTGAAAGGCATCAAGTCTGCTCACGTCCAGAGTCAGAGTGTCACTGTCAAAGGGAGCAAGATTATTTCCTACAGGGTAAACCTTAAACTGAGTTTCGAAATCATCTAGTGATAATCAAACGGGGAATTCAGGACTTGAATATTCCTGCTTGTTTGTTTTTCGCACAGTAGGGCTGCGTTATTCGTAAACTCGTCGCCGGTAGTGGTCTATCGGCGTTCCCATTGTATTGATATAGGCTCCGATAGCATCTGCCGTGAGGCAACTATGCACCGGCAGCCATAGCGATATATCACCTGGTCTGCATAGATCAAAGTTCTGATCCGTGCATTGCACTACGCCATGTTCCTGCGAAAGCGAAATGAGATAGGGGTTGTTCATTGTATCTGCTGCACTCCATGAATGATCTGTGACATTCACCATCCGGCCAAAACATTTCCGACCGTCTTCCATCAGGAGGAAATCTTTTGAAAAATGAATGGCCCCACCGTAAATAATCCATTGCTTGCGTTCCGGATGGACAGCTACAACAGGACATGCCATCGCTACAGCAATATCATCCATCTGACATGCACCAATTTCCTCCTGCATCAGATCATAGAAAACAAAATCTCCTGGTCGTAACTCATCCACAAGACCAAACTGCTCAACCATGGAAGCCCCGGGTGTGTCCCCTAGCGAAATACTGAGTTCCGGGAAAGAGGTTACGTACTTCTTTTTTAAATCAAGCAACACTGCAAGCGAATGACCATAAATCCGCTGCACCTCCATGACCGACCTGCTATGATATGTATGCCCCGCATGAGCCAGGAATCCACCGAACGATAGCTGTGGATAGTGTGCCAGGCGATCCAGAAGAGCATCTATGCTATTGGACTGAGCCGGATCTATCCCCGTACGATGCGTTCCAACATCAATCTTGATCCATATTGAAACCGGATCATTCAGATTTTTGCCCAATATGTCCAGCGTGTCAGCATCCAGAACTAGCAGCCCGATCCTAACCTGTGCAGACAACGCTTTGATTTCATCAATCTGCCGGACATTGACAGGAAAGGCAATCGTTATATCCTTCCATCCATCATCAGCAAAGTAGCGTGCCATCCCAACGGACGAAACAGTGATCTTATCGATACCCAAATCTCTGAACCATCGTCCAATGATTTTTGACTGATGTGTTTTAAAATGAGGACGCAGGACAACACCTTGTTCATTTGCTTTCCTGCACATACGATGGATGTTCGCTTTGCAGCGTGCCTCATCCAGGATAAGGGTGGGTTGGGTCAGGGTATCGTAGATCATAGGTAGGAAAGTATGGAGCCATGAAAGTACGGAGAAGTGTGAGAGCGTAAGAGAACGTGAGAACGTGAGAGAGTGAGAACGTGAGAACGTGAGTGGTGAGTTGTGAGTTGTGAGTGGTAATCAGTATTCAGTATTCAGTATTCAGTGGGTATCTAGTGAATAGTGAGTTGTGAGTTTGTATTGACGCCGGGGAGCCAGGAGGCTCCAGATTTTGATTAACTATAGTCAATGATTTGTTTGTTCCTGCCATGCGCAGCCAGAGGCTACACAAATCATTTGTTTTTTAGAACAAATGATTTGTGCCTGGAAGCTGATAGCTGGTAGCTGACAGCTAAAAATAGTGAGCGTAAAAGACTCTGGAAGCTGGTAGCTGGTAGCTAAAGACAGGTACTGAGTATAGATTCTGGAGCTGGTAGCTGGTAACACTGCAACGGCACCCCTTTTTGAGTTGAGCACAGGGTAGATCTTGCAAAATGTAAACCAAACAGAAAACTTGTACTTTTATCCGGTATTGACCAGGCACTTAATGAACAAAACGAAAAAGACCATTGCCTCTTCTTCCAGCTCCGGGAAATTTAATTTCCTGACACCTCAATTTATACCCGGATGATTGATTTCCTGCGGAAATACAACTGGTTGTTTCCACAATTGGTGCTCTTCACATTGGTATTGGGGACCATTGGATTTTATCAGCATGGCGTATTGCATGACGAACCGCTGACATGGCTATCCAGCCTTTATCTCAGTTTGCAGCTTTTTGTAATGAATTCCGGTGGTGTTGGCGAGCCTATTCCCCTCACCCTCGAGATATCAAGATTCCTCGCACCGGCTTTGACTGCAGGAGGTATTTTCCTTGCTTTATGGCAGCCGCTCAACCAGAATTTCCTGCTCTTCAAGATCCGATTTTGGAAAGATCATATCATCGTCTGTGGCCTAAGCCGGAAAGCAGAGTTATTGATCCTCGATCACCTCAAGCATGAAGGAAAAAACTCCAGAATCGTAGTAATAGAACCGAATGCAGAGCATGGAAGCATCAGCCATATGCGCAAGAAAGGCGTGATCGTACTCGAAGGCAATGCGATCGATGAGGACATGTTGCACAAGGCAAACATCCTCAAGGCCAAAGTCCTCCTGGCGCTCACCAATGATGAAAGAATCAATATTCACGTTGCACAGAAAGCAACGCACATCTATAATCAATTTCCGGCAGCGCTTGTGCCGAACAATATCCTCCAGGTGGTCCTGCATATAGATGACTTCTATACCATGAATGTCTTTAAGGAATTTCATGAAAAAGCAGTCCCGGACAATGTGGCCTTCAGGCAAGGTGGAAGCAAGATGGACTATCACGTCTTTTCCATATACCAGCTTGCGGCCATCTTTATGATCGATAATTTCAGTCCGGACAAATATGTAAGTCTCAATGATGCCGAAGATCCGGCTGCTCACCTGCTGATCATGGGAGATAACCTGGCCGCACAATACCTGATCCTGGAGGCTGCACAGATGTATCACTTTGCCAACCTCAAGAAAACGAAGATCACCGTGGTGGCGGATGATGTCCAACTTATTTCCTCGAGGATAAACTCCTTGTATCCGTTTCTGGATAAGACTGTGGAGTTGAGGTATGAAAACACAAATGATTTCTTCGTTGACCCCTGCCCGATACCCTGTGATGAGATATCGCTTTGTTTTGTAGCCCTCGATGATGATGGAAAGAGTGTATATTATTCACGCAAACTTAGGCAGCATTTATTTTCACAAGGAGAAAAATCGAAGGACAGCAGCTTGCGTTCCTTCAACCGGTATGCGGATTTTGAAAAATCTATTCCTCCGATCAAGGTGTTGCTGCCGAGGAACACTGCCCTGGTCAATATCTTCAAGGACGTTGCCTTTGAATTGAAAGCACTGAACATCGAGCTGCTGAACATGGATGATGAGGTCTGCAATAAGCGAACGATTGTGGACAACCGGAAAGAAGAGGATTTTATCGCCAAGCACATCCACTATGAATGGGCCAGGAGCCAGGCTGCAAGGAATAAAACGCAACTGGGCACCATGCAGGAGGAGTGGGATAAGATTAAAGATTCTCAGAAAGACTCCAACCGATTGCCGGCCCGGCACTTGTTTATCAAGTTGCGCTATGTCAATGCAGACCTAACCGATATGGACACCGGGGAAGAACTGGACTTCGATACGTTGGAAGAATCGGTCTGGGATAGCATCGCCCGGATGGAGCATAACCGATGGAATGCTGAAAAGTATATCAATGGCTTTGTGCGTGTAGATGGCGTCTCTGACAAGAACCTGGGCAACTTCCTGAAAGGAAACCTGAAGTGCCACTGGGATCTGGTACCCTTTGATGATCTCGATGCAGAGACCCAGGCTTACGATACGTTTACATTCAAGATGGCACCTGTCATCGCCCATCTCAACAAAAAACGTATACTGAAGCGGAAGGTCTGACCAGTTTCGACTGCCTTTCATCCCTTGTCCTAATTCCGACTAATACTGTTATCATTCCAATTACTAATTGAAAGCAACCAGTTACTCTAAAATTCCTGAATTTTCCCTATTTTGCCTCGATATTGCCTCAAAAAAGCACGGGAGTCTTCTTCGTGTCACAGATAACAGAAAAGAGCTAACGGTTTATAGTAAACAACATGTCCACGCAGAAAATCTTTTTTAGCTACTCCCGGGCTGACTCGCCATTTGCTCTGACGCTCGCGAAGGATCTTCGTGAAGCAGGCGCAGACATCTGGATCGACCAACTCGATATCCCTGCAGGAAGCCATTGGGATGCTGCTGTTGAAAAAGCATTGAATTCTTCCGCGTACGTGTTAGTCATTCTGACTCCTTCCTCTACGGCGTCAACTAACGTAATGGATGAGGTATCCTTTGCCCTGGAATCCGGAAAAAAAATAATTCCCGTACTCCTCGAAGATTGTCTAGCACCATTCCGGTTGAGGAGACTGCAGCGAATTGATTTTACCTCCGACTATACCACAGGTTTCAGCCAGCTGATCATCTCCCTGAACTTAAGCCTGGGATCCGACGGGAAAGTCGGTGGCCTGCCGGTAGAGAACACTCAAATGGAAGCTTCCACTCCTGTGGCCTCGGCCAAGGAAGATCAGGATAGAGAGCGGCGGGACAATGCCCACTGGGAAGAAGCGTGCAAACTCAATACAATTGCTGCTTACCGCAAATACATGAATGAAAATCCAGCTGGTTCCTTTAAAGAAGAAGCCATGCTGATGATCAAGCAGCTGGAGGTAGAGCAAAAGGAAGATGAGCTGGAAGCCTTGCTTTGGAAAAAAGCAAAACATGAGCACGTCAGGAATATTTATGAGCATTATCTTCAGGAATATCCTCAGGGCAACTATAAAACACTCGCGCTGGCCGCAATCGCGGAGTTTGATAAGGCAGAAAAAGAAGAAGCCAGGCGTCTGCAGGAAATAGCGCAGCAACAAGAACGGGAAAGAGCTCAGAAAGCTAAAGAGGAGAAAGAAAAAGCGGATCAACTCGAAAGAGAAAGAGCACAAAAAGCCAAGGAGGAAAAAGAAAAAGCGGACCAGCTCGAGAGAGAAAGAGCACAAAAAGCCAAGGAGGAAAAAGAAAAACAACTCCAGGCGGAAAGGGAAAAAGCGCAACGAGACAAGGAAGAGAGAGAACGTCAGCTTCAGGTTGAAAAGGAGAAGGCGCAGAAAGCTAAGCTGGAACGGGACAAGGAATTAGCGTTGGAAAAAGAAAAAGCCCAGAAAGCAAAAGAGGAAAGGGAAAAACAACTCCAGGCGGAAAGGGAAAAAGCACAGCGCGAAAAAGAGGAAAGAGAAAAACAAAAACAACAGGAGAAGGAAAAAGCACTGCTCCTCAAGCAACAACAAAAAGAAAAAGCACTTGCTGAAAGGCAAGCTAATGGTGGTAATGAAACTACCTCAGGCGGAAGTAAGAAATACATCTTTATAGGTGCGGGCATCCTGATCTTGGGCCTGGGCATATGGTTGATGACAAAAGGTGGCCCCCAAAAGGACGATCGCACGTCATGGAAAGAAGCCATGCAAAAGAATGACAGTACGGCCTATGCGCAATACATGGCTGCTTTTCCTGAAGGAAAGTATTTTGATGCTGCCAAAGGTCGGATAGACTCCCTATACTGGGCTGAGAAAGCCATTAAAGACAGCCTCGCCGCTATTCAAAATCTTGCTGTTGCGGAAACAACACCTACAACTACAGAAACAACTCCTCCGGTAGAAACAACGCCTGAGGTGGTACAGACACCAGTAACCACTAAAGCTCCGGAAACGAACACAAAGGCAAAACCAAATAATACTGCGGCAAAACCTAAACCGACTACAACCGAGAAACCAAAACCGACTACCACACCCCCCGGCAAGATCGCCCTCGGTCAGTCATATGGAGGAGGTATCGTCATCTATGTAAATGCTAAAGGAGATCATGGCATGATTGTCTCCAGCAAAGAAGTAGGAAGTGTTGACTACGAAAAAGCGCAAAAGATATGCGCTGCCTATAAAGTAGGAAACATAAGCGGTTGGAGGTTGCCGTCCAAAGACGAATTGAATATCATCTACCAGAACCGAAAACATCTGGGTGAATATACCAAGGGCAATTACTGGAGCGCAACAGAGGAAGGTAAAAACAGTGCCATGGTGCAGAATTTCAGCAATGGCAACCAGAGCAAGAGCAATAAGAGTTCATCTTGTGCGGTGAGGGCGGTGAGACCGTTTTAAGCAAGGAGCTAGGGGCAAGGAGCAAGGAGCAAGGGCATAAGGGCATAGAGCAAGGGGCAGGCGCTGATTTTCACAAAGATTTTTGGAATAAATCAGGCTTCGTCGATCTATATTCAACCGATGCTGGTTCAAGTCTCCAGACTTGAATCCGATATATGCTCGTCTCCTGACGAGCGGGTTAAATCCTCTGTCATGCAAAACGCAGTTTTGTGGACAGCCTAGCGAAAGTTCCAAAGTAACTGCCTACTAACAAGCTTGTAATAACGTATATTCATCTTGTAATAAATCAGGACACCATGCGCACCACTATCCTTTCCATTATACTGCTGGGGATTTTCCAGCAAGTTGCCGCCATAACATTGCATGTTGGAATTGGTCAACCATATCCTACAATAGCACATGCAGCGCCGGATGCTGATCCGGGAGATACACTACTCGTGCATGCTGGCGACTATCAGGGAGGATTGTTTGTAGCTGATTTGCAAGGAACCTCCTCTGCCCCTATTTATATTCTTACTGCACCAGGAGAGTTAGTGATCTATTCAGGTGGCTCTAATGCCTGGCAGTTTACAGACGCAGCTTATCTGCATATCGCTGGATTTATATTCCAGGGACAAACCGGTAATGGGGTGAACTTTGATGACGGTGGTTCCTATGAAACACCAGCGCATCATATCACCTTTGAAGACTGCACTTTTCGGAATATCAATGCGACAGGCAATAATGATCTGCTGAAAATGTCAGGTATCGATCAGTTTGAAATCAGGAATTGTGTTTTTATGAATGGGTCTCCTGGAGGAAGTGGTATTGATATGGTGGGTTGCCATGATGGCCTGATCACGCAATGTCATTTTGAAAACCAGGGTTCCAACTCCGTGCAGGCAAAAGGTGGCACGAGTAATATACGGATCGAAAGAAATTTTTTCAAAAACGGAGGTAGTCGTGCATTGAACCTGGGAGGTTCTACCGGTTTACAATTTTTTAGGCCACTGGATGCACCGTATGAAGCTGCGGAATTGAAGGTCTATTCGAACGTATTCATTGGTTCTGATGCACCTATTGCTTTTGTGGGATCTATTAATTGTGAGGTAATCAACAACACCATCTATCTGCCTACGAAATGGGTGCTGCGAATCTTACAAGAGACGGTGGATCCTGAAAGATTCCCTCCGTGTGGCTACAACACATTTCGCAACAACATCATCTACATAGATAATCTCGTCAGTGTGGAATGTAACATCGGGCCTAACACTGCTCCAGAGACTTTTACTTTTTCCAACAACTTTTGGTATCATAGCGAGGACAGCAATTGGCCAGGACCGGACTTGCCCGTTGAAGACACAGATAATATCGTTGGGGAAGATCCGCAATTTGTGGATGCGGGTGCGGAGGATTTTAGCTTGATGCAAGGAAGTGCGGCAGTGGGTGTTGGTTATGAGGTAGTTGATCCGGCTGATGATTATACGGGAGAGTCTTTTTTAAATCCACGGTCGGTAGGGGCTTTTGAGGGTGGGGTGACGACCGCTATTCATTTTCCGATAGAAACAACCGTACCTAAAACGAAGATATGGCCAAATCCTACGAATACAAAGATCAACATTGACGTTTCCACTCAGCTCGATGGGCTATCTATCTCTCTTATCTCCTTAACCGGGGTGGAGGTATTCAAGCAGGACAATGTAAAATGGTCGGATAAAAACAGGTTCACCATTTCACCAGATAAGACCATTCAAGGTTTGTATGTTTTAAGAATCAGTGGTGCCGAGTTTCACGAATCGCATCTTGTCTACATTTCGGATTGAGGAAATTTTTTCAACAAATTATTTCGCGCGCAGAGCCGCAGAGGCGCAGTTTAATATTTCAATCTACTGAATATGTACCTATAGGCTTTCAGCCTTTTCTGCCGTTCTGCCCTGGTTGCTGAGCTGTCGCACCAGGATTAGGGATAGCAGGTCGAAGCACCGCCCTACTCCTTCAACTCCACTACTCCATACACCCTCGCTTCTCCACCAAGATTTTTCAAAACATTACTGGTCACACCTGTTGCATCAAACTTCACATGGTGTAAATGAAGATTACCCTGGTTTTGAATGATGTTGGTACAAGCACCCGTGAAAGATAAATTATGGAGATGAACTATCTGACCACCATTGATCTGTATGCCGGCACCGGATACCGCACAATGAAGCGGAGCCTGGCCTGAAAGCGAATTGACGATCACAACATTTTTATTGATGACGAGCTGACTATTCAGTTGAAGTGTTGTGTTAGGTGGTAATTTCAATTTGATCGTATCACCAGCATTTGCACAGGCTATGGCCTGGCGTAGCGTACCGAAGCCGGAGTCATAGGCATTGGTAATTGTTTTAACACATGGTGTGGAAACAAACCTGGAGAGCAGTTTCACATAGGAGCCTTGATTGGAGATAGAGGTCTCTGTGATTTCCCATGAATTTTCAGGCCAACTTGTATTCCAGTCCTTGTATGATTTAAGCGAGGGCTGCAGTTCAGGAGGAACGATATCTCCACTGAAGGATGGGTCCGGATGAAAATATGGATTGAATCCCCCCGGCTGGTAACCAGGGGCAGGACCATAAAGAGAAGTGATTGCATTATCATAATTAGTACCATGGGCAAACCAGCTGTGATACATTTCATTTGCAGGTTTTTCTGCACCATCATCATACATATTGGTGAGCATCACAGTACTGATCGGATTGACACCATGCAGGAAATTGATATATCCCATTGCTGCATTTCGGTATACGGAGGTGTTTCCACTGATATTATATTCGATGACGTTATAGAAGATAGAACCGGTATGCCCACGAGGTCTGTTGCTTCCCCAGACATTGTCTCCATTACTCATATAACCACGGTACGCACATGATGTGCCGTTGATGGCAGGCAATAGATGACCACTGTTATTCATCGAATTTGTAAAAGAAGAACGAATTGCATTCTTCACTCCTGTTGTTCCATTAGGCAACACCGAATAATACAATAACAAATCCTGGATGATGCTCTCCCAGGGATACCAAAAACCCCACTGGATCGGATGCATCTCATCATAATGGTCATCGATATAGTTACGATAGGTAATCGAATCCGTGAGTGCAAATAATGCAACAGCAGCTCCAACTTGTGCTGAAGACTGTTGGTATTCATTCATTTCGGGATTGGCACTGCTGAAACCAGCATTGTTGTAATAAGAGTATGCTGGATTGGCAATCAACCAATACCATGCTTTCCTTGCAGCCTGCTCTAATGTATCTGCATAGAGTTGCATGGCTGGATGGCCTGATAGGTTATAAGCAATGGCGGCGATAGCAAACATACTTGCGGCAGTACGCGTGGCCGAAGCCTGCGCAGGGCCATATCTTCGCGCACCTGAATCAGCACTTGGTGGACTAGCTGCTGAGAAATCAGTAACAGATACTTTCATCAGCATGGAGCCATTCGCAAGCTGCATCCTGCGAAGCCAATCTAATTCCCATTTCATCTCATCTAACAGATCAGGGATGCCATTGCCGGATTCCGGAATATTGTAATCATCTGTCCATACTTCCGGTCGCTCGATATATGCCAGGCTTAAGTCATGGATGGGTTCATACGCGAAGTTGACGTACTTGTTGTAATCACCTGCGTCAAACCAGCCGCCTTGTAATTGTTTTGAAGTACCTGGGACAGGATTGGTCACGAGCCTGCAGTCCAGATCCTGCTGCGCACCCAGATGACTGGCACCATCTGTCCAGTCATAGGCGAATGGTGCTGTCTTGGCAAATCCGGATCGTTGATAATAAAACATCCTCACGGATTTCTTCAGTACTTCTGTATAAACATCAGCTCGGATATCAAAGGTGAAGGATCGCTTTGCGTTGAGTGGATCGTAGATAAAATAAGTACCGGGTGTAGTCACTGCGGAGAAATCAAACCACCAGACTATATCACCGCTCTGATCATAGCTTGCACCTCCATGCCATGCGACTGCCGGACCGGACATGACAATACTATTGTCTGCTGCTTTAACAACTTGAAGGGTGGCACCCGGGGTATAAAAATCACCTGCTTCAAAATCAAAACCGGCTGTTGGGTTATTGATGACACAAATCTTCTGCACATCGGGAGGGTAGCCAAACTGGTCAACCTTGAGGTGCTCACTCACGGTACCCGGCTGCGCAATGATTTGAAATACAAGAAATAATAAGCCAATGGAAATGGTGTTTCTCATGGTTTAAGGTTTAAAAAATACCAGGGGTGCAGTGCTTGGGAAGAGGATTGAAGATAAATAAAAAGAGTAATATGAAACTTCAATGTTAATCCGCCAAGACTTCAATCATAATGAAAACCACCCGAATAATCAATTTCACTTACCGATAAAGAAGTTCTACAGGCCGCATTTATTAGAATTTTCTAATATTGTACTGTAATTAATATTATGGATATATTTGTCCCTAATTATTTGACCAATAAATCAAAATCAAAATGAATTGTCGCTCCTTTAGTAAAATTGGACTACTCCTGGTTGTTGCGATCTCGATATGGGCCACTTCCTGTAAAGAAGAGTCTGTTGTCACCCCCGATGCCCAACTGGTTGCATCCTATGATGCCAATCTCGCCCTGAGTTGGTACAATCTATTTCTTGAAATTGACCGGTATTCGCCGGGCTATCGTCCACCTGCAGCGGCACGATTACTGGCCTATACAGGTCTTGCCGCATACGAATCAGCCGTACCCGGAATGCCGGAATACAATTCATTGCGCTACCAATTTCAGGGACTCGATTTGCCCGTCGCAGATCTGACCAAAGAATATCACTGGCCTGCCTCCATCAATGCCAGTTATGCCACCATATTCAGACATTTCTATCCACATATTTCGGCCCAGCACAAGGCTAAAATCACAGCGTTGGAAAACCAATTTAATAGGAATACAGGCATCCGCCAGTGAAGAGGTCTTGAACACGATCTGTTGCATTTGGAGTGGCTGTTGCCGAGGCAGTGTTGCATTTAGTACCACTGATACCCCCGGACATGAAGCTTACTTGAATCCAAGACCTGCCAGCTATATTCCTCCTGCGGTAGGTCCGAACGGAGAAAACTCTGGCAGCCCACTTTTCCGGATTACACGGCGGCTCTGTTTCCATACTGGGGTAGTGTGCGGACTTTTGGGATGAGAAAGACAGACCTCCTGGCTCAACCGCCTATCCCTTATAGTGAAGATGCCTCATCTTTGTTTTACCAACAGGCCAATGAAGTCCGGACGATCGTGAATCTAAACAGCTTTACTACCCAATGGGTCGCTGAATTCTGGAGCGATGATATTTTCGAACTCACCTTTGAGCCGGCTGCAAGGCAGATAGCCATAGCCAATATCCTGGTCGAACAAGAAGATATTTCTTTGGACGTAGCCCTTGAGCTTTATGCTAAAATGGGAATGGCACTATGCGATGTAGGTGTTGCTGTATGGAATTCAAAATATATCTACAACGTCATGCGGCCTATTGAATATGTTCGCAATGTGATGGAACCAGGCTGGAATACTGCGCTCAATAACCCACTCAACAATGTCAAGAGTCTGACACCAGAATTCCCTGCATACCCTTCCGGTCACTCTGGTTTTGGTGGTGCGGGCAGTTCAGTAATGGCTGAAATATTTGGTAATAACACCACCTATACAGATGTCTGCCACTATGGTCGTACTGAATTTGCCAGTACGCCCAGGACATATACTACGATAATGGAAGCTGGTGTCGAAAATGCGTACAGCCGTCTCCCGTTAGGGGTTCATTTCCGAATGGATTGTGATGAAGGTTTGCGCTTAGGATACCTGGCAGCTAAACGTACCAGTGAGTTGCCATGGCGTAATTAAAAAGAAACTTGCCAATGTGTGTGGCAAAAAAAAGAGGAATGGCCGAAACCGTTCCTCTTTTTTGTGTAACACCAGATCGTATACATACCTATTTCCTGCCAATATTATGAATGACAACCCGGGGATCCTTCATGTCTTTGGCCAGTTCAAGTATGGTTTTATTGTCCAGCATATCCAGCAGTTGTGGTTTGATCTTTTTATACTCACCATGCATGGGGCATGGATTCTTTTCGGAACATTCCTTCAATCCCAAAATGCACCCTGTGATAATCCCTTCATCCTCCAGCAGGGTAAGGACATGAAGCAATGATTTCTTCTTTGACTGGTCTGTCAGAAAAAATCCGCCGGTAGGACCTGTGACTGAATTGATCAGCAAATTGTCTTTGGTCAGTTTTGCAGAATTTTCGCTGTAAAGGATTTTGGGCTATCAATAGCTTCTGACAATTCGGTAATCCCTATTTTATGATCCACCGAACTTTTCTGCGCCAGGTAAATGATGGCCCGCAAAGCATACTCTGTTGATTTAGAAAACATATTGGGTCATTTGAGAGGCAAAGTAATTGAAAATTCCTCAAGGAAATGTTTACTTTTCTTGCCGAAAAAGTAACAATGCTTCGACTTAACACTCTTCTGCTTCCGCCCGCTGTCACGCAACCGGCCATCCGGCAGAATAATCATTTAAACATCAAGGCTTCTTCGGAAATTTGGGTGGGCAGAAGCCCTAAAGACGGAAGATCAAAAGGCCCTGGCCTTAAAGACCAGGGCACTAAAATAGAAATCACACCACTTCGACAAAAGTCTTCCACAAGCTGATCATGACTGCCTGTGAATATATCCTAATCGGCTTCCTGAAGCATTGGTTCTGGCAAAGGTTCAATATCAGGAATACCGGCCACTTCAGGTTGCCACTTCTTGATCGAATTCATCCTGGTGATGACAAACCATACCAATGGAATCACCCCGCCGGCATAGAAGACAGTTGCACCGATGCCTCTGAGCCAGGTGAACGATTTAAAAATATCCCTTCGATAAATTCAGCTGAACGGCCGAACCAAAGTCCCTGGTCGACGACGGCTTTAAATTGAATAGCGCCTGCTGGAAAAAGATCAAGCAGGACCATGAGCATGAGCCCCAAATTGATACACCAGAAGGATACCTTGATGATTTGCTTATTCCAGTTTCCCGGTTTGATGAGGAGTTTAGAGGCAAAGAGAAAAGCAGCAAGGGATATGTTTCCATACACGCCCATCAATGCGGCATGCGCATGGTTGATGGTCAGGTATGTGCCGTGCTCAAAATAATTCATGATCGGCAGGTTGATGATGATACCCAATACGCCGGCGCCAAAGAAATTCCAGAAATTGACGGCAATCAGAAATAGAAAGACTTCAGCAAAACCAAAGTCACCAAGATTCTTATATGCCACATCACCTACGGCGAGTTTTGGCATATTTTTAAAACGCCAGGCTTCAACTGTGAGTAATATCAAAGGAACAAATTGCAGCGTAGAAAAAATACTGCCTAATGCCATGGTGACTACCGGCTTGGCATTCCAGTAGAAATTATGGGATATTCCCAAAAGACCTGTTCCTAAAAATAAGATGGTTGCAAAATAAACAACACGTATAGCTGCCTGTCGGCTCACGAGCCCCATCAGGACCATCAGATAACTGACTATGACGGTAATGAAAACTTCAAAAAAGCTTCCACCCACATATGAATAACCATCCATCGCCAGAAATCGGCAATGACAAAATTGGTTTCCGGCCGTGCCACAAATCCGGACAGGAAGAGCAAGGGTATGCCAATGACAGAATACATGATCCAGTTTGGTAAGTTCCAGGGTTCGTGTTTTATCAGGGATGGTTTGATGCCCCTGTAGACCACAATGCCCCACAATATGAATATGCCCATCAGGAGTATTTGGTAGACTTTTCCAAAATCAACAAACTCCCATCCCTGATGGCCAAGAAAATTAGACCATTCCCCCATCAGTCCTAATGGACCCATCACCATCCCCACCAGTGATCCGCCAACAAGGATAAATAATAAAACAAATAGGATGTTGATCAACCGCAACTGACCCGGCACTTCCTTCTTTGATAAAATGGGTAGAATAAAAATAGAAGAGGCGATCCAGCATGTAGATATCCAATACAGCGCCAGCATTAAATGCCAACTGCGGGAAATAGTCACGGGGACATCACCGACAATATTGATACCGACGTATCCCAGATAATTTATAAAATCATTAATGGTAATAAGTCCGCTGGATACCTGAAGAAAAAATAAAAGAATAGCCACAAAAAAGAATTTAAAGGTCGCCCTTTGTGTTTTTGTCGGTGAAAAATTCCTGACCTTTTCAATGGTGAATAAATCACGCACCGGGGGTTTGAAAAATTTATTCGACAATTGATTGTACTGACCAATGTAATAGAGCACCAGACCGCAGGCCAGCACAAAACCCAACAAGCCCAGTACACTCCACAGGATGACAGGCGATGTAGGCGTGTTGCCCGCATCGGGATCAAAAGGCCAGTTATGCGTATAACTGTAACTACTCCCAGGACGTTGTGTTACACATACCCAGGCGCCCCAAAAGAAAAAAGAACTAAGATCGGCCACCTCTTGACGGCTTGCGATATATCCGACAGGGGGAAATTTATCATCCGTATTCTTATCGATATAGAGATCGGTATAATAGGTGATGAGCTTATTGTAGGCATACGTCTGTGCCTCTGAAAGCATGACTGTATTTGACTTTTTATCATAGCGGTTTACCTTCAGTTCATCTTTAACTTGTTCGCCAAGCATTCTGGACTCCAGGTCATCTGGCTCGATGCCTTTTGCTTCTTTGAAATTCGCGATTTTGTAATCCGTCATAAACACGGACACCTGATGTAATGCCTCAGCAGTAAAGTCAGGCCCGCGTTGGGCACCATCACCAAAAAAGCTGCCGTACTCCATCAGCGCATATTTATGAAATATGATCTGCCCTGCCACAAGCGATTCTTTGGTAATCAATTCATCCCCTTTATCTGATATAAATCCGGCCATTGGAGGTGCATCATGGTACGTCTGAAATCCAATCATCCCAACGCCCAGTATACTAATGATGGCGATAAAGGTCAGTGGGCCCCACCAGTTTTTGGTGTTCATGAAATAGGAGATGCTTTTAGGTGCGGATCCGTTGGTACCGCTACCATTTGAATTGCCTGAAGATTCCATAAGCAAGTTATTTAGATTACATCGGAGGAAAGGGATTGAAGTTTTTAATGCATTCTGTTGATGACAAACCAATGTCCACTTGAAAGCAACTACGCTTTCAAAAAGCATCACAAGGGTGATGGGTAGTTAGAATTCAGGATGGATTAGAAAAGAGAGAGTTTCAGGAGGGATGCAATACTGCATCCCTCCATAACTCAAACTATTAGAAATGTTTCACACCACATAAAACAAAATCTCATATTACTATTTATACCATGGTAGTGCATTCACTCTTGTAGCCGCGAGGTATCCTAACCTGACGCCTTCATCGCAATCCATTCGAAAATGAACCCCAAGAGGCAAACGACTATATGCATTTTCGAGTCCTGCTTCAAGTATAGTATTATAGGAACGTGGTGTTCCATTGAATTCAGTTCGGTTTTGATGGCATACGTCTGTATACGGATGAGTGTTTCCAAAAATATCCGCCATAATAGCACTGCCGGAGGAACCAAATCCGGAATGCCCTGATGGATAGGCTGGAAATGGTGGAGTAACACTCTTTTCACCAGACTGGGGGTTATTGAGGATGGTCAACCAACCTGGTTCCATCACATCACGGATGTATTCAACCGGCCGGCGGACATTATAGATATATTTTGAATTCCACACTGCAATGGCTGCATCACACAATGCCATCCCCATCTTGGCATACAGTTCAAGAGCTCTGTCCATGGAGATGTCATCCTGTTCAACGAGGATGTTGGCAATAGCGATTTGCCTGCCCGCAGGTTCGAAAGTCACTTCGAAAAAATCATCACTCCAGAATTCGGCAACCCAATGCGTTGTATAGGAAGCCAGGTTGACCATAATTCTGATTTCATTGGCTTGCTGAAAAAACTGTGACTCCGAATGTTCGCTGTACGGAATAGGTGGTTGAGCAATAATATCAGATTGGCTCATTGCAAAAGGACGAACCTTGCCCCAATAGGGAAATAGTGCCGCACTGTAATCCGGAAATGTAGGTTGCCACAGTTTTTCTGCATTTGGTCCTACAGCTGGTGGATGGTAAGAGGAAGGTTGGGGATTGGTATATGCCTCATGTCCATACGTATCTGTCTCACTGTAAGCAAAACAGCCTGTGCAATTTCAAAGCCAAATTGCTTTGATCGCTCCAGCACATCAAGAGCTAATGTTGCACCATATTCATCAAGTAATTTATCCTCCAGGGCGGTAATTTTATAAGCATCACTGACTCGGATGTGGGGATAGAAGTACCTGAACATATTAGCATAGGCTGTACTGACACAGACGGGCCAATTGTATTGCTTTCCGGCATCAATCGAAGGAAGGCTAAGACCCGGAAACTCATAGACGAGGGAGTTGTATTCAGGCATACCAGGTACAGCAGCTTCGTAGGCCGCCAGGTTTGTGTAGGCCAGAAGCCTTGCTGCTGCAGGTGGCCTATACCCTGGCGAATACCTGTCAATTTCCAGGAATAACTGGTGCCATTGAAGAGGGACACTGGCATCATAGTCTTTTACGAGGGATTTTTCTGTTTGGATGGGGTCATCCTCTGGGGTACATGATGTCACCATCATCAGGGATGCCATCAATAAAAAGAGTGCTGTAAAGCGAGTAAAATTCAAACGTTGCATAAGCTCCGGTTTTTGAGCGTGAACAATAATTAAAGACAAATATATCCTTAATTATCAAATTTCAAAATATTTTAGAAAAAAACGGTTTAAAATGGATGGTTGCCTTAGTTGGGCTGCTGGCTTATCCTTTACGCTGGCGGCCCTTCTTTCCTTGGTTGGGAATGGCCTTCTAGAAAATATATCATTTTTCGAAATTTTACTGGAATGCCATAATAAAGATATATTTGTCTTTATTTAATCAGATGCTTAGTCAAAGCTGGCAATATTGATTGATATGAGTTACAGGATGAGATCCTGAAGAACAGCCGCTTTAACTGAAGGGAATAGTCTATAACAACATGTGTGCAATAAAAGTCATTGCACAACCCATAGCATAGGAAAATAAGATTGGTTTTATGTGGTGTGAAACATTTCTTATAAGGGAGTCCGGGAGAATACAACATCAAATTCCTCCTCGACTCTTTCTGAGCACCTACTGCAAAACATAAAATGCTAAGATCATTTGTCGAAGTGGTGTGATTTCTATTATATACCCCGGACATAGGTTCGGGGTATTTTTTTGATTCGAGTGCATTCGTAACCAGTCGCAATGGAAATGAATTCATTTCTTTGAAGACAAATTCCGGCTTTTATCGTTTATACCTATATGACAAGATTATCCTGCATCTTTTTGATGTGCTGCCTCTGGTACCTATCCACAGCACAAAACATCCTGATCAACGACCAGGGCTTCCCCAATGAGCCGTCGATCATGATGGATCCGCTCAACCCGAATGTCATCATCGCGGCTGCCAATATCAACCAATACTACATCAGTCTTGACACCGGCCGCACCTGGTCAGTTCGCTCCTTACAATCCAGTCATGGCGTATGGGGAGATCCTGCCATTGCAGTGGATATCCATAGTGACTTTTATTTTTTCCATCTCTCCAACCCATCTTCGGGCAATTGGATCGACAGAATCGTCTGTCAGAAAACGACTGACAATGGTGAAACATGGAATGATGGCTCCTACACAGGCCTCAATGGTACCAAGGCACAAGACAAGCAATGGTTTGCCATCGACCGCACAGACAATACGATCTACCTGACCTGGACCCAGTTTGATGTCTATGGAAGTACGAACCCTCTGGATAGCAGTGCCATTCTCTTTTCAAAATCTACCGATGCAGGTCTGACATGGTCTCCCGGCATTGCGCATCAATAAAATATCCGGTGACTGTATTGATAGTGACAATACGGTAGAGGGAGCGGTCCCTGCTGTGGGGCCCAATGGTGAGGTATATGTTTCTTGGGCCGGTCCTGAAGGAATCGTCTTTGATCGATCCCTGGATAAGGGTTCCACATGGCTTGCAGATGAGATACATGTAGATCCTATGCCGACAGGTTGGGATTATGCTATTCCCGGGATATACAGAGCCAATGGCCTTCCGGTCACTACCTGTGATCTGAGCAATGGCCCTAATCGTGGCACCATCTATATCAACTGGTCAGACCAGCGAAACGGTAGTGATGATACAGACATCTTCCTCTCTAAATCTACCGATGGCGGCAACACATGGAGTAACCCAATACGCGTGAATGATGATGCTCCAGGCAAGCAACAATTTTTCACCTGGATGACTATTGATCAGACCAATGGTTACTTATACTTTGTCTTCTATGACCGGCGCGAGCATGATGATGAATCCACCGATGTTTACATGGCTCTTTCAAAAGATGGTGGCCAAACTTTCATCAACCGACGCATAAGTGAATCTCCATTCCAACCGAATGCCGGTGTTTTCTTCGGCGACTATACCAATATCACCGCTCACAATGGAATCGTTCGCCCCATCTGGACACGCTTCCATAAAGGTAAACTGAGTATCTGGACACACCTGGCTGATGAAAAAGACTTCACTACATCCGTAGCACCGGAATCTGATACATCGCAGAGTTTAAGTTTTGAAAGTTATCCGAATCCATCGAGTGATGAGGTCTATGTATCCTATAAGCTCCACACCCGAGCGGTCGTCAACCTATCCCTTCTCGATACAAAAGGAAATGTCATCAAACGCATCATCACGGATGAGAAGAAAGGATATGGAAAGTATGTGGAAAGGATTGACCCAGGCAAGCTGAACATCCCTGCTGGGGTGTATATCCTTCAATTGGAAGTTGATAACACTGTGACCACGGTAAAGCAACTGATTGTGAGAGAGTAAGAGGTAAGAGAGTAAGAGGTGAGAGAGTGAGAGGGTGAGAGAGTAAGAGAGTAAGAGAGTGAGAGAGTAAGAGAGGGGTGAGAGTGTGTCTCTGCCTGAAAAAAGAGAGTGAAAAGTATCCGCAAAAGGTGCTTCGGGATCCAAAGGTGGTACAGAAAATGATTAAATTTTACACTTTTTGAAAAATAGTTGAAGTTTTTGGTCACATTTCGGGCCGCTAAAGACACTTATAGTTTGAATCCAATAATTCAAATCAAACTATATGAAGTCGTATACCGAATTTCTCATTGAGGATATTAAAAAAGCCCATCGTTCTGCTTCTGTTGATGCCGATAAGGCTATGCCTTCATCTTTTGAAATGGAAATGGAGGCCATTGAGAATTGGGTTGCCGGAACAGATCCTCCATCTTCGCTAGCCCAACACACGGGGTTATCCATTGAGCAATTCCCTGGTGCTGACCAGTTGTCGAAAGAGGAATTACTAGCCATCATGGACGCTTTCCATGAGATGCTGTTTTCCTGGAATATGCAAGCAGATTTTCCCTCCAATTTGCCACTAGAAAGAGCCTATCCCCTAATGATTGGGTTGCTTAAAAAAGAAGCCTGGTTTTTGCCTGGAGGTATGTTACATTATGACTTTTGCACTGGATACGCGCCTGAATGCGAATTACAGGAATACTGCCCTTGCAGGAAACATTGGGACTTGTAAGAGAGTGAGAGGTAAGAGGTAAGAGAGTAAGAGGTGATGGTATACGTGATATTGTTAATTAAAAAATTATTTATAAGATGACGAATGCGGAATTCAACGAAATGTTCAGGCAGCGAACGATGAACTTTGCGCTCAAGGTGATCCAATTTCTTGAGACAGTTCCTTTTAATTCTGCAACACGTGTGATGTCCTATCAATTATGCAAAGCTGGCACTTCAGTTGGAGCAAACTTTAGGGCATTCTGTCGTGGCAGATCTAAAAATGAACACCATGCAAAGATTTGCATTGTTGTTGAAGAAGCAGATGAATCTGTTTTTTGGCTCCAACTCTTCGCGCTCGCAAAATACGGAGATCAAAAACTGCTTGAATGGCTCATCCCAGAAAGCATAGAAATAACAAAAATCGCAACCTCCATTAAGCACTCCTTAAGTCCGTAGAGATAACTTCTCACATCTCACCCTCTTACTTCTTACTCTCTCACTCTCTTACACGTCTCACGCGAAGGATTCAAGCTGCTCAGAGAGTTCTAACCACGTCGTTTCCATCTCATGGAGCTGAGCGATCGTCGCATGCAACTCCTTGTCCCATTTCTGGAGGTCTGGTAAGGAAGGGTCTGGAAGAAGGAAATTATTTTCCAGTTTTTTCTTGGTGGCTTCGAGTTGTTCGATAGATTTTTCGGTGCGACGCAAGGCTTTGCGGACTTCATTCCTATCGATCGTGGGAGTCTCCTGGGTGGAAGTGTTCTTTACAGCGGCTTCGACAATCTTTTCAGCTTCCTCGCTTTCTTTCCAGATACTATAAGCCGTATAGCCGCCAGGGAAATCCTTGATGATACCATCGCCTTCGAAGACAAAAATGTGATCCGCCAGTTTATCCAGCATGTACCTGTCATGTGATGCGAGGATGAGTACACCGGGATATTCCATCAAAAAATCTTCTAGCACATTGAGCGTGATGATATCCAGGTCATTGGTCGGCTCATCGAGGATCAGCATGTTGGGATTAGCCATCAGGATGGTGAGGAGATATAAGCGTCTGCGCTCACCTCCGCTGATCTGCGAATAATAAACCTGTTGCTGTGGCCTCGGAAATAAAAATCGCTCGAGCAATTGTTCGGCGGTGAGTTTGCCCCCACCTTTGAGAGGAATATAATCTGCTATGTCACGGACGATATCGATCAGGCGTTTATCAACAGGGATCTTTAATCCATCTTGCTGCATGTGGCCTAAGCGCAAAGTATCACCATGCACTATTTTCCCTTGTGTAGGTTGTAACTGACCGATGAGCAAAGAAATGAACGTGCTTTTTCCAGCGCCATTCGGCCCGATAATCCCTACCCTGTCGCGTGTTGGAAATTTGAAATCAAAACTCTTGATCAGCCATTTATCAGGCTGATAATAAAATCCGACGTTGTGGCATTCCAGGATTTTCGAACCAAGCCGCTGCATGTCGATTTCCATCTTGATGCTGTCCTGGTATAGCACTCTAGCGGCAGCCGCTTTGACGTGTTCGAAATTATCTATCCGCGCTTTATTCTTGGTGGTTCTCGCTTTTGGCATCCGTCGGATCCAGTCGAGCTCCTTCTTCATCAGTTGCTTTGCCTTTTCCTGCGAAGACTGCATATTTTCATTGAGCAAAGCTTTCTTCTCCAGATAGTCTGAATAGTTACCCTGATAGGAGCGGAGTTTACCGCGATCAAGCTCAATGATCTGATTACATACCCTGTCTAGAAAATATCTATCGTGCGTAACGGTCAGAAACGTTTTATCCGGTTGCTGGAAAAAAGTCTCCAACCACTCTACCATCGCCATGTCCAGGTGATTGGTTGGCTCATCGAGTACCAGAACATCAGGCCTTGACAAGATGATCATCGCCATCGCGAGGCGTTTCTTCTGTCCACCTGAGAGTTGTTGAATCGGCTTTTCGAGATCTTCGATATACAATTGATGGAGCATCTGCATGATCGTGGATTCGATATCCCATGCATGATGATCATCCATCGCAATTGCGGCTTTTTGCAAAGCGGTTGCATCGCCACCTTCAAGGGCTTTGTGATGGTCGCCCCACGCCTTGATCTCGGGCAGGTCGATGCTCATGATGGCATCGCGGATCGTGTCGCCGGGCAGGAAGTCGGGTTCCTGGTCGAGGTAGCCTATCCGGATACCCGGAGCTACCAGCACCTTGGCATGTTCACCTTCCGGGGCGATGATGCCGCAGAGGATCTTCATGAGCGTGGTTTTGCCGCTGCCGTTTTGGGCGATCAGGGCTATCTTATCGCCCTGGTTGACCCTGAGCTCTATATTATCTAAAAGGACTTTCTCGCCGTAGGATTTGGAAACGGACTCCAGTGTGACACAATTCATTCCCGCAAAGGTAATGCATTGCCCATGGGGCAGGGCATCGGCATGAAAAGAGGTGAAGGGGTGAGACTTAAAAAAGGGTAATAGATTTAAATTGGTTTTTGGGGTTCATGGGATTATAACAGGGTTTTGCTGTGTGACTTAGCCGGTTATAAGTTGATTTTGGTCTAGTTGAGGTCGTAAAATGAATTATGCAGGGTTGATAAAAACGAGAAATCCGACAAATGCAGCCAGCATCAGCAGGATGAGCCAGAATCTCATATCCATCACGAAATGGTCCTGCGATGCAAAGTTCTTCTTGGTTGTTGCCCTTTCTTTAGCCTCCATGTCTGCCTTAATTTATGTTTAGATCTTAGTTTTAGTTACGTCCTTGACCTAATGACTTTCAAAAAGGATACCATAACATTTTCGAGTAATATGATTTATGGGCCATTGTGGGTAGCCTGGAGGGTGATTTATGTGTATATGACTGATTTCGATATGGATACAGATAAGCTTATGGGCTTATGAAAAGCTTATAAGCTTATGAGTTGGTAGGTTTATGAGTTGATAAGTTGATGGGGTTATAAGCCTATAAGCAAGGACTTGGCACATCAGAGGTTTATAGGTTGATAAGTTGATGTGTTGATTAGTTGATAGGGTTATAAGCCTATAAGCTCATAAGCCTATAAGCAAGTGACTTGGCACATCAGAGGTTTATAAGTTGATATGTTGATGGGTTGATTAGTTGATACGGTTATAAGCATATAAGCTTAGACTTGTGCGAGAGTGAGAAAGTTAGAGAGTAAGAGAGAATAAAAGTAGGATGGTACCTCCGACAGCTTCATCTGCAATTTATACTCACGTCTGACGCCTCACGCCTGACGTCTGCAGTCCTTTCAGGATGCCTTTTACCAATCCGGGACCGGTATAGATTAGGCCGGAATAGGCCTGAATCAAATCAGCGCCGGCATCGAGGTGTTTTTTGGCACTCGCATAATCTTCAATGCCGCCGACACCGATGACCACGAAGTTGTTATTGCTTTTTTCCTTGAGGTATCTGACCACGGAAACTGACATATCGATCAAGGGTGCTCCGCTCAAACCTCCGGCACCAATGGAATCAACAGATTCATTCGATTCGGTCAGTCCGTTTCTAGTGATAGTAGTGTTGGTAGCAATGACACCTGTCAGGCCGGTTTCGATGATGATGTCGATAATCTCATCGAGTTGTTCCGTAGTGAGATCAGGGGCTATTTTGAGAAAGACAGGTTTGTCATCAGGGTTATTCTCTTGCAGTGCTGTCAACAGTTCGGTGAGTGGTCCTTTGTCCTGAAGTTCACGCAACCCCGGTGTATTGGGGGATGAAACGTTGATGGTAAAATAATCAACGAGATGGTATAGCCTTTCAAAACAAATCAGGTAGTCGTAGGCTGCGTCTTCGTTAGGTGTGATTTTATTTTTTCCGATGTTAGCGCCAACGATCAGACCTTCCGGTCTTTCTTTCTCAAGCCGACTTGCCAGCACTTCCACTCCATCATTATTAAAACCCATACGATTGATCAAGGCTCTGGACCGGATCAGGCGAAATAGCCTGGGTTTTGGATTACCGTCCTGGGCTACCGGGGTGATGGTGCCTACTTCGATATGGCTAAAACCCAGGGCAGCCATAGCGTGGAGGTAAAGTCCGTTTTTATCAAAACCTGCCGCAAGACCTACCGGATTTGAAAACTTCATGCCTGCCACTGTTCTTTCCAGCGATGGATGGTGGAACTGGAAAAGCGATTTAAACAAAGCTTTCACTCCCGGGATCCTGAGCAGCAGCATAAGCCACCACATGGTGATATGATGAGCTCTCTCAGGGTCAATGCGAAAGAGCAAAACTTTAAGGAGATGATACATGCCTGCAAGATATAAACCTGACTTGTTTAAAGGAGGATGATTTTCAGGAAGCCGTGCATTTACCAGCCTGGTCAGGCTTATTTTGACCCTGAATAAAAGAATCTAACACCCAAACGGACTCAACCTGAAATTGAATTCAAGCCATATAATATTTGTAGCCCCCTGCAATTATTACCTAATTTTGAATGTTGTACAGCAAAAAACAGGCTATGAAAAATCATCTTCTCTTGATGTTACTGGCGATAAATACCGTCTCCCTTTTTAGCCAGGAAGGAAATCCAAATACCATGTCTGTGATGATCAACGGAAAGGAATACAAGACGGAGCCACATCGTATCAAGATCGGCGCCTACGGTTATATCACGGGCAATGCCATCAGCCCTGATATTTCATTGCGTATATGGTTAGGATCGTTTGACGGCAGAGATCTCAACGAACCAGGAACTTACCTCGTCATCGGCGAGGATGAAAACTACAAGAAAAGTGACAGCATCAATGCCGCCTACCTCACCGGCAAATACAAAGGGATAGCATATGTGAAATATGTGGAAGAGACCAAAACACCAAGAATGGAATATCACGTAGGTGAGTCAGCCTATAATGGCGAAACAATTGTGGTAGTCAATGGCCCCGACGGATACCAGGACATCACATTTAATGTCACTCTCGAAGGCTCCACCTGGAAAGAAAAAACATCAGCCACTGCCTTTGGCGGCATTGGCAGGCTGACCAATAAGTTGCAGGACAAAGCTGTCACCGGAGCTACAGGCTTTGAACAAAATATTGATCCGGAAGGTGCAGGGTATAAGAAGCAGGCGACGCTGGATATCATCAAGTTGACAGAGGGAAAGGTAAAAATTAAACTGTGAGTTGTGAATTGTGAGTTGTGAATTGTGAGTGGAGGCCTTGCAGCCGGAGGCTGCTTGGCATTTGCAAGTCACGAGTCTGGTATCTGCGAGTCTGGCATCTGGCGTCAAATGTTCATCAAGCACAATCTTAACACTCACAATTCACAACTCACAACTCACATTTTCAATCCTCTTGATCAGGGATCAGATCCAGTTTATCCCTGAGGTTATTGATCAATGGATTCTTTGCTGCCAGGATCTCGAATTTCTCGCGGTTGGAGAGGAGTTTCTTGGGTTTGATCAGATCGCGGCTCTTGTCGAGGTCCGGATCGATGTCGATGACGATCTGGAGTTCAGGGACACGGACGAGGCTGCGCAGGCCATCGAGGAGGTTAGACTCCGCGGTGATCCTGTTCTTACCGGTTTGATGGCCGGTGCGAATAACTATCATTTTTTCGCCTTTTATCTCCACGATTGCCTCCAGCATGGTTTGCTTGAGGGATGGTGAAGAGTGGCTTTCGATATATTCCTTCCAGAAATCAAGGATGGGAGGAAGTGTGAGCACCGGAATTTTTTTCTTTTCCTCTTCGTGCTGGTCTTCAGCTTTCTTTTTGAGGCTGCCTAATCCTTTCAGGGAAGGAATGGCCATATCTGCAGCCTGATCGGCTAATGAACTAAGTCCACCTGATAATGAAGTCAGCGGTTTGGTTTCTTTCTTTACGTTCGGCTCGCTATGCTCTTCGTAGGCATTGGGTGGTTTTACTTCAGGAATTTCAACTGGAATCTCTTCGACCTTCGCCTTTCCGTTTTCAGACTTTGTGGTCGGTGGGACAACACTTACTGATTGATCAGGCTTTTTTTTTTCGGCCCCTGAAGGAGCTATAGTTTCGTTTTCCTGACGGCGGTGCATGTAGCACATCCTGACCAGGGCCATTTCGATATGCAGCCATTTATTGAGTGCGCGGCTATAATTGATTTCGCATTGATTGATCAGGTCGAGATAAGTGATCAGTGAAGATTTGCGAATTGCCTGCGCTTGAAGTAAGTACCGTGCTTTTATTTTATCTCCATGCGTAAGGAGAGTGGCGGTCGCGGTGTCTTTACATAGCAACACATCCCGCAGGTGTTCTGAAAAACCGGATATGAATGCTTCTCCGTCAAAACCACGTTTCTGAATATCTGCGAGTGTCAGAAATACTTCGGTCATATCCTCCCGCATCAGGGCGTCGGTCATCCGGAAAAAATAATCGTAGTCGAGAAGCTGTAGGCTCTCGAGTACACCGGCATAAGTGATATTGCCCTTAGACTGACTGGCGATCCTGTCAAAAATGGACAGCGAATCCCTCAACGAACCATCGCCTTTCTGACTGATGATGACGAGGGCTTCGTTTTCAGCTTGTATGTTTTCTGTGGTACAGATGGTCCTTAGGTGGGCCGCGATTTCCGGTACAGGGATGCGCCTGAAATCAAAAGCCTGGCACCTGGAAAGGATAGTGGGCAGGATCTTGTGTTTCTCCGTGGTCGCCAGGATAAACTTGACGTATGGAGGTGGTTCTTCCAGCGTTTTCAGGAATGCGTTGAAAGCCGCCTGGCTGAGCATATGCACCTCATCGATGATATACACCTTGTATTTGCCTTGTGAAGGCGGGACACGCACCTGTTCTACCAGGGCGCGGATGTTTTCTACGGAGTTGTTGGACGCTCCATCCAGCTCAAAAATATTGAAGGAGCTGTTGATATCGAAGGCTTTACAGGAAGGGCAGACATTACAGGCTTCGCCTTCTTTGGAGAGGTTTTCGCAATTGATGGCCTTGGCCAGGATCCGGGCTACGGTCGTTTTACCAACTCCACGTGGTCCGCAGAAGAGGTAAGCATGGGCCACCTGGCCTGACAGGAGGGAATGGGTCAGTGTATCTGTGACATGCCCCTGCCCTACAACACTGTCGAAGGTGTTGGGCCTGTATTTGCGGGCGGAAACGATATACTGACTCATACGCTATGCGGGAGGGCAAAGGTAAGGTTTTCGGATTGACTTGATGCAAGGCTGAGGCGAAGGCTAAGGCGAAGGGGCGGAAGAGGCCGAAGAGGCCAAAGAGTCTCTGCGCATACGATATAATCTTAAAGATCGCACGGACAAATCATCGATCCACGGAGGAAGACCGATTTTGTAAAGTTTGAAACTTAACTGCCTTACCTGTCCAAATTGTAAATTCTGGAAGATGTATTTTATGCCGGAAAAACCTGAATTTTGCAGCATGAAAATCGCCATCGCCCAGTTGAATTACCACATCGGAAACTTTGAAGGAAACCTCCAGAAAATGCTCAAGGCTACCGCCGAAGCGAAAGGGAAAGGAGCTGACCTGATCATCTTTGGTGAACTCTCCACCACAGGATACCCACCGAGGGACTTCCTGGAGTTCAGGGATTTTATTCGGCTCGCGGAAGAGTCAGTTGATGCACTGCGGGAGGCATCAGAGGGAATAGGCATTATCGTCGGCAGCCCAACGATCAATCCCTTTCCGGAGGGCAAAGACCTGCACAACAGCGTTTACCTGCTCTACAACCAGGAGACACTCCATATACAGCACAAGACACTCTTGCCTACCTATGATGTGTTTGACGAATACCGCTATTTCGAACCTGCAAAAACGCACTCGACCGTCGTATTCAAAGGCAAACGCATCGCCCTGACGGTGTGCGAAGACCTATGGAATGTGGGAAATGAAAATCCATTGTATACTGTCTGTCCACTGGACAAGATGATGCCTGATCATCCTGACTTTATCGTCAATGTATCAGCCTCCCCTTTTGACTATAATCATGCGGCAGAGCGCCTGGAAGTCTTGAAAGCAAATGTAGATCGGTACCAGATTCCGTTGTTTTATTCCAATATCTGCGGGGCGCAGACAGAACTCATCTTTGATGGTGGTTCGATCGTATTGTCGCCGGATGGATCTGTCTATGATGAGTTGCCTTACTTTAAAGAAGAAATACGCTACTATCAGCTCGAAGATGTCATCAAGGGCGGATATGATCGCGAGCAACCGAAGGAAAAAATTTCATTGATCCATGATGCACTGATCATGGGACTGCAGGATTACTTTGGAAAACTGGGTTTGAAGAAGGCTATCCTTGGTTTAAGTGGGGGAATAGATTCGGCAGTGACGGCAGTGATGGCGACACGTGCGCTGGGCAAAGAAAATGTAAGAGTAGTGTTAATGCCGAGTGCCTACAGCTCTTCGCATAGTGTAGATGATGCTAAAGCACTTGCTGAAAATCTTGGTATCCATTATGATCTCATTCCGATCGTAGCTCCTTATGATGCATTCAACACACTCCTCGCAGAGGTGATGGAAGGAAAACCGTTTGATGTAACGGAAGAAAACATCCAGGCGCGCTGCAGAGCGATCATCCTCATGGCCATCTCTAATAAGTATGGCAATATCCTCTTGAATACAACAAACAAAAGTGAGATGTCTGTTGGGTATGGCACCTTGTATGGTGATCTGGCCGGCGGACTATCCGTGCTTGCAGATATTTACAAGACTGATATTTATCTGTTGGCTGATTATATCAACAAGGACCTGGAGGTCATTCCTGCAAACTCAATCAACAAACCACCTAGTGCAGAATTGAGACCCGGACAAAAAGACAGCGACAGCCTGCCGGAATATCATATCCTTGATCCGATCTTGTACATGTATATCGAAAAGCGCCTCGGCCCGCAAGAGATCATCGAGATGGGCTATGAAGAAAAACTGGTGCGGAGGATATTGAAACTGGTCAATACCAGTGAGTTTAAGCGACATCAGACTGCGCCGGGGCAGCTGGTGGAGTGCCCCTGCGAAACCCCCAGGCCTGCCTGATTTAATTACCGGCATTCACGGCAATGATCCTGTGAAACTATATGAGGAATTGTGCGAAACGCTGGAATCTGTTATTCATCATTTTCAGCAAGAAAAGCGGACACTTCCTCCCCCTTCCGTCAGACCAATGCAAGAAGTTGTGTAACCAAATAAAATAAAAAAGGCCCTCAATCGGGCCCTTTTTATTTTATTTCTTCAACAAATCTCTGATCTGTGTCAGCAGTTCTTCCTGGGTAGGACCAGGAGGTGGAGCAGGTGCTTCGTCCTTTTTCTTGATCGAGTTGAATGCCTTGACGATCAGGAACAGGATCCAGGAGATCACGATAAACTTGATCACGGCTGAAAGGAAATTACCGTATTTCACAGTTCCCCATGCCAGGGCAGCGATGTCATCTACACCTGCGGCTTCCATTGCAGGCGTCAGCAGCAGTGGTGTGATGATATCGCCTACCAGTGAGGAGATGATCGCTCCAAATGCACCACCGATGACCACCGCCACTGCGAGGTCAATCACATTTCCCTTCATGATGAAGGCCTTGAATTCTTTAAGCATGTTCGTTTTGTTTTAGTTATGAAGAAGGTCCTTTATTTAAATCAAGAGCATTACTGGAATTAAGCTGAATGCTTATCGTGTCGGATTTTATTTAACGCAGATCCTGCTATCACCCATTCCGCCTGCTGCTCATTATATCCGTGCAGCACATCGAAGGTATCCTGGGTGCCATCTGCATGACGCAACCTGATCTTGATTTCTGATTCCGGATTGAAATTTTCAAACCCAAGGATATCGACGAAGTCATCTTGTCTCACCAGGTCATAATCCGCCGGATTGACAAAGGTCAATGCGAGCATACCTTGTTTCTTCAGATTGGTCTGATGGATACGGGCAAATGATTTTACCACGATTGCTTTTACTCCAAGATATCTTGGCTCCATCGCCGCATGCTCACGTGATGAACCTTCGCCATAGTTTTCTTCACCGAAGACAACGGTTGAAACACCTTTCTTCTGATACGCTCTTGCGGAGTCAGGCACGGCCATGTATTTACCTTCTTCGTGATTGATCACTTTGTTGGCTTCCCCATTGAATGCATTGATCGCACCGATAAAGCAATTGTTGGAAATGTTTTCAAGATGACCTCTGTATTTCAACCATGGACCTGCCATGGAGATATGGTCAGTAGTACATTTTCCTTGCGCCTTTAGTAATACCCGCATATCCTTGACCTGGTCAACTGTGATCGGTGTGAAAGGCGTGAGTAATTGTAGTCTATCAGATGCAGGATCAACATCCACATTGATCTTAAATCCTTCAGCAGCGGGTGCCTGGAACCCTGAATCCTCTACATCAAATCCCTTTGGAGGCAGCTCGACACCAACGGGTGGATCGAAACGTACTTCCACACCATCTTCATTGATCAGCGTATCGGTCAGTGGGTTGAAATTTAAATCACCTGCAAAAACGAGTGCAGTTACGATTTCGGGAGAAGCTACAAATGCATGTGTGGATGCATTGCCATCATTACGTTTTGCAAAATTCCTGTTGAAGGAAGTAATGATTGAATTTCTTCTCTTTGGATCATCCATGTGCCTTGCCCATTGACCTATGCACGGTCCGCAGGCATTGGCGAGCACTAATCCACCGACTTCTTCGAAATCCTGAAGCATACCATCACGCTCTACAGTATATCTGATCAGTTCAGAACCCGGTGTCACCGTAAATTCTGATTTTACTTTCAGCTTTTTATCCTTCGCCTGCTTAGCAATGGAAGCTGCTCTTGAAATATCTTCATAAGAAGAATTAGTGCAAGAACCTATCAAACCGACATCGAGTTTTTCCGGATAGTCATTTTTGGCAACGGCAGCAGCAAATTCGCTGATCGGCCATGCGAGATCCGGTGTGTATGGACCATTGATATGTGGTTCGAGTGTATCAAGATCAAGCTCGATGACCTGATCGAAATATTTCGAAGGATCAGCATAACATTCAGGATCACCTGTTAGATGAGCAGCGATACTATCTGCTAAAGTTGCTACGTCTTCCCTGCCTGTTGCTTTGAGAAGGCGAGCCATCGAATCATCGTATCCGAAGGTTGAGGTGGTAGCACCGATCTCGGCACCCATATTGCAAATCGTTCCTTTTCCTGTACATGACATGGAGCGTGCTCCTTCGCCAAAGTATTCAACGATAGCACCGGTTCCACCCTTTACAGTAAGGATCCCAGCTACTTTGAGGATCACATCCTTTGGTGAAGCCCATCCGCTGAGTTTGCCTTTCAGATGTACGCCGATCAGCTTTGGCATCTTGAGTTCCCATGGCATTCCGACCATCACATCTACTGCATCAGCACCTCCTACTCCGATGGCCAGCATACCCAGACCACCTGCATTTGGCGTGTGGCTGTCGGTACCGATCATCATGGCACCGGGGAAAGCATAATTTTCCAAAACCGTCTGGTGGATAATTCCTGCTCCTGGTTTCCAGAAACCGATGCCGTATTTGGTGGATACTGAAGAAAGGAAAGAATATACTTCTGAGTTAACATCAAGGGCAGTCTTAAGGTCAGTGTCAGCACCGGTCTGTGCGAGGATCAGGTGATCACAATGCACTGTACTTGGAACGGCCGTTTTCTCCATTCCGCACATCATAAACTGGAGGAGAGCCATTTGAGCAGTTGCGTCTTGCATGGCGACCCGGTCTGGCGCGAAAAAAACGTAGTCTTTACCTCTCGCATAATCCCGCATAGGAGAATCAGCATGGAGGTGGCTAAAAAGGATCTTTTCGGAGAGGGTCAGCGGCCTGCCAAGGGCTTTCCTGGCATTGTCTACTTTACCCGGGAGGGCGGCATATACCGCCTTGATCATATCAAAATCGAATATCATGATGTATAGTTAGTATTGTTGATGGTCAATAGAACGAAACCGTAAAAATAAGGTTCTTTCTTGGTTGTTAGTGGGGACACCGACAAGGATATTCGTGGTTGTTGGTGGGGACACCAACAACGGCTTCGCCGCTGGCACATGGCCGCTGGCATGGTGTCCTCACCACCAGCGAGGATATTCGTGGTTGTTGGTGGGGACACCAACAACGGCTTCGCCGCTGGCACATGGCCGCTGGCCTGGTGTCCTCACCACCAGCGAGGATACTCGTGGTTGTTATTGGGGACACCAACAACGGCCTTTGGCCGATTTACCCCTCCAGCCTTTCAATCAACCGGCCGGCGATCCTGAGAAAGTCCATTTCTGTGATGATGCCTATCAACTCGCCATTCTTGACCACAGGGAGGCAACCGATGTTGTTTGTGCGCATGATAGACATGGCCTCGTGGATCGTAGCATTTGGATCGATCGTGAATGGTTTACTATTCATGATATCCTTGGCGGTAGTGATCTCAGGTTCCAGACCCGGATCATGGCTGCGCAGTTTGAGCATGTGCCGCAATACATGTCTCAATGTAATGAGTCCAACCAGTTTACCCTCTTTGTCTTCAACAGGTGTATACCTGATTTTCCTCCAGTCCATCATATCGATGACGAGGTCCAGGATGTCGTCCTTCTGAACTGTAAAGAGGTCGGTGGTCATAAACTCACTGACCTTTAGCCCGGATGGTCTGTATTCTTTCAGGTCTTTCAGTTCCGGCATTTTCCATTTATGGACCGGGATTCCAGATTTTTCATTGACACACATCGCATAGGTCAATACGGTCAAGGCTTCGTCTTCGGTGGTTTCTTTTTTCAGCTTCGTGTACGAACGGAGTGCCCATCTGGCACCATTCATATGCTCGGTCGCCCTTTCTTCGATGACATCCATATATCTCGAAATGCTGTCTGGGTGGACATTGCGCATTTCAAGACCTTTCCTGGCTCTTGGGATGAGTTCTTTGAGCGCAAGTTCTACGACCGGTATTTTTTGGTCAAACATCCAGGTAAACTTAGAGTCGATACCAAACTTAGCTGCCTTCCCAAAGTTGTCATAAACGTCTTCAAATCCAATTTTATTCCGGATATCGCCTACATCGTCATGCATCTGAACCATACAACCTAACCAGAGGGCTGCATTAGCCACTTCGTCAAGGACGGTTGGGCCGGAAGGAAGCACTCTGTTTTCAATCCGGAGGTGTGGCTTACCATTATCACTGATGCCATAGCACGGCCTGTTCCAGCGATACACAGTGCTGTTATGTACCTGAAGGGATCTCAGCTTTGGTACCTGGCCGGTGCTGATCAAAGCGAGTGCATCTTCCTGCACATCTCCGCTCAGTAATACCCTGAAGCGTACGATATCTTCCCTGTAGATTTCAAGGATGGATTTGTCGAGCCATTGTCTTCCAAAATTGACACGCGCACTGCGCTCCCGCATGTGATCATGACTGGTCCGCGTGTCCAGGGCTTGTTGGAACATTGCGATCCTTGATTCATGCCAAAGCCTGCGTCCAAATACGATGGGTGAATTAGCCCCCATCGCCATCACCGGGGCAGCTAATGCCTGTGACAGATTGTACATGCTGACGAATTCTGAAGGATGCACCTGCAAATGCACCTGGAAACTTGTGTTGACTGCTTCGATCAGTGGGGAGTCGTGTTTGATCAGGAGTTCGTCGATACCTACCAGATTGAGTTCATAACTATTGCCCACCAGTTGCTGATTGATGGCTTCCATCAGGGCAAAGTAGCGTTGCTTTGGCGTAAGATTGTTCATGTCGAGGTCAAACTTCCGCAGTGTCGGAAGGATCCCTGTGAGCACGATCGTAGCCCCAAGTTTATTGATGACATGTTCTATTTTCTCCAGCTTCCCGGTGCATTCGTCTTCCAGGTCCCTGAGGGCATTGGCGCTGAATTCACGCGGTTCAAGGTTGATTTCCAGGTTAAACTTGGCGAGTTCGGTTTCCACCCATGGCCATTCCTCCATGTGCTTGAGGGCCTCCATATTGATGCAGGCAGGTTTAAAGGTCTTTTGGTCGACCAGGACCATTTCCTGTTCGGCACCGATCCGCACGATGTCCTTTTCAAACCAGTCATTGTCGATCATGTATTCTAATGCCTTGACATCGTCTAGGAGTGATTTGACGAATTGTTGCATCTGGTCTTGTGACTTTACGATCGATACGCGCTGCTCTCCCATGATTCCTGGTTTTTATTGTTGTGAGAATAAGAAGTGAAAAATAAGACACTATTTGAGAGTTTAGCTAAAAATGTAAAAAAAGGCGAAGGCGAAGGCTGAGGCGAAGGCAAAAGAGGCTGAAGAGCCTGAAGGGCAAAAGAGGCTACAAAGCATGACTATCAAAATAATGCTAAAAAGATCGAAGATTACAAATCATCGATCCAAGTGCCGTAGGCACGACCGATTTTGTAAAGTGGGGTTTTAACCCCACTAAAAAAGGCGAAGGCGAAGGCGGAGGCGAAGGTGGAATGGGCTTAAGAGGCCTAAGAGGGATGAAAGGATCAAGGGATGAAGGGATCTGTGCCAAATAAATTTGGGGTACTCAAAACCATATCACACAGAAGGGGTTGAAGACTAAGGCGAATTATAATGAAAAGGCCGTTTCAAACGTTACCATGGGGTCATATGAAAAAGAGCATGCTACGGTTTGGGGTATTGATCAGTCTTTTTGCAGGATTGATGCAGTTGTCATGCAAGAATGATGACCGGCAGGAGCTATTTGAGCTTAATTTCCCTCCTCCTCCTATTGAGTTTGACATCCTGCCTGGCTTGAATACGTTTGATACCCACATTTACTCCTTCAGTCCTATACCGACCCGCTATCTTGAAAAGCTGGCTGCTTCAGGCCACAGCGCTGATGAGGTGATTGCGATCGAGGCTAAAGATGCCGCGCTATCAAGCCTGTTTGGCGATGAAAATCTGAATTTTATCTCAAGGGTTTCGATCTACATCTTTGATCCTTTCGACCCTGCCAATAAGGTAGAGTTCCTATATCTCGACCCCATTCCATATAAGGAGAAGAATACCATCAGGCTTTTCCCAGGTATTACTGATGTGAGTGATTGGATAAAAGAAGAATATATCGGTATCGAGATCAGGTTAAATTTCAGGGAGATTTCACCCGCATTGACGGAGATGAAGCTGAAGTTTGATCTGAGAGCACTCGGGAAGTAAAAAAGGCGAAGGCGGAGGCGAAGGCGGAAAAGACTAAAAAGCATAAAAAGATCGATTATTACAAAGCATCGATCCGAGTGCCGTAGGCACGACCGATTTTGTAAAGTGGGGTTTTAACCCCACTAAAAAAGGCGAAGGCTAACGCTCGCTCGTCAGGAGACGAGCATATATGGCATTCAAGTCTGAAGACTTGAACGAGCGACTTGCTTGATGGCGCAGAAGGCACTACTTGAACGAGCGATGCCAATGAGTTTGACTTGTCCCGAACCTTTCTTCCTCTTTGTTTGTCTAGTTAAGTAGTCTATCCTGATTAGTGTAGCCATTATCCAATGATGGGCTGCACTCTATAACTATTGACTCATCCTCATGAATGCATGTTGACCAGGTAGTGAAGGGCGTGATATTGATCACCTAAAACGTTCATAGCCAGTGAGTACCAATACATTTCAGGAATTCCTTTCCCAGATCAGATTTCCGTTCCTGGGTGACAACCTGATGCGGAAATACGAAAATGAGAAGTCACCGCTCCGGGCTGAGCTTTATAGCACTGAGCAACTTGAACAATATGCCTTATCCCTGGCAGCATTGCATACCCTGAGCAGTGATCCCGTGCCTGAGCAACTGCTCAAGCGATTGGATGAAAACGAAGCCATTTTAGTTGAAGTCCGCAATCTCCTCATCGAATCCGCTAAGGAAAACAGTTCGATATCCCCTGCAGGAGAATGGCTACTCGATAATTTCTACAGTATTGAGGAACAAATCCAGATTGGCAAAAAACACTTTCCAAAATCCTACAGTGAGACTTTACCCCGCCTGGCGAAAGGTCCTTTAGCAGGCCTCCCCCGCGTCTATGACATTGCTCTTGAAATTATAGCCCACAGCGATGGACGTGTGGATCCAGAAAATCTAAACAGTTTCGTCAATGCATATCAGGAGGCCACTAATCTTAAACTTGGTGAACTATGGGCTATCCCCATCATGCTGCGCATCGCCCTGATAGAGAATCTCCGAAGACTCGCAGCTACAATCGCCCGGGATCGTATCAATAAAAACCTTGCAGATTACTGGGCTGATAAAATGACGGAAACGGCTGAAAAGGATCCGAAGAGCCTGATTGTAGTCACTGCTGATATGGCTCGCTCCAATCCACCTATTGTCAGTTCTTTTGTTGCAGAGCTCACACGTCGGTTACTTGGCAAAGGGCCTGCACTTTCATTACCGCTCTCGTGGGTGGAGCAACGATTGGCAGAAAATGGCCTGACGACCAATATGCTTGTACATCAGGAAAACCAGAAGCAAGCTGCTGACCAGGTATCGATGAGTAACAGTATCAGCAGCCTTCGATTTATCAACAATGCGGATTGGCGTGAATTTGTAGAAAAGGTAAGTGGGGTGGAAACCATCCTGCGAACGGATATCGGAGGCACCTATGGCCACATGGATTTCAGAACCCGTGACCACTATCGTCATCGTGTAGAAGCCATCGCAAAACGAAGCGGTACATCAGAACCAGATGTGGCAAGACTGGCCATTGATGCGGCCCGTGAAATGCATGAGTCCGGTAAAGGCAGTCAACGAAACACCCATGTAGGATTCTATCTCACAGGCAAGGGAGTCTCCGGCACAGAAAAAAGCGCAGGCATAAAATTCAACTGGTTTGAAAAAATTAAATGTGCCCTGGCTGAAAATTCTTTTAACGTTTACGCAGGCTCTATCATCCTGCTGACTTTTTTACTTGCAGGTATTCTGGTGCGACATGCTTATCATCAGCATCAACCGATTGGTTGGTTAATTACCATCGCGATACTGACGATCATTGCCACCAGCCAACTCGCCACAGCTATTGTCAATTGGTTTGCCACATTAATGGTCCAGCCTGATTTTATGCCTCGCATGGATTATTCAAAGGGCATATCATCCTCCTCACGAACATTAGTCGTTGTGCCTACCCTATTCAACAGCACATCAGAACTTGATCAGCTGCTGGAGAGCATGGAAGTGCGGTATCTCGCCAACAAACAAGATAACCTTCACTTTGCTTTACTAACTGATTTTCGTGATGCGCCTGATGAAGAGCTTCCTGGAGACAAGGATTTGCTTTCGTATGCAGCGAAACGTATACGTGAACTCAATACAAAGTATGGTAACGCGAAAGATGATATATTTTTCCTGCTGCACCGACCCCGCTTGTATAATGCCATTGATAAAATATGGATGGGGTATGAGCGTAAACGTGGGAAATTAGGCGACCTGAATGCCGTCCTCAGAGGACATGGGCAGGAAAAATTTTCGTTGATCGCAGGGGATCAATCGGTCCTGCAAGCAATTAAATATGTGATCACCCTTGATACCGATACACAACTGCCCAGGGAAGCCGCGTGGAAAATAATTGCCACACTTGATCATCCACAAAACCATCCGTACTATGACCCAAAGAAAAACCGGATCACGGAAGGTTATGGAATACTTCAACCAAGGCTTGCCTCCAGCTTACCTCATTCAGGATCTTCCTGGTTTGCGCGAATCCATGGCAATGAAGAAGGCATTGATCCGTATACACGGGTGATATCGGATGTTTACCAGGATGTATTGAAAGAAGGTTCCTTTATCGGCAAAGGTATTTATGAAGTAGATGCATTTGAAAAAACGCTCAGCGAACGGTTTCCGGACAACCGCATATTAAGCCATGATCTGCTGGAAGGATGTCATGCACGATCTGGATTGATCAGTGATGTACAATTGTACGAAGAACACCCTTCAACGTATCTGGCTGATGTGAAACGTCGTCATCGCTGGATACGCGGTGACTGGCAGATTGCGCGATGGCTATATCCCACTGTTCCCGGATATGCCAAAGACAATCAAAAAAATCAACTTACTGCATTATCCAGATGGAAGATCCTGGACAATCTACGTCGAAGCATTGTGCCACAAGCCATGATGATGATTCTATTCTATGGTTGGATTTTTTCGTTCACGCCGTGGTTCTGGACTTTTTCTGTCATCGGCATTATCATTCCGCCATCCGTTCTGTCCTTTGGCTGGAGCTTCCTGACAAAAGCACCTGATCTCAAATGGAAAAATCAGATTACTACTTCTGTAGAATTGCTCGTCAACAATATGATCAGGCATATCTGGACCATCATCAGCCTTCCGTATGAAGCCTTTGTAAATATGGATGCTATTGGCCGCACGATGTGGCGAATGCATGTCTCCAGGAAAAATCTATTACAGTGGGACCCATTCCATTCAGGACCCACCTCCAAAAGCATGAGCGGTCATTTTAAAACAATGTGGTTTGGGACTATGTCAGGAATAGCGCTGATTATTTTTCTTCCCTTCGTATCCTGGCCGGCATTCATTATAGCCAGTCCGATATTAATCCTTTGGATTGTTTCCCCGGCCATAGCCTGGTGGATAAGCATACCTCAACAACGGAAGAAAGCCAGCCTGTCTCCCCAACAAAATCAATACCTTCAAAACCTGGCGCGTAAAACGTGGGCCTTCTTTGAAAATTTTATCGGGCCCGATGACAATTGGTTGCCCCCAGATAATTACCAGGAGAATCCTGAGCCCCGGATCGCACATCGTACTTCACCTACGAATATCGGGCTCTCCTTGTTGTCTTCACTGGCAGCGCATGATTTCGGATATCTCACTACCCTGCAGCTACTGGACAGGAGCAAAGAAACGCTGTCCACCATGCAAGAACTTGAACGCCATAAAGGACACTTCTTAAACTGGTATCATACGCAGACCTTACTGCCTCTATATCCCCGATACGTATCAACTGTCGATAGTGGAAACCTGGCAGCAAGTCTCCTCACATTCAAAGAGGGGTTATTGTCATTATACACCTTACCTGTACTTCGTGACAACCTCTACACTGGATTGTCAGATACCATCAATGTTCTTCGGGAGAAAACGAAGGAACCAGGTGCATTCCAAAAAATATTGGATGAACGAAATGCAATGGGTTCAGCGGAATCACTTCGACTCTCTTCAGCAAAAACATTTCTCGAAAAAATACTTCCTGCTGCCGAAGCATTTCTGGATAAACAAAAACCTATTGGCACTGCAGAAAGCATCTGGTGGGCCGAAACCTTAGTAAAGCAATGTTCAAATGCAACATTTGAGCTAACCACCCTCACCGGATGGATGCAGGATGTGGAGCAACATCCAAAACTCAGTGAAGTCTTCAGGATGCCTGTTCATATTCCTTCGCTCAATGACCTGATGAACATGACCGATGCTCTCCTGCCTAAGCTTGAAAAAACTATCCTCAAAGAGCATGGACCTGAGGAAAAGGAATGGATGATTGAATTAGAGTCCCGCATCCGTAACGCAAGATTAATGGCTGCGGAAATGATTGAATCTATTGACATTTTAGCAAGGCAATGCATTGAGTTCTCGGATTATCAATATGATTTTCTGTTTGATCCGGCGCAGCATTTCTTTTCTATCGGTTACAATGTGGAGGACCATCGTCGTGATCCGGGATGTTATGACCTGCTCGGATCAGAAGCAAGACTTGGCGTATACGTAGCCATTGCACAGGGAAAAATTCCGCAGGAAAGTTGGTTTGCTCTCGGCAGGCAGCTCACCAATACCGGCAAGGATCCTGTCTTGATTTCATGGAGTGGCTCCATGTTTGAATACCTCATGCCGCTGTTGATCGCACCCGTGTATGAATCAACTTTGCTGGATCAAACGCATAAAGGAGCTGTCAGGCGACAGATTGAATATGGCCAGCGAAGAGGTTTGCCATGGGGACTGTCAGAATCATGCTTCAGCATGGTGCATGCAAACATGGATTATATGTACAGGGCATTTGGTGTTCCGGGATTGGGACTCAAGCGGGGATTGGCAGATGATTACGTAGTGGCACCCTATGCATCGATCATGGCATTGATGATCGAACCTGATGAAGCTTATGAAAACCTCCAGGCAATGTCATTGCAGGGTTTTGAAGGGAAATGGGGTTTCTATGAAGCAATTGACTACACGGCCTCCAGACTGCAAAGAGGCCAGACCGAAAGTGTAGTGAAAGCATTTATGGCGCACCATCATGGAATGAGTTTACTATCGCTTGCCTATCTGCTTCGTGATCAGCCCATGCAAAAACGGTTTCAGGCGGATCTGCAGTTTCAAACATCGCTGTTGTTACTCCAGGAAAAAATCCCACAGGTCACGACTTATTTCTCACCGATAGTGGATGTGGCTGACCTTCCATCGGAGCCTGTCAACACAGATTTGAGGATCATACCCTCAGCAAATACACTTCTGCCTGAAGTACAGTTATTGTCCAATGGACGGTATCATGTGATGGTGACCAATGCAGGTGGTGGATACAGTCGATGGAAAGACACAGCAGTGACACGTTGGCGTGAAGATGGCACATGTGACAACTGGGGTAGCTTCTGCTATATCCGTGATCTGGAGTCGGGAGAGTTCTGGTCATCCGGATATCAACCGACGATCAAGCAAGCTGATCATTACGAAGTTATTTATTCCCAGGGGCGGGCGGAAATCAAAAGAAGAGATTACAATATTGATGTTCATACCGAGATCATCGTATCCCCTGAGGATGATGTGGAATTAAGACGTCTTCATATCACTAACAGGTCACGAAAGAAGAGACAGATCGAGTTTACCAGTTATGCTGAAGTAGTATTGAATGCAGGCATGGCAGATATGCTGCACCCTGCGTTCAGCAACCTGTTTGTCCAGACCGAAATCATTGCACCGCGCCATGCAATCATGTGTACACGAAGGCCCCGCTCTGTCGAAGAGCATCCGTTGTGGATGTTTCACCTGATGAAAGTGCATGGTGCGGATGTCCAGGAGGTGAGTTTTGAAACGAGCAGGGATCATTTTATCGGACGGGGAAACACGATCAGTGAACCGAAGTCCATGATGCAAAAAGAAGGGCTTACCGGAAATGAAGGATCGGTCTTAGATCCCATTGTAGCCATTCAATATCGGGTCACACTCAAGCCATATGAAACCATCACGTTAGATATGGTGTATGGCATAGGCGGGACACAGGAAGAAGGGCAACGACTGGTTGAAAAATACCAGGACAAGCACATGATCGATCGTGCTTTCGAATTGGCGTGGACACACAGCCAGGTAGTGCTCCGACAGATCAATGCTACTGCTGCTGAAGCTTTATTGTATTGCAGAATGGCCAGCTCGATCATCTATGCCAATGCATCCTTTCGTGCTGATCCAGGTATCATCCTGAAAAATCACCGCGAACAATCCGGATTGTGGAGTCACTCGATTTCAGGTGATTTTCCGATAGTATTGTTGCAGATAGAGGACAATACCAATATTGAGCTTGTGGAACAGATGGTCAAGGCGCATGCTTTCTGGCGACAAAAAGGACTCATCGTGGATCTGGTGATCTGGAATGAAGATCATGGTGGGTACCGGCAGGTGTTGCAAAATCAAATCTTGTCGCTGATAGCGCCTACTAATGTGGTAGAAGAACAAAACAGGCCTGGCAGTATTTTTGTGAGATCTGCGGACCAATTGTCAAATGAAGACCGCATCCTTTTCCAAACAGTAGCCCGGGTGATCATTTCGGATAAACTTGGAACCCTTGAAGGACAACTCAACCGACGAAAAAAATTAAAACCTATTCTTCCCAATTTTGTCGCGCAGAAATCTTTTCCATTGATTGAATCCGCCGTTGATACGCGAGAAGATCTTTTATTCTTTAATGGTATCGGCGGATTTTCAAAAAACGGAAAAGAATATATTATCACGACTAAGCCTGATCAGGTAACACCGGCTCCATGGTCAAACGTGATCGCTAATCCACAGTTTGGAACAGTCATTTCCGAAAGCGGCCAATCATACACCTGGTTTCAAAATGCACATGAGCAACGATTGACGCCATGGCATAATGATCCGGTTACAGACCTCGGCGGTGAGCACTTTTATATCCGGGATGAAGAAACCGGTCGTTTCTGGTCACCTGCTCCTCTTCCAGCTCGAGGTAAAACACCTTATATCACCAGACATGGATTTGGGTATAGTGTGTTTGAACATCTGGAAGACGGTATCCACACAACGATGCGGGTGTTTACAGACATAGATAAACCGATAAAATATTCTGTCATCACCATCGAAAACAAATCCGGAAGGACGCGTCAACTATCAGCAACAGGTTATGTAGAATGGGTGCTGGGAGACCTGCAGCACAAAACAAAAATGCATATCACTACGGAGGTTGATTTAAATAGTGATGCCATTGTTGCTTCGAATTCCTATTCAACAGAATTCGGGCGTCTGCTAGGTTTCTTTGATGTCAATGATCCCGGGCGAGCCATCACTACGGATCGGGAAGAATTCCTCGGCAGGAATGGCAATCCTAAAAACCCTGAAGCACTTCGAAAATCAAAACTTTCCGGTAAGACTGGAGCAGCATTAGATCCTTGCGCTGCCATACAAGTGACCCTGACGCTTGAAGATGGTGAGAAAAATGATGTCGTATACAGGCTTGGTGCAGCTTCACACATGGAAGACCTACGCCATCTGATATCCCACGGCAGAGGTAAAGCTGCTGCCAGAGAAGCATTTGAAAAAGTAAAAGTTAGCTGGGACAAATCTTTATCCGTTGTCAAAATAGAGAGTCCTGATCTTTCCTTAAACACCTTGACGAATGGCTGGCTCAATTACCAGACACTATCCTGCAGGTTATGGGCCAGGAGTGGCTTCTATCAATCCGGTGGCGCATTTGGCTTCCGTGACCAGTTGCAGGATGTGTTATCGTTGCTACATAATGAACCCTTATTAGCACGTCAACAAATTCTGTTGTGTGCTTCACGTCAGTTTGTGCAGGGTGATGTGCAGCATTGGTGGCATCCACCTGCTGGTAGAGGTGTGAGGACACGTTGTTCGGATGATTACCTATGGCTTCCGTACGTCACTTCAAGTTATGTCTTAGTGACTGGAGATACCTCCATCCTTGATGAGCACGTTCAATTTCTGGAGAGTCGTCCGCTTGCAAAAGATGAGCATTCGTATTATGATATGCCTATTCGTTCAGACCAGTCTGCTACATTATATGAGCATTGCGTAAGGGCCATCGATTTTGGATTGCAGTTTGGCCAGCATGGATTGCCGCTGATGGGTGCCGGTGACTGGAATGATGGGATGGATCGTGTCGGCTCAGAAGGAAAAGGGGAAAGTGTTTGGCTGGCTTGGTTTCTTTCAGATACGATTCAGCGATTTAGTGAAGTAGCGCGGTTGCGTGAAGATGAATTACTGCTCCATCGATTTGGGTTGATACAAGCAACTTTAAAAGATAGCATTGAAAAAAATGCCTGGGATGGTGAATGGTATCGCAGGGCATACTTTGACGATGGTACGCCGCTCGGATCAAAAACAAATGAAGAATGTAAGATTGATTCTATCGCCCAAAGCTGGGCTGTCATCTCAGGTGTTGGTGATAAGACAAGATCTCACCAGGGTATGCGCGAGGCAGAAAAACGACTGGTGCGCAAGCAGGACAAGATCATTCAGCTCTTTGACCCGCCGTTTGATACTTCCGATTTAAATCCAGGATATATCAAAGGGTATGTTCCCGGTGTCCGTGAAAACGGAGGCCAGTATACACATGCTGCCATCTGGATGATCATGGCTTTTGCAGCCATGCGCGACAAAGAAAAAATGTGGGAACTACTTCAAATGATCAACCCAATCAATCATGGCAGCACCCCTGAAGGAATGAAAACCTATAAGGTCGAACCTTATGTAGTCGCTGCAGATGTTTATGCAGTATCACAGCATTCTGGCCGCGGCGGTTGGACATGGTATACAGGATCTGCCGGATGGTTGTATCAATTGATTGTTGACTCCGTGATCGGGCTCAAGCGTCGTGGAGATAAATTGTATTTTGATCCATGCCTTCCTGATGAATGGGCAAATGTGAGCATTCAGTACAAGTTCAAAACCTCCATCTACAATATTGAAATGCTACAGGAATCATCAGGTAATGATGTTATGCAGATTGTGCTTGATGGCGTAGTGATTTCTGGAAATTTCATCAACCTGGTTGATGATGGAAAAGAACACAATGTGAGTTGTGAGTTGTGAGTTGTGAGTTGTGAGAGTGGAGTCGAGTCGAGTCGTCGTGAGTATGCTCAATCAGCTTCGCTTGATTTTTTTATATTACTATGCTGACTGAAGACTGAAGACTGCCAACTGCTCACTCTTCACTCGGTTGCTCAGCTGTAGCATCAGGTTGAGCGTCTGCAGGTTGAGGCATCACTTCTTCAGTTTCATTAATCATCTCCCACGCATGTTGCTTGAGAAACGTGTACCACTTGATGACCTTGCGGATATCGTTTATATGTACGCGGTCTTCATCATGGTCGGCTACGATGGTTTTAAACCAGGCGCGGAGATTTTCTGATTTATCATTCAGCTCAGGCAGGGGTGTTTCGGCAATCGAGGTATCTACTTTGGTCAGTACATCATCAAGGGCGGCTACATCGGTATAAGTGTAGATACCGATAGATACCAACGGAGTGAATTGATGTTTGCGCACAGAAACAAACTGGCGCTTACCATTTTCAAAACTTTCGATCAACAGGCCGTTAGGACGTGTGGCGATCAATTTATGCAGGCCGGAAAGGCCGCTGACGGATATGACGTTGTCTAATTTCATTTAATAGGATATAAGTTTGAGCATCTGCTCATATAAACGTTGTACGGGAAGAAATTGCTTCTCCAAAACGTCTGCAAAAGGTACTGGCGTATCCAGTGATCCGACGCGCATGACAGGAGCATCAAGGTATTCGTATAGATTTTCGGCAATATACGCTGCTATATCTCCACCGATGCCACCGGTGAGTGTGTCTTCATGCAGGATGAGGACTCTGTTGGTGCGTTGTACACTTTCGCTGACAGTTTCCCAATCAATCGGGAGTAACGTCCGGAGATCAACAATATCAAGATCCCATCCTTGCTCTTCTGCGAGATGTGTAGCCCAATGGACTCCCATCCCATAGGTAATGATGCTTGCCTGTTGACCTGTCCTGACTTGTCGCGCTTTTCCGATGGGTGTTGTATAATAACCTTCGGGTACCATCCCGCTGATGCCTCTGTACATAGCTTTATGTTCAAAGAACATCACTGGATTAGGATCTTCAAATGCAGCAATCAAGAGACCTTTAGCATCCTCTGGTGTTGATGGGTAAACAATCTTCAATCCAGGGACGTGATAAAACCAGGCCTCATTGCTTTGACTATGGAACGGCCCTGCTCCTGTGCCTGCACCGGTAGGCATACGCACTACAACATCAGCAGAACCTCCCCAACGGTAATTGATCTTTGCCAGGTTGTTGACGATCTGGTTGAAACCGCAGGTGACAAAGTCAGCAAACTGCATTTCGACCATTGTCTTATAGCCCTCGAGGCTCATACCGAGAGCCGTGCCGATAACGCCGCTTTCGCAAAGAGGTGTATTGCGCACTCTGTCCTTACCGAATTTCTTTACAAATCCATCAGTGATCTTGAATACGCCTCCGTAATCTCCAATGTCCTGGCCCATCAACACCAGCTTGGGGTGTTTTTGCATGGCTTCATCGAGACCGGCAGTGATCGCATCAACGATGCGCAATTCTTTCGCATCACCAGATGGTGATACGACCTGTTGATTCCAGGGCTTGTAGATATCGTTTAATTCATGAGCAAGATCAGCAGTGAGCTCTGGTTCTTTTTCTGTGATGTCGAGGTGTTCGAGAATGAGTTTTTCGTTTTCGAGCTTGAGTGCTGAGACCACTTCGTTAGTGAGCACGCCTTGTTCAAGCAGGAACTGTTCGTAATTGCGGACGGGATCTTTTTTGTCCCATGCTTCGATGAGTTCGGGTGGAACATATTTCACACCGGATGCTTCTTCGTGACCGCGCATGCGGAAGGTCATGCATTCGATAAGAATCGGTGCGGGTTTGCGCCGCATCTTCTTTGCATACTTATCGATCGTCGTATAGACCTCGAGGATATTATTACCATCGATTGTGATTCCCTCCATACCATAGCCTTTCGCTTTGTCAGCCAGTTGCTTGCACATAAACTGATCGGAGGAAGGGGTTGACAGACCGTAGCCATTATTTTCGATGATAAAAATGACTGGCAGTGACCAGACAGCGGCGATATTGAGTGCTTCATGAAAGTCTCCTTCGCTCGTACCTCCTTCGCCCGAAAAAGCAAGGGACACCATAGGGCGGCCATCGAGTTTGTAAGCGAGGGCAGCACCGCAGGCGAGGGCTAATTGTGGGCCCAGGTGGGAGATCATACCTACGATACCGTAATCGAGCGTACCGAAGTGGAAGGATCTTTCGCGGCCTTTAGAGAAGCCGTTGAGTTTCCCCTGCCATTGTGAAAACAGCCTGTGCAGTGGAATATCCCTGTTGGTGAATACACCCAGGTTACGATGCAATGGAAAAATAAGCTCCTTTGGCTGCAGTGCTAACGTAGCACCGACCGCTATAGCTTCCTGTCCAATGCCGGAAAACCATTTGCTGACTTTTCCCTGGCGGAGCAGTTTGAGCATCTTCTCCTCGATCATACGAGGGAGCAGGATGCCTTTATAGAGCCTCATCAGGTCTTCGTCCGAGAGTTTATCGCGTTTGAAGCGGATGGGCTTTTTTGTTTTAGTGTCTTTAGACATGAGGGTGCAAAAATACGTCTAAAAACAGTGTGGTACATGCTAGTGGATCTCACTGTCATGAACTATTGACAATGAATTGATAATGAGGAATTCAGACTCCAAATTGTGATTGTAGAATAGCTTATTCAAGTCTAAGCCTTTGTTAGGGGGAGCTGGCTTTGAGAATATTTTGGGAAATGGAATTGATCTGATCACCTAAGAAGTCTAAACAAGAACCCGATATAAACAGGGTCAAAGTCAATTTCTTACCAACTTTTTTTAAATGTTTTCGGGAAATTGTAATGCTATATTATTGATTATTAATTTATTAAGAATGTGCTAGTTTACAAAAATCAGCTTATAAAAACTGCGATTATTAAAAGAAAATCTGTGGCACACCTAGGTGTGCCACAGGTTTTCTTTTAATAATCGCATTTAATACCCGGTTAATTTATTGAACCATCTTATATCTGTATACCCTAATAACCAACTAATTATCCACACATTTACACCCAAATACCAAATATTTCTTTGTAGAATTTATAAAAACCTCCACCCTGATGTATTTCACTACTCACTATTGCAACTCCCGAAGGATCTTAAGGCTATTAACCTCCCGAAGTGATTCTACATGCAACTGGTAGTAGAGGATCAGCAAATCCACCAACCTCTTCCGGACATCATGCGTCACCTCCGCTTTTGCTTCAGACCCGCTTTTCATGATCTCCCCTAGCAGCCTCAGGTCTTCCATGTCCATCAGGTAATTGTGCGTGGGCCGAACAGAAATGATGTGTCCTTCGAGCAGATCGAAGTACCGGCCATCCGTACCGTGAATCTCAAAATCCATCCCAAATCCCAGATACTGCGATAGGGACACCAGAAACCGGATCAGGAAATCGCGATCAAAAGGACCTGGTGTATCATATCCAACAAGGGAATCATGAAGAAAGGTAAACAACTCAGGATGAGGCTCTGACGTATTGATACATTTCGAACACATCTCTGCCAGGCAGGTGATGACTGCAGACTTTCGCATATCAAATGGTATGCTTTGCCAGGTGCGCTCAAGACGGGCTTCCTTGATCCGATGGATCTTCTTATGATCCTGGTGATACGCCACCAACTCTACCAGGCTCAACAATTGGAGAGAGGAGGCAGGTGTGACCGCTTTTGCTTTCCGTACGCTATTGATCACAAAGGTCTGATGTCCTTTCTGCTCGGTATACATATCTACAATCAAGCTGGTTTCGCCATACTTGACAGTCCGTAATACTATAGCTCGGGTATGATAGATCAAGGGGCGAAAGATCGGGAAAAAAGGCTAAGGCGGAAGCTAAGGCTAAGGAAAGATCGATGATGACATATCATCGACCCAATTGCCGTAGGCACGACCAATCTTGTAAAGTTTGGTTTTAACCCCACTAAAAAAGGCGGAGTCTAAGCAAGAAAAATCACAACAATCCTGCCCATATCAGGTTATATTTGGCCGAAATCACAAATCAAAACTTAAAAAACAAAAACATGAAAAGATCATCCACAGCCAACTGGAAAGGCTCAGGAAAAGAAGGAAGCGGAACCATGACCACACAATCCGGTCTACTCAATACCGATCAATACAGCTACCGCACCCGTTTTGAAGACGGTATCGGCACCAATCCGGAAGAGCTCATCGCCGCCGCACATGCAGGCTGCTTCTCTATGAAACTAAGCTTCGTGCTCGGTGCTGCCGGCTTTACACCCACCTCCATTGACACCAAGTGCTCCATCACACTGGAAGCAGGAGCCATCACTGAAAGTCACCTGGTGGTGACCGCTGTGGTACCAGGTATCGATGATGCAAAATTTCAGGAATGTGCTGCGGAGGCTAAAGAAAACTGCCCGATCAGCAAGTCACTGAATGCAAATATCAATATCGTACTGGAGGCGACTCTTTTAGGCGAAGCCTAGAAAGTGAAGAGTGAAAAGTGAGAGTGAAAAATGAAAATAGGCTGAGGCTAAGGAAAAGCATACTCTAGCACTTCTAAAAGATCGATGATTACAAATCATCGATCCAAGTGCCGTAGGCACGACCGATATTGTAAAGTGGGGTTTTAACCCCACTAAAAAAGGCTGAGGCTAAGGCTGAGGCTGAGCACGATTGATAATCCATAATATACCCGACGTTTGAGCGAAAAGGAAACTAATGAAGCCTATATTCCCGGCCAATGCAACATTGGTCCGGATGAGATCAGGAAACGAAATCGTATAGGGTTCATCGGTCTTGCATTGATGATTGTCTTTGTGATCGTGGCTGAAGTGTACCAAATACCTAAAGGGTGGAAACTATTACTGTTTGCCCCGACAGCTTATGCCTTGTCAGGATTCATCCAGGCAAGGCATAAGTTTTGTTTCATCTTCGGCTATTTCGGCCTCTTTAACATCAGCGGCAAGCGAACCAGGGTCAAGGATGGTATACAATTGCACAAGGACCGCCTGAAAGCTCTAACGATTGTTGGTCAGATATTTATCGGCAGTGCGATCATTACGCTGCTCTACTATTTTATTCCCTGAGGAAATAGAAAGACCCAAAAGTTTGCAGGACTATTTTGATGAAATAAATACTCCCCTTGTTGTCCTGAACATATCAGTGTAAATGGTAACAAACACCATAGAAGGCATATGATCTGCCAGCACTATGCGCATCATATCCCCACCCATATCCTTAAGCCCGTCATAGTTGAAGATTCGTCCTTGCAGGTCTGTGATCTGAACTTGCATCTCCTGATGATCCACTTCTCCAAAAATCAAATCAATGCTATGTTCTGAAGTATTATACCACAAACTTAATGTGTGTTCCGGACCAGGATTGTTTATCGCACTCAGCATAAACACATCACAGGCCGTATATGAACATGCTCCGAGCATATCCCTTAGTTCGACACAATAACATCCTGATTGATCGGGCACATAACAAACGTTCGTACTCAGCACTGTCTGGTTTTCACACGCTCTCCATGTATAATTGAATCCAGAAAGGAAGTCCGCACATAAAGTATCATCCTGAAAAGTAATGGAGGGCTCAATTGGGAAAGGATCCAGTACAGATGCAATTGAATCATAGATGACTCCTTCACAAGTCTTATCCTTCATATAAGTCAACGTGTAATCTACCGGCAATGTCGTGGGACAAACTACATGCGCAAATACAGGACTATCGATACCCGAAATAGTATCAATCGTAGTACCATCAGAAATAGCAATGGTCCATGGTGGTGTCCCTGTCATCAGCACATCAAGCGTGACACATGAATCACAGAGTCGCTGTGTACAACATATATATGCCTCCGGTACCGGTTGCACACAAATGGTATCAAGGCATATTGATATACACCCGTTGACTTCGATTTCTAATTCAACTTCAAAACAACCAGGTGTATTATACTTCACCCATATCGAATCTTCAGAAGTAATGTTCAGTAGAGTGCTTGAATCTGTCATTACATTCCAGGTCGAACCGACGGGAAGTGTATCGTTAGTCGTGTAATAGATCAGGATGGAATCCCCAACACAGATTGTATCCGGTGCTTGGATCTCACAAGCCAGCAGACAAACTTTATAATCACTGCATACTGTATCGATATCTGTTCCATGTGTCAGGATGAGACAAACACATCCCGTATCAACAACTGTAATACACTGCGTTGTGTCCGGCAATAAAGCACCATCACACGTATACCATTGATATTGATCAGCCGTCTCTGATGCACACAACTGATCACCTGTGAGCTCCAATGAAGCCACGCAATCCAGGAAATGAAGATCGACCGTAATGATGGAATCACAGCCCTCCGGAGGAATGATGGTAAATGTTCCGGTTGGGTTGGATTCATCGAAGGTATGCCCGAGCACTTCGACGCTATAACCATCTCCCATGCAGCCGATATACGAAATGGTATCCGAGGCCGGAGGATAGAAGATCAAAGTGATGTTGACGATTGAATCACAGCCATTGCTATTGGTCAAGGTAGCGGTACCCACTGGATTTGATTCGTCATATCGGACGGAATCAACAATGACAAAGTAACCATCTCCTTCACATCCTATATAGTGTTCATTTCCATAGCTAATCGGATTATAGGTAAGCGAAATGGTAACAATAGAATCACAGCCATTGCTTCCTAGTAAGACCTCATATCCGGACGTATTGTTTTCATTATAGATTTTACCATTGATGATAACTGACCACTCATCTCCTACACATCCAATATAAGAATACGAGCCAGTTGTGGCCTGCAAATAGTCAAGTTCGATGATGACCGTAGAATCGCATCCATGTATGGTTTCCATAAACTCGATTCCTGAAGGGTTTGCTTCATTATAGGTGGCTCCATTGACGACGACCGAATAACCATCACCTTCACATCCTGTATAAAGTTCGTACTCAATGACAGGTTCATACGTCAGGACAGTGAGAAAGAGGATCGAGTCACATCCATTTTCAGACTCACCATAAAGTGTATCAATCCAGTTGCCTGGTGTATAATAGGACCCATTGATTTCCACCGAATCTCCTTCACATATTGTTTCAGTTACAGAACCTGTTGAAATTGGCTTCACATCGACGAGTACAATACAGGTATCCGGTTCTTCGAGTGGCACCTGAACGATGACCTGGAGCGTGCAGATACCAGGTGCCGTAAAACAAGCAATGTGAGGATTTGCCTCGTTTTCATTGGTGATCGTTCCACCGGAATTGGACCAGGTGTATGTAGTCTCCGGAGGATCAGATACCAGGTAAAATACAGGGCCACATTGATTAAGGCAAACCTCTGCGGGTGCAAAAATGCACTGACCTTGTAGCTTTGACACGACCAGCCAAAGGCAAAATACTATGGAAATCTTAAGGTACCTCATTAGAGGCCACAAGATAACAAATATTAAATAATTGTAATATGTTAAAAATTCAGACCTGTGCCGATGCAGGAGCGTCGTGGTGAGCGTAGTCGAACTATTTGCTCCTGCATCCACTTAAATACTCAACGAAATTACCCTGGAGAATCTACATTAGAATTCTCATGGTCGCAGGAGCAAACACTTCGACTCCGCTCAGTGCGGCGCTCCTGCAACGGCCATGGCCGGTATTCTTTAAAACTGGAAGTAAATAAACGAGCTGGTACTCTCCTGACTCAGCGCTAGCGCAAACAACATCAGTGCCCACACGATGGCCAGAAACCACCATGGGATTTTTTGCGCCAGTTGCAGTACAGATGATTTTCGCATCAGCCAATGGGCGATCACCATCAGCGATATGATAACACTTACTTTGATTATAGCCAGCGTGGTCAGTTCAGGCTCGACATCACCTGACATTCCAAACATGGAGGTGAGCATCGTCCATGCTTGTGCAAATGTTGGAGCCCTAAAAAAGACCCAGGTCACATTGATCAGAAAGAACGTAAACAATGCATATATAAATGCAAGAGAGGTATTGCCCGCAGTAATACCAGCGACCGCAACATCCTGATCAGCAGGTATATTTCTCTTTGAAAATTTATCACGGATAAATTTCTCCACCCACAGATAAAAACCATGGAGTCCTCCCCATACCACAAAGGTCCAATTAGCCCCATGCCAGAGTCCACCAAGCAACATCGTCACCATCAGGTTGATGTATGTCTTGAGTTGTCCCTGACGATTACCTCCCAACGGTATATACAGGTAATCCCTCAGCCAGGCGGACAAGGTGATATGCCATCGCTGCCAGAAATCAGAAAAGCCAACGGCTGCATAGGGATATTTAAAGTTTTCCGGCAATATAAATCCAAGGCACAACGCCACCCCAATCGCACAGGTGGAGTAACCGGCAAAGTCAAAAAAGATCTGACCTGAAAAAGCAAGTACACCCATCCATGCATCCAACGCCAGATACGCGCCGGTATTCCCGAATATGTCATTGGCTGTAGGTGCCAACTGTCCATCTGCAAGAACGACTTTCATAAAAAGCCCAAGGGTCAGCAGGAGCAGACCTTCTGTCATTTGCTTCATGGTCGCACTGCGCGGTGTTTCAAACTGGGGCACTAATTGCGGCGGCCTGACGATCGGCCCTGCAACGAGATGAGGGAAGAAAGTAACAAAGAGTGAAAAATCAAGCATCGACTTCACCGGCTCACTCTTCTTGTGATACATATCAATCGTATAACACAACGTGGTAAACGTGTAAAACGAAATTCCCGCAGGCAGAATGATATTCGGTTCGGCAGGATTGAAATCAATACCAATGAGGTTCACGAGCGTTACAAAGTTCTCCAACAAAAAGGTCCCGTATTTAAAAAAGCATAGCATGCCGAGATTACCAATCAGGGACAGTACTAACAGGAGTCTCTTCTTTGTGACATTCTGCTGTGTGTATAAGGCACGGCCAACAAAAAAATCCACTACCGTGGAAAGCCAAAGCAGGAGAATGAACGGTGGATTCCAGGCCGCATAGAAAACATAACTCGCGAGGAGCAGGTTGATCTTCTTTGCCCTCCATGATATCGGCAGATTATGCAGGAGGAGCATGATGAGAAAGAAAGCTATGAAGGTGTATGAGTTGAAGACCATTCAGTTATCGTTTGTTGGGTGAGGGGGTGAGGAGATAAACGTTTATGAGTTGATGGGTTTATTTGTTGATGGGTTTATTTGTTGATGGGTTGATGAGTTGATAGGTTTATTAAAGCCGTTGCCCTGGTGTCCTCCCCAGCAACTCAAGCGTGGACTACATGTTGGTCATTTTTGGAAATTTCCAGCCATGCTTTTCCTGAAGGATGCGGATAAAATGCTTTGTAAAATCAATCGCATCTGAGGGCGTCAGGTGTGAAAATTCGGGGCATTGATATTGACTGATTTCAGGGAAGTCCTGGTAGTGAAGGCCAGGACAATCAGTTGTAGCTAATATCTTTTCCCAATATTGATCACGTGGAAATGCCTTGCTCTCACCATCCTTGAAAGGCCCACTGGAAGGGGTACGTACAAAGAGGATTGTACCTCCTCTCGCTTTTATTTTATCCGTGGCGGTCTTAACCGTCAGCAGCATTGAATCAAGTGGAGCTCCGGTGATCGGTGGCTTTTTATTCATACTTGCGAAAAGCGCCCAGATAGATCGTTGCTTGTTGATCTGCGCTGTATCTGCCAGGAATAGAGGACCCATGTACTCCTGCCTGCTGAACATGACGCGGTCGAAATCGCGTGGAAAAATCGGACCCATAAAAACACCTGGCCTACTGGGTATTTCCCACTGGTCCATGAGTGCATTGAGGGATATATCCTCCCTGTCCAGAAACACAAAGGTGGACTCAAGATATTTGTTGAGGACAAAGCTGGCGCGCTGTGCAGGAGTGATGTCTTTATGATATTTAAGTGCCTTGTCAGGCCTTGCCTTGTTGCCCGGATTGGTGGAAAAGAATAATCCTTCAGTCACATCTATGATTAGTTTGCCTTTAAAGGCAGGATCATCCGCGAGATCATACAGGACGGGTAATGGCGTGCTACCTACGCAAGCCAGCTGAATCGGGTCATCGCCTGTCATAGACTTCCAGGTATCTATATCCAGATCAAACTTGATTCGTGAGGACCCGATAAAAACGGTTGATTGGTCAGCAGGTTGATATACCCGGTCCCGGTGATAAGCCCAAAGGGGGCCGTCGTCATCAAAGGAAATATTGACTCCCTGGCTACGCTGATAAAATTCCCAGGAGAGGAGAGCCAGCGCAAATAGCAGCCCCGCGGCAATTGCCGGCCGCTTGAGTGGTGTGGAGGACATTGATTTTCGTTTTGTTGATTGTAATAATCCTATTAAAGATCAACTTTCTTTTTACAAAATCCAATTCTTTTTCCGTAGCTCAACCATAGGTAATGAAAACGGAATAAGGATACACCACTTTCTTTAGCCTGAAATTGCTCGAGATCTCCAGCAGCCAGCAGGTACGCCTTCACAAGCGCCTTAATGTCGTTTGACAATATAGCTTTCAGGGGAAATTGAATCAGGCAAAGAAAAAAGCCTGGAGGATAAAAACTGCAGCTCCTGCGAGAAAACCAACCAATGCCAGCCAGGAAACATGTTTCAGGTACCACATGAAATTAATCTTCTCTATCCCCATCGCCGCGACGCCCGCCGCTGATCCGATGATGAGCATACTACCACCCGTGCCGGCACTATACGCCAGGAACTGCCAGAAGTAACTGTCAGTCGGATATACAGTCATATCATACATACCCATCGCTGCTGCGACAAGCGGTACATTGTCTACGATGGCAGATAAGAACCCGATGATAATCACTACCAGGTTGATATTTCCCACATGCTGATCAAGCCACTGGGCGGTAGACGTCAGGACACCTGTGTGTTGTAACACCCCGATAGCAAGTAGTATCCCCAGGAAGAAAAGTATGCTGGGCATGTCAATTTTCCGAAGTGCATACAGCACCGAAAATCTGTCTTTGTCTCTTTCATCCTTGCCTGCATGAATAAGCTCTGTGATCACCCACAACAAGCCAAGTGCGCCCAGGATCCCCATATACGGAGGCAGATGCGTGATAGATTTGAATACCGGGACAAAAATGAGGGACAGTAATCCAATCGCAAAAACCAGATTGCGATCGCGCCCTAAAGATTGGGTATTCAAGGTCTTTGCTGCAGGCATATTTTCGACTTCACCTTTAAGACGGATACTGATCAGGGCACATGGCACCACTGTACAAACAATACTGGGAAGTATCAAATGAGCCATCGTGGCTGTTGATGTGATCTGCCCACCAATCCAAAGCATCGTGGTGGTCACGTCACCAATAGGCGACCATGCACCACCGGCATTGGCAGCTATCACCACGACAGAAACGAAGAGTAACCTTGTATCACTGGCGGGGAATAGTTTTCTTACGAGGGAAACCATCACGATGGTCGTCGTCAGGTTGTCAAGCACCGCCGAAAGAAAAAAAGTAATGGTCGAAAGCAGCCACAGGAGCTTGCGCTTATTGCGCGTGGTGATCCTTGAGGTGATGATATCAAATCCATCATGTGCATCAATGAGTTCGACGATAGCCATCGCGCCCATCAGGAAAAAGAGGATTCCGGATATTTCCCCTACATGTTCCGCCAGTTGATGGGATACTAAATGAACATCCTGCTGGGTAAATGCATATAAGGTCCAACATGATACTCCAGTCAATAAAGCGATGGCGGCCTTATTGATCCGCAAGCCATGCTCTGCCGTGATCGCCAGGTAACCCACTATAAAAGTAATGAGGATGAGTGTGGTCATGGTTTCCGTTTTAAACCAGGCATTACTTCATACAAGGATGAAATCATCTCCTATGCCAGGTAACCAATTAAACAACCGGCATAACCCGCTCTCTGAGTAATGCCTCCGCTTCCTGCTGACTACTGAATGTATTGTCTATGTTCACAAGGTTCGCTGCCAGTTTATCATAGCGCTTGTTCATCAACCAGAAAAAGATATGCAGGTAATGGATGCCATCAAAGATGAAGGTCTTGTTCTTCTTGAAATTCTCAATGTTCTTCATGAACACGCCAGGTATCTCCGTATAATGCAATCCCGGATTATAGTGGTGGATAGCATGGTATCCATCGTTCCAGCAATTCTGATTGTAAACATTGTTGATGCAGTTGAAGGTACTACTGAAGTGCCCTTCCGGATCACGCTGATCCACAAAGCAATGTTGTGTCCAGTTGCCCATCATCATGATAAACCGTGCATAGATCACCGGGATGATAAAGATCATCAGGGTGGCCTTGAAATTGACAAAACACATCGCTACACAAAACGCATAAAATGAGAGTTCACCGATTGTAAACCTGGTGTAAACTTTCTTCTTCTTGCGGTTGAAGAGATACATAAAGGTATCTACGATGCCAAGCAATAAAAAACGAAACAGGTACTTGATAAAATCCGTAGGACTGTCGCGGCGGTATTTCAATGTGCTGCTCGCATCATCTTCCTGGTTGTTTTCAACATGGTGCATGATGATGTGGTGTGCGAAGTAGGTCTCCGGTGTATTACCAAAGAAAGGAGCGACTATCCAGGTGGTGTACTTATGTAACCACATATACCCTTTCTTGAACATCGGGCGGTGACACATACAATGAAACATGAGTCCAAACCGACCTTTAAAGTAAGACTGGGCCACATATGCATACGGAATGAATGCCAGCCACCAATAAACTCCTTGAAGCAACGGGGTAAATAAAAGGACAGCCCAGGGGAATACGATCAGGTGAATACGGGTCAGTAAATGAATAAAAGGAAGATCCCTTTCATCATTAATAAACCTGAGCCAGAATTTTTCGTAAGCAGTAAGGTGTGCCTTGGGTTGGTATTGGGGATCTGTAATCGTTCCTAATAACTTCATACTGTGCTTTAATCTTTTATATGGTACTAATTTGCGCTATATAACGACCGGGGGCCAAATGTAACGATGGAAATGCCTGTATTCCGTGGCACAAGCTAAGCTATTTTCCTCTAATCAGATTTTGGCGGCATTATCAACCCCCAGCTTTACTGGCAACCCTTAATTTTTTCAAATCATTTGTTACGATCATTCTATTGTATATATTTGATCAACATTATCCATTTCTCCCGAGGTTTTTTTGTTGAACGGTTTTACAAAATACAGGCATACTATGCCTCGTACCATCGTTTCCGGTACTTCCTTGTATTTTTTAACCAAATCCATCATAACAATGAAAAACCTTTTATTTACCCTGATGCTATTGACCTGGGCCAGCTTCTCCCTCCAGGCTCAAACGGACTACAAACAATGGGAGACACACCGATTCTTTGCTAAAAGAGGCCATGAGGCTGATTTTGAAAAAGGACTTGCCGAGCACAATAAAAAATTCCATAACGCGGCACCTTACAAAACGAACATCTTTGAAATCAATACCGGCCCTAACTCCGGGGCGTATGAATTGGCGATGGGGCCAATGACCTTTACACAAATGGAAGGCCGTCCTGCCGGCAAGGAACATGATACCGACTGGGCAAAAGTCATGGAACATGTTGAATCTACAGGGGAGTCCGTGTATTGGAGAGCTGATAAGGATATATACTATGCGCCCGCGGGAGCTGAATCCTTTTCTGCATTACGATGGAGATACACAACCATCCGCCCTGACCAGCGCGACCGTTTTGAAGGCCTGATGGCGCAAGTAGAAAAAGTTTTTGAAACCAAGAAACTAGGTGCCGGCTTTATGGCGTACTGGAAATATGGCGCTTCACAAGGTCCGCATGTCTGCACTGAATTGAGCATGCCAGGAATGAAGTATCTTGATCGCGAAGATACCTGGATAAAAGATTTTGAAGAGGTACATGGCGAAGGCTCCTACGATCGCTATATTGAAGATCTTAACATGTGTGTTGACAGAACCAAAACATATGATGAATTCGTAAAATTCAGAGCAGATCTGAGCAGCGACTATTAATCAGGTCCATTGCATAATAGCAACATGAACATAAACTGAAAAGCCGGAAGACATCTTCCGGCTTTTTTTATTCTCCCATCTCTAAAACTATTGTACTGCCCTTCTGTTATGTTAGTTAAGACGACCCTCTCCGGCAATTTTGCCAATCGCCATAAGCATGGATTTCCTTTTTTCCTGCCTGGCAAATATTTTCTAACTATTTAACCCGATCTCGAATGAGTAAGTCGTATCTATTATCCATTGCAGTCATGATAACCATCATCGCTTTTCCAGCCTGCAATGCCAGCAATCAAACCAAAGGGGCCGTCATCGGCGCAGGAGCAGGAGCAGCTGCCGGAGCTCTCTTAGGTAAAGACAACAAAGCCGTAGCCATCATCCTCGGAGCTGCTGTTGGCGGTGTCGCCGGAGGTCTTATCGGAAATTACATGGATCAACAAGCTGCGAAAATACAGGATGACCTTGAAGGTGCAACTGTAGAACGCGTTGGAGAAGGTATCCTGGTCACCTTTGATTCCGGAATTCTCTTTGACGTTGATTCCTATTCCTTAAAATCCGAAACCAGGAATAACCTGACGAAGCTATCGGAAACCATGAAAAAATATGATGAAACCGAAATCAGGGTGCTCGGGCATACAGACAATACCGGAACTGAAAAATATAACGCAGCGCTCTCCAAGAAAAGAGCTGCTTCCGTCAATGATTATCTGGTGACGAAAGGCGTTGTATCCACCAGGTTGACGGATACAGGCTATGGTGAACTGGATCCAATCGCTACGAATGAAACACTGGAAGGAAGGGAACTGAACAGACGTGTAGAAATCGTGATTGTAGCTGACAAGAAATTACAGCGTGCCGCAAAAAATGGCGATATTACCACTAATTAATCCTGTACTCTCGTATGATTGCCCTAGACTAGCTTTTGCAAGTCTTACGAAATAGCTTTATTAAGACAGATATTCGAAAAACTAAAACCTGATACTATGAAACAAACCTTCGGAATCATCCTGATCATTGCCGCGCTGGCCCTTGGTTACCTTGGCTATGACAAGATGCAGAATAGTAAAGCCGGAATCAAAATCGGTGACCTTGAGATATCAGCCTCAAACAAAACCTCGAGTGAATCGGCCTATCTGCTTTTAGGCCTCGGAGCAGTATGCCTCCTGGGTGGATTGGTGATGATAACACGTAGTAAAAGCTGACACAAGGCTAATCTTACTACGATACAGATAGCATAAAAAAAGGGAATGGATGTTTGTCCATTCCCTTTTTTTATGCTCTTCTCTAAGACCTGACGGGTGTTGGCTATGAAAATGACTATTAGGTAACCACTCACTCAATTAGAATTACCGTCTAATAAGTCTTGCACTACTGAAGGCTCACCCTTGCCTATGTTTGTCATGTGGTTATAACAATGGCTTATCACACGGTTCAGAAAACATGATCTGCTTACCATAAAAACACAATAAATCCCAAGTTAGAAGAGTAAAAGGCTATCCTCCGGGATGGCTTTTTACATTTCAGGACCATCAGGCTCCAGGACTAGAGCACCAACTGGAATCTCTGAGAATTATCTATTTTCACAGCGTTTCGATACCTGCTACAAAATCAGATCTACTCACCCATGCTCCACACCCCTGCTGACAAGAAAGTACATCGTGCCTGGAGCATGTATGACTGGGCAAATTCAGCCTACAACCTGGTCATCACTTCTACGATATTCCCTATCTATTATCTGGCTGTGACCAGCGACAAGATCAATGAGACGCAGGACTATGTCTATTTTTTCAACTGGAAGATCATCAATACCGCGTTGCTCAATTATGCACTTTCTTTCGCGTACCTGATGGTCGCATTTCTCTCTCCTATCCTTTCTTCGATAGCGGATGTGCAGGGAACCAAGAAGAAATTTATGAAACTATTTTGTTACCTGGGAGCAATCGCTTGTTGTGGTTTATATTTTTTCAAACCAGGTGCGATCGAACTCGGCATTATATTAGCCATTCTGGCAGCCATTGGCTATAGCGGCAGTATAGTCTTCTACAATGCCTACCTACCTGAAATCGCTGAAGAAAAATATCATGACAAACTGAGTGCAAATGGTTTTGCGTATGGATATGTGGGGAGTGTAATACTTCAAGTGATTTGCTTTGCATTCATTCTCATGAATTTCCCGGATAAGACATTTGCACCAAGACTTGCCTTCTTACTTGTCGGTATCTGGTGGATAGGTTTCGCGCAGATCCCATTCAGGATACTGCCCAATGGCGCAAAGGCTAAGGGGGAATTGAAACAAGGCGTTTGGAAAAAAGGATTCCACGAACTCAGGGGGGTTTGGATAGAGATCCAACAGATGCCCATCCTGAAGCGATATCTGGCGGCATTCTTTTTTTACAGCATGGGGGTTCAAACAGTCATGTTGGCGGCAGCTGAATTTGCCGGAAAAGAAATAAAGAAAAATGTGGACGGAGCTATGGTCCCTCTGGGAGACACTGAGATGATCATCATCATCCTGATTATACAACTGGTGGCCATCGCCGGAGCTATGCTTATGGCCAGGCTTTCCATCTGGATAGGCAACCTTCGTGTCCTCATGCTCACCGTCCTGATTTGGATTGGCATTTGTATTACCGCGTATTACACTCGCACCGATACCCAATTTTACTTTCTCGCTGCATTAGTCGGCTTAGTGATGGGTGGTATTCAATCGATGAGCAGATCTACATTCTCGAAGATGATGCCTGCGACAAAAGACACCGCTTCCTATTTTAGCTTTTTTACGATGGCCGAAAGACTGGCGATTGTCTTTGGACTCTTTACGTTTGGGTTTATAGAACATATGACCGGCAATATGCGTAATTCGATTTTTGCACTCGCTATTTTCTTTCTGGCAGGACTACTCCTCCTTATATTTACGGAATGGACACGTAAGAAAGAAGGAATTGATGCACACATCCTTAAACCACATCAGGCTTGACTGGGTGATAAACCCCTTGATTTCGGAGTCTGTTGGTCAGATACACTAGCTTGTTTCCACTGACTGTAGTCATAGTCCTACGAACCTGCTTTTTCTGAAATCGCTATCTTCGGGGCAAGAGGAGGCAAGTATATGATTGTTGTAAATCTGGTTATCTATTATCTTTTTATCATTCCGATATCGCTGTTACCCTTTCGGGTGCTGTACCTGGTCTCTGATTTTTTATACTTCGTGTTGTACCGAATAGCAGGATACCGAACTGTCGTAGTCAGAAGTAATCTCGAACATTCTTTTCCTGAAAAATCAGCCTCCGAAATCAAAGAGATTGAAAAAGCCTACTATCATCACCTCTGTGATGTCGTTGTCGAAACCTTTAAATCCTTCTCGATCGGAGAAAAGGAAATCCTGAAAAGAATGGTGGTGGAAAATCCTGAATTACCAGATCAATATTTCCACGAAGGTCGTAGCGTGTTGCTGGCAGGGGGACATTACAATAACTGGGAATGGATCGCGACTTCACTCGAACAACAAATCAAGCACAAGACATTTGCCCTGTATACTCCGCTGTCCAATAAATTCTTTGAAAAGAAAATGCAACAGACCCGCGGCAAATTTGGATTGACGATGGTTAGCATTAAAAAGACCGCTGCATTTTTTGAGGAATTTAAAAACATACCTACCGCTACCATTTTTGGCATTGACCAATCTCCGCGAAATCCTGACCGGTGTTACTGGATGGATTTTCTAAACCAGGAAACAGGCGTTTTATTTGGCCTGGAAAAATATGCGAAAGAATACAATTATCCTGTTCTCTTCTGTGCCATTAGTAAAATCAAAAGAGGCTACTATACAGTTCGCTTTTCCCTTGTCACCGACCAACCCCAGGAATCCCTGCATGGTTCAATCATCGAAGACACAACTCAACGCTTAGAACAACAAATCATCGCGCACCCTGAATATTGGTTGTGGTCACATAAGCGATGGAAACATAAGCGTATCAAATAACCCCCTTTGCCCCCTATATGGGGGTGCCAACTGAAATGGATTCTTAGGTGGTCCCTGAGCTCGTCGAAGGGGATTAAAACTGCCCACTGCTAACTGCTCACTCTTTGCCTGACCATTCCGACACATTCCGATTGTCATCATACGGAATCTCGGGAGGATAACCAAAAAGGCGGTAAGAAAAAATCCGCGCCTTGCGCGCTACTTCCGAATGCGAACGCATATAATTAAGTGAGTTGTAATCATAGATGGATTTCGCAGGTATGATCCGCAGCGACTTTGGTAAATTATTGAGAGAGAAACTGGTCATCAGCGAATCCCGCCAGCTCAGGATCTCATCGATTTCTACAACAGCGAGATCCTGCCATGGAAAAATCTTCTCGTCCCATGGAATCTGATTATTGAAGATCTCCGGACTGTCATCATCAGCAGCTATGCGGGTCTGGATCTGCATCATATACTTCGCTCCTTCCTTTGCAACCCGCGCCTTGTACTCATCCTTGAGATAGTTACGCGTCCTTGTTTCATTCGGAAACACACGTTGATTACACGTATCCCAGTCGCTAAGGTTCGTGGTGATGCCAGTCTCAGGTTCGTTGTCAAATGGCTTGGCCCTGTACTTAGCATATCGCTTTAATCCGTCCTTGCCGAAAAACAGATATGGCGTGAGACTATGATACCTGAGATTGTGAAAGGAAGTTGGATTCCGGCGCAATGACAACTTAGCACCTTCAAGTCCTTGCGGATATTTTCGGTAATAATCATGGTACTCCACACCCCACTTCTGTTTTCGCAATTTGGCAAACTGAAGAAAACTGCGTGCTGACCAGAAGAGGTTGATCGACCCTGTATTCATCTCCATGTCAAAAGGGCTATCCATATGCTGGTCTGAAAACTTTATCGACATGCTACGGATGCAGTTCATCGCATCATCCAGGAAGGTCGCTGATGCATGCCGCACTCTTGCTGGAAAAGTCCTGCCGGGTTCAAAGAAATCATGGGGCGGAAACTCAGGATTATCCACGATGCGCACTTTACCTCTGGCAGCAATACCATTGTTGTGACTCATCCTGTACCGGTGAGGTATGCTAAGGGTGACCACCAGAGCCCAGGCAAACATTTTAGAAATAAACCAGAGCACCATCTTGTCCCAGGCTGCACCAAGCATATGCCATATGAACGTTCCAAATGAATGTTTCTTTGTCATGATGTTGTATTGATTCAGGTCTGGTTAAATATTTGTTCTGGATTCAATGTCTTCAATGATCACCCCGAGAGCGGCAAACTCATCCTTTTTCGCGGTAAGCAATTCGCAGAAGTATGGATTGATGTCATGGTCTTCATTGCGGGTGATGAAGCCATACTCTGTGCGGGACAAAAGGTTACTAAACCACATCATCTGTGTACTCCTCGTGAGATCAGGGGCGATGCTCAGATCACTTTCAGGTGCTAATATGCCTGACTCCTTATCACCATATCTCAGCCCCAGGCAATTATACAAGACCTCCCCGATATCCTCATACTGATGCTCATTAGCCCACGTGTGCAGGAAGGTGGCCACGAATATCATATACGTACACGCCTTCTTCAGATTTTGTATTTCTTCCTTTTCTTGTTCAGGGGAAAGCGTTGAAGTCAGCGTCAAAGGTGATACCGTCCTGAGATGGCCATCCCGGTGCTGCCTCGGCAGATCGTAATCAAAACAAAACTGCGCTGTGAGATATTCCTTCATCTCCTCAAACCGTGCACGATCCCGTGGATCGATATGTGTCATATCTGTATCAGAGAGAAATACCGGCACACTATGGTTGACAAGATCTTCTGAAAAACAAAATACCTCATGCCAGTGCCGGATGATTTCCTTTCGGTTGAGTTCGATGAAGTAATCCACATACTGATAGGTGAGGTCCCAGAACAGTTGCTCTGCTTTGGCATACGAATGCGCCTCACTGAGCGGCTTCATGGTTTGAAAGCTCTTCCAGTCCATGACGCCCATGACATCTACAATCCTGGCCATCAATCCTTCATAGGTAAACGCAGTAGCAGAAGGAATATATTGACGCAATAATATGCCATCTGCGGTGTGATTGATTAGCACGACTTCCTTGAGATGCGGAAAAAGAAGTGTGGTGAGTGGGCTGAATCTCAGATTCCTGTAGGCGGCAATGGCATATTGCTCCAGATTGGCATGCGTTCCGGCAAAATGCTCATCCACTTCTGTACATAATCCTCCATTGACGCGTGCTACTCTTTTCGCTTGTTGCCATAACTCGCCATCAGCCGGAGTGAATGTTCGTTCCTGCCATGGATCTCTATTGATCGCATTGAGCGGGCCCCTTAATTTGATGGCGACAGGTGTTGGTAGCCCATCGGCTTTTAACCTGAACTTGATCATCGCATCCGGAAAAGCATATTCATCATTGGAATCATAATTGTGCTTTCCGAAATACTTCATCCAATAGGCCCCTTCCTCCTCTGTATCGGGTAAAAACAATCCGCGGTTCATGCCATTCATCATCCGCTCGCCAAACCAATCATCACCACGTGTGTAGCCTGGTAGTTTCTTTTCAATACATACAGTGAGATTCTCAGGATAGTCAGCCTGTATTTCGGCAAGGGTAATGGAATCTGAATCTAGTTTGATCTGTTCCAGGTGTTTGATTTTAGTCAGCTCCACCGGGATCATCTGTTCGTTGATGGCTTCGATCCTGGCTTCTGTATATTGCTGAGGTGCATCCTTGCCATGGGCTTTGATCACCACCCTTGGATTTTTAACATCAGTGCGGTATTCCCAGAAACAAAGCGGGATGTTCCGGAGATTATATTCCATCCCGATCAGGTCACTTTTGGAAATCTTGATACAATGGAAGGTATTGTGCACCGTATTGGCCTGACCATCCTTGAAATAAATGTGCGAAATCTGGCAAATTTCAAATCTCAGCGAACGGATACCAAACCTTCTGGCACATCGCAACTCGAAAGGAAGCCGAAACGTACCATCGGGGGCGGAATAACCTTCACTCAGTTTGCGCCACTGACCCAGCTTTGTCCTGCCCCAGAATTCGAGTGGTAGATGGTGGATTGGCACTTCAACATTCTCCTGCGTGGCAAAGATGATTTTACCAACCAGCCAGCTATCCATCTGCTTGCCATAGATCTTAGGTCTGCGTGGAAATAACTTTGCGGCCAATGCTACCAGGCCATCTTTAAGGGCATAAAACTTTGCCAGCAACCATTCAGCAAAAATAGTGAGTGGATTGGTGATGATTCTTGAGTAACCAACCTCTACATGGTTGATGCTCTTGAAATGCGGCATAAAAAACCGGCCTCCATCATCATAGCCGATCTTGGTTTTCTTCAGACACTCCGCGCAAACAGTCTTCGGCGTCAGGTCATTTGTATTGGTCATCCTTGGTGAGGTGTTATGATTTCAATGATTCAACAAAATACATATCAATATCGCCCTTGTTCTTGGCAGGCATCTTGCCTCTGTAGGTACAATCCACTTTCTGCGCTACAAGTTTGTACGTATCCCCGGAGATATTGATCCTTCCTCCTTCACTTCCCGTCTCCATGCGGCTGGCGGTGTTGACGGTATCTCCCCAGATGTCATAGGCGAATTTTTTACTACCCACGACTCCAGCAACAACCGGACCGGAATGCAGCCCGATACGGATCAGAAATTCCGGTCTGCCGGAGGCACGCCGTTCTTCATTATGCGCATTCACCCAGTCAAGGATTTCCATGGCTGCAAGGACGGTATCTGTAGCATGCGTGGAGTTTGGAATCGGCAGACCCCCAACACACATGTACGCATCCCCGATAGTCTTGATCTTTTCGACTTTGTACTTATTGACGATCGTATCAAAGGCACTGAAATAAGTATCCACCGTAGTTACAATCTCTTCCGGACTCATCGAGGAAGACTTGGATGTAAATCCGATAAAATCCGTAAATAATACAGTCACACTTTCAAATTTCTGAGGTGTCGTGCGACCTACTCGCTTCAACTCATCAGCTGTCTCTGCAGGCAGGATGTTAAACAACAAGTCATCTGATTTCTTTTTCTCTTCCGCAAGCTCTGCAGTACGTTCTTCAACTTTGCGCTCCAGACTGTTGTAGAGCATGGCATTTTCAATTGAGGTCGCAATCTGGCCGGATAGCAAGCTCATCAAATTGATACGCTCCTGTGTGAATGCACCCGTTGTCAGATTGTTTTCGAGATACAGGATGCCGATAAATTTACCTTGATGCAGGATAGGTGTGCTCATGATGGACTTAGCCTTCCTTTGCTGGATATACTTGTCCATCTGGTATCGCATATCGGTGGCTGCATTGTTGATCACCGCACTCTCGTTCGTCCTGCGCACATACGTAACCACTGTCTGCGCGATCTCATTGTATTCTTCTAGCGGCACATGCTGAAGTAAGGAGATAGAATTTTCTTCCAGATCCTTGATGGCTTCGATGTAGAGACGCCCATCTTTCTCCAACAGAAGTAAACCACGCTGCGCTCCTGCATTTTCAATGACGATGCCCATCAATACGGTGAGCAGATTGGAGAGCACCACTTCTCCGGAAATGGAATTGGCTGCTTTCAAGACTGTCGTGATATCCAGGACACTCCCGTGAACCATCGAAGAAGTTTCATTGATAGTTCCAGACTCCAAAATGCTTTCCTGATTACGATTGACACCAGAAACATATTTGGGATACAATTGCTCCATCTGCCGGAGCTTTGCTTCTCCACCCCATTCGCGATAAGCATTGTATGAAGCCTTGAGATAGAAGGTGGCAAGGTCTTCTGATTTCTGTTGAATATAAAACCGACCAGTCAGCTCATAGGCGAGGGCTTCCTCATGGATGTAATCATTGTTAGATGCACCGGCAATCGCCTTGTCATAGACAGGTCTGGCCTCATTTGCATTTCCGTTGATACGCAGGAGCTCTGCCTGCAGCAAATCATACTTATGCTGATAATTTTCGGGTGCAAACTTAGCCCAGGTCTTGAGCTTACTCATATTGCCTTTGACCCGACTGATATACTTCCGCTTTTCTCCCGGCGTCGCCTTTTCACATTTGGCTAGCAGGGCAAGTGCTTCGTAGAGATGATGATTGGGTATTTCAAATTTAGCCAATACCGCTTCCAGTAACTTACGAGATTCTGATGCATGAAACGCAGCCTTTTCATATTCATGAAAATGGCACGCCAGGATGAGTTTGTTGAAATGAATAAAGAAGGTCCCGGTCTTGTCATTGCGCGACAGGTTTTGAGCCATCATTTTCTCTTCATCATAAGCTGTACCTGTCAACACTAGTGGATCAGCCGATCTACCCATGAAGTTGAGCATGCCCTGGTGATACACTTCGTTATAATTGAAGTTAGTTTCCTGTTTGAATTGATTGAAGCTGTCGCTGTACGCTTTGGTCTCTTCTTCCAATCGCACCAGGCGCTTGCCGCTGAGATAAGCGTGGATGCAATAGATGTTGGTATTAATGCAGGCAAATTCAATTGCCCCGGTCTCCAGGCCAATGTGATAGGACTCCTGCAACGGACGCAAGGTATTGTGTACATGCTCATTCCAGTTGACGATCAGCGCGTAGATTGGTGTATAGATCTGGGTCTTCCATTCCTTCGCGTTGTATTTTTCCAGGAGAATCAAACCTAATTTACCAAATTCATAGCCATTACGCATCTGTCCGAGGACACCACACATGATCACGCCGTATGTAGCAAAAGCAAAAGCGGATATAGCTGTATTGCCATAGCGTAAGGAGAGATGCACCATGCGGAATATGACCAATGGAAACAATGTAGGTGTCGCCCAATAACTGGACGATGCTATGTCCGCCATGATCCGCATCGCCGCCATCTTCGTCTCATCCGTCATCGCAGGAAGATCCTTCAACTTGTCGTTGTTCTTACCAGACAGTTTTATTTTCGTCTTGATGAGATCAGCCATGACATGCACCATGGTTGGATTGGATGGAAAATCTTCGCCAAGTTGTTTCAGTAACTCCAGGCCCGTCTTGATCGCATCAAGCAGTTTATTCTCTGCCTTGTAGGCAAGTATCCTGATCTCGTAAGGCTTTACTTTCTCCAGCAGGTTACGCGTGTTCTTCAGTACGATGGGATAATATTTGTCCATCGTGGCAAAGTCACCGTTGAGATACGCAGCTTCGGTAGCTTCCGTGTGCAGGTTGCGGCACAATTCATATTGGATATTCCACGGATCGTCTTTCAGGAGTGCGATACCGGTTTCAAAATATTCAAGCGCGGCTTTAAAGGCAGAGCTTTGTTTGGCCTTGCGACCTGCTTCGAGATTGAGGCCTGCAAGTAATTCTTTTTCACCTGCATCGGTGATGATGTCTTTGCCCCAGTTCCATTGATTGACGATATCAAAGAGGTGGGCTTCTCTCTTATCTTCAGGAATATTGGCCAGCAACAACCGACCGATGGTGAGATGCGCATGATTACGATCCTTTTCAGCGATCAGTGAGTAGACGGCCTGTTGGATGCGGTCATGCGTAAACCGGTACATCTTGCCCGCCGGAACGATCAGTCCTTCTGCTAATGCTTCATGCAGGCTTTTGACGATGTCACTTTCTTCAATGGCCTCAATGATACTGAGTGTCGCGAGGTCAAAGCTATTGCCGATACATGCACCCGTCTTGAGGGGTTTCTGCGTAGCCTCCGGAAGTTTTTTGATTTTTCCGGCCATGAGTTCCACCACGTTGTCAGTGATGTTTTTCTCGGTGGCCTTGACCATGTCCCATTCCCATTGCAGCGTATCAAAATTGAACCACAGCAGGTTCTCCTGGTAGAGTGATTTCAGAAACTGATTGACAAAGAATGCGTTTCCGCTTGTCTTTTGATATACGAGCTGTGTGAGTTCCTTTGTCTTATCAGGTGTTGTATTGACGGCATCAGCGATCAGTTCATTGACATTTTCTTTTGACAGATTGCCGAGCGAGATGGTATTGATCAGGGCGCCTTCTTGCCGGATATCGCCCACCGTGATGACAAACGGATGGGATGCGCTCACTTCATTGTCACGATAGGCGCAGATGCATAGCAGGTATTTGCTGTCCCGGTCGGTCATCAACACTTGCAACAGACTCAGTGATGATGAGTCGGCCCACTGCAGGTCATCGATGAAGAGGACTAACGGATGTTCTTTGCTTGCAAGGACATGGATCAGTTTGCGAAATACATAGTTAAACCTATTCTGCGCCTCCGCACCTCCGACTTCAGGCACAGGTGGTTGAGGGCCAATGATTTTTTCGAGTTGGGGAATGACATCAGTGATGACTTTACCTTCTGTACCAACTGCTTCCTGTATAGAGATTCTGAATCCATCAAGGACAGACTGGCTTTCGGTGAGCAGGATGTTGATCATCTCCTCGAATGCCTTGAGGATCGCGAAGTATGGAACGGCGCGTTGGAATTGATCAAACTTACCTTCTATAAAATATCCGTGACTTTCGGTGATGGGCTTATGTACTTCCCGCACGAGAGCAGACTTACCTGTCCCGGAATATCCAGAGACCAACATGAGCTCTTTTCCTCCATGAGCACATCGCCGGTACGCGACCATCAGATCGTGAATCTCCTGTTCACGACCGTATAATTTTTGTTGGATCAGAAACTTACCTGAATAATCTCTCTGTCCTAACGGGAAGTCCGGAATCCTGCCCGTCTTTTCAAAATGATTAAGGCATATTTCAAGATCATACTTCAGGCCATAGGCGGATTGATATCGATCCTCTGCATTCTTGGCCATGAGCCTGGCAATGATGCGGCCTATGACTTCTGGTACGACCGGGTTGACCACATTGACTGGTTCGGCGATCTGGGCGATGTGTGCATGTACAAGTTCCATTGCATCGGATGCAGGGAAAGGAAGACGTCCTGCAATTGCTTCATACAAGGTGACGCCGAGGGAGTAGAGATCAGTGCGATAATCTACTGTCCTGTTCATTCGCCCCGTCTGTTCCGGCGAATTATATGCAAGGGTTCCTTCCAGTCGCTCGGGATTACCGAGGTAGTGGTGTTTCAGGTCAAAGCGGGTGGAGATTCCGAAGTCGATGATCTTGACGGTCCGTTCCTGTAGGTTGACCAGGATATTGAACGGGCTGATGTCTTTGTGGATGATATTGTGCTGGTGGATCTCTCCAAGGGCATCAGCAGCACCAATGGCCATGTAGAGGAAGTCCAGGATATCATTTTGCTTCTTTTGGAAAACCTCCTTGAGCGTCCTGGCCGGGAAATACTCCAGGTAAAGTGCGTGTCTGTTCTTTGCTTTGGAGCGTTTCAGAACGTTGCGGGTGCCTTTGAGCGTCAGCCCGTCGATGATATCAAACTCGTTGTAAAACTGGGCGATCTCGACCGGAGTCGGGAATTCAAAGTTGAGGATCTTCATGACGACGGGTCTGTCCCACTCCCCGTCGTCTACCAGGTAGATCTTTGATTTTTTGCTTTCGTAGATGAGCTGTTCGGCCATAATAGGAGATCTGTTTCGCTTACTCTGTTTTCATTTGACATCATACTTCGACCCTCAGTCCATGAAGTCAATCGACTGAAGGTGTGGTGTTTCAAAGTCTTAGAATACTCGGGATATTCCTGTGGGTTGCCGGGATCAGCGCTAAAGATAATAAGGTGGAGGGAAAATGGAAAGGGGAAATTTGTGTGTAAAGAGATGGTAAAGAAAGGGGTATGTAAGAATACCTTGAAGAGCGGTGTCAAGCCTTCCATCGGATCAAAAGCGCTGAAGCAGCTTGCTGCAATAACGTTGAAGTCCTATGTTGCAGTAAGCCCTTTGAAAAGGCAGGGATTTGGGTATATTTGGATGGGGGAGGTGCAGGAATAAACAAGTGATTATATACAATAGTAGGACGAATAAACCACAAAGACAAATTACTAATTATGGAACGAAAAGGTAGAATTATCAGATTCGTACTTTTAATGCTAATAGCCTCAACTTTATTGACTTCTTGTCAATTAGGACGTTTTGTTTTTTACAATTTTGCAGACATAAAAGATCATAAAAAATTTCAGTCAAGACCATTAATTGCCAACACCTCACCATTCCATTTTCAAACTACTCCTTCAGGTAAATTCCCAAAAGAAATAAACGGCACTCCTTTTGACAAATATCTTGAAGACAACAAGACCGTGGCTTTTCTAATTATTAGAAACGACACAATTCAATATGAAAAATACTTTAAAGGTTATGACAACCATAGCATTGTTCCTTCATTTTCAATGGCAAAATCTGTAACGTCCATATTAATTGGTTGCGCCATTGACGAAGGCTTGATCAAATCTGTTGACGAACCCATTACAAATTATATTCCTGAATTGAGAAAAAACGGATTTGACAAAGTAACCATTAAGCATGTATTACAGATGACATCAGGAATTAAATTCAATGAAAGTTATACAAACCCTTTTGGTGATGCTGCATCATTTTATTATGGACTTAATCTGAGAAAACAAATCGGAAAGATGAATTTAAAGTCCGAACCAGGTAAAACTTTTGAATATGTAAGTGGCAACACCCAACTATTGGGTTTAATTCTGGAACGTTCATTAAAGGGAAAGTCAATCACCTCCTACTTACAAGAAAAATTATGGACACCTCTTGAAATGGAATATGATGCATCCTGGAGTATTGACAGAAAAAGGAATGGCTTAGAAAAAACATTTTGTTGTTTAAACGCAAGAGCAAGAGATTTTGCCAAAATAGGAAGGCTTTATAAGAACAAGGGAAACTGGAATGGAAAACAGATTGTTTCGCAAAAATGGGTTGAAGAATCAACCAAACTGGACACGTCAGATGGGAGTGTGGATTACTATCAATATCAATGGTGGCTGCCTACCCCCAATGAAGACTTTATGGCGGAAGGAATTTTAGGTCAATTTGTATATGTTAATCCGACAAAAGATATAATCATTGTGCGCCTAGGAAAGAATGAAGGAAAGGCAGACTGGTGGGCAATATTTACATCATTAGCAAAAGCCTATTGACCTTGAAAATAACCACTGCCCATAAAAGCTGCTAGAGACAACTAGGAGCCTCACTTCTGTTTCGCACAGATCCTGAATTAGCTCTGTACGGAAGATATGTAAAATCAGAAAGACTGGAGAAGGAAGGATTCACTTTTAATTTTCCAAATTTAGCAGATGCCTTAGACGATACTTATAGGACGTAAGACTCATTTTATCGCCCCTGGTGATTTACTTCCCCTTCTTACTTCCTACTTCTACTTCGATATTCGATATTCGTTATTCGTTATTCGTTATTCGTTATTCGCTAATGCCCGGAGATTTCAGATAAATTAAAGAAGTAGTTAGGACTGCTCCACCAACCCAGCCTTCATTTCCCGAACGCCCTCCTCCATCGCATACTCCAGCATCCTGTCAAGGCTCATATTCACCCCATTGTCCCATGCATGGGTAAATTCGTCATCACCAAGCAATTTGTGAAGCTGCTGATTGGCATCCAGGATGATCGCATGCAGGTCGTCCCACACCGGTAGCTGCGTAGTCTCCCGCAGGTGATCGACCGCACCCATCAGCGTCACCGCATGTACATAGCTGCCTTCATTGATTGACACCAGCGCCCAAATCTCCATTGACCATGCCAGCGCCTCATAGAAATGGATCTGCTGACTCAACTGTATGCTCTCCCTCAGATAGTTTTTAGCATCACTGTTCTTGGCCATGACTTCACAGAGCGCAAACCCGGCCAGACAGATGATCACCGATATAGCATTTCCATCCTGTTTCGCAATCTCCATACTCTCGTGGTAATAACGCTTTGCGATGTCAATCTTTTTACCGTTGTAAACAGCATTTCGGCCAAGTGCACTCATAGCAAAACTGATCCCGGATGTCAACCCGATCCGCTTGTAACGGTCCAGACTGATCTGAAGCACGATCTCCGCATCCTCATGCTCATGGATGATGGTCTTGACCACCCCTACGATCAACGATGCCGTGGCTACCAATTCATCATCCGACTGCTGACGAATTAAATTATAATACTTCACCAGCGAGGCATTGAAGATCTCCATATCCCGCTGCAGGAACGCCATCGTCCCGACATTGGTGGCCAGCAAGGAAAGCGTATAATCATCAAATTTTTCATTCCCTGCATGGTACGAATACCAGACTTTCTTCATCCACATGTATCCTTCCTTGGTATGAGCATTGACCCACCAAAACAACCAGAGTGTCCACGCGAGCTCAGTTAGTTTCTTCAGTTCTTTTTTCTCCAGCAGGAAATCCATCACCTGGCGCAGGTTGTTGTGTTCGTTTTCAAGGCAACGCAGGATGTCATTCTGATCGACTTGGTTTTTCTGCAGCTTGATCCGCTGCAGGCAGTCATGATAAAAATCCGCTTGCTTTTCTTTAGCGGCTTCATACCTGTCAGTGGCTTTCAGCTTATCGATGCAAAACTCACGGATATACTCCAGCATCTGGAAGCGCATCACCGAGCCCTCATCGATCTTGAATATAAGGCTCTTGTCAATCAATGCCCCCAGCATGAAATACAGCTCATCCGCTTCCATCCCCATGATGGATTCAATGCCATCCAGGCGACATCCGCTGTGGAAGATGCTCATATGCATCATGAGGTTCTGCTCCTCATCGGATAACATTTGAAAACTCCAGGCAATAGTATTCCGCATAGTCTTCTGGCGATCCGGAATATCCCTGAAGGTAGCTTTCAAAACATCAAGACTATTTTCCAGTTTTTCGAGCAACATCGCCGGACTGAATAAATTAATCTGGCCGGCAGCAAGCTCAATGGCGAGCGGCAATCCTTCCAGGCGATGACATATCCGGTAGATAATATCCTTGTTGTGCGCATCCACTGTGAAGAAAGGCTGGATCGTCTTAGCTCGTTGGATAAACAACTGCATAGCCGGTGGAAAATCTTCTTCCTCCTTTGGACTTTCTGGATATGTATCCGGCAAGGTCGGTACTGTATAGGTTTGTTCAAATGAAAGCGCAAGCCTTTCGCGACTCGTCACCAAGATCTTGAGCCCGGGTGCAGCAAATAATAAATCATCAAGGATGGCAGATGCTTCAATGACTTGTTCAAAGTTGTCAAGCACCAGCAGAAATGATTTCTCTTCGAAATATAATTTGAGACTCTCTAACAGGTTACCTGCAGATTTCAAACCCAGATGATAACAAATCGTCTCTACCACAAGCTGATGATCCTTGACCGGTGCAAGCGGCACAAAAGCCGCTCCATCCCTGAAATGATGTTTGATTTTTCCGGCGACTTCGATGACCATCCGGGTTTTACCAATCCCTCCCGGGCCTGACAACGTCACGAGCCTGGAGGCCGGTCTTTGTAGCAGTGCTATTACTTCTGTTACATTCCTATCACGGCCGATGATCGGACTTGGAATTGATGGTATGGAATCAAAAAATTTATGCTCTGCTGTTACACCTCCTTTCAGCATGGCCAGATTAAATCGTTCCGTCAGCAGCAGGGCCAGGTCATTGATGATGAGGTTACCCAGTTCTTTAGCATTCGTAAAGGTCTTATAGGAAACTTTATCATCCTGTTGGATACGGTGTATCAGTTGTTTCAGCGGTTCTTCACGCTGACCTTCGCTCTGCTTGATATAGATCAGCTTGGGCATATCCCCTGAAAGATTGTACTCATCTTCAAGTCCAGAAACGGTTTCTTCAGGGGCTATCCATCCATAACGTTCCCAATAGATGCCAACAAAGATCTGGCTTTGCGCAAGGTATTGACGATAAAGGTTACGAGGCGCATGTGGCCGTGCACCCATCTCAAACATCACCGGTGTGAGATGGATTTGTTGAATGGCCTGTTTCACAGCGGTGCGCTCTTCAGCAAGTTCCTGCAGCGTGGAGCTTACAAATACCCGGAGCCGTTGGTCAGGAGTTAATATCGGTGTGGTGGATTGTTGCATGACTAAATAAAAGTGGTTGATTAGAGATTTAATGGTTGTCGTGTTATTTGACGCCACAAAAATGCGGGTGTAGTCCGATGACTACAAGGACTAAGTGATGAATTGTAAATATTGTGGGATGAAGTGTGGGAAACTCTGCCTTGGGATATTGGATATAGTAATTAAATAAACTGCAATACCCTAACACGCGTCAGGAGACGCGAATTATACTGCATTCAAGTCAGAGACTTGAACGAACGACGAGAACAAGCGGAGAGTTTAAAAGCGAAAAAATACCTCTCACTTTTCCTTCCTTGCTGGCTATTGGATATTAAAACAAAGCACAATCTGTTTCCTGACAGTCCCTATGCTCTATGCTCTATGCTCATTTTCCCATAAACTCCTTAAACTGACTCACCTTCTCCCTGCTGACAAGCGCTTCCTTGTCAATGGAAGGTTTAAGATTTAGTTTCAGGCGGTTGCCGAAGTAGTCATGGATCTGGTCGATGCTCTTGATGGACACCATAAAGGCCCTGTTGATCCTGAAATACTGCTCCGGATCCAGCATCTGCTCTATCTCATCCATCGTGTAGTCGACGATGTATTTCTTGTCATCAAACGTCTTGAAGAAATTGATGCGGTCATCACTGAAGAAATAAGCGATCCTGTCCATCTCAATGGAAAGTAATTTCTGTGCATGCTTGACCAGAAAGCGCTTGCGGTATTCTTTGTGCTGCAGTGTCTGTTGTAATTCCTTCACCAATGCCGACATCTGCGGATCACCGGATTTGTCCACCTGGAAGGTTTCTTTCATCTGTTGGAATTTGGAAATCGCTGCTTCCAGTTCATCCTTCTGGATAGGCTTGAGCAGGTAGTCCACGCTATTGACCTTGAAGGCCTTCAGCGCATACTCATCATAACTGGTGGTAAAGATCACCGGACTCTTGACCTTGATGAGGTTAAATATCTCAAAGCTCTGGCCGTCGGCCAGCTCAATGTCCATCAGGATGAGGTCCGGGCGTGGGTTGGATTGTAACCATTCCACAGCCGCGGCTATACTATCTGCTGTACCGGCAACTTTGAGGTTAGCATCGATGGCATTCAATGTCTTCTGCAGTTTCTTGACCGCCAGTTCTTCGTCTTCGACTATAAATATGTTCATACTCAGGTCTTTACTTTATTAAGGGATAAGTGATGTAAACACCATTCCATGCAAATGTGCAGGTCCTGTGGATATTATACAACTCGTGTCTGCACCAGATGCCAGGAAGTCCGTGCCAACCGCTATTTCAGTGGTATGAATTGCAGGCCTTGTTTTCATGACAGGACAGGTATGGTGACTATAAACTGATCGGCTGTTTCTTCAACTGTGACATCTAGTCTGTTGAGAAGCCTGTATTTCTCCCGGATATTGGCCAATCCAATACCTGTTGATTCAACAGATGATTTTGTCTTCTTGCGCAGATTGTTGGTGACGGTCAGGTATCCGGGAGGTGTCGATGCGATGACGACATGGACCGGCTGCTGTTTACTGATGATATTGTGCTTGACGGCATTCTCCACCAGTAATTGAAGGCTCAGGGAAGGTATCTCCTTATCCTTGATAGCCGGATCGATATCGATGTCCATTTTAAAGCCATCAGCAAACCGGGTTTGCAACAACTTCGCATAGGACCTGATAAATTTGGATTCCTCCTCGACGGTACTCATACCGCTCTCATTATTCCGAAGGAGATAGCGGTATACTTTACTCAGTTCATCGAGAAATTTTTCTGCCTGGTTTTTATCTTCTGTGATCAGCGAAGACAAAGTGTTGAAGCTGTTGAATAAAAAATGAGGGTTTACTTTTCTTTCAGGACATCAAATTCCTGTTGCAATTGTAATTGCTCGATCCGCTCTTTCTCCGCTACTGCTTCCTTTACTTTCTCGATGATGTAGATGACTTCCCACAAGGATTCAAAAATAATATTGACACCTAGCCCGACCAGGTATCCGTACTTCAGGTCATTCTCCTGGATCTGGTAGCCATAGATTTCAAATGCATGAAACACAAAAAGGATCAGCAACACGGAGGGAGTCATCACAAGGAAATTGATCGCGAATTTGTAAAGGACCCTTTTCCTCGTTTGACTAAGCGATGGAAACCTGGTGATCAGGTAATAATCATACACATAATGCAATCGCCATGACACGGTTCCGATCACATAGATAATCGGGTAGGCGACCAACCAGATGCCGAGTTCCTGGAACAAGCGATCATGATACATGACGTAACATAAGGCAAGGGCAATAAACGGCATTGAGCATAAGAAGCCGATCACCTGGTAGCGCGGAGGCACGGGAAGTTTGAGCCTGAATTTCATGCAAACGTAGTTTCAGATTCAAATAAGGGCAAGGAAATAATTCGTTGCTTTTCCGTCTCTGTGACCTCTACTTCCTGCATGTTCATCAACCTGTACTTGGTGATAAGGTTGTCCAGTCCTTCGTCAAGACTGAGATTCTGTACTATAATCTTTTCATGCAGGCTATGCTTGATGATCAGTCGTCCGTTGCTATCCCCGGTGATCGAAATTTGCAGTGGCTCCTTTTTGCTCAGCGCATTGGTATAAATAATATTCTCCAGTATAACCTGCATACTGAGCGGTGGTATGAGCTTATGCAATATTGATTTGGGCACATTCACTTCCGTGACAATGGCATTTCCAAATCTCGCTTTGGTGAGATAGAGATAGGCTGCGGCAAATTTCATCTCATCTGCCAGCGGTACGAGGTACTCATCGTCACCACGCAGCAGGTAGCGATGTACTTTCGTCATCTCATCAAGAAATTTTTCAGCTTCCTCTTCATTTTCCTGGATCAAGCCAGAGAGTGTATTAAAACAATTAAATAAAAAATGAGGGTTGATCTGTCCCTTCAATCCCAGAAGCTTGCTGCGCTGATATGCATTCTTCAGCTTTTCACTTTCTGAAAGTGAGTTCTTCCAGTTTTCCCAGTTGGCCATCCCTTCATTGATAAAGGTGATCACGGTACTCATGATACAACCATACAAAATGGTCCACCATACCATACCGGTCAATGGGACACAACCTAAGTTGATCACATGCCTGAAGATGTAAAAGGCGCCATACACAGCACCTATGTTCATCAGATAAAAAAATGGCAACATTAGCCTGACCCGCTTAAAGAGGTCCCCCGCTCCGGGATTGCGGTTCTTGATGATGACCGCCAGCGATCCGAAAACGGCATAGATGATAAAAAAATAAGCTGCGCTAGTCAGGAAACTCTTGAAAAAACATCCTATGGACCCGAAAATGCAGGTGCCAAAGATGAGCAGGTTCATGAACACGATGTATGGCGTGATGATCCATACAAAGACCACGGGTTCCTTACTGCTATAGCGCTTTATGGGCATTTGGTGAAGGTAACTATTCACCTATTAGCCATAATGACCGATCATGCAGACTGTACTAAATCTGCATGAACTGTCGAAAAGGGTGTATGAATTGTAAATCCCCTCTTTGATTCCTATAATTAACACACACGGCCCAATATGGCCGTTGCAGGAGCAAACACTTCGACTCCGCTCTGTGCGGCGCTCCTGCAACGGCACTAATCCTTTTCGTTGAGGATGATGGGCACATTCTTGCCGGCAGGCATGATGATGATCTTGGCATTGGGTGACAATGCGATTTCCTTATTAGCCTTGATCATCTCGTATTGCAACTGCTTATCACTCAGACCCGTGCTCAGGATTCGTTGGTAATCAGCTATCCCCTGGGCCTCCACTCTCTTACGTTCAGCTTCCTGCTTTTCCTTTTGCAAGACAAACGTCATTTTCTGGGCATCCTGTTCTGCATTGATTTTTGATTCGATCGTAGTCTTTACCGATTCCGGCAGCATAATATTCCGAACCAAAATGGATTCAAGTTCAAGGCCTCTTGATGCAAACTCAGACTTTACACCTTCAAAAATCCGGTTCTGAAACTCATCTCTTTTCGTGGAATATAAGGACACAGCATCGTAATAAACAGCATTGTCTCTCAATTTAGTCCGGACCATTGGTCGCACGATCACGTTTCTATAGTCGGTCCCTAATTCTTTCAAAATCTGTGGGGTCTTGTCAGGCTGAACCCGATAAAGCACTGTGACATCGATGACTACTTCAAGGCCATCCTGGGATAGCACCCTGATCGCATCATCTCCCATCTTTTCCCCTTCGTCATGAATGCCGGACATGGTATAGTTCTGTGTCTTGGTATCAAAGTGCGTCACTTTCACCAATGGGTTTATAAAATTGAGCCCGGGCTCCAGGGTATTGGTCTGTACTTTTCCAAATAGAGATTGGACACCAATGGTCCCTGCATCGATCTGTACGATCATCGAAGACAACAATCCAAGAAGGATCAGGACTACTGCAATTGATTTCCCAAGAGCTTGATATTTAAACCAGGGAGACTGCCCTTTTCCGGACATCCGGATGCCAACGAACAATAAAATGCCTATAAATACAAGTGCCATAACCAGGAGTGGTTTAATTTATTGAATACCTCAAGGTAACTCATTTTTCAACCTGTTCTCTCTCGTTCCATCGGATGCCGAAGCATTGTCGAATACTACTCACTCCATTAAGGACGGCTGGGTCCTCCGAGGGCGAAAGCATTTTACGTTCATACTTTTCACTCTCTTACTTTCTCACTCTCTTACTCTCTTACTCTCTCTCCTTTTGTTAAGGAATCAATAACTCCGGGTCCAACCTATTGAGTATCACTCAAGTTATGTTTAGATTTGACCCTGCAATCATCAAGGAAGCAGGTATCCTTTTCGATCAACCTACATTGCATTGCAGTATTTAAAATGTATACCCCTTTCATTAAGAAACTAATAAACCCATTAAGAATGAAATCACTTTTGATCGCCGCTTTTTTTCTTGTCCACCTCACCGCCGGTGCGCAAATCTATGTACCGCTCAAAATCGTCAATGGTGTTGCCACCTTTGAGGCTACCGCTGAGTCCAAATTGACTGCCAAGGAGATCCACGAGCGCACTACCAAATGGATGGAGAAGACATTTCTGGCTGAGCAAGTAATCACCCAGAATACAGAGGCAAGGATCTCTGCCAGGTTTTTCCAGGATTATGCCGATGACAAATGGTCTGATCGTTTTGAACATATGTTACAGATTGATATAAAGGACAATACCGCTGTTTTTACGGTGACTGACACCAAACTCTCCCTGATCAGAGATGGAGAATGGAAGGAAAACCTCACCAAGATGAGGATCATGTTTGAACAGGCTGTCAATGAGTTATTCTGGTCATATGGAGACACGCTGAAAGATGCTTCAGGTAAAAAATAACCTGCCCAGCCTGATCATTTTGAGTACCGGCATGAAGGCTCTGTTTGGAATACATTCACATAAATACCCCCGGCCAGCGACAATTTCCCGTATCTTTGAAGTCCTTAAATCATACTGATAATGACGAATTTCTTATTTCTTAGCCTGCCAGGTGGCATGGAGTGGGTCATCATCCTGTTCGTTGTCCTCCTTTTATTTGGTGGTAAAAAGATTCCTGAACTGATGCGTGGATTGGGTAAAGGTATCCGTGAGTTTAACAACGCACGGAACAGTATCGAATCCGAGATCAAGGAAGGCATGCGCGAGTCTGAGCGCAAAGCCATTGAAGAAACAAAAAAAGAAGCCTAAACGCCATTTAAGGCATTTGGCTCTTTCACTCGTTTACTCACCGGGCTTCGATTCCTATGAGATTACTTTTGTAGCAGGTTGAACATAAACATTCATCAGTTTATGATCTGATCATGTTTATTTTCATAGCCTAATTGATTTTATAATATCACTTGCTTTCTGGTTCTCAACCCAATTCCTTTATGAAAAACAGTCTGACCCTACTTTTTCTGAGCATTTTGATGACTTCTTTCCAGGCTGTTCAGGCCCAGAAATTTGGACATATCAATTCGGCACAACTCATCGAAGCACATCCGAAAGTTGTAACCGCTAATGCCGAACTCGAAGCCTATCGTAAAAGTGTCATGGACCCCTTTGAAGCTAAAGCAAAAGCCTTCGAATCAAAAGCCTCCTTCTTTATGGCAGAGGTCAATGCAGGTACGCTTTCTAAGGTAACCGCACAAACCCGCCAGGAAGAACTGCAAAAGGAACAACAAGATCTCCAGACCGAACAACAACAAATTGAATTTGCGATCCTGCAAAAACGCGAACAACTCCTTCAACCGATTCTCACCGAAATTGATTCTATCATTCAAGCGGTCGGCAAAGAAGGCAGCTACTCCATGATCTTCGACACCAGCGTCACAGGTGCACTCCTATTCGCTCAGGATAGCGACAATCTCACAGAGACGATAAAGGCAAAACTTAAAATCTAAGGCGAAGGCTAAGGGCATAGCGCATAGAGCATAGGGACTGTCTGGATACAGCTTTTTCCAGACTTTAATATCCAATAATCCGCTCAACAAGGAAGGAAAAGTGAGAAGTATTTTTTGCTTCTATGCTCTCCGTGCACTCCGTGTGCTCCGTGCGAAATAATTTTTAAAAGGCAAGAGCATAGCGCATAGAGCAGATCGAAGCCCAGCGGAGATCCCGCCAAATGCACGGCATTTATGGCGGAAGGGTCTGTCAGGTTACAGATTATCCTGATTCAATATCCAATACTCCGACTCCGCTCAGAACAAGTAACCAGCAAGGAAGGAAAAGTGAGAAGGAAGACTTTCGCTGAAAATCTAATGCCAGGGCGTATGACAAATTAAATTTTCTACCATTCAATTGCTTCTCTCGACTCAAACTCACAACTCACAGCTCACGACTCACAGCTCACAACTCACAACTCACATTTTCGTAAGCGCCACCACCTTCTCCCAATACACCACCCCTATATAATTCACCTGATCAAAAACCAGAACCAGCGGAAGCTTGTGATGCTGCATCAGATTGTATACCTGACCAGCGGTCATTTCAGGAGGCACGGCATAAGGTGTTGGAATAATCCACGCATCAATGAGACTATCGGGAAGTGGAGGTGGATTACCAAGTAATCGTTCACGGGGAATGTATCCGGCAGGAATGCCTGGTCTGGACCATACTACAAAGGCTGACTCTCTCAGATCTTTTGCAAGTTCACGCGCGGCATCCATGCGCTGGCTGGTGAACAAAAGATGTTGGAGTGGATCCATCAGGCTGATGACCTTGAGCGTATTCATCCTGGTCTGGCGTACCAGGGTTTGATATTCCTGGCGGGCAGCAAAGAAGATAAAAACGCCTATCAGGGTCAGTGTGGGTTGACCACGGTAGATGCCCAGCCCAAACATGATCAAGGCAATACCCTGTCCCGCATAGGAGGCGATCTGTGTTGCTTTGGTTCTGTCAAGCTTTAGGGACAACAGGCTGCGTAACATTCTTCCACCGTCCATAGGGAATGCAGGAAGAAGATTGAATGTCCCCAGATATCCATTGGCGAGCATGATTACTTTCCAGTAGGAATCTGCTTGTTCAAAATCCCAAAACGAAAGCGAAAAAATCGGAAAGGTCTCCCCCTTGATGAGGATGAAACCAAGCCATATCAAACCCACGATCACAAAATTGACTACAGGGCCTGCGATAGCCACCCAAAATTCTTGTCCTCTTCCTTCAGGCATCCTTTCAAGACGTGCTATTCCACCGATGGGTGTCATCATGATGTCAAATGTCTTGACACCAAATTTTCGAGCAGCTAAGGCGTGCCCAAATTCATGCAAAATCACACAGAGAAACACACTCAGTACGATGCCGATAGACACCAGCACAAACGTAGGTCCATTGCCAACTTTGTTAGTTTCGTATGCAACCCACAGCAGGAGCAATCCAAAAGTCCAATGGATCTTTACAGGGATACCTGTCACTGTTGCAAGTTGGAGTGATCCCTTCATGTGGTGTAGGCTTCGTAATTAGGTGAAATAAATCAGCTTCGCGCTATGCCTTTTGAAGCTCGCTCTGCATAGGCTGGTAGAGATCGCCTTTCAATACCGCTCTCGAAATCACCAGGCGTTGGATCTCACTGGTGCCTTCATAGATCTGCGTGATCTTAGCATCCCGCATGAGCCGTTCTACGTGATATTCTTTTACATAACCATAGCCTCCATGGATCTGAACGGCCTCAGTGGTCGTTTTCATCGCCACCTCTGAAGCAAAGAGCTTAGCCATGGCTGCAGCAGTGCTGATGTCCATGCCAAGGTCTTTCATGCGTGCAGCACGGTATACTAAAAGTCTGGCGGCTTCAATTTCCGTAGCCATATCAGCTAGTTTGAAGGAGATGGCCTGGTGTGTCATGATAGGTTTTCCAAACGTAGTACGCTCTTGCGCATATTTCAATGCAAGTTCATAAGCACCGGCTGCAATACCCAATGCCTGTGCCGCGATACCGATGCGTCCGCCATCCAGTGTGGACATGGCAAACTTAAATCCAAAGCCGTCATCACCGACCCGGTTTTCTTTTCCGACTTTGACATCACTATACATGATAGAGTGCGTATCCGATGCACGAATTCCCATTTTATCTTCCTTCGCCCCAATAGATACCCCTGGATATGCCCTTTCGATGATCAGGGTATTGATCCCTTTATGCTTGAGTTCCCTGTGGCTTTGGGCCATCACGAGATGTATAGCGGATTTACCCCCGTTGGTGATCCAGTTTTTTGTGCCATTGACAAGGTAATGATCACCTTTATCTTCAGCTATCGTCTGTTGGCTGGTGGCGTCACTTCCTGCCTCTGGTTCTGAAAGGCAGAAGGCACCGATGATCTCCCCTGTGGCAAGTCTGCTCAGGTAGCGTTGCTTCTGGTCTTCGTTTCCATACTTTTCAAGACCCCAGCATACCAGGGAGTTGTTGACCGACATGATCACGGAGCAACTGGCATCTACCTTGGAGATTTCCTCCATGGCCAGGACGTAGCTCAGGGTATCCATCCCTCCCCCACCATATTCGGGGCTGACCATCATCCCAAGGAATCCCATCTCTCCCATCATCTTCACTTGCTCCGTAGGGTATATCATGTCCCGATCCCGGTCGATAACCCCCGGCAGGAGTTGATTTTGGGCAAAATCACGTGCAGCTTCCTTGACAGCCTGCTGGTCTTCATTCAGTATAAAATCCATGGTGCAAAGGTAAATAAAAAGGCTAAGGCGAAGAGCATAGAGCATAGTGCATAGAGCATAGGGACTGTCTCGTGACAGATTATTGCTTTGTGCTGCCAAAACATCAACGCCCCATCGGGGCGCTATGTCTGTAGCATATGATAAGGAAAAACAATCTTAGCGCCGTAGGTGCGGAATGTCTCTACGGCGTTTGAATATAACAAATGTAGAGACGCGATTAATCGCATCTCTACATTTGTTATATTCCTTATCCCTCTTCTATTATCTCTAAAATAGTCCTAAACACAACATACTTCCCTTCAAAAAGCACCTTGTGTTTTTGCTGTAATCCGGGCGCATGATCGCGATTATAGATATCAAACAACTCAGGACTGGGACATGTATATTGAATGGCATATGTGTATCCTTCCTCATCATCATACCCTTCGAGATGAAGGAAGCGGAAGGAACGGAAACAAGCCGTTTCCATGACTTCAGGGATGTGCTCCCCTCTCATCCATTGCACCCATACATCACGTACATCAGGCGCTATTTTTACGGTCACATTATAGATCAGTGCAGACATAAGGCTGGGATAAAGATACAAGTGGCAGCAAATATCAGTTGATTATCGGACATGTCCCGCTTCGAGCAGGATGGTGTGCGGTGCGCCATAGGTCTTGGCTATGTTATCGGCAACAAATGTTGACTCTGTATCGCCATAGGCAATGAGCCGCTGGTTGATGAGAATCACCTGATCAAAATAGGCCTTGACGGAGGAGAGATCGTGATGCACCACGAGGAGTGTTTTTCCTTCATGAGACAATTTGCGCAGCACACGAATGATGTGTTCTTCGGTGGTGATGTCGACACCAACAAAAGGCTCATCGAGCATGAGGATGTCGGCTTCCTGGCAAAGTGCCCTGGCGAGAAAGACGCGTTGTTGTTGGCCACCCGATAATGCTCCTATCTGCCGGTCAGCCAGATCAAGGATGGAGAGTTCTTCCATGGCTTCTTTGGCCTTCTGATGATCTGTGGCATTCATCTTTTGCCAAATAGTTTTTGCAGGGAAGCGACCCATCAACACGATGTCCTTGACGGTAGCCGGAAAGGTCCAGTCGACTTCATCACGCTGGGGTACGTATGCCATCCGTTTTCGATTTTCACGAATGTCTTCACCATATACTTTTATGTTACCCGCATTGCTGTCGATGAGGCCAAGTATCGCTTTGAAAAGAGTTGATTTACCTGCTCCATTCGGACCGAGTACGCCGATGAGTTTTCCCTCTTCCAGATGGAGATACACATTACTAAGGACTCTCTTTTTATCATAGGATACCGAGAGTCCGTCGATGACGATCGGATGGGTCATGCTGCAAATATTTTCTTTCTCCACATAAATATCCCGATGGCGATAAGTAGCACAGCAAAAGCAACAATCTTTAAAGTACCCGATGATCCGGTAGTGTCTTTATCTACTGTCACCTTCAATGCTGAAGTCAGGCCATTGACAATCACATCCGTATTGTAACGGACCATCTTGAGATACGTACTGGCAGGACTGTCTTTATCTCCAAGCGAATCACTGTATAGTTTGCCTCCAATCGAAATGTCATTGTCTGCGGCGACCTGGTTGAGCAGTTTCGGATTGATGGTGCTTTCGATAAAGACAACAGGAATCTTATGTTGTTGAATGACTTCGTTGAGTCGCATCAGATCCGAAGTCCTTACATCCGCATCTGTCGAAGTGCCCATGACCGATTCGAGTCTGAGTCCGTACCGACGTCCGTAGTAATGAAAGGAATCATGGCTGGTAATCAGGATTCTTTTGTTGGTATCAATGCGGGCGATATTTTCTTTGATATACCGATCGAGCTCATCGAGCTGTGCGATATACTTGTCAAACTGAGCGATGATCTGTTCATGGTTATTGGGGAGTAATTGTAACAGGGCGGCCTTGATGTTGGCTGCATAAACTTTCCCATTGACAGGCTCCATCCATGCATGTGGATCCGTTGCATTCTGATGCATCTCACTTGTGATAGGAATGATGCCATCGGTGATTGTGACGACAGGGGCTTTCGATCCGCTGTTTTTAATCAGGTCTGTGATCCAGCCTTCAAACGTGAGACCGTTTTGCAGGATGAGGTCTGCTTTAACAAGCACCCTGACATCACCTGGCGTAGGTTCGTAGATATGGGGATCACCTCCGATAGGTACGATGCTTACTGATTCGATCAGGTCTCCGCCAATTGCTGACGCCATGTCTGCGAATATGGATGCGGAGGAGACGACTAAAGGCTTTTCCTGAGCATACGTGCTCAGGGAAAAGCCAAAAAGGCTAAGGCAAAGGCTGAGGCGAAGTAGCGCGAAGGGAGTGTGGCACATTTGCGTGAAAGCCTTGCGTATTGAAAATGTGCTACACTTGCCGGGCCGCTCTGTGATAAGGTGCGCGTGGGGAGTGTGGCACATTTGCGCGATAGCCTTGCGGATTGATAATGTGCTACACTTGCCGGGCCGCTCTGTCGCCAGGTGCGCGTGGGGAGTGTGGCACATTTGCGCGATAGCCTTGCGTATAGATAATGTGCCAAACTTGCCGGGCCGCTCTGTTGGTATGTATGTATGGAGATAATTTGATGTCATATACTAAGTGGTTTTTATCATGATATTTCTAGCCACTTTGCCGGAGAGGTTCAACTCATGGCCTTCTACCTGGAGACTTAAAGTGTTATCGTAATCGTCATTGGTGATGACTTTGATGGACTTACCGAGGGTGAGTCCTTTTTCATTGAGGTGTTTGAGAAAAGAGGTTTCATCCTCCCGCACACCGATGACTATGCCTTCCTGGCCGGGTTTCAATTCGCTGAGCGGTATCTGGGCTCTGAGGGTATATTTTCCCTGGGCATTTGGGATCGGATCGCCGTGTGGGTCAAACTTTGGATGCCCGAGGAAATGATCCAGCCGGTCAATCAATCGGTCTGATTGGATGTGTTCAAGCTCTTCGGCAATTTCATGTACCTCATCCCACGTCATCCCCAGTGACTGCACCAGGAATACTTCCCAGAGCCTATGCTTTCGCACCAGGGTGGTTGCAATCCGCTGGCCATCGTCTGTGAGCGAGGCGCCTTTGTAGCGCTGATAAGTTATTAACTCCTTGTCAGACAGCTTTTTAAGCATATCTGTTACCGAGGCCGCCGAGGTGTCTAATTGAGCCGCAATCGCGTTGGTGCTCACCGTTCCATCCGGAGATCCCGATAGTTTCAGGATCGCCTTAAGGTAATTTTCTTCTGCATAGGATAGTCCCATGCTGCAAAGAAAGGGAATTATTAGATAATGTGAAAATATTTTTTAGATTACTCTAAATTGAGCTATCAGCTATCAGCTATCAGAATCTTATCATTTGCTTTTTTCAAAAAGCAAATGATATGCGTAGACTCTGGCTGCGCATGGCAGGATCTAACAAATCAATGTCTATTGATAAATCATTCATAGGAGCCTCCTGGCTCCCGGCACGAAACTAAACTCACAATTCACAACTCACACTCACAATTCACAATTCACAACTCACACTCACAACTCACACACTCAGCCTTAGCCTATTCCATGAGCGTCCACGACTTGAAAGTCGTGGCAATTCAATTCCTGGCTTGGGAGCCAGTTTTTCGCTCATGTATTAATACTTCTCCTTAGCCTCAGCCTTCGCCTTCGCCTTTTTCACTTTTCACTTTTCACTCTTCACTTTTCACTTCATTTATCATCAACATCCTGCACCCGCTGACACAAAAGCCCCGCAAGAATCATCGAAGCACCCCCGATCAGCAGCGCATGTACTGATGATCCATCAAACAACGTCTTCACCAGAAAACCCAGTAATGCTGCCGCCACAATCTGCGGAATAACAATGAAGAAATTGAATACTCCCATATAATATCCCATCTTATGCGATGGCAATGAGCCTACTAACATCGCATACGGAACTGAAAGTATCGAAGCCCATGCGATACCCACACCCACCATAGAAAGAATCAGCCATTGCGGATCAGGTAGAAAATAAACAGACATCAGTCCCAGGCCTCCAAGGATCAGCGCTATCATGTGTGCTGTTTTCCTGCTCGTTTTCGCTGCAAGTACCGGTAGACCAAAGGCAACAATTGCCGCAACACCATTATAGATCCCCATACATAGCGAGACCCAATCCGCTCCGTCATTATAAAGCTTTGAAGTGGCGTCCGAAGTATGATACAAGTGACTTGTCACTGCAGAGGTCGTATAAATCCACATTGAAAACAACGCAAACCAGGAGAAAAACTGAACGACCGCGAGTTGCTTCATCGCTGGAGGCATGTGCTGCAAGTCATCCACCATGGTGACAAACCCTGATCGTTTTCCTGTTGTTCTTTTCATCACCCCTGCTGCCATAAAGAGAATGCCGGCCACCAGGGCGCCTGATGAAAACAAAAACAATTCTTTAGGGAAATCACTCAACCCAAACCACATGGTGAGAATCAATCCGATCACCAGGAATATAACACCTGTCCTGAAGTTCTCTACCGTCTTGACCTCACTCTTTTCATCGGCAGTGACTGCATTTTCTCTCATCTCATCCAACCCTTCTGTGAAGGACGCCAGTTCCACCGGTGAGTATTCCTTAGATCGCAGGATCGTCCACAAGACAGCTGCCAGATACACGGCACCACCGATATAAAATGACCACTTTACTGAATCAGGTATAACCCCTTCCGCTGCCTGGTTGCTGATCCCAAACCAATTGGTAAACACATAAGGCAATGAGGAGGCTATGACCGCCCCCGTCCCGATAAAAAAACTCTGCATGGCAAACCCCGTCGTCCTTTGTTTTGAAGGAAGATTATCTCCAACAAAAGCACGGAATGGTTCCATCGAGATATTGATAGACGCATCCATGATCCACAACATTCCCGCAGCAAACCAAAGTGTTGGCGAATTAGGCATGATCAGCAAAGACAAAGAAGCAAGGATAGCCCCTGCCAGAAAATACGGCCTCCTCCGTCCCAGGAAATTCCACGTCCTATCACTGAAGTAACCTATGATAGGCTGTACGATCAGACCAGTCAGCGGAGCAGCCACCCAGAGGATCGGTATATCATCCACCTTCGCTCCCAGCGTTTCAAATATCCGGCTGACATTGGAATTCTGCAGCGCAAAGCCAAACTGGATCCCCAGGAAGCCGAAGCTCATGTTCCAGATCTGCCAGAAAGTAAGGGTAGGTTTTTGTTTCGTCATGTTTTGAGAATATCTGCCTAATGTAGCAAAAGGTCTTTAGCTGAGCGTGATTAATACTGGGAAATATAAATCTGTAAGACAGTAGACGGCAGATATTATCATATCCCGTGGGAATTCACCCTCGCGTCAGGAGACGCGCAACATATTGCATTCAAGTCTGGAGACTTGAACGAACAATAAAGTTTTGTAGCCTTCGGCTGCAAAACTCACGACTCACGACTCACAACTCACAACTCACAACTCACAACTCACAACTCACAACTCACAAAAACGCTAACTGCGCCCTGCAGGCGCAAGCGCTTTCATCGGCAACGTCTCCTGCAACCACTTATAAAACTCGCGCTGCCACACCAACGCATTCTGCGCAGACAATACCCAATGGTTCTCTTCGGGAAGATAGAGAAGCCGCGCATTGAGGCCTTTTAATTTAGCAGCCTGGAAAGCAGATAAGCCCTGCTCGATAGGCACCCGATAATCTTTACCTCCCTGGATAATCATGATCGGCGTATTCCACTTGTCAACAAGGTTGACCGGATTAAATTTCTTGTAGTTCTTCTTAGCGGCTTTGTTTTTCATGTCCCAATATGGGCCTCCCCAATCCCAGTCCACAAAAAACAATTCCTCAGTCGTACCATACATGCTCCGCATATCATAGATACCATCATGCGCGAGGAAAGTTTTAAACCTGTTTTCATGAATACCCGCAAGCATAAAAACAGAATAGCCCCCATAACTTGCACCGATAGCACCAAGCCTGTCTTTGTCTACATAAGATTCTTTACTAACGGCATCAATGGCTGACAGATAATCATCCATGACCTGACCTCCATGGTCTTTACTGATCTCTTCATTCCACGCCGTACCATGCCCGGGCATGCCTCTTCTGTTGGGCGCCACGACGATATAACCGTTTGAGGCCATCAACTGGAAGTTCCAGCGGAAGGAATAAAACTGGGTCAGTGCAGACTGTGGTCCACCCTGGCAATACAGCAGCGTAGGATATTTTTTTGCCGGATCAAAATCAGGTGGATAGATCACCCATACCAGCATGTTTTTACCATCGGTCGTCTTTACCCATTTCCGTTCGGTTTTCACCATGGAAATCTTCTTATAGGCTTCGTCATTTACATGCGTCAGTTGTGTCATTTTACCATCTTCCAGATTGACGGTGTACAATTCAGCAGCGTGGTTCATGTCGGTACGCGATACAACCAACGTTTGTTTGGATTGACCAACGATACCCGTGACATCAAAGTCACCCGTTGTCACCTGGCGAATGGCAGGAGGCGTTGCTGTAATCGGATAAGTTACCGGTACATCAAACAATTGCACGGTGCCATTGATAGGTGCCGTAAAATAGATATGGGTACCATCAGCAGACCATTTATAACTATCCACATGTATCTCATCACGATGTGCCGTGAGGTTGATGTGTTGTCCTTCATTCAAAATAATGATGTCCTGCTTATCGGATTCATATCCATCTCTGCGCATACTGAGATACGCCAATACACCACGTTTGCTATAGGTCGGATTGAGATCATAGCCCATCCGGCCTTCTGTCAGATTGCGGGTAGTCTTGGTGATGATGTCATACTCATAGATATCGGTGTTGGTGCTCACGGCGTAGTCCTTACCAAACTTCTTTTTGGTGACATACAAGACTGTTGTACCGTCAGGACCAAAGATGTAATCTTCGTCTCCACCAAATGGCTTCTGCGGACAATCATAGGGTTCATCTTTCATCAGATCCTTTTCGCTTGTAGCAATGCCATTGTTCATCGTCGATAGGATCACATGGTCAAAGGCACCTTCTTCCCAGGTATCCCAGTGACGGATCATGAGGTCATCAAATACATAGGCATTGGATTTAGAGAGATCCGGATACTTATCATTTCCTCTGATCTTGAGCACTTTCATTTCCTTGTGGGAGATCATGTACTCACCATCCGGTGACATGTTTTTATCAGGCACCGGGCTCCTGCTGATTTCGGAGACAAATCCACCATCAAGGGCTATCTGATACATTTTGGAGCTGCTTTTATTGGCCTCCAGATCCGGCGTGCTTACCGAATAAACTACATTCTTCGCATCCGGGGTGAGCCCGATCGGATTGACCCTTCCGAGTGACCATAATAGTTCAGGGGTTATCAACTGCTGACCATATACATTGACCAGCACCAGGGCTGAAATAGCGATGAAAAAGAAACGCTTCATGATGGATTGATTTAGGAGTCACGAAAGTAGTGAAAAAGGTGAAGGTCGCCTTCGCAATAGATAGACCCCCTGAATGAGGTGGTCAATGCATTTACTATGGCTACCAAAGGCTAAGGCTAAGGTGTAAGAGAGTGAGAGAGTAAGAGAGTAAGAGAGTAAGAGAGACCCTGTTCTTATTCTCTGGATAAACGCCGCCCATATTCTCGATGGATTAAAACACTCTTTGCCCCATCGGGGCTACATGTCGGTAACTGTCCAGTCCGAAAATCCATCCGTGGGCCGTAGGCTCAGAACTTCTGTCGATAAGGTACTTCTCACGTTCTCACTCTCTCACGTCTCACTCTCTCACCTCTCACTCTCTCACTCTCTCACAGCTTCACGATATTCCTGGTGACCACCTCCTGACGATCAAGCATCACCTGCACCAGGTATTGCCCTGCGGGAAGTGTATGCAATGCAAAACTAAGGCTTGCCTTTCCGGGATAATTGGCCGGGCCATCAAACAAAGTTTTAACTGGTTTGCCTGTGGCATCAAACAAAGACACGGTGATATTTTTTCCTTCCGGATTTTCAATATCCAGCGTGACATAATTATCGGTTGGATTGGGATATGAATTTACTGCTACTTTCCCACGCTCAGTTTCTTCTGTAGCTACATTCTCTTCCACCCGGGCCAGCTTGGCGATCCAGGCTTCATGGACATTGCCTTGCCTGCCATATGAGCACGAAACCCATACGCTACCGGGTTGGTTATATAAGCGTTGGATCCCGGCATAATCACCCCATCTTTCAATCGTGACGCCAGACTGCATATCTACAGGCCGGGTGCCTTCAATGATAGTTACAAAATCACTGTATTGCCCCAATCCATCGGAATAAATGGCAGAGCCTCCGGGATTGCGCAATGGCGAACAATGACTCACTACAATGATGGCATCTTGCTGAGACGGATCACTACCCGTCCATGAGATACCCGGATATCCAATGTAATCTGTAGGATGGGCGATGATATGCCCGCTAGCCACATCCTGCAACTGAGGCAGATGGAGCACTCCGTGAAACACCGCTGATCGTCCGGAATTAAAATCCATGGTGTTACCTACCCATTGGATCGTTCCATTTTGCTCAAAAGCATCCAGTACCCTTGCATCATTTGTATCCATCGAGTCCTTTTTCTGAACAGCATAAGGTGGCACTCCATACGGCTGATCAAGGACACGATGCGTCATTTCAAGTGTTGCATTCGGATCATCCTGCTCACCGGTTAGGTGAAGCAGGAAAATGGTATCATTTGACAAGTCAAAATTACGGTTCGAAAGAAAATACATCGAGGAGGGAAGGTTTTCATCCGCATTTCGTACAGGGCAAATATTGCGGAGGAGTCTTCCATTGTACGTGATGTCTTTCCACACTTTGCGGTTGAGTACCTCCCCATTGTATCCGTTCATCTTATTGATCTGATGGATCTGGGTACCGAAGAAACCAGTCTGCCAGGAGCTATCTGCGTTGACGGCATTATAGGTAAGGAAAAGTTCGTTGTCCGTAATAGAGATCATCGGGTAATCTGCAAAGGTGCCATCATCATTGAGGCAACCATCGAGGTCGTAGAGATTCCAGGCACCGCGTGGATTGTTGGTTTGACTGAAGGCAAGGGCGATCTCACTATCCTCACACTCGCTGCCATTCATGATCACCATGATAAAGCGGTCCTCCTGCGGATCGTAGATGATACGTGGGTCAAAGAATCGATTGGTAAGTCCTCCGGTAGATGCAAAAAAATCTTCAAGATTGTAGGAGCCAAGCCAGAATCCAACTGTATTGGTAACCAGCATATGGACATTGATTGTAGACACTACATGTTCCTGCGGACCTACAGCCAGATGATTATCCAGGGGAGTGGTAGAGATAATGCTGTTTCCGGAAAAACTCGCAAGAAGCTCAGGCGCAGGGATAACACTACGATTTTGGTACGTCACATCAGGCTTGAGAGGTGTCTGACGCTGGGCTTCAAGCTTCCTCTTTCTCAGAAAGGCTCTCATGGCAGCTTTACCTGTCGGGTGAGGCGCTTCGGCATATTTGACATTGAAGGCAAAAGGATCATGAAACTGGCCCATATCGACCGAAGCTTTCAGATCATCCCGGTGAGAGGATACAGTGTATTGAGCTGAAACATCAATTTGCACCATCGCGATGACGGTCAACATGACTAACAAAAGGAAAGTACTCTTCATGTATAAATGACTTGTTGTCGTTATGAAATTCTTATAATGGAAATTCCAAAATCTCACTCTCTGCATGAGCCTTGGGAATTCTCATATTTTCTTCTTTCAATCCTTCAATATGAAATTGAATAGCTGAGAAAATATTTTTTTCAACCATGGCTTTGGTTTTGCCAGTTGCAATTACCCCCGGCAAATCAGGCACGTAGGCTGAATACCCGGTCTTTGTTTTCTCATAGATGACTAAGTACTTTCTCATTTTACTTTGATTTGGGCCTGTTTTAGGATACTGTTATACGTTCCAGGAGAGATTTCATCACTCATTTTATGAGCAGAGATGGTCACCAGACCTTTTTTTAAGAGATGTTTATACTGCCGGTGGCTCCCTTTTTGCCGCACCAAAAACCAACCATCTTCCTTAATCAGTTTTAGTACGTCCCGCACTTTCATCCCCCAAGTATTTTCTGGCGAAGTAATAAAGATAAGGAATCCATTGATTTTCCTATCCTGACCTCACTTTTTACTCCGAAAAGACTGTACCCAGGTGTCATCTGCACGCCCTGTCCGGCAGTCAATCACTCATCTCTGCCACCCACTCACTGCGCATTGTGCCTGCCAAAAGATTGAGCAAGATTTGATACCCAATTGAAAAAAAAATGAAAAAAAATTATTCCTTCTGCTTTCTGATTGGGATCTGTACACTTCTTTCCACTCTTGCCGCCGCTCAGAATGTAGGTATAAATACCATAACGCCATTAGGAAAGCTGCATGTAAAAGGTGCCGAGGATATCTCTCAGCTGATCATTGATGCTGACACCCTTCAAGGCAACCAAAACCCCCTGATCAAATTGAGAAGTGGTATGGGCGCCGACCTCCTGTGGATTCATTCGGATGACTCCACCAATGTCTTCTTAGGCTTAAAAGCTGGAAAAGATAATATTATCAGCTACCTGGGTATCAAAAACACCTTTATCGGGAGTCGTGCCGGCTTTGCTAATAATGATGGTACAGCCAATACAGCGATTGGATTTGAAGCCCTTCATTCTAATACCCAGGGAAGCAATAATACTGCTGTTGGAATAGAGTCCCTTTACTTCAATGGGGCAGGATATGGAAATACGGCAAGTGGTAGAAGAGCACTATACTCCAACGATTACGGTAATTATAACACAGCCACCGGAGATGCAGCCTTATTTTCCAATCAGTATGGTATTGAAAATTCTGCATTTGGATCCCAGTCCCTTTATTCAAACAGAGGAAGCTATAATACAGCATGTGGTTATGCGTCACTTACTTCCAATACAGTTGGTGGAAGCAATTCAGCATTTGGTTCCTCTTCACTATTATATAACACGGATGGCGCCTTGAATACGGCTATTGGGACTGGTGCACTTGGTTCTAACCGGGGAGGAAGCGTAAACACAGCTGTTGGAGTTCGTTCACTTACTAATGAAGTTGGAGGTTCCAACAATATCGCTCTTGGGGCTGACGCCGGCACGGCCATTGGAAGCCCAAATGTCATTAATACGGTAAGTATTGGAAACCATGGCTATCTCAATGCGGCAACCAACCAGGCTTTCTTCGGAAATCTGAGTACAGCATGGAATGGTGGCAATGTCACCTGGAGTACTTATTCGGATGCAAGAGTAAAAACGGATGTGCACGAAGATGTGAAAGGCCTGGATTTCATCACCAGGCTGAGGCCAGTCACTTATCACCGCAGTACAAAAGCGATGGTATCTATTACAGGCAATGCAGAGGTGGATGACTATCCGGAAAAATACGATATAGAAAAAATAAAGTTCAGTGGCTTTCTCGCCCAGGAAGTAGAAATGGCGGCCAAGGAAGCCAATTACACCTTTAGCGGCATCACCATTCCTGAAACCGACCATGATCTCTATACCCTGAGTTACGAACAGTTTGTCGTACCACTCGTCAAGGCTGTGCAGGAACAACAACTCATCATCGAGTCACTCCAGGAAGAGGCGATAGCCATGCGCGCCGAAATAGCTGATCAAAAAACTGACCACTTGCGCATCGAAAACCAGCAATTACAAATTGATGCATTGCTAAAGCAAATTGAAGCATTAGAAAATAGAATCAAATGAGATATCTGGTTTCCGGTGGATCAATTGTTCAAATTTTAATTACATCATACATGAAAAAAGGAATAATTTCTTCAATACTTTTCCTTGCCATATCGATCCCCTTCTATGCGCAGCATGTTGGCATAGGCACCACTGCTCCGCAAGCAATGCTGGATATCAATGGGGATGTTGTCTTGAGGACAGGCGATATAATGATCATGGATAGTCTGACCCTGACGCTGAATGTAGATACCCCTAGATACAGTAGCTACCGACTATGGCTTTCCGGACCATTTGACACTTGTATTATAGCAGGCCTGACTCCGGGGGTGGATGGCCGCATCGTCACGCTCTATAATCGCAACAGTTATATTCCTTTACAACTCAATAATGAAGACGAGACAGCGATACCGGGAAGCGGCATCATGACCAGTACTAATAAAAACCTATGGGTATCGGGTGGCGGTATCATCACCATGCAATATGATACATCAGTGCAGCGATGGGTAGTCAAAAGCAATAATATGGCTGTTAAATCCTCCGTTCCGTCCGAATGGTTAGTTACAGGAAATAGAGGTAGTAACCCCGATACCAATTTCCTTGGTACATTGGATAGTCTGCCTTTGCGCCTGAGGCTCTTCAATCAATGGGCCGGAGAATTAAACGCAGGCACCAGAAATTACTTTATCGGTGACAGTGCGGGCATTGCCAATACATCAGGCATTAAAAATGTAGGCATTGGATCAAAAACAATGTCTCATAATACATCAGGTAACTGGAATACAGCAGTAGGTGCTGAAGCCCTGTATTCAAATACGACTGGTGATTACAACACTGCCTTCGGTTTTTCGGCGCTTGATTCGACGACTACCGGATATGAGAATTCAGCTTTTGGCACCCAGGCACTCCGGTCAAATACAATTGGAAAATATAACACCGCTACCGGGGTCAATGCTTTATTTTCCAATACAAATGGAAGCTGGAACACAGCAACCGGAGGGTATTCCATGTTTCAAAACAACATGGGATACGCCAACACTGCTGTAGGTTACAAAGCACTCTATGCGAATATAAATAGTGGCTTTAATACGGCCATCGGCGTCCATGCACTTTCCCAAAACCAAAATTCGGGATCAAATACAGCCATTGGTACATATGCACTCTGGAGTCATCGGATCGCTGATGGCAATACTGCTGTGGGCGCCTCTGCCCTCTATAGTGATACCAGTGGGATTTTCAATACAGCCTTAGGAAATGCTGCCTTATTCAATAATTTAAATGGAAAACAAAATACAGCAGTGGGCTCTTTAGCACTATATTATAACAAAGGTTCACAAAACACAGCAGTAGGATACGAAGCTCTTGCTTACAATGAACTCAGTTCAAACAACGTAGCCATAGGCGATTCAGCACTGTTTAATCATTCCGGAAGCCAGGGGTTCAATACAGCCATCGGTAGCAAAATAATGGCATCCAATACACAAGGATATTCCAATACCGCTGGTGGATATGCTGCACTCTATTCGAACACCACCGGACATTCCAATACTGCACTTGGGCAAGGCGCATTATATCACCTCGTAGGTGGAGACCATAATGTCAGCATCGGATATGGCAGTGGCATAGATCCTGGTTCTCCGAATACGATCAATACCATTAGTGTAGGAAACGAAGGTTATCTCAATGCAGCATCCAACCAGGCATTTATTGGCAATCTTAGCACGAGCTGGATAGGCGGACAAACCACATGGTTTACCTACGCTTCAGATGCAAGAGTTAAAAATGAAGTAACAGAAGATGTGCAGGGACTTGATTTTATAAAGTTGCTGCGACCAGTCACCTACCATCTTGATATCAACGCTATGAGCGTCATCACCGGCAATAAAGAAACCGAAGACTACCCCGGAAAGTATGATGTTGAAAAAATCAAGCAAAGTGGATTTATAGCCCAGGAAGTAGAGCAGGCTGCCATGACCTCAGGATATAGTTTTAGCGGTGTTACCATACCCGACAATGAACATGAGCTTTATACGGTGAGTTATGCCCAGTTTGTCGTGCCCTTGGTGAAAGCTGTACAGGAGCAACAAGTGATGATCGACAAACTTACAAAATCCAATACGGAATTACTTGACCGTCTTGAGGCCCTGGAGCAAAAAATAAAGTAACACGGTTGAATGCCGGCCATCCGGGGACTTCCTGATTGACTACCTTTAATCTATGCGTCATATCATCCTTGCCATTCTCTTGTGCCTGACTCAATTCTTGCCGGCACAACTCAATGGCAAATACATCTTCAGGCACATCGATCAGACGGATGGTTTACTACATACTACGGTCAAAGGCATCAGCCAGGATGCAAATGGGTATATGTGGATATTGACATGGAATGGCTTACAGCGGTATGATGGATCACGATTTGTCAATTATCCTGAAATCATTAATCATTTCACCTTTGGCACCTTTCACGATAGTGAGCTCCATGCAGATACCCTGAAGAATAACATATGGGTATTTACAGCTGAAAAAATAAAAAAACTTGATCTTGCCACCTCTTCTATCAGCTCGATTACACTCCATGATTTTCTTCAGGAAAAACTTCATCAGCCTGCTGACCTGTATACGAAGGAAAATAAAGAAAAATGGCTGATTGGCGAATCAGGTGCCATCGCGTTTGATACCAATGCAAAAGTGATCAGTGAATTTTTTAATACCAATCCCGGTCAATATAACCGAAATACGATCATCATCAAGGATCCGCTTTCAGGTGATCTGCTGACCCACAATTTCAATCATTTCATGATTGCCGATCACAAGACCCATCAGATCTATTCCTCATCCGACTCCTTGCCGGAACATCCGTTGTTACGTCAATTGTGGAAGCTTTATGGAAATTCAAACAAACTGCGCTATATCCTGATGGATAGTGATCATAACCTTTGGATATCCACCTGGACGCAATGGCTGTACAGATACAATATGGATACTCACGTCTTGACCACGTATTCGTTGAAGGATATCGTTAAACAGGAAACCGGAATTGACAACAGCAACAATACGCTCCTGGTGAATGCCATGTATGAAGACCGTCAAAAAAATCTATGGCTGGCTACAGATTATGCAGGCTTGCTGAGGTATGACAGGCAAAAAGATAATTTTAATTACATCACGTCCGATGAAAAGCTGAGTAATGGCCTGCGGTACACCTACAGCATCATTTCCATTTTTCAGGACAGAGATGATAATATATGGCTGGGCACAGACAGAGGAATAAGTATCTTCAACCCCTACCAGAATTATTTTCAATCCATCCATCATATAGATGGGGACAATGCCTCCCTCCCCAAGTATGACATTAATGATGTCATTGAAACGGACCAGGGAGAAATATTGGTTGCCACCTGGGGTGGAGGCATTACTGTATATGATCAGCAATGGAATTTTATACGAAATGTTCATTTTTCAGGACCTCCCGAACTTAACCTTGTATGGAGTTTTGTTCGCCTGGAGGATGGCACCATTTGGGCTGGAACACAAAATGGATATATTCATCAATATGATCCTGTTCAGAAATCATTTAAAACCATTCACCCAACAGAAACCGGCAATTCTACCATAGCAACTATGGCGAGGGATCCCCATGGCAATATACTGCTTGGACTTTTTAATGGGAAAATCGCGCTTTGGAATAAACCCGAGAATACGTTTTATGCCTTCAACGATAACGCATCTGTAGCAAACATTCCATATGCCAGCGTAATAGACATCTTGCCAGATCATTCCGGAAAGTGTTGGGTAACCACAGCAACCGGCCTCCTACGCTTTGATATTGAAAAGCGTGCATATACCCATTTGTTTCAACCGGATAGTCTGCTTGCCCATTCCGGTGTCACCTTGCAGGGCATTGCCCGATTAAATGACTCCACGCTGTTAATCGGGTCTATCTATCATGGATTGTATTTGTTTAACATGAATAGTGATGTGTTTTCCCGTCCGATAGCTGATGATGTTTTTAATGCTACGTCCGTATATGCCATCCAAAATGATCTCCGCGGTCATATCTGGCTCACGACCAATTTCAATATTGTTAAGATGGATGCGGATTTCAGCCAATTTACCCAGTTCAATATTGATCAATCGATTATCAATGCTTCCTTTGGTTCAAGCCGATTTTACAAACTGCAGGATGGACGTTGGGTGACTTATACGCCTGCCGAATTAATATGTTTTGACCCCCGCACCATCGGGATGGATACAGCCAAACATCTTCGGGTGGAAATTTGCGGGTTCAGCGTTTTTGATAAGAAATTACAGGTAGATTCCTTTATGATCCATCACACACCCATCGAACTGCCCTATAATAAGAATTTTGTTTCTATCGAATTCTCCGCCCTGACATATACCGATGTCCGACAGATCAATTATTACTATCGGTTGACAGGAGTGGATCAAAAGTGGATTCATACCACCACCAAACAATTTGCTGATTATACTGATCTTCATCCGGGTCAATATGTTTTTGAAGTAAAAGCGGACTATGGAAACGGGCTATCCCCGATCACCTCTTTGGCATTTGTGGTCAACCCGCCCTGGTGGGGCACCTGGTGGTTTCGCTCACTGGGCCTGCTGACATTGGGTGTATTGATTTATTGGGTCGTGCGATCCAGGATTCATGCTATTCGCAAAGAGGCTGCATTACAACACCGGATCGCGGAGACCGAAATGATGGCACTTCGTTCCCAAATGAATCCACATTTCATATTCAACTGCATCAACAGCATTGATGCCATGATCCAGCGCAATGACAAATATAAGGCTACGGTATACCTTAACAAATTCGCCAGGTTGATCCGCAATGTGCTGGATAGTTCAAAGCAAAATAAAATTCCCTTGTCAAAGGATTTGGAAACTCTCCAGTTATATATTGACCTTGAATTGTTCAGGCACTATGATAAATTTACAGCTACCATTTCTGCGGAAGAGGAATTGTTGCAGAATGACTACAAAGTACCTCCCTTGATCGTGCAGCCTTATGTGGAAAATGCTATTCTCCATGGATTGCGACACAAAATGGATCATCCGGGGAAATTGAGTGTGACCGTCACCAGACATGATGAATGTATCATGTATGTGATCGAAGACAACGGAGTCGGACGAAACTCCGTTAAAAATGATTTGAGAAAGGGCAGTAATGGATACGGTATGCAAATCAGCAGTGACAGGGTCAGGCTCTTTAATAAGGAAGAAATCGCTTCTGTGCAAATCACCGATCTCGAAACGAATGGTGTTCCCGCCGGAACCCGTGTTGAAGTTCAATTAAAAATACAATGATGCTGGACGCGATTTTGATTGATGATGAACTAAATGGACGTATCGCCCTGAAGCAAAAACTGCAGGACTATTGCCCGACGGTAAGGGTGGTGGCTGAAGCTGAAAACGGACGCGAAGGAATTGAAATGATTCACAAGCATCATCCACAGCTTGTCTTCCTGGACATTGAGATGCCGGAGATGGATGGCTTTGCAATGCTCTCGAATATAGTCGAAAAGAAATTTCATCTGGTGTTTACTACGGCCTACGACCAATACGCCATCAAGGCCATAAAATATGCTGCCTTCGATTATCTCCTCAAGCCTATCGATATCGATGAACTCGTTGCTACTATCCAGCGATTGGCTGACGAGCCTGTGCCTGATGTCACCGGTAAAAAACTGGAAACCCTTGAACAAAACCTACTCACCAGGCCATTCTTAAATAAGATAGCTGTTCCCACCACCGAAGGTTTACTCTTTTTTGACATCAGCCATATTCTTCACCTCGAAGCACAGAGTAATTATACGATGCTCTATTTTGATGACCAATCAAAATTGTTGGCCAGCCGGACGTTGAAGGATTTTGAAGATATTCTGCCCGCAGATACTTTTTTCAGGATCCACAATTCCCATATGATCAACTTAAACTTTATTAAAAAGTACATCCGTGGCGATGGTGGACAGGTAGAAATGACAAATGGCGATTCGATCTTAGTGTCCCGTCGCAAGAAAGATGAATTTCTGAAAATCATCGGAAGATGAAAGGCATAGGGCAGAGAGCATAGGGTATAAGGCAAGGCCTCTTTCGCCTTTTTGGCCCCTTCGCCCTGCGGGCTCTCCCCTGTGTGCTGCGCAACCCCGGGGCTAACGAGAAACATTCTTTGAATTTTGCAGTTTACTCTAAAGCTAATTTGTCCTTCCGCCGTTCTGCCATTCAGCCATTCATGCTTTTCCTGTTATCTGCAGAGACTGACTGCTGACTGAAGACTGAGGACTGTTAACTGCCAACTGCTCACTTAACTCTGCCCATGAGCGTCCACGGCTTGAAAGCCGTGGCAATTCAATTTCTGGCTCGGGAGCCAGTTTATGCGCTCATGTAAACTTCTAACTGCTCACTGCTAACTGCTCACTTAACCCTCCTTCCCGGCATCACCATTCCACCCTGAAGCAAAGTCATATTAATAACACCTTCTGCATCCGATGCAAAAACAACTTTCGCCTCCACTGCCTTTAAATAGAACTCCGTATTTGATTTAGGGAAAATTTCAAACTGCCCTTGACCTGTAGCTTGTGCGAATAACCGGCTTCCATCACGCGTGACCGTAATCGTAAATCCGGGAGCCAATTCATAGACACCTGTATACGACTGCAACATACCTTCTTCAACAATTATTTCCTCTTGCTTGACCTCAACACCCATTTTAGCCAGCATGGCTACTGCATTCAAATTAGCAGGATTGAGCTCCAGTGATTTTTGGTAATTCATAATTGCTTCTTCTTTTTGTCCCTGGATCATCAACGCTTCTCCATAACTGTCGTACGCATTTGAAGAATTTGGAAATTCCATGACATTGATACCGAAGACAGCTTTGGCAGCTTCCACTTTTTCCTGTCTTAGGTATGCGTATCCTAAGGTGTTCATGGCGTCTTCATCTAAGTTATATTTCCCGGGATTTTCAGCTTTCAGCGTTTTATATTTTTCCATTAGCCCTGCCGGTCCATCTTTATCAATCATCTGCCTGATGGCATAACTATAATCCGGCTTTACTTCCTGCAGCGGAGATTGCGGATCAAGTAAATGTAAACCGATATCATCTGAATTTGATGAACCTGAGTTGGTGAGCACGACTACTCCTCTTCCGGTTTCTTTCACGAATCCGGCAAACGTGATGTATCCACCAGTGCCTCCGCCATGCGCATAGATGTCTCCAAGACTTCCTTTTGCTATAAACCAACCAAGACCTATCTGCCTGCCTGCTTTATCATGCCTTGGTGTATGAGTTAGTTCCATTGCTTTTGACAACTGGCTTTTGGTCAATCCCAGATTGGCTGACAGATATAACAGCATATCATGGGCAGAGCTGCGGATTCCCCCAGCGCCTTGCATAGCGTTGAGGTCCCAGTTATTGACAGGCATCCCCATCGAATGTCCGACGGCAAGATTTTCTTTCATCTTAGGACTCAAGGTGATTGCGGTCTCCTTCATTTTTAATGGAGACGTAATAACACTGGTGAGCGCTTCTTCATAGGAAGTACCCGCAGCCAGTGCCTGAATCTGACCGAGCACCCCTACTGCGAAATTGGAATACTCATATTCAGATCCCACTTCACGTGGCAACACATAGGATGATAAGAATGCATACATCAACTCAGGTGTATAATCAGCAGCAGGATCTGTGGGATCACTTTCCGGCATATTCGTTGGCATGCGTAGCAGCGAAGATGTATGGTCCGAAAGATTGCCAAGGGTGATCGGGGGGCCTCCACCCTTGTACGTGGGCACCTTGACCGATGCAGGCAAATATTTTGAAATCGGATCGTCCACCTTCATCTTTCCTTTGACAATGTTGTCGGCCAGCAGGGTTGCTGTAAATGTTTTAGATATGGATCCGATCTCATAGATCGAATGTTCATCCACCGGCTCACCACCTACCGTTTTTGTTCCAAAGGAATAAAAGTGCATACCATCCTTGTCCACGACCCCAATGACGATGCTGGGTATCAGGCCAAATTCTATTCTGGATTTTATAGAAGCGACTACATCTTCAGGGAGCTCTTTTTTTTGTGCGAAGGCAGCAGTGCACAGCAGAAGGAAAAACAGGGTCTTTATGATTTTCATGTTGTGTGATTTAAATCAAAGATAAAAAGCAAGGAGCAAGGGGCAGGGAGCAAGGAGCAATCATTCATTTGTTTTTAAAAAAACAAATGATATACGTAGCCTCTGGCTGCGTATTGAAAGAGCATAAAATCAATGCCTATTGTAAAATCAATTATTGGAGCCTCCTGGCTCCAGGCATAACTCATTCTCCTTGCTCCTTGCCCCTTGCTCCTTGCCCTATTCTGGCGAGCCATTCTGCACCCAGCAAGTCAACAAGTCGATCTTGTCCTGGCTCAGCTTCTGAGCATCCTGAGGCATTGCATTAAACCCGCTTTTGTGCTGGATAGCTCCTAAAAACCGGTTATTCTGGCTGACCGGTTTGGCAGTAGCATAGGTGCTCAGATTATAATTATTGGCCATCGAGGTGGCATCGTGGCAACCGGATTTGGCGCAGGAGGCATCGAGGATTGTCTTGATGTCAGAGGTATAAGTCGGGGTCAGGCCCGTGCAGTCAACGGTATCGGGGGAATCTTCTTTTTTGCAGGAAACCAATAAAATAAGGCAAAAACCTGCCATCAGGAGGATGCTGCTGCCTGGGTGTAATGAATGTAGTGTGTTCAAAATGTATGATTTAGATGATTGAATCCAAAGATAACGCCTTACGGGTATGGACTGTTGCCATCAGGAGATTGAAAACATTTTATGTTATCGTGTCGTTAAATACCTTCCGATCGTATAAGATTTGGGGATCCGTTTTGTTATAAGCACGTAAATTGTCTCTCTAATTGAAAAACCCGGGTCCCCGACCCACTCTAAATGAAAAAGAATACCATGAGGATATGGATGATCGCTGCCGTGACCGGCATTATGGCCTATGCCGGATTTGTTGCGTTTAAAGGCCCGGACAACAATGGCGACAAGGAAAAACTGATCCTGAAAGCTGTACTCACCATGATGCAGCAGGTCCATTTTAAGAATCCCCCACTCGACGACAATTTTTCACACCGTCTCTACGACACCTATATGGATCGCCTGGATGGCATGAAACGCTTCCTTATCATGGAAGACCTGGACTTGCTCGATGACTACCAGGACAGCCTCGATGACCAGATCCGTAATGAGGATCTCAAGTTTTTTGAGATCTCCTACAAGCTGATCAACAACAGCATCGAAAAGACCCGCAAGTGGTATCCGGAGCTGCTCAGCCGGCCCTTTGATTTCACCATCAAGGATTCGATCGAAACCGATGGCGAAAAAAGATCGTATGCCAAGGATGATGCCGAACTCAAGGAATTCTGGAGATCATACCTCAAGTATGAAACCCTGACCCGTCTTTCTGACAAGATTAAAGAGCAGGAGACCGCCACGGAAGTACCTGAAGGTGGAAAGAAATCTATAGCCGAACTCGAAGCGGATGCCCGCAAAGATGTACTCGAAGTATTTGACGAGTGGTATGAGCGCATGGACAAGGTACGCCGTTCCGACCGTTTCGAAATGTATGTCAATAGTATCACCAATGTGTATGATCCGCATTCCGATTATTTCAACCCCAAGGAGAAAGAAGACTTTGACATCAATATGTCAGGTCGTCTCGAAGGCATCGGTGCACGACTCCAGATGGACGGTGACTTTACCAAGGTAGTCGCTGTAATCCCGGGCGGACCAGCATGGAAGCAAAAAGAACTTGAGGTTGATGATAAGATCTTCAAAGTGCAGCAGGAAACCGAAACAGAACCTGTTGATGTAACCGGTTGGCTCGTAGACGAAGTGGTTACGCTCGTCAGAGGACCTAAAGGAACTAAAGTCTCACTGACGGTGCGTAAGACTGATGGATCAGTTCGTGAGATCACGATCCTCAGAGATGAGGTCATCCTTGATGAAGGTTTTGCTAAATCTGCTATCCTCGAACTCGAAGGAGAAGTAGGCAATGTAGGTTATATCACCTTGCCAAAATTCTATGCTGACTTTGAAAATCCAAATGGCAGAAGTTGCGCGGAAGATGTGGAGATCGAAGTTAAGAAATTGATGCAGGCCAATGTGAAGGGTATCATCCTGGATCTTCGCAACAATAGCGGCGGTTCACTCAATGATGTGGTTCAGATGACAGGCCTCTTTATTGAAGACGGACCTATCGTGCAGGTAAAAGGAAGAGATGCTGCACCTTATGTTCTGAAAGACAAAGATGAAAAAGTAGTCTACACAGGTCCGCTGGTTGTCATGGTCAATACGCAGAGTGCAAGTGCATCCGAAATTCTCGCTGCAGCTATTCAGGACTATGGTCGTGGTGTGATCGTCGGCAGCCGTTCTACTTTTGGCAAAGGTACTGTACAACGCTTTTTTGATCTTGATAAGACTATCTCTGGTTTTGACGAGTTCAAGCCACTGGGTGATGTGAAGATCACACTCCAGAAATTCTATCGCGTCAATGGTGGTTCTACGCAATTGAAAGGCGTAACCCCAGACATCAACCTGCCAGACAACCAGCAGTACATTGACTCCGGTGAAAAGGAAATGGAGTACCCGATGGAATGGACAGAAATAGCGCCTGTCCAGTTTGGTCAGGATATCGTTGATCTCCACAAGATGGATCAGTTGAAGGCCAAGAGTGATGCACGTATAAAGGCATCCCCTCAGTTTTCAAAGGTCATCACCAATGCCCTTCGTATCAAGGATATCCGCAACGAAAGTGTGGTTCCCCTGCAACTCGATGAGTTCCGCGCACTTGATATAGCAAGAGAAGAAGAATCCAAGGAGTTTAAAAAGTCCTTTGGCAAAATAGACAAACTCAAAACAGAAAACCTGGCCATCGATCTGCAATCCATCCAGGTAGACTCCTCCAAGGTCGGCCGCAATGAAGCATGGCTGGAGACAATGGGGAAAGATATATATCTCGAAGAGACATTATTGATCATGAAGGATTTGATGTCGTTTAATCACAAAAGCTAACAGCTGTCAGCTAACAGCTGTCAGCTATCAGCTATCAGTTTTTTAGCTGCCAGCTTCGAGCTACCAGCTTCCAGAGAAATAAAAAAGGTAATGGCTTACGCCATTACCTTTTTTATTTTTTAAATCTCCGGATATATTGCCCTCGTCCGGACGATCCCCATCAACCCATCAACCCATCAACCCATCAACCCATCAACCCATCAACCCATCAACCACCCCTATGTTGCTGGTGGGGACACCAGGGCAACGGCCTAAATAAACTCCATCAACTAATCAACTCATCAACCTATAAGCTCATAAGCCTATAAGCTTATAAGCCCCTCTAACCTTCCGAAAAAATAATCTTCAGGCTCATATCCATCGTCCCCGCACTATGCGTCAAGGCACCGGAGGAGACATAATCTACGCCGGTCTCTGCATACGCTCTGACATTGTGCAGATCAATACCTCCGGAGGCTTCTGTTTCAAAACGCTTGCCTACCATCGCGACGGCTTCCTTGAGGATGGGGATTTCAAAATTGTCCATCATGATGCGGGTGACGCCGCCGTGATCGAGTACTTTCTGGAGTTCGACCAGATTGCGGACTTCGATCGTGATCGACAGATCTTTCTGGGTCTTTTGGAGATACTCATGTACCCGGTCGATGGCGAGAGCGATATCTCCGCAGGCTTCGACATGATTGTCCTTGATCATGATCCAGTCATATAGGCCGGCGCGGTAGTTATGACATCCACCATGCACCACGGCTTGTTTTTCGAGGAAACGCATACCAGGTGTGGTCTTCCGGGTGTCCAGGATCTTCACTGGTAAGCCCTCTACTTCCTGCATATACAAAGAGGCTACAGTGGCAATTCCGCTCATGCGTTGCATCGTATTGAGCATAAGCCGTTCGGCCATCAATAAGGCTCGTGTCGGGCAGGTCACATAGAAAGCAACATCTCCTGGTTTTACAACGCTACCATCACTGATGAGCTTCTCAAAATCTGCGGCGGCGGCTACTTCCTTGAAAATCTTTTTAGCAACATCCACTCCGCTGATGATACCATCATCCTTGATGAGCAATTTGGCCTTACTCACGCGGGTGGACCTGATACAGGCCATTGAGGTATGATCACCTTCACCGACATCTTCGGCCAGGCCGAGACGGATAAAGGAATCTAACATTTCATCAAAACTTTCCATAATCGGTAATTCAGAGATTTGAACTCAAATAAAATATAACAGAGTGGTGTGCGTCAATACAAGATGTGAAAGGTAAGGTCTAAAACAATATGCCCAGGCAAAGAATGAGATTTCCGACGGTGGCACGTGAATCATCCTCCTGTTTGAGATAAGTGGGAATGATATCCGGATTGTGGATAGCTCTCCACCCATTGTCTTTGGTAACATCAAAGAGCCCGCGCTGCCAATAGAGGCCGCCGATCAGGGAGTTGTTTTTACTGATAGCGTATTCTACCCCGGCACCGAGGCCAAAGAAGATATTGGCTACGATCAGGTCTTTATAGATGTTCTCCTGCTCGTACAGGAAGTCCTCTGATTCGATATCCCCTCTGCCCCTGGTGAGGAAAGAAAAGGTCAAAATGGGGGCTTCGAAGAAATAGGTGATGTTGCCTTTTTCTTCGGTCCTGAATTTCAGCCCGACCGGCACTTCGAGATATTGAAGCTGGTATCGGATCTTCACTCCATCCGGGAGTGGCTTGTCACCAGTCTGAAGCAATGGGTCACTGAGCTCTGAATCCGGCAGGTAATTGCCACCGATTTCGTACAGAAACTCCCCGCCTTCATGGAAGGCCAGATTGAGGCCCAGGGTGAACGAAAGGTTGTTTTTGAAGTATATGTCGCTGATCGCGCCGAGTTTGAGACCCAGGTTGCCGCCGTTTTTGACGATGAGGTCATCTTTATTTCTCATCCCCGAAAACACAGGGCTGGCCTGGAATCCAATGCGGAAAGGTCGGTCCTGGGCTGCGAGATGAGCATGGAGGCAAACCTGCATTAGGATTATACACAATATCTTCGCTGCTGTTCGTTTCATATTTCTAAAAGCGCATTGTGCTTATTTTAAACCAATATACACCAGACTAAAATGAAGTTTGATCAGATCAGTGTAAGAAGAGGATTAGGGGCCCTGGTGGTATTCACGCTCTTCTTTACAGCATGTTCGTCCGATAAAGAAACAAATATACCGGATGTGTCGGATATAAAGATTGACCTTGACCTGACCCGCTTTGAGCAGCTCCTGTTTGCCGATACGATGATTGATGCCGCCGGGGTTCAGAAACTGATGGAAGAGCATCCTGCCTTTTCGGAAGTTTACTTCAACCACGTCCTGCCTGGAGCTGAAGATATGATGGTGAGTGATGATCCGGAAGCCCGGATGCAGTTTATCCGTGAATGGGTGCGGCATCCGCGGACACGATGGTTGTATGACACCGTACAGACGATTTTTCCGGAGGTCGAAAAAGTAAAAGAAGACCTGACCTCTGCCTTTAAGTATGCCAAATACTATTTTCCCGAAAAAGAGACGCCTCGTGTGTACACGACGATATCCGATTTCGGGTATTTCCCTTTTGTCTATGCCGAAGACAGCCTTCGTGATGGCATCGGGATCAGCCTCGAGATGTTCCTGGGCGATACCTTCCCCTATCGGGACTACACCGGGCTCAACAATGCATTCTCTGATTACCTCACGCGCTCGTACAACAAAGACCACATCGTCAAGCGTGCCCTTGAGGTATGGATCGATGACATCGCCGGTCCTCCTCCGGGTAACCGGTTGCTGGATCTCATGATCCACAATGGCAAGAAACTGTATATCCTGGAGTCCTTCATGCCGATGGCAGATGATACGGTGATCATGGATTATTCTTCTGTAAAAATGGATTGGGTCAAAGCCGGTGAAAAAAACATCTGGTACCATTTTACCAACCAGAACATGATCTATGAAACCTCGCTCAACAAAATCCAGAAGTACATCGGTCCTAGTCCCAGCTCGCCAGGCATGCCTGAAGAAGCTCCCGGCAATACTGGCTCCTGGCTCGGCTGGCAGATCGTCAGATCGTACATGAAGACGCATCCGGCTACGACGCTTCCCCAGCTACTTGCCTTGAAAGACGCGCAGGCGATTTTGGATGAGAGTGGGTATAGGCCTCCCAGATAGCATAGAGCAGAGTGCATAGGGCATAGGGCGCATAGAGCAAATGGCATAGAGAAATCTAATCGTATGTTTTTTTTAAAAAAACATACGATATACGTAGCCTCCGGCTGCGTATTGATAAAGCAAACATTTCAATGACTATTGTCAAATCAATCTCTGGAGCCTCCTGGCTCCCGGCACCCAGTCCCCTGCTTCCTATCTCCTATTTCCTGTTTCCTGTCCTTCAAACTGGATCAATTATTGTAATTTTCAAAGTCAATAACATCAAGCAAAATCAAAGACTACAATCATGTCCAGAGCCATCCCCTTAGTCGACCTCCTGAAATTAAAGGAAGGATCAGAAGCAGAAAAAAAAGCTTTCGTTTCAGAACTGGGGCATGCGTTCCAGGAATTTGGATTTGTGGGGGTGATCAACCACGGCATCCCGAAAGAACTGGTCAGCCGGTACTATGCGGAAGCAAAGGCCTTCTTTTCCCTGCCGACGGAGATCAAGAGCAAATACGAAGTCAAGGGCCTCGCCGGACAGCGGGGGTATACTTCCTTTGGCAAGGAGCATGCTAAGCAGAGCAATGTCGGGGACCTCAAGGAGTTTTTCCAACTCGGCCAGGTCGTGCCGGAAGGCCATCCCCTCAAAACCGAATATCCGGATAACATCACGGTGGCGGAGGTACCCGCCTTTACCAGGACCGGTGTTGAATTATACAAAGCCTTCGAAGCATCCGGCGGGGAACTGCTGCATGCGATAGCTGTCTATCTGGGGCTTGACGAAGGATATTTTGATGAAAAAATCCATGAAGGCAACAGCATCCTCCGCGCGATCCATTATCCGCCGATCACCTCTGAACCTAAGACGGCTATTCGTGCCGAGCAGCATGAAGACATCAACCTGATCACACTCTTAGTAGGTGCTTCAGCAGGAGGCCTTCAGATTCTTGATCTCAAAAACCAATGGCTCGACATCGTCCCCGGTGAAGATGAAATCGTCGTCAACGTCGGCGATATGCTCCAGCGCCTCACCAACAATTATCTAAAATCAACTACACACCGTGTCGTCAATCCTCCCCGGGAGGAGTGGCACCGGCCAAGACTATCAATTCCTTTCTTTCTGCATCCCAAGAGTGAAATGGACCTCAGTTGTCTTCCTGAAACAGTTACTGCGGAGCGACCATTGGCTTATGAGCCGATTACGGCGGGGGAGTATTTGAATGAGCGGCTGAGAGAAATTGGTTTGAAAAAGTGAAAAACGAAAAAAAGAAAAGTGAAAAATGGAAATAGGCTAAGGCGAAGCAAAAAATGGAAGCCCTGAAGGGGCGTGATAGTAGGAAGGGGGTTCAGCCCCTGAAGGAAGAGTAAAAAGTGAAGAGTGAAATCCTGCTCTCCTCAAAAATAAAAGGAAAAAGTACGGACAGGACGCGTCCTGTCCGTACTTTTTCCTTTTATTTTTGAAGTGTGTCAGATTGGAGCAAAGTAGGCCATTGAATGCTTTCTTATCTGCGTCCTTTTGAACCTTTATCGGTGTTCCAAAGTTTCCATCCAAGACCAATAGTGGCGAATACACCTGTTCCATTGGCATGCCATTCTGCAGTAGGTTGTTCTACCCCTTGATAACTATATTCAAAATAATACTTCTGAAATGGTCGATACCCATATGTGTAATAGATGTTACCTAGTAAGTATAATCTACCTATCGGATTCCAACTGAGCATAAGACCTACTCCAGGCGCAAACTGGATACGTTGAATGGGTTCAATATAAATTGTTCCTTTGTATCCGAATGGTTCGTCAATTTCAGTTACAATGCTTTTGCCCGAGCTAAGTCCGGTTATAAACGATTGTTCAATGATAACTTTGAAGTAAGGAATGAACCTGAATTTACGATCCGGATTTATAATATATCCCAGATATGGAGAGAACCTGAATAGCGTGGTACGGCTTGATCCAAAACCCTCCCACGTTTCTGCTGATGCATTGAAATCAACCCACCCTTTATAGGAAGCTAGCTCAACTCCGATCAAACTTCTGTTATTTTCAATAATTGTAAGATCTAATGAATAATATGGCTTGTTATTACTACTCTCATACTGATTGACAACTGGAACTATTGTTTTTGAATTGTAAAACATTTGCCCAAGTCCCAAGCTTAAAACCTGACCAAAACAAGGCACTAGCAATAAATTCAAAAGAATTATTTGGCACGTAACTATCTTAAACTTCATATGGTATCTTATAAATATTGGGAGTCAGGAATATCCTGACTCCCTAAAAGAAATATCTACTACCTAATCCAAATATAATAAGCCTCCGTTATTTGTGTAAACACGTATTTGTCCGTCCACTTTCATTTTGTGTGTGGACCACAACTCATTTGATTCATAAAATACCTTATTGGAGTTACTAAGGTTTCTTTGAACGTTACCACTGTTGGTTTCAGTCTCTTCGAGAAATGGTACTTCCACTATTGAGCAGTCTGGACTACACAAAGAAGGTGTCTCCTCAAGATAATCGCCCTCTAAACTAACCCAAACCTGTTCAGCCTTTCTACCTGACCAAATCCCAGCAAATCCCTTTTTCATTGATTTTGTTCTTGAACCAACATTTCCCACTGTGAGCCATCCACCTACTCCACCATCAACCCATATCTTACAATCAATTCTCCAATTATTCGGGAATACTTGCTCATCGCTATCGCTTCCGCGATCCTCACATTCGGGAATATAATTTAATTTTTCAGTAAATTCACATGCCACAGTACCATTTGATAATCTTATAGCCTGTAAAGTGACTTCTATATCACATAAATCGACTCCTGGACCATATGTATGCTCATGTACTCCTTCTCCGAGCGCTGTATTTCCATCGCCAAAAACCCACCTCAACTCATATTGCCAATGAGACGGAGGACCCCAATTTATCGAGGCAGAATACCGATATGTGCGAGGTCCTATTTGTGTAATATCTAAATCATCACCCAAATAGCATGACCGAGGATATATTATAGTTGTATCTTGTCCATTGGAAGGATTTCCACTTACTAAAACTACAGTATCCCCAGCCTGAAATGTTCTATCCGGCTGCACACCGATATACCAGCTTTCATCAGGATACACCCATTTAAATGTAGGCGTGGATCCATCTTGATATTCTATAAAGGAATTGTTCACCAGTTGAACTTCATCATCCATACCATACCTCTGGTCAATGCTGATTTCATTGACTAATTTACCACTAATTACTTTTCCACCATCACTTATGTTAAAGTATTGATCAACCTTATCCCCGGTAACTCCTAACACTCTTACATTATACCCAGTAGAAATTTCATTCTCATTAGAACTGTTCATTGAGCTATATGTTGATATATCTCCATTAGCTACAACTACGATCAGTCCGGAATCGAAAATCTTAAATATTCGAGATTCAATTTGGATCGAACGATCTTGATTTAGAAGCGTTTTACCATAAGGATCAGAAATAATAGAGTTTATGTCCTGATTCCCTCTATCAAGTTCATAGAACAAAGCATCTTCCTCTACATTACGGAGTGATATATAATCAGCATTTGCCTCAAATTTTAGACATGCCGGATTATCCGTATAATTTATTCCTGAGTTTGTATTAATACCAAGGTTTTGATAAATGGTATCTCTTTCCACCTGAGTATCCTCAGCTTCTCGTAACAAAGTAATAAGCTCGTCAAAAACACTATAATCCTCTAGTACGAGCATGCCATTAGCTACGTCATAGTCATTACGGGGTGTAATTAGCACTTCATTTAAATAAGAGTCCTTTAAATAAGGGTCCTTTTCACAAGAAGTAAAGAATACGGTGACCATCATTCCATACAGAATGAACTGCTTCCATGTTTTCATAGTTTAGAATTTTTTTGATTAATTAATGAAGTTAAATATTTTGAATTTACAATGATGTTAACTCTCCGCAAGTGGATTTGAACTTTCCATTAAACATTCAAATTCAAGTTGAGAGCGGAGAGGTACAGTAGAAGAAATAACAATCAGGAAAATTGCTTTTCTTTCGAAGAAATAGGAGATTAAAAAACGTTTCATAAAATTGGTGTTTTATAGATGAAATAATGAACTCCAATATCATAAAGAGGGGAAACGTTGTGGAAATATAACAAGGTTATTGTACGTAATAGTGTAAACAGTAAAATATTAACATATCGCCATCATTTTTATTGACAATGATTGGAAAATGGTATTCCTTCAAATCTATTTATTAAGTGATTAATTATAAAACATAAGGGTTTTCCATTAATCTTAGGCTTATGTAAATTTTATAGTTGAGCAAGAAAGGTTATACCTGGGATGAGCATCAGCAGAGCGAAGCATCACTTTTCATTTTTCGTTTTTCACTCTTCGTTTTTCGTTTATAATCCTTCCCACTCCCCCTTCTTCCCCGTCCCATACTCCTTCCTAGTCCTGATCTTTTCCTTCTGCCGGTCAATGATCAATTTGGCTATCCCCCGCGCCGGAGGCAAGTCCGCAGACCGCAAGGCGTCTTGTATTTTATACTCTTCCACATCAAGACGATAGAGCGAACTCAATAATAAATCAAGATCGTCACGCATCAACTCCTCCACACGGGTGGTAAATAATTCCAGTAAGGCCGGTTCGTCAAGGATGGACTCGCTTTCGGGAAGGAGATTTTCAAACAAGCTGGGGGATTTTTCTTCTTCCATCAGAGATGCGGTGAGCTACACCGTCTTTTGCTGCGTGAGGGGATGGCTGATGATCGCCAGGACTTCTTCGAGGTAGGTCCGTTCGTTGGAGAGCCGGGGTACCTTGGCCTGGCTTCCGGATTTACCTTTTTTCTGGATCCATTTTCTAAACGTGCCTTTGGGTAGCACAGTGAGCTGAAGCCTGTTGAGGGCCATGCTCTGGAACCGCTTGGCTTCGTAGTCGCTGTTGAGGAGCTGCAGGTTGGTATCCAGCAAGTCGGCAAAGGCTTTGATGTCCTCAGGGGCCTGGTCAAATTCGATCAGCCAGTGATGACCACTTCTGCCATTGAGTGTCAGATGGACCGGAGCTACAGTGTAGTCGCTTACCATGGCTCGGAGCGCCCGGGAGGTGAGTTCGATGGCGCGGTCAGTATTGTCGACCATCACCTCTTCGCCAAAGGTGTTGATGTATTGCTTGGTGCGGCCGGTGATGCAGAGGCGATACGGATCCGTGGAGGTAAACATCACCGTGTCACCGATCTTATAGCGCCACAGGCCGCCGTTGGTGGTGATGACCATGGCATAGGGCTTACCGATCTCCACGGCCTTGAGCGGGATAGCTTCCGGTGTGAGATCATGCCACTGGCCTTCGGGGATAAACTCATAGTAGATGCCGGTATCCGGAAAGAGCAGGAGCCCTTCCTGCCGGTCGTTAGTGTCTTGGGACGCAAAGTAGCTTTCAAGGGCAATACAAGCTGGAGATTTGGCCCCATGCCCCAGGTGATGAACGGTCGGAAAATAAATCTCTTTAAAGAACTCCGCAATTTTGAATACCTTGATAAAAGCAACACGCAAGTGGAATTTATTGGCATTAAGGGCGCCGCTAATAACATTAGATAATTAATAATCTGTGTTGATTGGAAATGCACTATAGAAATTAAAATTTACGATTGGATAGATATTAGTAGCGCCCTAAAGATCGGGGATGTCAATGGGGATGGGAGAGCGGGGAATTGACCTATGTCAATGGACAAAACTTGTTGAGAGCTAATATTAGAATGACCATCTGTCATTACCATAAAATAAACACCCGGTGATCTTCATCTTGATATCGTGACTTGATGACAATGTTTCAAATCATCCACGTTTCATGTTTTTTGATACATCACGTAGCCATATTTATCCCACACAACAGTAGCTTAATCTTGTCTCTAGATCTATTGAAGAAGATTAATACACATCTACTCAAACGATGAAGTGGTTATTTGTTGCTCTTTGGTCTTATCCATTGTTACCGAAAGTTATTCTATTTAGCCTTTTGATATTCTACACTATCAATTTCAAACGTACAAATATTATTTGAACAAATATAATTTGAATATGGACAAAAAGGATTTTTAATTGAATCTATGCATTCAGATTTGGATTCAAGAGGGATATACGTTAATATTTTTAAATCCTCAAAATTTATTTTCAACGAATCAAAAACACCAAACGGCCCATCATCGTATGGCGGGCCTTCTTCATACATAATTTTGAAATCATTATTGTTTATTAAAGCTGTATCATTCTTTCCAAACCTATCATAGAGTATTACTTCTATATTATAGTTTGTGGTATTGCTTAAAGAATATTTCTTTGTATCACCCTGTTCAGTACATGACACAATTAGAATAAAAAGAACAAATAATAAATACTTAATCATATTAATCATATTTAAAAGTTCTCAATGAAGTGTTGTAGATTTTCGTCAATTTGTGCATCCGTGACACCTGAAGGTTTTTGACTTTTCAGCCTGTCTGTCAAACTTGATTGTAGCCTTCCCTATAAATGAAGACTTTCCCATTTTCGGACATAGTTTAAGTAGACAAATTCACATTTAATTTCCTCAAGTAATTCTTCGGAGAAAGACCACCTAATGAACTATGAGGGTGATTCAAGTTGTAATCATTCTTCCATTCCTCAGCAAGATCCTTTACCTGCTTCAGGTCTTCAAATACGTATGCATCCAATACATCTTCCCTAAATAGCCTGTTGAACCTTTCAATATAAGCGTTCTGGGTAGGCTCGCCGGGTTGAATATACTTCATTTCAATATTACGCTCCTTTGACCAGGAGGAGAGACATTTGCTAATGAACTCTGGTCCATTATCTGTACGAATGGCTAAGGGCTTTCCCCTGCTCCAAATTAATTCTTCTAGTATAGCCACTACACTTTCTCCGCTGTGGGAGTAGTCTGCCTCTACCGCTAATGCTTCCCGGCTGAAATCATCGATAATGTTAAGCACCCGAATCTTGCGTCCATACTCAAGGCTGTCATGCATAAAGTCCATACTCCAGGTGCGATTGATCATGACTGGCTGAACCAATGGTTGTTTTATCCTTGCAGGTAGCCTACGCTTCCTTTTTCGCCTGATATTGAGATTCAACTTCCGGTATAAGCGAAGCACCCTTTTCCGGTTCCATTTCTTTCCTTGAGCTCGTAAGCGACCATAATAAGTGTCAAACCCTCTCGTCGGAAAATCATTTGCTAGCTGATCGAGTGCATCTACTACCTCCGTATCATCCCGCTTGGATTGATAGTACCATTGAGATCTCGACAGATTAACTACCCGGCATGCCCTCTTTACGTTCACTTGCTTCTCTTCTACCAAAAACTCCGCCCGAAGCTTACGTTCAGAGGGCGCTAGAACTTTTTTTCCAGCACTTCTTTAAGTAGCTGGTGATCCAGGCTCAAATCACTAAACATGCGCTTTAAACGCCGATTTTCGTCTTCCAATTCCTTCAGGCGCTTAAGTTGATGGGTTTCCATGCCAACATACTTCTTCCGCCAGGAGTAGAACGTAGCCTTACTGATCTTACACTCTCTGCAGATGGCTTCAGACGATTTGCCGGCATCATACTGCTTGAGAATACCCACAATCTGGGTCTCCGTGAATCTTGATTTTTTCATAATTGAACAGTTTAAAGTTAGACAAATTGTCTACTTTTAAACTGTCCGATTTATAGGGAAGGCTACAAAATGGGAAAGTCTTCAGTGGTCGATATTCGATTAGTATCAGTGAAATTCCTTCCGGCATGTACACCGTACGTACTCAGGGAGGAAAGAAAATAGAACTAGAACAAATTTTTATTACAAGATGACAAAGCATATTTTGCTTCTTTGGATCTATTGCATGGCCTTTGGCCATGCAATAGGCCAAAAAGAAGGTGACTCATGGGTGATTGGGTATTCTGTGAGCCAACATACTGAATACTCTGTATTGCAGATGGATTTTCGCTCCGGCAATCTTGAAGTAAGGAGAATGTTAAATGAATACTCATTTACAAAAGAAACCGGCAGCACAATATGTGATGATGAAGGAATACCCTTAATCTGGACTAATGGTATGGTGATCCGGGGACGGAATTTTCAGATGATTGAGGACACGATCTCTTATGTGCCGGATGATTGGCCTAATACAAAACCCAGCTTTTGGAACTGGTGGTACAATGAGGATGAATTTTATGCATATGGCTTTCCGATTCCCAATGGGGCTATCATACTACCGGATCCCGGAGATGTCACTCAGTATTATGTAATTTACTGCTTTGCAGAATGGGACGACAGAGTAGGTACGTTTACAGTATTTAAATGGCTGAATGCTAAAGTACAGCATCATCTAGATGGTACGTTTGAACTTATTTATAGAGATGTTCCTTTGGGTACTGAAAATGTAGAATACCAGTATCCAATCAAAGCAGTGCGACATGCGAATGGACGTGATTGGTGGCTTTATAGTTTTGTCCGAAATACAGCAACTTATCAACTAACGCTACTTGATTCATCAGGATTGCATAATGCGGGCATATTGGATCCAGGAATTAACATACCGAATGGTGCTGGCCTGGCTACAGTTTCACCTCAAGGCAATTACTTAGCAATTGGATTTGATATTTGGGGTAATGTCGATCAGCATGTCTTTCTTTTTGACATTGACAGATGCTCTGGAACACTTGCATTTAAGGACTCTTTTTCTATTGGTACACAACTTTGGCCTGGTTTTGGTTTCTCTCCATCGGAAAGGTATTTGTACACGTGTTCGGATTATATCTATTTATGGCAGTTTGACATGGAGGCCAGTGACGTCGGCACATCGCGTGTACTAGTAGGCGAATATGATGGCTTTGTGCATGGTTCTAATTTCCCCACTACTTTTGGCCCCATCATGCAGACCCCTGACGGTAAATTGTATGTAGTCCCCGTTACCGCCAGTAATGAATATCTCCATGTCATAGACAGACCGGATGAGTCTGGCACCGCTTGTAAGCTCCGTCAGCATGCAATCAACCTGACCGTACCACAGGGCCGAAGCGCCCCAAATATCCCCAACTACCGTCTCGGTCCCCTCGATGGTAGCCCATGCGATACACTCGATATCAACAACCTGGCTACGTCTCGCTGGCGCTGGGAAGTAGATGAGCCAAATGATCCGCTAACGATACGATTTACGGATCTATCCTTTTATGAGCCTGATACATGGGAGTGGGATTTTGATGATAGTCAGGAGTCAGCCATTCCTTCACCAATACACACCTTTCCAGATTATGGACTTTACCATGTTTGCCAGACCGTCGAAAACCAATATCAACGTGACAGTACCTGCCAGTGGATCGAACTGATGCCAAGTGTTTCAGTGAAGGATCCAAGATATGTGCCTTTTTCTGTCACACCTAATCCATTCACCAATGAACTGCGCATCACACACCACGCTGATGGATTTACAACCGGAGAAGTGATTATCACCGATCTCCAGGGCATAGAAGTACTTAATACTGGTAGAATTCCTCTGCCAATTACACTGGAGCTCAATGACCTACCAGCAGGTATGTATATCTGCACAGTGCGGGAAGCTGATGGAAGGATGACGAGTATGAAGGTGGTGAAGAGTGAGATGTGAGTTGTGAATTGTGAGTATAGCACATGGATGAGTGCAAGCAGGTCGAAGCATGAGTAGTGAGTAGTGAGCAGTGAATTGTGAGTTGTGAGTGAGAAAACTTTAAGTATTTCACTCTTCACTTGGTTGCTGAGCTATAGGACGTGGATGAGCGTGAGCAGGTCGAAGCAATCACTTTTCATTCTTCATTCTTCATTTTTCATTCTTCACTTAGTTGCTGAGCTGTCGCACAGGGATGAGCGTGAGCATGTCGAAGTATCACTTTTCACTCCCACCACGACTTCTTCCCCGTCCCATACTCCTTCCTCGTCCTGATCTTTTCCTTCTGCCGGTCAATGATCAATTTAGCGATCCCGCGCGCTGGAGGCATGTCCGCAGACCTAAGAGCCTCTTGTATTTTATACTCCTCCACATCAAGGCGATAGAGGGAGCTCAATAATAAATCAAGATCATCACGCATCATCTCCTCGACACGCGTGGTAAACAAATCCAGCAAGGCCGGTTCGTCAAGGATGGACTCGCTTTCGGGAAGGAGGTTTGCAAACAGGCTGGGGGATTTTTCTTCTTCCATCGGAGGCACGGTATTCTACACCGTCTTTTGCTGCGTGAGGGGATGGCTGATCATCGCCAATACTTCTTCGAGGTAGGTCCTTTCATTCGAGAGCCGGGGCACCTTGGCCTGGCTGCCGGATTTACCTTTTTTCTGGATCCATTTTCTAAAAGTGCCTTTGGGTAGCACGGTGAGCTGAAGCCTGTTGAGGGCCATACTCTGGAACCGCTTGGCTTCGTAGTCACTGTTGAGGAGCTGCAGGTTGGTATCCAGAAGGTCGGCAAATGCGTTGATATCCTCAGGGGCCTGGTCAAATTCGATCAGCCAGTGGTGACCACCTCTGCCATTGAGGGTCATATGGACCGGAGCTACAGTGTAGTCGCTTACCATGGCCCGGAGCGCACGCGAGGTAAGCTCGATGGCGCGGTCGGTATTGTCGACCATCACCTCTTCGCCAAAGGTGTTGATGTATTGCTTGGTGCGGCCGGTGATGCAGAGGCGATGTGGATCAGTGGATGTAAACATCACCGTGTCACCGATCTTATAGCGCCACAGGCCGCCGTTGGTGGTGATGACCATGGCATAGGGCTTACCGATCTCCACGGCTTTGAGCGGTATGGCTTCCGGCGTGGGATGATGCCACTGGCCTTCGGGGATAAACTCATAGTAGATGCCGGTATCCGGAAAGAGCAGGAGCCCTTCCTGCCGGTCGTTGGTATCCTGGGACGCAAAGTAGCCCTCGGAGGCATTGTAGATCTCCTGGTAGGCAAAGCGGTCGTTGGGAAACATGGCCTTGAACTGCTCCTGGTAAGGCCCAAAGCCTACGCCACCGTGCATGTAGACGGATGCGTGGGGCCAGACCTCCTGCATATTACTCTTGCCGGTGAGCTCGAGCATGCGGCGGAACAGCACCAGGGTCCAGGTAGGGACGCCGGCGAATACCCCCACATTTTCACGGCTGCAGACGTCGGCCATGATCTCGATCTTCTTGTCCCACTCGGGGAGCAGGGAGGTATTGAAATCAGGCGTGAAAAACGGGCGGCCGATCCATGGCAAGTGGTGAAGCATGATGGCCGATACGTCGCCATAGCGGATATCAGGGTGTGGCGTGCGGGAGATACTCCCGGTCATCACGAGATTTTGTCAGCGAATACGCGGACCTCTGGATTACGATGATAAAGCAAGGCCAGGGTATACCAGCCGGAGCGGGTATGGGTATGGTTGAGGTGCTCGGTGGTGACAGGGATAAACTTGCTCTTGTCGGCGGTCGTGCCGGATGATTTGGCAAACCACGTGACCAGGCCGGGCCAGAGCACATTGGTCTCGCCCTGCATCATACGCTGGATGTGGTCACGGATGGCGTCATAGTTGCGCACCGGTACCTGGCGGGCATAGTCTTGTGCATTGCGGATGGTGCGGAAGCCAAATTCCCTGCCGATCTCGGTCCGTTTGGCCTTTTGGATCAGGGATCGGAGCATGGAGTCTTGCAGGGCGTGGATGCGTTTTTCCCTGTACTGGAGCCGCGCATGGAGATACGAAAGGTAGTATGATATGGAGGAGTTAAAGAGGCTTCTTGGTCTCATCTTAGCTTTCGGTTGGAATGCCTGTCTCCGGGGCCCACCGGGGATAGTTCCACTAAATTATCAAAAAACCTGAAAGGAAGCTGTATTCTTGAAAAGCTTATAAGCTTATAGGGGCTTATATGCTTATGAGTTGATAGGTATATATTGGCCGTTGCCCTGGTGTCCTCACCAGCAACATTAGGTGTGGCTTATGAGTTGATGAGTTGATAGGTTGATGGGTTTATAGGTTGCTTATGGCTTATCTAGCTTATAGGCTTATATGCTTATGAAGTTTATATGCTTATGAAGTTTATAGGTTGATTAGTTGATAAGTTGATTTGTTGGGTTTAGGAGGTTAGGACTTATAGGTTGACAGCAACCATTTCAGTCCGCAGTCCGCAATCGGCAGTCACCAGTCTGCAGTCTCAGAGGGCCTTGGTCATGATGTCCCAGAGGACTTCGAAAGGGATAATTTCGACTTCGATGTTTTCTCCGGATCCGGCCAGGGTGACGTGGCTGAGTTGTTTGCGCAGGTCAGCGGTGTATCGTGCTGTACGTACGGGATGAAAATCTGCCTTGGTCATTTGGATCACCATCTTGATCATACAGTTGCTACGGAAGGAGTCATCCTTACGGAGATATCGGTAAGCGTATTGATTGAGTGAATCCGTGCGGTCGATGATGGCATTATAGTCTTTGCGTTGCAGCAGGAAGGCGATGTGCATGAGGAGGATGCTGACGTTGATGCCGCGTTTGTCTTTGCTGAAGACCGGTGTTGTATTAAGAAATTTACCAAGTTTGAATTCAGGGACTTTTTTACTAATCTCTTTTGGATCACCTGCTATTCCTGAATCAACTACGATGTGTATGTAACCAAGTGTTGTAAAAAATATTTCTTTAAAATTCTCCTGAAGCCTTGGAAATTTTGGATTATCCAACATAAGACTAATCAGATCAATAGCTTTTATATAATTTCCAGAGTAGAGTTGGGCTTTTAGTGTGTAGTGGGCAATTAGATACCAACCTAAAGATCCATTTATAAGCTTACCCAAGTCTTTTGTACCAATAGAAATAACTTCATTATATCTTCCCGCTTGAATCAAAGCAAAAGCTCTCCTTAAATTAATACCAGCTAATATCGTATTAGAATTATTCTCTGGTGTGTTAAAATCTTTAAACGCTCTATTGGAGATTTCAAGCAATTCGGTATAATTCTTAGTATATTCAAGATATGCAGATTTTACTCGATATCTAAAAAGTATAAATTGGAATGTAGGAATATTTTCAACACTCTCAAGCTCTTCAACATATTGCTTTGCTTTTGAAATTGTGTCTTCGCTTGGATTTGCAAGAGACTGAAGCTGTCCTCGCTGAAGTTCTGCATAATATCTTTCAGCTTTAACCTCCCAAGTATAATATAAGAAGTACTTCTCTTGAATTGCCGTGTACTTTTGAAACTTATATTTATTAAATTCGGCTTGGCCATAATAGCTAACTAGCAATCTAGCTTGGAACAAAACACTTTCGGCCGAATGATACTTCATAGATTTGACAATAGCCTTTTCCATCATATCAATGCCAAGATTAGATCTTTTGAAAATTAATAAGCGAGCGATAACAATTTGCCTATATCCAAGAATTGATTCATTATTTCTTGAATCGATTGATTCAAGGTTATTGTGTTGAAGAAGAAACACATGAAGTAAGATATCTTTCAGTCTTGTTTTTAATCTTGAAAATGCCGAAATGTTTTTCCTCCCAGAAATTTCATTCATGCATTCACTTTCTTCTATTTCCTCCTCCGCAAAAACTATTTCACATAATTTCTTTAACGGACTTTCTTCTGTCGGTGGGACCAAAGCATCAATGATTCTTTTTGTCTCCCGGTAAGTTTAGCAAGTTCGTATAAAGTTTTCATGCATTTAGAAAGTTAAATTACTGATTTTGTGATAGTTGCATTCAATTATATTTAAATTATTATGTTATTTACAGGTAAAAATACGCCTCTTTTACTCTTTTAATAAGAAAAAGATACCCTGATCTTTGGATCACATTGCAACTAAATGATTTTTAATGACTTATAAGGTTTTTTGAGGCATGATTGCCCACATTAACCCGTCAGACATTTATTTACAATTGTACTTGTGCTTCATTTCATCTAAATGAGAAATTCCCAATTATGAGATAATTGAAGGACAAATGTTTCAGGCGTAGCTCGTTATAAATAACTAAGAAGGAACCATTTACTCAAGTCACTTTTCAAAAACCCACTGTCTTATGAAAGCTCTACTTGCCGCAGCAATTTTATTCCCAATTACATTTTTGATTTTCTCATATCTTTTGGAAGATTCATCAGCATCAATAAAAAATGGAGAGAATAATTTTGAATCCAATTTGAAATATCCCATTGAATGTCAATACAATACAAATGAAGAATCCGCCAATTTAGAGGTTTGCCCTTGACCAATGACCCAACCTAAATAGCATTACACCAACCACCAGCTCCACCAGCTCTAGTTGAAAGCATTCTAATTCTACATTTCTATTTAAACTGGGTATCTTAAGCAATAAGGGCTCAAACCAATTGCAGATTGTTTGGTATATCAACCTGTGAATCGAAAGGCAATAGTTGTAATCACGATAATTCAATAAAAACCAAAGTAGATGAGAAGAAAAAATAGACCTAATCGATTTTTTATCAGCCTATTAGCAATTAGAGCTTACCTGGAATGCTCCTGAATGCTCAATCGTTGCTAATGCTTTGGATGTTAATTTATGAAGCTATGTTACAAGCCTTAACAATCATAGAATGTTGCCAGATTAGAGGAAGATTGAACTTAATCTGCATTTTAAATCCTTAATTAGTTGATTATTGATTAAATATTCCGTAAAAATTTTCCGCTTAGTGATCATATTAATCTACTGGTTAACAGATATTTACATATCTATCATTTAGAATTATTAGTGATTGGGATTGTAGAACATTTGTCATTATTTTATTGAATTTCCTTCTAAATGCCCACATCTTTACACTGCTAAAGAGACATTTGTAGTTTATAGAGGTTTTCGACCTATAAGAGGTTGAAAGACAGTATTTTGACATATAAAATTGCTTCAATCTGAAGATTTTCCAATGTATAATTCTTGCTGTTTTTGTTACTGGATTAAGCAGTTGATGGCGGTAGTTTTGCATCAACAAAAACACAAACTGTCATGGAAGCTATTCAAATTGTACTTTGTCTTCTCGGTATCATCGGTGATGATTTCGAAGGCTTATAGAGAAAATAACATTCTTTTACTATTAAAGAATGTCTATATAAAGATTCATTAGTTCTTTTTTGGGTGTTATGCAATGACCACCTGCTTCTTCTTATGCGGATCCCTTCTTGTGTAAGTAGTAGGTGGTTTTTTTTTGACTTTACGAGACACTATATATACAATTCCTGCCTCAAAAAGGCGCCCGTATGGCTAGTTGGGTGGCTAGCGACGGTTTCCGGAGAACCCGAACACACTATGGAACCACCCTCTTTACCCCATTCAACCCTACATCAATTATATAATCCGCTACCTTGATCACATCCATGTGGTGCTCGATCACGATAGCGGTATTACCACGGTCCACCAGGCTCTGAATCACGTGCAATAAGAACCTAATGTCCTCAAAATGAAGGCCTGTCGTCGGCTCATCCAGGATATACAAGGTCTGTCCCGTGTCCCGCTTAGCTAATTCTTCCGCCAATTTCACCCGCTGTGCTTCCCCACCAGACAAGGTCGTAGCCTGCTGCCCCAGTGTGATATACCCCAGCCCAACCTCCTCGAGAGTCTTGAGCTTGCGGTAGATAGATGGTATGTTTTCAAAAAACTCAGCGCCCTGCTCCACCGTCATCTCCAACACATCATTGATCGACCGCGCCTTGTAATGGATCTCGAGCGTCTCCCGGTTATAGCGCTTACCCATACATGTCTCACACTCCACGAGCACATCCGGCAGGAAGTTCATCTCGATGACCCGCATCCCGGACCCCTGGCAGGTTTCACACCGGCCTCCCTTGACATTGAAGGAGAACCGCCCCGGCTTGTACCCGCGGATCTTAGCCTCCGGCACATTGGAGAAAAGGCTCCGGATATCGGTAAACACCCCGGTATACGTAGCCGGATTGGACCTCGGCGTACGCCCGATCGGAGACTGATCCACCTCGATCACCTTGTCGGTGTGCTCCATCCCCTTGATTTTGTCATAAGGCAGGGGCGCTCGAGGCTGTTATCCAGCTCTTTACGCAGGATTGGGTACAAAGTCTCGTTGATTAGTGATGATTTACCACTCCCTGATACCCCGGTCACACATATAAAAGTCCCCAGCGGTATCTCCAGGGTCACATTTTTCAGATTATGTCCGGTCGCTCCGGTCAGCACGATTTTTTTTCCATTCCCCTTGCGCCTCGTCCCTGGCACCTCGATCGATCGCTTTCCATTGAGATATTTAGCCGTCAGACTCTGGGTTTTCATCACTTCCGCTGGCGTACCACAGGCCACCAGCTCCCCACCATGCACCCCGGCACCAGGACCCAGGTCAATCAGGTAATCCGCTGCCAACATGATATCCTTGTCATGCTCTACGACCAGCACTGAGTTGCCGATGGCACTCAGTTCTTTCAATGACTTGATCAGCAACTGGTTGTCCCGCTGATGCAAACCGATCGACGGCTCATCCAATATATAGGTGATCCCCGTTAGCTGCGAACCAATCTGCGTCGCCAGTCTCGTCCGTTGGGTCTCCCCGCCGGACATGGTCCTCGACGGACGATTGAGCTGCAGATAATGAAGCCCCACCGTCACCAGGAATCCGAGCCGGTCCCTGATCTCCTTGATCACATCGCGACCGATCATCTTTTGCTTTTCGGTAAGCCGGCTTTCGAGGCCGACAAACCATTGCAACAAGTCACCCAGGTCGATGCTGGCCAGCTCTCCGATATGCTGCCCATCGATTTTAAAATATCTCGATTCTTTCTTTATCCGGTAGCCTTCACAATCCGGGCATGGCGAAATGGTCATAAAACCCTCCGCCCATTGACGGATCTTCTCACTGGTCGTGGTCTCATACCAGCGCTTGAGCATATTGACGATGCCCTCCGCGCCCAGGTCAAAGACCAGGTCATGCGGCAGGTAATCCGGTGCTGAAGTCGTGCCCGGACTACCTCCATTGAGGATGATTTCCATGGCATCGGCCGGAATATCGCCTACGGGAGTGGCAAACGTAAACTTATATTTTTTCGAAATCTGGCGTAACTGCTTGAAAGTGTGATTGTCCCGCACCTCGCCAAACGGGGCTATCCCCATATCATTGATCGATCGGGAAGGATCCGGAATCACCTTGTCCATGTCGACCATGGTCACTTCGCCCAGGCCATTACAGGTCGGGCATGCGCCATAAGGGGAGTTGAACGAAAATGAATTAGGCGATGGTTCTTCATAGGAAATACCTGAAACCGGGCACATCAGGTGCCGTGAATACATTTTTGGGGTATCGGCTCCGGCCTTCATCACCATAAGCATGCCTTCCCCCATGCGGAGAGCGGATGACAGGCTGCTGGTGATTCTAGCCGTCTTGTCTGGTTGCACAGAAAGGCGGTCTACGACCAATTCAATATCATGTGTCTTGTACCGGTCCACCTGCATCTTGGGTCCTAGCTCGAGGATCTCTCCGTCTACACGCACCTTCGTGTATCCCTGCTTGCGGAGCTGATCGAAGAGTTCGCGGTAATGCCCTTTCCGTCCGCGCACGACAGGGGCGAGGATGAGAATTTTCTCATTGGCATAATCTGTCAATACACTTTCGTGGATCTGCTCCTCCGTGTATTGCATCATTTTCTCGCCGGTCACATAGGAGTATGCTTCGCCGGCACGGGCGTATAGGAGGCGGAGAAAATCATAGATCTCTGTAATCGTGCCGACGGTAGATCTGGGGTTCCAACCGGAAGTTTTTGTTCGATGCTGATGACGGGGCTTAGTCCGTCGATCTTTTCTACATCCGGACGTTCGATGCCGCCGAGGAATTGGCGGGCGTAGGCGGAGAAAGTCTCGAGATAGCGGCGCTGGCCTTCGGCGTAGATGGTGTCGAATGCAAGAGATGATTTGCCGCTGCCGCTGATACCAGTGATCACCACCAGTTTTTCTCGTGGGATCTTAAGGTCGATGCCTTTGAGGTTGTGCTCCCTGGCACCGATGATCTCGATCCAGGCGTCTTTGTCATCAGTAACGGTGGGGGTGGTATTCTTCTTGGAACTAGCCATTCGCGGTTTTAAAAAGCGTACAAAGGTACGGGACTTATAAGTGAAAAACGAAGAGTGATGCTTCGACTTGCTAATTCTCAACCTTGTCCTACAGCTCAGCAACCAAGTGAAGAGTGGAAAATGAGGCGGAGGCGAAGGCTGAGGCTAAGGAAAAACATGAGCGAAAAACTGGCTGCCAAGCCAGAAATTGAATTGCCACGACTTTCAAGTCGTGGACGCTCATGGGATAAGGCGAAGGCGGAGGCGGAGGCTAAGGAAAAACATGAGCGAAAAACTGGCTCCCAAGCCAGGAATTGAATTGCCGCGACTTTCAAATCGTGGACGCTCATGGGGGAAAGGTGGAGGCTGAGGCGAAGTGTGTGGAATTGTGAGTTGTGAGTGAAAAATGAAAATATCAGAAAATCGGCCACTGGCCGTTGGATGGCGCGCCGTGGTGAGCGTTTTCTATGACATAACCAAATTGTATTGATAATTTTTTTGATACATAACTCCATCCCGGACCACTGCAAAGACCCGGTGAATCAGCTTGTTTCTGACTGCATTTATGACTGACATTTTATTCTTTCCCTGACCCACCTTTCTCTGGTAGAAATCTTGCAACTCACCTTTTCTGCTGATGGCTCCCAGCGCGCACATATGCAGAAGAGTTTTTAAGTCCTTGTGAGCCCGATGGCTAACTCGTGTTTACCTCTCACACTTTTGCCTGAGGTATGCTCGAACGGGGCCAGTCCCGAGGTACAAGCGAACTTCTTAGCTTCTCTAAAGTCTTGAAATTCATTTGTTTTGACCAATATTGCGGCACTAAGTGACCATGCCAATACTAGCTACAGAAGTGACCAAATCACTTAGTCTTTTAAGGTTTTCATCACTCTTTTATCAAAGCTTCAATACTCTTATCTGCCCTATCAATATTTGATTCTATTGCATTTATTGATTCCTGGGTCCCCTTTTTCAGCAGCATATACTCATTCTTGCCGAGGAACCTTCCAGCTTCCTTTGTGTGACCTTTAAGCACCTTGAGTGCTTTCACCAACCTGGAGCGCATCCCATTTAGGAGCTGTAATCTTTCAAAACCTCCCGCTTTGGTTTCCATTGTTTAAGCCGATCGGTATAGCGCATAGCATATTCAGCAATCCGTCGAGCGTCCACCCGATCATTCTTCCCTCGCTGCAAACCAAGTGATAATTTGATATTTGAGGCACCTTCAACACACACAATCAATGATCGGGTATAAAGCGTGCGCATCAGAATCATCCCATAGATCCCGGTATGCTCCAGGCAAAAAATGACACTGGATAAATCCACATGATAAATCTGCTTAAGTTCTTTAAGCCATGCCTGGATGGCCTTCTTCGAATTGCTAACCTCTCCTTGGCAAACAACTTTTGATTGGTCACGTAGGCAAAAGGCAAACGTGTCTTGGGCAATGTCACATCCCATAAATAGTTTAGTTTCCATAACTTTGAATTAAGAAGTTAATTAAAAGCTAGAGTTGAAACTCTAAGGACAATCAATACCTTACTAACGGGCTTGGAGTCCCAATTTTCTATTTGATGTTTCCTTAGAAGGCCGGGAATGGAATAAAACGCTCAATAGGTTTCTAACCTCAACGTCGAACTTTAGTGCCATTCCCGGCTTCAACTTTAGTTATCCACAAAATTCGTGTGTAATCCACAAAAGAAAAAAGGTAGCCAAAAAAGAAAACGTATGATGATTATGATCATATGATCTTTTTGCTTGCGAATGCAAGTCTAAAGGAAGTCGAACTATTCTCGCCGCCAACCACCGCGATACCTACCGAAATTCCATACAGAATCCTCTATGTAATTATCATAGCTGGCGGCGATGCTTCGACTGCCTTTCACACTTACTTGTCCGCCCGCTCAGCAACCTGTTGCCATCCAGCGACGATATTATTCAAACTGTGTACCCGGCTGGGGGGTTGGGGGCGAAACGGGGCATGTGGAGTACTAACCTGGATGCAAAACGGAGTTTTAATGACACCACGACGTAGGTACAACCAACGCCGAACAATTTTTAGAAATTAAGAAGAAAAAGACTTATTTTTGACACAAACTGTCAACAACATTTATGTCAAAAGAAAAACTGGGCGATATGCTCCGGAGATTGAGGGTGGAGCAAAAGCTGCCGCTGCGCAAGGTGGCGGCGCTGTTGGATGTGGATGTGGCTATCCTCAGTAAGATGGAGCGGGGGGAGCGGAAGTTGAACAAAGAAGTGGTGCTAAAACTTGCAGAGATCTATCGTCACGATCCGGAGGAGCTCGTCATCATGTATCTCAGTGAAAAGATATTGTATGAGATCGGGGATGAAGAACTGGCATTGAAGGGGCTGCTGGCGGCGGAGGGAGAGGTCAGGTATAGGGCGAGGCCGAAGGAGTTGACGAGGGAGGAGGTGATAGGCAGGTTCAGGGATTATTTTAGATCTGAACCTAAGGTTTCAAAAGCCTGGTTGTTTGGTTCGTTTGTCAGAGGTGAAATGCATAGTGAAAGTGATATAGATGTAATGGTGCGTTTTGACAAATCACTGCCAATAACCTTTTTTGATCTTGCGGAGATTACAGAAGAACTTGGAAAAATAGCTAATAGAAAAATTGACCTCGTCGAGGAAGGTATGCTCTCCCCTTTCGCATTAAAAACAGCCACTAAAGACCTTCTTGAAATATATGGATAAGCCCACACCTGTTGAAAGGATTCAACATATCCTTTCAGCCATCACCAACATTAGAGAATTTATGGATGGAGCTTCATTGGAAGCCTTTACATCAGATGATTTGCTGCAAAGTGCTGTTAAATTTCAGTTCCTGATCATCGGGGAAGCTACGCGCTTTATAGATCAGTCCATCCTTGACAAATATCCATACCCATGGCATATCCCTATGTCATTCCGGAATTTTATTGTTCATGCATATCATGGCATTAAAATCGACAGGGTATATTATGCAGCCAATGATCTGGGGGGTCTTGAAGAGGTGATGCAAACTATTCTAAAGAATGAATTTTAGGTTTGCGTAAACCCGAGAGTTTAAAATTATCTGCTGTTAAAAACAGCTTACATGACCTTACCCTGACTATGACTCTTTTGATCTGACGTACGCGGACTTAAGTCAACTTAAGCCCAACTTTGTTTTTTCCGGAGGCCTGCGGCCTCCATTGGCTTTAATATTACCTGCTGTTAAAAACAGCAAACATGACTCTACCCTGACTATGATTCTTTTGGTCTGTCGTACGCGGTCTTAGGTGCAACCTAAGCCAAACTTTGTTTTTTCTGGAGGCCTGCGGCCTCCATTGGGTTTAATATTACCTGCTGTTAAAAACAGCTTACATGACTCTTCCCTGTTTATGATTCTTTTGATCTATCGTACGCGGACTTAGGTCAACCTAAGCCCAACTTTGTTTTTTCTGAGGCCTGCGGCCTCCATTGGTTTATTGAACTCAAGAAAATCATTTCGGTTAGCAGGAACTGTCGCTCAAAACTGTCCGAACAGCGCGACAGACCTGTTTCAAGCATTATCAAGACACTTATGGGCACAACAAACAGGAGAAACAGCACTTGAAACACAAACAAGCGTGCCAGCAGAACAGAAAGCCAAGCGAATGAACAAATATCAAGGTGAGTTTTTTGAGCGACTAGCCTTTTTGGTTACTTTTTGGGCAATGCAAAAAGTAACACGAATTCCGCCTGTGCGCAAAGAAATACAGTTACGAACAATCGTTCGTATTCCTTATTTTTACGGCTTATGAGCCGTTACCATCCGTTACGCATCGCGGACATCCGCCGCGAAACCGCTGAAAGTGTCTCCATCTGGCTGGAAGTCCCCGCAGATCTGAAGGACACATTCGCCTTTAAACCAGGCCAATACCTCAATTGCCGCGCCATGGTCAATGGCGAAGAGTTGCGGAAGTCCTACTCCATCTGCGCCGTGCCTGAAGACCCCTATCTGGGGATCGCCGTCAAAAAGGTGCATGGTGGCAAGATGTCGACGTATATCAATACTGACCTGAAAGTCGGTGACACATTCGAAGTAACACCTCCGGAAGGCAAGTTTACCCTACCCGATGCCTTACCAGAGGATGCCGTTTTGGTCTTCTTTGCCGCCGGCAGCGGGATCACGCCGGTGATTTCCCAGCTCCGATATTTCCTGGATCACTATCCGAAAGGACAGGCTGTACTTTTCTATAGCAACCGGTCCAGCGACACGATCATCTTCCGCGAGCAACTGCAGGCGATGAAAAACGAAAACATGAACAGGTTTTCGATCTATCATATCCTGACTAAAGAGGTGACCGGCGTAGATATCTTTTCAGGTCGCGTCGATCAGGAAAAATGCAATCTCTACGGAAAGCATTTTTTCAATCCATCTGAAATCCACACCGCCTTTATCTGCGGACCGGAGTTGATGATCATGGATGTCAAATCCGCCTTGCAACAAATGGGGCTCCACGAAGACCAGATCCGCTTCGAACTGTTCGGCACCGGCGCATTCTATGCCAAACGGGAAGCACAGGAAGCCGAAGCATTTACCGGAGAAGACACCATGTCACAAGTGACCATTCGTATCGACGGACATGAAGTTGACCTGAAGCTAGGTTATCGCGGCCAGGCTGTCCTCGATGCAGGTTTGCAATCCGGAATCGATATACCTTTTTCCTGTAAGGGCGGTGTATGCAGCACCTGCAAGGCACAGGTGGTAGAAGGAAAAGTACACATGGATATCCACTATGGCCTCGAACCGGATGAAATTGATGCAGGTATTGTGCTGACGTGTCAGTCGCATCCGAGGTCGGAGAGGTTGATTTTGGATTATGACATTCTGTAAGAGCCGTCAGCTATCAGCTGTCAGCTATCAGAATTGAGGATCAAATGATTTTTCATTGTGTCGAATGATTTTAATACACTAAACCAATAAACACATCAACTTATAAACCTTTAAACCTTTAAACACTGAAAGCTGAAAGCTGATAGCTGACAGCTAAACGTTGGAAGAATGACAACGAAAAAAGAAGAAATCCACACCGCTGCCGCAAAACTCTTCGGAGAGAAAGGTTTTGCTGCTTCTTCGGTACGTGACATTGCGCACGCTGTGGGTCTTGGTGCTGCCAGTTTGTATAATCATATGGGCTCCAAAGATGAGCTGTTGACTACTATCTGCTTTCGGTGTGCCAATGAATTTCTGGAAGGGATGCAACTGATCGAACTCACACAATCAGACCCGGTAGAAAAGATAAAGGAACTCATCAGCTTGCAGATACGTATTGCTTTACATGATGAGAGTTCACTGACGGTCTTCAATGATGAATGGAGACACCTGCAGGAACCGTTTCTGAGTTCTTTCCTGGAACTGCGGCGACAATATGAAACCGCTTATCTTCGGATCATCAGAGAAGGTATCGAAAAAGGCAGGTTACAAAATTCGGATCCATACCTGATGTACCAGTTGATCCTTTCATCGCTACGATGGCTGCATATGCCGACCGTCAAAAAAACAAAACTAAACGAACAACAACTGACTGAACAAATCTCTTCTATATTGATTAATGGTATAGTATTATGAATGTAATAGACATCGAAACCGGTTTTCAGGAGAAAATCGACAAAGACATCCGTATCGAACCGCGGGACTGGATGCCGGACAATTACCGGCAGACGCTGATCCGCCAGATCGGACAGCACGCCCATAGTGAAATCGTAGGTATGCTCCCCGAGGGCAACTGGATCACCAGGGCTCCGTCTTTAAAAAGGAAAGTAGCATTACTTGCTAAAATCCAGGATGAAGCCGGGCATGGCCTCTATCTCTATAGCGCAGCTGAAACGCTCGGAGCAGATCGTGATCAGATGTATGAAGAGCTGCATACAGGAAAAGCGAAGTACAGTAGCATCTTCAATTATCCCACGCTGACCTGGGCAGATATGGGCGCTGTAGGTTGGCTGGTAGATGGCGCTGCTATTCAAAACCAGATACCACTGTGCCGCTGTTCGTATGGCCCATACGGCCGCGCGATGGTGCGTATATGTAAAGAAGAAAGTTTCCATCAGCGGCAAGGCTATGAGATCATGCTGGTGCTTTGTCAGGGCACGCCTGTTCAGAAAGCGATGGCACAAGATGCACTCAACCGTTTCTGGTGGCCGAGCCTGATGATGTTTGGTCCGCCGGATGATGTATCCACCCATACAGCACAATCAAAGAGATGGGGGATCAAGCGATTTACAAATGATGAGCTCCGTCAACGCTTTGTAGATATGATTGTACCTCAGGCCGCACACCTGGGCATCACGATTCCTGATCCGGATATCAAGTGGAATGAAGAGCGGCAGCATTATGACTATGGGCAGATCAACTGGGATGAATTCTGGCAGGTCGTCAAAGGCAATGGTCCTTGCAATAAAGAAAGAATGGAAGCCAGGGTCAAAGCCTGGGAAGATGGGGCATGGGTCAGAGAAGCTGCAACGGCATATGCTTCTAAACACACTAACGTTTCAAATCAAAAATCACAAGCAGTATGAAATCCTGGCCTTTATACGAAGTATTCATCAGATCCAAAGCTGGCCTGCATCACAAACATGCCGGAAGCCTCCATGCCGCAGATGCACAGATGGCGATTGAAAATGCACGTGATGTGTATTGCCGTCGCAATGAAGGTGCAAGCATTTGGGTCGTACTCTCATCAGACATCATCGCATCCAATCCACAGGAGAGCGAAGAATTATTTGATCCGGCTGAAGATAAAATCTATCGACATCCGACATTCTATCACGTACCTGAGGGCGTAAAGCATCTCTAAAACCAACGCATGATCAAATACCGAAATCACACACTACTTCTTCTTATTCCTGTGCTCGTGGCGGGCCTATCCTGTCAGCGTGCGCATTCCGAACAGCAGACGAACATCCATGTCCCTGATTCTTTAAATGCCGATACAGACACTGTCATTGTTGACAAGATTGTTGAAAAAACTGAGGATACGACCTCTATTCCATTAGACCTGGAATATATCATGGGGCGTTTTGATCCATCCAAGCATCCGGATTTTGTCATCATCGCTGACCAGTATGCTGATAAAAAAGGAATGTATCTCCGTAAGGATACGTACAAGGCATTTATTGCCATGTATGAACATGCAAAGAAAGATGGAGTCAATCTGCAAATCAGATCCGCGACCCGCAATTTTTACTCACAGAAATCGATCTGGGAGGCCAAGTGGTCTGGCACCCGCACTATCGAAGGTGGTGAAAACCTTTCGGTGACAACTCCCGATCCAAAAGAACGTGCGTTGAAAATATTGCGCTACAGTTCAATGCCCGGCTCTAGCCGTCATCACTGGGGCACTGATATCGATCTCAATAATCTGGAGAATGATTGGTTTAACGAAGGTGAAGGCCTCACGATGTACAATTGGCTGAAGAAGCATGCCAGCGAATATGGGTTTTGCCAGGTCTATTCTGCCGGCCGCCCCTATGGTTATTTTGAGGAGCGGTGGCATTGGTCATATACGCCTGTGTCCGCTAAATTGACCGCCTATGCAAAAGCACATCTCAAGAATGAAATGATCGATGGTTTCCTCGGAAGCGAGTCGGCTCCGATGATTGATATTGTCAAACATTATGTACTTGGGATCAATGAGGATTGTAATCATTGAACTGTGAGTTGTGAGTTGTGAATTGTGAGTGTTTGATATACACATGTCGTCCGAGACGACTTTTACAGATTCGTAATTGATTTTATGATTTGTTATGATTCTTCAGGTCAGATAACTCTCACTCACAATTCACACTCACAATTCACAACTCACAATTCACAACTCACAACTCACACAATGTCATTCACCGAATCCACCATGTTACCCCTCGGCAGCGAAGCGCCACCCTTTGCATTGCCTGATACCGTTTCCGGCAATACTATCCGCTTGCAAGACATCGCTTCTGACAAAGCCACCGTGGTCATGTTTATCTGCAACCATTGTCCGTATGTCATCCATGTCAATGAAGAACTAGTAAGACTGGCAAATGAGTATATAGCAAAAGGAATTGCTTTTGTAGCTATCAGTTCTAATGATGTGATCAACTATCCGCAGGATGGACCTGACAAGATGAAGGAGCATGCTGCGCAAGTAAAATATCCATTTCCATACCTATACGATGAGAGTCAGAATGTGGCTCGTGCATTTGATGCGGCCTGCACACCTGACTTTTATATTTTTGACAAAGATCTGAAGCTTGCTTACCGGGGAAGGCTCGATGATTCGAAGCCCTCGAATGGTATCCCCTTAAGCGGAAAAGATATGCGTGCGGCGCTTGATGCTTTACTGTCTGGACAGCCGGTGGCAGAGAAGCAGTATCCGAGTGGGGGGTGTAATATTAAGTGGAAGAAATAAAGGCGAAGGCTGAGGCGAAGGCGAAGGAAAAAATCATCATTAGTTTTTTTGTAAAAAAAACTAATGATGTTGGCAGACTCTGGCTGCCGACGGATAAGTCATAAAATAGCTGTGACCATTGATCTTCTGTAGTTGCAGCCTCCTGGCTGCCGGGAGTTGTCATATTCAACGAAATTCTAACACTCGCGTCAGGAGACGCGAAAAATATTGCATTCAAGTCTGAGACTTGAACGAACGATATATTTTTGATATTTAAGTTCCTACATCTGTTTTCCGACATACATCACCCCGCTTTTAATATCCGCGGAAACTTCAAGTCTGATACTTAGTTTTTGATTTTCCGGAGTGGTGTGTTTCCATGCATACACAAACTTGCTTCCCTCTTTCGAATACACAGGTTTTCCAAATTGCTTGGAGGCTTGTTTTCCGGCTTGTTCAACACTTTCTTCACCTTTAAAAGTAAAGACCATATTTCGACATACGCCTCCTGGTGTCTCGCAGAGCATCGTGCAATGTTTGATCTTACCGATCCTGACATCATTATGGAGAAGGTATGCTGCAGCAGGGCCATCGGTTTTGGGTGGAGAAGAGCATTGACCTGCCTGGCAATTGGCACCGATACATGTCGGTATTTGCTTAAACTTTTCATAATTGGTGATAACCAACGTGTCTGATACATCACGGCCATAGCTGATGGATGTAGTGACAAGGCACAATCCAAGCAGGATCATCCGTATCGTAATGGAAATTATATTTTTCAACATCATTCGATTTTATTTTTTCTGTCTTCGTTATATTTCGCGGCGAGCATTTTGATTGTTGCCAACTCTTTATACTTGGTCCTGGCTTCTTCAGCCGGCGAACCAAAATATGATTTTCCACCTTCAAGATCGGAGAGAACTCCACTCTGCGCCAGGATAGTAGTCCTATCGCCAATGTGCAGATTTTGTGTAAGCCCTGCCTGCCCATAGATGACACACCAGTCGCCGACTATTGTTTTTCCCGCAATACCAGCTTGTGCTGCGATCAAACAGTTTTTTCCGATGACTACGCCATGTCCGATCATCACCTGGCAATCGATTTTCGTGCCCGCACCGATGATCGTATCACCACTTACGCCCTGCGCGATTGTGGTTCCGCTACCGATCCACACATCATCTTCAATGATGACCCGACCACATCCTGTCCACGCCTGGTAGCCTTCCGGCCATTTTTTAAAATAAAATGCCTGGGTACCAATGATCGCTCCGGAATGAATGACGACCCGGTCTCCGATGGTGGTATAAGGCCTGATAATCACTCCGGATTGAATATGACACTCCTTACCAATTCGCACATGCGGACCGATGATAGCGCCATCCTCAATGACAGCCGTCGGGTCAATATCCTGTGTTTCTTTTGATACGAATTGGATGGGCGTAAAATCCCTGAATCGTTTGACGATCGCTTCATAGGCGAGAAATGGCTTTTCTACGACCAGCAGAGCTTTCCCCTCCGGGCATTCCATTTCAGCAGGCACTATGATAACACTGGCTGCCGAATGCAATGACGCCTGATAATATTTAGGATGATCGACGAAGGTGATATCTCCCTCCCGGACTTTGTGGATCTCATTGATCCCCTGTAATACAAGCCCATCATTACCTAGCAATGTTGCACTTATCCATGAGGCCACTTCTTTGACAGCCACCGGTTGAATAAAATTCATAATCCTCAGATTTTGGCATAAATTTAGGCAAAGGAAAAGGGTTAAGAGATAGAAAAGGCTGAAGGGGCTGAAAGGGCTGAAGAGGCGAAAGAGGCCGAAGGGGCTATCAGCCGTCAGCTATCATCTGTGAGCTATCAGCCGTCAGCTTTCAGCTTTCAGTCAATAAAATGATTTCGAACATTTACCGATTACCGATAACCATTTTAACATTTAACATTTACCCAAACTCATTAACCAATCAACAAATCAACCCATCAACAAATCAACCCATCAACAAATCAACTTATCAACACATCAACTTATCAACCCATCAACACATCAACAATAAAACAATGACCACTAATCTCTCCCGCCGCTCCTGGCTCCAACGCAGCGCAATGGCTGCAGCTATCCTACCTGTAAGCCGCTGGTACCAGCCCGACCAGTATACTTCGAAATCTGCCTCACCATTTCCGGCAGGTATCATCCGGCTCAATTCTAATGAGAATGCTTACGGACCCAGTGAGGCAGCTCGTGAAGCAGTGATGGACAGCCTCAATGAAGCCAACCGATATCCCCGGCATTTCATGGCCTCACTGAGAGAGGAGATCGCCAGGCGTGAGAACCTGACACCTGAACATATATTACTGACCGCCGGATCTACGGAACTTCTCGGACTGGTAGGCCTTACGTATGGATTACAAGGAGGTGAAGTAGTCGCATGCCATCCGACTTTTGATTTTATGTTGGCCTACGCCGAACGCCTTGGATGTAATTGGGCAAGAACACCATTGACCTCAACCTACCAATATGATCTCAACGGACTTGATAAAGCTTGTGGTTCAAATACAAAACTCATTTTTGTCTGCAACCCTAACAATCCAACCGGTATCGAAATACCTACGGCTGAATTGCAGTCCTTCTGTGAGACGCAGTCCAAAAAATATCCTGTATATGTGGACGAAGCCTATATCGAACTCAGTCCAAATGGTCGTGCGAGCAGTATGGCATCGCTGGTGGACAGTAATCCGAATATCATCGTGGGCCGTACGTTTTCAAAAGTACATGGACTGGCGGGTTTGCGCATTGGCTATGCGATTGCAAATCCGGTCACTATCGAACTCCTTGCTAATTTTCATATCGGCAGAGGCATGACGATCTCTTCGGCTTCTGCCAATGCAGCGATCGCCTGTCTCAAGGACGCTGAATTTGAAGCCTACAGCCGCAGGAAAATAATCGAAGGCCGTGAGATGGTCTGCAAAGCTTTTGATAAATGGGGTGTGGAATACATGCCTTCTGCAGCCAACTTCGTTTTTTTCAGGAATGATAAGTTTAGCATGGATCCAGTCGAAGCCATGGAAAAAGAAGATATCCTCATCCGCAGTTATGATTATTGGCCAGGATGGACGAGGGTGAGTATCGGGACGACGGAAGAGATGGAGGCGTTTATTTCTGCTGCGCAGAAATACGTGTGAGAACGTGAGAGAGTGAGAGAGTGAGAGAGTGAGAGGTGAGAGAGTGAGAGGAGAGCGTGAGAGGTAATTATAGAGCATGATTTTACTCTAGCGTCTGGAGACGCAAAGATATTGCATTCAAGTCTGAGACTTGAACAAGATAAAGGGCACTATTGTTGGATCCACTTTGTCGAACACCGGAATCGTCAGTCTGATCAGTACACCCGGGGATCCATTGAGCCAATGACCCATCTGCAATTTGGGTGCGATGACGCCATCCGCGCAATGATTTTAACCCAGCAGGTGTGGCGGGTTGAAGTATAGCTCCTGTCTGGCAGGATTTGGCCAGTATCCAAAAGGCAAAGATTCAACTGGCTGCGTACCGGAGAGAATATCATTTCTCGATACAAGTACTTTATTACGAGAGACAGGAACACTGACTATATCATCGATACCGTCGTTATTGAAATCAGCGAGATAGAACTCACCGATAGGCTCATCATAACTCATGATCAATTCCGGTTGCAAGCCTCTTGAAGGTGCATTGAAGAGCCCTAGTTGCTGCCATCGCTACCACAGATCCGCAAGGTATCATTATCAAGATACCCAAAGGACATCAGGGAAGGCGATGTCAAGGCGGCATCAATAGTGGTCTTCACAAATGAGTCTCCTTGAAAAACATACTTATAGATTTCGTTTGTTCCCGTATCGAGCACAAACAGCAATTGTGATCCAGCTGCATCTGTGTAAGTGAACGAAGCAACCGGGTGCTGCAAATCTGCATCCATGACCTCAAGTGGTTCCTGGTAAAACAGTTGGTTAATTGCAGAATTCCAAATGACTGTTCCTTTGAGCAACTGACCGGATGGGACATCAGGCACAAAATAAGTGATCGTATCACCCCGGACAAAAGAACTCATTTGACCAGGTGTAATGGAAGTATTAATGGAGTAACTACTGATAGCAAAGATGACATTGAAAGATCCATTGATGATCTCTACAAAATGGAGATCACCAGCAGTATCGGAAGTCAACACCAGGCGAGGATAATTAAAGGACTTAAGATGGGCCTGTTCGATACCTCCAATCGTATCGAGGAGCACCGGGCCATCCTTCTTTTCAGCATTCCATTCGTCCTTGCTATACAGGGTATACATACCCATGTCCCCTCGGTACAGATCATCACCCCTTGAGAGAAAGACACCAACGCTCGGCTGCTTTGTTAACGCCAGGTAATGTGGTCGTAAACGCCGTTCCATTTCCAAGATTCGTAAGGCGGGTAATCTTTGGGCTCCCTCAGCTACTACATAGATATCTTTCCTGCCATTGGCATCTGCATCGCCCACTGCAATATTGATCAAGGGCGTTGCGGCAAAGTCAAATTCCGTAATGGTCAGTGGAATCTGTGCGTGAGTTGAACGCAAAAAGGCAGTGCGGAGGATGCTGATCATTTGATGTCTCTTTTAAAAGGAGTGCAAATATAAATCAAGTCTGAAGACTTGAACCAGCGGTATTGAAAATGCAAAAAGAGAGATGTACGGACAGGACGCGTCCTGTCCGTACATCTCTCCTTTTTGCATTTTCCTGTCAATGTGCTTCGAGCCAATTCTCCCCAACTCCCATTCCCACTTCAACAGGCACCGGCAGATCAGGCAAGGCATGCTTCATCTTGTCTTCGACCAATGCGCGGAGTTCGTCCTGCTCGGTCTTGTGGACATCGAAGACCAATTCGTCATGCACCTGGAGGAGCATCTTGGATTTGAGATTGCGATGGAGCATCTCATCATAGATGTGGATCATGGCGAGCTTGATCATGTCGGCTGCTGAGCCTTGGATCGGAGAGTTGATCGCATTTCGCTCTGCTTGTGAACGGACGGTTTGATTTTTTGAATTGATATCGCGCAGGTAGCGACGGCGCTTCATGATTGTCTCGATGTATCCATGTTCGCGGGCGAAGGCGACCGTTTCGGTCATGTAATTTTTGATGCCCGGAAATTTTTCAAAATAATTGTCGATGATTTCTTTCGACTCACTGCGGGAGATGCCCAATGTCTGTGAAAGACCAAAGGCAGATTGTCCGTATGCTAAACCAAAATTGACGGCCTTAGCGCGTCGGCGCATTTCCTTGGTGACATCGGCTAATGGCACACCAAATACTTTTGAAGCAGTAGATGCATGGATATCTTCTCCTGCCCTGAAGGCCTCCATCATGCCCTCATCCTGTGTGATCGCCGCGATAATCCGCAATTCGATCTGCGAATAATCCGCAGAGAGAATCAGGTAGTCACTATTGCGAGGAATAAACGCTTTACGGATTTCTTTTCCACGATCTGTGCGGATAGGAATGTTTTGGAGATTCGGATTGTTGGATGCGAGACGTCCTGTGGCTGCAATGGTCTGCCCGAATGTAGTATGCACCCTGCCTGTCCTTGGATTGATCAGCGATGGCAAAGCATCGATGTAGGTTGATTTCAGTTTGGTGAGCTCGCGGTAATTGAGGATATGATCGATGATCTCATACTTGTCTTGCAATGGTGCCAGGATATCTTCACTCGTACCATACTGACCTGTTTTAGTTTTAGTGCCTTCGTAGGGGATCTTCAGGTGATCAAACAGGATATCTCCCATCTGTTTTGGCGAATCAATATTGAACTCCACGCCACTGATCTTGTAAATCTTGTCGCGCATGTCATACAGCTCCACTCCGAGGGTCTTCGAATATTCATTGAGAAACGGAACATCAAGTCCGATGCCTTCAAACTCCATCGCGGTGAGCGCATGGATCAAAGGGAATTCCATTTTATAAATCAGATCCTCTGCATGTATGGCCTCGATCTGCTTATCGGTAACTGCCTTGAGTTGTAAAGTGACATCAGCATCTTCAGCCGCATACTCTGTGATTTTTTCGAGGCCGATGTCCTGCATCGAAAGTTGATTTTTTCCTTTCTTGCCGATCAGCTCCTCGATAGATACCGGTGAATAGCCCAGATAAGCTTCGGCCATCACATCCATCTTGTGACGCACATGCGTGTCTGCAATAAAGTGCGCCACCATCGTATCATAAATCGGATCAGCAACAATGACATCATAGAGTCGTAACACTTTCATGTCAAACTTGATGTTGTGCCCGATCTTTAATGCATTCGGATTAGTAAATACTTTTTCGAATGACTGCACGACAGCCTTTGCTTTTTCAAACTCAGGGGGACAAGGGACATAGTAAGCTTCACCAGGTGTAATAGAAAAAGACATCCCCACGATTTCCATTTCCACTTCGAGCCCTGTCGTCTCAGTATCGAAAGCAAATTCTTTTGCAGCCAGTAATTTTTCAATCAAAGCCTGACGCTCTGCTTCCGTGCTTACAGCATGATAGGTGTGCGGTGTGTTATGAATATTCTTTCCGGCAGTTGGCGTATAGTTTTCATCTGATTCTTCACCGGGTTGTTCAAACAGGTTGCCTTGCACTGCTCCGGTGTTTGCTTTCGGCGCTGATGGTGCGGCTACATTGACTTCAAAATTTTCACCAAGGATTCGCTTACCGAGAGTCTTGAATTCAAGTTCGGCAAAGATGGATGATAATTTTTCTGCATCCGGTGGATCAAGGATCAGGCGGTCATGTTCGAACGGAACAGGTGCATCAAGGAGGATGGTGGCCAGCTTTTTAGAATCAAAGGCAGCTTGCCTGCTCGCTTCGAGTTTTTCTTTTGTGCTTCCTTTAAATTGATCGATGTTGGCATAGATATTTTCGATCGTGTCCCATTCGTGGATGAGTTTGGATGCACCTTTTTCGCCGATGCCCTTCACGCCTGGAATATTATCCACTGCATCACCCATGAGACCGAGGATATCGATGACCTGTTCCGGGCGTTTGATCCCATAATTTTCGCACACTTCTTTCGGTCCCCATATTTCAGGTCCATTGCCTTGTTTGGCAGGCTTGTACATGAAAATGTGCTCGGAAACCAATTGCCCGAAATCCTTATCAGGGGTGACCATATAGACGGTATAGCCTTCCTGCTCCGCTCTTTTGGCGAGGGTACCGATGACATCATCTGCTTCGTAGCCGGGCGCTTCGATGATCGGGATTCCATAGGCCTCAATAATGCTGCGGATATAAGGCTCTGCTATCCGGATATCCTCGGGTGTCTCCTGCCTGTTGGCCTTGTAGTATGGGAACTCCTGTACGCGCACATTGGGTGATTTGTGGTCAAAACAGACGGCGATGTGGGACGGCTTCCGGTTGTTGAGCACCTCCTCGAGGGCATTGACGAATCCAAACATGGCGCTGGTATTCAGGCCTTTACTATTGATCCGCGGATTGCGGAAAAAGGCATAATAGGCTCTGAAAATCAGGGCATAAGCATCAAGGAGGTATAATGTGGGACGGGCCATGAACAGTATTTTCGTGGTGTATTTAGAAGGTGATAAAGGTAGCAGGTGTTTGTCTAATCCTCACCATTTGGACCTTTGATCGTTAAAGGATTCCGTCATCCTCAACATGTATTGGAAAATTTGGTTTTTTTTACTCTGGATTTCAGCCCTATATCAGAATAAATTCCCAATTTGGGAACTGTATATACCTTTATGCTGTGAGAATAATTGCCAAAGCAACTTTGCGCGAATACTGGGCGAAACACAAGGATTGTGAACAACCTTTAAAATCATGGTATAGAGAAGCTGAGGGGGCTAATTGGACAGGACCAACAAGCGTAAAGTTAAAGTATCCGAGTGCCAGTATACTAAAAGGTAATAGGGTGGTTTTCAATATAAAAGGGAATACCTATCGTCTGGTAGTGCGCATTAATTATGAACATAAAATTGTCTGGATTCGATTCATTGGCAATCATCAACAATATGATAAAATAGACGCTCAGTCAATATAAGATTTATGGAATGGACGATTATCAAGAATGAAAAAGAATACAAACAGGCTTTATCAAGACTTGAAGTAATTTTTGAGTCAAAGAAAGGTTCCAAAGAAGGAAAGGAACTTGAGTTGCTTTCTCTACTCATTGATCTGTATGAAAAAGAGCGATATCCCATTGATTTGCCTGATCCGATTGAAGCTATCAAATTCAGGATGGACCAGCTTGGATACAAACAAAAAGATCTTGCCTCCATCCTTGGATTAAAGAGTCGGGTAAGCGAAATCCTCAACAGGAAGCGCAAACTCAATCTTGACATGATCCGGAAAATTCATGACACTCTGGATGTGCCAACTGAAGTATTGATCAGGGAATACTAATATTTTTACCGAATGACCTTGGCAAAAGAAGCGAAAAAGAATAAAAAGGAAGACTACCCGAACACCTTGTTTGGTATCCCCATCAACCGCATGGGCCCCATACTGGCATTGCTGGGCACATTACTGTATGCACAGACGGTATCGTTTGAGTACACCCAGGATGATGCCATCGTCATCAATGACAATATGTTTACCAAAGAAGGGGTCAAGGGCATCGCCGGCCTCTTCAAGTACGATACCTTTTACGGTTATTTTAAAGATCAAACGAAGACCAGGCTTGTCAGTGGTGGTCGATACAGACCGCTGACCCCTGCTATGTTTGCGATCGAATATGAAATAGCAGGCAATAACCCCTGGCTCAGCCACTTTATCAGCGCACTTTTTTACGGGCTGCTATGCTGGATCCTTTTCGGATTTTTGCGGCAACTCCTGACCCCTCGCCTATCCTCCACCACAGCGCTACAAGTAGCCTTGTTTTCCGCCCTCATCTTTGCCCTGCACCCAATCCATACAGAAGCAGTGGCCAATATCAAAGGCCGGGATGAAATCATCGCAGCCATGGGAGCCATAGGCGGATTGTGGTTGATGTTGAAAAGCATTAATCATCCCAAACCAATGTTGCTGCGTAGCCTGGCTGGACTTGTGTTTCTATTAGGCCTCCTGGCAAAGGAAAACATCATCACGATGCTGGCGGTGGCACCACTGACCCTATGGTGGTATGGTAAAGACACTTCTGTCAAATGGCTAAGCAACCTCTGGCCGATCGTGGCTGCCTCCGTTTTATTTATCCTGATCAGAGGATCAGTCACCGGATTCAGTGCCGGCGAACCGCCAAAGGAGCTGATGAACAATCCATTTCTCAAAGTAGAAAATGGTACCTATGTTCCTTTTTCGGTTGGAGAAAAAACAGCAACGATTGTCTACACGATGGGCAAATATGTGCAGTTGCTTGTCTTTCCTTACCCATTAACACATGATTATTATCCCCGGCATATAGATATCCAGACCTGGTCGAAACCAATGGTCATCCTCTCCTTGCTAGTGTGGCTAGGCCTCCTGTATGCAGTCATCAGAGGTTGGAAATCACGATCGTGGTGGGCGTATGGCATTCTGTTCTATGTTTGTACCATGTCCATCACTTCAAACATTGTGTTTCCGATCGGAACTAATATGTCTGAGCGATTTGCTTTTCTTCCTTCTATTGGATTTGCCTTGATCGCAGGATATGCTATTTCATTAGCTATCAACTCTGCCAATCGCAAAGCCGCGCTGGGCATTAGTCTTGCCATCCTGATAGCCTTTGGAGGTTGGACACTCATACGCAGCAGGGTATGGAAGGACAACAGCACCCTGTTCACCACCGATATCAAGACCTCACAGCGAAGTGCTAAACTACTCAATGCAGTGGGCGGTGACCTGGTCACGCGTGCCGAAGATGAAAAGGATCCGGTGGTCAAAAAAGAAATGCTCACCGAAGCTCAGATCTATCTGAAGGAAGCGCTTGAAATCCATCCCAACTATAAACTGAGTTACCTGTTACTAGGCAATGCTTCTTTTCACCTGGGAGATCTCGACCAGGCTATTACCTATTTCAGGCATGTGCTCAAGATGGATCCCAACTATAGTGAAGGAAAGCGGAACCTGGGTGTGGCACTGCGGGACCAGGGCAAGATATACGGCGAGAAAAACCATAATCTTAGCGGCGCTATTGCGTTATTACAGGAAGCTGTCCAGTATCTTCCAAATGATTATGAAACTTACCAGCTGCTAGGTGTGGCACATGGACAAGCCGGAGACACACAAAAGGCCATTGAATATTTCAGGAAAGAAATCGAATTGGCACCTAAAAACGCAACTGCGCATTACAACCTGGGCATAGCCTTGAGTCAGGCAGGTGATACGGCCGGAGCGAATGCAAGTTTTGAAACTGCTAAAGCCCTGGATCCGAATCTGCCTCAATTTAAAAACCGTTGATCAAGCACCTATGAAGTGTCGTAGCATTCAAATATTGCTGTTAAGCCTATGCCTGTCATGGACCAGTATGTCTATGGCACAGGACACCGCTGCGACCAGATGGGTGGATTCGGTTTTTCAAACCATGTCACTTGATGAAAAAATTGGCCAACTCTTTATCATCCGTGCACACTCCGATCTAGGTGATGATCATGTCGCATCAGTGCTTAGTCAGATTAAAAAGTATCATGTAGGTGGTCTGTGTTTTTTCCAGGGCACACCTGCAAAACAAGCGACGCTCACAGCACAGTATCAAAAAGCAAGCGAGATCCCATTGATGGTCAGCATGGATGCTGAATGGGGCCTCGGCATGCGGTTTAAGGATAAAGGACTTTCATTTCCCCGCCAGTTGATGCTTGGAGCGGTGCAGGATCTGACGCAGATCGAATTGATGGGTTATGCGATTGGCAAGCAATTACTTGCGCTAGGTGTTCAGGTCAGTTTCTCGCCCGTAGCAGATATCAATATCAACCCGCTCAATCCGGTGATCGGTGACCGTTCGTTTGGCGAAGACAAAATCCAGGTTTCAAGCCATGCCATCGCCTACATGAAAGGCCTGCAGGCAGCAGGTGTGCTCACCTCTGGAAAACATTTTCCTGGCCACGGAGATACAGGAGTTGACTCCCATTTCGACCTGCCGGTATTGAATTATACGATGGATCGCTTAAGGGAAACAGAATTGTATCCGTTTCAGCAAATGATAGATGCAGGCTTGCAGGGCATGATGGTAGCTCATCTGCATGTTCCCGCTATCGATGCAACTCCAAATATTTCTACCACCCTCAGTCCGAGAGCGATCAATGACCTGTTGAAAAACGAGATGGGTTTTGATGGGATCGTCTTTACGGATGGATTGGAGATGAAAGGCGTAACAGACCATTTCAAGGCAGATGAAGTGGCCATCATGGCTATTCGCGCAGGAAACCATATGCTGTTGTTGCCCGAAAACATGGATCTCGCCTTCAATGGCTTGAAAACAGCTTTTTCAAAAGGCAAGCTGGAAATGGTTATTCTAAATGATAATGTAAAGCGTATCCTTGCTGCCAAATATAAACTGGGCCTCGACACTTTAATACTCCCTACACCAGATTATGCTACCAAGATGGCCTTTGACCCTTATGCTGTTGGGATCAAGCACCGGCTCATCGAAGAAGCGATCACGGTGGCTCAAAACAAACGTGCACTGATTCCTATGGTCAACCTCACTGCACCGAAAATAGCAACGCTCTCGATCGGATCAACCACGAAAACAAAATTTCAGGAGCGTTTGGATTCCTATATGGAAGCAAGACATTTTAATATAGCTCATACCCTGAAAGATGTTGATGAAACATCCCTGCTCAAGGACCTGAAGAAATATGAGCGGGTCATCATCTCTATACATCAGATGACCAATAAGGTTGGAAGTAATTTTGGATTGACCACCAAAGAACTCACCTTGATCCAGAATATCAACCGACAAAACGAAGTCATCCTTGTTATTTTCGGAAGTCCATATAGCCTCAAATATTTTGAAAACATCGATCACATCCTGATGGCCTATGAAGACACACCGGAGACGGAGGATATCACTGCACAGGGTCTCACAGGTGTGTTTGGATTTAAAGGAAAACTTCCTGTCACGGCAAGTAATATATTTCCAGTCAATCACGGATTTACAACTCCATCGCTCAAGAGGATGGGCTATAGTGTTCCGGAGCGTGTAGGCATGTGTTCAGACAGTCTGACCTATATTAGTACGATAGCTAACTACATGATTGAGATCGGGGCAGCACCCGGCTGTCAGGTACTGATCGCTAAGGACGGACGGATTATCTATGAGCAGGCATTCGGAAGTCATACATACAAGGATGACAATCCTGTGTATCTGACCGACCTGTATGATATTGCTTCTGTCACCAAAGTGGCCGCGACGACGCTGGCGGTCATGCGCCTCCACAAAGAAGGCATTATCTCGGTGGATAAGACACTAGGTGATTACCTCCCCTGGCTGGCCGGAAGCAACAAAGAAAAAATGGTGATCCGTAAAGTGATGGCGCATCATGCCGGATTACAATCATGGATTCCCTTCTATGAAAAGACGGTGTCGCTGGAAGATAATTACTGGCTTGAAATGGAGCCGGATGTGTACTGTGATTATCCGAGCGCACAGCATTGTGTGGCGATAGCAGGAAACATGTATATGGATGGAATATACCTGGATAGCATACAGAAACAGATCATTGAGAGTCCATTGAATGCGGATGGCACGTATGTGTATAGTGATCTGGGATTTATCATGCTGGCAGAAATCATCCAGAGAAAGACCGGGGTTACTATTGATCATTATGTCGACAGTGTTTTTTACAAACCACTTGGCCTGCGCCGGATCGGCTATCACCCACTTGATCGATTTACGTCTGATGAGATCATTCCTTCAGAAATGGACAATTACTTCCGGTGCCAGGAGCTGACTGGGTATGTACATGACATGTCCTGCGCTATGCTGGGCGGTGTGAGCGGACATGCGGGATTATTTTCCGATGCCGAAGATCTGGCGATCCTCATGCAGATGCTCATGAATGGTGGTGAATACGGCGGCAAAGAATATATCGATCCGGATTTGCTGAAAACGTTTACAACGCGATTTGGCAAATCAACACGCAGGGGTGTAGGTTTTGACATGAAGGAACTCAATCCGGAAAGGACATTGCTTACCTCGCATATGGCCTCCGAAGCGACGTATGGTCACACAGGCTTTACCGGCATATGCGTCTGGAATGATCCTAAAAATAATCTGGTCTATGTATTTCTTTCTAACAGGACTTATCCAACTATGCGTAATCCGAAGCTGACCAACAATAAGATCAGGGAGAAAATCCATAGCAGGGCTTACCGGGCTATCCAGGGATATGATCGGTTTACACTTGAACCACTCCCTGGATGAGACTCTCCTTCACCGTACTCATCGCATGGCGATACATCCTGGGCAAGAAAAGTTTTCAGGCTATCAATATCATCACTGGTATATCGATGTTTGGTATCGCTATTGGTGCAGCAGCTTTGCTCTTGATCCTTTCGGTGTTTAATGGATTTGAAGATCTGCTCAAAAGCCTCTACAACGCGATCTACACAGATCTGAAGATATATCCAACGGAGGGCAAATACTTCAGTCCGGATTCAGCAGACCTCGCGACGATCAGGGCATGGCCTGAAATCGAAGCATTAAGTCTTACGCTTGAAGAAACAGCGCTGCTTGATTATCAAGGTAGCCAGGACATCTGCACGCTGAAAGGTGTAGATGATCAGTTTCGGAAAGTGACCGCGATAGACAGTGTATTGCTGGATGGTGATTTTGTATTGCAACAAGGTGAAGTATCTCTTGCTATACTTGGAGCTGGTCTCGCATCACGCCTCAATGTCAATCATCAAAATCCATATGAGTCCCTTACGGTCTATATGCCTAACCGAAACCAGCGTGGACCGCTAGACATGCCCTTCACGAGGCAGTTTGCGTATCCGGTCGGAAGGTTTTCCATCAAGCAGGATTATGATTATCAATACGTGTTTGTATCCCTGGCGTTTATTCGCTCACTGGTCGAAAGTCCGGATGCTGTATCAGGTATTGAAATAAAACTGAGTCCCGGAGCAGATGCAGAAAAGGTAAAGGAAAAAATCCTGGCGTTGATCAAAACACCGGTCAATGTCAAGAATAAGGATGAACAGAATGCCGCATTTTTCAAACTCATGAATATTGAAAAATGGATTTCGTTTGCTGTTGTTTCGCTCACACTCATCATCGTTTCGTTTAATCTTGTCAGTGCGCTTTGGATGATTGTACTGGACAAGCGTAAGGACATTTCAATACTGCAGTCGATGGGTGCATCGCCTACTGATGTGCGTAAGATCTTCATGCGTTCCGGCTGGATGATTTGTTTCCTCGGCCTGGCGATTGGTATCATTCTGGCTGTGGGCTTTTATATCCTGCAGAAGCAATTCGGTATCGTCCCTATCCCTGAGGGGTTTGTGGTGGATTCATATCCGATTGAATTGCGTTGGATTGATATCCTGATAGTAGGCATTACGGTTTTTATCATTGGCACCTTAGCAGCCATTTTGCCGGCGAGGAAAGCGTCGAGGATCGCGGCTTACATACGGAAGGAGTGAAGAGTGAAGAGTGAAGAGTGAAGTGAAGAGTGAAAAAAGAAAAGTGATACTGTTCGTTCAAGTCTCCCGACTTGAATGCAATATGCTTTGCGTCTCCTGACGCTAGAGTCAAATCCTGTTCTATTTCGTTGGCCGTTGCAGGAGCGTCGTGGTGAGCGTAGTCGAACTATTTGCTCCTGCGACCACCTAGAAACCCAACGAAATTCCTATGGAGAATCTAAATTGGAATTCTCATGGTTGCAGGAGCAAACTCCTGCAACGGCCAGGGGCCGAAAGTTGTAGGTTAGCTATAGGATTTTCAAAACCTGGAAAACATATCGAGAAAATCCTCCTTTCGGTTTCGGGCGACACTGACAGATGCACCGTCTTCCATCACCACATATCCTCCATCTGTGCGAACAAATTGCCGGATGTGGCGCATGTTGATCAGGTGAGAATTGTGCACGCGGAAAAAATCATGCACATGGAGGATATCTTCCAGCTGACCCATGGGTTTAGAAACAACAATCTTCTCATGATTGCTCATGATGACATTGGTATACATCCGCTCGCTTTCGCATCGGATGATATCTGCTATCTTCTTAAAGACTAATCCATCCGCTGTTGTGAGGGCGATCTTGTCTGGCAGTTGCGTTTTGGCATGCACCTGTTGGGTCATTTGATTGATTTGTTCCCGAGCCAGGCGCATCGGATTATTTTCGGCCCGCTGGATAGCCGCCAGCAATTCTTCACGCCCAACTGGTTTCTGCAAGTAATCCACGGCACTGTAACGGATAGCTTTGATCGCGTAATGATCAAAGGATGTGGTGAAGATCACCTGAAAATCTACAGGATCAATGCGCTCCAGCATTTCGAAAGCAGTCATGTCCCCAAGTTCAATGTCGAGGAAAACCAGCTCTGGCCGATGAGTCCGTATTGCCTCAATGCCCTCTGCACCTGATGAGGCAAGCTTTAGGAGATTGATTTTGTCAGCGCAATATCGTGTTAGCAGGAAGGTTAATTTCTCTGCGGCATCATCACTATCTTCGATCAGAACGGTATTGAGCATGTGTTGGCTTTATAGGTTGAAAATGCAAAAAAATATTGGGTCAATATAATCCATCCAATAAATTTTGAGATGTATTGGTTGGAGAAGCAGTAAAAGTATTTGAATTCAATCAATCCTGAAATCAGGAAAGATCTGATTTTATAGGTAGATCCTTAAGTATATCTTGAAGCCTTTTGATTTGCTGAAACATTTCCATCAGCCTGGTTAATGGTTCATTTTGCTTTGCACCCTTTTCAATTTCAAGAAGCAATATGCTATATTCCTTCAAACCAACAAAATCCAGTTGTGGCCTGAAACTATGCGCAACCTGATATATCTGTTCTCTGTTGCCACTTGCAAACGCTGATTCCATTCCTTCAATTTCAACCGGTAGTTGCCTGATAAATTTCCCCAAAAAATACTGAACTTGCTCCTCATCCCCCTGGCAGAAATCGTTGAGGAAGCGGAGATCAAATCCGCCCAGGGGCTGAGTTCTTTCCGAATCCACTCCATTACCTGCATCGTTTTTCATTTCAGTGACCACATCCAACTGTAACACATCAGCAATGACCGTCGCTAACTCCTCTGGATGAAAAGGCTTCCCCAAATGGCGGTTCATCCCGGCATCCAGGGCGCCTTGTTTCTCCTCAGGCATCGCCGAAGCTGTCAGCGCAATGATTGGAACCTTCCCTCTTTGGCCATCCATTTGTCGTATGCGACGTGTAGCCTGCATCCCATTCATCTCCGGCATCTGCATATCCATCAACACCACATCATAATCCTGCTCACTTGCTTTTTCAACAGCTTCCAATCCATCGATAGCAAAATCCACTTCCACATTTTCAAAATGCCGGAATAAAGCCTCCTTCGAAATCTCGCGGTTGAATTCATTATCATCGACAACCAGGATACGCAGGTACTGATCATAGACGCCACCTTGCAATTCGATTGTCTTCTCCAATTCCGACGCATCTGCTATTGGAAAACCAATTACAAACGAAAACTCAGACCCCACTCCAACTTCACTTTTCAATTCTATGTCACTTCCATATAATCTGACGAGATCACGTGCGATCGTCAGGCCCAGCCCTGTCCCACCAAACTTTGCAGTAGTGGAATCTTCAGCCTGTTGGAAACTTTCGAACACCGCATGAAGTCTTTCCGGAGGAATGCCAATGCCGGTATCCGTGATCGTAAAGTGCAACATAGCTTTACCTGGATCATCACCTGGTTTGGGGTTCAGGCTAATCGTGACTTTTCCAGTTTCGGTAAATTTGACTGCATTACCGGCGAGATTGACCAGCACCTGGTATAATCTCGTCGGGTCGCCGGACACGGCCATTGGAGTTGCAGGATCAATCGTCACCTCTAATGCAATTCCCTTTACGTTAACTCGAGGCTGAAGTGATTCGGCTACGTCACGCACTACTTGTTGTGGCGAGAAAGGTATTTTCCGCAAAGTGACTTCTCCTGCTTCCAGTTTGCTCAAGTCAAGTATATCATTGACCACATCCCTGAGCCGGACAGACGATTGTCGTATAGCTCCCAGCCAACGACGTTGCTTTTCAGTGAGGGATGTATCGCTGAGAAGCTCGGTAAAACCAGAGATACCGTGCAATGGGGTGCGTATCTCATGGCTCATATTGGCGAGGAATCTCGACTTAAAAGCCTCGGATTTTTCGGCACGCTGGCGAGCGGCTTCAAGTTGAATGGCCGTACGCTGCTTAAACCGATAGCGGTTGTATAACAAAAAGGCTAGCAGCCCGAGTATACCCAGGCCGGCAAACAAAGCATAGCGAATGTTGCGCTGCCGATCGAGCTCCGCTTTTACTTCGGCTTCGCGTCTTGCCTGCTGAGCCGCATTGTCCCGGGTAAATTCACCAAATGCCAGTTGACGATTACTTTGCAGTCGTTCAATTTGGTTTTGATAGACAAATCTCAGTTCACTGAATTCCAGGGCGCGTGCGTAATCACCCCTTGATTTGTAAATGGACGAAAGCAATGCAGTGGCTTCAACCATCCCCGTTGTATACTTTGCACGTTCGAGGGCTATTAATGCATCATCGGCGTGTTGAAGGGCACTATCCATTCCGAGTGCAAATTCACATTGAGCTAATTCAAGCAATGCGGCAGCTCCATTTTGTGCATTCATCGAAATGGGTAAAAGCCTAACAGATTTCCTGGCATACCATAAGGCAGAATCCAATTGGCCAAGTTGGCGGTAGCAGGTAGCCTGACTAGAGGCATTCTGCCCCATGCCAATGGAACTTGCTTGTACAAATTCAAAGTCCTCGGTTAGTTTTAAAGCCTTGAGTGCCGCCGAAAAATCATTTTTAGCAATCAGAATTCTAGCCAAAATCAAATAATGGTCAAGGGTATCCTGGTTCGTTTCTTTTGCAGATTCTATAGCTTTCCTGATGTATAACAGCGCATTGTTTAAATCTCCCAATCGGGCATACACCCCTCCCAGGTTGTGGAACATATCCCGCTTTGCATTCAATAACGCAGATGTCTTTGTCGCATCAATGATTTTGAGGGCATCAAAATAGTGTGATGTTGCTTCGGCATACATACCGAAATCATAACAGCCAACACCTAAAGAAGCTTGTATGTTAATGACGATAAATGGGTCCGTCAAATGTGGCAGGAGTTTTATGGCTTGCTGACGGACAAAAGCAAAACTGGTACTATCTCCAAGATTGGATAAGGTCCAGATTAATTGCATAAACCCAACTGCTGCTTTGGTAGAATCCCCCAGGCTCCTAAACTGCTCAATGGCTGATTCGATCAGTGGTCTCGCGGCCGCCGGATCAGTATGTGTTAATTTACTTCCTTTGAAAAACTGAACATCTGCTAAAACTTCTTTCTCGTAGGTTGTATCGCCTGTTTGACCAGCTATACAGCATTGATTGAGGCTGTCTAATGAAGTGATAAATTTCAAAACCCCTACATCCTCTATCCGGATGATATAAGGCCAGATAACAGACCGCAATCGTTCTGCTTGCTCACGGGGTGATCCTTGATTCGGTTGAATTTCAATAAGTGAATCCAGTACGCGGTCCTTTGTCTGAGCCACGCCCATTACACTCACGAGATGAACGAAAAATAAAATCAGGATTACCCGGTATTTCATAATGTACCTTATTTGATTTTCACATTCCTTTCCCCTTCTAACCCTGGCAGGCTGTTTTGTTTCTTCCCCGAAAGAGTTGATTCATACCATATGCTGACCATAGACACAATATATACAATTCAATTGCCCTGGCTCCGGGCTTGGCGAATATACCCTTTGCGGTGTCCTTTCAATAAAAATGAGACAAATCCAGCTCATTGGTTGGTTTTACCTTCCCGTTGGTTCTTTCCGGTTTCCGGTTGACCTCTTTCACTCGAATACACGAGTAAAAGTGAATCACCGGAGTAAGATTCTTCTTGCCAAGCGGAAAGTCATGACCTCCAACGGGAAAACACTGCTACCCGACTTTGATATCCTCCTGCATCTTTGAATCATCAACAACGAAATAGATTAGATTTTAACCACTTAAAAACATACTCCATGAAAACGATGATCCTTTGCCTCTCCTCCTTCTTTCTGACTCTTACCACTATCAGCGCGCAAACCACAGCTACCTGGATTGGCGGCACTCCGGGCAAACCTAGCGACTGGAACACCCCATACAACTGGCGTGAGGGTCGTGTACCCGACGAAAATGCCCAGGTCATTATCCCATCAGACCGTCAATACTATCCGGTGATCATTTCTGACGTGCCGGATATCGATGCTTTAATGATCGCCGGAGGTGCGAGACTGAAACTTGAATCAGGTGCCTCCCTCTCCATACTGGGACAATCCGGTAGACTTGAGGTCCTCACGGTGCTTGGCCTGATCGTGAATGAGGGGAAGCTCAATGCAGAAATCACAGGGACTGCACAAGCAGGAATGAGCGGAAAGATTGTTGGTGCCGGAATTTGCATTTTCCCGGACAGCTCATTCAATGACGACGTGGCACAGAAATAATTGTGATTTGTGAGTGTAAAGAGCTTATACAAATCTATGGAGTGCGTTCATCGCACTCCTTTTTTTATACAGCATGTTCATTTTTTTCTCAAGGCATTTCTCAGCAGATGCCCTTCCATTCGATAGAGCAGATAAACATATAAACACACAAGTATAGAATTGACACCGAGGATCACCACTAACTGTTCGTCATAAAACCCGCGCAGCCATTCCATAAGAAAATACAGCACCATAGCTCCCGCGATCCATCCGGCCATCCGTCCGACTTTGTAAGGAATAGGATAATATTTCTGTCCAAGGAGATAAGCTGTGACGACCATAAAAATATAACAGGCCAATGCAGTCCAGGCAGAACCAATAACTCCCATAGCAGGAATGAGCACAAAACTCAATCCAATCGTGATAGCTGTTCCAATTCCGGCGATCCACGCGCCAAAGATGGTCTTGTCTGCGAGTTTGTACCAGACGGATACATTGTAATAAATCCCCAGCAATAAAAAGGATACCAGCAGGATGGGAACGACTTCAAGGCCTTGTCTGAAATCCTTGCCAAGCAATAATTGGAACAAATCAATGTACGCGAGGATCATCAGCATCATCAATGAACCAATGATGGTAAACGCCAGCGCAACGTCAGCATATACGGGTCGTGCATCTTCCTTGTCCTTGTGTGAAAAGAAGAAGGGTTCAGCAGCATAATTAAATGCAGTAGTAAATAAACTAAGTAGGATCGCCAGGAGACGCGGCGGCAGTAAATACCTCCATGTGACAGGTTACTTATCGTATCTCCCGGAAGTAAATATTTCTGAAAAGCAATTGAAGAATACTGATTGATCACTCCGGCGAAACCCACGATCACCAGCGGCCAGGAATACCCGAGCATTTTCTTGAGAAATCCCCAATCCCATCGTAATGGCTGGTGGCGCATCAACGGTAACAACAGCGCAAAGGTGATCGCACTAGAGAGGAGATTGCTGAGGATGACATAAAATATAATGTCATCTTTCGTAAACCATTGAGCCACCCAATTACTTTTTTTTGATAACCAGGGTAGCAGTTCAACAAAAAATAACACGAGGGCAATATTGAGGAAGATGGATCCAAGCTTCAATAACAGAAACCGGATGGGTCTGTTTTGTTGCCTGAGATTGGCAAATGGAACCGCAATCATCGTATCAAAAACAATACGCCTCCAAGCATGAGGATATGTGTGGTCATATTCGGATATTCCATCCATATGGCAACCTCATTTCTGAATATCAGGAGCAGCAGGAAAAAAAGCCCTGCAAAAAAAGTCAGAAAGGTCATTGACATGGCTGTGACTGCAGGCCTGTCTTCCTTAGCATACCTGAAATAGGTAGTCTCCATCCGAAAGGTCAGTAATACCAGGATCACGGCCACATAGAAATAAAGATCTCTATAGATTCCAAACTCACTCTTGCTGACTACCCGGGTGAGGTAGGAGGTGAAAACAACGTAATACAACACCCGGCTGAGGATATAGCTGAATCCGTAGATGGCGGTCTCGCCGGCGAGTTTGCGGAGTAGGGACATATTTGTGGGTGTGAAAATAGATATCTATACGCAAACGATTATTTTGCAACCGAAATGATCTTTTTCCAAAACGAGACTACGCTTGGTTTATTACTCGCCTCCCTGCCGGCGATAGCCAGCGTTTACTTGTTTTACAAGACCCCATACCGAAAGGAAGCCTTTTACTTGCTGCTCTTCAGCGCTTTGTTGCTTCGCCTGCTGATGGCGGTTATCGATCCATATCTCCAAAACTGGGATGAGCGGTTCCATGCCCTCGTGGCTAAGAGCATGATGGAAGATCCTTTTAAACCTATGCTGATCAAGAATCCACTTTTCCCCTATCACTATGGGGATTGGTGGAACTGTCATATCTGGGTACACAAACAACCCCTGTTTTTGTGGCAGATGGCTCTTTCGATGAAGATCTTCGGTGTGAGCACCTTTGCGATCAGACTGCCTTCCGTGATCATGGGCACCATCGCCATCTGGATGATTCGCGAGATAGCACAACGATGGACAAAGGATGAAGAATCCTCTTATCTGGCTGCATTGCTCGTGACGACTTCGTGGTATGGATTGGAGATGACTTCCGGATGGATGAGTCTCGATCATAATGATTTCACTTTTTACTTTTATGTCACCGCGGCTATTTGGGCTTTGACCCGATATTTCGAGTCTATGAAACTTTGGCCATGGGGCATTATTACCGGGGTTTTTATCGGGTGCGCTGTGCTTGTCAAATGGCTTACTGCTTTTCTTGTCTTTGGAGGATGGGGGCTGTATGTACTGATTTCGAGTGAAAACCGGTCGTCGCTCAAATATTACCTGCATATTTTCATGGCCTTCCTTGTTTCGCTTTTGGTATTCGGACCCTGGCAATTGTACATCATGAAAGCCTTCCCTCTGGAAAGTGCAGCAGCATACGCTTACAATAAGATGCATATCGTGAAAGACCTGGGTCATGAGGGTCCCTGGTATTTTCATTTCAAAATGCTACCGTGGGTATACACCTGGCCCCTGGTGGTCATGCTGGTGATTGGCTTGATTGCTTTATTACTTTCAAAAAAGACTGATCAGAAATACACCGTCATTTTCCTGGCCATGATCGGGGTGCTCTTTGGGTTCTTCTCCTACGTGGCCACCAAGATGCCCGCATTTGTCTTTCCTGTATCCGGATTGATATTGATCATGATGGCCTATGGCATCACTACAGTCACTCGAAAAAGTGAAGCGATGGTGACGAAAAATACTAACCCTTCCAAATGGATACCCGTGGTCGCTATCATAGCAGCTTTTATCTGCCTACAGCCTAATGAGATGATCAAGCATCGCGATAAGACCCATGAATTCCGCAATCTCAAATTACAACACACCAAAGTATACAAGGAATTGAGTGATGATATCATCAAGGACTATGTGATCATCAATTGTCCGCCACACGAAAACCTGGAACTTATGTTCTTCCGCGGTGGCAATGCTTTCCTTTCTTTTCCCGAGGAACGAGTCCTGGATTCATTACAACAAGCCGGATATCGTTTTGCTGCTTTTAAAAATACGCCTACACACGAATTGCTGGATTACATTCTCGAGGATCCGGAGGTGTTGTTGATTGAGGAAGAGTTGCGTTGAAAGTTAGCAGTGAGAAGTTAGCGTAAAGGAAGTGTGATAGTATTTGAGCAAGTTTGTTGCATGCAGCCAGGAGGCTGACAGAAATGATTTTTGCACGGTGAAGATTTTATCTGATTACACCGTCTGCAGCCAGAGTCTACAGACAACATCTGTTTTTTAAAATTAAAAAAACAGATGTTAGGGCAAGGTACTTATTGGTGAGTTATCTTCACAAACCATTACTGACTTCTAACTGCTAACTGCTAACTTCCTTCATGAATTCATTCACATTTCTCTTTGACCTCCCCGCCTACCAGGCCGACCGCACCCCGCAAAGGGTGGCAGGAGCTATGTGGCGTCAGGGTATCAAGGAAGAGATTTCTTCAGCACAATTTGTGACGCAGGTAGAAGTGATCGCAACACAATTATTGAAACGAGGCGTAAAAAAGGGAGACCGGGTCATCCTGCTGACTGACAGATATAGCATCAAATGGCTCGCTACAGATATGGCGATCATGGCTGCCGGGGCGATCTCGTGTCCACTGCATCATCCGGTGAAGAAAGCAGAGCTGGATATTATCCTTCATCGGATCGAACCTGTCGTCATCATTTACACTGCTGCTGTTGATTTGTCAGAAATATCTGGTGTGGATAAAATTTTATTGGATGAACTGACTGCTTTGAATGATACTATCTGCGAAGAAGACAGGCTGAGACTGCAAGCCATACGCGAAGAAATGAATCCCGGTGATATCGCAACCATCGTGCATACTTCTGGTTCTTCCGGTGAGCCGAGAGCGGTGTGCCTGTCACATCATAATGTAGTCTCTAACGTCATGTCGGTATTATCGATCGTGCCATTCACTCCCGGCACCAGGGTGATGAGTTTTTTACCACTGAGTCACATCTTCGAGCGCATCGTTTGTTATGTCTACATCGCATGTGGTGCCAATGTTTATTTTTTAGAATCTTATCGGAATGCACTTTTTGCATTGAAAGACATACGCCCTGAATATTTCACCAGCGTACCTTTGATCCTGGAGCGATTTGCGTCTATTCTCGAAGATCGGATTGAAGAAACATCCTGGTTTACGCGTTGGGCTTATCGTTCGTGGGAAAAAACGGAGAGAGGTATCTTATCACATCTCGGCAGTCTCATCGCACATGAATGGATCATCAAGCGATGGAAAAGATCCATGGGTGGTAAACTCAAGGGCATCGTTTCAGGTGCAGCTTATCTCGACCCAAAAGTAGAAAGGCTCTATCACCGGAGTGGTATTAAGATCAGGCAAGGTTATGGCCTTACAGAAGCTTCCCCTGTCATTGCTATCAATCGATTTGAACCCGGTGGATATCAACGCGGCACGGTAGGGCTGCCCATTCCAGGAGTTCAGGTGAAAATTGCGGAAGATGGCGAAGTCCTGGTCAAAGGGCCTAATGTGATGCTCGGATATTATAAGGATGCAGAAGCTACTGCCCTGTCTATTAAAGATGGTTGGCTTCACACCGGTGATATCGGCCGTTGGGAAAAAGAAGACTTCCTTGTCATCACAGATCGCAAATCGAATATTTACAAACATGCCTCCGGTAAATTTATCGCCCCTGCGCAGATCGAATCACACCTAAACCATCATCCGCTGATACATGAAGCGATGATCATAGGTTTCAAAAGACCCTATACCATCGCGTTGATCATACCTCACTTTGATGGGTTACAAAAAATATGTGCAGAAAAAAATATCCACTGGACCGCACCGGAATATATGATCCACAACACGATGGTCATCCAGATATACCGTGATCTCCTGGATCATCTCGGGCTCCACAGCCATGAGCGCATCGAAAAGTTTATCCTCCTCGCAGATACCTGGAGTCCGGAGAATGGTTTGCTGACGGCGACATATAAGCCACGACGTAAGGTGATTGAGGAGATGTATGCGAAGGAGATTGAGGAGATATATGCATGATGCCAGATGCCAGAATCGCAGACACAAGACTCGTGACGCATTTGAATCAGACTTTGTCTGCTTATGATTTTAACTACTAAATAATACGTCTGGCATCTGCGAGTCTGGAATCTGGCATCCTTTTCAATAGTGCGTCTGGCATCTGCGAGTCTGGCATCTGGAATCAAAAGAAAAAATCACCTTCCCATATGCACCAGCAACACCGATATATCCGATGGTGACACACCACTGATACGACTCGCTTGTCCTAGCGTACGAGGTCTAAGCCTTGTGAGTTTTTCTCTTGATTCAATGCTTAGAGAATTGATTTTTGAATAATCAAGTGACTCATGCAACGCCAGTTCTTCGAGGCGGTTCATTTTATCAACCATCTCTTGTTCGCGCTCGATGTAGCCGCGGTATTTGATATTGACTTCGGCGAGGCTGATGGTTTCTTCATCAAAATCAGCGAGGCCTTCCACAAGCTGTGGCAGGTATGGGGTGATATCTTCAATACCAATATGAGGTCTGCTGAGAAGCAGTGCTAATTTTGTTTTTTGCACTACAGGTGAGCTGCCGATAGATTCAAGGAACGGATTGATTTGCTCAGGATCAGCATTGACGGCTGACAACATCTGCTCGATTTTTTTGATACCCGCGTTTTTTTGTTCCACTCTTTCCATTCGCTCCTCTAGCCCTTGCATTCCGATGGCTTGCGCAAGCGGGGTGAGTCTGATATCTGCATTGTCCTGACGTAGTAGAATGCGATGTTCGGCCCTGGAGGTAAACATGCGGTATGGTTCCAGTGTGCCTTTGTTGATGAGGTCATCAATCAACACACCGATATAAGCTTCTGATCGTTTGAGGATAAACGGTGCTTCTTCCTTGACTGAAAGGTGTGCATTGAGTCCTGCCATCAAACCTTGTGAAGCCGCTTCTTCATAGCCTGTCGTGCCATTGATCTGACCGGCAAAGAATAAATTCTTTACCAGCCTTGTCTCTAATGTTGGTGATAATTGTGTCGGTGGGAAATAATCATATTCGATCGCATATCCCGGGCGGAACATCTTGCAATTTTCAAAACCTTCAACCTTGCGCAACGCTTCATACTGCACATCCTCCGGTAGTGAAGAAGAGAATCCATTGACATACACTTCTACCGTATCCCAACCTTCCGGCTCCACAAAAAGCTGATGCCTTTCCTTGTCTGCGAAGCGATCGATTTTATCTTCGATTGAAGGACAATAGCGAGGCCCAATTCCTTTGATCCGTCCATTGAACATCGGCGAACGATCAAATCCCGTGCGCAATGCATCATGTACCGCTTCAGAGGTATAGGTGATATGACAAGGCCTTTGCTTCAGCAAGGGCGGTGTCTCTGTGTATGAAAATCTTCCCGCAGGTTCATCACCCGGTTGCAATTCCATCCGGTTATAATCGAGTGAACGACCATCCACCCTCGGAGGTGTACCTGTTTTCATGCGTCCGGCTTCGAAGCCTAACGTGATGAGTTGCTCGGTGATACCGGTTGCTGCTTTCTCTCCCGCACGTCCTCCGCCAAATTGTTTTTCGCCGATGTGGATCACCCCATTGAGGAAAGTTCCGTTGGTCAACACGACTGACTTACCAGGAATATCAAGACCGAAGCCAGTTCGCACGCCTACCACCCTTCCGTCTTTAACAACCAGTCCGGTGACCATCTCCTGCCAGAAATCCACGAGTGGATTAGCTTCCAGCATCAGCCTCCATTTTTCTGCAAAACGAAGGCGATCACTCTGCGCACGGGGACTCCACATGGCTGGCCCTTTGGACCTGTTGAGCATCCTGAACTGGATCATGGTATGATCAGTCACGATTCCGCTATATCCTCCCAATGCATCTATCTCTCTGACAATCTGACCTTTAGCTACACCGCCCATCGCCGGATTACAGCTCATCTGGGCGATGGTGTTCATGTTCATCGTGGCCAGCAACACGCGGCTGCCCATGTTGGCCGCAGCGACTGCAGCCTCACATCCGGCGTGGCCGGCGCCTACTACGATGACATCATAATTTGGGAACATGGGGGCGAAGATAAGGAGTTAAGGCGAAGGCTGAGGCGAAGGCGAAGGGCAGTGAGCACTCAACCTCTGTCCTTCCATTTTGCAGGATTCATTGACGTATTCAATACAGCTCTGACGATTACAATTGAATTGGTTTGATCAATTGTATAATGAATCATAAATGGAAACGTAAGAAGAGATAAACACCTGATGCCAGAATATCTTATCTGGAAATATGGGTTGAGCTCAAGTTGTTTCAGTGATTTTTCCAGATAATTGTAAAACCTTTCTCCTAACCCTTCTTTTTGAAGCTCGTACCAATCAATCGCTTCCTGTATATCCTGAAGGGCTGGAGGATCAATCCTTACAACGAAGGTCATGAACCCAGTTTGAGTTTCTTTTTAGCGATGTCCCAATCTTCTATCAGATCAGGGTTAAGATCAGATTTAGCTATTCGATCTCTTACAAGGTTCATATGTTCCTCCGGGATGTCATATTTCTGAGAGACCTCCACACCCAACTGGCTTAGAAGCTCAAGAATAAAATGAACCCTTTCATCTGGAATAAAAATGGTGACTTCTTTCATGATTGACATTGTAATGCGATAAATTAATTTATCTGCTTTTCAAAATTAGGGAAAAACTGCTAATAAGTCAATATCCACCCCGCTTGATACTTTTCACGCTCGTCAGTTGTCTTCGCTTTTAGAGGACGTGGCCACCTGTTGGTGGGCGTAGTCCTCGAAAAAAGCTACGACACCCGAGGGAGACGAGCATATATTGCATTCAAGTCTGAAGACTTGAACGAGCGAGTATTTCTTTTGCGGCCCGCAAAAGAAACAAATACTCACAACTGACAACTCACAACTCACATAACTAAAAGCTACAAGCTTTTAGCCCCCACTGCTGACCGTAGTTGATCGATAAATTTTCTCAATTCAGGAAACGAAACCGTCTTGTCTTCAAAATATTTGATGGCCTGGGTAGTTTCACTTTCAGTGGCTTCGAGACGAAGCAACATATTATGCAGATGCATACGCATGTGGCCTTTTTGAATCCCAGTGGTGACGAGTGAACGGATGGCAGAAAAATTTTGCATCAGGCCGGTGGCTGCGATGACCTGCATCAGGGTGGATGCATCCGGGTTGCCGAGCATTTCTAAAGAACGCTTTGCTAAAGGATGCAGTGTCGTCAATCCGCCTACTGTTCCGACTGCCAGAGGTATCTCCAGTTCAAATCGAAAAATGCCATCGGTGACGGAACATTTACTCAAACCTTTATACTTACCACTGCGTGCTGCCCAGGTATGGCCGCATGCCTCTACAGCACGAAAATCATTTGCGGTAGCGAGGACCACAGCATCAATGCCATTGAAGATACCTTTGTTGTGTGTAGTAGCTCTGTATGGATCTATCTGTGCGATACGTACTGCGGTATAAAACCTGCGTGCAAATTCTTCAGGACCCAGACCACCTTCAAAATCACCGAGATCAGTGACGGGGCATTCGACCCAGGCATGTACGCGACAATCAGGCGTGTAATTGGATAAGATGGACATGATCACTTCCGGTACCGGAACATCATCCGGGAGGTGATCTTCAAACCAGGCTGGAATCGCTTGTGCGCAACATTCCAGAATCGAATTAATGAAATTAGCACCCATCGAATCACGTGTATCGGTTTCGACAAGCAACTGATAGTATCCAGGTTCACGATCACACATATTGATCAATGAAATATTCCTGATACCTCCCCCACGCTCTTCCATATTGCGCGTGATCTCTTTACATCCGCGAATCAGATGTGCAGCAAGTTCATCCGTATGTGATGCGATCAATGCCGGATCACCATACCACAGAAAATGTACCTGCCCTGTCTTCAGGGTGCCGATGACTTTGGCATGAATGCCGCCCTTATCTAACCAAAACTTTGGCAGCACTTGCCGCAGCAGCCACAACAGAACTTTCCTCTGTCACCATCGGAACACAATACGTGACACCGTTGACCAGGAAATTTGGAGCTATCCCTAAAGGAAGCGGATAATTACTGATTGTATTTTCGCTAAACCCATCGAGGATTCGTTGTTGCTCTTCATTAGCGAGCAGATAGCTGGCGAGTTCGCGCTTGACCGTCTCGGGATCCTTAAAGAAGTTTTCGACAAGCCATTTGATCTTGCCCATCTTGGATAGCTTCGAAAACCCGGATATCGTCTTTCCTCCCATCACTTATTTCGCCTTCAGGTAATATTGAGCTAATTGAAGTCCGCGGATCTGGCTCCGGATATAATCATCCAACGCATCCTGACTTTCTGCTGCATATTTTAGAAATCCACTGGCTTGTCCATAGACAGATGGGACATTCAATTTTTGCATCCAATAATATCCATCCAGAAAATCACGTATACCACCGGAGATAATAATTTGTTTGCAAAGAATATCACCTTCATCCTGATCCGTCAGTTCATTGATCCATGTGACCATCTCCCCTACTGTATGACCTATTCGTGAAACAGGTTCAAATACTTCGCGTTGTAAACCTGTAGAACGCAATAACTCCAGTTTTGAAAAATTAGTACCGCCGTGTGCCGCCAGTTCGAGTGCGGAAATCGGAAGTTTAAGAATAGCCGCAATACTGTTCGGTCCCATACCTTGTCCTACTTCTTTGACGATAACCGGGAAAGAAACAATATCCAATAACCGATCGAGCGTGTCGATGGGTGAGTTGACAATAAAATCACCCTCAGGTTGCAGCCATTCCTGTAACGGATTGATATGCACCACCAGGCCGTCTGCTTTGAGACGATCGATCATGGTTTGAATCTCGTCTACACTCCCCTGATCAAGCATATATTCGATCTGGGCGATGCCGAGATTAGCATATAGGGGAAGGTCGGGACCAATAATATCCCTGACATCAAAATCCTTGATCCGGTCGAGACTTTCGAGGAGTGGGCGACAGGACCCAAGTCCCATGCCGAGGCCAAACTTTGCGCACGATTGGGCAAGCCTGCGATTGATGGTATAAGCCATTTCGGTGCCACCCGTCATACTACTGACCCATAGTGGTGCATTCAGGGTTTTTCCCAGAAAAGTGAGGCTGAGGTCGAGGTCTACAGGCGGATGGCCGGCCATCATAGGCTCGTAGTAGAACCGGTCGTCCGGTCCCTTGTTTGCCATATCTGCCTTGAATGCCAGGTCAATATGATCCTGCTTGCGGTCAGCCTTTATCGTGCCAGGGGTCTTCTCTTCCATCTTTCGGTGCAAAGGTATGCTTTCGGAGCTCAGTTTTGAGTGACTAAAGGGAGGTAAACGGAAGAAGGGGTGGAAAGGTTGAAAAGGCTGAAGAGGCCCAAGGGGCTTAAGAGGCAGAAGGGCAGAAGGGCGGAAGGGCAGAAAAGCAGGATGAAACACAAACTGCGCCTCTGCGTCTCTGCGCGAAATAAATTGGGAGGATTCAAAGCCTTAGAATGCTCAAGAGGTCCAAGGGGCGGAAGGGCGGAATGAATTAAAAGAGAACGGGCTGGTTTAGCCCGTTCCTTTTTAATATGGTGTTATTCCCTTCTATTCCATCAGCATGACTTTGCCTGACAACAAAGTGCTTTCTCCATAAAGGTGACAATGTAGTTTCCGGGTGGCATACCATCGCTATTGAAATCAAATGTATTGACACCTTCCCGAAGCAATTCGACCGGCCATGATTTAAGGAGTGTGCCTGATGTATTGTAAATACGAATCACTCCCCGCTCATCCTTATCGCTCATGATACGTACCGTGCATTGATCCCTGAATGGATTAGGATAAATAAAAAGGCTTTCCTGTCTTTGGGAACCGATAGCCTCCTCTGTATCTGTCAACACCAAATCAATGACAGCGGAAGCGCATGACACCTCTCCGTTCTGGCCATAAGCATAGATGACCAACTGCTGCCCCGTAAATTGTTCTAATTGGTAGACAAACGAACTTTCTATACCGTAAGGCATGCCGATGACAACGGATGTACCATTTTCAATCAACTCAATCACATACCCTGCTATATCCGGATAGGATGATGGCACCCAGGATACTTCAAGAAGTAATGTCTGCGGATCCACATAGGCTATGAAACCTCCTGGGGGAGTAATCCCTGACATGCCCTCAAAATAGTCTGCGGCGTAATCAGCGTATACGGACTGCCCATGATAAGCCAATGCTTGCAATGCAAAGGTACAATAGGATTCAAAAGCATTTCCGGGCAAAGTAACCGTCCCCAGTGTAGCATCCACCGTCATCAGGTAAGCGCCGTTATAGCCGGTCTGATCATCATCCGCAAATAAATCAATGGAATCACCTTCTGCAAACAATTTACTGTCCCAATGCACCTCAATCCCGTTCCACTCCCGCCACGCCTCGATGGTAAATGAGGCACTTTCACCAAGATAATGTACGCTGACCGTCGATGCTATATCGGCCTGAACATCCCACCTTCCAGGTAGTGGTTGATAAACTGTCCAAAATGCATTGTGTTGAGATGCATCCGTATTTAGCTCAGCATCATCCGAAGGCTGCTCTGCGCTGATGATTGTACCAACAGGATCCAGGAGTGAAACTGTAGGCAGCACTGACGGATTGGTGGCTTTGATGACAGCAAGCCTCGTATTTTCCGGCACGTCAATCCTGTAGGTATAAGCGGATGGAGATCTTGTGACCGAACCTTCAAGCATGCGGAACGTGAAGAAATCAGGATCATCATAACGCTTGGCTAGTTCAATCCTGTATTCAACATTCCCTATGCGGCCGCCAAAGTTTACATTCCCGAGTATAAACTTTGTCTGCGGTTTGTAGATCAAAATTCCATCCCCACCGATATCATATGGCAAACCAAATTTCGCGTTCACCCAGTCATACGGAAACTTATCCGCCAGTTTGGGGATCGTGATCATGCCCTCAAATTTTCCAAAGAAAGAACTGATTTCGGCATGGGTATACGCCATATCCACTGAACCGCTGACCATAAACTTTTTATCCCCCTCTTCATTTTTGTATGGAACCATCTTCACCTGGCCTCCTGTCTTCATTCGTTGCGCACGCAAATCAATACTACCATAGATGCCGCCTTCAACCAGCCACCAGTCATCATAAAACGGAGGATTAAAAAACTTGCCATCGCCTGCTTCTATTTTCAGTTCAGTTGGTGGAATGTATTCCACGCTGGTCGTAATCTCGAAGAGGTCATCATTGAGTACAGACCTGAAAATGCCGCCGAACCGCATGTTCCATGGAGGATCTGAAATACTGTTGATTCGACCTTCGAGTCCGATAATCCCTACACCGGTAGTTCCTATTGGAATGACATTTTGTTGCAATACAGCTTTCATGGATATACTGTCGAGTTCTCCTGCAACAAAGCCGAGCCCTCCACCTACTTCAATAAACGGTGTCAGGAGCGTAAGTCCGAAAGTAAGCTTATCATCCTCCTGATCATATGCAGCTGCAAGATTCTTCAAGCAAAATCCCGGAGCAAGGCCCAGATCACTGACCTCAAGGCCATCAACAGAAATGCCTTCGGTTGAAATCACAAGACCTTCAATGGCGATCTCCGTCGTTTGCCCTGGGTCATTACCACATGAAGGAGTGATGTTATCAAACGAAACAGTAAACGCAAGGGAAATACCATTGGCATGTGTGCCTCCTACCAGTTGAAGATTATCCAATTTGATTTTCAAGCCTCCAATCTCGGGCACATAATTTTCCAGGGCTTCATTTAGAAAACCAGTCAATTTACCATCTGCTCCGAGAATCGCCAATTCATATTCACCTTCCGCAAGCGTGAAATTTCCCACACCTCCTCCGGGAAGCAGGATATCCTCAACAAAGAACTTGCCGTCGACTTTAACAACAAGATCTACAGTGTCCAGGCTAAACGTCCCCTCGAAGAGCAAAAAGTCATTGATTGATATCGGATAGGCCGTCTGAATTTCATTGGGTTCATCCCCCGGCTCCCATGTGGCCTCAGGAGCTGTGATACAGATATCAAAAATGCCATTTTCCCAACACTGGGGAATAACATCAACACCAAGTTTACTCCGCAGGGTTAAGTCAGGCAATAAAGGATTATTGATCTCACAGTGATAGTCGGACGGGCTTTCTGTTTTGTATATCCTGAACGTATCCAACCCTTCCCCTACTTTGTTCCAGCCTTTATACCATGCGTAAGTATTTCCTGCTCCGTGGACATGAACAGTGAGCTCAATAGAATCTCCTGCAGGTGCTGCAGACATATCGACGTAATCCTGACCGGCATATAAAAATCGATCTAGGTCCTTTTGGGAAGTAAATCATCAAACTGCAGTTTGTTATTATAACAGGACAATTCCCACAGATCAGGAGCCCCGGAGGCCAGGTCTGGCAGGCTGTCAAACTTGTTGTTCCACATCCGCAATTCGACCAGTTTTGTCATCTCTGCATCGGGAAACGTACCGGTCAATTCATTAAAAAACAGATTGAAGTGCGTTACCTCCGGCAGATACGTATAGGGCATTGGTCCTTTGAGGGAATTGTTCTGCATCAAAAAAACCGTCAGTTTAGGAAAATCAAACTCAGTCTGGATGGTACCATTCAGTTTATTGTTTGCTAGATTGAGGCCTTCAAGATCCGGAAAGTCAAGGTTCTCCAAATCCCCAGTCAACTGATTATTATAGAGATTATAATTTTTAAGTTTGGGGGCGTACAAATCGGGCATTGGGCCGCTAATTTGATTATTGCTTAAATCAAAATACAGCAGTTCTGGCCATGAATAGTCAGGAATCGGCCCCGTGAGCATGTTGTTGTAGAAATCAAAATATTCTATCAGTGGAAAATCAAACGCAGGCAAGGAACCTGTAAATTGGTTATTATATGCAGTGAGTTCCTTAATGGCCGGGAAATTCCAATCAGGCACATTTCCTGCAATCTGGTTATTGCCAATATTGAAATAATACAAGTGCGCATAGTTAAGTTCACCGGAGACCGAAGTCAACTGGTTGCTGCCCAGGTGCAGGTATTCCAATTTCGGTGTATTCCAAAAAGGCAATTGTCCGGTAATCACATTACCGGAGAGATCCACGTACTTTAGTTTGGGATAGTTGAGACCTGCAGATAAAGCACTCAATTTGTTATAACCAAGATTCAGAACCTCTAGCGCCGGAGTATTCCACTGTACTAATGACCCGGAGATCTGGCAACCGCTGGCATATAATTGCTTCAGGGAGGCCAGGTTAAAAACCGGCAATTGGGTTATTGGGTTGCCACCGATACTTAATCGTTCCAGTTTCGGAGCTTGCAAATTTCCTATACTCGCAATAGCGTTGAGGCTGAATTCAGCTACTTTGAGGCTATCCAGTTGCAATGAAGGCAAGGCACCAGTGAGATTATTTTGATTAAGGTGAATTTCCTGGACTCTTAGTTGAATGATCCCTGTATCCTTTTGCGGTGGGGGATAAGAGATCAGAAGGGTATCTCCCCGCACATAGTTTATACCTTCTGAATAGGAATAACTAAACGTGATGGCCGAATTGACTGGCCAGTTTTGTCGTTTTATCCATGATGCACCTCCGGTAGCATTGTAAATCTTGTTGAGTTCGGCAGCATCCTTTATCTGGTATTTATAGTAGACATCCTGTCCCCAAAGTGAACTCCCTAAAGAAGAATCATTATTGCGGAAAATAATTGCTTCTTCATGACATACCGATTTGAGTGAAAAATGGTCATTCGTAATATTCGAGCCATTCACTTTCAATCGCTATGACATGCATCAGTCTACCATATGATCCAAATTGCAATTGCTATAAATTGCGGAAACCCATTATACATCGCCCGATATGAGGCAGAATAAGGATGCTTTAGACAAATTATAAAATACGATTTAAGCAAAAAGGGGATAGCACATCGTGCATATCCCCTTTAATTTATTCTCGCGCAGAGACGCAGAGTCGCAGTTTATTTTCAACTTAACTGATAGTCAGCTTTTGCCCCGCCTGCCTTTTCAGCCTCTTCAACCCTTTAGCCTCTTTAGCCTCTAAATCCAGTTGAAGAATTACTGAGACAGAAATGTCATTTACCTCTTGAAAATATATCTCGTCACAAAAATCCCTTCCCCATCGGTAGTACCTGCCTCACTTTCCACACCTGTGGTCACGAAAGCCAGTTCCCATCCGACAGCAGCCATCTCATTCAGCTTTGCAGCGATAATAGCATCATTGGATGCGACATTCTGGAAGTTGATACCGGTTGCACTAAAGAAGTTGAGCAGTTTTGTTTCTTCGAAGTTGTACGCGAACGGCCAAGGCCGGCAGGAATGATAGATTCGATCGAAGTAACGACCGCATACTGGGTTTGTGCTATCATGTCGGTTGCACCGATGAGGAACATTGCGGCAAATAAGAATACGTTTTTCATAATGTAATGGTTTTTTTTGGGCAAAGCTAAGCGCGCCGTGCTGATCTGTCAAGTGGATTAAGTCAACTTTAATATAAAGGGGTATCAACTGTTAAAATCCTTGTTTGAACTGAGTTACCTACTGAATGCCGCATATCCGAAATCAAATGCCTCCGATCTGTCGATGAATGGCGGAATGTGGGGGATGAAGGGTTGGAGAAAGTGTTAACGCTGTAGATGCCAGATGCCAGACTCGCAGATGCCAGACTCGTGATGTGGGAGAAGACAATTGCAGGATCTGCACTTTAGATGCCAGACGCCAGACTCGCAGACGTCAGACTCATGATGCGGGACTATCATTTGCAGGCTCTGCCTCCAATTCTCATCTGTTTTTCAAAAACAGATGTTGTCCGTAGCATGTGGCTGCAGACGGAAAAATCAATAACGACATAGTTTTGGCATAAATCAATTGAAGGCAGCCTCCTGGCTGCAAGCATCAAACATGCAGCACTTGATTGATTCACGCTCGTCAGGAGACGAGCAACATATTGCATTCAAGTCAGGAGACTTGAACGAACATTAATATTGCATTCAAGTCTGAAGGCTTGAACGAGCGAATTGTTTATTTGTAGCCTGCGGCTGCAAATAAAACCAACACTCACAACTCACAACTCACAAACAAAAACAAAATCCCCGGAATGCTATGCATTCAGGATTTTGTAAAGTGCCTTATGATACGACTCAAACGTCGGCAAGTTATTATGCCGCCCACCTTTTATCGTAATCAAATTAGCCCTGTCAGGTATCAACTGCTGCAGCCTCACACCCTGTTCATACGAAATCAAGAAGTCCTTGTCTCCATGGATGATATACACCGGACAGTTGACCTTCTGTATGTACATGTACGTAGGAATTTTATAACGAAGTATCCATCGCAGCGGTAACCACCAACCAAAACGGTGGATCTGGTACTGAAAGCTGTAATACGGTGAATCCAGGATCAGCATCTTCGGATTATTCCATGCAGCTACCCTGGCTGCGAAGCCGGAACCCAATGACCTGCCGAGTACCACTATTTTTGATTGATCGTATTGTGTGCTCAGCCAGTTGTAGATATACTCCGCATCGCTATAGATGATTTGTTCGGAGCGATGGCCACGACTCTTTCCAAAACCCCGGTAGTCCATCATAAAAAAATCATAGCCCTTGCCTACATAGTCTTTGGCAAACTTACCCCAGCCCTTGATGCTGCGGCTGTTGCCTTTGAGAAAATAAACAACTCCCAGACTGTTTGGCACTTTAAACCAAATAGCATTGATCCGTCCGCCATCCGGGAGGTCAAATTGCTTTTCTTCAAAAGGGAATGAATACTGATACTTGAAGTCATGCGGCAGAATCTCAGGGCGGAAAAAGAAAAGATGCTGCAGAAAATAAAACGAAAGCGATATCGCCACATAGATGATCAATATGACGATCAGGATACTCATGACACCTTGAGGGAATAGATTGCATCCAGGTCACGACCCAGGCCATTGTAGTCAAGGCCATACCCTACGACAAACTTATCCTCGATCGACATGCCTTCATATTTGAGGGTGTCATGGTATTGATATGCTGTTGGCTTCTTGAGCAGGCAGGCTACTTCGACCGAAGCAGGATGTTGAGCTCCGATTTTTTGCTGGAGGTAATGGAGTGTATGGCCGGTATCCACGATATCTTCTATGATGATGACATGTTCTCCTTCAAGATTTGATTTCCAGAGAAAATGTTCATTCATCTCACCCGTCGATGCGGTCCCATGGTACGAGCTGATCTTGATAAAGTCAAGCCTGATGGGAATATTAATCTTCCTGACCAGGTCAGCTGCAAAGATGAATGCACCGTTGAGTACAATCAGCAGGATCGGATTACGTCCGCGGTAGTCGTTGTCGATCTGTGCGGCAATGGCAATGACGGTCCGTTCGATCTCCTCGGTGGAGATGAAGGGTTCGAATGTGAGATCGAGTAAGGTTATTTGTTTCATTTGCAATTTTGCTCCGTTTCACCCCCTACCCTCCCGCCGCCCAATAGGGGCGGGATCTTCGCTGCGCTACGACCTGGAAGGGGGAGCTGATTGTTTAAATTCTTAATCATTAACATATTTTCAACTTCAACCTTGATACTTGTATTGAGCGATTTCGAAGTTTTGGCTGTTCCATGTTGATGCTCATGCAAATCTGTGTCCTGACATTTATTTCTGAAAGCTGATAGCTGACAGCTTTTAAAATCTCCTCTTGAAGCTGGTAGCTGGTAGCTAAACAGATTTCTGGAAGCTGATAGCTGGTAGCTGGCAGCTTTTTCAATTCCTCTGACAGCTGATAGCTGAGAGTTGACAGCTATTTACCAATCCCATACTGATCCAACAAAAACACCAGCGAAGTTAAAGCCGCTGCACCAGCAGCCAGCTCGCGTGGATGAACATTTTCAAGCACATCAAGCGCGGAGTGGTGAAAATCAAAATACCTCGAACTATCAGGACGCAGCCCCATGAGCACACCTGCATTGGGCTTGAGCGGGCCGATGTCTGCGCCACCGCCTCCGGCTTTCAATTCAATATCATATGGTTCGAGCAATTCCATGAAACCGGACATATGGGACATCGCGGTGTCGAGTGAAGTATTGGCTCCGGCAGAGATACCAAAGGACTGTGGTGTAAACCCACCGGCATCAGATTCGATAGCAGCGAGATGATATTCGTTTTTGGCAAAAGATGAATCGGCATATGCTCGTCCTCCTCTGAGGCCGTTTTCTTCATTCATAAAAAATACACAACGCAGGGTGCGGTTAGGTTTGTAGCCCATTTTCTTTAGGCGGTACAGGACTTCCATGGAGTGCATGCAGCCGCTACCGTCATCGTGGGCGCCTTCGCCGACATCCCAGGAGTCAAAGTGTCCGCCGACGAGGATGATTTCTTCAGGGCGGGTTGAGCCTTTGATTTCAGCAATCACATTATAGGATAGAACATATTCTTCGTACATCTTACTGTGTGTATAGATCACCAGTTCGACTGGACCTTTCTTCAAGGTCTCACTCAGGAAAGTTGCATCATTTGTACTTAAGGCTAAGGAAGGAATGTTGTCTATGTTTTTTGACAGCTCCGTCATGCCGGTGTGTGGATAATCATCTTGCCTGGTGGACAATGAGCGAATGACACAACCAATAGCGCCTTTCTCTGCGGCTAGCATAGGTCCGCTGGTGCGTTGGTCGGCAGCACCTCCATAGGCAGAGAAAGTGCTTGTGAGGCCGAGATCCATGGGTCGATTGAAAAACACAATCTTACCATCAACGGCGATATCCGGTAGGCCACGTAATTCGTCAAGTGATTTTACTTCCACGACTTCAGCGCGTATTCCCTTCGGGCCTGTGCCCGGTGATTGACCGAGTGCCAGTGCCTTGAGCTGATGAGCACCGATTTGTTTTGACACCATCACCACCTGTTCGTTGACACCGCGCTCCCAATGTGGCACCATGACGGGTTGCAACCATACACTGTCAAAACCGAGGGTGTCCATGGTGGCCTTAGCCCATTCGATAGCCTTGAGTGAATTTTCAGAACCGCTCAGTCGGTTGCCGATATCTTTAGTGAGCGTGGTGAGCCAGGTGTATGCTTTTTCTTCAGAAAGCGTCTGGCGATAGATGTCTTTTATAAAAAAGGCTGCGGAATCTGTTGATATCTGGGCGTATCCCTGGATGGAGATGAGGCAGCAGAGGAGGAGTAAACGTAAGGACATGGGGTAAATATAGGAAAAGGCTTAGGAGGTTGATTAGTTGATGGGTTGATTAGTTGATGGGTTGATGATATCAGCTCAAGGCTACCAGCTTCCAGCTACCAGAGTATATTCATCACTCACGACGTGAAAAGTGAGCTACCATGCTGGTTCAAGTGGCGCCTTTCGCGCCATCCCGCCAATTGGGCGGGACCTTCGTTGACTTGAATTCCATATATGCTCGTCTCCTGACGAGCGGGTTCAATTCGCTTTTTGCCCTCGTCCATTGCTGCTTCGCCCAATTCCCGATCCCTGTGTTCTCCAGTCCCTCGTTTCTTCGAAACATCATCCTTCCGAAACCCCGGGATAAGGAAGTGAAAAGTGAAGAGTGAAAAGTGAAACCCGTTCGTTCAAGTCTCCAGACTTGAATGCAATATGTTGCTCGTCTCCTGACGAGCGGGGTAGATCCCCGGTTTTGCCCTCGTCCATTGCCCCCGTCCCTGTGGTCCAGTCCTCGTTTCTGCGAAACCTCATCCTTCCGAAACCCCGGGATAAGGAAGTGAAGAGTGAGGGGGAAAAGTCTCCCCCCTCCCTCCCCCCCCCGGACTTGGGTGCATTTTGTTGCTCGTCTCCTGACGAGCGAGGTGAAATCTTTTGTCACGCTAAACTGTACGAGCCGGTGGAATGCCTCTCTGACCCCCCTACCCTCCCGCTGCCTATCAGGGCGGGATCTCTCGCTGCGACCTGAAAGGGGTTGATAAAAATCACCTCGAATAGGTAACCATCCTGTCGCGCTAAACTGTCTGAGCAACACGAACTTCCTGTTTCATGCAAGGACAAGACTCTATGGGGCACAACACATGAAAGAAACAGCACTTGAAACACGAACAGGCGAGAAAGCAAACCAGAAAGCCATGCAATTGAACCAAAACCAAAGCGAGTTTTTAGCGCGACTAGCGTTGGTTGGTGAGCTGTAACACTTGTTGCCGGCCCTGGTTACTTTTTAGCAATGAAAAAAGTAACAAGAAGGCCTCTCGGGCAACGAGATCAAAAAATCTTCACTCTCCATGCAACCTCCAGGCACTTACCATCGTCTTAGGGTTAAATCAAACTCACGGAGCCCACATCACGTGAACGAAGAACAACTCATCAAAGGGTGTATCCGGAGGGACCGGATCGCCCAGAAGTACTTCTACGATACATTTTCACCGAAAATGTACCCGTTGTGCTGCCGCTATGTCAAGGATCCTGATGATGCGGAAGATGTCCTGGTCACTTCCTTCACGCATATCCTGGAGCGCATCGGGCAGTATCGGGGAGAGGGAAGTTTTGAGGGGTGGATCAAACGTGCTGTGATCAATGAGGCCCTTAGCTTCCTGCGTAAGAAAAAGAATATGTACATGACTACGCAATTGGATGATGTGGATACGGCCATGATTCCGCATCATGACAATGATACGCTGGAGCAGGAAGATCTCCTTCGTATGATCGGTGAATTACCTCCAGGATACCGGGCTGTCTTTAATATGTATGCCATCGATGGCTTTTCACATCAGGAAATAGCGGCGCAAATGAATATCAGTGAAAATACTTCAAAGTCCCAGCTCAGCCGCGCAAGAGTGTATCTGCAAAAACTTTTAGCAGCCCGCGAACCATCAACTAAACAACTACGCCATGACATCACCTCCAGATAAATTATTCCGCCAGGGTCTCGAACACTATCAAAAACCTGCACCCGGATCTGCCTGGGAGCGGATTGAATCCGGGCTGGACAAGAAAAAACATAAGAGTCCATGGTTTAAAATTGCGGCGGGGGTGTTGATCGTAATTGTTACATCGGCAGTGATTCTTCAGTTTAATCGAACGGATTCTTCAACAGCTACAGTTTCAATAGAATCGGACTTAGTGAGCACTGAGCAGTTAGCAGTTAGCAGTAGGCAGTCTGCAGTTGACAGTTCACAATTGAATTCCATTGTTGAGCGGAGTCGAAACAATCAACTTGATGTTGTAAATAAAAATCCCCCGGTCGTTGAGCGGAGCCGAAACGAACCCAGCAGGAACAGTTTGCAGTCTCCTGTCACCAGTCACCAGTTGGCAGTCTCCAGTCAGCAGTCCTCAGCCTCTACTTACAAGTCCAACACCCCAGATGAATCACAAATGGCAGCGACACCCGAGGCAGATAAAACAAGTATTGAGCTCACATCACTATCCCAAGTTGAAATCACAAATGAAATATCCACTACTAAAGTGGCATCTGATTCAAAACGGACGAACATTACTTATACCGCTGAGGAGGTGAATGCAAAATATTTGAAAAAAGAATCCACCACTCAAGCAACCCCGGAAAAGAAAAATACGTCTGGTCTGCAGAAGGTCATTGATCTGGCCCTTGATCTCAAAAACGAAGGATCTGTCCTCGGGGATATCAGGGAAAAGAAAAATGAATGGCTGTCATTTAATATCCCATCGAATAAACGGGAGACGAACAAATAACAAACGTAAACCATGAAAAAAGGAATTTTACTTGCTGCTTTGTTGCTGACACAAATTGCTACGATGATGGCACAACAAGCAGATACTGTCACTGTCGAACTTGCGCGCACCAGTAAAGTCGTCTTTACGATAGAGGACAAGCGTGATCTGGAGCAACTGAAGCATTATGATTTTAATGCCTTATTTGATGACATCCTCAGCAAGCTTGCCAGTGGAGACACCTTGTCTGGACATTTGGCGGATACTACCTGGATGTACGATGCACCGGAAAGCGCTGAAAGTGACGATGATGATGATTGGGAAGATAATGATGATGCTGACTGGGGTGATGACGATGATTGGGACGAAGAGGATGACTGGGATCATGATGATGATTGTGAACATATGGACCGCAAGGTGTGGCACTCCATGAACTTTGACTTTGGGATCAACAATTATCTTGAAAACGGTGCCTTCCCGGATTACAGCGGAGCACAGTATACCGTTCGTCCATGGGGCTCATGGTATGTGGGTATCAATTCCATCCTGCACACTGATTTCGGTGAGAAATTTTTTGTTGAATGGGGCTTTGGTGTCAGCTGGTACAACTTCAAATTCCAGGACGACCGCACGCGTGTCAATGATACCCCTACCGGTGTCACCTTTACCGAGGACCCGCGCCCATTCTCCTTTGACAAGAGCAAACTCGAGGCCACTTATCTCAATGTATCGATCATTCCGATGTATTCCTTTGGCTCTAATCACCATCACAGTCAATGGTGGCATCATGGGCATGATTCATTTCGTATCGGTATCGGCCCCTATGCCGGTTATCGCATAGAAAGTCATTCCAAGCAGGTCTATAATGTAAATGGCGATCAGGAAGTAGATAAAGAAAAAGACAACTTCTACCTGAACAACTTCCGTTATGGACTCAAGCTGCAGATGGGTACGCAAGGGATTGAATTCTTTACGGCGTATGATTTGAATCCGTTGTTTGCGAAAGGGAAAGGGCCGGATTTGCATGCGATAACGTTTGGGATTGTGTTTTAACTTAGGCCTTTGCCTCATCTGCCCCCCTACCCCCTGATGCTTCGACCTGCTTTCCCGCTACCTCTTGCTACAGCTCAGCAACCGGGGGACCAGATCGAACACTCATTAAAAAAATAAAAACATGTTGAGCTTAGATTGTATCTAAGCTCGCGTACGATAGATCAATAAAAACACGTTCCAGGTAGTAGTCATTGTAGCCGTTTGTAACGGCAGGTAAAAAACATACCATCTGGGTAATATAGTTCTTCCAAAACCCCGGGATGATGAATAATGAATATCGAATAACGAACAAGGAAGTAGAAAGTGGAAGTAAGTAATAAGTTGAAGTAGAAAGCAGAAGACAATTACATTTTAAACCAAAACAATCATGATCAAAGCAACTAAAATCCTGACAGCCTTAATGACAATCATTGCATTGTCGTCATTTACAAACAAGAATCCTGGCGAGTTTATCGGAACATATAGTGTTTCCGAAACAGATCCTGCGCAAATTACATTGACCATTAATGCTGACCACACATATACGTACCAGGACTTTTCAGCGTCTGATAAAAAAATTGCTGTGGAAGGTAAATGGACGATGAAAGGACAAAAAGTAATCTTGCAGGACAATAATTCCGGTATAAAATTCCACGATGTATGGTCTTTTGATGACAATGGCCAGGTTGCGAAATCACGAAAGGGGCTTTCGTTTTACAGGTTGTGTAAGATAAATAGTTAGAAAACACCGCCCGTCCCCCCCCCCCCCCCCCCCCCCCCCCCCCCCCCCCCCCCCCCCCCCCCCCCCCCCCCCCCCCCCCCCGCTCGCGGATCACTTTTGCCCTCGTCCATTGCTGCTTCGCGCCATCCCGATCCCTGTGTTCTCCAATCCTTCGTTTCTGCGAAACATCGTTCTTCCGAAATCCAGGGACGATGGCCACCATGAATAAGGAGCCAGGAACCCCAAAAAAAATCCTCCCCCCCTCCTTTCCCACCCCCCCCTCCCCCCCCCTTTTCTTTTTTCTTCCCCCCATTTTCCATTTTCCCTTCCCCCCCCCCTCCCCCCCCCTCATTCTTTATATCCTCTCCCTCCCCCCTTCTCTGCTCCCGACACAACAAAAAGCCTAAAGCACATTAAAGGAGAAAAGGGCATAAAACCTACCTCCCCACCTTACTCTGCACCAGATCATTCAAAGACTTAAATCCTGTTTTCTTCAGTAGGGTATCCAAATGCATATCACCGCGGACACCAAAATCACGGTCATATTTCTTTTCAATAGTGGCCACAAACGTATCACCTCTCTTTTCGCGTAACTCACCATGCGCATTCCGGCTCCGGTCACCACGCATTCCAGTTTTATTCGTTTTCATGACATATAGAATTTAATGGTTAACTGACTTTTTCAACTTGATGCGCTGGACAAAAGTTCATCAGGATGGAATGATCTTGCTCTTCCAGGGATATGACCCATGTTCATTTTATTTAGCACCTCCATAAATACAAATCGACCCCTCCCCTTGCTCAATTCTTCCCTTGATCCTTTACCCCTTACCCAGAGCGGCCCCGCAAGTGTAGCACACCCTCCAAACACATCCGGCCCTGCAGGTGTGCCACACTCACCAGCCCTACACCCCATGAAACAGATCGGCCCTGCAAGTGTAGCACACCCTCAAAACACATCCGGCGCTGCAGGTGTGCCACACTCCCCACCCGCCCTATGCTCTCTGCCCTATGCCATATGCAATTTAGACCCCCTCTAAATACCCTTCTTCCTTTCCTCCCTTGATCCTTTCCTCCCCTAACGTTGCCTCCTAATTGCATCCCTGCACTATCTTGCAGGTCCTTTACACAGCAGATCTATTATGAACTGGATATCCCGCTTCCTTACCTCTTCCCTGGGACAGAAAGTGATCATGAGCCTTACCGGCATCTTCCTGATCCTCTTCCTTATCGTCCACATGTCCGGCAACCTGCAGCTCCTCGCGGACGACGGCGGCCGGTCCTTCAATATCTACGCGGCTTTTATGTCCGAAAACCCCTTTATCAGGGTCATTTCTATCGGCCTCTACGCCAGCATCCTCCTACACGCCATCCAGGGTATCGCCCTGGCCCTGGCCAATCGCAAAGCCAAAGGCGGTAAATACGCCCATGGCAAAGTCGCCGGCGCCACCTGGGCTTCCAAGAATATGGCCCTCCTCGGTATCCTGATCTTCGCCTTCCTGTGCCTCCACATGGCTGACTTCTGGGTCAAGATGCGCTTTACGGACACGCTCACCATGGTCACCTATGCTGGCCACGACGAAGCCGTACAGGATATCTACAGCCGAGTCAACGTCGCCTTCCAGGAACTATGGCTGGTCGCCGTCTACCTCATCGGCGTCACCGCCCTCTGCATCCACCTCGTCCACGGCTTCCAAAGCGCCTTCCAGACACTGGGACTCACACACAAGAAATATACCCCGCTGATCAACGCCCTTGGCTGGATCTACTCGATCGCGATCTGCGCGGGCTTCGCCATCATGCCATTGTATCATTACTTTCCCCCCTCGTATCCCCCAACAACAAACTCCGCCTCGATGTGATCGTAGTCGGCACCGGTCTCGCCGGCGCTGCTGCCGCTGCATCCCTCGGCGAACTGGGGTACAACGTCAAGTGCTTTACGTTCCACGATAGCCCACGCCGCGCGCATAGCATCGCCGCACAGGGAGGTATCAACGCCGCTAAGAATTATCAAAATGACGGCGACAGCATACACCGTCTCTTCTACGATACGGTCAAAGGCGGCGATTACCGCGCCCGCGAAGCAAACGTCCACCGCCTCGCTGAATGCTCTACCGACATCATAGACCAGTGCGTGGCGCAAGGCGTCCCCTTCGCACGTGAATACGGAGGCCTCCTCGAAAACCGCTCCTTCGGTGGTGTGCAGGTATCACGTACTTTCTACGCACGCGGACAGACAGGCCAGCAGTTACTCCTCGGCGCATACCAGGCACTGTCACGCCAGATCGCTCTCGGTACCGTGCAGATGTACAACCGCCACGAGATGATGGACGTCGTCCTCGTCGATGGCAAGGCAAGAGGCATCATCGCCCGCAATCTCCTCACCGGCGAACTCGAACGTCATAGCGCACATTGCGTGATCATGGCCACCGGCGGATACGGTAATGTATTTTATCTCTCGACCAATGCGATGGGCTGCAATGTCTCTGCTGCATGGCGCGCTGTCAAACAAGGTGCCCTTATGGCCAATCCTTGTTTCACACAGATCCACCCGACCTGCATCCCGGTATCCGGCGACTACCAAAGTAAACTCACCCTGATGTCCGAATCACTACGTAACGACGGACGTATCTGGGTGCCCAAATCAAAAGAAGATGCAGCAGCTATCCGCTCCGGCAAGAAGAAAGCAATCGAGCTGAAAGAAGAAGAGCGCGATTATTTCCTCGAGCGCCGCTACCCTGCCTTCGGGAATCTCGTGCCTCGTGACGTAGCCTCACGTGCGGCGAAAGTTGCGTGCGATGAAGGTTTTGGTGTCAATGCTACAGGCCTTGCGGTCTATCTTGATTTCGAAGCCGCTATCCAGCGCTACGGTAAGCAGGAAGCCAACAACCAAGGCAATCATACTCCTGATGCCGCCACTCTACGCAAACCCGGTGAAGCCAAAGTAGCAGAGCTCTACGGCAATCTCTTCGAGATGTACGAAAAGATCACCGGTGACAATCCTTACAAGACACCGATGATGATTTATCCGGCCATCCATTATACGATGGGCGGCTTGTGGGTAGACTATAATCTGGAAACAAATATCCCTGGTTTGTTTGCACTGGGCGAATGCAACTTCTCCGATCACGGTGCTAACCGTCTCGGTGCAAGTGCACTCATGCAAGGTCTTGCTGATGGATATTTTGTGATCCCTTACACTGTTGGTATTTTCTTGTCAAACGAAATACGCACGCCGAAATTCAATCCGGACGGACCTGAATTTAAAGCCACCGAGAAAGCTGTTGATGACCGACTCAAGGCGTTGATGAATGTCAAAGGCAATGAGTCTGTTGAAAATTTCCACCGTCGCCTCGGCCGTATCATGTGGGATTATTGCGGCATGGCGCGTAATGCTGAAGGTTTGAATAAAGCGCTTGGTCTCATCCGCGAACTTCGCGAAGAGTTTCACAAAAATGTCTTCGTCCCCGGCAGTGACCGAGATTTCAATCCCGAACTGGAAAAAGCATACCGCGTTGCCGACTTTATGGAGATGGGCGAATTGATGGTGATGGATGCCCTAAACCGCAACGAATCCTGCGGCGGCCACTTCCGTGAAGAATACACTGCCGACAACGAAGCCCAACGCAATGATGAGGAATATGCCTACGTCGCTGCATGGGAATGGACCGACACGAATACGCCACCGACCTTACACAAGGAGCCGTTGAAATTTGAAAATGTAGAATTGAAAACACGATCATATAAATAAATCACATTTTTTTTCGAATGTAGAGACGCGATTAATCGCGTCTCTACATTCGAAAAAAATGCAGAAAATCATAGACACATGAGTGCAATGAAACTAACTCTCCATATCTGGCGCCAGCGTCATGCCAATGACACCGGTACATTCGAAACGCATGTCGTGGATGCCAATGAGCACATGTCTTTTCTCGAGATGCTCGATGTCCTCAACCAGACATTGATTGAGCAGAAGAAAGAACCTGTGGCATTCGAGCACGATTGCCGCGAAGGTATCTGCGGTGCCTGCAGTATGGTGATCAATGGCCGTCCACATGGACCGTTAGGTGGCACGACTGCTTGTCAGTTGCACATGCGCCACTTCCAGAATGGCGATCATATATGGGTAGAACCATTCCGCGCGAAGGCATTCCCGGTCATCCGTGACCTGGTCGTAGATCGTGGTTCATTCGACCGCATCATCCAGGCAGGTGGATTTGTGTCTGTCAATACCGGTGCTGCCGTTGATGGCAATACCATTCCGATCGAAAAAGATCTTGCATCACAATCTATGGATGCCGCTGCCTGCATAGGCTGTGGTGCCTGCGTAGCTGCATGTCCGAATGGATCTGCGATGCTCTTTACCGCAGCCAAGGCATCCCATCTCGGGCTCCTCCCACAAGGTGAGGTTGAAAATGCACGTCGTGTTCAAGCCATGGTGCATCAACACGACAAGGAAGGTTTCGGCCGATGCTCAAACACCTATGCCTGCGAAGCAGAATGCCCTAAGGAAATCTCTGTATCGAATATCGCGAGGTTGAATCGGTGGTATTTGAAGAGCAGCTTGACAAGCAATGTGTAGCTTATAAGCTTATGAGCTTATTGGCTTATGAGCTGATAGGTTGATGAGTTGATGAGTTGATATGTTGATACGTTTAAAGTTAAATTGGCTTATTCAGGGTTCGAGAGATCAGACAAACTAATTTAAAATAAAATATCTGATACCATTCCATTTTCAGCTCTTGATAAATTTTGTGTTAATCATTTAAGCAGAGCTACACAAATATTTTTAAATAAAATTAACGTGAAGTTTGTTTCTATAATAATACTCATGTTTATTTATACTTTCTCTTTCTCTCAAGAGGATACATTAGATTTATTGGCATTAAACATTCTAGCCCCATATAATTATACTATCGATTCTAGCTGGATTGAAAATCACAATGCAATTGTTGATCGGAAAGAACTAGAGTTTATACACTCCCTTGATAGTGCTTTGATTGTTTCAACAAATCACAAGTTTATCCATGCCATTATTCATAGCTTACTAGCCATGCGTCATGATTCAGGATATCAAGTCATTATTAAGCATTTTGCATCAAAAGGATATTGTCGACCTTCGTCTCCGTTTGCCGGAATAAAGTATCCTGTAAAGGAGGCAATTTTAAGTGCTGACAAATCTCATTGGCCTTTCTTTAGAGAATTTCTATTACAATCTAATTATTTTGAGAAAGAAATAAATGATGACGACATAGGCTTATATAGAATTTTGTTGTTGTCTGGTAAGGCGACTGAGTGCGATATCTGGAAGGTGCCATTTAAACCATCTGCAATCTTTAGAAGTAATTTACAAGCCATTTTGGGTGATCATATTATTTTCAATTATTAATGGCTTGTTCTATTTTATTCAAAACCCTTGTCTCCCTTTGTCGCAGCTTTTTCAGCGAAGACAACTGACGAGCGAATTCAACATCCCCCGTCTTGTGTCTGCGAGTCTGGCATCTAAAGTCTATTATTCTCCATTCAAGTCCCCTTCAGGTCGAAGCAAAGCGAAGATCCTGCCCCCGAAGGTGCAGTGGGAGGACTTAGGGGCAAAACGCTTATGCATTTTATCCTAAAGCATCATCTTCCCTGAAACAAAACTCAAATCATCATGCGTTTCTTCGGAGGATTTATCGCTATCGTGGGCTTACTGTCTATCGTACTACCCTTTGCTGGTATGAATTTTATGTTTCTTAATTGGGTCAACAATTGGGGACCAGGTGTGTCGTGGGCAATACGTGGTGGTCTTGTCATCATCGGGCTCATCATGTACATCGCGGGCAAACCGTCTGATCGGGAATAGCTCTTCAAATGAAGATTGACACTGCTTCTGATCTGCTCGTTTAAAATCATCAGACTTAAATAAATACCGCTCGTTTAAGTCTTCAGACTTAAATGCCATATAATCTCGTCTCCAGACGAGCGTAATAGTTTTACCCGTTCGTTCAAGTCTCCAGACTTGAATACAATATGCTTTGCGTCTCCTGACGCGAGAGTAAAACCATTGTCTTCATGTGTACTAATGGATGGTAGCGGCTCTGCAAGGAATCAACCCGCTCGTCAGGAGACGAGCATATATGAGGTTCAAGTCTGAAGACTTGAACCAGCCTTGATTTCACTTTCTCACGTCCTCACGCTCTCACGCCTTCTCACTATCTTGTCCTGATTAAAAATCAGACAAGATGAACATCAAATTTTGCGGGGCAGCCCGCCAGGTCACCGGCTCCAGCCACCTCGTCACACTCGACAACGGCTTTAAGATCCTGCTCGACTGCGGTTTGTTCCAGGGCAGCTATAAAGAAGATCTTATCAGCAACAGCATGTTCCTCTTCAATCCGGAGGAAATAGACTGCGTTGTGCTTTCACATGCCCACATCGATCATTGCGGCAGGTTACCAAAGCTCGTCAAGGATGGTTTTAAAGGGCCTATCCATTCGACGCATGCCACACGCAGCCTTTGTACGATCATGCTCCTGGACAGCGCCCATATCCAGGAAAAGGATGCTGAGTTTTTCAACAAAAAAAATGTGGACCGCAGAGATGAAGAAGGCATCGCCATAAGGGATCCACTGTACACGTCCATGGATGTTGATACCGCCATGAAGTTGTTTGTGGGCTATGGCTATGACCAATGGCACAAGATCCATGACGATGTCAGGGTGTTGTTTAGTGACGCAGGCCATATACTCGGGAGTGCATCCGTGACTTTGGAGATAAAGGAAAATGGAAAGACGACGATGCTCGGCTTCACGGCAGACATAGGTCGCCCGCATCGTCCGATCCTACGCGACCCTCAACCGATGCCCGAATGTGATTACCTCATCTGCGAATCCACCTATGGTGACCGCATCCATGAATCACAGCCCAATGAAATGGAACGATTCCTCCGTATCATCAAGAAAACATGCCTTGAAAAACGCGGCAAGCTGATCATCCCAGCCTTCAGCGTGGGCCGCACCCAAGAGATCGTGTATCTCCTTGACCAGGCTAATACAGCAGGCCTCCTGCCCAAGGTGAAAGTATATGTCGATAGCCCGCTCGCCATCAATGCCACGGCTGTCTATGGTTCTCATCCCGAGTGCTTCGACAACCAACTGAGTGAATACATGCTCATCGACAATAATCCCTTTGGCTTCAATGATCTGACGTATATCCGCCAGTCCGAAGAATCAAAATCGCTTAACAACAGCAAGGAACCCTGCATCATCATCTCCTCCTCCGGCATGATGAATGCAGGCCGTGTCAAGCACCACCTTTTCAATAATGTCGAAGATCCACGTGCCACCTTCCTTATCGTCGGCTATTGCAGTCCCGACACTCCCGGTGGCAAACTCCGCGCAGGTGCCCCCGGACTCAAGATTTTCAATCAATACATGGAGGTCAAAGCCGATGTCGAAGTCATGGACTCATTCTCTGCCCATGGCGACCGCGATGAGATGAAAGACTTTGTCTATAACCAGAAATCAAAACTCAAGAAACTCTTCCTCGTGCACGGCGAGTACGATACCCAGCAGGCATGGCGTTCCTATCTGCGCGAAAACGGATTTCAGCATATTGAAATACCTGCGATGGGAGAGACTGAGCGATTGGAGTGAATAGCAAATTGAAAATTTAATAAAAATCTAGTTGATGCAATAAATGCAGGCTTCTTCTGCATTTATTGCAAATATTGTTAAGCGTTGATTGTATCTACGCTTGAACGTTCCAAATTTTAATTTGCATAAACGGATACTTACGTTTACTTACGCAAGACTTACGACTCTTATATATCCAGGCCCTATTTTTCAATAAAAAATGCCAACCGGATACCAAATTGATTATCCCGCCGAAACCTACTTCCTGACCTTTCAGGTAGTAAATTGGGTGGACATATTTACTAGAAAGATCTACAGGGATATTATCCTTGACAGCTTCTCATTCTGTAGAAAAGAAAAAGGGCTACAACTTTGGGGATATGTACTCATGACCAACCATGTGCATTGCATCATGAGGGCAAAAGAGGGAAACTTACCAGACCTTATCCATGATTTTAAAAGGTTCACAGCTTCAAAGATCATTAAAACAATAAATCAGGTTGCCGAGAGCCGTAGGGATTGGATGATTAAGCGATTTGAGTTTGCTGCAAAATATAATTCAAGGAATAGCCAACACCAATTCTGGAGGCATGAAACCATGCTGAATTGATTATACATCAGCCATTTTTCTTGCAGAAATTGAATTACATCCATCAAAATCCTGTACGAGCTGGATGGGTTGAACGTCCTGAAGATTGGTTGTATAGTAGTATGCGCAATTATGTAGGCTTACCTGCTTTGATTGAAATTGAGGTTAGTGATTTCTAAAATACGCAAATTGAAAATTTGCAGACATGAAAGCGTAGATACAATCAACGCTTAACGAAATCAATGAAATTGCAGCCTTCGGCTGCAATTCAAAAAACACATAACTTATTACTGCCGACTGCTTACCGCCTACTAAATACTGCTAACTGCCGACTGCTAACTGCTAACTACAATTTTCTTCCTCTCTTCCTCCAGCCTCTCCAGTTTCTCTCGTATCACCCCACGCTCGCTATCCACGCTCAGCATGATATAATCGAGACGTTGTCGCGTGCCATTGACGTTGACAAGTGATTTGCTGATCTTTTGCTGGATGAGATAATCGGTGATAAGGTTATCGAAAAAGACATCGGTGAATCGTCCGAAATCTTCGATCGTCATATTGACGTCGAGTTGCATGCCTTTAAAGACATCCTGTAATTCATTGCCGAAACGGATGAGCTCGTGACGTGAACGATAAGCCAGATCTCTTGCACGGTCGATAGCGTCATGCTTGCGGTGTCCGGTGCCTTGGTACTTACTGCCCCACATATCACGCTGCCCCATGAGCTGTGCTTCAATCAGATTTTGTTCACATCCACGCACAAGTTCAATGGCTCTCATGCCGGCTGCATGGGCTTCTTCTACCTGGACACTGTATTTGTGGAGCTTATCGGCTTGTTGGTTGATGCCCTTCAGTACCAACGCAACTTTCGGATCAAGGTCTATGAGTTCCTTTTCGCGATAAGCAATCAAGGTTTCGACTCTCCGTGCTACGGTCTCCTGTAATTGTTCTTTTTTGGAAAGTAAATCGAGTTCGAAACGGATGAGCTCTACGGATTTAAAGAGTTCGTTGAATCGCAGGGAAGCCCGGAGATATTCTTCTCTTTCCTTTTCCAGTTTTTCTTCACGGTCACCTATAAATTTCGAAACATAGAGGTCAGTCCTTCACGCTCCAATGTTTCGACATCACGCTGTTCCTTGGCGAGTGTGGTCTCCATCACCAACAATGCTTTTTCTTCAGCGGCAAGACGTTCTCTCAGTTGGGCAGTGTGTTCGCTGACTTTGCGGATCGTCTCAAGCTCCTGTAAACTTTCTTTTAGTTGTTGCTGTAGTTCGGTCAGGTCCTGCTAAAGGAAATCTGGCGTAGAAAGTTCTCTGTCATATCGATATCAGATGAATGGGACCTGTCGCCCGATAAAGGAAGTACCTGCAACCGATAAGCTATATGCTTTTGTTCAAGTTGCGGTGAAGTCTTCAGCGGTCTGCGGTATTCGAGGGCTTGTGCGCTGATCATCCATTCTATTGCTAATAGTTTCCAGACGTTGTTGATGATTTCATAGAGCTTGATGCCTGCATTCGCCGCCATACTTACATGATCTTCTTGTCCCGCGCTGGAGATAATGGAGTCTGTGGATGCCGGATGTGAAAGGATTTTATTTCTGTTGACGATCGCAGCGGCAGTGTATTGGCAGATCATCATACCGGATTCGAGACCGGGGTTTTGGGCAAGGGTCGGTGGTAATCCGCGTTTGCCTCCGAGTAAAAGATAGGATCTTCTTTCAGAAATACTTCCCGTACTCAGCAATGCAAGCGCAAGAAAATCAGAAGTCAGTGCCAACGGTTGTGCATGGAAATTTCCACCAGAGACAATACGGACATCATCCCCATCGCCCAACACAAGCGGATTATCTGTCACCGCATTTATTTCCCTGTCCGCAATTGTTTTTGCATAGGTAATGACATCTCTGGATGCGCCATGAACCTGCGGAGCGCAACGAAATGAATATGGATCCTGGAGATGCTCCTTGGTTTTCTTTATCACTTCACTACCATCCAGCCACTTGCTGATGGCTTCGGCTGATTGCATTTGTCCTACCTGTTTCCGAACGGCATGAATACCAGCGTCCAGAAATGACGGATGCGCATCAAATGCATCTATCGACATGGCTGCTGTCATTTCACAAACTTCAGATAGTCGCAGGGCACTGTTGATGGAATATACTAACCATGCAAGTGAATACTGCGTACCATTGATCAGGGCTAATCCCTTCCTTGGTTCCAGGTCGATCGTATCGAGTCCTGCCAGTATCAGTGCTTTCGCGGCAGGCATTTGTTCTCTCTTATATACCACCTCGCCTTCGCCGATCATGGGCAGGCAGAGATGAGCTAATGGTGCCAGGTCTCCGGAGGCGCCCAAAGAACCAAGCATTGGCACTACAGGAGTGATATGGAGGTTATAGAGGTCAAGCAAAAACCGGATCACCTTTCGCACACCTGATTGACGGGCCAGGCTGATAATCTTCATCAGCAGGGTCAACTGTACAACAGCTTGCGGCACGGCTGGTCCGACACCACAGGTATGAGATCTGGAGCAGGTTAGTCTGGAGCTGTTGCAACCCATCAGGGGACACGGTCACTGAGTAGAGGGATCCGAAACCGGTGTTGATCCCATAATATCTTTCCCGGAATTCCTGAGCAGATTTTCAAGAGCGGCCCGGTTGTCGGCGATGCAGTTGCCACACTCTTTTCTGGACAAGGTGAGCTTAGCTGAGGTGATGCCGATGATATCTTCAACGGTCAGTTCAGCCCCATCAATACGTAATGATCCATGCCCCAAAATTAAACATACCTTGGGGCCATGTTAATTTGGTTTACCATTCCGTTAAATGATGGTTAAAGAAATGTTGTATTCGACATTAAAAATATATTAGTTATTACCATTGAGGCGTTTAATATCATTAGTCTACACAACCTATGGGTAAGGCTATGAAACTTTTAAGAACACCTATCGTCTGATCACACGAAAGTGAGCCAATAATTGAAGTATTTTTGGCGTCTCTACAAGATCTATTCAATCACATAATGTTAAACCATGAATAAAATCACCTTTTTGTTCCTTGATGTTGACCTCGGAACGATCACCTCCTCAGCGCCCAGCGTATTGCGATCGTGGATATCACCAAGGTATTGCAGGAAATGCCGGATTACCAGGCTGCCCAGGTCGAACTCCGGGGACAAAATCGCTGCCGAATGGCGCCAGCAGATCGCGCTTGAGTATGACCAGATCAAGGCTATGTCAACAAGTACTCAGGCTGAGCAGGTCCTCCTCTCCGAAGATGCCCGAAAGAAAAAAGAAGAAGAAATCATGGAGCGTGAAAAGCAGGTAAGGGATCTGCAGAAGGAAAAATTCGGCCCGAGGGTGCCCTGTTCCGGAAACGCCAGGACGTACAACCCATACAGGGAAAGGGTTTATGGCGCTATTGGTGACCTATGCCGATGACCGTGGATTTGACTTTATCTTTGATAAAGGCGGCAGCAGCGGCCTGATCTTTCCAACCCGAATATGACAAGACGGATGATATCATCCGGGTCGTTTCCCTAAAGATCAAATCATTACTTTGCAAACTTTTTAAAATCAACACCTCAGACGTACATGAAACAATAATGAAATATGCCCTGACAGCAGCCTTTGGCTTAATGTTGACCGTGACCGCTAGGCACAGAACTCATTTGTCAACTCCGGAAGCATCCCCGAAGGTATGCCGCAGGTAAAAGAAGCTGAATCAAACCTGGAAGCCCTCGGCAAACAGCTTCAGGCTAAAGGTGAAAAAGATGACGTGATTTCCAGCTCAAATACCAGGAGCTTGAGCGCAAAGTCCAGGCCGTCGAGATCACCCCAAAGGCTCAGGAAACGGAGACAGCTATGCTCGAAGAAGAGCGCAACAAGATCCTCGCCTATGACCAGATATGCAAAAACAAATTTGTGGATAAAAGAGAATCCTTACTGGCCCCATCCTCGAGCAAGTCAAGACAGCCATAGTGATGCCGTAGCGCCAAGGAAAATGGCTATAC